>AOIR01000001.1 GCA_000337115.1 Natrinema thermotolerans DSM 11552
GCGTACCGCCCCAGTCAAACTGCCCGGCTACCAGTGTCCTCCGCCAGGAGTGAGAGTCGCAGTCACCATCGGGTAGTATTTCAATGTTGCCTCGGTGGCCCGCTAGCGCGGGTACCTGTGTAGTGGCTCCTACCTATGCTGCACAATGGCGACCACGTCTCAGTGACAGCCTGCAGTAAAGCTCTATAGGGTCTTCGCTTCCCCTTGGGGGTCTC
>AOIR01000002.1 GCA_000337115.1 Natrinema thermotolerans DSM 11552
CTCGCGGGGTCCGGGAGCCGTCGACCGCCAGCGGAGCGCGCAGCGCGCCGCGTGGCCCCCGAAGATTCAAGTCACAAGCCGCCGAGCGAGGAAGTAACAAGGTAGTCACTCAACACGATGAAATCGCCCCCCGCAAGGGGGGAAGTGACCCGGACGGCCCCTGAACTCCGTCCGGAAGCTGCTGACCCTGACCCTGATGATGGTGTAAGGTCACTTCCTCCTTCACAGCCCAGAGTTGAAAAAGCAACCCCCTCGCAGAGGCGTTTCTATCGAGTTCCTGACTGGTTCCCCTTACTGTCTTACTGTCCTACTGTCTGTGAGGACCCGATAGCTCGGAGTTCTGACACACCTCGCACCCCCCCTGCGACGGCTCCCGCCGCACCCGGCGGAAGG
>AOIR01000003.1 GCA_000337115.1 Natrinema thermotolerans DSM 11552
GCGGGGCCACAGACGTCACCACGTCGGATGTCGTCCTTGCCGATGCCGCGGACGTTGAAGCCGACGTTGTCACCGGGCTCTGCTTTGGGCACCTCTTCGTGGTGCATCTCGATCGTCTTGACCTCGCCGCCCACGTCGCTGGGCTGGAAGGAGACGTTGTCGCCGGTGTTGAGGAGGCCGGTCTCGATACGTCCGACGGGGACGGTACCGATACCCGAAATCGTGTAGACGTCCTGGATCGGGAGTCGAAGCGGCGCGTCCGTCGGCGGCTCCGGCTCCGGCAGGTCGTTCAGGGCCTCGAGCAGGGTTTCGCCGTCGTACCACGGCGTGTTGTCGGACTTCTCGGCGATGTTGTCGCCTTCGAACGCCGAGATCGGGATGAACGAGGCGTCGTCGGTCTGGAACTGAACCTGCTTGAGCAGCTGGTTGACTTCCTCGACGACCTCGTCGAACGTCGACTCCTCGTAGTCGACGATGTCCATCTTGTTGATGCCGATGATGAGTTCGTCGATACCGAGGGTACGAGCCAGGAAGACGTGTTCCTGGGTCTGGGGCGCGACACCGTCGTCGGCGGCGACGACGAGGACCGCGTTGTCGGCCTGCGAGGCCCCAGTGATCATGTTCTTGACGAAGTCTCGGTGGCCCGGACAGTCGACGATTGTGAAGTCGTAGGCGTCCGTCGAGAACTCCTGGTGGGCGATGTCGATGGTGACACCACGCTCTCGCTCCTCGGCGAGATTGTCCATGACGTAGGCGAACTCGAAGCCGCCCTTACCCTTCTCTTCGGCTTCTTCGCGGTGCTGTTCGATGACGTGCTCGGGTACGCTCCCCGTCTCGTAGAGGAGTCGCCCCACGAGCGTACTCTTCCCGTGGTCGACGTGACCGATGATGGCCAGGTTCTGGTGTTGGTCGCTCATTGTTGTAGCTCACGCGCAGAGGCGCTTATATCGGTCCCTTTGGCTCGTTGCGGTTAAAACCATTTCGAAAGCGTATTCGGTCCATCCCGCCGCCTTCTTGCGGTTTGGCTAGCATTCACACGACACGGACCGTTCGAACGGCCGGGGTAGAGGTCGCTCGGACACGCACGACATCGAGGACGAACTATTCGAACGGAAGAGCCGAAACACGGTGCGTACGGGGGAAGAAAGCGGTTACAGCGGCGGGAGACGGCCGACGTCCGACAGCACCGCGGTCGCCGTCTCCGGGCCGCCCGCGCCGCGGCCGCTCGAGTGCAAGGAGCCGGCGTTGCGGGTCTCGATCTGGACGATGTTTCGCGTGCCCGTGACCGCGAGCGCGCCGTTCTCGGGGACGAGTCGCGGGCCGACGCGGACGCCGTCGCGGGTCGCCTCGCCGATCAGCCGGATCGTGCGGCCGTCCTCGGCCGCAAGGTCGAGCGCGCTGCCGGGGATCGACTGGATGCCCTCGACGGTCGCGTCCGCGAGCGAGAACCCGCCGTCGGCAAGCACGTTCGCGAGGATGACGAACTTCAGCGCGGCGTCGGTGCCGTCGACGTCGAAGGTCGGATCGGCTTCCGCGACGCCGAGGTCCTGGGCCTCCGCGAGGACGTGTTCGTAATCGAGTCCCTCCGCGGCCATGCGCGTGAGGATGAAGTTCGCGGTGCCGTTGAGGACGCCGCGGACGGCGGTGACCGACTGGGGCGTGCAGTCCTCGATCGTCGACAGCACCGGGATCGCGCCGCCGACGGTCGCCTCGAACCGGATCGAGCCCGCGCTGTCGGCCTCGAGCGCGCGAAGTTCCTCGTAGCGTTCGGCGACCGGCCCCTTGTTCGCCAGCACGGCATGGCGGTCGGCCTCGAGCGCGCGTCGGACGTGACTGAAGCCGGGTTCGGCGTCGTCCAGCGTCGTCGGCGTTGCCTCGACGAGGACGTCGTACTCGGTCTCGAGGACGTCCTCGGGATCGGCCGGCCCGATGGCCTCGTCGCCGGCCTTGCGCTCGAGGGCCGCCTCGACGGGGATCCCGTCGGGATCGACCGCGGCGCTGGTCGAGTCGGCCAGCGCGACGACCTCGTGACCGTACTCGCCGGCCAGATCGGCCACCGAACGGCCCACGTCGCCGGCACCCAAAATTGCGAGTCGCATCAGGCCTCACCTCCGAGCAGCGGTTCGACGACGGTCAGTTCCTTGTCCGAGCCGATCGAGCGGATGGCCGCGAGGGCCTCCTCGGAGCGGCCGGAATCGATCGCCAGTCGGGCGCGGGCGCTCGAGATGCCGTCGGTGCCCTCGGGCGCGGCCAGCGAGAGGTCCTGGACGACGGCGTCGGCCTCGTCCTCGATCCGCGAGAGGGTGTTCGAGAGATCGGTCTCGACGAGGTTGCCCACCAGCACGACGCTGACTTCCTCGCCGTAGTGTTCCTCGCCGGCCTGGATGACGTTGACGCCGGCACCGCGCAAGGCGTCGACGATGTCGTCGAACCGGTCGGGCGGACACTCGAGGTCGACCTCGACGGGAATGTGCCCACGCGGTGTGATGTTACCCCGCTGGTGGTGGATGCTCAACAGATTGCCGCCGTTGTCGGCGATCGGGGCGAGCGCGCGAAGCAACTCGCCGGGTTCGTCGACCAGCTCGAGCCGGACGGTGTACGCGCGGACGCCGCCGTCGGTCTCGGCGTCGGGCTCGTCCTCGCCGGAATCGGGCGCGTCACCCATCGCCGACACCTCCTGCCTGCAGGCGTCTACTCGTCATGATATCTGATGTCCGTAACGGGCGCGTAAAAGGATATAGGACTTGCCAAAACTGTCCGGCCCTGTCAACGTGGGACACAGGGGGAAGACGAAGCGTGACCCAGTATCCGAGCCGTCAGAGGTGGTCCTTCCCGGGGTTCGACGAGCCCCAGTCGCCGCGGCCGCCCTCGGTCCGGTCGACGCCCATGATCGACTCGGGTTGGTCGGGGCCGCCGAGGCTATCTCGAGCGTCGGGGACGCGGACGGTGACCTCGTCGATCTCCGGCCACGTGATGAGTTCGGCCTCGATGTTGCCGGTCGTCACGTCGCTGACCGAACACCCCTTACAGCCGCCGCCGAGTTCGATGATCACCTCGCCCGTCTCGGGGTCGGCCGCCCGCACCGCGCTGGTCCCGCCGTGCATCTGAATGATCGGCATCTCTCGGGCCATCCACTGCTCGACGCGTTCCTGCAGTGACGGCTCGTCCTCGGAGTTGGTCATGTGCCATGCTAGGCGCTCGAGCGTGGTATAAGTTGGGTCACGACCGCGAAAACAGCCGAATTAATCCTGAACGTTTCCGTTCCCGCGTCGGCGGCACCACTCGAGGCCGGCCGCGCCCCCGGCGAGGGCGGCGAACCCGGTAAAGCCGGGAATCGCATCGTCGCTCGCGGTATCGTCCGTCCCGGACTCGTTCGACGGCTCGGCGTCTCGCAGCGGCGGCGGATCGGCCTGTTCGCCGCGCTCGATCGGGAAGGTATAGAGCGCCCCCTCGAGCGCGGTGTTGGGAATCGCTTCCGTACTCGAAGCGATGAACGTCTCGCCGGGGTCGGCGACGCGGGCCGTCCAGAACCCGGTCTCGTCGGGATCGCGCCACCACGCGAGCCGTTCGGGGTCACTCGGATCGGAGATGTCGTGGATCTTCACCCCGCCCTGATACCACGACGAGAAGAGCCGGTCGCCGCGGAGATCGAAGTTGTGTGAGGTAGTCCAGCGCCCGCCACCGTGGCTCTCGTCGTCGGTCCGGGGCGGGTCGATCGAGCTTCGGTGGACGGGGGCCGCGGGATCGCTCACGTCGTAGAGGTCGATTCCACCCGGCCGGTCGGGCTCGCCGTCGGTCGCCCAGGCCTCCCGGCCGACCGCCAGGAGATCGACGGTGTCGTCGATGGCCGCGTAGTGGTCGTTGCCAGGCAACCCGTAGACGGCGTCCTCGTAACCGATCCCGCGTTGGGCCTCGAGAGTGGTGTCGGCGACGTGGGTGATGTACTCGGGGTCGGTCGGGTCGCTCACGTCGACCAGATAGGTGCCGGCGTTCCAGTAGGGAAGGGCGGCGATGTTGTCCTGGACGGAAACGTCGTGGAGATATCGCCCGAGAAACGGACGGTCACGCCAGCCCGGCTCGTGATCCAGGAGAGACCACGAGCCGATCCGCGTAATTTCGCCGTCGACATCGAAGATCGCGAGCGCGTTCGTGTCCGTCTCGGACTCGTTCTCGGCGACGAACAGCAGGTCCCCCTCGAGCGTACAGTTGTGGATGTGGAAGGTGGTCGCGTACTCGTCGACGGCGGTCGGGTCGGCGGGGTCGCTCACGTCGTAGCAGCGAACCCCCATCGGCTCGTAGTCGGGGTTGGCAGGCCCTGCGACGACCAATCGGTCGCCGTCGACACTCACGTCGAGGATATTGCGCAGGGACTCGCCACCGATCTCGACATCATGTTCGGCGAGGACCGTCGGGTCGGCGGGGTCGCTCACGTCGACGGTCGCGAACCCGGTCGTGGTCGCGAGGTACGCCGTCTCGCCGTCGTCGCCGACGACGGCCTCGGCGGCGGCCTCGACGGTGACCCGACCGAGCGGTTCGTACGACGCCTGTCGTGCGGCCGCCGGCGCCGCTTGGACCGCCGAGATCGTGGTCGCGCCTGCCAGCGACAACCCGGCAGCACTGGCCCGGAGGAAGGCTCGTCGCTCCATACGTGTTCGCTCTCGTCCAGCTACATAGAAGGTCCTACTCGAGCGGAGCGGGCAGTGCGGTCACGGAACGCGGGCCACAGCCGGTCGCGAACGGACCGTCGATCGGTCACTCCCGCAGTCGCCGCCGGTCGCCGGTGCCCTCGGTGAGCGCACTCGCCAGCGCCCCCTCGACGACGACGTCGTCACCCTGATCGGTGACGCGAATCTCGGGGACGTTGGTCATCACCATCTCCGAGACGCGCTCGCGGATCGGATCGACGACCAGCTCCTCGTTGTACAGGGCGACCGCGCCGCCAAAGGAGACCACGAGCGGGGCGAAGGCGTGGATCACGTTCGTGACGCCGATCGCGTTCCAGTGGGCCAGTTGCTCGATGACGTAATCGGCCAGTTCGTCCTCGCCCGCGAGTTCGAAGACGTCCTTCGCGGTGAAGTCGGGGCCCTCGAGCGGGAGGCTCGTCGAAATCGTCGGGTCGTCCTCGGCCAGCAGGCGGGCGTAGTCGGGGATGGCGTTGCCCGAGCAGTAGGCCTCCCAGTGACCCTCGTGACCGCAGCCACAGGTCAGTCGGCCGCGCGGGTCGACGACGTAGTGGCCGACCTCGCCGGCGTTGCCGTCCCAGCCGCCCACGACCTCGCCGTCACAGCAGACGCCGGCACCGATCCCCGAGGAGATAGTCACGTAGACCATGTCGTCGGGGTTGCGATCGGCGTGAAAGCGCTCGCCGATGACGCCAGCGGTGGTGTCGTTGTGGAGGAAGACGTCGTCGCTGCCGATCAGTTCCGAAATCGGCCCGGTCAGCGGGATCCGATCGATCGAATCGGGGAGGTTCGCTGGGTCGATCACCGCCCCTTCGGCGAGGTCGAACGGTCCGATCGACCCGATTCCGGTCGCGGCGATCCGCTGAGGGTCGATCCCCGCCTCCGCACACGCCCCCCGAAGCGTTCGCAGCACGCCCTCCGTCACGTCGATACCAGTCGGCCCGCGCGGCGTCGATCGGCGGCTCGCACCGATCCTCGTCCCGTCGGCCTCGGCGACGACCGCCCGGACGTTGGTCGCACCGAGATCGACGCCCGCATAGTAGACCATGCTGTCCTAGGGACGACCGCGACCCTACTTAACTACCCAGATTGTACTCGCCGATGAGTTGCGATCTCGATACGTCACGCCCGGAACCGCCGCCGTTCGGTCCGTGATCGGGGCGTCCCGCCGCCGGCGACACTCGTATGTTACTCTATGACATAGCCATAGTATGGCTACCGACGAGCCACACCCCGACCGCGACGCCGGCCCGGCCGCGGTGCCGTCCGACGCCGAACTCGAGGCCCTCCACGAGGTCGAACTCGGACTCGAGTGGATCCAGCGGGCCCAGGGCTGTCTGCTCGAGTTCCACCACGCAACGGGCCACGGGATGGACCACCTCGCCCGGAGCGAGGAGTTGCTCAGGGAGACCGGTAACGACGACCTCGCGGACGCGATCCGAACCGAACTGCTCCCCCACGGCGTCGTCGACGAGGACCGCTGGTCCTACGACGTCCTCGAGAACTTCCAGACCACGCTGCTCGCGGAGACCCGATCGCTCGAGCGCCGGGTCCGGCGCGAGTTGGCCGACGGGAAACGACACGTCCGCGAACGCCGACAGGAACGGGAGTGGAAGCGACGGGCGGAGAAGTGATAACCGACGCTGTCGGTCGCCGAACGCCGTTCGTGAGTGGGCGTCTGTCGCGTCGCCGCCGGGACACGGAATCGGGCGGAAGCGAGACGGCGGATCGTGGCCTACTCCATCACGTCGAGGTCGCGGAAGTAGGTGACCGGGCAGGGGGCCTGCAGGATGATCTCCTGCGAGACGGAGCCGAGAACGGCCTTTTCCGCGGGCGAGCGCCGGCGGCCGCCGACGACCATGCGATCGGCGTCGACGTCGACCGCCATGTCGACGACCTCGCTACTGACCTCGCCGAGCGCGCCCCTGATCTCGTAGTCGACGCCGGCGTCCTCGAAGCGCTCCGCGAGTTGGGGCACCGGCGCGCGCTCGGCGGCGACTGCGTCGGGGTCGACGTCCTCGGCGCGAGCGTCGAAGCCGAGTTCCTCGTGGATGTCCTCGTACTCGTCTTCGGTGAAGGCGTGGCCGATCACGACCGTCGCGTCGAGTGGATCGGCGATCTCGAGAACGGTCTCGGCGAGTTCCGGGGCGCGTACTGTGTCCATCGGTCCGACCGCAAGGAGTACTGTATCGATTGCCATACCGTCACAGTGGTTGGGCCACCCGCTTAAGTATTCTCGTCGTTGCAGTATTCCAGAAATACCCGACGGGACCCAGGCGCGGACGGGTCGTGGCGGGACTACTCCTCGAACCCGTCGCTGCGGACGAACGTGACGGGACAGGGGGCCGACAGCATCACTTCCTGGGCCGTCGAGCCGAAGATCGCCTTCCCCGTCGGCGACCGCCGACGACCGCCGACGATGACCCGATCGGCACCGGCGCTCTCGGCCAGTTCGACGATCGACGGGCCGTGTTCGCCGACCGCACCCCGTATCTCGTAGTCGACGTCGTGGTTCTCGAGGACGTCCCGGATGTCGTGGATCGTGGCGTGACGCGAGGCCACCTCGTCGGGGTCGATCTCGTTGACGGTCGGATCGAACTCGAGGCGGTCGAGGACGTCGTCGTACTCGCTGCTGGTGAACACGTGCGCGAGAACGACCGTCGCGTCGGCGGGGTTCGCTACCTCGAGGGCAGCCTCGGCCAGCAGTCCGCTTCGGTCGGAATCACCGGGACCGACAGCAAGCAATACTGTCTCTAGCATGGACAGGGATTGCTCGCGCAGCGACGTAAATCCGAGGGTCACGGAAGCGGACGGTGACGGCCCCGTCCCGGGCGATTTTTCCACGTTCTCGCCGACGGGGAAGACATGGACGGACCAGACCTCACGGGGCAGACGGTACTCGTCACCGGTGCCGGCCGCGGCGTCGGCCGCGAACTCCTGTTGGCGACGGCAGACTGCGGCGCGAAGACGGCGGTCCACTACCACACGAGTGCCGACGCCGCTCGCGAGACGGCCGCCGACGCCCGCGAGCGCGGTGCCGAGGCGGCGACGACGGTCCAGGCCGACGTGACCGACCCCGACAGCGTCGACGGTCTCTTCGAAACCGTCGAAGCCGAACTCGGGGATGTCGACGTACTGGTGAACAACGTCGGCGACTTCGCGCCCGCACACTGGGAGTCCCTCGCGTTCGAGACCTGGAACCGCGTCCTCGAGACGAACCTCAACGGGACCTACCTCTGCTCGAAGCGGGCGCTGCCGGCGATGCGCGAGAACGAGTACGGACGGATCGTCAATATCGGGTACGCCTCGAGCGAGCGGGCCATGGTGAGCCCCAAGAACTTCCCCTATTTCGTCGCGAAGACGGGGGTGCTGATGTTTACGCGGATGCTCGCGGCCGACACGGCCGACGACGGGATCACGGTCAACGCCGTCTCGCCGTACGTCGTGGAGAACTCCGACGAGTTCCCCGCGGACCTCCCGCGGGACCGGCCCGCGAGCTTCGAGGACCTGATCGCGCCGCTGTATTTCTTCCTCGATCCCGACAGCGGGTACGTCAGCGGCGAGAACCTCGAGGTCGACGGCGGCTGGTTGCCCGAGACGGTGTAATCCGATCGACCGCGGCGTGATGTGCCGCGGATAGTTTTTGGTCCAGATTTTTGCAAGGAGCGGGTCTCGAACGGCGTGAGAGACCCCGACGCAATAAAAAGGTGGGTGTAGAACCTCGAGGTAGACGGTGGCTGGTTGCCCGAGACGGTGTAATCCGATCGGACCTGAAGTGGCCCTCGTACGGGCCCGACAGGACCGAGGGGCCGGGGTTGACAACGTTTGGGGCCGTCCTTTCAGGCGCTCGGACGCTAACTAGAGTATGAGTCTCCCGATCGCGATGGGGTGGCGGCACCTGCTCTTTGCCAACTGGGCGGTCGATCCTGGGATCGTCGCGGCCCGACTGCCGGACGGACTCGAGGTCGAGACCTACGACGGCCGGGCGTGGCTCTCGGTCGTCCCCTACCTGAACGTCGACGTCCGTCCGCGGGGCGTCCCCGCAGCCGCCGGCGTCGATCTGCCCGAACTCAACCTCCGGACCTACGTCAGCCGGGACGGCGAGCCCGGCGTCTACTTCTTCAGCCTCGACGCCGAGGGGGTCCTCGGCGTCGTCGGTGCGCGACTGTTCCACCGGCTGCCGTACTACTACGCCGACATCGAGATCACCGGGACCGAGCGCGGGATCGCCTTCGCGAGCGAGCGCCGGCACCCGGGTGCCGCCCCGGCCGAGTTCGTCGGCACCTACGAACCCGTCGGGGACGCCTTCAAGCCGGAACCCGGCTCGCTCGCGGCATTTCTCACCGAACACTACCGCTACTACACGACGGCTCGAGACGGAACGGTTCGCTACGCCGACATCGACCACGAACCCTGGACGCTCCGGGCGGCGACGGCCGAGATCGAGCGGAACACGCTGTTCGAGGCCAACGGGTTCGACGCGCCCGCCGGGACGCCGGTCTGTTACTACAGCCGCGGCGTCGACATCGCGTCCTCGCGGAATCGGCGGTGGGAGTGAGTCGACCGTGTGGGCGGTGGGCCGTCGCCGACGCCCTCGAGGCGGTCGAACGCGCCTCTGACCGCTCTCTCGAGCCGAACGTCCGGCGTCGCCGCGTGCGTCGGCGACGACCTCGAGGCGCAGTCGTTACCGGTCGACCGGAACGAGCGGAACCTACATGTTCGTGAGCCCGAACGGCCACGTACGATGAACGAACCTGGCATCCAGTCGCTGATGGACCAGGAGACGCTCGATCGGCGCGTTCGCACCGGCGAAGCCCCCGAGTGGGTCGCCGACCACTGGCACTCGTTTCGCGAGGGGCTGCTGGGCGAGCGAAACGACACGTCGTTTCCGTGTTTCTTCGGGGCCGAATCGGTCCGGGACGGCGAGCCGATCTACACCGCAGTGCCCTCGATGAGCGACGCCGACGCGCTGTTGACGCTGCGCGATCGGCTCCTCGAGTACCTCGAGGTCTACGAGGACCACTCCGACCGGGCGTCGCTGGTGACCTTTTTCAAACCGCCTTCGGAGCCGCTGTCGGAGCGGGAGTACCACGACGCGCTCTGGCATATCCTGCAGACGCTGCACTGTCACGACCCCGAGCCCTGGCCCGCGGACATCCCGACCGATCCCGACGACCCCTACTGGGAGTTCTGTCTCGGCGGCGAACCCATGTTCCCGACCTGCCGGGCACCCTTCTATGATCGGCGCAAGAGCCGGTACTGCCCGATCGGCCTCGAGATCACGTTCCAGCCGCGGGCGCTGTTCGAGTCCCTCGACGTCACTGCCGACACCGAGGCCGGCCAGCGCGCCCGCGACGTGATCCAGGACCGCCTCGAGGAGTACGACGGTGTCTGTCCCCACGCCGACATCGGCGACTGGGGTGTCGATGGCGACCGGGAGTGGCCCCAGTACATGCTCTCGTCGGACGAGGAACAGGCCCCGTCGACGTGCCCGATCACGATCACGCGAACGCACCCGAAACCCGCGGCGCGACTGCCATGACGGCGGACGGGGTCGCGATCGGCGACCGGCTCGAGAACGCCGCGCTCGTCCTCGTCGACCTCCAGCGGGGGTTCGACGACCCGTCGTGGGGCGAGCGGAACAACCCCGACGCCGAAGCCAACGCCGCGGCCCTGCTCGAGCGCTGGCGCGAGGCCGATCGCCCGGTCGTCCACGTCCGGCACGACTCGACGGAGTCCGACTCGCCGCTCCGGCGCGACGGGGAGGGGTTCGCGTTCAAGCCCGAGACTGCGCCGGTCGACGGCGAGCCGACGCTCGTCAAGTCGGTCAACAGCGCGTTCGTCGGAACGGGCCTCGAGGAGCGGCTCCGCGAGCGGGAGATCGAGACGCTCGTCCTCGTCGGGCTCACGACCGACCACTGCGTCTCGACGACGACCCGGATGGCGGAGAACCTCGGCTTCGAACCGATCGTCGTCGCCGACGCCACCGCGACGTTCGGGCGGACGTTCGACGGCGACTCGTTCGATCCCGAAACGGTCCACCGAACCGCGCTGGCCCACCTCGAGGGCGAGTTCGCCGAGATCGCACGCACCGACGAGTTGCTCGCCGTCGATTCCTGATCCCGCGGACGACGCGACGTGCGGACTGGTCGCGATCGCACCGGGAAATCGGACGGGGGTCGCCGACCGTACCGATGACAAAACAGTAATAGAACGGGAGACAGTCAGGGAGACCAATGAGTGACGATCGACGACCGTTCGTGGTCGTGTTACTGGGGAGTGCGCTGGCCATGGCGGGACTCGTTCATCTCTGGCTGCTCCCGCGATATCTCCCGAACGAACCGGTGTCGGCCGGGCTGGCGCTGATAGCCGGCTGGGCGAGCGTGACGTTGCTATGTTACGCGATCGGACGACTCCGGTCTGCGCCCCCGGAGTTGCCGAACATGCGCTTTGCCGACATCGGCATCGCGCTCCTGTTGGTCTCGCTGGTGATCGCGCTGGCGCTCGATGCCGTCGGACTCGCGTCCGAAGCGACCGCGCCGGTCTATGCCCTGCCGGCGCTTGGCATCTATGCCGGCCTCGCACTGATCGGCTGGTCGATCGGCCGCCGGACGGAAGCGATCAACGAGATCGTCCGCTAGTCCCGCCGGCTGCTCGTCCGGTCGGGCCCGGCTCACTCGACGCTCGATTCGGAGTTGGCGACGAAGACCGGCACGTCGCCGAACCGGACGACGTGATCCGTGACGCTGCCCATCGCCATCCGGTGGACGCCGCCCCGTCCGCGGGTCCCCATGACGATGAGGTCGGCGTCGACGTCGCGGGCGTACTCGAGGATCGCCTCTGCCGGCGGTCCGTCGAGGACCGCCCCGGTGGGCTCGAGGCCGGCGGCCTCGGCGGCCTCGACGACCGCATCGACGGATTCTTGCGCTCGACCCCGCATCGCGTCTTCGGCGCTGGCGGCCTCGCCCGGGAGGCGGAGACCGCCGAGCAGACCGGTGTCGGCGACGCTGACGACGTGTACCGCCGCGTCGTGGGCGGTCGCAAGTTCGATACCGGTCTCGGCGGCGACCTCGGCGTGGTCGCTCCCGTCCGTCGGAAGCACGATCGTGTCAAACATTTCTCGGTCGTACGACAGGCGCGGTGAAATTCCTACCGGAACGTGACTTCGATCGGGGCCGACGGATCAAACGAACGCCAGCGGCACCATCACGGCCACGCCGACGGCGATCCCGGCGAGTAGTTCCCGCTTGCCGCCGCGAGGGAGCCCCTCGCCGACGTCAAGTGCCTCGGGGATGAACTCGGTGAGGACGAGGTAGATCATCGCGCCCGCGGCGAAGCCGAAGCCGTAGGGAAGGAACTCCCGAGCATAGCGGACGAAGCCGAACGCCAGCACCGCCCCGATCGGCTGGGGGAGACTCGAGAAGACGGCCCACCAGACCATCTTCCATTCGGAGACGCCCATCGAACGCAGCGGGATCGAGATCGCGGTCCCCTCGGGCACGTTGTGGATCGAAATCGCGATCGTCATGAAGATCGCCAGTACGGGGACGGTAAAGCCGAGGAACTGCGCGCCGCCCTCGAGACCGAGGTCCGCGAAGGAGACGCCGATGGCGACCCCCTCGGGGAAGCTGTGAACCGTCAGGATCCCGAGGATGAGGACGAGTTTCTTGAAGTCGGCCTGCTCGTACTCCCGCGGATCGATCTCGGTGTCCATCAGGACATCGTGTGCGATGACGACCAGCGCGACGCCGGCGACCATTCCGATCGCGATCTCGAGGGGTGTCCCCTCGGCCAGCCCCTCCTCGACCAGTCCGAACAGCGACGCCGACACCATGATCCCCGAGGACAGGCCCCAGAGAACGACGTTACGCCGATCGCTAATGCCATCGAAGAAGAAAAACGGGAGCGCGCCGAGGCCGGTCGCCAGCGCCGTGATCAGGCCGGCGATAAACACCAGTACGAGGTTCTCCAGAGCAACCATCTGCCGGATATCGGTGATAAACGTATAAATCGGCGGCGAAAGCGGCGTTCGTAACCGTGTTATCGACGGGTCGACCCCTCATACGGTGGGAAGCGGGGGCGGTCGCTCCGAGATCGCCGACCGATACCGTCAACAGCCACCCGTCGAATGGCACGTGTATGTCACTGTGGCGATCGCGTCGGGCCGGCTCCTACCTCGCGCTGGTGGCCGGAACCACTGTCGCCGCAACGCTACTGTACAACTACGGGATGGCGACCTTGGAGAACGATCCCCAGCCGCTCTACCGGTCGCTCGAGGTCGTCTTCCAGACCTTTACGACGACCGGCTACGGCGAGGATGCGCCCTGGTCGACGCCCCAGATGAACTTCCTGATGATCGGGCTCCAACTGACGGGAATCGGGCTGATCCTCACGGGTGTCGACATCTTCGCCGTCCCGTGGCTCCGGTCGGCGCTCGCGACGACGCCCCCGACGACCGCATCCGACCTCGAGGACCACGTCATCGTCTGCGAGTACTCGCCCCGCGGCGAGGCGTTCATCGAGGAACTCGAGTCCCGCGGACAGGAGTACGTCGTCGTCGAGTCCGACGAAGGAGCGGCGAGGGAACTCCACGAGACCGACCGGCGGGTGGTTCACGGTGATCCCGAATCCATCGACGTTCTCGAGGACGCGGGGATCGAACGGGCGCGGGCGGTCGTGGCCGACGCGGCGGACGACACGAACGCGAGCATCGTCCTCTCGGCACAGGAGGCAAACCCCGAGATCAGGGTCGTGACGCTGGTCGAGGATCAGCGCCTCGGGGAGTATCACCGGATCGCGGGGGCCGACGAGGTCCTCTCACCCCGGCAGTTGCTCGGCGAGAGCTTCGCCCACCGGGTACCGACGGCCGTCACGACCGCGGTCGACGAAGGGGTCGAGATCGGGAACGATCTGGAACTCGTCGAACTCTCGATCGCCGAGGGAAGCGACCTCTGCGGGCAGACCGCCGACGCGGTCGGGCTCCGGAACCGGTTCGGCGTCGACGGGATCGGTGCCTGGTTCAACGGGGACTTCGAGAGCCCGATTCCGCCCGATCGCGACCTCGAGACGGGGACGCGACTGCTCGTAGCGGGCGAGCCCGACCGGATCGACGAGTTACGGGCCGAGGCCGCGTCGACGGTCCATCCCTTCGCGGCACGGCGTGTCGTGATCGCCGGCTACGGCGAGGCCGGTATGGCGGCCGGCGAGGCGCTCGCGGCGACGAACACCCGGGTGACCGTCCTCGACAGCGACGACAAGGACGGCGTCGATATCGTCGGAGACGCGCGCGATCCGGCGACGATCGACGAGGTCGGGATCGACGGTGCGTCGGCCGTGATCATCACGCTGGACGACGACACGAGCGCCATCTTTGCCACGCTGGTCGTCCGGGACCTGGACCCATCAGTCGACATCATCGTTCGGGCCAACGACGCGGAGAACGTCCAGAAACTGTACCGTGCGGGTGCGGATTACGTCCAGTCGCTTGCGACCGTCAGCGGGCGGATGCTCGCCTCGACCGTCCTCGAGGACGAGGAGGTCCTGGCCGTCGACAGACAGGTCGACGTCGTGAGACTCCCCGCCGGCGAGTTGGCCGGGCGAACGGTCGTCGACGCCGACGTCCGCTCCCGGACCGGTTGTACCGTCCTCGCCGCGGTTCGAGACGGCGAGACGATCACCGAGTTCGATCCGGCCGCGTTCGTCTTCGAGGCGGGCGACGAGGTCGTCATCGCCGGGACGGACGAGAGCGTCCGCTCGTTCGAGACGCTGTTTCTCGACTGAGAACGCGGCACGCGGTTCGGTCGTCGCGGGTCAGTTCGGTATCGCGGGCCGGCGGCCGCCGCCTATACTAGCGATCGGAGGTCCAGATCGAAGTGCTGTTTCGCGAGTTGGGCGAGCATCGGCGCGTCCTCGAGTTCGAGCAGGCGCGCGATGGCACGGAAGTTCCCCTTGTTCGCCTTGGCCAGCGTGTCGTCGTCGAGGCGCTCGAGGTCCCGCATGAGCTTGTCGTAGCGCTCGTTGGGTGCGAGATAGAGGAGGCGAGTCATCAGCAGCCGGTTGTCGACGTTGGGCGCGACGTCGCGGTGCCAGAGGGTGTCATAGACCGCGAGGTTCTCGGCGGTGGGCTCGATGTCGTCGTGTTTGAGACAGCTGTCGGCGGCCATGGCGGCCACTCGGCCCGACTGCATGCACTTGTTGATCCCCTCGCCCCAGAGCGGGTCGACGGTCGGGACCGTGTCGCCGATGGCCATGAACCGGTCGGTGTGGAGCTGTCCGGGCTTTTGGATGTGGGCCGAGCCGCGGTGTTGCTTGCCGGCGATCTTTTCGGCCTCGCTGAATCGAGGGTCGGTCTCGAGCCAGTGTTCCATGTAGTCGTCGATGGTGTGGCCGTCCTTGGCGTAGCGGCTGTGGTGTTCGTTCTGGATGTAACAGAGGCCGACCTTGGCGGTGTCCTCGCCGGTGTGGAAGATCCACGAGTAGCCGCCGGGCGCGATCTCGTGGTCGAGTCGGAGCATCATCGCGTCCCGCAGGTCGGCGAAGCCGGGGCGGTCGATATCGATCCCCTCGAACTCGTACTCGATGCCGATGGCGTGGTTCTCGCGTTTGAGATCGACGACGTCGAGTTGCTTCGCGAGGGGGGCGCTCGGCCCCGTCGCGTCGACGACGATATCGCCGTACACCTCTTTGTCGCCGTTGTATCTGACGCCGGCGATCTCGCCGCCCTCCATGATGGGCGCGGTCACGCGGGCGTCGAACCGGTACTCCGCACCCGTTTCGCGCCCGTCTTCAACGAGGTACCGCTTGAAGTCCGCGAACTCCAGTACCGCACCGGGCTGGTCCCGGACGTAGTGTTCGGTCGGGGACTCGAGGACGACGCTGTCGGTGTACTGCATCACTACGTCGTCGGGGATACCGAACGCGGACATCATCGAGTGGAAGGTTCCCGCAGTGGACTTGTTGCTCTGGCGCGGGAACTCGTCCTCCGCTTCGGTCTCGAGGACGACGACGTCGTACCCCCTGGCAGCGATATCGCGGGCACACTGTGCGCCGGCGGGACCGGCACCGGCGATGACTACGTCGTAGCGGTCGTTCATGTAATCGGGACTGTAGCGGACCTTAATTAGTTTGTCCAGTTACGATGGGCGGTACGTAGTGGAATCCCTTGAGTACCGGGCCTGACTCGGGAGAACCGATAGACCGGTCGTACAGCATCGATACCGGGAGATACTCCGCCAATCGAACAGGTCTGTCGGAACGAATTGCCGTCTCGAACGTAACGCCGTGGGCATAGTTGCCATAGAACAGAGAGTTCTTCGAGGCCGTCCACGACGAGACGCCGGGTCGCTACCGGACGATCGTCACGGGGACGGGCGCCTGTCGGGCGATCCGTTCGGCGACGCTGCCGAGCAGTACCCGCGAGAACCCGGTCCGGCCGTGACTCCCGACGACGATCCGGTCGACGCCGTTCTCGACGGCGAAGTCGACGATCGTCTCGGCCGGTTGGCCGACGATCGTCTCCGTCTCGAGCGCACAGTCGTACTCGGCCGCGCGCTCTTCGGCCTCGACGAGCAACTCCTCGGCGGCCTCCCGCTGGCGCTCGAGCAGTCCCTCCGGGCCCAGATGTGCCATCTCGCCGTAGCCGCTATCGGTCGGATCGACCGCGTGGACGACGGTGAGGTCGTCGTCGGGATGCTCCCGGCAGGCGAACTCGAGGGCCGCCCACCCCGGTTCCGAGTCATCGAGCGCGACCAGTTGGTGCATACCGGACCGTACGCCGACCACCCACTTGAGTGTCAGGCTCCCTCACACCTAGTGACGACTGACTGTCCCGCAAACCGAGTTGCCGCGAGCGAATCGACTCAGGCTGCAGTCACTCAGCCGATCCGGCCGGTGGGACGGCCGTCGCGATCGATCGCAGCCACGACTCCCGATCCGCGGCCTTGAGGGCCGCGGAGGCGGCCCCCGTCGCGTCGACGCCACACTCGAACGCGCGGGCGACGTCCGCGGCGGTGCGGACCCCGCCGCCGACGAACGTCCTCGTCGCCGGGCGTTCGTCGGCGACCGTCTCAACGAACGCCGCGATCCGCTCGGGGTCGCTCCGGATCAGCCCCGCGTCGCTGCCGATATCCGTCGGCCGCTCGAAGAGCAGACAGTCCGGCTCGGCGGCCAGCGCCATCCGGGTCGTCGCCCGACTCTCGACGGCGACGATCGAGTCGAGGCCCAGTTCGCGACACCGGTCCACCGCACGCTCGAGGGCCGTGAACGCGACCTCGTTCTCGGGATGCGAGACGTAGACGGCGTCGGCCCCCGCGGCAGCGACCGCCTCGAGGGAGAGGTCGCCCACGCCACACTCCGCCCGTGGGGTACCCGCCTGCGCGACGACGAGCAGGTCGGTTCGCTCGGCGACGCGCCGGAGGTCGGGGGGCTGCGGAGCGACGGCGAACCGACGCCCCGTTTCGTCGGCGACGCGGTCGATCGTCTCCGCGAACGCGAGGCCGTCGTCGCCGGCCGTCCCCTCGGCGGTCTTGAAATTGACCAGGAAGAAGGGGTACTCGAGGCCCATCCCCGTTACTCGGAGTAGCCCTCCTGTAAGAACGCTCCCTCGGTCTCGTACATCGAGACCAGTTCCTCGATGAGTTCCTCGGGCGATTGGCCCTCCTCGCAGTGGCTTTCGAGTCGCTCCGCCAGATCGTCGCCGATCTTGAGTGTCTGTGTCATGGGTACGTGTGGTGCGGCCGGTCCGCGTTCCGTCAGCCGTACAGTCTGCACCCAGCGGCAAATAGTCCGGGGACACACAGCCGAAATCGGCCGGATGCCGGCCGATTCTCGCCTGCGGCCGTCCCCCGCCGGCACGGGACGGCCGGTCGTTTACCCCGATCCCCCTCGTATCCGCTCCCCGTGACAGCACCACTGACCGACGACGCGGTCGGCAAGACCGTCGTCGACGTCGAAGGCAAGGAACTGGGCATCGTCGCGAAAGTCGAGAACGGCAGCGCGTACGTCGATCCCGACCCCAGTCTGACCGAACAGGTCCTCGCCTCGGTCGGCTGGGAGGGCGAAGACGACGAGGACTACGTCGTTACCGAGGACATGCTTCGCCGCGTCGACAACGAGGTCGTCCTGCGGGGCGAACTCTAGTCGTTGCGTTCGCACCGGCCGACAGCGTCACTCGAACGACCCGTCGTCCAGCGACTGTTCGCGCCAGGTCGTCCAGTCGTACATCCGCTCGAGTTCGCCGCCCTGCTGGCGGATTGCCACGGCGGTGTTGAACAGGAACGCGGCGACCAGCGAGGTCCCGACGAGCCACGCGGCGTCGGCGAGTGCCCCGTAGCCTGCGAGGTGGTTCGTCACCAGATCGACGAAGACGACGGCAGTGACACAGACGATCGCCGGCAGCAGGTGTCGCGTCAGGGCGGCGAATGTCGTCCCCTCGTGGACCCGCACGGCGCGGACGCCGTACAACACCGCCCACGCGGAGGTGACGATCCAGCCGACCGCGACCACCAGCCGGGTCGAGGCGGTCTGTGCGAGGAAGGCCCCCCACCACGCGGCGACGAAGCCGGCGATGACGACGTAATCCGCCCACGCCGGCAACAGCCGGGACCGGTCGCCCGCAGCCGGCTGGTCGTGGTACATCGCACGGATCGCCAACGCGATAAAGAGGAAGAAAAAGAGGATCGCGCCGTCGACGAACCGGCCGATCCACTCGGGCTCGAGCAACAGCGAGGCGACGCCTGAGACGGCGTAGACGATCGCCGCGCCGATGCCGATCAACAGATACCACTGTTCGGTGGTGGCTTCGACGGCCAGCACCTCTCGCACGTAGATAATAGCATAATAGAGCAATACGACAGCTGCGACGCCCATCGCGAGGTACGCGAACAGCCGTCCGATCGCGACCGTCGTGGCCGGATCGCTGGCATCGAACGTGATCGACGAAATAGGGGCGAACACCATCGGATGAACGTGACAGCCGAGCCAGTATAAGTATGTATCCCTGTTTCCGCCGCTCGGGAAGCCGTCGCGGGCGACCGCGGGTCGTCTGCCCCAGCGTCTGACGTACCGACCAGTGACGAGTCGGTTCGGCGACCGCGGTCGCCCCGCTCAAGGCGACGGCCGTCGGTCCAGACGCGGTCAAACGAATTCCGAGGCGGCGAGAAAGGAATCAGCGGCCGAGTCTCCGCTCACGGATCCTCGTCGTAGATGTCGCGGGTGGGGTCGCCGCTGACGTCGACGACGCCGAGCGCGCCGCGGCGGGCGGCACGAGTCAGGGCGTGGTCGACGATCTTGACCGGTCCCGGCACCGGGAACTCCATCTCGGCCGCAGCGGTGGTCCCGGGTGCGACGGGTGCGGTTTCGACGTTCAGATCGGGGTCGGTCAGGAGGTCGCCGTCGCGGTAGAAGCGACTCCAGACGTTACCGATCGCGTGCCACGAACTCAGCAGNTCGACGTTCAGATCGGGGTCGGTCAGGAGGTCGCCGTCGCGGTAGAAGCGACTCCAGACGTTACCGATCGCGTGCCACGAACTCAGCAGGTTCGGGCCACCGTTGGCGAAGTACACCCGCGCAGTTTCGCCGGTGTTGGCTTCCATGGGGACGCCGCCGTCGGGGGTGAAGCCGTAGGCCTGGCCGTTGAACACGACGTAGGTGGGCTCTTCCTTGAGCATGGCGTCGAAGTCGAAGCCGTGGTGGCCTTCCTCGCCGAGGTCGCCGTCCGTGTAGATCTCGTGCTGGCCGAGGTAGAACTCGTTGTCGACCTCGGGGAGGCCGTCCTCGGGTTCGACGAGGATCGAGCCGAACATACCGCTACTGATGTGCTGGTCCATGTTCGGGATCGCGCAGTGGTAGATGAACACGCCGGCGTAATCGGCGGTGAAGCTGATCTGGGTGGGGTCGTCGCCGGGCGCGATCGTGGTCGCGTCGGCGCCGCCGCCGGGGCCGTAGACCGCGTGGAAGTCCATGTTGTGGGCGGCCACGTTCAGGTCGTCGGGGACGTCGAAGGTGAGGTTCACCCGGTCGCCGCGGCGCACTCGGAGCATCGGCCCGGGCACCTGCCCCTCGAAGGTCATGTAGTCGAAGGTGACCCCGGGCTCGATCTCGGCCGTGACCCGCTCGGTCCGGATCGTGACGTCGTGTTCGCGGGGCTCGTTCCAGTCGACCGGGTCCGGAATGTCGGTCGGGTCCCGCGCGATGCGGTCGACGTCGACGGCTTTGGCTGCCGGCAGCCCCTCGTCCTCAGCCGCCGACTGGTCGCCGTTGCCGCTGTCGGTCTGCGTGTCGCCACCGAGGCAGCCGGCGACTGCCAACGCGCCGGTCGCTCCGATCGCCTGCATCGCCCGTCGTCGGGTGAGATTGGATTGGGTCATTGNGCCACCGAGGCAGCCGGCGACTGCCAACGCGCCGGTCGCTCCGATCGCCTGCATCGCCCGTCGTCGGGTGAGATTGGATTGGGTCATTGGTCTTCTCCTCACGTGGTCGTATCGGGGATATACGTACAGGGGCATCGACGATTCTCGAGCAGTGGTAAGCGAATTGACCGTTCCCGATATATCGTGGGTATTTAAGTGGCGAATCGAATACCGGATTGATTCGACCGAAAAGAGAGGTTTCAGACGGATCGAGACGGGGGAGAAATCGACAGCTGACGTCGAGTCCTCGATTTCCCGATACGAGAAGGCCCGCTCGACCGTCGGGGAGGCCGCCAGAGCGAACACGGGACGGCACGAACGGTCGGCCGATGGATCCGATCGAGTTACGCGAGGCAGTGCCCGTCCTCGAGTCGAGCGTCTACTGTAACTGTGGGGCCGGCGTCACCGAGCGGGGGATCGTCGCCCGACCGCTATCGACGCCTGACGCGATCCGGGCGTCAATCCACGCGTTCAACAGCGCGGCCGACGCGGACGCTGCTCGAGGCACTGTAGCGATTCGCGAAACCGGACCGGCGGAAGTCAGTCGGCGGCCTGTCGTTCCTCGAGGGCGGATCTAACGTCGCCGTACCGCTCGAACCGGTCGGCACCGATGTAGTCGACGGTGTCTTGCAGGTACTGGGCGAGCTGTTTGCCGATCTGTTGCTGGTCGTAGCCGTCGAAGGGCTGCTCGTCGTAGATCGGGTCGGCGAGCAGTCGATTCTCGACGTACTCCTCGATGCGGGGCTCGTAGACGTCGGTGACGATGTCCGGTTCGGCCACGGCCAACTGCTGTAAGACCCAGCGGCCGTTCTCGATGTGGCGGGTCTCGTCCTGTCGGACCTTGCCGATGGCTTCCTGGAACGACTCGAGGACGATGTCCCGCCCCATTGCCTCGGCTTTCAGTTCGATCATCTGATCGAAGCTGAGGTAGCCGCCGCGGGCGAGTTGCGCCTCGACGATCCCCATGTAGTTCAGGTAGGCTTCCCCGAGGGTGTAGACGAGTTCGGTCCGGTCACCGCCGTTGATCGCCGCGAGGAGGTCATCGGCGGTGTCGTAGAGGTCGTCCGTGCTGTACCCCTGCTCCTGATAGCCGCCCTCGCGGTAGGGTGCCGTCTCCTGCGTGCCGAAGACCTCCTCGAAGTACCGGCTGAAGAGGTCGGTGTGTTTGGCTTCCTCGTAGACCTGCTGGGCCAGGTACATCTCCTCTTGGACGGTGTCGAAGGGCATCTCCTCGTTGGGCAGGGCGTCCAGCGCCATCATGTACGGCGCGAGCGTCCGGGTGACGTCCTCCTCGCCGTCGTAGAAGCCCGAACACGTCGCGAGGAACCGGTGTTGTTCCGCCTCGGTGAACGACGCCCAGTCCTCCCGATCCCGCTCGAGGTCGTACTCGTCGGGGTCCCACGTCCCCTCCCGTTTGCCCTTCCGATAGAGTTCGTACGACGTCTCTCGATCGCTGTAGTCGATTGTCATGTGATGGCACAGCAATGTATATCGCAATGAGTGTTCCGGTCAGTTTCACGCGCGGCCGTGAGAATCAAGACTGGCGGTCGGGAATCGGCGAAAAGTGCCCGCGTCGCAGTTCGGTTTCGACCGCTACTCCGACGGCGACTCGGCCGACGCGGCGGCCGTCTCGAGCATCGTCTCCCGCTCGTCGAAGTAGGCCGGCGCGTCGGCGTCGGCCTCGAACTCGATGACCCGGGTCAGGGCCGTCTGGCCGTCCTCGACATCCGTAGCCAGCTCCTCGGCAAGATCGGTATAGTCGGCCGCCAGATCCTGAAACGCCTGCATCCGGGCCTGTTTGGCCTCGACGAGGAGCTGTTTCTCCTCGAGTTCCGCCTGTAACTCCTCGATCGCCGCGACGTCGACCTCGCCGGCGTCGGGGACATCGGCGGTCGAGGGGGTTTCGGTCGCCGGTACCTCGTCGGGCAGGGCCTCGAGGCGCGAGCGGATCTCGGCCATCTCGGCGTCGATCTCGTCGAGGAGGTCGTCGGCCTCCGCGGCCATCGTCTCGACGCTCCCCGAGAGCAGGCCGGCCTGCGTACGACAGTACTCGACGAGGTCGTCGACCGCGAGTGGGTCCGCGGCGTCGTCGCTCATAGTCTCCCTTGGGGCTGCCGGCCGAAGTCACTTTGGTCCCGACGGTAGGGCCGGACGACGGTTCGACTCGAAGAGTCGAGACGGATCCGGACTGGATGGATAGCGGCAGCTATCGCATGTAGCGTCGTGAAAAAACGCGATCGCCGTTCGTCGCGATGAGCGACAGCGGGCGGTCGGTATTACTTGCGGACGAGGTTCGTCGCGCGGGGTCCCTTGGGGGATGATTCGATGTCGAACTCGACTTCCTGACCCTCCTCGAGGTCCGGACCGCCGACGTCTTCCATGTGGAAGAACACGTCCTCGTCGTCGTCTACTTCGTCGCTGTCAGTCGAAATAAAACCGTAGCCGCCCGTGTCGTTGAAGAAGTCAACCTTACCGTTTGCCATTACAACCACTCGTAGTCCCGACTCGGGGATAACACTTCCGAAAGACCCGCCGTCACGGCTCGCCGTCGGAATCGGTCGTTAGTTCGGCGTACTCGTCCGTATGCCAGCGACGCGGCCGTCCGGAGAGAGCGGGCGCGACGGTGCGGCCGTCGCTCACGGAGACAAGTATTTACGCCATGGTAACATGGGCCTACAAGCATCGCTATGAAACCGTGTCACAGCTGTCAGGCGGTCATCGACGAGTATCTCCTGGATAAACAACTCGAACCCCTGCGCGACCTCACGGTCGACGACTTCAACGTCTGTGCGGACTGTGTAACCATCGTCGCGGACGCGTGCGTGGAATGCGGCAACGCGGTGTACGTCCCTCGAGGCAAATCCGCCACCCCCGACTACTGTCCGGCGTGTCGGTCCGATCTCATCGAGCAGACCGGCCACGACCCCGGATGGAATCGCGATCTGCCCTCGGCCTGAACGGCGGTCCCGACTCGAGCGACGACGGAGCGGTCGACGTGCCGGATCGCTATTTTTTGTGGGTGAAGATGACGCCCTTGCCGTCGGCCGAGCCGACACAGAGGTCCAGCTGTTTCGAGAGGTTCAGACTCGTCGGGTTCTCCTTGCAGACGACGAGGTCGTCGAACTGCTCGTCACAGGCCGGGCAGGCGACCGCGACCGTGTTCTGGTAGCTCTTGATCGCCTGGTTCTCCTCGCGCAGCGTCAGCGATGCCGCGAGTTCCTCGAGATCGATCTCGTCCATACGTCCCGTTTCGACCCCGGCGGCATAAAGACGGGCGAAAGTCGCGACTCGCGACCTCGGACGGCTATGCGGTTCGAGGGGACGGCCTCACGGACCGATTCTGAATGTCAACGCACACCACGGCATTGGGCTTTCAGACTCGTTAAGTTCTTCCGGCCACTGACTCAGTACAATGAATTCGACACCGTATCGCCGACCCGAACAGTCCCGATTTGCGAGCGAACGATGAGCAAGGACACTATCGACGTCCGCGGTGCGGAAGAACACAACCTCAAGGACCTCGACGTGACGATCCCCCGCGAGGAGTTTACCGTCGTCACCGGCCTCTCGGGGTCGGGCAAGTCCTCGCTGGCGTTCGAGACGGTCTACGCCGAGGGCCAACGACGGTACATCGAGAGCCTCTCGGCCTACGCCCGGAACTTCCTGGGCCAGATGGACAAACCGCAGGTCGAGACCGTTGAAGGACTCTCCCCGGCGATCTCGATCGACCAGAAAAACGCCGCGAACAACCCCCGTTCGACGGTCGGGACGGTGACGGAACTCCACGACTATCTCCGGCTCCTCTACGCACGCGTCGGCACGCCTCACTGTCCCGACTGCGGCCGCGAAGTCGGCGAGCAGAGTGCGCAAAACATGGTCGAGCGCATCCTCGAGTTGCCCGAGGGGACCAAGGCCAAGCTCGCGGCACCGGTCGTCCGCGACCAGAAGGGGGCCTTCGAGGACCTCTTCGAGGAACTCGTCTCGGAGGGCTATGCCCGCGTCGAGATCGACGGGGAGGAGTACGACCTCACGATGGACGATCCGGATCTCGACGAGAACTTCGATCACACCGTCGACGTGATCGTCGACCGCGTGAAGGTCAGCACCGAGGACCGGCCGCGGATCATCGACAGCGTCGAGACGGCGCTTGCCGAGGCCGAAGGCGTCCTGAAGGTCATCCTCCCGGATGCATCCGAGGAGGTCGCCGCCGACCTCGGCGAGGAAGCCCGCCGAACCGGCGCGCTGGGCGAGGAACGCGAGGAGGACGACCGCTTCGTCGTCGAGTTCTCGAAGGACCTCGCCTGCACCCACTGCGGGATCGACGTCCCCGAGATCGAGACGCGTTCGTTCTCGTTCAACTCGCCCCACGGCGCGTGTCCGGAGTGCGAGGGGCTGGGCGAGACCAAGGAGGTCGACGAAGACCTCGTCGTCCAAGACGAGTCCAAGCCGCTCAAGCACGTCTTCGAGGCCTGGAGCTACAACCGGTCGTACTACCAAACCCGGCTCGACGCCGTCGCCGAACACTTCGGCGTCTCCCTGTCGACGCCGTTCGAGGACCTCGAGGAATCGATCCAGCAGGCCTTCCTCTACGGGACGGACGAGGAAGTGGTATTCAAGCGAAGCACCAAGAACGGCACCCGCCGGAAACGGAAGCGCTTCGAGGGGGTCATCCCGAACCTCGAGCGCCGCTACATCGAGACCGACTCCGACTCGACGCGGGACCACATCGAGGACTACATGTCGGTCACGGAGTGTCCGGCCTGTGAGGGCACCCGGCTCAAGCCCGCCAGTCGCGCCGTGTTGGTCGACGACACCGCAATCACGGAGATCAACGCGATGAGCATCGGCGACGCCCTCGATCACTTCGAGTCGATGGAAGCCGACCTCACCGAGCGCGAGAAGGTCATTGCCGAAGAGATCTTAAAGGAGATCCGCGCGCGGCTGAGCTTCATGGTCGAGGTCGGACTCGAGTACCTCACGCTCGATCGGGAGGCCGCCACCCTCTCGGGCGGGGAGAGCCAGCGCATCCGACTCGCGACCCAGATCGGCTCCGGCCTCGTCGGCGTGTTGTACGTCCTCGACGAGCCCTCGATCGGGCTCCACCAGCGGGACAACGACCGCCTGCTCGACACGCTCGAGGAACTGCGCGACCTCGGCAACACCCTGCTGGTCGTCGAACACGACGAGGAGACGATGCGGCGGGCGGACAACGTCATCGACATGGGGCCCGGCCCCGGCAAGCGCGGCGGCGAGGTCGTCGCCAACGGCTCCGTCGAGGAGGTCAAAGCGACCGAGGAGTCGATCACCGGCGATTACCTCTCGGGCCGCAAGCAGATCCCGGTGCCCGACGAGCGACGCGACCCCGACGGCGCACTGACCGTCCTCGGGGCGCGCCAGCACAACCTGACGGACCTCGATGTCGACATCCCGCTGGGCTGCTTTACTGCAATTACGGGCGTCTCGGGTTCGGGCAAATCCACGCTCATGCACGAGGTCCTCTACAAGGGGCTGGCCCGCCAGATGAACGACAACACGAGCGTGATCCCGGGCGACCACGACAGCTTGGAGGGTCTCGAGGAAATCGAGACGGTCCGGCTGATCGACCAGTCGCCGATCGGTCGCACGCCCCGGTCGAACCCCGCGACCTACACCGGCGTCTTCGACTACATCCGCGAGCTGTTCGCCCAGACGAAACTGTCGAAACAGCGTGGCTACGAGAAGGGACGGTTCTCGTTCAACGTCAAGGGCGGCCGCTGTGAGGAGTGTGGCGGGCAGGGAACCGTCAAGATCGAGATGAACTTCCTCTCGGACGTCCACGTCCCGTGCGAGGAGTGCGACGGCGCGCGGTACAACGACGCCACGCTTGACGTGACCTACAAGGGGAAGACGATCGCCGACGTCCTCGAGCTGTCCGTCGAGGAGGCCTACGACTTCTTCGAGTCCTCGAGCCGGATCCGCCGCCGGCTGAAGCTGCTGAAAGACGTCGGGCTGGACTACATGAAACTCGGCCAGCCATCGACGACGCTCTCCGGTGGTGAGGCCCAGCGGATCAAGCTGGCGGAGGAGTTGGGGAAGAAAGACTCGGGCGAGACGCTGTACCTGCTCGACGAACCCACGACCGGACTCCACAGCGAGGACGAGCGCAAACTCATCGACGTCCTCCACCGACTGACCGATGACGGCAACACCGTCGTCGTCATCGAACACGAACTCGACCTCGTGAAAAACGCCGACCACATCATCGACCTCGGCCCCGAGGGCGGCGAGAACGGCGGCGAGATCGTCGCCACCGGCACGCCCGAGGAAGTCGCGCGTCTGGACGACTCCCACACCGGCCGCTATCTGCGCGATCTCCTGCCGAAGATCGACCTCGAGGGGCCTCGCGGCGAGCGGGTCGAGCCCGTGACCGCGCCGATGGACGACGACTGAGACGGCGAGCGGTGTCGGCCACCGGGCCGACACGAGGACCGCTCGCTCGGCACTCGACAGCGAACAGTATAACTGCGTTCCGTCGGAACCGCTCGAGCGATGAGTCGATTGAAGACCGTCGTTCGCCGCGGGTTCACCGGCGGCGGCGTCGCGACCCTGTTGTTGGCCGGACTGTTCGTCGTCGGTGGCGAGCCGGGCGCAGTCTCGACGCTGGTTCCGGCCGGGTGGCTCGGTGCTGTCGGCGTCACGCTCTTCCTTGCAGGGACGCGAGAGCGACTCGCGATTGCCGGACGCACCGTCGGCTGGCCCCGCGTGGCCGCGGTCGGCATCTGTCTGCTCGCCGTGGGCTGTGGCGGGTTCGGCCTCACCCAACTCGGCGCGTTCGCCGTCGGAAGCGTGCCGTGGCTGCTCACGGCCGCACTAACCGTCTTCGCAGTGGGGTATTTCGGCTGGTTCGCCCGCGAGTGCTGGACCGGCGGGCGGCTGTTGGACGCGGAGATCTTCGCGGTCGAGTGACGGGAGAGCCACAGCGGCGGGTCGTACCGGCTGTCGGTCTCGGGCCTGCCCGTTCACGATGCCGTCGTCGCCGTCGGTCCTTCGTGGCGCAACTTTCGGAGTGACGACCGGGCGTACAGCCAAGGGGACGGACGGTCAACCCCAGGACATGGGAGAGAACGAGACACACACTGACGAACCGCCGGCGACCGAGGAGGCGCGGACGGACTCGTTCGACCTCGAGGACGCCGAGCGGGTCCGGATCGGCGTCACGCGGGGCGAACTCGACCTCGAGATGGGGCCGCCGCGGGAGTATCCCGAGCGGGCCGATATCTCGGTGCGGCCCGAAGCGGAGGACCGCCACCGAGTCGTGCTGAGCATCGACGCGATGGCGGGGGACCACGCGACCGGCCACGCGGACGTCGAGCTGACGCCGACGGAGGCGCGGCGGTTGCGGGAACGTCTGGGCGCGGTCGTCCGCTGGATGACCGAGGGCGACGCGCCCGGGGACGAGGTCGACTCGTCGTAACGGACACGGGACTCGGCTCGCCCGTCGGGCATGGACCGCCGATCGGCACTCGGGTGACTGGTCGGCGGACGACGGCTACGAGTGGTATGAAAAGCTGTACGCCGGAGCGACGCATCGGGAGCGACGACCGGAGAGTCCGTCGGAGCCCGAACCGGGGGGCTACTCGGGACTCGGCTCCTGTACCCGCGAGATGTAGCCGGCCAAGTCCGATGTCGTGACCATTCCGATGACGCCTTCGTCCTCGTCGACGACGGGGATGTGGTGGAAGCCGCGTTCGACCATCACGTCGGCGGCGTCGCGGATGCTGTCCTGTGCCCCGACAGTGACGACATCCGTACTCATGTAGGTCGAAACCGGGGTCCGGTCCTTGGGCTTTCGCTCGGCGACGATCCGAACGAAGTCCGTCGTCGTCAGGATCCCCTCGAGCCGGTTGTCGTCGTCGACGACGACGACTGACCCGATCCCGTTGTCGAGCATCTCGCCCGCGGCGTCCTCGACGAGCGTATCCGGCGCGACCGTATAGACATCCGTTGACATGACTCGCGCGACGAAAATGTCTTCCATACCGTACGGTATTCGGTAGACAATATAAGAATTGTCGGACTGCGGAAGGCGTACGGAGCAGCCGAGCCGTCTCCGAGCGACCGGACGGGTGAGTGGCGCACATTTAAATACGAAATCGGCCATACAGGGTGACGTGTCATGCCGTCCTCGCCAACCCTCGAGGGAACGTGCAAACTCCTCCCCGAACCCGCGCCCAGCGACGCTCTCCTCGCGGCCGCCGCCGACGAGTACGCCGCCCTCGCCGCCGATCACGGCCCGCGGAACGTGCTGGTGCTGAAACGGCATCCGGCGGGCCTGGCATCGCTGACCGAGGCGCTGGCCGACGCGCCCCTCGAGCGCGCCGACGGCCCCCGCTCGCCCCGCGTCGAGTCACTGCCGGAACACGCCTCCAAGACCATCGAGGCGTACGACCCGACCCTCGACCGCCTCGAGTACGAGGAACGCATCGAACTCATCTCGCTGGTGATCGACGGCGCGAGCCGCTCCGTCCCCGACTACCTCGAGCGCGCCGCCGACCACGAGGGGTTTTCCCGCGACGTGGGCCAGTTCCTGCTCGAGGCGACCCGCCAGCGGATCCGCCTCGCGGACCTCGACGACCCTCACGACTGTCTGGCCTTCCTCTACGCGATGAACGACCGATTCCACGACGAACTCGCCGCGCGGGGCTACGTCGAGCGGGCGGACGTGATCCCGCGGGCGGTCGACCTGCTCGAGGCCGACGCGGACGGCCTGCGATCCCGCGTGACGGCCGCCTTCGACGCCGTGTTGGCCGTCGAGTTCGAGGAGTACCGCCGGCTCGACCGCCGCTATCTCGCCGCGCTGTCGGCGGACGCCGATCTCGTCTGTCTCGGTGAACGCCACGCCAGCGTCGAACGGACGCGGGTCGAGCCCGGAGGAGTCGCCGACATCGCGACCGAAGCCGGGCTTGAGGTCGAACCGCTCGAGCCCCCGAGACCGAACGCCGACGGGCCGCCACACCGGGCGATCACGCGGTTCCTCGCGACCGGCGAGTCGCCGATTCGGAGCGTGGAACCGGACGACAGCAACGGACCGACGGCCGCCGACGCGACGGACGCGACGCCGGTCGGTCGGGCCCGACGGCTCCGGACCGAGACCGCTCGTGAACAGACCCGGGCGGTCGCTACCGAGATCCAGTCGCTACGCGACCGCCACGGCTGGCCGTTCGACGAGTTCGCCGTCGCCGTCCCGCGGATCGAGCGCGTTCCCGAGACCAGACGGCGGCTCCGCGAGGCCGGCGTCCCGACGGCGACGATCGGCACTCCCTCGCTGGCCGAAGACCCCGCCGTCAACGAACTCTACGCGGTCGTTACCTGTCAGTGCGAGCGGGAACGGGACGGCGACGCACTCGAGCGGGCCGACGCCGATCCCGTCGACCCCGACCGGGACCGGCCCGATTCCCTGACTACGTCGTTGGATCGGCTCCGGGCCCGAGTGCCGGCGTTCTCGGCCGACCTGCTCGCCGAGACCGCCGGCTCGAGCGTCCGGCGTTCGCTCGAGCGCTGGATCCGGCGGACGGACCTCAAAGGGCGGATCGCCCGCGAGGAAGCGTGGGTCGACGCCCGTGAGGGCTACGAGGGTGTCCGCCGGGTTCTCGAGATCGCCGCGTTCGTCGAGGAGACGGACCTCGTGGGGCCGGACTGGCAGGGACTGCGCCGGATGCTCCGGCGGACGATCCAGTACGACGCGCCATACGTGCATTCGGTCGAGACGCGGCCGCCGACCGGCGGCGTTACCGTCTGTGCCGTCGGCGACCTCAAATACGACTCGCGGCGGGCAGTATTCCTGCTCGATCTGACCGACGAGACCTATCCGGGCGAGCAGTTTCTCACCCAGCTGTTCCCCGGGGCGTGGCTCCGATCGATGCCGAGCTACCCCGCGGTCACCGACCCGTCGGTCGATGCCATCGCCGACACCTTCGCCACCGTCGACGCCGACGGCGTCGGCGACCGCTTCGAGACCTACCACGCACAGCGGTCCCGACGCCGGCTCGCACTCGGGGCTCGAGCCGCCGAACACGCTCTCTATCTGTGTTCCTACGAGCGGGGGTCGGGCGGCCTGCGCCGGACCCACGACGAGTCGCGGTACTTGCAACTGATCGACGCGACGCCCGGGCTCGCCCTCGAGTCCGTCGACGCGACGGCCGGGGCGGCGATCCACGGCGAGACCGATGCCGTCGAGGCGCTGCTTTCCCAGCCGCGGGGTGAACTCGAGCGGCTCCTCCGGGAGGCGAGTACGGGGGGTGAGGCCGACCTCGGCGAGACCGAGACGCTGTTCGAGGAGATCGCGGTCGTCCTCGACGACGGCGATATCGACACGGAACTCGCCGAGGCGGTCCGGTCGCAGTTCGAGTTCGCCGCGGGCGAGGTGGTCCGGGATGAGTGACGCCGACGCAGCGGCCGTTCCCACGCTCTCCGTCGAGGGGCTCCGGACCGGCCTCCGCTGTCCCCGCCAGTACGAGTTCGCCCACGTCCACGAACTCGAGGGCGAGGCGACGGTCGGCGACGACCGGGTCGACCTGCTGCGGACCGCCCTCTGTGACGCGCTCCGGAGCGCCGATGCGGACCGCGAGGCCCTCGAGTCGGTCGCCGCGGACCGGCTGGGTGCCTTGTGGGCCGACCACGACGAGCGCTTTCATTCGGCGACCCAGCGCCGCCACGAGCGGCGCGTCCTCGAGGCGACGGCCGCCGCGTACGTCGAGGCCGTCGGCATCGACCACGCCGCGGGGATCGAGCGACTCGAGGCCGAAGCGGCCGGTGGCGAACTCGTCGGACCGGGGCTCCCGCTCTCGAGTACGCTTGAACTGTCCGAGCCGAGTCTCGAGACCGACGCGGTACGGATCGACGCGGCGGTCGACTACGTCACCGGCGACGGCTCGTCGCTCGTCGGCGTCCGATTCGTGCCGACCGTCGCGCCGCTTGGCCTCCTCCGATACCGATCGGACTGGGAGGGCGACGTCGCCGCTCTCTTTACCGACCACTTCGACCCCGAGTCGGCCGCGTTCGACCCTGCTCCCGTCGGCGCGCTCCTCGAGACGGCCGTCGTCCTCGACGGCCTCCGCGGGCTCCGCGACCGGCTCGGGCTGGGAGATCGGACCTGCCGATACGTACAGATCCCGCTCGCCGATCGATCGGGGACGGCGGTGAACTGGGTCCGCGACGACGTCGAGACGAGCCTCGAGATCGTCGACCTGACCGACGGCTACGTCGATCACCACACCTTCGGGATGACTCACGAGCATCGCAACGAGACCGTCGACGACCGCCTCGCGGCGGTCGCCACCGAGCTGGTTTCGGGGCCATACGACCCCACGGCGCGGTGGGCGGCGATCGAGGACCACGCCTGCCCGACGTGTGAGTACACCGTCTGTTGTCAGGACTACATCGCTCGGGAGGTGGGATTCGATGGCTGAGGACCGCCGCAGCGGCCCCGACCGCGATCCGACGGACGGGCTCGAGGCCGGGACCGATCGCGGCACGACCCGAGCCGACGCCGGCGACGCGCCCGGCCACGCGTTCGCGGCCGGCGTCGACCCCAAGGGCAACCAGCGGGCGGTCATCGAGAGCGACGCGGCCTGTACCTCCGTCGACGCGGGGGCCGGGACCGGGAAGACGACGACGATGCTGTTGCGGATCGAACGCGCCATCGAGCGCGGCGACGTCGACCCCGAGGACGTCCTCGTGTTGACCTTCGCCAACGAGGCCGCCGCGAGCATCCGCGACGCGGTCGCCGAGCGGCTCTCGCCCGACGCCGCCGCGGCGATCGACGTCTACACCTACCACTCGTTCTGTTACCGGCTCGTCCGCGAGTACGCCTACTACCTCGGCTATGCGCCCGACTTCGAGGTCGTCACCGAGCGCAAGCGCCGCCGGATCGTCGGCCGCCTGCTCGCGAGCAACGACTACGACTTCGCGGCCGCCTCGGCCCGCCCGGACGAGGGGACGGCCGATCTCGCCGACGCGGTCGACGACTTTATCGCCGCGATGAGTCGGGAGGGGATCACCCCCGAGCGACTCCGGTCGGCGCTACCGCCGATCCGAACCCTCGAGCTGTGTGCCGAGTTCGTCCTCTGGCTCGAGCGGACCGCCGACGCGGAGCTGTCCTTCGACAACGAGGCGCTGCGGTGGTTCAACGACGAGGACCACCTCGAGACCGCCCGCGAGTCGCTGGTCGACTACGGCAAGCTCATCGAGTACTGCCGCGAGAAGATCGCCGAAGCGCCCGACGCCTTCCGGGCGGAGGACGTGGTTCGGGACATCGACGGCTATCTGCGGGCGCTCCAGACCTGCGTGACGAACGCGATCGAGGCGCTCGACCTCGCAGAGCCGACCACGAAACACCACCCACGAGCGCTGTTCGGCAACGAGATCTGGGGGTCGGCCACGGAACGGCTCGAGCAGACGCCCTTCGGCCGGCTCAAACACTACGTCGAGTTCCTCCGGCTGGCCCGCCACTACACCGACGTCTACGCGGACTACCACGACCACCTCGAGGCCGAGCGGGCGCTGGACTTCGACGAACTGGTGCGGACGGCGACGGACCTGCTGGACGATGACGCCGTCGCCCCGGCAATCACCGGCCAGTGGACGCAGGTCTACTGTGACGAGTTCCAAGATACCGACGCGACCCAGTTTTCGTTACTGACCGAACTCACCGACGGCCCCGACCGGCCGGACCTGCTCGCGATCGGCGACAAGGACCAGGCCATCTACGGCTGGCGCGGCACCGACCGCGAGGGGCTCGACCGGCTGGCGACGACCGCGGCCGACCACCGCGGGATCGAACTCGAGCTCAACTTCCGCTCGCGCCAGGAGATCCTCGCGCTGACAAACGCCTGTGACTACGCCCACCAGTCCTCGAAGACGCTGCGCGAACACGGCCGGACCGAGGGGACCTACGACGAGGCCGACCCGCCGGATCGCGTCGTCAAAATCGAGAGCGACGAGATTCCCCAGTCGACGCCGGAACAGGTCGCGACGACGGTCTCGCGACTCCTCAATGGAGAGGCGGAAAACGTCCCCCAGCGCTCGCTGGGCGATCTCGCGGTCATCGTTCGAACTAACCGCCACGCCCAGGCGGTGGCTGACGAACTCCGGTCGCTGCGGATCCCCTACGAGGTGTCGGGCTCGCCGCGGGGCGAGGTCTCGCCCGGCCTGCAGACGGCGCTGTCGTACCTCCGGGTGCTGGTCGACCCGGGCGCGGACGCCCACCTCCGGCGCGTGTTACTCTATCGGTACCGGTTCTCCGAGAGCGATCTGGCGACGCTCCAGCGACGGGACGGCTCGCTGTACGACGCCGTGACCGCCGCCGAGCCATCGGCGCTCGATCTCGAGGCACCCGACCGACTCGAGACGGTCCGGGACCACCTCGCTATCCTCGAGGAGTACCGCGACATCTATCCGCTGTCGGGGTTCGTGCGGCGGTTCAGGGACCTGACCCGGCTCGAGTGGTTCTGTACGGGCGAGGAGCGATCGGAGTTCGACCGCATCGAGCGGTTCGTCGAGGCCTACGAATCCGATGGAGTCGTCCAGTCGCTCTCGGGGGAGTTCGTGGACGCGCTCGCGGCGACGCTGCGAAGCGGCGGGGGCGACCGTACCCGGGGGAGCCACTCGGCGGACTGCGTCGACGTGATGACGGTCCATCAGGCCAAGGGACTGGAGTTCGACACCGTCCTCGTCCCCTTCCTCTCGGACGAGGAGTGGTGCGTCGAGGGCGACTACGCCGACCGCGCCCGGGACCGCCTGCTGGCGGCGACGCTCGATGACGACGTCGACTCGCCGCTGACGGCCGATCTGGCCGCCGACTCGGTCGCCGAGGAGTGGCGGGTCCTCCACGTCGCACTCACCCGCGCGGCGAATCACCTGTTTCTCTTCGGGTCCGAGTACGAGTACGACCCGGCCGACGGGCTCGCGGCCACGACCGCCGACGCCTGTCTGGCCGACGAGATCGCGTGGTCGGTGACCGGCCGGCGGATGGACCTCTGGGCGTCGCTGACCGAGAGCGTCGAGCAGGTCCGGGAGACCTACCCCGAAACCGTGGTCGACCGCACCGACGAGATCGCTGCCTCGGCCGGCGAGACACCCGGAACGATCACCTACTACGCCGGCTACGGCGACCGCCCCATCGAACCCCTCGAGACCCGCGAGGCGATCGAGACGGTCCACCGACTGGGCCGACAGCTCCGGGACGGCTCGCTGTTGCCCGCCGCCGACGCCGCGAGTCACGGCGGCCTCGAGGCGGACGCGGACGGGCGAGCGGTACCGAGCGGCCGCCGCCCGTCGGCGCTGACGACCGATACCGTCCGCTTCCCCGTCGAGACGCTCGCGACCGCGACCGAGCTGCCCGTCGCGATGCGACACAGCTACTCCGCGATGGACACCCACGAGACCTGTCCGCGCAAGCACTATCTCGATCACGTCGTTCGGGCGTTCGACGATCCGCCGGCGACGGCGGAGCCGGCGGACAGGACAGTAGACGACACGGAGGGGACCGCGACGGAAACCGACGACGCGGCCTCTCGGCTCGTCGGCACCGTCTTCCACGACGTCGCCGAGGAGGCGTTCCACCGCGAGTACGAGGGTCGCGAGGCCTGGCGCGAGGCCGCCGTCCGCCAGCTCACTGCCCGGGATCTGCTCGAACACCGCGAGCCCGTCCTCGCCTGTATCGATCGGTACTTCGCGGCGACTGCGCCCGCATACGACCGGCCGGTCGCCGACTGGGAACCCCTGGCCGCGGAACTCCCGTTTTCGCTCGAGGACGTCGCGGACGTGAGCGGGGACGTGGTCGGCTACGTCGACTCGGTCCGTCGGCTCCCCGACGGCGGGCTGGCCGTGCTAGACTACAAGGCCACCGCCGAGCGGATCGCGCCCGCGGACGCCGTCCAGTTGGCACTATATCTGCGGGCCTGCAAGCAGCGGTTCGACGAGCCGATCGCCGCGGTCGGCTACGTCTACGTCGGCGACGTCGACGACCCCCGCGTCGACCTGTTCGGCCCCGACGAACTGCCGGCCTGGGAGTCGGTCCTCGAGACGCTCGCGGCGGTCGACGAGCCCTCGTTCACGGAGACGACACCGGGCGACCACTGCCGACACTGTCCGCACCGGTCGCTGGGCTGTGGACCGGACGAGTGGACGCCGGATACGGGTGTTTCGGACGACGACTGAGGCTCGGACGGGCGGAAAAAGTAGCTCCTACGACCGCCAGTCGAACCGTTCCGGATCGTGCGCGGCCAGCGCCGTCCGGACCGCGGCGACGTTCTCGGTTACGTCGTGGACCCGGACGATGTCGGCCCCGCGATCCGCCGCGAGCGCCGTCGCCGCGACGGTCGCCTCGAGTCGCTCGCCGCCCTCGCGGCCGACTTTGGCGAACATGGACTTGTGGGAGTGCCCGAAGAGGACGGGACAGCCGAGCGCCCGGAACTCGTCGATCCGGTCGAGCAGTTCGAAGTTCTCGGCGGCGGATTTGCCGAAGCCGATGCCGGGATCGACGATGATCTGCTCGCGGTCGAGGCCGGCCTTCTCCGCGAGCAACACGCGCTCGGAGAGCTGGTCGATCACGTCCGCGACCACGTCGTCGTAGTCGACGTCGCGGTCGGGGACGACCGGCGCGTCGATGCTGTGCATCACGACCAGCCCCGCGTCGTGGTCGGCGGCGACGAACCGCATCTCGGGGTCCTCGAGCCCGGAGACGTCGTTGACGATGTCCGCGCCCGCGGAAAGCGCCGCGTCGGCGACCGCGGCGCGGCGCGTGTCGACGGAGATCCGGGCATCGAGATCGGCGATCCGCTCGATGACCGGCACCACGCGCTCGAGTTCCTCGTCGACCGAAACCGGATCCGCACCGGGACGGGTCGACTCGCCGCCGATGTCGATGATATCGACGTCGTTCGCGACCATCGCTTCGGCGCGGTCGACGGCGTCCTCGAGGGCGTCGTACTCACCGCCGTCGTGGAAGCTGTCGGGCGTGACGTTCAGAATGCCCATGACGGCCGTCCGGTCGCCCCAGGGGAATCGGTGGCCCGCGTCGTCGCCTCGAGAGTCGTCCGCGGGACGGATCGTCGTCCGCGACTCGTCGCTCGCGTCGATCTCGAGGGTCGCCCGCAGTTCGCGGGCCACGTCGGCCAGCCCGTGGGGCCGCGAGCGGGCTTCGAGCGCCTCGACGAGGGATTCGAACTGCGCTACGGTTCCCATCAGGACGGCGTCGACGGCCTCGTCGTCGCGCTCGAGGCCCGACAGGGCACACTCGCCGCCCAGCCGTAGCAGTTCCTCCTTGAGGACCGACGCCTGTCGGTCCCGCAGGGCCGTCCTGACGACCCGGTGGACGGCGTCGCCGTCCAGTCGCTCGACGTCGCCCGCCGCGACGTTGGCCTCCGCGAGGGCGTCGCGGGCGTCCGAGCGGTCCCGAATCCGTTTGGGGACGTCGGTGCGAGTCCACCGGGAGCGGGCCTCCGCGACAGCGAACAGCGAGCCGGTCACGAGGACGCAGTCGTCGGCGTCGGCGTCGGCCAGCGCGGTCGCCAGCGCGTCCTGAACGGCAGCCTCGGTCCGGACGCGGCCGGCACCGGCGTCGGCGAACGCCTCGGCGAGGACCGCCGGCTCCTCGGCCCGGTCCAGCGTCGGCTCGGTCGTCACGACCGAGGCCGGCGTCGGCAGGGCGGCGGCCATCTCGCGGTGGTCCTTGTCGTGCATCGCACCGAAGACGAGGTGGAGGTCGTCGTAGTCGTACGTCTCGAGCGTCGTCGCGAGCCCGTCGCAGGCACCGGGGTTGTGCGCGCCGTCGAGGACGACCAGCGGCTCGGTATCCATCACCTCGAACCGGCCCGGCCAGTGGGCGCTGCGCAGACCGCGGGCGAGGTCGGTTTCGGAGACATCACCGATCTGACGGGAGAGGGCGGCCGCGATACCGGCGTTGACGGCCTGATGCTCGCCCAGCAGCGGAATTTCGGTCTCGAGGTCCCAGTCGTCGGCGTCGATCGAAACGGCGGCTTCGGTGTGGTTGGTCCGGCCGTCGTAGGCGACGTGGATGTCCGGTGTGGTGGGGTCCGACTCCCCCGCGGGTGAGGGGCCGACGGTGATCACGTCGCGGGCGATCTCGCGGACCGCCGCGAGCGCGTCTCCGGTCGTGCCGGTCACGAGCGGGGCCTCGCTCGGCGCGACGTGGGCCTTGTCGCGGGCGATCTCCGTGACGGTGTCGCCGAGGATGCCGGTGTGTTCCAGCGTGACGCTCGTGACCGCGCTGGCGACCGGATCGACGACGCTGGTGGCGTCGTACTTGCCGCCGATGCCGACCTCGAGGACGGCGACGTCGACGTCCTCGCGGCCGAACTGCCACAGCGCCATGGCGGTCATCGTCTCGAAGAAGGTCGGCGACTCGCCGTCGGCACCGCGGGTCGTCACGTACTCGCGAGCGGTTTCGACGAACTCGCAGACGGCCGACCGGGGCATCTTCCGGCCGTCGATGCGGACGCGTTCGCGGAGGTCCTCGAGGTGTGGCGAGGTGTAGAGGCCGACGGAGTAGCCGGCCTCCCGCAGCGTGCGCTCGACCATTCGGGCCGTGCTTCCCTTCCCGTTGGAGCCGGCGATCTGGACGCAGTCGACGTCGTCGTGGGGGGTCCCGAGGTGGGCGAGTAGCCGGGCCGTCGACTCGGTGCCCGGCTTCGGGCGGAACCGACGCAGATCGAATAAGAAGTCCGCCGCCTCGTGATACTCCATACGAAACCACAGCACCCGGTCGTTTTAGAGTATTCCGTTCGCGGACCGCTCGCGTCGCCTCGAGGCGGCCGTTCCCGGCTGCCCGTGCGCTCCCCAGGACGGGCCAATATGTTCGGGGGAAGACCGACCCCGCCGGCCCGTCTCTCCTCCGGTACGGAATTAGGCGGACCTAGATCCCGCCGGAACATTCAGCCATGCCAGCAACCGATTTCGACGCCGAACGGGCGTACGACGAGGACCAGTTCAGCGCACAGCCGGTGTTCAAAAACGACCGGATCAAGGTCGTCTGTGGCTACTTCGAGCCCGGACAGTTCATCCCGGTCCACGCGCCGGGCAGCGACGTGACGATCTGTGTCCGGTCGGGCACGGGCGTCGTCCGCGAGGGCGAGACCGAACACGCGGTCGAACCCGACGACATCGTCGTCGTGGAAGCCGACGTCGACCGGGGGATTCGAGCGAGCGAGGACGAACGGCTCGAGGCCCTGCTGGTCACGAGCCCGCCGCCGACCGACGCCGAACACGACCCCGTCCGCGAGGGGTTGCGACGCGGCGTCTTCGATCCGTAGCGCGGCCGTCGTCGTGACGGCGACTCGACTCCGGTCCGGACTCGAGGCGCGACGGAAGGTTCACGCGCCCTGCAGCCCGGTCGGCGGGCGGAAGAACAGTCCATCGAGCAGGGCCAGTAAGGCGATGGCAACGCCACCGAGGAGGGCCGCCTCGGTGGGGAGATCGAGGACCTGCCCGACGAGCGCCGCGAGCGTCAGCGCCGTCGGAATCAGTCCGAGCAGGCAATCGTATCGGTCGATCGTCGAGAGGCGGTCGGCGATGCGAGCAACCGTATCGAGGCCAGTGATGTCTCTCCGTACCATCGATTCTCACCTCCGGACGAGCGTACGATCGCGACTTACTAAAAACCATGGGGAATCGAACGCCGTAGCTCGCCGATACGAGTCTTTCCGTGCATCTAACGCGGTTTCGGCGCGAAAAGCCGTCTCGAGGGATCGGGGGGTCGAACGGCCGGTCACTCGGCGCGGGGTTCGGCCGCCGTCTCGTCATGATCGCGGGTGATCTCGAGGAAGGCGTCCTCGAGACTGCGGGCGTCGCCGGTTTCGGCGCGGGTCTTGAGCCGTTCGGGGTCGTCCTCGGCGACGAGTTCGCCGTCGTGGAGGACGCCGATCGTATCGGCCAGCTCGTCGACGACCGGGAGGATGTGCGTCGAGAGGAAGATGGTCATCTCGTGGTCGGCGAGGTCGGCGATGGTGTCGCGCATCGTTCGGGCCGCGCGGGGGTCGAGCCCGCTCGTCGGCTCGTCGAGGAAGGCGACGTCGGGCTCGTGTAACACCGCCTGGATGACGCCGACCTTCTGGCGCATCCCCTTCGAGTAGTCCTCGATGCGCTTGTTCGCGTCGTCGAGCAGGTCGAACCGCTCGAGCAGCGACTCGATGCGCTCGCTGGCCTCGTCGTCGGGCAGATCGCGCAGCCCGGCGGCGTACTCGAGCTGTTCCCGGCCGGTGAGTTCGTCGTAAACCGGCGGTTCCTCGGGCAGATAGCCGATGTGGGGGGTGACCGACTCGCGGTCGACGATCGAGTGGCCGGCGACGCTCGCCGTTCCTGCGGTCGGCTTCGTCAGCGTCGTCAGTATTCGCATCGTGGTCGTCTTCCCCGCGCCGTTGGGGCCGAGAAAGCCGTAGACGGTCCCGCGCTCGACTTGCATCGTCAGATCGTCGACCGCCGTCGTGTTGCCGTACCGTTTCGTCAGGCCATCGGTTTCGATAGCGAGGGCGTCGACAGGGCTCATAGGCGTCTTTTCGTACCGCTATAGTTAAATGTGTGTCATAAGTGTCGGCCGTCAACGGCCACGGGCGACCGCCTCGAGTCGGAGCCGATTCGGCCGACCGAGCGACGCCGCAGTGATGACAAAAACCGAATATTTTACTGAATGCGTTACGCAGGCCCGACTATGAGCCCTGTCCATCCCCGCACGCTGCGATCGACTCGAGGTGATCGCTGATGGGACAAGCCGCTATCGCCCGTACGATTACCGAAACGGAGTTCCGGCGGACCGCTCGCGCTATCGCGGGCAACCGGACGCGGTTGTTTCTGATCGCGATCGCCCTGCTGATCGCGCTCGGCCCGATTACGGCAGTCGGTGTCCTCTTCCTGCCGGAATTGGGCGAACGTGCCGCCGCCGGCTCGCTGTCGGCGTCCGGCACCACAACGATCACGGAGTTTGTCACCGGTGGAACGGCGCTCCTCTGGCTGTTTCTGGTCGTCATGGCCGTCATGCGGGCGGTCACGACGACCGCTGACGTCGATAAGCCGGCCTTTCTCCTGTTGTCGACGTCGGTCCGCAACGCCGTCGTCGGCCTCGTCGGTGCGGAGATCGCCCGTTTTCTGACCTGGGTACTGCTGCCGGCGGTGGTGTTCGCCGCGGCGTTTGCCTCCGGTGCGGGAACTGTGGTACCCGTTCTGGTCGCGCCGCTTTTCCTAGTGGTGATCATCGCGACCGCCGTCCCGGTCGGGTTCGCCGTCGGCGTCTGGGTTCGCCACCTGATCACCGCCTACGAACCGATCGCCAAGTACCGGACGCTGCTGTTTGCCGCCTTCTGGGTCGCGTACTTCGGTGTGATCATGACCGGGGGGATCAACGAGATCGCGGCGACGCTCTTTCGGCACCTGCAGGCCAGCCCGCTGGGCTGGCCCGGCCATTTGCTATTGGTCGGCGTCCCCATCATCGATTCGTCGATGGTCGCGATCGGTGGTGCGGCGGTCGGCTCGCTGCTCGTCGTCGGTGCCGCCCTCGTCGTCGGGACTGCCGGCGCACGGACCCACTGGTTCGCCGATGCGGCCCGAACCGAGGACGAGCCCGACCCGACCGTCGAACGGGGCGACGACCGGCTCACGGGAGCCCTCTCGGGTGTCCTCACGCGGCCGGTCCGAACCGTAGCCGTGACGGCGATCCGACGGACGAAACGCTCGCCGATCCGACTCGCGTACGTCGGCTACCCGCTGCTCGGTGCCATCGGGTTCATCCAGCAGATCATCGAGTCCGGGACCGTCCCGTCGTTCATGGTCGCGCTGTTCTGTCTGTACGTCGTCTGGGCGGCCGGGGCGCTGTTCACGCTCAATCCGCTCGGCGACCTCGGCCCGGCCCTGCCCGCCGTCGTCACGTCGACGCTCACCGGCCGGCAAGCGATCCGCGGCCGGATCGTCGCTGCTGCCCTCGTCGCCGTCCCGTTCGCGGTGGTCGTCCCGCTCGTCCTCGGGGTCGTCAGTCCCCTCTCGCTCGAGCGGACCGGCGTCCTCGTCGCCGGGACCGTCGTCGGGGCGATCGCCACGCCGGCGCTGGCGTCGGGGATCGGCTCGGCGTTCCCCCGCTTTGGCAGCGTCAGCGTGACCAACAACCGCGAGGCGGTGATGCCGAGCAAGACCGCGTTCCTCGTCTACACGCTGGCGATCGCGCTGCCGGCGATCGCGGCCGCCGTCCTCTACCTCGAGGCCCCGGAGACGATCGCCGGCCTGCTTCGGGTCGCCACCGCGTGGACGCCGCTACCCGAGATCGAGGTCTCGGCCCGCGCGATCACGATCGGGGCCTGGCTCGTGCTGATCGGCGGCCTGCTCGCGCCGCCGCTGTCCTACCGCTACGGTGTCGAGCGGTTCGACTGGTACGACTTCGAATGAGCGATGTCGGTCGATCGACTGCCGCGTCGGTTGCACAGAATGCGGCCCCGTCTCCGCTGAAGGAGACACGAGGCGACAGCACCGATGTGCTTGGCTGGTCCGGAAAGCAAGCACACCGCGTCAGAAAGAGACGCCGAGTAGGGCGTTACTGCGACGTTCCCCACTTCGCGGCGCGCTTCGGCCGCTCGGTGACCGACGCGACCTCGAGATCGCCGTCGAACTCGTCGAGCGCTTCGACGTAGGCCTCGGCGCTGGCGACCGTCGAGAGGTAGGGGATCTCCTCCTCGACGGCCATCTCGAGCGAGTCGCGATCGCGGCTGACGACGAAGTCGACCTCGCCCTCGCGGATGGCCGCCGGCACGTCGTCGAACTCGGCGACATCGAAGTGGGTCTCGAAGCCGTCGACGTCTAAGTCGACGACGGCGGTCCCCTCGCTGACGGCGTTGCCGGCCGCCTGCTGGGACTTCCAGTAGGCCGTGCCGAAGTCGCTTGCCGTGCCCATGACCTCGCCGGTGGATTTCATCTCCGGGCCGAGACGTGGGTCCGAGCCCGGCAGGCGGTCGAACGGCAGGACGACCTCCTTGATCGAGGTGTGTTCGGGGATCTGCTCGTCGGCCTCGAGGCTCGAGAGCGTCTCGCCGGCCATGACCTTCGCGGCGAGTTTGGCGATCGGGACGCCGGTCGCCTTCGAGACGAAGGGCACGGTACGCGAGGAGCGCGGGTTCGCTTCCAGCACGTAGACTTCGCCGTCACGAACCGCGAGCTGGACGTTCAACAGCCCCTTCGTCTTGAGCGCCTCGGCGATGTCCTCGGTGACCTCGCGGACGCGCTCTAAGGTGTCTTCCTCGAGCGAGCGGGGCGGGATCATACACGCGGAGTCGCCGGAGTGGACGCCGGCGCTCTCGACGTGTTCCATGATACCGCCGATGATGACGTTGCGGCCGTCCGAGACGGCGTCGACGTCGAGTTCGACCGCGTCCTCGAGGAAGTCGTCCACGAGGATCGGCTTGTCGGGTGCGACGCGGACCGCCTCCTCGATGTAGGTCTCGAGTTCGTCGTCGTTGTAGACGACATCCATCGCGCGGCCGCCCAGCACGTAGGAGGGGCGCACGAGGACGGGGTAGCCGATGTCGTGGGCCAGTTCCAGCGCCTCCTCCTCCGAGAAGGCGGTGCCACCGTCGGGCTGGGAGATACCCATCTCCTCCATCAGGAGGTTGAAGCGGTCGCGGTCCTCCGCGAGGTCCATCGCCTCAACGGAGGTGCCCATGACCTCGCAGTCGAGATCGCGACGGTTGAGTTCGTCCTCGAGGGGTTCGCCGATGTTGACCGAGGTCTGGCCGCCGAACTGGACCATCACGCCGTCGGCGCCCGTGGCTTCGGCGACGTCGGCGACCTCTTCGGCCGTGATCGGCTCGAAGAACAGGCCGTCGGAGGTGTCGTAGTCGGTCGAGACCGTCTCGGGGTTGTTGTTGACGACGTAGGCGTCGATGCCGAGTTCGCGCAGGGCGCGCACCGCGTGGACCGAACAGTAGTCGAACTCGACGCCCTGTCCGATGCGGATCGGGCCGCCGCCGACGACGATCACGCTCTCGATGTCGCGATCGACCTCGAGTTCGCCCGCGGCGGCGTCGCCCAGCAGCGGGCCGGACTCGAACTCGGACTTGCGCGCGGAGTAGTAGTACGGCGTCTCGGCCTCGAACTCGCCGGCGCAGGTGTCGACCTGTTTGTAGGTGCGGCCGGGGACCTCGGTTTCGACGGTGTCGACGTCCGCACCGGCGGCCGAGGCGATCGTCGCGTTGGTGTGGCCGGCGATGGCGGCCTCGGTGAAGTCGCCCTCCTGGGCCGCCAGCGTCGAGTCGGCGATGTTCTTGTAGCGTTCGGTGTACCACTCGAAGATACCCGTCAGGTCGACGACCTCGTCGACGGTGTAGCCCCGTTCGAACGCCTCGAACATGGCGTAGGGGCGGTCGGGCGAGGGTCGCTCGAGGTAGTGTTCCTCGAGTTCCGCGTCCGAGACTTCCTCCCAGTCGACGTCGGGTTCGTACTCCGAGGAGCGAAGCGCCTTCAGGAGGCTCTCCTCGAAGCTGCGGCCGATGGCCATCGCCTCGCCGGTCGACTTCATCGCCGTCGTCAGCTCGAAGTCGACGTCGTCGAACTTGTCTTTGGGCCACCGGGGGACCTTGGTGACGACGTAGTCGATCGCGGGCTCGAACGCCGCCGTCGTTTCGCCGGTGATCTCGTTGTCGATCTCGTGGAGGCGCTTGCCCAGGGCGACCTTCGCGGTGACGCGGGCGATCGGGTAGCCGGTCGCCTTCGACGCGAGTGCGGAGGAACGGGAGACACGGGGGTTGACCTCGACGACGCGATACTCGCCGCCGGGGGTACCGTCGTCGTGCCAGGCGAACTGGATGTTACACCCACCTTGGATACCGAGTTCGCGGATGACGTCGAGCGCCGCCGAGCGCATCTCCTGGTGACCCTCGTCGGGGACGATCTGGGACGGCGTGACGACCGTCGACTCCCCGGTGTGGATGCCCATCGGGTCGATGTTCTCCATATTACAGATGATGATACAGGAGTCGTCGGCGTCGCGCATCACTTCGTACTCGTATTCGACCCAGCCGGCGATGGACTCCGTGATGAGGACCTCGCTGTTCCGGGAGAGACGCAGGCCCTTGCGGACGCGGCGCAGCAGTTCGTCCATCTCGTGGACGACACCGGAGCCGGAGCCCCCCAGCGTGTAGGTCGTGCGGGCGATGACCGGCAGTCCGCCGACCTCGTCGACGGCGGCCTCGACGCGCTCTTTCAGGTCGGCCTCGGTCATCTCCGAGACTTCTTCGTCCTCCTCGAGCGAGATGGTCGTCGAGGCGGGGACCGGCTGGCCGATCTTCTCCATGCGCTGGCGGAAGAGGTCGCGGTCTTCGGTCGCGTAGATCGTATCCAGCGGCGTCCCCATGATCTCGACGTCGTACTCCTCTAAGACGCCCTCCTCGGCGAGTTCGGCGGTGACGTTCAGACCGGTCTGGCCACCCAGCCCGGCGATGACGCCGTCGGGGTTTTCCTTGCGGATGATCTCGGCGATGGCGTCGGTGGTGATCGGCTCGATGTAGACCTCGTCGGCCATCTCCGGGTCGGTCATGATCGTCGCCGGATTCGAGTTGACGAGGACGACGCGAGCGCCCTCTTCCTGGAGCGCCCGGCAGGCCTGTGCGCCCGAGTAGTCGAATTCGGCGGCCTGTCCGATCTGGATCGGGCCGCTGCCGATCAACAGGATCGTGCGGCCGTCGCCCGTCTCGGCGTCGGTGGCGGTGTCCGTACTCATTTGTCTTGTCGAATCGGAGTTCGCACATCGTAATAAGCCCCACGATACAGTACGAATCTCGAAATCGATTTTCGAAATTCGAACCCACGGCGTCGGACGGGTGCCGGAGACACCGGTTTCGGGTTTCGACGACCGATCTCCGCCGGTTAAGCATGAATTACGTGCGTAATTCGATCCCCGGCGCCGTTCCCGTTATCGGCGGTCATACCCATATATGTCGGCCGAATTTCTTATCACGGCCCGTTTCCTTGCTTCGGAGCAATCAGATGGTTAGGCCCGGCTCGGATCAGTTCTCTCGACCGACGACCGTTATCTACGCCGATCCATCCACCGAACGCCGACGGCGGACGGTCGACGCCCTCGAGTCGGCAGCAAACACACTCACGGTCGTCCCCGTTGCGACGCCGACCGCGCTCCGCGACGCGCTCGCGGAGGCGTCCGAGCGCACCTGTGTCGTCACCGAACGCGACCTCGGTGGGACGAGCGCGGTGACGCTGTACGACCGGGTCACGGCCGGCGAGGAGCCGCCCGTCCCGTTCGTCCTCTACACCGGCGACGGCGACGAACTGCTCGCGAGCGACGCGATCGGGGCCGGACTGGCCGGCTACGTTCCGAGAGGTCGCGAGGATTCGCTCGAGCGATTGCTCGCACAGATCCGACGGGCCATCGAGGAGGCGGGACGCGACGAGACGGCGATCGGTCCCCGGTCGGACGGGGCCGTCGAAACCGAGCGGGGCCGGTTTCGCTCGCTGTTCGAGAACATCCCCGATCCGGTCGTGTTGACGGTTCGTGACGACGGCAATCGAATTCTCGACGTCAATCCGGCGTTCGAGGAGATGTTCGGGTACGACCGGGAGACGCTGGTCGGAACGACGATCGAGGATCGGCTCGTCCCCGACGGCTCGGAGCCGATCGACGCCTACGGGGAAAGCGGTCCCGGCGGGAGCGTGACCACCATCGACGAGCGGGTGACGGCGGAGGGGCCCCGGGAGTTCCTGCTTCGCGTGTTCGCCGTCGATCTCGGCGACGAGATCCACGAGTATGCGATCTACACCGACATCGCCGCACAGAAGCGCCGGGAGCGTGACCTCGAGCGGTACCGAACGCTCGTCGATACCGTCGGCGATCCGATGTTCGTCCTCGACGCGGACGGGCGGATCGAGATGGTCAACGAAGCGATGGCAGCCGTCCTCGGAACAACGCGTGCCGACCTCGTCGGGGATCACCCGAGCGCCTACATGCCCGACGAGGACGTCGACCGGGCGACGGCGACCCTCCGTGAGATCCTTGCCGACGAGGATCGGACGTGGGAGACCTACGAGATGCAGTTCGAGCCCGTCGACGGCGACCCGTTGCTCGTCGAGAACAACGTCGCGCCGCTGGTCGACGAAGGCGGGACGTTCACCGGCAGCGTCGGCGTGATCCGCGACATCAGCGATCGCAAGGAGCGCGAGCGACGCATCCACCGCCTCCACGAGGGTACCCGTCGCCTGATGGCGGCCGAACGCACCGACGAGGTCGCTCGCGTCGCGACCGAGATCGCCCGCGATGCGCTGTCGCTCGAACTCAACGCCGTCCACCTGTACGAGGAGCGGCCGACGATCCGATCCGCGTCGGCTACCGACGCGAGCGCAGGGACCGGCCGCCCCAGCGAACGACGGGACGAACACGGCGTTCTCGTCCCGGCCGCGGCGACCGACGAGACGGAAGCCCTGCTCAGGACGGTGCCAGCACTCGGCCCCGACAGCATCGCCTGGGACGCCTTCACGGCCGGGGAAACGCTCGTCCACGGCGACGTCCGCCGTGCCGATAACGTTCGCAACCCCGAGACGCCGATGCGGAGCGAGATCCACATCCCGCTGGGCGACGCGGGGATCTTCATCGCCGGTTCGACGACGCCCAACGATTTCGACGCCGAGACGATCACCCTCGCGCGCATCCTCGCGGCCAACGTCGAGGCCGCCCTCGAGCGGGCCCGTCGCGAGGCCGAACTCGCCGCGCGGACGGCCGAACTCGAGCGCCAGAACGACCGCCTGGACGCCTTCGCCAGCACCGTCTCCCACGACCTGCGGAACCCGCTGACCCTCGCGGCGGGCCACCTCGAGAACCTCGAGGCCCACGTCGATAGCGAGGGCGAACGCTACCGCGAGGAGATCGACTGGGCGCTCGAGCGGATGGACACGCTCATCGAGAACGTCCTCGCGCTGGCCCGGAGCGGCCAGCACCTGACGGAGACGGAAGCGGTCGACCTCGACGAGATCGTCGAGCGGGCACACCGGACCGTCGATCCCGACCTCGACCTCGTCCACGCGGACTCGCTCCCGACGGTCGAGGCCGATCCGGAGCGGCTGCTCGTCTGCTTCGAGAACGCCTTCCGCAACGCCCGCGAACACGTCGGCGAGGACGTGACGGTCACGGTCGAGCGGACTGCCGACGGGTTCGCGATCGCCGACGACGGTCCCGGCGTCCCGCCAGCCGAACGTACGGACATCCTCGAGTCCGGCTACAGCACCGATCCGGACGGGACCGGCTTCGGGCTGGCGATCGTCTCCGAGGCGATCGAGGCCCACGGCTGGTCGATTGCGGTCGAGGAAAGCGACGCGGGCGGGCTCCGGCTGGCCGTTTCGTTCGAGGAGTAGACGCCAAGGCGGGCGGCCTACAGCGCGCGGTCGTGTTCGCTCTCGAACTCCCGTTCCTGCCGGTACTGCTCGACGAAGGCCTCGACGTCGAACTCGAGCATCTGGGACTCGAACTCGGAGACGGCAGCGTCGTCGTCGGCGTGGCTGATCGCGTGTTCCATGAGTTCGACGACGAGTTCGACGACGACCTCGTGGAGTCGGCGGGCGTCGAAGTCGGTGACCCAGACGAGCGTGTAGCCGACCGCACCGTCGTCGCTGGCGTCGTGGACGACGACCGCCTCGGGGAACTCCTCCAGGACGACCCCCAGCAAGTGGGGGGTGCCGAACTCCTCGAACTCGTCGTCGGTGTCGATCGTCTCCCGCAGGACTGTCACCAGCGATTCGGGAAAGAACCGAGAGGGCGGGTGGACGTCCGTGACGACCGCGTGGCTGTCCCCGCAGGGACAGTCGTACTCGCGCATCCCCAGATCGATCTCGTGGGGGTCGAGGTGTTCCCCGCAGGGTAACTCGAGCCGATCGCCGCCGTCCGCACCTGCAGCGCCGGGGCCTGCCATTGCCCGCCGTTCGGCCGGAGCGGGCTTAAGGGCGACGATCAGAGGTCGGTCCCGTCGAACAGGACGAGGCCGATCACCAGCGACACGAGGACCCACGCGAGCAAAACGAGGACGCCGATCTCGGGGCTCGCGTAGAACGGCTCGGCCGCGTCGGCCGCGACTTCGACGCCGGCTCCCGCCTGAGTCGGCTCGGTACCCGACGCGTCCGCGAGGTCGGGCAGCAAGGCGACGACGGTCGAGAGGTACGCCGACGAGGGCGACAGCTGCAACAGGGGGTACAGCCAGTCCGGCATCGTCGACGGGATCGTAAAGCCCTCGAGGACGTAGAGGATCCCCATCGGGATCACGTCCCAGAGCAGTTCGAAGACGACGAAGAAGCCAAGTGCCAGCGTCGTCGCCCGGGACGTCGAGCCGGTCGCCGCCGAGATGCCGACGACGATCGTCGCGTAGACGGCCGCAAACGCCAGCGTGATGAGGACGAAAAGCAGTGCCGCGGCGGCGTCGAGGTCACCGAGCAGTGCCGCACCGACCCCGAGACCGACGAGGAGGCCGACGCCCAGCCCGAACGCGAGGACGGCGGCCCGGCCGACGACCTTCCCGACGAAGACCCGCCGACGCGTGGTCGGCAGTGAAAGCAGGAGCTTGATGCTCCCGAGTTCGCGCTCCCCGGCGAGGGACTTGTAGCAGACGACGATCGCGGCCAACGGGACGAAGAGGCCGACGAGACCGACCGTGAAGAGCAGCAAGCCGCCGAACGTCGCCGCCGTCGTCGAGCCAAGCAACGCGGGCGCTTCGACGTAGGCGTACGTCGAGACGATCGACAGGACCACGAAGACGGTCACGAGCGCCCACAGCGCGCGCGACTGGACGGCGTCCCGGAAGTCCTTCTTCGCGACCGCAAACCAGCTCACGCCTCGACCTCCTGTTTCTCGGTCGTGTATCGGACGAACAGGTCCTCGAGCGACGACTCGACGACCGAGAAGTCCTGTACCGGCGCGATCTCGTCGATCGCGTGCAACACGGCGAACTTCGAGACGCCGTCGACGGTCACCCGCAGCCGGCCCTCGTCGATCGCCGCTCGCCCGACGCCGTCGAGGCCACGCACACGCTCGAGAACGCCCTCGTCGAGCGCCGTGACGTACACGTACAGCGTCTCGCCGGTCTCGGTCGCGTCCCGGAGGCCGTCGATGGTGTCGACGGCGACGAGCCGGCCCCGATCGATGATCGCGACGCGGTCACAGACCGCTTCGACCTGTTCCATGATGTGACTCGAGAAGAAGACGGTCGTGCCGCGGGCGTTCTCCTCGCGGATGATCTCGCGCATTTCCCGAGCGCCGTTCGGGTCGAGCCCGGTCGACGGCTCGTCGAGGACGAGCAGGTCGGGATCGCCGGCCAGCGCCATCGCCAACACCAACCGTTGGCGCATCCCCTTGGAGTAGCCGCCGGCGGGGCGGTCGGCCGCGTCGGCGACCCGGACCCGCTCGAGCAGGGCGTCGGGATCGTCGTCGACGCCTTTCATCTCGATCGCGAACTCGACGTGCCGGCGACCGCTGAGTCGGTCGTAGACGTGGTAGGCGTCCGGAAGCACACCGGTTCGCTGCCGGACGGCCAACCCCTCCGACTGGGCGTCGTGACCCAGCACGGACGCGGTCCCACCAGTCGGTCGAGTGAAGTCGAGCAGGATGTCGATCGTCGTCGACTTTCCCGCGCCGTTCGGGCCGAGAAAGCCGAAGATTTCGCCCTCCTCGACGGTCAGATCGAGTCCGTCGACGGCGACGACGTCCCCGTACCGCTTGGTCAGTCCCTCGAGTTCAATCGCGGCCATGACCGAGCCTCCCGACCGCCGACGGACCGAGGGATCGCGGTTGTACAGTCTGCATACGGCTTCGTGGACGGCCACTACGATAAGGATTAGCGTCTTTCCGCGGAGTCGGCTACGACGGCAACTCACGGCACGGGGCACGTGCGCCGGGGCCGCGGTCGGTCCCGAATGCGGTTACACAGGGACGGCGCGGCTCCCCCGGAACGGGACCGGCCGTCGCTGCGACGGTCTCAGGGCCAGTCGTCGCGGACCTCTTCGGCGTCGTCGTCCTCGTCGTCGGCGCTCGAGGCGATGATCCAGTCGGCCGCGTCGGCGGCGTCTTCGACCGCCAGATACTCCCAGTCGACCTCCTCGGCCAACTGTTCGTCCTCCTCGCTGGCTCCGACGTAGACGTAGCGTCCGGTGTCGAACTGGTCTTTGACGCCCTCGAGGCTCTCGGCTTTGCCCCGGGGCCCGGAGAAGAAGTCCTGTCGGATGCGGTTCTTTCGGGTGAAGTTCGTGACGACGTAGGTCGGTTTCTCGGAGACGACGCCGATGTACTCGGTCCACCCTCTGGCGTCTTCGAACACGCGCTCGGGCGAGGCGAGTTCCTTGAGCGCCTCGAGTTCGAACGCCAGTGTCATGTCGCTGTCGCCGTTCATGCGTCATCGAAAGCGCGCACACGGGAAAACGACTTCGATACCGCCCCCGGGAAGGAGACGGAGCCCCGGCGGCTCAGACCCGTTCGACGCGGAAGTAGTCCGTGAAGACGATCACCTCGCCCGGCTCGAGGTCGGTCTCGGCGGCCGAAACGGGGCGGTCCTCGGTGACGGCGCGATAGATGGCGTCCAGCGTCTCCGTCTCGAACTGATCGACGTGACGGACTGTCGCGTCCGCCGGCACGGACGGGACTCGCTCGAGTCGCACAGCAGCGGACTCGGGACGTACTGATCGGGACTGGAGTTCACTGGTCGCCATGTTCATTGTTACCAAATGTACTCGTCTGTGTTAAGCGTTCCGCTTCCGGCAGTGGCGGCGGCGAGACGGGAGAACAGTTCGTCGTCGCGGAGACGCCGGTCTCTCGGTTCGATTCGTCGGAAAAGCGCCGCGAACGGATCGGAAAACGGAGGTGGCCGCTACTGCTCCTGCGTAGGGGCGAGTTCGTCGAGGTCGACGGACTGCTCTAAGAGGACCTCGGCCTGATCGGCGACGACGCGCTGTTCGCGCATCAGCTGTTTGAACTTGCTCTGGGGCGAGAGGTCGCCGATGAGGACGCCGCCGACGATCTTGCCGTCCTTGAAGGCGATGCGTCGCCACTCGGTGTCGCTGTATTTGCGCTCGGCGTGTTCGTCGCCGCGTGTCGGATGACCGAAAGAGAGGAACGGGAAGTCGAAGTGCGTAATGGAGTACGACGAAACCCACTGGAAACCCTCTTCCTCGGCGTCGGCGGCCATGTTGATGGCGGCGACCCGGCCCTGTTCCTTGGCCGAGCCCCACGAGCCGTTCTGGGCCTGCTCGCCCAGCAGGACGTCGTGGAACTGCGTGAGGTCGCCGGCCGCATAGATGTCGTCGACGTTGGTCTGCATGTACTCGTCGACGACGATCCCGTTGTCCTGCTCGATGCCGGCCCCACGGAGGAACTCGGTGTTGAACGACAGGCCGATAGCGACGCCGGCGAAGTCACACTCGTAGCGGTCGCCGTTGGGGTCGACCGCGGCGGTGACGCGGCCGTCGTCGTCGACCTCGAAGTGGTCGACGCCGCTATCGAAGACCGGCTCGACACCGACGCTGCGCATGCCCTCGTGCATGATCTCGGCACCCTCGGCCGAGAGGGCGTAGCGCCACCAGCGATCACCGCGCATCAGGTAGTCGGCGTCGATCCCCTGTGCGCCACAGACCGCGGCGAAGTCGATCCCGAGCAGGCCCGCGCCGACGATGACGCCCCTGTCGGCCTCATCGGCGTGTTCGCGGATCCCGCGGGCGTCCTCGAAGGTCCAGAAGTGATGGATTCCGTCGGCGTCGCTGTTCTCGACGGGCAGTTGGGTCGGCGTTCCGCCGGTCGCCACGAGCAGCTTGTCGTAGGGGATCTCCCCGCTGTCGTGAGTGTGGACGACCTTCCCCTCCGTGTCGACGCTCGTGACGTGGGTATTGAGCGAGAGGTCGATGTCGCGGTCCTCGTACCAGTCCTCGTCGTGGATCGAGATCGGGGCTTCGGGGAGTTTGCCCTTCGCGTGTTCCTTGATGAGAATCCGGTTATACAGTGGCTCCCCCTCATCGGTGATGACGGTAATCTTCGCGTCCGGGTCCTCTTCCCGGAGGGTCTCGGCGGCCGAACTGCCCGAGATCCCGTCACCGATGATGACGTACTGAGTCATATCCCGATGGTTCGTAATCCGGGTTAAAGTGGGTTGCTATCTCGTCTATTTTGCCGGACGACAGTGTCTGACACTACGAGCGTAAACTGAACGCCGAATATATTCACCAGAGTTTACCGATCTCGAGCCATCCGGCACCATTTCTCGAGCATGCAACGATTGCTGGCATCGCCGACGATCGCGGACCCTAACAGTGTTGTCCGAACCGTTCTTTAGGATATCCCCCCAATCGTCGGGCATGAAACTGCGACAGAACGCGAAACACTTCGCCTATCGCAAGGCCCTCGAGACGCCCGGGATCCGCTCGGTCGCCAACTCGGGGCTGGTTCGACTCCACACCAAGATCTTCACCGGGAAGGCCGACCCGGCCCGCGCCGAGGAACGGAAAGCCCACCTCGACGGTCTCTTCGACGCGACGATGGACACCTACCTGCGGGCGCTCCAGGAGGGGTACTCCGAGGCCGAGGCCCGCGAGATCACCCATATCCAGGCCAACTTCGACTTCTACAACCACGGCTGGACCGAGATGATGGAGTTTCCGGCCGACGAACTCGAGGCCCATTACGACCGCTACGGCGAGTTCTTCGAGCGCTGGGACGTGACCATCGACGAGCCGCTGGGCCAGTTCGCCCCGCCGGAGGGACTGCCCGCGGCACCGTCGACCCCCGAACGGCTCGACGATCCCGACCACCCCCACGCCGAGGGCGGGTTCGCCGACGACGTCTACGTCGAGACCGACGACGGCGAGCTGATCATCGGAGGGCAGGACGAACCCGAGGACGTCGACGTCTCACAGGTCGTCACGGACGAGGACTGAGAGGGGCGTCGACGCTGTTCGTGTGCTTCTCCCGGTCGGCGGCAGCCGGTTCCCACACGGCTAAGTAGCCGGAGCGTTCCGGTTCGGGCAACGGCTCGATCATGGCACTCGAGGGCAACGACCGATCGATCGCGGCGTTTACCATGGCCGGCCACGCGCTGGTTCACTGGTTCGAAACCTCGATTCCGATCTTTCTGGTCGTCTGGCTGGCCGAGTTCGACGCGGGCGTGAGCCTGTTCGGGGTCGTCGTCGCGCTGGGCTATGCCCCCTTCGGGATCGGCGCGTTGCCCGGCGGCGTCCTCGCGGACCGATACGGCACGAAGCGGCTCATCGTCGCCTGTCTGGCCGGGATGAGCGCCGCCTTCCTCGTTCTCTCGCTGGCGACGTCGATCTACGCGATCGCCGTCGGCCTCGTCCTGTGGGGCGTCGCCGCCAGCGTCTACCACCCCGCCGGCCTCGCGCTGATCAGCACCGGCGTCGAGGAACGGGGCACCGTCTTCGCCTGGCACGGCATCGCGGGCAACACCGGCATCGCGCTCGGCCCCTTCGTCGCCGCGACCCTGCTGATCGTCCTCGAGTGGCAACTCGTCGCCGCCCTCCTGGCCGTGCCGGGCGTCCTCGCGGTGCTGTACGGACTCAGTGCGGAGTTCGATCCCACCGCGGCCGTCGCCGACGACGTCGATGCCGGCCCCGACGACGCGCTGTCGCTCTCGGAGTTCCTCGCGGACTCGCGGGCACTGTTCGCCAGCGCCTTCGCATTGATCTTCGCCATCGTTGCCGTCGAGGGGCTGTACTACCGGGGAATGCTCACCTACCTCCCGGAAATCCTCCACGGGCTGCCGGCCATCGAGGGACTGGTCGTTCCCGCCGGCCTCGAGGGGATCGAGCCCGCGGACTACATCTACGTCGGCCTGTTGGTCGTCGGGATGGGCGGCCAGTACGCCGGCGGGAAACTGACCGATCGGCTCGAGCCAGCCCGCGGTCTGTTGGCGATTTTCGGCGTCCTCGCGGCGCTGGCGCTGGCGTTCGTTCCCGTGACCGGACTGGGACTGCTCCCCGTCGTCGCGCTCTGTGGCGTGTTCGGGTTCTTCCTCTTCGCGATCCAGCCGTTCTACCAGAACGCCGTCGCGGTGTACACGCCGCCGGACACCCGCGGGCTCTCCTACGGCTATACCTACCTCGGGGAGTTCGGGATCGGTGCTGCGAGCATCGCCGTCGGCGGGTTCGTCCTCGGCGAGGCGTCGCTGGCGGCGTTTTTCGGCGTGATCGCGACCTTCGCCCTCGCCGGGGCCGGCCTCTCGGTGGCGCTGCTCGCCGGTCTCGGTCGTTTCACCGGGGCCGAACGCCCCACCGGGGCGAAGGAGTAGCCGACACTGGGCTCCCACGCAGCGACGGGGAGAAACGCGGTCGCCGCCGCTCGCTCGAGCGGAAGATTACGCGAGCCAGGTGGGCGTCTGGTACTCCGCCGTCGCTCGGTCCTCCGGCCAGATGATCTCCTGTGATCCCTCGCCGTCCTCGTTTTCCTGCCACTGGAAGTAGACCGGGTCCGGATCGGAGCTGTTGTACCGGAGATCGTGCGTGTATTGATGGTCCCGACCGTAGAACTCGACCGTCCCGGCGCTGCCGGTAAACGAAACCTCTTCGATATACGAGACGAGTTCGTCGGCGTCGAACGTCCCCGTATTCTCGACGGCGTCGGCGAACAGGGCGACCGCGTCGTACGTGTGATAGCCGGTGTACACCGGGCTCGAGCCGTTGTAGGTGTCCTGATACGCGTTCACGAACGGCTGCGTCTTGTCGGTTCGCTCACTCTGTGCCGTCGCGCTGCTCTGACCGACCCCGAACCGACAGGCCTCGTTCGTCGCCTCGTAGTACGAGGGGAGCTGCATCGGCACGTGGATGCCGCCGAACGCGAACGGGCGCGGTTGGGGCGTGACCCAGTCCAGGAGCGCGTCGGTGCCGGTGTGGGCCGTCGTGATGAACGCCGCGTCCGCCCCGGCGGCCTCGACCTCGTCGTAGATCGCCGTGAAGTCCTCCGTGGCGGGCGGATACTGCTCTTCCATGACGACGTCGACGCCCGCGTCCGGGAGCTGGTTCTGGTAGACCTTCCACGGCTCCTCGGTCCAGTCGTAGTCCTCGACGAGGACGGCGACGGAGTTCCAGCCGATATCGTCGGCCTTGTCGGTCAGGAAGTCGACTTGCATCTGGCCGAGGTCGTGATTGTTGTTCGGCCCAACCCGGAAATGATACTTGTACTTCTCGTACTGCTCGCTGATGCGCTGGCTTACCGCCGTCGTCGCCGCACCGGACGTGAGGTGAACCGTCTCCTGTTCGGCGATGTCGTCGATGATGTTCATCAGTGCCTCGCTGGCGAAGACGCCGATCGTCACGTCCACGCCCTCCTCGAGAATGAGCCGCTGATACTGTCGCCGGGCCTCGGATGGACTCCCGTTCGTGTCGCCGACGACCAGTTCGACGTCCCGCCCGTCGATTCCGTCGTTGTCGTTGAGTTCGTCGACCGCGACCGACGCTCCGCGTTCCATCGACCGGCCGATCTGATCGCTGTCCGGATCGGGTGCGAGCAACCCGATCCTGACCGGTCCCTCGGTAGCGCTTCCGCCGACGATCGATTCGTACGTGCCGAGACAGCCCGCAAGCGATGCGCCGGCGGCGACTCCACCCGTCGCTCTCAAGAGCCGTCGGCGGTCGAGTGCCCGAGAACGCGACGTCGAGTGGTCGTTCGGTTCGGTACCGTGTCCCTTGCTCCCATTCATCTTGACAAGCGTTTCTCCTTGGGTTTCTTAGTGTTTTCGCATAGTTACAATCAGAATATTACTTATTGAATGACACGTGTCGATACGCATAGCAGTTCGTGCCGGTCCGCACCACCGGGCAGTCGCCGCTCGGAGCGGGACCGGGAATCGATGACTGGCCAGGGCGAATCCGGCGACCGGATCTCGGCTCCTGCGTCGCCTACTTCCCGCCCGTATCGCTGTACTGTCGCTGGACGGACGCTCCGAACGCAATCGATGTGGCCAAGCGCCAGCCATCGGCCTAACCGGTCGTCCGAGTTCCCATCCGAACGGATACCTCGGCGATACAGGTTGGGCCGACAAACGGGGCCGTCGTTGCTCGTCGAGACCGGTGGAAACGACGGCAGTCATCGTGAGGACCGACCGCTATCGGATGGAACCAGCGCCGAAACGGCGACAAACGGAAAAACTCGAGCGGGTTACAACCAGTCCGGCTGTTCGTACTCGTCGCCGTCGGCCGCGTGTTCGTCGGGCCAGATGACCGTCTGCTCGCCCTCGCCGTCGTCGGTCTCCTGCCACTGGAAGTAGACGGGATGGACGTTGCCCTCGCCGTAAATGACGTCGTGGGGGTGTGGGTCGTCCTGGCCGTGGAACTCGATGGTGCCGGTGGTACCGGTAAACGAGGTCTCCTCGAGCGGCCCGACCAGATCCGTCGACGCGACGGTCTCGCCGCGCGTGGCCGCATCCGCGAACACCTTGACCGCGTCGTACGCGATGTAGCCGGTGTAGACCGGACTCGTCCCGCCGTGTTTGGACTGGTACGTGGAGACGAAATCCTGCGTTTTGGACGTGATCTCCGCGGTGGACACTGCACTGGCGTAGCCGACGGCATACTCACAGGCACCATTGGTCTCCTCGTAGTACGAGGGGAGCTGCATCGGCACGTGGATACCGCCGAACGCGAACTCACGTTCGGCCGGTCGCCAGTCCTGCAAGGCCGCAGTACCGGTGTGGGCCGTCGAGATGAACGCCGCGTCGGCCCCCGACGCCTCGACGTCATCGTAGATGTCCGAGAAGTCCTCGGTCGCCGGCGGATACCGCTCCCACGTGGCGACGTCGATGTCGGTGTCCGGGAACTGGCTCTGGTAGAACGCCCACAGGCCGTCGGTCCAGTCGTAGTCTTCCGCGAGAACGGCGATGGAGTCCCAGCCCATGCTCTCGCTTTTCTCGGTCAGGAAGTCGATCTGTGCCTGTGCGAGGTTGGTCCCGTTGATCGGCCCGACTCGGAAGTGGTACTTGTACTTGTCGTAGTCCGAGCCGACGTTCTCGCTGGCCGTCGTCGTCGCGGAGCCGGCCGTGAGATGAATCGTCTCCTGTTCGGCGATCTCGTCCATCAGCGGCTCGAGGACCTCGGTCGTCGAGATGCCGACGGTGACGTCGACGTCCTCCTCGAGGATGAGCCGCTGGTACTGGCGACGACCTTCCGTCGGACTCGCGTTCGTGTCGCCGACGACCATCTCGACGTCTCGGCCAAGCAGCCCATCGTTCTCGTTGAGTTCGTCGACGGCGATCCGAGCCCCCTGCACGATCGAGCGGCCGGTCGAATCGCTGTCCGGATCCGGTGCCAGCACGCCGATCCGAACCGGCTCGGCCTCGTCGTTCCCGACGATCGAGCCATACGTCCCGAGACAGCCCGCAAGCGATGCACCAGCGGCGATCCCGCCCGTCGCCCTCAAGAACCGTCGGCGGTCGACCCTCCGAGAACGAGACGTCGTTCGGTCGTTCGATTCCCCACCACGTCCCTTGTACGCATTCATCCTGACGATCGTTTCAACCTCTGTTTCTTAGTGTTTTCGAATATTACAATCAACATATTGGACATATTATGTAATATGCTACTTGGCGAGTGGGGCTCGTATCATCCGCCACCTTCGCCGCGCAGTCACTGCTCAAGGACGAAACGAGGACTGCAGTCGGCAATCACCACGTCTGGTGGCCGGATCACACCCTGCTGTCTCGTCTCGCCGTCCGCATCGCTTCGCTGCCGCTGGACGAGGTTCCGACGGACTTCGATGGTGCCAGACAGCCACAACCGAGACGCTGGCTGTACCGCCGGCAGTCGCGAGAGAGCGATAGGCAGTTGCCTGCCGAATCCCCCTCAGAACCAGTCGGGTTCGACGTAGTCGGTCGTCGAGTACGTGTCGGGCCAGATCGTCCGCTGAACGCCCTCGCCGTCCTCGTTTTCCCGCCACTGGAAGTACAGCGGATGGACGTTATCCTCCCCGTAGATGACGTCGTGGGCGTGTTCGTGGTCCGCATCGTGGAACTCGATCGTTCCGGTCGTTCCGGTAAAGGAGGTCGATTCGAGCGCACCAACCAGGCCGTCGGAATCGAACGTACCGGCCCGTTCGGCCGCATCGGCGAAGAGTTTGATCGCGTCGAACGCGATATAGCCGGTGTAGACGGGAGCGTCCCCTCCGTTTCTGTTCTGATATTCCTGAACGAACGGCTGGGTCTTGTCGGTGGTTTCAGCGGTCGGTGTCGCGAAGGCGTAGCCGGCCGCGTAACGGCACGCACCATTGACCTTCTCGTAGTACGAGGATAGTTGCATCGGCACGTGAATCCCGCCGAAGGCAAACGGCCGCTCCGCCGGTCCCCAATCCATGACGGCCTGGGTCCCGGTGTGGGCCGCCGAAACGATCGCTGCGTCGGCACCCGATCGTTCGACCTCGTCGTAGATGCCCGAGAAGTCGTCAGTTGCCGGCGGGTATCGTCGTTGCATCGCAACGTCGACGTCTACGTCACCGAGTCGGTTTCGGTACACCCGCCACAGTCTCTCGGTCCAGTCGTAGTCCTCCACGAGAATCGCAACGGAGTCCCAGCCGATTTCGCCGCCCATATCGTCCAGGAAGTCGATCTGGGTTTCGGCGAGGTTGACGTCGTTGATCGGGCCGGCACGGAAGTGATACTTGTACTTCTCGTATTGGTCGTTGACCAACTGACTCGCCCCCGACGTCGCAGAACCGACTGTGAGATGCGGAACCTTTTGCTCGGCGATATCGTCCATCAACGCCATCAGCACCTCGGTCGTGGCAATACCGATAGTCGCGTCTACCTTCTCATCGAGGATCAGTCGCTGGTACTGGCGGCGCGCCTCGAGCGGACTTCCGTTCGTGTCACCGAGGACCAGTTCGACATCCCGCCCGTCGATGCCTCCGTTGTCGTTGAGTTGATCGCGGGCGATCGCAGCACCGGAAACGATCGATTGCCCCGTCGGATTGCTATCCGGGTCGGGTGCCAGCACGCCGATCCGGACCGGCTCGACCTCCTCATCGCCGACGATCGATCCGGCGGTCTCGAGACAGCCCGCAAGCGAGAGTCCGGCGACACCGCCGGCCGTCGTTTTCAGCACGTGGCGGCGGTTCGGCCCGCGTGCTGGCGTATCGGTTGGAGCGCGCCCGCCGTTCCGACGGCCGCAGCTATCTTCAGCCATATTGAACGGTCGTTTCGACCTCCGTTTCTTAACGTTTGCGAAGCTACCGATCTCGAAAGTATAGCATTGTGACTCGTCGAGAGCGGCAGGAGAGACATTCGTTCCAGCCACCGATACGGTTCGAAATACTTTATTTTACTATATTGTCTCGGAAGGATTGGACAAGGAGGAGGATTTCGACTATGTGTGTGACGATGTGGAGAAACGGTGCCATTATCAGCTTCGATAACCACGCCTGACAATTTATGTACCGACGAAATCACGCGTGATCTATCCATGGATTTCGCTCGACGACTGGTGCCGACAGCTATCCGACGGCGGTACGCCGTCAAGTTCGGAATCGCGCTGTTGATTCTCGGACTCTCCGTCGGTCTCATCGGATACGCTGCAACGGGGGCAATTACCAACCAGGTGGAGGATCGGGTGCAGAACGACCACGCGTCTGCAGCGGGACAGGAAGCACAGAGCCTGCAGATGTGGAACGAACAGAACGAACACACGATCAGTACGATCGCCAGATCGGACGTCGTCGCCAGTGACGATCCGGAGGCGATCCAACAGCGGTTCCTCGACTGGGAGGAACACCTAGACGCCGACACGTTCGACATCTCCTACGTCGATACCAGCAACGACACGGTCACGGCAAGCACCGACGCGGAGCTTCGTGGGACGACCGCAACCGAGATGGACAACGTGGACGCGAGCGCCTACGAGGAGGCGACCACGAACGTTCCGTGGGTCTCCGACGCCTACCTCGCCGAGGGCGAACTCGGCGAGGAGACGACGGTGATCACGTACGTCCAGTACTCGCCCGAAACTGAGGATCGGGCGATCGTCTACACCGCCGACCTCGAGGCCTACGCGAACCAGCTCCAGGACGAGGAAGGGGTCACGACGATGGTCGTCGACGGCAACGACGAGATCATGCTCGACAACGCCGGCTACGGCGGCAACCACTCGACGCTGGGGACCGCCTACGCCGGCAACAGTAGCCTGTTAGAGTCCGCACGGACCGAGGGTGCGACGACCCAGCAGACCGATAGTTCCACACTCTCCTTCGAGAACGATGCCTACGGGTTCGGATCGGACGGCCACGACGAGTACGTCACGAGTTCCGCACGCGTGTTCGGCACCGACTGGGTCGTCGTGACCCACGAACCCGCCGATCAGGCCTTCGGGTTCGTCAACGCGGTCAACCAGTACGGGATCTACGCGACGATCCTCGGCGTCCTCATGATCGGCATGGTGGGTGCCGTCCTCGGCCGGAACACCGCCGTCTCCATCGACCGACTGACCGACAAGGCCGGCCAGATGGAGGAGGGCAACCTCGACGTCGACCTCGAGACGAAACGGATCGACAACATCGGCCGGCTCTACAACGGCTTCGACTCGATGCGTGACGCCCTTCGCGAACAGATCCGCGAGGCCGAAGCCGCCCGCGAGGAGGCCGAACAGGAGCGCGAACGCGTCAAAGAGATCAACGACCACCTAGAGGACAAGGCCGCCGAGTACTGTGCGGTCATGGGCGACGCCGCCGACGGCGATCTCACCGCCCGCGCGGACGCCAACAGCGACAACGAGCAGATGCAACAGATCGGCGAGGACTTCAACGAGATGCTCGACGAGATCGAGCAGACCATCGCCGAACTCAACCGGTTCGCGACCGACGTCGCGACTGCCTCCGAACAGGTGACCGCCTCGAGCGAGGAGGTCCGCTCGGCCTCCCAGCAGGTCACCGAATCGATTCAGGAGATTTCCGACGGTGCGGACCGACAGAACGAGTCGCTACAGTCGGTCAACCAGGAGATGAGCGGCCTCTCGACGACGACCGAGGAGATCGCCGCCTCCTCGAACGAGGTCGCCGACATCGCCGAACGGACCGTCAACACCGGACAGGAAGGGCAGGAAGCCGCCCAAGAGGCGATCGCCGCCATGGAAGAGATCGAGACCGAGTCCGAGTCGGCCGTCAGCGAGATCCGCCGGCTCGAGGAGGAGGTCCAGCAGATCGACGAGCTGATCAACACGATCTCCGAGATCGCCCGCCAGACCAACATGCTGGCGCTGAACGCCAACATCGAGGCCTCCCGCTCCGCGGGCGGCAGCAGCGACGACGAAGGGTTCTCCGTCGTCGCCAAGGAAGTCAAGGCACTCTCGGAAGACGTCGCCGAGGCCGCCAACGAGGCCGAGGACCGCCTCGAGGCGATCCGCGATCGGACCGAGCAGTCCGCGGCCGAGGTCGAGGGTACGAGTAGCGACATCGAGAACGCCAGCCGGCAGGTCCAGGAGGCGGTCAGCGCGCTCGAGGAGATCGCCGACCTCGCCAAGGAGACCAACGTCGGCGTCCAGGAGATCTCCGCGGCGACCGAAGAGCAGGCGGCCTCGACTCAGGAGGTCGTCGCGATGGTCGACGACGCGGCCACGATCTCCGAGGAGACGACCTCCGAGGCCGAAAACGTCGCCGCCGCCGCCGAGGAACAGACCACTGCACTGACCGAGGTCACCAAGTCCGCCTCGAGTCTCTCCGAACAGGCTTCGCAGCTCTCGGAAGCGCTCGACCGGTTCGACACCGAGATCGACCTCGCGGACGTCGAACTCGAGTCGGCGTTCGACGTCGATACGGAACTTAGCGAGACCGAACCCGAGTACGCGGTCGACGACGCGGCCGACGAACAGGAACAGGGGATTACCTTCGATACCGACGCCGACGACACCGAGACGGCGGCAAGTCCCGGCATCGGTGACGACGACGCGCCCGCGGCCGACGCCGAGCCGACGGACGACGACAACGACGGGGACGCCCTCGAGGCGACGCAGTCGAGCGCCGACGAAACGGACGCCGAGCCCGCGACCGCGGTCGAGGACGCCGACACCCCCGAGGAGATCGGTGCCGAGGAGATTCTCGGCATCGAGGACGAAGCGGCGGCGGAGCCGCTGACGGACGCCGACGAAGCGACCGCGACCGACGATGTGGATCCGCTGGCCGACGCCGACGAACCGGATCCGCTCGCGGACGACGGCGAGACGGACGACCCGCTGGCCGACGCCGACGAACCGGATCCACTGGCCGACGACAGTGAGCCGGCCGAGCCGCTGGCCGACGAGACGGAATCGGCGACCGAGGGCGAACCCGCGGCCGACGAGCGTCCCGGGTTCGAAGTCGACGAGGAAGCCGACAGCGACGATGCGGCCGCCGAACCGCTCGAGCCGGTCGACGACGCTGACGACACCGACGCCGACACCGACGATGGAGACGCTGACGACGGCGGAACCGACGACGACAACGACGACGTCTTCACGTTCGGCACGACCGACGACGAGTAACGACGATCGATCGGGCGATCGGAACCGCTCGAGGTGACGACGGCAGCCGCCGCGGCTGTCGTCGTCGTTCGCTACCTTTTTGACTGCAGTCTGGAAAAGAATCGGCATGCTCACCGTGCGGGCCCCTGCAACGAGTGCGAACCTCGGGAGCGGCTTCGACGTCTTCGGCGTCGCTCTCGGGACGCCCGCCGACGTCGTCCGGGTCGAACGCGCACCGGAGACGACGATCTCGGTCACCGGTGCCGGCAGCGAGTACATCCCCGAAGACCCCGAGAAGAACACCGTCGGTGCGGTTGCGAAGGCGCTCGACGCCCCCGCTCGCATCCGAATCGACAAGGGGGTCCGTCCCTCGTCGGGACTGGGGTCGTCGGCCGCGAGCGCGGCCGCCGCGGCGGTCGCCCTGAACGCCCTGTACGACCGCGGTCGCACCCGGGAGGAACTCGTGCCGATCGCCGCCGAGGGCGAGGCGCTCGTCTCCGGCGAGGCCCACGCGGACAACGTCGCACCCTCGCTACTGGGCGGGTTTACCGTCGTCACCGACGACGGGGTCACGCAGGTCGACGCCTCGGTCCCCGTCGTCGTCTGCCTCCCCGATATCTCCGTCTCCACGCGCGATGCGCGCGGCGTGGTCCCCGAGTCGGCGACGATGGACGAACTCGTCGATACCGTCGGCAACGCCGCCACGCTAGCCGTCGGCATGAGCCGGAACGACCCCGAACTCGTCGGTTCGGGAATGGCCGACACGGTCGTCACGCCCGAGCGCACCAAACTCATCGACGGCTACGATCGGGTTCGGGAGGCCGCCCTCGAGGCGGGCGCGACCGGCGTCACCGTCAGCGGAGCCGGCCCCGGGATTCTGGCGGTCTGTCATCGGCAGAATCAGCGGGCGATCGCCTCGGCGATGGTCGACGCCTTCGACGCCGCCGGCGTCGAGAGTCGGGCCTACCAGACGACCGTCAGCGAGGGGGCGACGCTGTACCGGGACGGCTCGTAGCTCGGCGATGGGAACCCGAACCGACGCGGTACTTGCGTCGATCTCGCTGGCCGGGTTCGTGATCGCGTTCGCTCACGTCGGCTCCCGGCTCTCGATTTCCTGTTTTGTACTCGGCTGTGTCGGGACGATCGGTTTCGAGCTGGTCGCGTTCCAGTACTACGGGACGGTCCGGGCGTACTGGGAACGCAGGCCGATCCAGCTCGCGGCGCTCGCGCTGTCGTTCGGTATCGTCGGGCTCGGCGTCGCGTTCGCACCGACAGCCGTCCTCTCGGCGGGGATCGGAACGCTAGTGACGTACCTGCTGTTCCTGTTTGCCGTCGTCATATCGCGTGCCAGGTAGTCGAACTCTCCGGGCAGTTCGTCGAATCGAACCGCCGTAACGACCGTCTACCACCTGGTAGGCCGCCGATTACGGATCGGAACTCGACTGATAACTATCCGTGACAGTCAGGGATCGATTCCCGTATGCGGGGGGAGCTCGACGCGCCGCGGAGCGGGGGATCACCGAGGATCGAGCGGGACGCCGAAACGTCGTCCGGCGGCGTCCCGACGGATCGGGATCGAGGACAGACACACCTGCTCGGCTACGTGTTGCTCGTCGGTATCGTCGTCGTCGGATCCGGCGCGGTCCTGTTGTTCGGCGGTTCCAGCCTCGAGGCATCCGAATCGGCCGTCGAGATCGAACACGCCGAGCGCTCGCTGGTCGAGTTCACGCACGCGACCCGGACCGCGACCGAAACGGGCGGCGATCGGGTACCGGTGACGATCGAGGGGCTCGATCGCGGAACGCTCGAGACGCGAGCGGACGCCGGCCGCCTGCGGATCGTCCGCGAGGACGGCTCGGGGACCGAGGTGTTGTACGACGAACCGCTCGGAGCGGTCACGTACGCCAACGGCGACACCGAGATCGCGTCCCAGGGCGGCGGCGTGTGGCGGTCCGACGGGGATGGGACCGTCGCCGTCTCCGCGCCGCCGCTCGAGTATCGGGACGGGTCGCTGTGGTTCCCCGTCGTTCGGTTCGTCGAGACGCGGACTCGAGGGAACGCCATCGACGGCGTCGTGAGTCGGTCGGAATCGCCGACACGCGTCGGCCGGGGCGACGACCGGGCAGAGAGCGGCGACGTGCGGATCGAGATCGAGAGCGCCTACTGCGAGGGCTGGCAGCGCGAGATCGAATCGACGCTCTCCGGCGGAGTCACCGAGCGGTGTTCGGCGGGGCGGACCGACCGCGTTCGGTTCGAACTGACCGACCCGCCCGACATCGGCGGTATCGATACCGCCATCGCCGCACACGAGGTCGACATCCACCGGAACGCGCCGCCGATCGGGGGCGACGTCGACGCGGCCAGCGTCGACGGCGATCGGGTCGACGGGAGCGTCTCCGGAGCGGGCTACGACCACCCGTCGGTCGATAGCTACGTCTCCGGCCGCGTCGCGGCGTGTGAACGAACGGGGTTCGAGGAGCCCGACGACGTCCTCGAGGGCGGTCGCTACTGCGTCGAGACGCTCGAGGACGGGCACACGTTCGATACGTCCGGCGAGGATATCGAGGTCGTGGTCCGGGACGGGATCGACGTTCAGGGCGACGATCTCCGTCAGGTGGGCGAGAACGACCTGACTCTCCTCGTGGACGGGCCGGTTTCCGTCGGCGGAAACGCCGTCGTCGGGAACGACTCCGACCCGGGCCGAACGCAGTTGCTCGTCTCGGCCGACGGCACCGTCACGACTGCGACAGGCACCCCGACGGTTGCGGGACTGGTCTACGCGCCGGACTCGAGCGTCTCGCTGCAGGGAAACCCGACGGTCCGGGGCGGCATCGTCGCCGAACGCGTTGCGGTCGGCAACGTCAGACCCGGTGGAGTCGCGTACGACGAGCGGATCGCCGCCGCGGAAGTCGCCGCCACCGGACCGCGGCTCCGGCGTCTCGGCGTGACCGCCTACGACGTGTCGCTCGAGGAGTGACCCCCCATATCGTCCGCTGTCCCGACGTACCCGTCCGGGCAGTATTACCGCTACTCCGTCGCGGTCCGCCAGCGGCGACCGTAGATCCGCGGGAGCGCATCGACCTTCGAATGCCGGACGGCGGCGGGGACCGTCGAGACCCTCGTGGAGATGCTGTCCGGGAGCGGACCGTACGGGACCGACGAGACTGTGGTCGGGTTATTCGAAACGGGTTTCCGACCGGCGTAACCGGTGCCGCGCTGTTTCGACTCGTACAGTTCTTCGAACGTCGAGTGGCCGTCGATGACGCCCTTGCGAGCCACTCGTGCGCCCTTTTTTGCTTCTTGCTGAAGCGCCGCGTTCATCGCTTCCAGTTTGTTTTCGTCGATGAACGCCCGGATCTCGGCTCCCGCCACGGAGTCCCCCGACGACGCGAACGCGTCGGGACCGACGACGTCCTCGAGTTCGCGCTCGAGCTGTCGCAGTCCCCGGACGAAACCGGTGATATCGACGGTATTCCAGACCTCCTGCAGTTCGACGACGTCCCGGAGCGTACTGAGATCCAGCGCCAGATCCGGATCCCGCTCGCGGATCGCGTTCGGGAGTTCGGCCAGGTCGACGAGGGCCGGTAGCGCCGATACGTCGACGGTGTCCGGCAGCGTCTCGAAATCGATCGTTTCGAGGAGGTCGTCGACTTCCTCGACGACATCGCGGAGTTCGCTGGCCATCGTCGCCAGCGCCTCGTTCGGGGTGTCGGCGGCAATTTCCAGAAGGTGTCGTTCGGCCCCCGCGAGAAGCTGGTCGACCAGTTGCTCGATGTCGGTCGGCGACAGTGCCGAACTCATACGACCGGTCGGGTCGACACGGGGAAAACGGCCGTGCTTGCGAAGAGGTGACGATCCCCGGACCGTCGGCTAACGGAAACAGGTCCCGTCGGGAGTTAGACGCCGCGGTCCTGCAGCTTCTCTTCCTCGGGGAGGTCGGCGTTCGCGTCGCCTTTCATCCCCTTGCCGAGGTTCTTCGAGATCTCGGCGAGGCGCTCGGGATCGTCCCAGTTGTTCGTCGCCTCGACGATCGCCTCGGCCATCTCGGGCGGGTTCTCTGCGCCGAAGATGCCGCTGCCGACGAAGATGCCGTCACACTCGTGGTGCATCATCAGGGCGGCGTCGGCCGGCGTCGCGATGCCGCCGGCGGCGAAGTTCACCACTGGAAGCCGGCCCAGTTCGGCGGTCTCGTGGACCAGTTCCGCGGGCGCTTCGATCTCGCGGGCGTAGGCCTCGCGTTCCTCGTGGGTCATCCCTTCGAGTTCGCGGATCGCGCCCTTGATCGTCCGCTGGTGGTGGACGGCCTGATTGACGTCGCCGGTACCGGCTTCACCTTTGGTGCGGATCATCGCCGCCCCTTCGTTGACCCGGCGCAGTGCCTCGCCGAGGTTGCGCGCGCCACAGACGAAGGGCGCGGTGAAGTCGCGCTTGTCGATGTGGTAGGCGTCGTCCGCCGGGGTCAGGACCTCCGACTCGTCGATCATGTCGACCCCGATCGCCTCGAGGATCTGTGCCTCCTTGGTGTGGCCGATCCGGGACTTGCCCATCACCGGGATCGAGACCTCGTCGACGATCGCCTCGACGTCGGCGGGGTCGGCCATCCGGGCGACGCCGCCGCGCTTGCGGATGTCGGCCGGAACGGCCTCGAGGGCCATCACGGCGACCGCGCCGGCGTCCTCGGCGATTCGGGCCTGCTCTTCGTTGACGACGTCCATGATGACGCCGCCCTTCTGCATCCGCGCGAACCCGCGCTTGACGAGATCGGTCCCGCGTCGTAGTTCTTCGAGATCGGCTGGTTCCGACATACTGCGCGCTTAGGAGTCGTCGCACTTACGCGTGTTCTTTGGGAACGGTCCGGCCGCGGACCTCGAAATCGTTTGCCTCGCCCGGCGGTCGATCGCCGCCGTTGCGCCGTCGGCCGTCGGATCGCTCGCGAGACGTTCCCGAGGCCGGCCGCGGTCACGGACCGGACCACTGCTCGAGGCAGCGCGTGCCGGTTCGGAGACCGCTACTGTTTTGCGGGTGCCGTCCGTCGCGCCGGACGATGACCGCGTCGACTCGGACGGCGGAGCGCGGACGCGCGGACGACGAGGAGTCGCTCCCGGCCTATCTCGCGCCGGTCCCGAGAGCGCTCGAGGACCTCGGCCTGCGCTTTGCGTGGCTGGTCGTCGCGATCAACCTCGCGGGGACGGCCTTTGGCTTCTGGTACTACTCGGGACAGTTCGCCGGGACCGCGACCGCGCTGTGGCCCTGGGTGCCCGACAGTCCGCTCGCGACGCTGTTTATCGCGTTGGCGATCGCCGCCTGGAAACTGGGTCGCGAGCAGCCGTGGCTGACCGCGCTTGCCTTTTTCGGCAACGTCGTCCTCGGCCTGTGGACGCCGTACACGCTGCTTGCGTTCGCCGATTCCTACGCGTACCTCCCCGTCTGGATGTATCACTTCCTCTTCTGGAGTCACCTCGCGATGGTCGTCCAGGCCTTCGTCCTCCACCGGATCAGCGACTTCCCGGTGTGGGCCGTCGGCGTCGCCGCCGTCTGGTACTGGAGCAACCTGATCGTCGACTACTTCGTCCCGATCGTCGGCGAGCCCCACCACACGATCATCCCCGTCGAGCGCGCGAGGGCGATGTTCCTCGAGGCCGACGCGCTGGGCGTGATCGCCGCCGGCGAGGTCACGTTCGTCCTGCTGGCACTGTTTCTCGCGCTCGCGATCCGGGTGCAAAAACTCGAGACGTAAACGGGAACGGGCGGAGCGAAGCAGCGATCGACCTCGATTCGGGACCCGAAAGGAACACGCTACTGGGGCGGCAGGACTCGGGTATGTGTGCTTCGGACGCGATCGACGAGATGGACCCCGGGAAGCGAGACATCATGGAGGCGACGTACACCGCCGTCAGTAAACACGGGTACAGCGACCTCACGATCCAAGACATCGCGGACGAGTTCGAGAACAGCAAAACACTGATGTATTACCACTACGACGGGCGAAGCGAACTGCTCGTCGACTTCCTCGACTACGTTCTACAGCGGTTTCTCGCGGAACTTCCGGCCAGTTCGGAGTCGCCTCGAGACGAACTCGAAACGCTCGTCGACACGCTGTTACCGACGACCGTCGACGAGGAGCCGTATCGCGTGATGCTCGCGATGTTCGAACTCCGGGTCAACGCGCCCCACGACGACGACTGTCGGGAACAGTACCTGGCTGTCGACGACGAACTCAAATCGCATCTCACGGACATCCTCTCGCGCGGTCTCGAAGCCGGAGACTTCGAACGGATCGATCCGGCAGTGGAGGCGGAACTGTTCCTCTCGCTGTTGATCGGAACGCGGGCACGGCGTCTCACCGTCTATGAGCCGGCAGAGTCGATCGACTCGCTCAAGGCCGCGATCGAGTCCCACATCGACCGCATCTCGGCCGACGCCGACTCGAGCGCGCCCCGAGCGGACGACGACTGAACTGGATTCGTCGGATCGGGGCTCCCCACTCAGGCGAGTTTTCCGCCTTCGACCGGAAGGGCGTGACCGTTCACGAACGACGCGTCCGCCGAGGCGAGCCACGCGACCGTACTGGCGATTTCCACCGGTTCTGCCATCCTGTCGAGGGGCTGTTCGCCGGTGATCCGTTCGACCGCATCGGGGTGTTCCTCGAGCGATCGTTCCACCATCGGGGTCCTGACGACGCCCGGACAGACCGCATTGACGCGAACACCCCGATCGGCGTAGTTGACGGCCGCAGATTTGGTGAGCCCGACGACGCCGTGTTTGCTCGCCGTATAGGGTGCGGTCCCATCAGCTGCGAGGCCGGCGATCGAAGACGTGTTGACGATCGCACCGCCGTCCCCCTCGACGAGTTTCGGGAGTTCGTATTTCATCGACAACCAGACGCCCGTCAGATTGATGTCGAGAACGCGGTGCCAGTTCTCCGCCGTCTGTTCGGCCAGCGGCGCGTTTTCCCCCTCGATACCCGCGTTGTTGTGGGCCACGTCGAGGCCGCCGTAGGTTTCACACGCGGTTTCGACCATCCGTTCGACGTCGTCTTCGTCGGTGACGTCGACTGACACGAAGGTCGCTTCACCACCGTCCGCTTCGATTCCGTCGACGGTCTCGGTTCCGCCGTCCTCGTCGACGTCGGCGACGACGACCCGTGCCCCTCGAGATGCGAACTGTTCTGCCGACGCCCGTCCGATACCCGATCCCGCTCCCGTTACGATCACCGTCTTCCCGTCGAATTCGTCCGTCATACTTGTATTGAATATTTGGTTAATATATAAATCTTGGGTCACTCCCTCCACAGACGACACGTTCAGACCAAACACGGTGTACTCGGTTCGGACTCGTCCCGTCTCGAAGCGATCCGGATCGCTCCGGGTCACCGAAGGGAGACAACAGCTCCTCACTATCGCGAATACCTCACAGAATCGTCCGAACACTGCCCAGTCGGGTGGGTGTCACGCCGCACGACCCTCGGTGCGAGCGCCAGAGGACCGTTCCGGTCGCCGACCGCGACGGATGGCGAAAACGGCCACACCGTTCGCGATCGAGCAGTCAGCCGCGACGAACGGCGGCAGTTAGCGAACTGCAGTACTGATTTCTCGACGTTCCAACGGGGCTCCGACGGACCCGCTTTGGGCGGCCGTTTCAGCCCTCGAGGATGACGACCGCCGACTCGGTCTCGATCATCTCGCCCTCGCCGGAGTAGGTCCGCTCGAGTTCGACTTCGAACAGGTCGTCCTCGAGTTCCTCGCCGGCGACGCGCAACACACCGTCGTCATCGTGGTCTCGCGGCTCATCGCCGCTCGACTCGTCCGCGGAGCGTTGCTCCGCGCTCACGATCTCGTACTCGCCGCTCTCGATCCCCGAGTCGATCTCGCCGACCTTCGAGCCGAACTTCGGCCCGAGCGTCGAGTAGTCCAGATCGATCGCGGCGACCTCGGTCGAGATCTCGGGCTCGTCCTCGAGCAGAGTCAGCTCCCGCACGTGCATCACGTTCCGGATCGCGTCCTCGAAGCCGTCGACCGGGCCGTAGACCGACACCGACTCGAGGTCGGCGTTCAGCGGCAGCTGGTTCTCGCTTTTGTACCGGCGCAGCGCGGAGATGACCTCCATGGCGGTCTCGCCGGCCTCGAGATCGGCCTCGTATCCCTGCGGTGCGGGCCAGTCGCGGACGTGGATGCTGCTGTCCTCGAGGGCCGCCTCGCCGTCCGCGTAGACGGCCTGCCAGATCTCCTCGGTTGCGTGGGGCAGGAACGGGGCCCAGAGTTCGAGGAAGGTCCGGTGGGCCGTCCGCAGCGCGTACTGCGTCGACGGGTTGTCCTCGCGGGTCTTGGCGATCTCGAGGTAGTCGTCACAGAACGTGTTCCAGAAGAAGGTCCGCAGGCGGTCGCGGGCCTTCGCGAACTCGTAGTCCTCGAAGTGGGCGGTCAGATCCGCGACGGCGTCGTCGAGTTCCGCCAGCAGCCAGCGGTCGATCGCCTCGAGGTCGGCGGGTTCGTCGGGCTCGCGCGGTGCGAGGGTGTCGACGAGCTTCGAGGCGTTCCAGAGCTTCCGGAGGAGTTTTTCGCCCGCGGTGAGGTCCTTCTCCTGGTACGGGAAGTCGTCGCCGACGGCGGCGCTTGCGGCCCAGAACCGGACTGCGTCGACGGGATACTCCGCCAGGACCTCGTCAGGGGCGACGATGTTCCCTCTCGATTTCGACATCTTCTCGCGGTTCTCGTCTAAGACGTGGCCGTTGATCATCGTCGCGTCGAAGGGCACCTCGCCGGTGTGTTCGTAGCACTTGACGATGGTGTGGAACAGCCAGAAGGAGATGATGTCGTGGCCCTGCGGACGGAGATCGAAGGGGTAGAGTTCGGGGTTGTCCATCGTGAACGCCTCGCTGTCGGCGTCCCAGTCCCAGCCGGCGTTGATCAGCGGCGTCAGCGAGGAGGTCGCCCACGTGTCGAAGACGTCCTCCTCGGCGACGAACTCGTCGTGACCACACTCCGGACAGTGATCGACGGGCGGGTCGTCGCTCAGCGGATCGACCGGAAGGGCCTCCTTCTCGGCCATGACCTCGTGATCGCAGTCGGCACAGTACCAGACCGGGAACGGGATCCCCGAGTCGCGCTGGCGCGAGATCAGCCAGTCCCACTCGAGGCCCTCGATCCAGTGCTGGTAGCGAGAGAACATCTTTTCGGGGTACCAGTCCATCTCCCGGCCGGCCTCGAGGTACTCCTCCTTGTGATCGAGGATCTCGACGTACCACTGCTTGGAGACGCGGTACTCGACGGCGGTGTCACACCGCTCGTGAACCTGCACGGCGTGGGTGATCTCCCAGCGGTCGCGCAGGGAACCCTCGGCCTCGAGGTCCTCGACGATGGCCTCGCGGGCCTCCTCGGTGGACATGCCCTCGTAGTCGCCGGCGAGGTCGGTCATCGTCGCGGACTCGTCGATGGCCACCCGCAGCGGCAGGTCGTGGGCTTGGTACCACTCAATGTCGTTCTGGTCGCCGAAGGTACAGCACATCACGACGCCGCTGCCTTTCTCCATGTCGACGCGTTCGTCCTCGATGATCGGCACCTCGTGGCCGAAGATCGGGATGCGAGCGGTCTCACCGACGAGGTCCTGGTTCTCCTCGTCGTCGGGGTGGACGAAGACGGAGACGCAAGCGGGGATCAGCTCGGGGCGCGTCGTCGAGATAATGAACTCGTCGCGGTCCGTCCCGTCGCTCGCGAGTTCGAACGCGATGTCGTTGAAGTGCGAGCCCCGTTCGTCGTCTTCCATCTCGACCTGCGAGATGGCCGTCTCGCACTCGGGACACCAGATCGCGGGCGCTTTCTTCCGGTACTCGCGGCCCTTCTCGTAGAGATCGAGGAAGGACAGCTGGGAGATTCGCTGGACGCGGGGTTCGATCGTCTTGTAGGTGTTGTTCCAGTCGATCGAGGTCCCGAGGTTCTGCATCTTCTCCGTGAACTCGGCCTCGTACTCCGTACAGACCTCGCGGCAGAGTTCCTGGAACTCCCGGCGCTCGTAGTCCTGATGGCGAATGTCCAGTTCCTTCTCGGTCAGGCGCTCGCTCGCGATCCCGTTGTCGTCGTAGCCGAAGGGAAAGAGGACGTCGCCGTCGGCCATCCGCTGGAATCGCGCGGCGAAGTCCTGCAGGGTCGAGCCGTAGAGATGGCCCATGTGCAGGCTCCCCGAAACCGTCGGCGGCGGGGTGTCGATCGCATAGACCGTGTTGGGGTCGCGCTTCTCGTCGCCGTCGTAGGCGTAGACGTCCGAATCGACCCAGCGCTCCTGCCAGCGCGACTCGACCGCCTCGGGGTCGTAGCCGCCCTCGAGGCTCGGTGCGTCTTCCTGGTCGGGCGCATCCATGCTCATGCTCTCACCGCCCGTCGCGGGCGTCGTCGATCCGTCGAAGTTCGAACGTGCAGTCGATCGTCGTCCATAGAGCGGTCGTTGTGCTGTGAATGCTGGTCGGCGACAATACATCCGTCGAAACGGGGTGGGAATGCGGGGCTACGGGGCCCCTACGAAAACGGTGCCGCACGGGCCGTCGAACGGGTCGTTCGCCGCGACGGACTCGATCATACGTCTCACTTGCCCCGGGAACGGTGTTAGGTGTTTCGTCGTCCACTGTCGATCGCTACTCGGAGAATTACCGGTCTTCTACTCGTTCACCCAACCACTATACTAGTCGAGTATTATCGATTGAGGTATCGCACATGCGCCAAAGAGAACAGCGTCGAAATTGCTGCTATTGAGAGTAATACTGTGAGTAGAAGCTGATTCGAAAGATAGGTGTAATATCCGAGGAGTGAGAACGCCACAGCAGACAGAATTCGACTACTGTCTCTTCGCTCGGTATGTAGATGCAGATACAGGCCGAGAGACGCGATAACAAGCGAAATAGGAACGATCACCCATGGATCTCCGAGACCGGAGATACCTCCGAAAGCCTCTCGCATACAGATATGAAATCAATTTCTATTCTGAAGTAACTTTTGTCTATATCATGGTCTGTCGAAGAAAATCAACCGCCGAGGATCTCATTCGTCTGCATCGTCGTCCGAGTGGGCCCGCACCCACAGTTCGCCGATCCGGGAGAGTCGCGTCCGATAGGATTTCCCGTGTTCCTCGCGCTCGATGTAGCCCTTGCCGCCCGGCCCCAGCCGGTCGACGTTGTAGATGACCTTCGAGCGGAAGCTGTCGGTGTACTCCTCGTTGAGTTCGCGGGCCAGCGACTCCGCGAGTTCCGAGACGGAGTCGAACTCGCCGTCCTCGCCGAGCTTGTAGAGGATGAGTTCCTCGAAGGGCTTGACGTTTGAGAAGGAAGCGACCGGTAACTCGACGATGTGCTTGCCGTCGATCTCTTTCGCGCCGATCGTTGTCCCGCGCTCGTCGAACTCGGCCAACAGGTCCCGCGCGCTCTCGAGGCGGGTCGCGATCCGGTCGTCTTCGGGGTCGTCGTCGTTCCGGAGGTCCTCGAGCAGGGCGCTCTGCTCTCGCAACTCCTCGGCGAGTTCCGTCTCGAGGTACTTCTCGGGGGCGGTGTAGTAGGTGTGGATCCCCTCGCGGTCCTCCTGGCGCTCGACCATCAGCGAGTGGGCAGCGTTGGCGAAGGCGAAACTCACCGTCCGGGGCATCGCGGCGACGTTGACCCAGACCTCGTTGCCGGCGTCCAGTTCCGCAGTAATGAGTTCGTAGGCCTGCTCGAAGGCGTCGTCGTAGTCGTAGACGTCCTCGAGGACGAACCGATCGGTGTCGGCCCCCAGCAGGTTCTTGAAATCGGTCTCGAGTTTCTGAGAGAGGTGGCGGGAGTACTCGACGTTGGCCTCGCTCCCGACCGCGCCCTCGAGCAGAATGACGCTGTCGACGTCGATCTGATCGCGGACCAGCGGCGCGATCAGCCGGTCGTAGTCGAAGCCGACCGGGACGATGTGGGTTTGCATGGCTGGGGATTAGACGGGGCCGATACAAAACCCCTCGAATCTCGGCCGCGTCACTCGGTCAGCGGCATGATGATCCCGAACACGAACGGCGACGCGAATCCGATCGCGAAGCCGACGAGTGCCATCGCGAACAGCAGCGTGTTCTCCCACTGCGGGAGCGAGCCGAAGAGGGCGTGACCGACCAGTTCGGTCCCCGTTCCGACGACGAAGAGCGCGAGGCCGACAAAAAAGCCGGTCTTCGTCAGTTTCGAATAGTTCCGACCGCCGTAGTGTGCCATGGTTGGGTGATCACGCCCCGATCACCTAATTATTACGACAGAGCGACGGTCAGTCGCCGTCGGCGGCCTCGAGGTCGAGCCCCCGGAAGAGGTCCACGATCGCCTCGCGATCGCGGGCCGGATCGACGTCGAGGGCGGCCGCCAGCAGGTCCGACTCGGGGGCCTCGAGCGGGAGGAGGCCGCCGGCCAGCGTGTAGGACTCGCCGTCGGGCCAGACCGCGGCGTGGACCTCGGCGTCGATGGTCGCGGAGTCGTCGTCGGGCGTCCCGTCGTCGGTCGCCGCGTTCGCATCGATCGGGTACGCGGCCTCGAGGACCGTCAGGTGGCCGATGGCCCCGTCGGGCCGGTCGATGTACTCGTTTGCGCGTTCCGCGCCGACCTCGATCCTGTCGTCGGCGAGCGTCTCGACGACGCCGTCGCGGGCCTTCGGGGCGGCCAGCTCGAGGGCGTCGCCGGGGTCGAGCCCGATCGCCGAGAGGGAGGGGCTGATCGCGAGGTCGACGGTGAACAGCGACCGGGCCGGAACCGAGCCGTCGGCGCGGAGCCGCTCGAGGGCGTCGGCGGTCGGCCGGTGGCGGAAGACGGCCGTCTCGGCGGTGATCGTGGCCAGCGAGAGACTCCGGTCGTCGGTCCGGCCGCCGACGTGGTGCCAGTCGTCGGCCACTGCGGGCGGCAGATCGATAGCCATCGCCGACGGATACGACGGCGGGGCGGTTCAGCGTGGCGGTTCGCGGGTCAGTCCGCGCCCAGTCGATCGAAGTAGATCGCGCGGCGCTCCTCGGCCGCCGGCGACGTGACCAGTGAGACGGCGACGGTGACGACGAGGCTCAGCCCCATTCCGACGATGCCGGCCGTCCAGCCGGCGTAGGAGCCGGGGACGACGGCGAGGAAGAGACTCGAGAGGTAAAAGCCCTGACTGGCGAGGATGCCGGCGGTGATACCGGCCCGCGTGATCGACCGCCAGTAGAGCGCGAGCAGGACCGGCAGCGCGAGCTGTGCGAAGCCGCTGAACGCGGCCTCGCCGAGTTCGAACAGTCCGGCCGGCCGGAGCAGGCTGCCGAGAAACGCCGCGGTCGCGAAGAGGACGACACCGCCGCGGGCGATCAGGTCCTCCCGGCGGTCGGAGAGGTCCCGTTCGACGAAGGGTCGGTAGAGGTCCCGCGTGAAGTACGACGAGCCCGAGAGCAGCATCGAGTCCGAAGAGGACATCATCGCGGCCATCGCGCCGGCGATGACCAGCGCGGCGAACCAAGTCGGCGTGTACTCCGCGAGGACCAGTGGCAGGACGTTCGCGCCCTCGGGGACCGCGACCTCGAGGCCGGCGGCCCACGCGCCGAGCATGAACGACGGAACGAACAGGAGGACACACAGGATCGGCCAGAGGGCAAAGGTACGCTTGAGTACGGTTTTCGAGCCCGCGGCGAAGAAGCGCTGGTTGACCTGCGGGAACATCGCGACGCCGAAGCCGATCGTGATCGCCGTCGAGAGGATCCACTTGACGGTGTAGTAGTCGCTGCCAAGCGAGAGGAAGCCGGCGGTGTCCGGGTTCGACGCCAGCGCCTCGGTCGCGGCGCCGGGGCCGCCGACGGCCGACAGCACCCACAGCAGCGCGACCCACGTGGTCACGAGCATGAAGACACCCTGTAACGTGTCGGTCCAGGCGATCCCGCGCATCCCGGCGGCGACGACGTAGAGGATCATGAACGCGGTGATCAGCCCGGCCCCCGCGGCGTAGGAGACCGCGCCGTTCGTGAGTGCCTCGAGGGCGGTGCCGGCCCCGACCTGCTGGAGCATGACGTACGGAAAGAGCCACATGAGGCTCACGGCGGCGACGAGTCCGCGAAGCCACCGCGAGCCAAAGCGGTCGCCGAGCATCTCGCCGAGAGTGACGTAGCCGTGTCGCCGGCCGAGCAGCCACTGCTTGTAGCCGATCACGTACCAGAGAACGGCGAAGATGATCCCGTCCATCAGCCCCATGACGAGGATCCACTCAGGGCCCTGCGCGTAGGCGACGGTCGGGCCGGCGAAGAAGGTAAACGCCGACAGCAGCGTTGCGAACGTCGTAAAGAGCAAGACGACGGTTCCGAGGGTTCGACTCGCCAGATAGAAGTCCTCGGCCGTGCGGTCGGTCAGCCGGTAGGCGACCAGCCCGACGGCGAGAGCCAGCAGCAGGTAGCCGACGATGATCGACAGCTGGATCGCGACCGCGTTCATCGGCGCTCACCTCTGACGTCGGCCCCGTCCCGCGAGACGTCGCTCGAGCCGTCACCGGCCGTTTCGATGCCGAGACCCCAGGCCCGCTGGGCGAACAGCCAGAAGGCGGCCGATGCGAGGCACATCCAGCCGACGTGCCACCAGAGCCAGACCGGCAGTCCGGCGACGACGGTCGAAGAACCCCACAGGAACCACGGCACGGTCAGTCCGGCGAGAACGACCGCGGCTGCGAGCCATGGCAACAGTGCTGTCCGGTGCATGTCGAACCGTTCGTCCCGACATGGGTAGTTCTTGCCTTTCGAAGACCGATATCGAAGAGATATATTCATCGATAGGACAGCCGCATCGCGTCTTGCGGTTTCCAGTAGGTGAAATCGGTCTTTCACCGAGGAAAAAGAGTATATGTGTTTGACATCGAAGAGGAATTGACACCCGTATGGCTCGTCTATTTCCCTTTCGCTCCGAACCGAATGCCGAGGAAGGCACACCCCGCGTCGTCGATCTCGAGGGGGAGGACGCCGACGCGGTCTTCGCCGCACTCTCGTCGACGACGGCACGGCGGATCTACGCACACCTAGACGGCGAGCCGGCGACCCCGAGCGATATCGCCGAAGCGGTCGATTCCTCGATTCAGAACGTCCGCTACCACCTCGAGAAACTCGAGGACGCGGGGCTGGTCGAAATCGTCGATACGTGGTATTCCTCGCGGGGCAACGAGATGAGCGTCTACGCGACGACCGACGGGCCACTGATCGTGACCAGCGACGAGTCCCGCGCGACGCGGCTCAAGGAGGCGCTCTCGCGGCTGCTTGGCGGCGTCGGCGTGCTGGCCGGCGGAAGCCTGCTGGTCCAGTACGCGGCGACGCGGTGGCTCGGACCCACGGACGGGCAGCCGACGGACGATAGCGGGGCACAGCCCGTCGGGGCGGACGGTGGGGCCGACGACGGCTCGAGCCCCAAATCGACCGAGGACGGGAACGATATGGGGACGGCAGACGTTGGCGAAAACGGCAACGGAACCGCCGGCGATGCGGGTGCGGACGGTGCCGACGGTGATGTGGGTGCAGACGGTGCCGACGGCGACCTCCTCGAGAACGCCACGGACAACGAGACGGTCGGCAACGTTGCCGACGGCGGCGCGGAAGTGGCGGATGCGGTCTTCGGAACCGTTCCGCCGGGACTGCTGTTTTTCCTCGGCGGGTTGACCGTGCTGCTCGCGGTCGCGGCCTACTGGTACTGGTACCGACCGGCGTACTGAGGGAGTACGACCGCCCGCTGCCGGAGATTTCGGCCGAGGCAGTCAAGCGGGTCTCCGTCTCGCTCTCTCACACGCACGTCCCAAAGTTGGCGGACGCGGACCACGTCCGCTACAGTCAGGAGCGAGATGAGGTCGCGCTCCTGGATCACGTAGCGCACCTCGAGCAACCCCGGCGCTATCTCGCGGCCGAGCGATCGACCACGAACGGTTAGTGCAGCCAGCGACGACCGCGCCCTCGCGGGATCACACGAGACGAGTCACGGAGTGTCCGACCGGGAGCCGGGATGCAAGGCTGGCACGGGTCAACAGCTATTTGCCTTTCACGAACGAAATCGTATATAAATCGGTCTCTGTACGCGTTTCCCGCGTCACCGCCCCTCACGGGGACAGATCTCCCATGGAAGACACCTCGAAATACCTCATTCACGCGGACGTGACGGCCGACGGGGTCGTCGAACGCAGCGACGTCGTCGGTGCCATCTTCGGCCAGACGGAGGGCCTGCTCGGCGACGACCTCGACCTTCGCGACCTCCGTCAGTCCGGCAAAGTCGGCCGTATCGACGTCGAAATCACGAGTACCGGCGGCCAGTCACACGGCCAGGTAACCATCGCGACGAGCCTCGACAAAGTCGAAACCGCCACCCTCGCGGCCGCCTTCGAGACGATCTCGCGGGTCGGGCCCTGTCGGGCCGCCCTCGAGATCCGCGAGATCGAGGACGTCCGGGCGGCAAAGCGAAAGGAAGTCGTCGACCGGGCGAAAGAACTGCTTCGGACGGGCTTCGACGACACGATCATGTCCTCCGACGAGATCCTCGCGGAGGTCCGCCAGCAGGTCCGCGTCGAGGACATCACCGAGTACGAGGGGCTGCCCGCGGGTCCCCGGGTGACGGACAGCGACGCCATCATCGTCGTCGAAGGACGGGCAGACGTCCTCACGCTGTTGAAATACGGCATCAAAAACGCCATCGCCGTCGAGGGGACGAACGTCCCCGACGCGGTCGCCGAACTCACCCGCCACCGTACCGTCACGGCCTTCCTCGACGGCGACCGCGGCGGCGACCTGATCCTCGAGGAACTCGCACAGGTCGGCGACATCGACTACGTGGCCTTCGCCCCGGCCGAGGGCTCCGTCGAGGATCTGGACCACCACGAACTGTTCGCTGCCCTCCGGAACAAGGTCCCCTACGACACCGTCGCCGAACTGAACGAACCCCGGGAGGCGGTCGCCGCGACCGACGGCAGTGCGACGCCGTCCCCGCCGCCGTCGGACGCCGGACCCGACGCGACCGACCGTCGAGAGACGACGGCCACGACCGAGACCGGGGCCGGCGACGGGGCGACCGCCGCCGATACCGACCCGACGCAGCCGGCGAAAGCGAAGACCGAACGGACGGCCACGACCCGATCGGCGGACAAGTCCGAACCGAACCGAACCGGTGCGGAGTCGTCCCCGGAATCCGGCGGTGACCGGACGGCCGCTGACGAGGCCGAATCGGACGACGATCGCTCACCGGAAACCGTCTACGGCCACGCAGCCGCCGTCGTCCGTGCGGAGACCGACCGCGTTCGGTTCCTCGACGGCGACGGGGAGACGATCGACGAGGTTCACGCCGGCGACGCGTACGACGCCCTCGAGGACCTCGAGCCGGTGCCGACGACGGTCGTCCTCGACGACGCCTTGGGACAGCGGCTGCTCGATCTGGCGGCCGACCGCGGCGTCGACCGGATCGTCGCCCGCTCGCTCGGGCAGTTCACCAAACGGCCGACGGCCGTCCGGATCCACGCGATCGACGAGATCGCCGAGCGACCGCCGGAGACGAACAAGAGCCACTGAACCGGGTTTCGTACTGATCGCAGGCGAGTCGTGGGCCGGGTGGACAGTGCTGGCAGTGGCTCCGACGGCGTCCTCACCGGCCGGGAGCGGTCCGAACCGTTGATAGGCGGCGAGTGCCGAGCGGCCGGTAATGGCACCACCCGCGACCGCCGCGCTCGCGCTGCTCGGCGTCTGGATTCTCGTGACTCTGTGGGCAACGACGACCGCCGCCAGAGGGCAAGCGCGGGCCGACGATCGATTCGGTCTCGAGGAACAGTCCGAACAGTCACTCGAGGAGCCGTCGTTCTCGACTGCGGACGACTGACTCGTGTGCCGGTTTTCGTCCACGCCAACGTCAGCCGAGGAGAGGAACGACCATCACCAGCGCGGCGCTGGCGAGCGCGCCGGACAGCGTCGCGAGGAAGTTCACGCTCTGATTACCCAGCAGCGGCCCCTCGAGGGTCGCCCCGAGGAGGCTGTCGACGGTCATCCCGACGACGCCGGCCGCGACGACGATCGCCCCGCCGACGAGGTCGATCTCGGGGAAGACGCCGGCGGTGATGGCGGCGACGACGGTCGCGCCCGTGAGACCGGCGAGTTCGCCCTGCCAGGTGACGCCGCCGTCGGTGCCTGGTTCGACCGGCTCGAGCGTCGTGATAAGCCGGGGGCGATCGAAGACGCTACCGATCTCGCTCGAGAGGGTGTCGCTCATTGCGGTCGCGATCGAGCCGGCGAAGGCGAAGAGGAACAGGTCGGGTTCGTGGGGGAGCAACCCGGCGTCGCTGGCCGCGTAGCCGAGGACGGCGACGAGCGCGACCGCGGCGTTGCCCAGGACGTTGCCGCTGCCGCGGGCCCCGTTGTTGTCCTCGGCGACACCGAGTTCCGTCTTGCGGTCGTACCGGAACTTCGTCGAGAGGCCGCCGATGGCGAAGAAGGAAACGAGGACGGCGACCCAGCCGTACCCCCCGAGAACGATCGTCAGCAAGACGAGCAAGACGCCGGTGAGCATCCCGGCGATCGAGGCCGTCTCGAGGGCGTAGGAGGCGTAGCCGAGCGCGACCGTGACCGCGAGCGCGACGACGATCTCGAGGCGGCCGATTGAGGGGCCGAGTTCGGCGAGCAGCCACAGCAGGAGGCCGACCGAGAGGACGACGATCGGGTCGTCGGACCGCAACAGCATGTCCCGGAGCAACGCGCCGAGAACGGCACCGCTCGCGGCCAGAAAGACGACGACCGGCAGCGCCGCGGCGACGGGATCGCCGGCGAGAGCCCGCGTCCCCGCCAGTCCGGCGACGGCGGCCAGGCTCCCCGCGAGACAGAAACCGGCGACGCGAACGACGTCGTTGTCCGTCCGGAGCCTGACGAGTTGCTCGCCGAGATTACCGTAGCCGACCAGCAGGATCGTCCCGACGAAGACGGCGACCGGCATCGACGCCGCGGTCGCGATGAGCCCGAGGGCAACCCCCGCGAGGACGAACGTGATCAGGCCGTACAGCCGCGCGTCCTCGTAGTCGCCCGGGTAGGCGAGCAGGTCGAACAGCGCCCCCTCGGGGACGAGGTAGGCCCCGAGCAGGACGACGCCCGCGACGGCGGCACCTACCTGCGGACCGAAGAGCGGCACGGCGAGCGAGAGCGTACAGAGCGCCGCGAACACGCCGGCTCGCCGAACGGGTGCTGTCACGATATCGATCCCTTTCTGTGGCGGTTACTTCAAGCTTCGTGAACCGCTCGAGGCGGGTATTACCGCACTCAGCGGCCCCACTCCGGACGAATCGGCCGGCCGTCGAACGACCGGTCCGAACCCGTAACCGGTATAGCAGCCGCCGAGAAAATCGCCGGTGTGGGACTGTACGAACGGTACCTCGCCTTTCGGATCCGGCGTCACGACGGCGACCCGCCCGATCACGTCGCGCTCGTGATCACCGAACGCGATCTCCTAGAACGGGGAGCCTACGAGACGCTGACCGATTTCTTCGAGTGGGCCACGGAGTACGCATCGCGGATTACGGTCTACGTGAGCGTCCTTGACGAGGCCGCGGTGCCGGCCCTGCAACGGGAACTCGAGACGATCGATGCGCCGCGGCCGGTCGCGGTTCGCGGCCCGGGCGATCGGGCCCGGGCCGACGCGCCGATCCGAATCGGGATCGGACTCGGCGGGAAACACGAGTTCACCAGCGCGGTCCGGACGCTAGCCGAACGGGTCGAAGCGGGCGAGTTAGCGCCCGACGAGATCGACGACGACAGCGTCGAGGACCATCTGATCTTCCCGTCGGAGCCGGACCTGGTGATCAAGACCGGAGCCGAACGGCTCTCGGATTTCATGATCTGGCAGTCGGTCTACTCGGAACTGTACTTCACCGACGTGAACTGGCGGAACTTCCGCAAACGGGACTTCCTCCGGGCGGTCCGAGAGTACTGTAACCGGTCGCGGCGGTTCGGCCGCTGATCGCGGGTCACGGGGACGCGTTCGGCCCCGATCGGTCGGGCAGCGATGGGTCCGTGAACGGATCCGCGGCCGCGACGACCGGGCGCTCGAGACGGATTCGACCGGTTTCACCGTCGTACTCGAGAACGTCCGCACCCGCGAGTTTCGGGAGGACGACGTGGACGAGCGACGCTTCAACGGTCCGCTCGTCGGCGCCGTCCCGGTCGGCGACGACGGCGGCCAATTCGGTGACCGAAACCGGTGGTTCGGCCGCCGATAGCGCGTGCAAGGCGAGACGCGTCCGCGGGTTCGCGAGGAGCGTGTATGCCTCGTCGAGCGGGACGTTCGTCAGCCGAACGAACCGTTCGACGTCGACTGGAGGGGCGGTGTTCGGAGTCGGCATCACGACTACTACTGCCATAATGACAGTGAAATGTCTTCTGGTGGCTGAAGTAGTCGTTACCGGTGGGGACGAGAATCGGTGCGGTCAGTCCGCGGCCTGACTACCCGAGTCACCGGCCTCGAGATCGTCGGCGTCGGGCCGTTCGGCGGAGGGCAGCGAGTCGCGGAACCGATCGACGATCGCTCGGGCCTCGGCGAGTTCGGTCTCGCTGACGGCACCGAGCAGGGCCAGCGCGCGCCGGGCGCGGGTCCGCCGCCACGATTCCGCCCGGTGTTCGTAGGTTCGGATCCCCCGGAGGAAGTCGGCCTTGGAGAACTCCGGCCAGTAGGGTGTACAGAAGAAGACGGCCGCCTCGTTGCCGTTGGCGTGCCAGGGCAGGAAGTTCGAGGTACGCTCTTCGCCGGCGGGTCGAATTATCAGGTCGACGTCCCGGATCGGCCGGTCGTATAGCCGGCGTTCGATGTCCTCGATGTCGATCTCCTCGGGGTCGAGGTCGCCCGCCTCCACGTCCGCGGCGACTCCGCGGGTGGCCTCGAGCAGTCGCGAGCGACCGCCGTACGCAAGCGCGATGTTGAGCGTGAACCGGTCGTAGTCGTGCGTGCGGCGTTCGGCGTATTCGACGGCGTGTTGGACCCGCTCGGGGAGCATGTCCGTCTCGCCGATCACGCGAATGCAGACCTCGTTGTCGTGGACGCGGTCGGCGTCCGCGAACTCGTGGAGTTTCTCACACAGCAGGTCGAACAGCGCCTCGTTTTGCTCGTCGGGACGGTCGAAGTTCTCCGTCGAGAACGTGTACAGCGTCAACTCCTCGACGCCGATGTCCTGACACCACTCGAGGACGTGTTCGGTCGTCTTGGCCCCCGCACGGTGGCCTTCGTGGGCATCGCTGCCCCGCTTGCGGGCGTATCGTCGGTTGCCGTCTTGAATGACGGCGACGTGGGTCGGCGCACCCGACACTTCGCGGGCGAGCAACCGCTCGTACGCCGCGTCGACGCGTTTTCGGAGCCACCGCTTCATTACTCGAAGGAAGGTCACCGACGCGTATGTGTCTTGCGTGTCCTTCTCCGAGCGCGAAACCGATTTGATACCGTGTATCGAGACGGGTAAAATCCCGCCGAACGACGGGTCGATCGGCCCGTCCGAACCGTGACGGCTTTGGGCCCGGCCCCTCACGGTTCTGACAATGGCAGACGCGAACCAACAGCCGATCGACGAGGACCTCTACCAGCGGACCAAGGCACTGCTCGAGCCCGGCGAGATCGATCTCAACGGGGCGATCGTCCACACCGACTACGACGGTCAGGAGGACGTCAAGATGATGCAGGCGACGATCGACGTCGGCGATATCATCGCCGAACAGTCGGGCTACGACCCGACGGACTGTTTCGTCCACTCGGGCAACGACGACCCCGACTTCTCCTCGAACCAACACCAGGGCCTGACGCTGGAGGACGAGGAGTTCGTCTGGGAGTGTCAGCAACTGCTTCGCGAAGGTAGCTTCGACATCGTCATCTACTACCGGGCCACGGCCGACCACGAAGCCATCCTCGAGGGAATCCGCGAGTTGGGGTTCGACGTGACCGGCGTCGAAGGCGAGTAAGACCGTCGCGTGTGGCCGACAGCCGGTGCCCGAACCGCTGTCGGTCGGCCGACGTGTTCGGGGGGCAGGACGATGCCGTCCGTCGTGCCCGCGAAGCGGATCAGACGGGCTATTTCGAGTCGACGACCTGCTTCATACCGACCGGTACCGCACTACTGGCGTGAACCGTCGGCAGCAGACAGCCGGCCGTGTGGACGGCCGGATCCGAGGTTCCAATCCGCTTATACACCGTCAGTCCCGAGGGGTTCGTATGACCACGGACGTCGATCTCACGGAGCGCGAGCGGGCGATCGTCAACGCCTATCAGGGCGGGTTCCCCGTCGTGGAACGACCGTTCGAACCGGCGGCAGCCGCCATGCGCGACCACGGGGTCGACATTACGGCCACCGAGCTGCTCGAGACGATCCGCGACCTCGACGACCGGGGCGTTCTCTCGCGGTTCGGGCCGCTCGTCAACGCCCAGGAGATCGGCGGCGCGGCGACGCTGGTCGCCATGCACGCCCCCGAAGACCGGTTCGACGAGATCGTCGAGACGGTCAACGATCACCGCGAGGTGGCCCACAACTACGAGCGCGAACACCCCCACCTCAACGTCTGGTTCGTCGTGAGCGTCGCGGACGAGGACCGCGTCGCGGCGGTCCTCGACGAGATCGAGGCCGAAACGGGACAGGAGACGTACGATCTGCCGAAACAGCGGGAGTTCCGCGTCGAGGCCAAGTTCTACGTCGACGGCCCGCTGGACGGCGACGGGGACGTCGAGGCGGCCGGCATCGACCGCTCGGATCTGGGGCCCACGATCGAGCCGACCGACGCGGCGACGCTTGCCCCGGCCGAACGCGACCTCGTGATCGAGGTCCAGGACGGCATGCCCCTGACGGCGACGCCCTACGCCGACGTCGCCGACGCGATCGGGCAGGACCGCGAGTGGGTCCTCGAGACGATCAAGCGGTTCGAACGCGAGGGCAAGATCCGCCGGATCGGCGTCGTGCCGAATCACTACGCCCTGGGGTACACGGAAAACGGCATGACGGTCTGGAACGTCCCCGATGAAATCGTTCCCGAGGTCGGACCCGAAATCGCCGCACTTCCGTTCGTGACACACTGTTACCGGCGGCCGCGTCACGAGGGCGTCTGGCCGTACAACTTCTTCGCGATGACCCACGGCCGTAGCGAGGCCGAAAGCCAGCAGCGAGTCGAACACGTTCGGGAACGGATGGAGGAGTACTGGGACGTAACGGCCAACGACTGGGATACCTTGCACTCGACGCAGATCTTGAAGAAGACCGGCATACGAATGGCGGAACGAGCCGATGCGAACACGAGAGAGCAGTAGCGCCGACCGTCTGACACATATCGTCTACGATGATACCGCTTTTGCACGATTTCACGAACGAGACGGTGCTGATCTTCGGCGGCGGTCCCGTCGGGTCCCGAAAGGCCAGACGGTTCGCCCGCGAGGCGCGGGTGATCGTCGTCAGCCCGGCCTTCGCCGATCGCGAGTTCGGCGGGGCCGAACGGGTCCGAGCCGCGCCCGACCCCGCGGACGTCCCGGCGTGGCTCGAGCGGACCGAGCCCGCTCTGGTCGTCGCCGCGACCGACGATGCGGCAGTCAACGAGGCCGTCGCCGACGCGGCCCGCGAGCGGGGGGCGTTGGTCAACCGTGCCGATCGCTCGGGGGAACGCGACGTCGGCAGCGTCGTCGTCCCCGCGACCGTCCGCGAGGATCCGGTGACCGTCGCCGTCGCGACCGGCGGCACCGCGCCCGCACTGAGCAAGTACCTTCGTGAAGAACTCGAGGAGACGCTTTCGGGGGCCGGCGAGATGGCGCGGGTCTGTGGCGAGTTGCGGGCGGAACTCAAGGCCCGCGACGTGCCGGCGGAGCGCCGCCGGGCGATCGTCACCGACGTCGTCAATTCCCCGGACCTTTGGACAGCTTTACGTACGGGTACTTCCAACTGTGCCCAAGTGATCGAGGACGTGCTCGGCGAGGAACGCTCAGGGGGTGATCGAACGTGATGTCGACCGGAGTCGTCACTGCGGCGCGAGTGACACACGGAAGCGGTAGCGTCGACCAGCTCGCCGCTGCCAGTCCCGACGGCCAGTCAAGCGCCGTCGAGGAGCTGCTGGCCGTTCCCGACATCGAGGAGGCGTACGTCCTCTCGACGTGCAACCGGGTCGAAGCCTACGTCGTCGGGCCGGACCACGCCGTCGGTCGAGCCGCCCTCGAGGAGTTCTTCGCCGGCGTCGCGGACGAGGCAGTCGTCGTGACCGACCACGACGAGAGCTTACGCCATCTCATGCGAGTCGCCGCCGGCCTCGAGTCGGTGATCCTCGGCGAGGACCAGATCATCGGGCAGGTCCGGACCGCCTACGAGGATTCGCGCGACGCCGGCGGCATCGGCTCGATGCTCGAGGCCGGCGTCACGAAGGCGATCCACGTCGGCGAACGCGCCCGCACCGAGACCGCGATCAACGAGGGCGTCGTCTCGCTTGGCTCGGCCGCGACCCGCCGGGCCGCCGAGGAGATCGCGCTCGAGGACGCGACCGCGCTGGTCGTCGGGGCCGGCGAGATGGGACAACTCGCCGCACGGAGTCTCGCGGCCGCCGACGTCGCGGAAGTCGTCATCGCCAACCGGACCATCGCCCACGCCGACCATCTGGTCGCCGATCTCGAGGCCGAAACCGACGCCCGGGCCGCACCACTCGAGGCGCTCGATTCCGTCGCCTCGCGTGCCGACGTCGTCGTCACGGCGACAGGTAGCGAGGAGCCGGTCCTCGAACCCCGCCACCTCGAGGGCCCAAGCGAGCAGGTCGTCGTCGATCTGGGCCAGCCCAGAGACGTCGCCCCGGCGGCCGACGACCTGTCGTCCGTTCGAGTCTTCGATCTGGACGACCTCGAGTCGATTACCGCGGAGACGCGCGACAAACGCACCGACGCCGCTCGCGAGGTCGAGGCGATCGTCGATCGGGAGTTCGATCTCCTGACCGAACAGTACAAGCGCGCCCGCGCCGACGAGGCCATCGCGGCGATGTACGAGGCCGCCGAGCGGATGAAGGACCGAGAGGTCGAGACCGCCCTCTCGCATCTCGAGGAGCCGTCGGAGCAACACCGCGAGGTCCTCGAGTCGATGGCCGACTCGCTGATCAACCAACTGCTCGCCGCGCCGACCAAGAGCCTGCGAGAGGCCGCGGCCGAGGACGACTGGAGTACGATCCACACCGCCCTCCAGCTGTTCGATCCGGAGTTCGGCGAGAACGACGGCCCGATCGCTCCCCCCTCGATCGCTCCCAACACCGGGAGCGGCGAGGCGAGCATCGGCGCAACCGACGACGACTGATTAGTGCCGTTCTCGAGGAGCTTTCCAACCGCCGAGAGCCACGGGGCCGTCGCTGGGAGCGTCGTGACCCGGAAAACCCCTACCCGTCTCCGTGAGCGCCGTGACTGCCTATCGCTCGGCCGAGCCGTACTCGACGTGGACCGTCGGGACGCTCGCGGAGTCGGCCGCCTCGTTGCCGTTCCAGTCCACGAGTCGGACGTTCGCCATCTGTCCCGAAAACCGGAACCGCTGGACGCCGACGTCGATCGCGCCCTCGGCGACGCCGCCGGAGACGACGGTCCCCTCGGCCACAGGGTCGTCGGCCAGCATCTCGAGGTCGCCGTCGACCGAGATCTCGAAGTTCGATGGAACGCCCCGTCCGACGATCGTGACGAGGTTCGGAAGTGTCTGGGTGGCGTCCGCGGCTGTACTGTTCTGTACCGGAGTGTCGCGTGCCATGGCTCGATAACGCGAGGGTCCCGGCATAAGCTTTCCTGTCGAAATAATGGTAAGATGGCGTGAATACGACGGTCAGGTGACCGGTCGACGCCGGCGGCTGCCCGGCCAACGTTGATGGCGATCCGTGTGGTCGGACCGACGAATGCTCGAACTCTATCAGGCGGAGGACTGCCCGCATAGCGCGACGGTTCGGGAGACGTTGACGGAACTCGGCGTCTCGTACGTGATTCACAACCCCCGTCGGCCCGGAAGCGACGGCGAGGTTTGCAACGAATGGGCCCACGAGGCCATGACGGACCTCGGTGGCACGGACGCCATCCCCTTCCTCGTCGACACCGACCGACAAGAACAGCGCTACGAGAGCGACGAGATCGTCGACTATCTCGAGGAGTACTACGGGTAGCAACGGCCGCGCCGTTCGATACGTCAGTCGCTCGAGGGAGCCAGTTCGCGAGCCAGAACCGTCCCGAGTCCGTCGGGCGTCGTCGGCCGGACGAGCGACTCGCTCGAGTCGATCGTGTGGCCCGTTTCGACGTAGTGGTCGATCGCCGCCCGAGAGCGGTCGCGCTGGTCGGGGTCGTCGGCGGCGGTCGCGTGCCAGTCGCAGTCGAGACAGTACTTCATCGTAACTCCGAGTCCGACTGTACTCCTGAAGCCCTTTCGGTGAGACGGTGGGTCGCCCATCGCTCTCGAAGCGGCCGAACGACGAGGCCGGTCAGTACAGTTCGTCGAAGGACGTGACCCGGTGGTCCCCGAGAACGCAGCGGCCCCGTTGCTCGTGGCCGACGCGCTCGACGTGGATGGCGTCGAGGCCGGCGTTCCAGGCCGCACCCACGTCACAGGCCCCATCGCCCGCGAGGACGCCGCGATGGCCGTTGTGGCCGACGCCGAGGTCGTTCATCACCCGCTCGACGGGCCCCGGATCCGGCTTCCAGCCCGTCTCCTCGGTACAGCACAGTCGCGCGTCGAACCAGTCGTGGATATCGAGGTGATCCAGGACGGGCTCGGTGAGAAACTCCTGGCAGTGCGTGACCAGCCCGACCGGAACCTCGAGATCGGCGACGACGGCGGCGTCCTCGTGGAGGTAGGTCCGTTCGGCCCGCTCGATCGGGTCCTCCTCCTCGTGGAAGGCCGTCCAGAACGCGTCGGGATCGACCCCCCACGCCTCGAGTTGGCGGTCCCGGGAGCCGGTCAGGCCGTTCCAGATGATCTCTGCCTGCCGATCGGAAAACTCGCGACCGAGCCGGTCGCCGACCCGGTCGAAGACCCCCCGCGTGTAGGACCACTCGACGTCGACGAGGGTCCCGTCGAGATCGAGCAACCAGAAGTCGTAGTCGTGGTCGAGGGTCATTCGGACACAAATGTAGCGGCTACCGGAGTAAATGCCTGTCGCCCGAACGCGGGTCCGGCCCGGCCTCGGACGATCTCCTGTCCGTCATCGCCGGGAGGACCGCGACCGCCCTGCGGTCCCACCGGGAAATCGGTACGACAAACCGTCTCAGTCGGCCGTCGGCCGGGTCCGGGCGGCGTACTCTGCCACCAGCTGCTCGTCGGTCGGTCGGAACTCGTCGGTCCAGGCGGCGTCGGGGTCGATTTCCCCCTCGAGCAGCGCCGTCTCGGACAGCGTCTCGCCGAGGCGATCCCAGCGGTCGGGGTCCTGTGCCCCCCAGCCGTGGTCGCGGACGAACGGCGTGAACTGCAGCCGGTTGGCGGCGGTCTCGAATTTCAACCGCTCGATCGCTCGATTGCGCTCAAGGGTGGCGTTCCGGTCGACGAGGACGTCGATCGCCCGCTCGGGGTCGCGGGTCGCGTCGGCCCAGCCGCGGGCGGTCGCCCGGAGGAACGATCGGAGCCGCCCGGGGTGGTCGGCCGCGAACTCGGGGCTCGTGACCAGCGTCATCCCGTAGATGTCGAGGAACTCGCCGATCGGCAGTTCGTCGGGCGTCCGGTCGTGTTCGCGGCCGATCTCGATTCCGTTCGTGACGACGCCGACCGCCGCGTCGACGGTCCCGTCGATGACCTTGTGCTGGACGCGGTGGTGGGTGTGGGGATCGACCTCGAGCAGGTCGACCTCGTCGCGAATCCCCGCGTCCTCGAGCAGTTGGGCGGTGAGGATCCGGGTCTTCGTCGCGGAGGGCGCGACGGTCCGCCCGGCCAGCTGTTCGGGCTCGGAGAGGGGCTCGCCGAAGACGTCGCGCAAGGTGTAGACGGCCGCGGGGGTCTTCTGGGTCACCGCGGCGATCGCCCGCGGCTCGAACCCCTCGCTCCGTTTCGCCAGCACGGCGCTGGCCCCGGCCAGTGCGATATCGGCGTCGCCCTGGGCCGCGCGTTCGGCCGCGTACGGCGAGCCGTGGCCCTCGACGAACTCGACGGCGAGCCCCTCGTCCTCGTAGTGGCCCGCCTCACGGGCGAGGAAATACGGTGCTTGGAAGCCGTTGGGCTCCCAGTTGAGTTGGAAGGCGAGCGGAGCGGGTCCGCTCATGTCTTCACCTCGAGGTCGAGCCGGAACAGCCCGTCGGGGAGTTCCGCGACGCCGAGGGCGTCCGCGCCGGCGACACCTTTCAGTCGGTCGAACAGCCGTTCCATCCCGTCGACGGTGCCCTCGTCCCAGTCGCGGACGACCATCTCGCGCCACCGGTCCCGTACGGCACGGACGACGGCGGGATCGTCCTCGTACATGAGCCGCTCGCCGATCTCGTCCCAGAGGTCGTCGTCGCGTTGCAACCGGTCGACCGCGTCGCGATACGCGCCTTGGAACCCACGAACTGCATCGGGGTGAGCCGCGAGGTAGTCCTCGCTCGTCAGGAACGTCGAGACGGGAATCGGTCGATCCTCACCGCCGGCATCGGCGTCCGCGAGCCGGTCGACCACCCGCGACATCGGGAGGACCTCGCGATACGGCCCGGTTTCGACGATTTCGGGAATTATCTGCCAGAACTGGAGGACGCCGTCGACCTCGCCGTCCTCGAGCAGGCGCGTGAGTTCGACCTTCGAGCCGGCCTCGACCGGGGTGGCCGTCTCGTCGGGATCGAAGCCGTGGAACTCGCGGCAGGCCGCCCGGACGAGGATCCAGTTCTTGTCGCGGCGTCTGACGACGCCGATCCGGTGGCCCGAGAGGGTCTCGAGCCCGTCGATCGGGGAATCCTCGGGGACGACGAGGCCGCCGACCGTCTGGCCGTAGGGATGGAAGGCGACGATCGGCGCGCCCGCGGCGCGCTCCCGCGCCGTCGAGACGTAGTCGATGTCGATCAGGTCGGCGTCGCCCTCCTGGAGTTTCGCCTCGACGGTCTCGCGGCCCTCGTCCAGTTCGTCCGAGACCAGTTGCAGGTCGAGGTGAAACCCATGGTCGTGATCGATGCCGAACCGCGTGATCGTATAGAGCATGTACCGCGGGCTCCCGTTGTGTTCGAATCGGGCCCGCAGAACGGGTCGGTCGCCGGGGTCGCCCTGATACTCGTCGATCGCCGCCTGTTGGGTACTGATGTCGATATCGGTCATGGCTGGAACTCACAGCGACGCGACGATGTCGTCGATCGCCGCCTCGTCGTCGATCAGGCCGCGCGCTCGCATCCACTCGAGGTGACCGTCGAGTTCGTCGGGGTCGACCGGGTCGGGTACTTCGTAGCGTGGGACGGTGAGATCCTCGCGAACCGCGTCCATGTCCACGTCGTCGAACAGTGCGGGCGCGACCGCGGCGTCGGCCGCGAGCAACTCGAGGTAGGTCTCGCGGTAGGCCTCTGGGCGTGCGTTGACGTCCGCGACCGCGCGGCCGTAGGCCCGAAGGAATGCCTCGAGGACGTCCCGATCGATGCTCTCGTCGCCGACGATTCCCATGTGGTTGTCGTACTCGAGCAGCCGCTGGAAGCCGAGGTGGTCGGCGAGGGTGGTGTGCGGGTCGATGAGCGTCACGGCGTCGACCCGTCCCTCGTAAAGTGCCTGTAGCCGGTCGGTCGGCATTCCGCAGCCGACGAGTTCGATCTCGTCGGGCTCGAGGTGGTCCTCGAGGGCCTTCCGTGCGGTGTACTCTTGCCCCGTTCGCAGGTTGACGCCGACCGGGACGGTCGCGAGGTCGGCCGGGGACTCGATATCGGAGTCGGGACGGGTCACGACGGTGTAGGGAAGGTTCGCGAACGTTCCGTTGGCGACGATTCGGCCGTCGTCCATCTCCCACGTCCGGCGGATGCTCTCCCACTTACAGATGGGGTAGAGATCCACGTCGTACGCCCCGGTCAGCGTTTCCTCGGCGGGAATGTACTTGACGGAGACGTCGCGCCGGTCCCGTTCGACCAGTTCGACCGCGAGCCCCTCCTCGCGGAAGTATCCCGCCTCGGCGGCTACCTTCTGTGGGAGCATGAACGAGAACGGGAGGTGGAACAGTCGGACCGATTTCTGTGCTAGCATGGGACACCCCACACCGAAGAGGGGCTTAAAGGGTTTTCATGATACGTTTATCAGTGTCGGCGTGGGGAGTGGTCCCTGTTCCCATGGAACGAGTATCGACGACCGACGCGGCGTCCGAGGAGGTCGCCGACGGGGTGTCGCTGGCGGACCTCCCGGCGGGCGAACGGGCGAGCATGGTCTACTGGCGGATCGAACCGGGGGCGACGCTGCCCACGCATACGCACGCGAACGAACAGATCGGGTTCGTCCTCGAGGGGGAACTCGTCGCCGTCGTCGAGGGCGAGGAGTACCCGCTTCGGGCGGGCGACGCGTACATGTTCCACCCGAACGAGCGCCACGGCGCGGAGAACCGAAGCGACGAGGCGGCCGTCGGCATCGGGGTCCTCGCGCCGCCCCGAGAGGAACCGGAGTGGCGACGAACCCCGTCGCGATCGCGGGTCGAACCGGAGTCCTAGCATGGACGCCGTCGATCACGTCAACGTCGACGTCGACGCGCTCGAGCCCTGCTACGAGTTCTACCGGGAGACGCTCGGCCTGGAGGTAGTCAGACCGCCCGACGACTTTCAGGGCGATCACGCGATGTTCCGGGCCGGCGAGACGGTCGTCACGCTGGCCGAAACCGGCCGTGCCGAGAACTGGGACCGGACGGGCCTCGATCACCCCCTCGACAAGGCCCACCTGGCGTTCGAGACCGACCGCACGGACTACGACGCGTTGCTGGACCGGCTCGAGGGCCAGTTCCCGAACCAGGGACCCTACGACTGGGGCGAGTTCGAGGGGTTCTACTTCCTCGATCCCGACGGGAACCTGCTCGAGGTCGTCACCTACGAGCCGCCCGCGGGCGAGCGAACGCGACCGCTGTTGACCCACGACGACGTGGAGTAGGCTCACGTCGGGGGGCGGTCGGTTCTTCGGAACCGTCGCCGGCTATTGTCGCCCGTAGAGCGCGTCCGGGCCGTCGATTCGGGACGCACGCACCGGTTCGTCGAACGCCCGCGTTTCGACCGCGGTGAGCCACTCGTCGACGGTATAGGTTCGTTCGTCGCCGGTGTAGGAGAGTTCCGTACACGGGAGGACGGCCCGCAGCGTCTCGCCGTCGCCCGCGTACTCGTAGAGCGCCAGTGCCACCAGCGGGACGCGGACCCGCTCGTGCGAGTCGACGTCGACGCCGAACGGCGAGCGTGGGACCGTTCGGCGGCGAAACCCCGGCTCGAGGCAGTAGTCGTGTCGGTCCGCCCAGCGTTCGAACTCGGCGACGAGTTCGTCGCGGGTCCGCATCGGTCCCGTCGCGTGCTGGGACGGCCACTGGTCGATTCGCAACTCGTCGACGTAGCCCCGGTCGCGAAGCGTCCGAAGCCGCTCGGTGACCGCAGCGATCCGTTCGGAGACGGCGGCCGGGACGCTCGAGCGGACGTAACAGTCGACCCCGATCGCCCCGCCCGTATCGGGATCGGCGATCAGTGACACGGCGGGCTCACGGTCGGACATCGTCACCTCCGGTCGGTCCGACGGCTGCTGCGCCGATGCGTCCTTCGACGGCGAGAACGTCCGCCGGCCCGAGCGTTCGTCCGGGGCCTGTCCAGCCGCCGCGGACGGAACGCACGACACGTCGCGCCCCTCGTGAGCCGCGTCTCTCCCGAACCGCCGATCGGTGTTCGCTCGCGATCATCACCAACAGCGGCCACAAGCGAGTATATAAAGGTAGGCGAAGGTTGTTACCAACACCCATTATCTGCGGATCCCGAGACCCCGTTCCCGTGACACGATCGTCACCACCGATCGTCAGTCGCCATCGGTCACGCGGATGCTCGAGCCCAGATACTTCGAGAGCGCGTCGTCGACGTCGTCGGCCTTGAACGCCTCGAGATCGGCCGCGATCGCTTCCGTTAGCGCGTCGAGGTACGCCTCGTCGGTCTGGAGTTCGCGGAAATCGACGGCGTCGACAGTCCGTTCGGGAACACCCAGCCACTCCGCGGCGAGCCGGCGGGCGTAGTCGTCGTCGCCGACCGCGCCGCGCCAGAGCGTGTTTCGGAAGAAGAGCCACCCCTCCGTGCCCGTTTCCGGCGCGTCCCGGTAGAGCGTCACCGTCGTCTCGGCGCTGTCGGGCTCGAGCGAGACGACCGCCCGAGCGGGCTCTATGTGGACTCGAACGCGGAAGACGTAGCGGGCATCCACGGTCGGTTCAGTCCCCGCGTTCGGCCTCGATCAGTTCCGCCATCTCGATGTCGTCCTCGGTGATGCCGCCTTCCTCGTGGGAGGTCAATCGGATCTCGAGTTCGGCGTAGCGGATGATGATTTCGGGGTGGTGGAACTGGGCCTCGGCGATCTCGCCGACCATCTGGGCGAAGTTGACCCCGCGGAGGTAGTCGTCGAACTCGTAGATCCGAACGATCTCGTCCCCCTCGCGGTCCCAGCCGTCGGGGAGTTCCGCTTCGATCTCGTCGTCGGAAAGCAGATCAGCCATGTGGAGCCGAACGCAAGCCAGTCAAATAACGATTGTGCCGCGTTCGCACCTGAGGGCGGCGGGGTCGGCGGTCAATCGAACCGCGACCCCTCGCCGGCCGGCTGGAGTTCGGCGTCGACCAGCGTCTCGTAGGCCCGGCGGAACCGCTCGGAGAGCGCCTGATGCGAGATCCCCAGCTCGTCGGCCAGCTCCTCCATCGAGACCCCGCGCGGGATCTCGAAGTAGCCGTACTCGAGTGCGGCCTCTAGGGCCTCCTGTTGTTCGGGCGTGAGTCGCGTCGCGTGGCCGCCGGTATCGGTCACGTCGGTCACGCGCCGGAGTTCGACGTTGATCCCGCGGTCGAGCAGCCGCTCGTAGGCGTCACAGAGCGTCTCGCGGTCCCGGTAGCGGACCGTCACCTGCCACCAGCCGTCGCTGGCCCGGGCCTCGAGCAGGGATCCCCCGTCGACCAGCAGGTCCTCCCAGAGGCGGCCGGTCCCCGACTCGTCGGCGAAGGTCACGTCGTACAGCAGCCGGGCGTCGGTTTCGACGAGCAGTTCGGCGGCCGCGACCGACGGGTCCGCGTCGAAGGCGGCGTCGACCGTCTCGCGATCCACGTCGGCCACCCACAGCGAGGGCCGGGTCTTCGATACCGAGGACTCGAGTTCGAACGTGGCCGCCGGCGCGCGCTCGAAGGCGGTGGCAAGCGCCGTCTCCGCGGCCGGCAGCCGAAGGTCGGCTATCGTCGACATCGGGCGTCGTACACCGCCAGTGCGTAAAAACCGCTGTCGCGACGAACCTGACTGTCGCGCTGGCTGATACCGCCGTTTCCGTCGCGGACGAATCCCCTCGCGGGCCGGAACTGGCCGGCCGGGTTCTCAAGGCCACCGCCCGACGACGACCGCCCATGACCACCGATCTCGACCCCGAGNCCGACTTCGAGGAACTGGCCGCCCGCGTCCGCACCCAGTCCCAGCAAGCGCCCGGCTCCGACACCGAGCGCGTGACTATCCGCTCGCTCGAGGCCGTCCGCGCCGACACGCTCGAGACCCTGCTCGAAGCCGCCGAGAGCGAACACCTCGAGCCGGGGGCGCTCGTGGTCGTCTGCTCGCGGGCCACCGCCGACCTGTGTCTCGACCGCGAGTCCGGGATCGACGACGTCGACGACCTCGAGTCGGTCCTGGGCTGTGGCGTACGGGTCGAGAGCGAGATGCCCGACGACACGATCCTCGTGGTCCATCCCGACGCCGTCGACGGGACGGACCTGCTCGAGCCCGAAGCGATCGCCTGCGGAATCGTTGGGACGGACGAGTAGGGTATTGTAGCCGCTGAAAGTCATTGCACACCTAATCGAACGACAGCGTCGCGATTAGTGTGTAAATCGTTTCAGCGGCTACTATAATTTCGCTGAAGTTGCTATCGCGGAGGTACCGCCAAGGGTAGTCGATAGTGCGTCCGCGCCGACGGTCGCGCTATCGCCGGTTCGTGTGGGTACGTCGAAGCGCACACAGACTGCTGTCTGTGACTCCGTCATCGGGAGTAACTCGAGGGGAGATCACAAGGGATCTCAGGATAATCATTACAGTTTTTGGAGTCTAAATGAATAGCACCATATTCACACTGGACCGAAACCCACTGGCAGGCACCTCCTTCCTCGTCCAGTGCGAGTTCGGTCCACTCCGCTCGGTCGAACAGTTTCGCGGCCACGGAGTACGCGCTCGCTGCGTCAGTATCCCACGTACAATCGATAATCCGCGTCGAGACGGTGTCCGAGGGCGGGTCGATCGAAACTGTCTCATCGTAGACGATATCGCCGTCCTTCTCGACGCGAATGTCGACCTCCCTCGAGTTTGTCTCGAAATTCTCGAGACGAACCCCGCCGAGGCGGACCCTCGAGTCGAACACACCGCACCCGCTAAGCAACATCGTTCCGGAAATCGCCAATAGTTCTCTTCTCTTCATACTGGATCATTACGCTTGTTGGAAATAATTACCCCGTCATCATACGTATTCTACGGAGTTAGACTGTACTCTACCGACCGGGTATCAGTTCGGACTCGATCACGGCGCCGAGCCACGGCCCACCACGGGGCGGTGACACCCGCGAGGCCATACCCTGCCGAATCGACGCCGGAGATGCCTGCGGGAATCGAACCCGTCCACTGCCGACCCGAGTACTATCCACGACACCAGTGTGGCCACAGTATGCGCTATCTCGAGATCACGGTCCCCGAGGGGAAGCGGCGGGCCGTTCTCGACGTCCTCGAGGACGAGGGGTTCGACTACGTCGTCAGCGACGAGACCAGCGGCCGGGGGGAGGCGGCCGTCGTTCGGTTTCCCGTCCCGACCCAGGCCGTCGAACCGCTGCTCGATCGGCTCGAGCGGGCCGGCATCGGCGACGATGCCAGCGTCGTCGTCATCAACGCCGAAACGGTCGTCTCCGAGGAGTTCACGACGCTTCGCGAGCGGTACAGCCGCGGCGGTCAGACCGGGTCACGGACCTCGCGGCAGGTACTCCGGACGAAGGCGGACGAACTCACGCCGCCGTTCGCGATCTACACCGTCATGCTGTTGATCAGTGCGGTCGTCGCCACGGCGGGGTTGCTCGCCGATTCGCCGGCGGTCGTGATCGGGGCGATGGTCATCGCGCCACTTCTGGGGCCCGCGCTGGCCGCCAACGTCGGCATCGTGACCGGTGACGGTCGGCTCAAACGGACCGGATTTACCTATCAGATCGCTGGCGTGACGATGGTCATCGTCGCTTCGGTCGCCCTCGCGATGCTGGCTCGGCTGGCCGGTCTCGAGCCCGCCGGGGTCGACATCGTCGCCGCGACCGAACTCGAGGAGCGGGTCGCGCCGAACCTGTTCTCGCTGGCGGTCGCGCTGGGTGCGGGAATCGCCGGCATCCTAAGTCTCACGCGGGGCTTCTCGGAGGCCATCGTCGGCGTGATGATCGCCGCGGCGCTGATCCCGCCGTCGGCCGCGGTCGGCATCACGGTCGCCTGGGGGATGTCCGGCGCGGCGATCGGGGCCGCCGGCCTCGTGATCGTCAACCTCCTGTCGATCAACCTCGCCGCGCTGGCGACGCTGTGGATCGCCGGCTACCGTCCGCAGGGACTGTTCGAGGTGTCGCCGACGCGGACACCGACCTACACCTATGCAGCGATCTTCGGGGTCGGACTGTTGGTACTCGCCGCGCCGCTGGCGAGCGTCACGCTGCTTGACTTTCACACGACGGAACTCGAGTCCGCCGCCGAGGACGAGGTCGACGCCGTCCTCGCACAGCCCCGCTATGACGGGCTCGAAAGCGACGACGTGGTGGTCGAACTCGACGGCGACTACCCGATTCAGTCGGTCGACCGGGTCGTCGTGACGGTCTCCGAGCGCGAACCCGGCCCGGAATCGGGGCTCGCCGATCGACTCTACGAGGCGATCAGACCCCACAGCGATGGGCCGCTGGTCGTCGAAGTCCAGTACGTGGTCGCCGAGGAACGAGGTGAGGATGGAAACGGGGACGGGGACGCGGCGTTGCGGACCGCGAGCGATCCCTGATACGGGCTGCTGTCCCGATCCCGGTGGGATCGCGACCGTCCTGCGGCCCCACTGGCGACGACGGAAACCGTATGAGGCGACTCGACAGCCGATCGGGGATCTCGTCGTCTTCCCGGACCACGCTCGACCGCGTCGGTTCGATTCCCGCGGTGGGTTCGCGTCAACGCTCGCCGTCAGCCGGGTTCGGAAGACGGCCGGTACCGCCGGCTCACTGCCTTCCAGCGCCCGCTGTGGAACAGCCAGTAGTTGATCCCGCCCGGGACGGCCGTCTCGAGGAAGAGCGCGAGAGAGAGCCCACCGACGGCAAGCGGCGTGACGAGTCCGAGCGCGGCCGCGGGAAGCGCGAAGGCGTACCGACCAAGTAGCGAGGCGACGAACGGCCAGCGGGTGTCGCCGGCACCGAGCAAGGCCCCGGCGGCCGCTCCGTCGAGCCCGTAGCCGACCGAACTGACCGCGCCGACGGCGACGAAGACCGTGGCCTGGGTAACCGCTGCGGGGTCGCTCACGAACAGCCCCGCGATCGGCCGCGCGAAGACCACGACCAGCGCCCCCGCAACAGCGTAGATCACCGTCGAGAGGCGGATGATCGCCGCGCCGTAGGCTCCCGCCTCAGCCTCCTCGCCCGCGCCGAGGTGTTGGCCGACGAGCGAACTCGCGGCCAGGGACAGCCCCCAGTTGACGCTGTTTATCAGGGCCCGCACCCGGCGGCCGACCTCGAGCGCCGTCACGACGACCGGGCCGAAGGAGGCGGCGATCCACAACAGCGGGAAGACGACCGCCCCCTGGGCGAGTCGGCGGCCGATCTCCGGCAAGGAAATCTCGATCAACTGGCGCAACAGCGTCGGCTCGAACCACGGCCCCGACCGAGTGATCGGGACAGGGCTGGGTTCCATTCCGAGCCGGCCGTAGGAGCGCCCGAGCATCCCCCACGCGAGGACGACCGTCACGAACCCGCTGGCGAGAGTAGTCCCGATGGCCGCGCCCGCGGCACCGAGGCCGACGCCGAAGATCAGGAGTCCGCTGAGGGCGACGTTGAGGACCGCGCCGCCGGCACGGGCGACCATCTCGGTGAACGTGTCGCCGACGCCGGTGTAGGTGCGGCTCGCGATCAGGTTCAGCAGTTCGAAGACCACCGCGGGCGCGACGTAGACGAGGTAGATCCGCCCGTGGACGAGCGCGTCCGGCCCGGAACCGAGCAGGCGGATCAGGGGACCGGGGACCGCGAGGAAGAGGAGCGCGATCGGGGTCGCCAGCGCGGTCGCGAGGACGACGCTCTGGTTGACCGCCACCGACGCGCGATCGGTCGCCTCGCCGCCGTAGTTCTGCGAGACGAGCGTGACGGTCCCGCCCGCGACTCCCAGTCCCAGCAGCGTGACGATCTGCCAGTAGCCGAGCGCGAAGGCCAGCCCCGCCGTGCCGGCCGTCCCGACGGCGGCCCCGACCATCGCGAGGTCGGCCGTCTGCTTGGACATGATCGCGAAGCCGGTGACGATCCGGGGCCAGGCCAGTTCCATCGTCGGGCGAAACCGCTCCCCGTCGATGATACCGGCCCGCTCGAGCGCCCCGGCGACGACCCCGATCGCGGCCGCCCGCCACTGCTGGCCCGTCATCGCTCCCCCGTTGCGTGACCGACGCCTTCGGTCTGTCGGCTCCGGCACTCGAGGCGGCCTTTCCTCCCGCGTGGAGCCCGCGAAGCGCCTACCCGCGCAGCCGCGAGAGCATCGCTTTCAGGTGGGTCGGCGAGACGAGCGAGGTGGGCCGGTCCATGTGGACGCCGATCTCGCCCGACAGCGCCCCCAGCCCGATCCGCTGGACTGGTTCGGGCAGCGAGTAGGCGCGCCGGATCCAGTGACCGAGTCGCTGTTCGCGCGCTAAGTCGTCGCGCCAGGCGCGCTCGTAGGCCGCCAGCGTCGTCGGTCGATCGGGGTCGATCTCGCGGGCGGCGTGATCGGCGCTGGTCATGCTATAGAGGATGCCGCCGCCGGTGAAGGGCTTGGTCTGGGCGGCCGCGTCCCCGATGAGGAACGCCCGTCGGGACGTCACGCGGTCGGGCGGCCCGACCGGGATCGCGCCCGAACAGCGATGGGAGACGTCGATCTCGTAGCCGTCGATCAGCTCCTCGAAGTGCTTGGTGACCTGCACGCCCGGCGGGGCCGCCAGCCCGTACTCGACGCCGGCCTCGCCGCGGGGGATCCGCCACGCGAAAAAGGTCGGCGGCGTGAGATGGACGTCGACGAAGTCCTGGTGATCGTCCTCCTCCGAAAAGGCGAGGACGCCGTGGAGGAACTCGTCGGGCTGTGGGAGGCCGAGTTCGTCCCGCACCCGTGAGCGCGGCCCGTCACAGCCCGCGACCATCTTCCCCTCGACCTCGAGGCGGCCGTCGGGGCCGCTGGCGACGATCGCGACCCGGTCGTGACGTTCGGTGACGCCGGTGACGGTGTGGTTCTCGCGGACGTCCGCACCCACCTCGCGGGCCAGTTCGGCGAGATGGCAGTCGAGTCCGACGCGGTCGATGACGTTCGACGCGACCGCGTCCTTGTAGAAGGGGTAGGCGTCGCTGCCGGGTCCGCCGACGTGAAAGCGAGCGCCGTAGATCTCGTTCTGAAAGAGGTCCTCGCGGGCCCCCTCGCCGGTGAACTCCCAGATGTCCGTACTCACGTGGCCCGAACAGGCGAGCGGCTCGCCGATCGTCCCTTTCTCGAGGGCGAGGACGTCGTAGCCCGCCTCGGCGGCCCGGCGAGCGAAGCGCGCCCCCGGCGGGCCAACGCCGACGACGACGAAATCGTACATGCTCGGGACGTTCACGCCGGACGGTAAATAGGTTCTCGAGATTCGCTCGCTGCTGTCGGACACGTTCGAAACGTCCCGGCCGTCGACCGACGCCGACGATGGTCGGGACCGGCGACTGACAGTCGATAAACGGATACAGTTTTGTGAGTTGTCCGATCTCACACAATATGAACGCGACGCGAGCGCCGACTCCAACCGAGAGACGGGCGATGGCCCGGGGCGAACGCGAGCTGATCGCACCGTGATCCCCGCGGAACTCTCGACCGGCGCGCTGGTCGTCTTCGGCCTCATCGCCGTCGCGCTCGTCCTGTTCGTGACCGAGGCGATCCCCACCGACGTGACCGCGATCGGGATCATCGTCTCGCTGGCGGCCCTCGAGCCGATGACCGGCGTCGGTCCCAGAGCGGCCATCTCCGGGTTCGCCAATACCGCGACGGTGACGATCGTCGCCATGTACATGCTCAGTGCGGCGATTCAGGGAACGGGTGTAGTCCAGCGTCTCGGCGTCTATCTCGCGACGATCACGAACGGCAGCGAGAAGCGGGCGCTGTTGGCGACGATCTGTACGACCGGGCCGCTCGCGGGCTTTATCAACAACACGCCGATCGTGGCGATCTTCGTCCCGATGATCACCGACCTCGCGGAGAAGACCAGGATCTCCCCGTCGAAGCTCCTCCTGCCGCTGTCGTACGCGGCGATTCTGGGCGGCACGCTGACGCTGATCGGGACGTCGACGAACCTGCTGGCCAGCGAGTTCGCCGTCGAACTGCTCGGCCGCGAGCCGATCGGCATGTTCGAGTTCTCCGCGCTCGGCGTCGTGATTCTACTGGTCGGGCTCGCATACCTCGCGACCGTCGGTCGGTGGCTGACGCCCGCGCGGATCCCGGTCGACGCCGACCTCGTCGAGGAGTTCGAACTCGAGGACCACCTCGCGACGGTTCGAGTGCGGGCCGATTCGGCACCGGTCGGTCGGACGGTCGACGACCTCGAGGCGCGCGCGGACGCGGATGTCCGCGTTCTCCAGCTCCGCCGGGCGGGCGACGGGAGTGACGGCGAAACCGCGTCGGCGGACCGTGTCCTCGAGTACGACGGTGAGCGGGAGGCGACCCTCGAGGCGGGGCCCGAGGCGTCGCCCCCCGGCCAGCGCTCCGGCGACAGCCGGACGCGACTCGAGGCAGACGCGGCGTCGATCCCCGCCGATGGCGAGTCGTTCGTCGCGGCCGCGACCGACGAGCGGATCCGCGAGGGAGACCTGCTCACGGTCCATGGGAGCCTGCAAGCGATCAACCGGTTCGTCGAGGCCCAGCGGGTACACCAGCTGGCCCGGGAGTCGGTGACCGAGGAGACGTTCGAGGAGGCCCCGAGCGAGGACGTCCTCGTGAAGGCCGTCGTTCCCGAGTCGTCGGCGTTCGCCGGCGAGCGCCTCGGCGAGACGGCCCTCCGGGAGTTCTTCGGGACGACCGTGCTGGCGATCCGCCGGGGCGGCGACCTCCTCCGAACGGACCTCGCGGCCGTCCGACTCGCCCCCGGCGACCTCCTCCTGGTCCAGACCTCCGACGACGCGATCGCCCACTTCACCGCGTCGAACGACCTGCTCGTCGTCGACGACGCCGTCAACCGGCTGGCCGACGCCGACCTCGAGGACGTCGCGCCGCTGTCGCCGAAGACGCCGATCGCGATCGGGATCATGGCCGGCGTTATCGGCGCGGCCGCGCTGGGACTGCTCTCGATCGTGATCGCGGCCTTCGCCGGCGTCTTCCTGATGGTCGTCAGCGGCTGTCTCTCGATCGACGACGCCTACGACGCCGTCTCGTGGAACGTCGTCTTCCTGCTGGCGGGGGTCATTCCGCTGGGGATCGCCCTCGAGGCCACCGGCGGCTCAGCAGTCATCGCAACCGGGTTGGTATCGGCGGCCACCTACCTGCCGCTCGTGGCGGTGCTGTTGCTGTTTACCATCGTCACGGGGCTGCTGGCGAACGTCATCACGCCCGTCGCGACGGTCGTGCTGATGATCCCGATCGCGGTCGACGCGGCGACGAGCCTCGGCGCTGCGCCGTTCTCGTTTCTCCTCGCGGTGCTGTTTGCCTCCGCGACGTCCTTCATGACGCCGGTCGGCTACCAGACGAACCTGATGGTCTACGGGCCCGGCGGCTACGAGTTCACCGACTTCCTGCGCGTCGGCGGCCCGCTCCAGCTATTGCTGGCGGTCGTCACGACCGTCGGCATTACGCTCATCTGGGGACTCTGATCGCCGGCGGTCGTGACCGTCGTCCTCGACCGGCGAGTCGCTCGTGAGTCAGTTTCAAATGGGTTCCCCCAGTCGTGGTTGTCATGAGCGAACTGTTGACATTCGACGAGACCGAACTGATAGATCTCAGCATCGGCCTCGAGGACGGAGCGCCGAGCGAGCCGACACCACCGGAAATCGACGCCTTCGACCACGAGGCGGGCGCGAAACGCCTCGCCGAGACCCTGCAGGAACAGGGCTACGACGTCGACCCCGAGGACTTCCCCGAGGGGATGGGGCTGGCGTGGGAGGACCTCGCGGTCATCCCCCACGCCGGCACCCACCTCGACGCGCCGTGGCACTACGGCCCCGAGGTCGACGGCGAGCCCGCGAAGACGATCGACGAGATCCCCCTCGAGTGGTGCCGTGGGAACGCGGTCGTCCTCGACTTCCGATCGATGGATCCCGGCGAGGAGATCGGGGTCGCGGCCCTCGAGGCCGCCCTCGAGGACCTGGATCACGACCTCTCGCCCGGCGAGATCGTCCTGATACAGACCGGGGCCGACGAGCTGTGGGGACAGCCGGAGTACCTGACCGAGTTCCCCGGAATGAGCTCCGAGGGGACCAAATATCTCGTCGAGCAGGGCGTGAAGGTGATCGGCACCGACGCCTACGGCTTCGACAAGCCATTCGCGGCGATGGGCGAACGCTACGTCGAGTCGGGCGACGAGGATGAACTGTGGCCGGCCCACTTCGCGGGGCGAGACGTCGAGTACTGCCAGATCGAGAAGATGGCCAACCTCGATCAACTGCCGCGCAAGACCGACATCCCCCTTGTCGCGTTCCCCATCAAAATCGAGGACGCGAGCGCGGGCTGGGTGCGACCGGTCGCGATGCTCGAGGACGAAGCGGCCGACAGCGACACGGGCGCCGTGAACGGAGGTGAGAACGCATGAAACTCGCAACGTTCGAAGTCGATACCCCGGTCGGTCCGGTCGAGCGCATCGGTGCCGTCGACGAGTCCGGAGACACTGCGGCCGGCGACGCGACGCTCGTCGATCTGACGGCGGCCTACGGGGCCGTCCTCGCAGCCGAGGGCGAACCGGCACCCGCGGAGTTGGCCCACGCACACGTCCCGCCGGAGATGATCGCCTTCCTCGAGCGCGGCGACCGGGCGATCGCGGACGCCCGCGAGGCCCTCGCGTACGCGGCCGAGACCGACGCCGAGCGCGGTCCCGGTGGTGCGAAACTCCGGTACGAACCCGGCGAGTACCGGCTGCTCGCACCGCTTCCCCGTCCCAATTCGCTGCGCGATTGTATGGCCATCGAGGAACACGTCCAGAACAGCATGGACGGCGAGATCGCCGACGTCTGGTACGAGCTGCCGGTCTACTACAAGGGCAACGCCGACAGCGTCGTCGCGCCCGGCGAGACGATCCAGTGGCCCGACTACTCACAGATCATGGACTACGAACTCGAGATCGCGGCTGTGATCGGGAAACGCGGCCGGAACATCTCGGCTGCCGACGCCGAGGACCACATCGCCGGCTATACCGTCTTCAACGACTTCAGCGCCCGCGACATCCAGGGCGAGGAGATGGAGGGGCGACTCGGCCCCGCGAAGGGCAAGGACTTCGCGAACGGGCTGGGCCCCTACTTCGTCCCGCGCGAGGACATCGACGTCCTCGAGGCCCCGATGACCGCCAGGATCGACGGCGAGGTCTGGTCTGAGGGCACCGTCGACGAGATGTATCACACCTTCGCCGAGATCATCGAGCATATCTCCCAGTCCGAGACACTCCACCCCGGCGACGTCATCGGCAGCGGCACCGTCGGCGAGGGCTGTGGCCTCGAGTTGGGCCAATGGCTCGAGGATGGGGATACCGTCGCACTCGAGGTCGAGGGGATCGGCACGCTCGAGCACACGGTCGTCCGGTAACCCTCCGTTCGCGCCTTACCGGGCGTCGCGCTCGCTCTCGATCGCCGCGGCGCTCGAGGTGAGCAGAAAGCCGACGACGCCGAGGTAGGCGACGAAGAGCTGGAGGCTCACGTCGGCCGTCGTGAACTGCTGGCTGACGGCGATGGGACCGATACTGAGACCGAACAGCCCGATCGCGTAGCCGAATCGATCGACCGACCGATCGAACGGAGGATACTCGCGGGTTAACAGTCGGCGATACTCCACGGTGAAGTATCCCAGTCCGGTATAAAGCGTGACGACGGCGAGGACCAGAAACCAGTTCGACCCGAACGCGACGCGGAGACTGCCGCCGGCGACCAGTCCGATGCCGAACCCGGCAGGGAGTGCCCTGTTCACGGCCCGTATTGTTGTTCGTCTGATAAAAACGTGTCCGTCGCCGTCAGTCGTCGCCGGCGCTGGCCGCCGACGGTTCCGCACCCGCTGCGACGCCGGTCACGTCGGCGTAGCGCGCCCACAGCGCGAGCATGCTCGGGAGGACCAACACGCTCACCAGGAACGAGGTGACGAGCGCGAGGACGACCAGCAGGCCGAGGCTCTGGAGTTGCGGATGCGGGTGCAAGAGCAGCGCCAGGAACGCCGCCGAGGAGGTGAGCGTACTCCCGAGCAAGGCGCCCCCGGTCCCGACGACGGCCGCCTCGAGCGCGTCGTAGACGCCGCCGTGTCGCCCGAGTTCCTGCGCGAAGCGATCGCTGAGGTGGATGTTGTAGTCGATCCCCAGCCCGATGACCAGACTCATCAGGAGCGCGGTCAGCAGCGTCAGGGGGACCTTGAGCAGGTACATGCTCCCGATGACGAGGCCGGCGACCAGCGCGATCGGGACGACCGTCACGGCCCCCAGCGTCGCGCTGCCCTCGCTCAGTCGGTAGATGCCGATCAGGGCGACCGCGATCACGCCGAGCGCGAGGAGCAATACGTAGAGGATGCCATCGGTGACTTCGCCCAGTTCGGACTGGGTGACCGCCGCTGGGCCGGCCGCGGTGGCGGTCAGGTCCCCGTCGCCGTCCTCGATCGCCGTGGCCACCGACTGCATGTCGTCGGCACGATCGTCGTAGGTGTCGCCGCGGTCGACGGTGACGAGCATGCGAAGCGACCGATACTCTCCGCTATCGGTCCGTTCGATCACCTGCCCCGCCTCCGCGGGGGCGACCTCGAAGAGGTGATCGTAGACCGACTCGAGGTTCCGATCCGGGACGCCGTCGCCGTCCGTATCGGCCGAGTCGACCGTCGCGGCGAAGGAGTCGTTCTCCGCGGCGGTCGCCTCGATGACTGACAGCGGCGAGCGGACCGACTCGACGCCTTGCTGATCGAAGGCAACGCCGGTTTCACGGGCGGTATCGCTCCCCTCAGCGACCCGTTGCAAGGTCCCGTCGGCGGTCACGGTCCCCTCGATGAGGACGGCCGAGCGGCCGGCACCGTCGTCGCTGGGCCGGTACTGATCGGTCACGTACAGTTGGTTCTCGACGAACGCGGACTCCTCCCAGGCCATCGGGCCCGGCATTTCGGTCTTCCAGTCGGCGACCGACTCGGTCCGCTGCTGGAAGCTCTCCTGCTCGAGCGCGGGCCAGGCCACCGCACCGGCGCTCCCCGCGACGAGCGCGACGACGATGACGACCGGTGCCGCCCGTTTCGCGAGGGTGACGCTGCCGCCGAGAGCGCGACCCAGATAGCGCCCGTAGCCGAGCGGCCGCTTGCGCCGGTCGACGCCGACGCGCTCGAGCAGGCCGTCGATGCTGATCTTCAGTGCGGGGACGAGCGTCACGAAGATGATAAAGGCCGAGATGACCCCGAGCGTGATCCCGATAGCCATATCGCGGATCGAAGTCACGGGGTTGACGACGTTCGAGAGGAACCCGATCGCGGTCGTCACGGTGACCAGTGCAAGCGCGACGGCGACCGAGCGGACCGACCGCGTCATCGGCGGGCGGATCCCCTCGTCGCTCCCCCGCTGTTCCCGGTACCGCATGAAGACGTGGAACCCGAAGTCGATGCTGAGCCCAGCGATCATCACCGGCCCGATGATCATCGTCATCCCGGCCAAGATCCCGAGCCAGCCCAGGATGCCGAACATCCACAGGATGGAGACGACGACGCCGATCATCCCGACGACGACGTCGACGAGGTCGCGGTAGGTGAAGGCGAGGATCCCGAGGATCAACGCCAGCGCGACCGGCAGGATCAGGGTCGTCGTGTTCGACGCCATCCGCTGGTTGAGATCGGCGACCGCGTGTTCGCCGAGGGTGAAATAGTTCGGCTCGTCGCGATCGTCGGCCGCCTCGTAGAGGGCCCGCTGTGCGTCGCTCGGCACTCCCGCCGAGCCGTCCGCCCCGTCGGTCTCGAACCGGAAGACCATCCGGTGGCTCTCGGCGGTCGCGCTTCCGGGCTCGTAGCGCTGTGGCAGCAAGGAGAGCGCGCCCGACTCGGGCGTCAGCGACTCCGAAAGCAGCGCCGCGTACTCGTCGTCGTCGGTCGACTCGAGGGCGGCGATCTGTTCCGCACGAGTGGCGTTGGGGTCATCGGCGGCCCGCGCCCCGACAACGTTTGCGACACCGGTGACCCCGCCATCGTCGGCGAGCGCCGCCGACACCGAATCGTTCTCGAGGACCGTTTGCTGGTACTCGAGGGAGTCGATCAGCGCCGCCTTCGAGAGGGCGTTGCCGTCCTCGTGGCGGACGTAGACCGGCGCGGCGGAGACGTTCGATTCGTCGCCCGGATCGCCGTAGTTCTCGGCGATGTAGTCGGCCTTCTGTGCGGGCGTCGTCTCGCCGACGTCGCCGCTGCCGGCCTGATTGGACGTATCGAGGTTCCCGATCCCGACGACCGCGCCGGCGGTCAGCAGTAACAATACGACGATCACGATCCGGTTGTGGGTCGTGATCGCGTCGATGCACCTGTCAAGCGCGTCACGTACCATCTCGTTTCCCACTCTATGGGGGAATGATATAAACCGAGAATCACGGTTTCCGGCTCTGAAGTTCGGCCAGCACGCGGAGGACATTACACCCTCGAGTCGCTAGCACCACCATGCTCCTGTACTGGCACCGGCGCGATCGGCGGACGGCCGACAATCGGGGCCTGGCCGCTGCGGTCGCCGCCGCGGACGGACCAGTCCTTCCAGTCTACGTGTTCGATCCCGCGGTCACCGACCGACTCGGGGCGCGCAAACGCGCGTTCGTCGATCGGACCGTCCGGGCGCTCCGAGAGCGGTACCGCGACCTCGAGAGCGACCTCCTCGTACGCTCGGGAGCGGCTCCCGACGTCCTCGTCGACCTCTGCGACGAGTACGGTGTCGACCGCGTCGTCACGACGGAGTGCTACGATCCCGTTCGGCGGGACCGGACGGCCGCCGTCGACGCCGCGCTCGGGTCCCCCTCGAGACCCACGTAGATACGGTCTTGGTCGACCCGCGAACGCTCGAGCCGTCGTATCCGACCCACAGCCAGTTTTACGCGGACTGGCAGGAACGGCCGAAGCCGGCCCCAGCACCCGAGCCCGACCCGGACGCGCTCGCCGACGTCATTGCCGACGAGCCGATCCCGATCGCGGACAGTGATATCGACCTCCCAACAGCGGGGACCGAGGCCGCCCGCGAGCGCCTCGCGTCCTTTCGCGACGCCGGACTGCGGCGCTACGCCGACACCCGGGACGATCTCGCGGCCGCGGTCGAGCGCCCGCTCGAGGCCGTCTCGCGGCTCTCGCCGTATCTGGCCGCCGGTGCGATCGGAATCCGCGAGGTCTGGGAAACCGTCACCAACGTCCGGGACGCCGTCGACGGCGACGAGCGGCGCAACGTCGACAAGTACGCGTTCGAACTCACGTGGCGAGAACTGTACTACCACCTGCTCGCCCACACCCCCGATCTGGCGACGGCAAACTACAAGCAGTTCCCGGACGAGATCGCGTGGCGAACGGACGACGCCGACTTCCGCGCCTGGAAACGCGGCGAGACGGGGTATCCACTCGTCGACGCCGGAATGCGCCAGCTCGAGCGGGACGGATACATCCACAACCGGCCACGACAGGTCGTCGCGAGCTTCCTGACGAAACACCTCCTGCTCGACTGGCGACGCGGCGCGGCCCACTTCCGGGAGCGGCTGGTCGATCACGATCCCGCGGTCAACCCCGGGAACTGGCAGTGGGTCGCCTCGACGGGGACCGACTCGGTCGACGTTCGGATCTTCGATCCCGTCGCACAGGCCGCCAAGTACGACGACACCGGGGCGTTCGTCCGCGAGTACGTCCCCGAACTGGCCGACGTGCCCGCCGAGGCGATCGTCGAGTGGCCGACGCTGCCGGCCGATCGCCAGGCCGAACTCGCGCCCGACTATCCGGCACCGATCGTCGACAGAACGGCCGCGTACGAGCGGGCCCAGCGGGTCTTCGAGCGGGCGCTCGGAAAACGAAACGACGGGTAACTCAGCCCTCGAGCAACTCCCAGAACCGTTCGGTGTCGCCCTCGAAGCGCTCGAGCAACTCGCGCATCTCGGCGCGGTGGTCGTCGGTGACGGTCACGTGGACCATCCCCTCGTCGGGCTGGCCGTAGACGACGCTTGCGCCCTCGGGCGCGGCGACGATCGCCGGCAGCGCGACGAGGTCCTCCTCACCGTCGACCAGAATCGTGGTCGGGTCGTCAGTCGAGAGCGCGCGCCGGAGCGCCCGGATGACCGGCACGCCCAGTTCGGCGGGGGGGTTTCGGACCTCGATACTCGCGCCCTCGGTGACCGCCTCGCGGATTTCGGCGTCGACCTCGGTGCGTTTGGTCCGGCCGTCGACGAGGGCCACGTCGGGCCGGCGGCCCGCCTGCAGGAGGTGATAGGTGACGACGTCGCCGACGGCGATCAGGTGGCCGTCGACGCCCTCGAGGAGCCGGTCGGCGTCGGTCTCGATCGGGCCCATCGGCTCTTTGAGTTCGTGGCGCAAGGCGTCGGGCAGGACCAGCAGCTGGTCGTCGTCGGCGAACGCGTCGTCTGTGTCGTCGCGAGTCACGCGTCAGCGAACCTTCAGGGCGTACGCGCCCGGTTCGGTGATCTGCATCTCCGTCGCGATCTCGCTGTCCTCGGGGTGGGCGATGATGACGTAGCCCGCCCAGTCCTCGGTCAGCGAGGAGGAGTTGCAGGCGTCACACGTCTCGTTGTCGGGTTCGTTGACCCGGTGACACTCGCGACAGACGAGCCGATCGGATGCCATGGTTATTCACCCGCCGTGGCTTCGCGTTTCTCGTGTTCGTCCTCGAGCCAGGCGTGTTTGCCGAGGCCGGGCTGTTTCGCGGTGAGCCCGATCTTCGAGTCCCGGGGGTTGCGTTCGTCGATGCTCTTGGTGACGATGCGGGCGCGGACGGCGTCGTCGACGCCGAGCGCGCGGTCGGACTCGTTCGATGAGAGCCGCTGGTTCTCGCCGTCGAAGGCGAGATACTCGTCGCTGATCTGCGAGACGTGGAGCAGGCCGTCGACGGGGCCGATGCCGACGAAGGCACCGAACTCGACGACTTCGACGACGGTGCCGTCGACGACTTCCTGCATCTGTGGATCGAACGTCACCGCGTCGAACTCGGCCTCGTAGTACACTCCGGGGCGGTTGGGCAGGACCGTCCCCTCGCCGATATCGTGAACCTCCGTGACGGAGACGACGCTGCCCACCTCCTCGTCCATGCGCCCCTCGAGTTTGTCCTGGAGCAGTCGTTTGACTCGATCCGGCGAAACGTCGCCGAGTTCTTCCGGCGGTACTTCTACCGTGTCCTTCAGTCTAACCCGTTTGTACATCTATGGTTGAGTGATCGCTAACTTGTTTCTCCCGCGTAATGCAATTACCGGTCTCCCCGCTTCGAGGACCCGGTCGCGCAGCGGGCGGTCGTTCGTGACGACGTAGTCGACGTTGCCCTCGCGGGCGAGTTCGACCAGTGCGTCGTCGGCGTACGATGCCTCCGTGTCGACGGCGAGACAGCGCTCGGTCGCCAAGTCGTGGCCGACGGTCGCGGCCGTTCCCTCCTGCCCGCCCTTCTCGGAAAGTCGCCGGAGTTCCTCGAGGACGGCCTGTGGGATCGTCGCCTCGTAGTCGTCCAACAGCCGCTCGAGTTCCTCGAACAGCCGCACGTCGAGTTCGACCGGCATCATGAGCGCGCTCGTGTCGAGGGCGACCCGCGTCGACTGTCCCATCTCAGTCCGTCAGGGTACCGAGACCGATCAGCCGCCAGCGCGCGCCGATGCGGCGGTTGATCGCGATTTTCGTCCCCGGTTCGGCGGCGACGGGTCGCTTGAGTCGGACCTCGCACTCGCCCTCGCGGGCGCTGGTGACCGAGCCGACGGTCGTCGCCGTGCCGACGGTCATCATCAGCGGTTCGCCGGTGCTGATCTCGTCGACCGTCTCGCCCTGGTCCGCGCCGACGACCCGTTCGAGCAGGTCGACCTCCATCGTGAACTCGTTCCAGGTCGGCGGGAGCGTCCCCGGCGGGCCGGCCATCCGGCCGGCCAGCGCGTCGCCTTTGGTCAGCGAGGGGTCGAGCCCGGTCCCGACGCCGAGCAGGCCGCCCGGCGTGACGGTGTCGACGGTCTCGCCGCCGGCCTGCAGCGAGCGGATCGTCGTCTCGATGGGGACGTACTCCGTCTGGCCGCCCTCCTCAACCTCGCGGCCGGGGCGGATCTCGATCTCGTCGCCGACCTCGAGTTCGCCTTCGACGAGGCTGCCCCCGAGGACGCCGCCGGCGAGGTCCTTCGCGGACGTACCGGGTTTGTTGATGTCGAAACTGCGGGCGACGTGCATCCGGGGATCGGCGTCGGGATCCCGATCGGGGGTGGGGATCTCCTCCTCGATCACCTGGATCAGCAGGTCGAGGTTGACCTCCTGGCCCGCGGAGACGGGGACGATCGGGGCGTCCTCGGCGACGGTGCCCGCGACGAACTCCTTGATCTGGTCGTAGTTGTTCCGGGCGGTCTCCGCATCGACGAGGTCGACCTTGTTCTGGGCGATGACGATGTTGTCGATTCCGATAATGTCCAGCGCCATCAGGTGTTCCTCCGTCTGGGGCTGGGGGACGGGTTCGTTGGCGCTGACGACCAGCACCGCGCCGTCCATCAGGGACGCGCCGGACAGCATCGTCGCCATCAGGGTCTCGTGCCCCGGGGCGTCGACGAACGAGACGGTCCGCAGCGGCTCGCTCTCGGAGCCGTCCGGACACTCCTCCTCGACGGTGTAACACTCGGGTTCATCCAGGCCGTCGCAGTGACGGAACGTGGCGTCGGCGTAGCCGAGCCTGATCGAGATTCCGCGTTTCATCTCCTCGCTGTGTTGGTCCGTCCACGAGCCGCTGAGCGCTTGCACCAGCGTCGTCTTGCCGTGGTCGACGTGACCGACGAGCCCGATGTTCACCTCCGGTTGTCGATTTCCTACCATAAGACGATGAGTAATCTTGGGTAGTGATTCCCCTGTGCGACTGATAAAGGTTGCGAGCTATCCCGTCGATTTCGAGGTCGACGGAACCGAGAGAATATCACCCGTGCTTCCGTTCCACACCGGCGATCCCGACGACTTATCTCCCGTCCGCCCCTCACACGTACCGTGTCCGAGTTCGCGTTCGAACTCGAGTTATGTGCCCGCCTCGAGGAGCGCGGCGAGGGAATCGTCGCCCGCCAGCTCGGGGGGAGCGTCGCCGATCCCGGCGGCCGGATCCTCGACGTACTCTGCGTCGAACCCGGCCCCGAGTTCGACGAGCGCGTCGAACTCACCAGTGAGACGATCCCCGACGCCGCGATCGAGTCGGCGGTCGGCACCGGGCGGGCCCGCTACTGGAAGGACGCCTTCGACTGCCACCCCGAGCGCGCCCGCAACGCCACCGAGCGGGCCAAAGAGATCGGGTTCTTCGAACGCGACCGCGAGGCCAGCGCGACCAGCAACCGCGAGTACGTCCGGCAGGTCGCCCGCTACCCCGACTGGTACGACCGCATCGTCGGGATCGAGAACAAGCCCGATCTGGGCCGGCCGGGCGACCTCGAGATGCAACTGCGGACCGACGTGAGCCTCGCCCTGCTGGACGAGGCGATCCTCGCGACCGAGAGCTACGTCACGCGCGCGCACCTGAACCGGATCCCCGACGAAGTCGGCGTCTGGCGGGTCCACCGCGACGAGACCGCCGCGGGCGACGGCCTCGAGATCGAGGTAATTCGCGAGCCGGCCCCGCTCGTGCCCGACGTGCCCGGGATCGAGCCCCTCGCCGCCCACCCGGGGCGAACGGAGATCGAGGTCGTCTCGCCCGATGCGAAAGCACGGGCTCGCCGCCGACTCGCCGAACGGGCCTACGGCAAGGGGTGGCGGACCTACGAGTTCCCAGACTGCGGCGCGTGTCGCCCGGCCGACGCGAGCGGCGCGACGCTACCGTACTGCGAGTGGACGGACCGGGTCGTCGACGCCAACACGGAGTGCGGGCCGGACTGTCCGGGCCACGAACCGGAGTCGGCGGCCGACCTCTCGACCGACCTCGAGGCCGAACGCGACCGCCGGACCGCGTGGACGGCCGATCCCGACGGCAAGCGGCGGCGACAGGCGGGACTCGATCGGTTCGGCTGACGGCCCGGCGGCCGCCGCTCGAGCGCCGGACGGACACGTTCCCGCGGATCTATAGTTCGTAGACCTCGCCGTCGACCGCCAGCGGCTCCGCGAAGGCCTCCTCGGCGGGGTAGAAGTGCGCGAGATGAACCAGCCGCGTCCGGTCGGCGTTCAGTTCCTCGGCCAGCGCGAGCGCGCCCTCGCGAGTCATGTGTTTCGTGCCGAACGTCCGAGCGACGCCGTCGGCGTCCTCGTGGCGGCCGCCCAGCGGGTGATAGTCGGCGAGACTCGCGGGGACGATCCCGTCGGCCAGCAGGAGGTCGGCGTCGGCGAGGACGTCCCGGGACGCCTCGGGAACGTCGTAGCTCGTATCGCCCGTGATCGACAGCTTCGCGCCCGTCACGGGGTCCTCGACGGAGAGGCCGTAACAGACCAGCGGCGGGTGGTCGACGGGCACCAGCGTCACGTTGAGCCCGCAGATCCGGACCTGTCTCTTATACACATCNACCACGGTGACGGGATCGAGATAGTGGTAGTCGTCGTCCACCGTCTCAGCGACGCTCTTGCCCGTCTGGGAGTCGGTCTCGTCGGCCGCGTAGACCTCGAGGGAGTCTAGCACGCGAAAGACGTTGCCAAGCCCATCGAGGTGGTCGAAGTGGATATGGGTGATGACGGCGGCGTCGGGCAGGGGGACCTCGTCGCGGAGGAACTGGTACCGGAAGTCGGGGCTGAAGTCGATCAGCAGCGACTCGTCGACGCGCTCGTTCTCGACGTGGACCGAAAAGCGCGTGCGTTCGACGCCGCGCTCTCGAGCCGCTACGCAGGTGTCACAGTCACAGCCGACGGTGGGCGTCCCGGTCGTGTCGCCGGTCCCGAGCAGGGTCACCCGCATCGTCAGCTCGCCCCTCCGACGGCGCGGCGGCGGCTCGGCTCGAGGCGGTCGCGACTCCCGACTCGTCGCCTACACATACGATCGCCCTTCCTCGAGCGCCGTCCGGATGAACGGGTGGTCCGAATTCGCCTCGACCCGCTCGGCCGGCAGGACGTGTACCTCGAAGACGACGCCGTGTTCGGCCCCCACGGTTTCGGCGAGGGCCTCGAGTCGCCGCTCGCGTTCCGGGTCCGCCTCCTCGAGGACCAGCAGTACCTCGACCGACGCGTGGACGCCGCGGTCGTCGCCCCGGACGGCGTCGCCGAAGACGACGAGGTCGCGGATCGCCTCGCCGTGGTCGTCCTGTGCCCGGGCCGCGAACGTCGCCGCGGCGTCTCCCGCTGGGGCGTCATCGCTCATAGGTGCCCCTTGACAGCCGTCGCATAAAGGGTATTCCCCGCAGGACGGGCGCTCCATCGCCCCCGTTGGCGACGCAACCCCAGGTCGCGCCGTCCCCGAAGCCAACGCTCAAGGGGCGGAATCGAACCCGCTGCGAAAACGTATCGAAACGGCCTCGGACGGGCGCCGCAGGGCTCAGTGGTCGTGATCGTGGTCGTGCGAGTGGCCGCCGTCGGACCCGTGGTCCGACGAGGATCGCCTCGCGTCGCTCGGCTCACCGCCGTCGCTGGCCTTGTCGAGGTCCCCGCCAGCGACTAAGGCGTCGTGGTCGCCCTCCATCATGTCCATGTTCTTTAACGTGTCCCGCTCCTCGAACTCCTCGACGGCGTTCAGGAGGTCCTGCTGGGTCAGCGTCGTTCGGTCCTCGGTCAGGGCCTCGAGGACCGCCTCCCGGAGGACCATCCGGAGGTCGCTGCCGGTCAGTCCCTCAGTGACATCGGCGATGAGTTGGGGGTCGAACTCGTCGATGTCCATCGTCCGGGTGATGAGTCCGAGGATGTCCGCCCGCATGCCCTGGTCGGGTTTGGGGAAGTTGATGATCTCGTCGAAGCGCCGCCAGGCGGCGTCGTCTAGTTGGTCGGGGTGGTTGGTCGCCCCGATGAGCAAGACGTCGTCCTCGATGAGCGAGATGTTGTCGATGCTCTTGAGGAGAGTGTTGACGGCGCGTTTGAGGGCGGCGTGTTCGTCGCTGCGGCGGGTCTTGGCGACGAAGTCGAACTCGTCGATAAAGAGGATACACGGCGAGAGTCGCTTGGCGACCTCGAAGGTCTTGTCGACGTTTTTCGCCGTCTCCCCCAAGTATTGCGAGGTGATCATCGAGAGTTTGACCTCGACGAACGGCAGGTCCATGTCCTGTGCGAGCGCCTGTGCGGTCGAGGTCTTCCCGGTGCCCGGCGGGCCAACGAACAGTAGCTTCCCGATCTCGCGCAGGCCGATGTCGGCGAGGTAGTCGCGGTGTTCGATCGCCTTCGAGATCTTGTTGAGTTCGTTCTGTTGGTCGTCGGTCAGCACGAGGTCGTCCAGCGACATGTCGACCTCCTCGGGCGCGCGGACTTCCACGAGGTCCAACATTTCCTCGTCTTCCTCCTCGTCGAAGTACTCGTTCAGGAGGCCGTCGATCCAGACCCGATCGGCCTGGATCGGCCGGTTGCGCTCCCGGGCTGCCTCGTGGGAAACGTCGAAATCGTAGTCGTCGTGGCGCTCGAAGTGTTTCGCCAGCGTCGGGTTCTCCAGCAGGCGCTCCGCGTCGACGCGTTCGGCGAACCACTCCTCGGCCATGTCCCGTTGGGCGAGGGTGATCGTCCCCGAGAACTCGTCGCGCTCGGTGAACATCAGGTCGGAAATGGCTTCCCACGGCCGGTCGACATCGGTCGCCTCGCGGGCGGTCGTGGTCGTGACCGAGAGCGGGCGATCGATCCCCGCGGGTTTGCGGCTCGAGCCCCCGTCGTCCCCGTCCTCGTCGACGCCACCGGTCCAGTAGACCCGGCGAAACGCCGGTGGGAGATCGTTCTCGTCTAGCGTCCGGTCGTCCGAATACACGCTCGTCGTGAGCAGGAACTCCACGACATCGAGCGCTGCATCACTCATTCGGTCAACGTATTCACTACACGCTCTTAACAGCGTCGTCCTGCACAACGTCTGCGATTGGCTGGCTCGCGAACGGTCGGCTCGACGCGATTCGGGGGCAAATGGCACAACCGTTTTCGTGTATCGGCTCACAGTCACGTGTATGAACGTGTTGCTGGGTCTGGGCGGCAGCGACGAGTCGGTGAAGACGCTGCGACGGACCATTGAGCGAACGACCGACGTCGGCGACGACCTGACCGTCGCCATCGTCGACAAACCCGAGTCGAAGCGATCGCAAGACGAAATGTGCCAGCAGGCCCGCGAGGCCCTCGACGAGGCTGGCCTCGAGGACAGGCCCGTCGAGAAACTCGAGGGCGATCCGGGCAGCGCGCTCGTCGATTACGCCGAACAGGGCGAGTACGATCAGCTGGTCATCGGCGGCGGGACGCTGAGTCCGATGGGGAAGATACAGCTCGGGCCGATCACCGAGTTCGTCCTGTTGAACGCCCCCACGACGGTCAAGTTGGTGCGATAACGATGTCGGGTTCGCGTCAGTACCCGGACGACCCGTCCGGACCGTTTCCCGCGCCGCCGACGACGATCGAGGACCGCGAGGACCGCCCCATCGAGATCCGCGCCGTCGGCTCGTTCGCCGAGGGGGCACTCGAGGACGTCGTCGAGATGTACCTCGCGTTCGATCCCGCCGATCGGGCACAGGGGATCCCGCCGACCGGCGAGAGCCGCATCCGCAACTGGCTCGAGACGATCGGCGAGGACAGCGTCAACGTCGTCGCCTCCCACGATGGCGACGCCGTCGGCCACGCGATGTTGGTCCCCGACACCGACGATCCGTCGGCGATCGAGAACAACGCCGAGATCGAGTGGGAGCTGGCGATCTTCGTCCTGCAGGCCTATCAGCAGGCCGGGATCGGCACCGTGTTGCTCGAGAACCTACTGGGCCACGCGGCCGAGATCGGGATCGAACGCGTCTGGCTGACCGTCGAGCGCTGGAACAACCCGGCGATCGCCCTCTACGAACGGGTCGGGTTCGAATCGACGGGGACCGAGAGCTTCGAACAGGAGATGGCGATCCTGCTCGATCCCGAGGGCTGACACGGTCTACTGTAACGAGTTGCCGGTGGAACCGCAGGGCGATCGCGGTCCCACCGGCGATGACTCGCAGTCGCCCGTATGGAACGGTCGCCGTCGCTACACCGATAGCACGGGTTGGCTCGCGTAGGAGAGGACGTACTCGGCCGCCTGCTCCAAGACCTCCGCCTCGGTGCCAGTAACCGGTTCTCGAGGGAGGACGACGAAGTCGGCGTCGACGGCGTCGGCCGTGTCGAGGACGACGTTGCCCGGATGGCGGGTCTTGCGCGTCTGCGAGAAGCCGTCGTCGACGGAGGTCGCGAGGTCGACGTCCGCGTCGGCGGCGATCCGCCGGACGTCGTCGAAGAACTCCTGTGTCGTCTCCGCGACGTCGGTCTCGTCGACCGTCCCGGCGTCCAACCCGCGGACGACCCCGCGTCCGAGGACGAACAGCGCGTGGACGCTGGCGTCGTAGCGGTCCGCGACCGCGACGGCGTACTCGACGGCGGTGGCTGACTCCTCGCTCCCGTCGACCGTCACCAGGACGGTGTCGACGGTAACCGGCTCGCTGGCGTCCATACGCGGCAGTGGGTGGGCCGGCATGAAAAAGCCATCCCACCGCGGCGGCACCGGGACGCCCGTTCGCCCCGTCGAACGGGGAGGTTTAAGCGTTCCCGACCGAAACCCCCGCTATGTTCGATACCGTAGTGGTCGCGACCGACGGCTCCGACAGCGTCAAACGGGCGGTCGACGTCGCGCTCGATCTCGCCGCCCGCTTCGAGGCCGACGTCCACGCCCTCTCGGTAGTCGACGCGAGCGAAGTCGACGCCTCGCCCCAGCAGCTCCGGGACGAACTCCGCACCGCGCTCGAGACGACCTCGGACGCGGCGCTGGCCACCGTCGAGGACCGAGCCGACAGGGGGGTAACGACCGCGATCCGCGACGGCCGGCCCGCCGCCGAGATCTGCGAGTACGCCCGCGAGGTCGACGCCGACGTCGTCGCGACCGGGACTCGCGGTCGCCACGGCGAGAACCGGCTCCTGCTCGGCAGCGTCGCCGAGCGGGTCGTCCGTACCTCACCTGTGCCCGTACTGACTGTCCGCCAGCTCGAGCCGGCCGGGGACGGCGACGAATCGGCGGTCGACGCCTGACCCCGCCGGGCGCGTCGATGCCGGCCCGTGGCACTCTCGAGACCGGCGGTTACTTCCCCGCCGGTCACCCACGGGGAACCATGTACGACGAACTTATCGAGAGCGGCGATCTCCCGCTCTCGCGGAAATCGGTCCTCCCGGGAACCGGCTTCTTCCTGCCCGACGAACTCGAGGAGGACCTCGAAGAACAGCAGGCCGCGGCCGCCCTCGAGGGAGCCGAGGTCGCGGTCGTTGCGGACCCGGACGCCGACGGACTGGCCTGCGTGGCCCTGCTTCGCGAGGCCTACGACGACGTCCGGAACGTACCCGAACCGGAGGATTCCGGGGCCGGGGACGACGGTGCCGAACCGGTCGCCGACGCGACCGACGACATCGACGAGGCGGCGCCCCCCGTCGCGGCCGGCGAGGACGACGACCCGCTCGAGGAACCCGAGCCGACGCCCCACGGCGTCGCCTTGATTCCGGCAAGTCCCCACGACGTCGAGGACGCGCTCGCCCGCGTCGCCGAGTACGGCGACGAGGGGATCGACCTATTCGTCTGTGACCTCGCGCCGGACAAATACGAGTACGTCGAGTCGGAACTCGACGCGGCCCTCGAGACGGCCGACCGGGTCTCGTGGTACGATCACCACCAGTGGGGCGATGACGTCGCGGCGGCGGTCCGCGAGGCCGGCGTCGACCTCGTGATCGGCGACTCCGACGAGGAGTGTTCCGCCGACGTGGTCTATCGCTCGCTCGAGTACGAGTTCGACTCGATGTACGAGGAACTGGCCGCCGTCACCCGGGACCACGACCTCTGGCTGCGGGAGGACCCCCGCAGCGACGATCTGGCGGACTACGCCTACTGGACCGACCCCGCTGAATACGTCGAGGTCGTCCGCGGGTACGGCGCCGACCTGCCCGCGTGGGCCGAGGACTACATCACCGAGCGCCGCGTCGAGAAGGAGGCGCTGATCGACCGGGCGGTCGGGCGCGCGGCGTACCGCGAGATCGGCGGCTACACCGTCGGCGTGACCTACGGCCGCTGTTCGCAAAACGAGGTCGCGGAGGCGATGCGCGAGCAGGGTGCCGACGCCTCGGTGATCGTCAAGCCCGCCGGCTCGGCCTCGATCCGGGGCACCGACGAGTTCGACCGCTGTCACGAGGTCGCGGGGAAGGTAAACGGCGGCGGCCACCCGAAGGCCGCCGGCTGCAAGCCCGACATCTACGACGACATGCTCGACTACGCGAACCACTGGACGACCCGCGGTGCGGTGACCAAGCAGGTCATCCTCGACGCGTTCCGCGAGGTCGTCGACGAGGCGGACGAGGACGGCGAGAGCGGTAGCGACGAAGACGAGAACTGACCGGCTCGAAAAGCGCCCGTGCCGATTTTTCTCCGGCTAACGGGAGGGGAGCAATCGACGTATTACTTCGCGCCGACCGACCGGTATGCGGTGGCGCGCGCTGGGGCGCGGTGAGTCACCGACGAACCGCGGCCTGACTCCGTGCGAGGGATGAGCGAGCGATCTCGGAGCGAGCGAATCGGTTGGGGAGGGTGTGGACCCTCCGTGTTGCCACGATAGCAGGACACTCGCGCCAACACCGCCGGAGAACACGCCCAATCCATCAAAATTTGAATATCACGATTCCGCTACTGCTGGCCCGAGAAATCGCTTACCCTCGAGACGCGACGTACCGCAGTACGAGCTGCAACACGTGGACGAAGACGCCGGCGACGGCGATGTAGACGCCGATCGTCTGGAGCGCGACCGACGCGGTTCGCTCGTCCCGAACTTTCCAGATCTCCCAGCCGAGTCGCAGCAGGAATCCCAGGAAGATCAGGACGAAGCCGGCGAGCAACGCCGGCGTGTAGAACGTCCCGACGGCGATGGCGACGAGCCCGCCGATGAAGGCGTAGTTGGCGTAGGAGCCCCAGTGATCGAAGTCACTCGAGCGGGCGTAGACGTAGGCGGCGATGACTGCCGTCAGCACCGCGACGACGACGGCCGTCACGGCGAGGACTGTCAGCTGGGACTCCCGCGGCACGAACCGCAGCACGCCGGCCCCGAAGACCCCGAAGGCCAGTTGGAGGATCGCCATCCCGACGACCGCGACCCCGGTATCGCCGCCGGCAACGCCGCGCTCGGCGACCAGTTGGCCGGCCATAATCGCCGCCCCGTAGGCGATCGCGCCGACGATCGGGAACGAAAAGAGGGCGTCGTTGATCGCCGCCAGCGGCGTCGTCGCGAGGGCATACATCACCGCGACGTTGATCGCCAGCAGGAGGCTCGCGCCGCCGATCACCCGCGCGTCCCGACTCGAGAGACCGAACCCGCGGCGGGTCTCGGACGGCGTTCCGGTCGCGCTCATGACGGGGAAAACACCGGTGCGGCGCAAAAGCCTGTGGCCTACCGATGACTGCACTCTCGCAGCCGGGCCGGGGCTTACGCCTCCGTCACGTTCCAGCGATCGGAAAACGCCGTGCCACAGGTACACTGGGCGTAGGCGTGGATCACGTCGCCGTCGGCGTAGATCCCGCCGACCTCCTCGTTCTGTTCCTCGGCGAAAGCGAAGACGAACTGGATCGTGTGGTCGCCGTCGTCGGCCGCGTCCGGACACTGCGCGCCCGCGAGGTCGTCGTCGATCTCCCCTTCGGTACTCATCGCGGACTTGGCGAACTCCATCGCGCCGGTACCGGTCGCCGCCTGGAACGCGTTACGGCCCCGTTCGCCGTCGACGACGATCAGCGTCCCGTCCGCGACGGGCTCACCGAACTGCGCCAAGCGGTCGTCCGAGACGAACGAATCGGCCAGAAACAGCGCCACGTCCTCGGGGCGATCGCCGGCGAGGAACTCCGCGCGTTGGTCAGTCATGGCCCCGGATTCGCGCTCGAGGTGGAAAAAGGACCGTATTCGCGGTTCGCCGCGCCATCGGTCGGCGACAGCCACGGCAGGCCGATCGCGCGTGGCTACCCGTCCTCGAGGTCCTTCGCGATCTCGCTGAGGCTATCGCTTGGCGGTTCGCGGGCGTCGTAAAAGACCGTCTCGCCGGGCGCGCGACAGCCGTAGAGGAACTCGGGTTCGACGACGTCGATCAGCACCGAGCCGCCGAGGGGAACGTCGTGATCGTCGACCCACTCGGGAAGGCGGTCGGTCGCGCCGCTGGGATCGCGGGCACCGTCCGGCGTCTCGTAGACGCCCGGCACCGATAGCTCGTCGCCGGTCAGTGCGCGCTCGATCTGTGCGAACAGTTCCTCGCCCTCGAGGACGAGCCGGACGACCTCGTCGGTCGGAAAGGCGTCGCGGTCGTCGGCCGGCACCTCGAGTTTGACCCCGGTGGCCGTCTCCGTACACGTCGCACGGACCGTCCGCACCGAGGGATGATCGCTCGAAATTCTATCTGACATGGAAAACGGATGGCGAGGGCGTTACTCGTCGTCGCCGTCGCCGAGGAGTTCGTCGACATCGCTGCTACCGCGCTCGGAGATCGAGGCGTTGATCTGGGCAACGGCATCGGAGACCTCGCGGCCGCGGACGGTGATCCGACGGCGCTCGCCGTCACGGGACGGCTTGTAGCCGGTCTGTCGACCGTTCATCAGCACTTCCTTCAGGTTCGAACCGGCGACCTCGTCGTTGAGCGGGCGGCCGGCCTCGTCGGAGCCGCCGGTGATCTCGAGCGTGTAGCCGTCGAGCCCGACGGCACCGCCGTCGACTTCCTCGCCGATCGACTTGCCGATAAAGCGGTTCGCGTCCTGTTCCTCCGCCTCGAGCTGGTAGGACGACCCGGAATCGGGGTCGCCGACAACGACAGTGAAACTTGCCATGCCCGACGGAAGACGGCCGTCGCTCAAAAGAACATCGATCGTCACCCAACTTTTGCGCTGTCGTTCGAGAGAGCAAAGCTCTCTCGTGACTGAGCGAATCGAAGATTCGCGAGGTCCGCGAAACCGAAGGTTTCGCTTGATGACGAAAGACGCCTTTGGCGTCTTTNCTCTCTCGTGACTGAGCGAATCGAAGATTCGCGAGGTCCGCGAAACCGAAGGTTTCGCTTGATGACGAAAGACGCCTTTGGCGTCTTTCGAACCACGGGCCGGCTTCGCCGACCCTCGGCAAAATCTCGAGAGAGCAAAGCTCTCTCGGACCTCGCGGGAGCAAAGCTCCCGCTTAGCTTCGATGAAAAGCACTCCTCCCTCCGTTCCGAGCGCTCCGCGCTCTCCACATCGGTCGTCGGCCCGCTCGCTCGCCCGGTCTCACGGCCTTCGGCCGTTCGACGTATCGCGGCGCTACGCGCCGCGTGCGGCCTCGCTCGCGGTGATAAACGGGGGGCGGCCTGCCCTCCCCCGGGTCGGACGGCTCTCGCAACGCTCGAGCCGTCCTCCCGGCCATCGAACCGTCTTCGACGCTTTGCCCGCCCGTTCCGCTCGAACAGTCAAGTACCTGCAACGCCTACCTCGAGCCGTGTTCATCGATCCGGGGCGACTCGAGGGTCGCCTGCGCGAGGAGTTCGGCGGCACGATGGGCCAATCGCGGGTCGTCGTCCGGCAGGCCGTCGACCTCGCGGACGCCGGGAAATACGAATCGGACGTCGGGACCGCGCTGACCAACGAGATCGTCCTCGAGGAGTTGGCCGACGCCCCCGAGGGAACCCCACCGGAGCGGTGGAACTGGTGGATCGGTTCGCTCGAGCTTGCATACGGCGGCTACGGCCGGTTCGATATCCGCCAGTATCGGAAATAGCGATCCGCAACGAAGAGTAACACCGATTGTCCTCCGGGCCGTAGGGGACCCCGATGAGCGAACTGTCGCGACCGGTCTGGCCGGCGTACCCGCTATCGATACTCGTCGCCGGCCTCGGCCACTGTTATCTCGGCCGGTGGAAACGCGGCGGGATCTGGTTCCTCTGTTACGGCCTCGCGCTCGTGTTCCTGAGCGCGCGAACCGTCTCGGGTGCGCTCAGCCTCGAGGAACCGTTCGTGGTGACGGCGCTGCAGTTCGACGCCGTGAGTTACACCGACGTCGCCGTCCCGCTGACGATCCTGCTGGTCTGTCTGCTCGATGTCTATCTCATCGGGCTGGCCGAACGGACCACCCTCCCGCCGGCCGGGGCGGACGACCGTCGCTCGAACAGTTCCTGACGACCCCGCCGGCGACGGCGGCCTGGGGTGGCCCCGCGTGTTTTTGTGCCCGTCGACCGAACGACGACTATGGGACGTCTCAGTTCCGTCCTGCTCAAAGGGCTCGGCGCGGTCGTCCTCGCAGTCGTCGTGCTGAGCGTCGTCGCCACGATCGTCGGCATCGCCCTCTCGGTGATCGCGGCCGTCCTCTCGTTGGTGCTGACGCTTGCCGTCCTGTCGCTGGTCGTCCTGGCCGCCGTCGGTCTGTTCTCGTTGTTCGGCGCGGACTCGAGCGCCGGGAGCGACTCGGACACGCCGGCCGAAACCCGCCCCGATCCAGAGGAACGCGTTCGCTCCCGGTACGTCGACGGCGACCTCGACGACGAGGAGTTCGAACGGGAACTCGAGCGGGTTCTCGGCGAGGAGACGGTCGGCGTCGACGACGTCGAGGCCGATCGGTCGCGTCGTCGGCACCGAGAACGGGAGCGGCGGTGACGGAGCCGCGGATCGGCGCGGCCGTTACTCGTCCAGCGCTTCGATTCTGCTCACCACTTCGTCGGCCGTTTCGACCGAGCTGTCGCCGGAGAACGCGTATAAGACGAGTCCGAGAACACACCAACCGAGGACGATGACCCACTCGTAGGGCCATACCAGCGCCGACTGGCCGCCCGGAAGATAGAGCGTGATGAAAATCGCCGTTGCCACGAACCCGAGGATACCGACGACGGGGCCACCGGGGACCTCGTACGGCCGATTCATCTCGGGTTCACGGTAGCGCAGAACCAGAAACGAGACGACGACGAGGAACCAGGCGACGACGATGCCGAGGCCGCCCGCGTTGACGATCCACGTAAGCATCTGTTCGCCGAAAAACGGCGCGAGCGCGGACAGGCCGCCGACCAACAGGATCGCGTTGCTCGGAGTGTTGTGTTTCGGGTGGACTTTCGAAAGGGTTTCCGGGAGCATCCCCGACTCCGAGAGTGCAAAGAGCGCTCGACTCCCGCCGATGATGAACGCGTTCCAGCTCGTGAGGATTCCCGCGACGCCCGCAAGCGCCATGAGTTGGCCGGCGGTCGAACTGTCGTACAGTTCGGCCATCGCCGCCGCCGCAGGGAGCGAACTATCGACGAGGGCACTCCCGGAGAGCGCGCGACTCGAGCCCCAGATGACGGCCATGTAGAACAGGGCGGCCAACCCGACGGCGAGGATGATCAGCAGGCCCAGCGTCCGCGCCGGAATATCGGCTTCTTCGGCGGATTGTGGAATAACGTCGAAGCCGACGAACATAAACGGCGTCATCAATACGACGGTGAAGATGCCAGCGGTCCCGGCGCCGAACGAGCTATCGGGCGACGGTTGCCCGTTGGTAACTGCCCCGCCGATCAGGATGAGGCCGGCGAGCGCGATGATGACGGTCATGATGATCTGGAACTGCGCGGCGACCCGGATCCCGATATAGTTCAGGTACGTGATACCGAGCGTGCCGAATACGCCGACGAGAATCCACGTCGCGTACACCGGTTCGCCGGCGATGTCCCAGAGCGGGATCGCATTGAACCCGGGGACGATAAACGCCATCGCGGACGGGAGCGCGACCGCTTCGAACGCGGCGACGGTAACGTATCCGAAGACGATCGCCCAGGTGCAAACGAACGATCCGGTCGGTCCGAGGGCGCGGAGGCTATAGACGTGTTCGCCCCCGACTAACGGCATCGCAGCGGCGAGTTCGCTGTAAATGATCGCGACGATACCGACGACGACGGCTCCCCCGAGAAACGCGACGATCGCTCCCAGTGGGCCCCCATCGTTGATCCAGTCACCGGCAAGGATGATCCATCCCCACCCGATCATCGCTCCGAACGCCAGAATCAGCATCTCTTTGCTTCCGAGCGCCTTCTCCAGTCCGCTCTGTGTTGTCTCTGACATGGTGTGTCTTGTGACTTCTTAACATGTACCGCATGCATACGCCCCCACTTATATCTTCCGCCAGTATTGTATATTTGCCAGGAACAGAGATCTGCACTGCTAGCTATCCAACTTCACCATCTAATATTGTATATTTAGCAGAATCGTTCGGCCGGCGATTACCGGCGAGCGGACGCCCAAAGGGACTCGAGAACAGCCACTCGAAGGGACCGCACAGAACGTCACGATTCCAACCTGATTGGATAATATATGATATCTCATTCTTTGTTGGCTATATACCTATCCTGCTGCATCTAGATAGGAACCGAACCAAATATATCCAAAGAGTGTGACTAGGGAACATGGCCGTAGGCCCATCGATCGACGAGCTTCACTTCGCGACCGAACCATCGGTCGACGAGGTGCCGGGACCGAACTCACGGAAACTACTGGAACGACAACGGGAGATCGATAGCAACGCAGTGGCGTATCCGCGCCGCGTCCCCATCGCGCTCGAGGAGGCCCGGGGAGCGACGGTTCGGGATGCCGACGGAAACACGTTCCTCGATTTCTTCGCGGGGATCGGCGTCCTGAACGTCGGTCACTCGAACCCCTACGTCCTCGAGGGGACCCAAGAGCAACTCGAGTCGATCGCACACACGATCGACTTCCCGACCGAGGCGCGGGTCGATCTCATCGAGAAACTGCGAACGATCGCCCCGGGCGGGTTGGCCGGCTCGAGCAACGTCGTGTTCGGCGGTCCGAGCGGGAGCGACGCGATCGAGGGATCGATCAAACTCGCCAAACACAACACTGGACGCCACGGAATTTTGGGCTTCGAGGGGGCGTATCACGGGACGACCGCCGGCGCGCTCAGTCTCACCGCGGGCAAGAAGTACAAAAAAGGGTACGGCCCGCTACTGGCGGACGCCGTTCACGTCCCGTATCCGACGCGGGACGCGGGCGCTGGTGGCCGGGACGCGTGTGATCGGTGTCTCGATGCCGTCAAACGGAAGTTTGAGGCCCCCTACGGCGGTCACGAAACGCCCGCCGGCATCTGGGTCGAGCCGATCCAGGGCGAGGGTGGCGTCGTCGTGCCCCCGGAGGGCTTTCTCCAGGGGCTTCGCGACATCGCGGACGACAACGACGCGATGCTGATCGTCGACGAGATCCAGACCGGGCTGGGGCGGACCGGTGAGTGGTTCGCGACCGACCACTTCGACGTGACTCCCGACGCGATCACGATGGCGAAGGCACTGGGCGGGACTGGCCTGCCGATCGGGGCGATGCTCTATCACGAGAAGTTCGATACGTGGGGGCCCGGCGGCCACGTCGGAACCTTCCGTGGCAACGCACCGGCGATGGTCGGCGGGCTGCGAGCGATCGAGTACATCGAATCCCACGACCTGCTGTCACACGCGACGGCGCTCGGACAGTATCTCCGCGATCGGCTCGACGAGGTCGCGGAGACGACGCCGGAACTGGTGGACGTGCGAGGCAAGGGGCTCTTCGTCGGCGCGGAGTTCGTCGACGCCGACGGCGCTCCCGGCGCCGATATCGTCGAAACGATCCAGACCCGCTGTTACGAGAACGGACTCCTCGTCTGGAACGCCGGCCGACACGGGAACGTCTTGCGGCTGATCCCGCCGCTCGTCCTCACCCGCGAACAGGCGGAAGTCGGGATGGACATCCTCTGTAACGCGATTCGAGCGAGTACCACGGAGGGACGGAACTGATGTTCGATTTCCTCGATCTCGAGTCGGAACTGACGGACGAAGAGCGCCTGATCCGGGACACCGCACGCGAGTTCGTCGACGACCGGGTGCGCCCGGACGTCGGCGACCACTTCGAGAACGGCACCTTCCCCACCGATCTGATCCCGGAGATGGGCGAGATGGGGTTTTACGCCCCCAATCTCGAGGGCTATGGCTCGCCGAACGTCTCCGAGACGGCCTATGGCCTGTTGATGCGGGAACTCGAGGCCTGTGACTCGGGGCTGCGCTCGATGGCCTCGGTACAGGGTGCGCTCGTGATGTACCCGATCCACACCTACGGTTCAGACGCACAGAAAGAGGAGTGGCTGCCGAAACTCGGCAACGGCGAGGCCGTCGGCTGTTTCGGGCTGACCGAACCCGAACACGGCTCGAACCCGTCGGCGATGGAAACCCGTGCCGAAGCGGACGGCGACGGCTACGTCCTCAACGGCTCCAAAACCTGGATCACGAACTCGCCGATCGCCGACGTCGCTATCGTCTGGGCGCGTGACANGGCTACGTCCTCAACGGCTCCAAAACCTGGATCACGAACTCGCCGATCGCCGACGTCGCTATCGTCTGGGCGCGTGACAACTCGGCCGATGGCACCCCCGTTCGCGGCTTCCTCGTCGAGACCGACCGCGACGGCGTCACGACCAACAAGATCGACGACAAACTCTCGCTGCGGGCCTCGATCACGGGCGAGATCGGCCTGAACGACGTCTACGTGCCCGAAGAGAACGTCCTCCCGGGCGTTTCCGGAATGAAAGGGCCGCTGTCCTGTCTCACACAGGCTCGCTACGGCATCGCCTGGGGTGCTGTCGGCGCTGCCCGGGACTGCTTCGAGGAAGCCCGCCAGTACGCGAAGGATCGCGACCAGTTCGGCGGCCCGATCGGTCGGTTCCAGCTCCAACAGCGCAAGCTCGCGGAGATGGGCACCCAGATCACGCTGGCACAGTTGCTGGCTCACCGGCTCGCTGAACTCAAAGAGCGCGGCGAGATGCGGCCACAACACGTCTCGATGTCGAAGCGAAACAACGTCCGCATGGCCCGAAACCAGGCCCGCATCGCCCGCGAGATGCTCGGCGGCAACGGCATCACCACNGTCTCGATGTCGAAGCGAAACAACGTCCGCATGGCCCGAAACCAGGCCCGCATCGCCCGCGAGATGCTCGGCGGCAACGGCATCACCACTGACTACTCGCCGATGCGACACATGGCCAACCTCGAGACGGTCTACACCTACGAGGGTACCCACGACATCCACACGCTCGTCCTCGGCGAGGAGTTCACCGGCATCCCCGCCTATAGTAGCCGCTGAAACGATTGACACACTGATCGCACCGCCGTCGTGTGAGCAGGTGTGTATTGACTGTCAGTGGCACGATACGAATGAGCGATCGGAACGCGTCGCGGAGATACCGCCGTCGCTATTCCGTCTCGTCCGAGAGACCGTGTGCCTCGAGAAACGATGCCTGATCGTAGTCGCGAAGGGTGCCGATCCCCTCGCTGGTCTTGATCGTCGAGATGACGAACTTCGAACTCGTCCGGTTGATTTCGTCGATCGATTCGTAGTCCTCGACGAGTCGTTCGACCATATCCCGCGAGGTCAGTCGCCCGATGAGGATGAAGTCGGTGTCACCCATCGTGAAATACACCTGGTTGATCCCCTCGATATCGGCGAGTTGTTCGCCGACCCGTTCGTGATACCCCTCATCGAACTCCGCCCAGACCTCGGAGATGACGGTCAGCCCCAGGCCGACTTCGTCGAGATCGAGTTCGTACAGATCGTTCGTGATGACGCCCGCCTCTTTGAGATTCTGCAGGCGATAGTGGACCGTCGACTTCGGGATCCCCGTTTCCTCGTGGATGACTTCCGTGTTATCGGTCTCCCGATCGGCGATCGCAAAGAGAATCTTGACGTCCCGCTCGTCGAGTGTGTTGTTCATCCGTGCGTTCGTTTGACGTACCCGAGCCTATTCTCTTTCGGTGATCAGTCCGCCGGGCCGATCGCGAGTATGCAGCCGGGTGTAACCGATGGCGTCAAACGGTCCGGACCGTTACCGCTCGGTAATGGACGTACGGTTTCTCGGCGGTGCCGGCGAGATCGGTCGGAGCGCGCTCTGTATCGACGAGAGGCTCGTTCTCGATTTCGGAATGGACTCGGGGAACCCGCCGGCGTTCCCGATCGGCGACGTCGACCCCGAGGCCGTCGTCGTCAGCCACGGCCACCTCGATCACGTCGGTTCGGTACCGGCACTGCTGTCCGGCGACGCTCGCCCCGAGATCCACTGGACGCCGCCGACCTACGACCTCACGATGGTCCTCGCTCGGGACACGCTGAAGCTCCACGGCGGCAGCTACGACTGCCCGTTCACCGAGGCGGAACTCGCCCGCGTCGCCGAAGTCTCCGAGACCCATGGCTACGAGGAATCCTTTGAGGCCGCGGGCTACGAGGTCACGTTCTTCGACGCTGGCCACGTCCCCGGCAGCGCCCACGTGTTGGTCGACGACGGCGACACGCGGCTGCTCTACACCGGCGACTTCCACACCGAGGACCAGCGGCTGCTCGCCGGCACGGCCGCCCGGCCCGACGCCGACGTCGTGATCTGTGAGAGTACCTACTCGGACGTGACTCGGCCACCCCGCGAGGAGATCGAACGCGAGTTCGTCGAGAGCCTCCGGACGACGATCTGGGAGGGTGGGACCGTCGTCGTCCCGGCTTTCGGTATTGGCCGCACGCAGGAAGTGCTGTGTCTCTGCGAGGCGTACGACCTCGAGTGCTACGTCGACGGGATGGGCAAACGCGTCACCGAACTGTTCCTGCGCGAGGCGAACCGCGGCTATCTGCGCGATCCCGACCTGTTGCGCCGGGCGAAGGGCAACGCCCGGTTCGTCGACGGCCGCGACGGCCAGCGGCGGCGGATCGCCGAGCAAAACACCGTCATCGTCACCACCAGCGGGATGCTCCACGGCGGCCCCGCGATGACCTACGTCCCTGCCGTTCGCTCGCACCCGACCAACAAGATCGCCATGACCGGCTATCAGGTCGAGGGGACGCCGGGCCGGGACCTGCTCGAGACCGGGAGCGCCGAGATCGACGGCCGAATGCTGCCGGTCAGCGCGCAGGTCGAGCAGTACGACTTCTCGGCCCACGCAGACCGCGACGGCCTGCGCGACTTCCTCGCGGCCTACGAGGACACGCGCGTGCTGGTCAACCACGGCGACCGCTGTGCGGCGTTCGCCGCGGAGCTTCGTACCGATGGCTTCGACGCTGCCGCGCCGGAACTCGGCGATCGCTGCGGGTGCTAACGATGCGGCCGCATCGCCACTCACAGGGCCCGGTCCGGCACGTTCAACGCCGACCGTTTTGACCGCCGTCCCCGTCGGACCTAGTATGAGCGATCCCGATTCCACGGCCGGCCCCGAGACGGACGTCGACCTCGACGACCTCGAGCTGAGCGACGCCGAACAGGCGGCGCTACACGAACTCCAACTCGGGATCGAACACGTCCATCGCGCCTACGGCACCCTGCTCGAGTTCCACCACGAACTCGGGCACGCGATGGATCGAATGGGCGACGCCGAGGACCGGCTCCGCGAGGCCGGCCACGAGGAGTGGGCCGACGCCCTCCGGGACGAGCATCTCCCCGCGGGCGCGATCAGCGACGAGTGGACCTTCGAACTCGTCGAGGAGTTCTCGGGGGAGTTCCTCGACGAGGTCGACACCTTCGAGGAGGAAGTCAGGGAGGAACTGGCCGACGGGATCGACCACGTGACCGAGCGCCGCCAGAAGCGGCGGTTGCGCGACCGGGCGAAGGACCGATAATCGAGATTGCTGCTATCGTGTCAAGCAGGAACCTCCATCAGCGATCCTGCTTAGAACTCGAATAGATCGCGGTATTCTTTCGGGAGCGATGCCACGTATTCTTCGCACATTCGTTCATTGACATCGGTCCGTTGGATTCGGGGTGCATCTTCCGTTTCGAATACTTGTTCATCATCGATATCTGTCTCTTCGATAGCGGTTGCTAGCTTCTGTTTGTCGACACTGAGGACCGTCTTTGGATCGATACCAGCACGGTCAAGCGTATCGAGGACTTCGTCTTCATCCCTCACGTACCGTCGCTGCGTAGTATACCGACGAATCTCTCCGTAATCAGATTCCACGGCCCGATCATCGTGAATTCGCTCTAGCAACGCGTCTCGGACGACCTCGCGGGCATCGTTCGAAGATCGAGTGATCGTTGACAACAATGCATACAGGTTCGTTAGACGGAACGGATCTAGCTCGTCAAGTGAGTCGAAGTCATACTCGTCGACCAGCGCGAAGAAAGCAAGTGTTTCGTAAGCGAATTCGATCGGTAATTCGCTTGCTTCCGTCTCGTTGGTATCCTCTTGTTGCCGTTTGCGTGCCATAACGAACGCACGCGCACCATCGTGTCCGAGCCGATCCCACGAGTGGTTTTCATCGTGAGTCCCACTGATGTGAGCCGCGACCGATCGAATCCCGTTCTCGTATTCACAGCCCTCAACGGGACATTCGATCGGATCGTACGCATCGGGTTCGCTCATTCGGTTATGCATTCCAGTCAGGTCGAATAAATGTTTCATTCGAACTATCCGAGACGCAGCCCTCCCGGACCGAGACCCGTTCGTCGGCGAACCGAACCAGCGGACGGTATCATCTCTACCGTGGGACCAATAGCGGTCGTGCGGTAACAGGAGGTGCGGCATAACACGAACTCATTTGCTCGACGGTTCATCAACCCTAATCGTCGCTACAGGTCGTCGATGATCTCGTCGGCGAACGTCGCCAGTGCGGCCTCGCGGTCGTCGTTTTGAATCCCGATAATCGCGTGATCGAGGCCGTACGTCTCGAGTCGGCGGAAATAGTCCCGGAACCACTCGATACCGGCCCGAAAGCCCAGGTGGAGCGGCTCGGGGTCGGCCGTCCGGTCGTCGGCCAGTTCGACCCGGACGGCGATCGCGAAGGGCTTGTCGCCGGCGGCCGCGCGCCACTCGGCAAGATAGCTCTCGAGGGTCGATTCGGGGAGGTGATAGAACAGCCAGCCGTCGCCGTGGTCGGCGATCCACTCCTGGGACTGGCGGGCGTTGCCGGTCGGCAACAGCGGGATCGTCTCGGTCGTCGGCTTCGGGACCACGTCGAGGTCGCCCTCAAGCCGGCCCCACCGGCCCTCGAGTTCGGGGAACTCCTCACGCCAGACCGTCCGGAGGGCGTCGACGGATTCCCGAAACAGCGCGCCACGCTCCTCGCGGTCGACGTCGAAGGCGGGGTACTCGGGGTCGCGATCGCCGGAGGCGACCCCGAGGACGAGTCGCCCGTCGGACAGCCGGTCGACCGTCGCGGCCGACTTCGCGACGTGGAGCGGATGCCGAAGCGTGAGGACGACACTCGAAGTCCCGAGCGCGATATTATCGGTCCGGGCCGCGACGTGAGAGAGCCACGGCCAGGTGTCGAACGTCTGACCGGCATCGCCGAACTTCGGCCAGTAGGTCGGCACGTCGCGAGCCCAGAGGCCGTCGAAGCCGACGGCTTCAGCGTGTCTCGCGAGTTCGACTTCGGCCTCGATATCGGGCGTCGATCGGTTCGCTCCGGTCAGGGGAAAGCCGGCACCGAAGGTCAAGCCGTCCGGTTCGAACAGGCGTCGATACCCAGCGTTTTCGTGTCCGTCGGCGGGCATTCGGTCGTGCTATCCGGCCGAACGGTATGACGGTGGCGTTGTCCGGTATCGTTGCCGGCATCGGTTGGCAGCCCTCGGCTATGATCGGGTAACGGGAACCGACCGCCGGGAGCGTCGCCACTCGAGTCCGGTAAAAAAGACAGAATTGAGAGTCGCAAGCAGCCGATCAGTCGTCGGCGGGCGTCGCGCCGCCCTCGTCGCTCTGGGCCTGTTCTTTCGTCCAGGAGAGCTTGCCGCCGGCCGCGAGGATCGCGCGTTCGCGCTCGGAGGCGTCGAGCGTCGCGGTGTACTCCTCGCCGTTGACGCGGACGGTGAACTCCTCCTGTCCGGAGGTGACGGCGTCGTAGACGTCGTCGACGATCTCGACCTCGTCGCCCTGGTCGATGTCGGCGTAGGTGTCCTCGTCGATCGTCAGCGGGACGATCCCGAAGTTAAAGAGGTTCGCGCGGTGGATGCGAGCGAAGCTCTGTGCGAGGACGGCCTCGATGCCGAGGTACATCGGACACATCGCCGCGTGTTCACGCGAGGAGCCCTGTCCGTAGTTCTCGCCGGCGACGAGGACGCCGCCGTCGGCCTCACGGGCGCGCTCGGCGAACGTGTCGTCGACACGGGAGAGGGTGAACTCGGAGAGCTTGTCGATGTTCGACCGGTACATCAGGATGTCCTGGGTCGCAGGAATGATGTGGTCGGTCGTAATGTTGTCCTTCATCTTGAGGAGGGCCTCGCCAGCGATGTCGGCGTCGAGCTGGTCCTTCAGCGGGACGTCGCCGATGTTCGGGCCCTTGACGAGTTCGTCGTCGGGGGCTTCCTCGGGCGTGATGAGGTCCGTCTTCGAGCCGTCGTACTCGTCGGGCAGCTCGATGCCGGGTGCCTCGAGACCGTCTTCCTCGTCGGCGAGGTCGCGCGGGTCGATGATTTCGCCCTTGATCGCCGCGGCGGCGGCGACCTCCGGCGAGCAGAGGAAGACGTTGTCGTCTTCGATACCCGAGCGGCCCTCGAAGTTGCGGTTGAACGTCCGCAGCGAGACCGAATCCGAGGAGGGGACGTGGCCGATGCCGATACAGGCACCACACGTCGCCTCGGAGAAGTTGACGCCGGCGGCCATCATCTCCGCGACCCAGCCCTCGCGGGCGAGCATCTCGGAGGCCTGCTTGGAGCCGGGCGCGACGATCATCTCGGTCGTGGAGTTGACCTCGCGGCCCTCGAGCATCTTCGCGGCCGGGAGGACGTCCTCGTAGCCGCCGTTGGTACAGGAGCCGACGATGACCTGTTCGACGGACTGGCCGGCGACCTCACGGACCGGCACGACCTTGTCCGGCATCGAGGGCTGTGCGATCAGCGGCTCGAGGTCGGAGAGGTCGACGACGATCTCGTCGTCGTACTCGGCGTCGTCGTCGGGCTGGAGCCGCTCGTACTCGTCGCCGCGGTTGAGACGCTCGAGGTAGTCTTCGGTCTGCTCGTCGGTCGGGAAGATCGACGAGGTTGCGCCCAGTTCGGTGCCCATATTGGTGATGGTCATCCGCTCGGGCGCGGTCAGCGACTCGACGCCGGGGCCCGTGTACTCGAGGATCTTGCCGACGCCGCCCTTGACCGTCAGGCGACGGAGCAGCTCCAAAATGACGTCTTTCGCGGTGGCCCACTCGGGGAGTTCGCCCTCGAGGCGAACGTTGACGACTTCGGGCATCTCGATGTAGTAGGGAGCGCCGCCCATGGCGACGGTGACGTCGATCCCGCCGGCGCCGATGGCGAGTTCGCCGAGGCCGCCGGGCGTGGGCGTGTGGCTGTCCGAACCCAGCAGGGTCTTGCCGGGGGCCGCGAAGTTCTCGCGGTGGACGTTGTGGCAGATACCGTTGCCGGGTCGAGAGAAGTAAGCGCCGTATTTACCGGCCGCAGAACGCAGGAAACGGTGGTCGTCGGTGTTCTTAAAGTCGAACTGATAAGTCTGGTGGTCGCAGTACTGCGCGGCGATTTCGGTCTGGACTTCGTCCAGTCCCATCGCTTCGAACTGGAGCCAGACCATCGTTCCGGTCGTGTCCTGGGTAAGTACCTGGTCGATCTCGATCCCGATCTCCTCGCCGGTCTCGAGTTCGCCCTCGACGAGGTGGTCGTCGAGAATCTTTTCGGTGAGAGTCTGTCCCATAGCACCCAAAAGTCGGCCGTCCGTCCTGATAAATCCAGCGTGTTTCTACCGATGTAGGGCCCAATACCACCTCCCGAATCGGAACACGATCCGTAAATATTGCCGGTCGGCTGCCCGTTCGTTGAACGCAGTTTCAGCAGGACCAGATGCTCCCGCAAGGGACACGCGACGACGGGCCGGCCGGCACGAACCGGCGGACGGGACCGTGACGGGCTGGGTCGCGGCGTGACGGATGCTACCGCACCGTCGGGTCACCGTGAACGGATACGCTTTTTTCAACGCCGCGGCGTCGAACCAACACGATGTTCCGCTCCGGTGCGTTCGTCGCCGACCACGTTTCGCCGACGACCGACGAGCAGGTCCAGCCCAACGGGGTTGACCTGACCGCCGACGTCGTCTTCGAGCAGTTAGAACCGGGCCGCATCACCCGGGACGGGAAGCAGATCGGCGACCGGATCGCCCGCCCGCTCGAGGAACTCGAGGAGGCCGATCCCGACACCTACTATCTGCCGAAGGGGGCCTACGTCGTCCGGTACGGCGAGCGGATCGCGATCCCGGAGGGCCACGTCGGCTTCGTCTACCCCCGGTCGTCGCTCATGCGAAACTCCTGTATGCTCAACACGGCCGTCTGGGACGCCGGCTACGAGGGTCGCGGCGAGGGCCTGTTGCAGGTCCACCACGACATCGAACTCGAGCGCGGGGCGCGGATCGCCCAACTGGTCTTTGCCAGGGCCGATCACGAGGACGTCTACGAGGGGAGCTATCAGGGCGAACACCTCGAGTGACCGCGGCCGTTTTTGCCGTTCCCCTCGTAGCCGCTCGTACCGATGATGGCGACCACGCACGTGTTTACCGGGCTCGCGGTCGTCGCCCCCGTCGCGTACCACGTTCCCGAGTTCGGGACGGCGCTCGCGCTCGGGGCGATCCTCGGCGGACTGGCTCCCGATCTCGACCTCGCGTTCGCGCATCGGCGGACGTTTCACTTTCCGGTCGCCGGGCTCGCGGCCGCCGCCCCCGCCGTCGCCGTCGCGGCCGTCGCTCCGGCGAGCGCGACGCTTGCGGTCGCCGCGTTCGCGGTCACGGCCTGGCTCCACGCCGTCAGTGACTCGATCGGCGGCGGGCCGGAGATGGACCCGTGGAACGACCGCTCCGACCGCGCGGTCTACGATCACGTGCGCGGCCGCTGGCTCCGGCCGCGGCGCTGGATCCGCTACGACGGCGCGCCGGAAGACGCCGTTCTCGGCGTCGCGCTCGCGGTTCCGGCCCTGCTCGTCTTCGAGGGATGGCTCGTCACCGCTGCCGCCGGCGGCCTCGCGGTGTCGCTGCTCTACGCGCTCTGTCGGCGACGGCTGGTCGCGTGGACGCCCGACTGGCTCGAGTGATCGCAGGTAGACACGACAGCCGTCGCGACAGTCGGGCGATCCGAAGTCGGAACGCTGATACGCCCGCTGTTCGAGCGATGCCGTATGATCGACGTTCTCGCAGCCAGAACACTCCATCTCGTCTTCGCGGCCCTCTGGGCCGGCAGCGTCTGTTTCGTCGCCGCCGTCGTCTTGCCGCTGGCACGCGACGGCGCGTTCAACACGACCCATCCGCTCGAGGTGATCTCGGGGAAGCTGACGACCGTTTCGCGCGTGAGTTCGCTCGTCCTCTTTCTCTCGGGCGGGCATCTGGCGGGGCGGCTCTACACCAGCGAGACGCTCTTTGGCTCGACGAACGGCCACCTCGTCCTTTCGATGCTCGCGCTCTGGCTGGCGCTGACTGCCCTCGTCGAGATCGGGGCGAAGCGACTCGAGACCGGTCTCACCGGCAAGAAGATCCGCGAGCCGGCCCGCGACGCCCTGCCCGTTTTCCGCGCGGCGGCGATCGCAGCCGTTGGCCTGCTGGTGGTTGCGGGGCTGCTGTCGGGCAACGTCGCTAGCTTCCTATAGCGGCGACTGACGATCGGTTTCCGGCGGAACACCTTCGCAACGAACGTTCTTGCGAAAGATACTTAGTCAGTTACTGTAAGGTACTCGCTAATGATCAGGGGTAAGGACATGGCACTATCACTGCTTGCGGTCGGGACGGCCGCCGTCGCCGGCTACGTACTCAGTTCGGACCGGTCGGCGACCGGCGCCTCGCGATCGAAAGCCGACCTCGGCGCGCGGGTCATCGGCCCGGACGAGGTCCCCGACGACGCCACGATCGTCGACGCCTCGGCGGAGCGGCTCGGGCGGATTCCCGGCGCACGACAGGCGCTCGATCGCGCGGTTCGCAACGGCGCACACGAGGAGTGGGAACATGTCACGCTCGAGCGCGACGGCGCGTGGTCGGTCGTCGATCGGATCCGCCAGTCGCTGCCGTACTACGATGCCGACGATGACGGGTACAACGGGGTCTACGTCCGGTACAACGACCGCATCGTCGTCCTCGATGCGATCGGCTGGGCGCGCCTCGAGGAACCGATCGCGTAGGTTGCTCCCTCGACCCATGGTATCTCGCCACAACATTAATGCCCAACGGCACCAACCGTTGGCCAGACCGTGTCCCGAGCCGGCCAGCACGTCGTTTTCGTCGGTAATCCGACGCCGCCGTGTGACCTCGACGCCGCCTTCGACGTGGTCACGGCGGGCGACCGGGCGGCGGTCGTCGACTGCCTCGAGACGACGCGCGTCGACTGTGTAATCGTCGACGGGACCGGCAGCGATCGCGTCGAAACCGTCGCCACGGTCCGCGACGTTGCACCGACGGTGCCGATCATTTATACGACGGCGACGCCCGATGGGAGCGCCGCGGCCGCGGCGACGCGGGCGGGTGCGACGGAGTACGTCGTCCGGACGGGCGAACCATCCCTCATCGATCGCATCGAGGCCCTCTCGAACGGCGAGAGAGACAGCACGATCCGACCGGCCACGGTCGACGCCGCGACCGAATCGCCCGCTTCGGCCGACGTGGGAACCGACCTCACCGTTCGGACGGAAACGGTTGACGGGCAGGCCCCACCGGTCGGGCCTGCGGAGCGCGACGCGATCCTCGGTCGGCTCCACGCGATCGTGTCCGGGGACGACCCGTTCGAGGAGCGACTCGAGGACCGGTCCCGACGGCGCGAACTCGAGCGGGGTCGCACCGCCCGCGAACGCACCCTCGATCGGCTCGACGACGCCGTCATCGTCGTCGATTCGGATCGGCGATTCGTCCACGTCAACGATGCCTTCGCCGATCTCGTGGGTGCTGACCGAGAGAGTCTCGTCGGGCGTTCGGCGGCGTCGATCATCGACGAAGATGCGTACCGTGACTGGATGGCCGCAGTCGGATCACCGACCCCCGGCGAAACGGTCGAAACCGAACTCCAGCGAGTCGACGGCGGAGTCGTCCACGTCGAGGCCAACGTCACGCCGCTTTCGGCGGCCGGTCCGGACGATATCGCGTTCGTCTGTGTCGTCCGCGACGTGACCGAACGCCGCCGCCGCGCGGACGTCGTCACCGGGTTGCTCGAGACGACCCGCTCGCTGTTCGCCTGTGAGTCACGTGCCGACGTCTCGGAGGTCGTCGTCGAGGCCGCCGAACGCGTCCTCGGGTTCGATCTCGCCACGGTCCGGCTTCACGACGCCGATTCCGACGATCTCGTCCTGACGGCCGTCTCGGAGGCAAGCGGCGATCAAATCCGAAGGCGAACGCGAGTCGGCCTCGGCGAGGGGCCGATGGGAGAGGCGTTTCGCCGGGGCGAACCGGTCCTCATCGAGGACCTCCGAACCAACTCGCCACACGAGTACGACCAGCTGCAGGCCGGCATGTGCGTCCCGCTCGGGGACCACGGATTGCTCAACGTCGGGTCGCCGGTCGTCGACGCGTTCGACGACCAGCACGTCCAGCTCGCGCAGTTGCTGACCGCCAGCGCGGCCGCCGCCTTAGAACGGGCCGAACGCGGCGAGGAACTGCTGCGCCACGAACGGATCCTCGAGACCGTCGAGGGGATGGTGTACGCCATCGACGGCGACGCTCGCCTGACGCTCGTGACCGACCCGCTCGCCGAGCGGTTGGGCTACGATCGCGACGAACTCGTCGGCGAGCCCGTGTCCCGCATCTTCGCCGACGAGTCCGACGACCGCGCGGTCGACCACATCGAGGACCTGCTCTCGGACGCCGACTGCGACAGCGGGGCCTTCGAAGCCACCTACACGACCGCCGACGGGGAGCGGTTCCCGGTCGAGATCGAGTGTTCGCTGTTGCCCCACGACGGCGACGACGAGGAGTTCCACGGCACCGTCAGCGTCGTCAGGGACATCACCCAGCGCAAGGAACGCGAACAGTACCTGCAGGTCCTCAATCGCGTCCTCCGGCACACCCTCCGGAACGACCTCACCGTCGTCATCGGCTACGCCGAACTCCTCCGCGAACGGCTCGACGACCCGGACCTCGTCGACGCGGCCGACACGCTCAGAGAGACCGCGGCCGACCTCGCGGGTACCAGCGAGAAGACCCGTGCCATCCAGTACGCGCTCGATCGCGACGGCGACCTCGAGCCGCTCGACGTCGCCGCGGTCGCCGCGGAGACCGTCGAGGGAATCGACCCCGACGGCGCGACCGTCTCCGTCTCGGCGGCCGACGACCCCTCGGCCTGGGCCGATCCCGGACTGGGGCTGGTCGTCGAGAACCTCGTCGAGAACGCCATCCGACACGGGGGTCCGGAGCCGACCGTCGACGTCGCCGTGGCACGCGAGGACTGTCAGGTCACGCTGGCGGTCGCCGACGACGGGCCCGGCATCCCGCCCGCCGAGATCGACGTCGTCACCGGCGAGACCGATATCACGCAGCTGACCCACAGCAGCGGGCTCGGCCTCTGGCTGGTCCGGTGGATGGTCGACAGCTACGGCGGCAGCGTCTCCTTTAGCGAGTCGGAACTGGGCGGCAGCCGGGTCGAGATCGCGCTCGAGCCCGCGCCGTCGGCCGACGGGGACTGATCCCGACGCGCCCGCGGACCCGGAACCGCAACCCCTACCACACCGGCCGGCCGACCCCTATCCATGCAACTGGGCGTAATCGGACTCGGACGGATGGGACAGATCGTCGTCGACCGAACCCTCGCGGCGGGCCACGACGTGGTCGCCTTCGACCTCGACGAGGAAGCCGTCGCGACGGCCGCCGACGCGGGCGCGACCCCCGCCGACTCCATCGACGACCTCCTCGAGCGACTGGGCGCGGACAAACGCATCTGGCTGATGGTCCCCGCCGGCGAGGCCGTCGACGTCACGCTCGAGGAGCTCGCGCCCCACCTCGACGGCGACGACGTCGTCGTCGACGGCGGCAACTCCTACTTCGAGGACTCGGTGCGCCGGGCCGAGTCCTGCCCTGCGGCCTACCTCGACTGCGGTACCTCCGGCGGCCCCGCCGGCGCGGAACTCGGTTTTTCCCTGATGGTCGGCGGCCCCCAGTGGGCCTACGACGAACTCGAGCCCGTCTTCGACGCCGTCGCGACGGGGCCGGACGGCCACGGGCGGATGGGGCCCGTCGGCTCCGGCCACTACGTCAAGATGATCCACAACGGCGTCGAGTACGCCCTGATGCAGGCCTACGGCGAGGGGTTCGAACTGCTCCACGAGGGCCGGTACGACCTCGACCTCGAGTCGGTCGCGTCGGTCTGGAACAACGGCGCGGTGATCCGCTCGTGGCTGCTGGAACTCTGCGAGGAGGCCTTCCGCGAGGAGGGGTCGGATCTGGGCACCGTCGCGGACCGCGTCGAGGGCGGCTCGACCGGCACCTGGACCGTCCAGGAAGGCCTCGAGCAGGAGGTTCCGCTGCCGCTGATCTACACCGCCCTCTCCGAGCGGTTCGGCTCCCGAGCCGACGACGGCCGGTTCTCGCGCCGGCTCGCCAACCGCCTGCGGTACGGCTTCGGTCGCCACGAGGTCCCCCGGCGGGAGTGACACTCGAGTCGGCGACGCCACGACCGGGGTACCGAGAGCGGGGCCGTCGCACCGCCGCACACGTATCTGGCCATCTGACTGTCGTTTCGTCCAGAACGGATGGGCTGCAATAGTGGGATATTTTCTTTACCGACGGCCCCCCAGCAAGAGTGATGCAATCGATCGAGACGACAGCCGTTTCTCTCAGTGAAGGCGAGCAGCTCAGTATGGCCGTCATCGACCTCGTCTCCCAACTCGAGGATGCCGATCCAACGGCGCTCGAACCGCTCTACGACGCGATCGATCCCGATCTGCTGGACTCGCTGCCCGACGCCGCGGGCTTCGAGAGTCTTGCGTTCGACTATCACGGCTACTCGATCACCGTCTCTGCTGAAGCGGGTGGGATCGAGGTTTCGCTCGAGGATCCGTCCGCGCCCGAACGCGAACGGTAAGCGGACTCGGGAGGGGATTGGTCTATTTTTGTGGTGGTGGGTTCGCTCGAGGGCGCGTCGCGCAGTGGATGGAGTCCTCGGTTCCAGACCGAGATGGCAGAGATGAGAAGTCCCGCGAGAAAGGGTTTCGCGCCCGTACTGTGCTAATCAACAAGCGCAAGAAGTGTGAACCCCGTCATCATTGTCACAAATAAAAAGAAACCCATTACTAGGGTCTGACCCAGTTCGGATGATGTAACGTAACCACTCAAAACTGTACCAATTCCCACACCGAGAATGGCTAAAAACGGTGCAGCTACGATGGGGGCCCATTTATTATCCCATGCATTCCAGTTAGTTGTGAACACCTTGGATTTCAACAACCCTCTCATTTTGGAAATAATATGGACTGAACGATAATGGATCTTTCTCCGGACAAACACAACAAGGGACTCCACAGTGCGGCTGACGATCCTGTTGAGAAGATCAGCAATATTGTGAACTGACCCATATATGACCAGCGCTGTCTTGGCCATCCGCGCCTGTGTCCCTGGATAGGGGACCAGTTCTCTAATTAGACCAGAATCGACCTTCGAGGAGTCGCATCGAAGAGAAAGTGAACCCGTACAGACGAACCTCGAAACGAACGAAAGCCGTTACCTATCCATCGCCGTCCCGCTGCCGATTCTGCTCGAGTGCCCCCGGCTCTGGACCCCGAAACGCCGTCGTGAGCGAGCCACTACGAGAAACCGCCAGCGCGTCGCCGTCGTGGGTAGCGGGATCGTAGGGGATCGCCATCTCCGGGCCGAACAGCAGGAGGCCGACGCGGCTGGCCTCGGCCCTGATCTCCCGAACGTGCCGGCAGGCCTCGGAGCGATCGTCGGCGTCCGCGGGCGGCGCGGTTTCTGCCCCGGATTGGATATCGGCGAGCAACGACCGCGTGAGTCTGTCGATCGACTCGAGGCGCTCTCGGACGGTGCCATCCGTCAGTTCGGCATCGGACGCGGCTGGGATCGATACGTCGGGTCGGTCGGGACCTTCATGGTCCCGTGAATTGTCGTCGGACATGGCTTCCGTAGCGTGATACGGGAGCTGTCGCGGCCCGGTGTCAGGGCACCGCGCCGCTTTCTCCTGAGACAAGGTTGTCGTCTCACGATTCGTTCCCGTGTACCAACAAGTTCCATCCGTTCCCTAATAACGTTTGTTACTAATTAGTAACACTGGTGAATTCTGTGGGTAGCGTACATCTATCGTATCGATAGTCGTAAGGAGCTGTTTTGCTACCCAAAAACAATGCGACAACCCGGCGAGTGGATGCAATTACCCACCGACGAGCGCATTCTCGAGATTCTCGACTCGGGGTTGCTGCTCTCGCCGCAAGTCATCGCGAAGAATATCGACAAGTCACGCGTCCACGTGAACCGACGTCTCTCTGTCCTCGTCGAGTACGGACTCGTCACTCGAGTCGAGCGCGGCTACTACGAAATCGCTGGACCCGGAGTGCAGTACCTCGAGGGGGAACTCGATGCCGACGATCTCGAATCCGATAGCGAGTAGGAGCCGACGATCACGTAATTAGGGAGCTGCGGGAGCGGAATCACTGCTGTCGTGCGCGAACGGACTGATGATGAGGTCGTCGTAGGGAAAGACCGGCCGCTTCGACTGCCCGTCGTCATCGAACCGGATGATCCCCAGCGCCTCGAGAGTCGTCAACTCCTCGTGGACGTTTTTCACGTCGCGGCCGACGACCCGGGCCGTCTCGCGGATGCTTTCGGGGTCTTCGTCGCGGATCACGCGAAGCAGCGCGTACGTCCGCTCGTTGAACACGTCGCTCAACTGTCGCTCGTTCGCGAACGTTACCGTCGCCGGTCGGTCGACGGACTCGCCGCCCCGCAGCGTTCGAATCGCCTCGCGGCCCTCCTCGTAGAGTCCGTCAGCGTCCCCGATCGTGACCAGGAGTACGTTCGTGGTGGACATGATGTATCACCTGCGTCGTCGCAGACGTATGATCGGCCGACGTGTCGAGATCGTCGGCCGAAACCGTCCGCTCTGTCGTTGGTTCGAGAACCAACGCGGAAAGAGTACTGATTAGGAGATCACCGAACGGTCGCTCGAGGCGACCAGCCGAAGCGATCACACCGGCTCCCGAAGCGCCCAGCTATCCGCGAGCGGCTCGAGCCGATGGGGCTCCCTCCCGCGGTCGGCAAGAATACCCGCGTGGAACAGCATCGTCTTCAGCTGGAAGACGGTCGGCGAGTGGTAGATCGACCCGTCCTCGAGCGGGCCGCGCCGCAGCTCGCCGTCGTCGGTCAGGACCCGGCCGCGGACGCCGTCGTCGCCGCGGACGAACAGTTCGACGGTGAAGGAGGGGTGGAGTTCGTGGAGATACTCGACGACGTCGACCAGCGACGGATCGGCGATCCCGTCCTCGTGCATGTGCTGGAGTTCTCGGACGAGCAGGCCCGTCGCCTCGTAGTCGAAGAGGACCCGCCGGGCGAGCCGCCCCCACGCCGGCGCGAGGTCGACGAAGCGCTTCCGCGATCGGTACCAGTCCGCGAACTCCGAAAGCGCCGCCTCGACGGAGCCGCTATGGCTCTTCGCGAACCGGACGACCTCCTCGCCCAGCGGCGTCAGGGAATCGCCCTCGAGACCCGGCCGGTCCTCGATCAGGCCCAGGAACGCGGCCCCGCGGCGCGCGTCGTCGACGGCCCCGACGATGTCGTATTCCGACAGCAGCGTCGCCGTCTCGCCGGCCGCGTAGTGAGCCAGCGGGTACCCCAGGTAGTTCTTAGGATGGTTCAGCCCGAAGGAGGCGTTGGCGACCCCCTGGACGCTCGCCTGGAACCGCAGTGCCGTCGCCTCGGTCGTCGTCCGGTTGCCGACGACGCGGGGCACCTCGAGGGGCTCGACCGAGCCCGCGCTGTCGACCCCGAGGACGCCGACGTTCAGCTCGGTCGCGAGCGTGCGATCGGTCTCGGCGATCGCGTCGATCGGCGCGGCGAGATACGCCGCGTTCGCCTCGCCGAGGCGGTCGTAGGCCTGGACGATCCCGCGCTCGGTGTCGACGCCGCCGCTGGTTTCGCCTTTCGCCTCGATCGCGATCAGGGGCGGCTCGTCGCCGACCCGCTCGACCGCCAACAGCTCGGGCTCGAGCGCGCGTACTCCCACGAGATCGGGGTAGCCGCTGCCGAGTCGGACGTGGTTGAACGGGGCCAACCGCTCGCGGATCGCGGGGTCGACCGGGCGGCCGGGAAGCCACTCCTCACTGGCGAACTGGGTGTCGGCGACTGCGTAGGCGGCCGACTCGTCGTCGGCGGGAAAGAGTCGCCGTTTGGCGTGGGCCAGTACCTGCGGTTCCGAGAGCGGCCGGGCCGCACTGCTCATGGCTCAGGATTGCCCAGCGGTTTCAAGAAGGTTCCGGCGGGGGACCGAGCGCCGGTCGGCGCAGACGCGAACGCGTCCGGCTCGAGCGAACTCGAGCCCGTTGGATCGATCGCCACCCCACCTCGAGAACAAGCGTTAGTAGCGTCGGGTCCCCAGATGGGGTATGAGCGAGGCCACGCTCGTCTACGACGACGACTGCGGGTTCTGTACGTGGTGGGCCGACTTCTTCGACGACCGGACGGACCTCCGGATCGTCGGCTTCAGTGATCTCTCAGAGGACCTGCTGGCTCGGCTGCCCGAGGACTACGAGGAGTGTTCGCACATGGTCACCGACGAGGGGGTCTACTCCTGTGGGGCCTCGATCGAGGAGGCGTTCAGGCGGACGGACGTCGTCGAGCCCGCCGGCGACGCCGTCGAGTTCCTCCGGCAGTTCGAGGACTACGAACGGTTTCGGGAGCGCGCCTACCGGTGGGTCGCCGACAACCGCGGCCGGTTGGGGACGTACCTCTCGAAGACCCCACCGGCACGACGGAAGTCGGACGACGGCTATAGTAGCCACTGAAAGTCATTGCACACCTGATCGAACGACGGCGTTGCGATCAGTGTGTGAATCGTTTCAGCGGCTACTATAGCTCGAGTCACGGCGGCCGGGGCTCGTGATCCCGTACGGCCTCGAGCGGACCCGACGGTGACCGAGACGATGATCGATCCCGGGCCGGTCGCCAGTGCCGGCGCGTTCGCAGCTGTCAGGCGTCCCCGTACCGAAACCGCAACGCGCCGCCGGCGACCGCCACGACGAGCCCCGCCGCGGCCAACAGTCCCAACCCCGGCGCGTACGAGCCGGTACGGTCGTACAGCGTCCCGACGAGTACCGGCCCGAGGAAGCCGCCGATCTCGCCGACGGCGAAGATGAAGCCGACCGCGGTGCCGGTCAGGCGCGCGCCGATCCCCTCGAGTTCCGGCGGGATCGCCCGAATGAGCGGCGAAAGCCCGCCGAAGCCAAAGCCGGTGACGAGGACGCTCCCGAGCAGGGTGAGTCCGAGCCCGCTCGAGATGACGCCCGAGAGACCGACCGTGGCGATCAGCCCGCAGCCGATCAGGGCGGTGCGGCGGACCCCCAGCCGGTCGGCGACCGCCGGGACGGTCACCACCCCGACGACGTTCGCGGCCACCAGCAGGCTCGTCGTCCGGCCGGCCCGACCCGCCGAGTAGCCCCGGGCCTCGAGCAGCGTCGGGAGCCAGCTCTGGGTGCCGTGGGCGATCAGCAGGTACATCGTCCCGACGACGACCACCAGCTGCAGTTCGCGGTGGGTCAGCACGAGTTTCAGGTCGCGAGCGATCGCCGCAGGCGAGAGCGAGGAGTCCGCGTCGTCGGCGTCGTTGGCCGCTCGATTGCGGGCGTCGATCCCCAGTCGGTGCGCGACGCCGAGCCACAGCAGGCCGTACGCGATCGCGACGACGCCACTCCAGAGAAAGAGGGGCCGCCAGCCCCCGAGCAGCGGGCCGAGAACGGGCCGGCCGACGGCGAAGACGCTCGCAGTCCCCGTCGACGCGCCGACCAGATAGATCGAGGACGGGAGGCCGGTCTCGTCGGGCGGGAACAGCACCGAGACGAGCTTCGGGAGCCCGAAGGTGATCGCGGTCGCGCCGACGCCGATCAGGAGGGTCGCGGCGAGCAGGGAGGGGAAGCCGGCCGCGAAGCTGCGAGTGACCTGTGCGATGCCGTAGATCAACACGCCCGCGGCGAGGCTCCGGCCCGGCCCGATCCGGTCGACGACGACGCCCGAAAACAGCGCGATCGGGATGTAGGTCAGCGGCACCGCCCCGGCGACGACGCCGGCCTGGGTCCCCGAGAGCCCGAGATCGTCGATGATCGTCGAGAGATAGGCCGGCAGCGAGAACCAGACGAACATCAGGCAGGTATAGCCCAGCGTCCCGACGACGACGGCCGCGTACGCGCGGCGACGGTCCATCCGTCCAGTCATCCGGCCGTGGATCGGTCACGGCGATCCCTGTAGTTTGTCCTCCCGGTATGTCTCCCCGGGATCGACTCCCCGGGTCAGTCCGCGAGCAACGACCGCTCGGCGTTGCCGACGATCAGCAGCGTGCCGATCACGACGGCGACGGTCGTCACCAGTGGGTTCACAAGCCCGAGAACCGCCGGCGGGATCGCGAGGGCGTTATAGACGAACGCGAGCCCGAGGTTCTGTCTGATCCGGTCGCGGGCTGCCCGAGCCAGCGCGAAGGCCCGTTCGACCGCGGCGAGGTCGTCGTCGGCGATGGCGACGTCGGCCGCGTCGGCGGCCAGCGCCGTCCCGCTGCCCAGCGAGATTCCCAGATCGGCCGCGGCCAGCGCGGGCGCGTCGTTGGTCCCGTCACCGACCATCGCCACGCGGCCGTCGGCCCGGAGCCGCTCGATCGCCGCCGTCTTCCCGTCGGGCGAGACGCCGGCGAAGACGTGATCGACGCCCGGATGCGCCGCGAAGGCGTCGGCGGCTGTCCCGTCGTCGCCGGTCAGGACCACGACCTCGACGCCGGACTCGGAGAGCGCCGTCACCGTCTCTTCCCACCCCTCGCGCGGTTCGTCGCCGACGATCACGAGCCCCTCCGCATCGCCGTCCCGGCCGACGACGACCGGGAGCCGTCCCGCTTCCCGAGCCCGCTCGAGGCGCGTCTCGAGCCCGTCCTCAAGCGTCCAGCCCCGCTCCCGGAATAGGTCCGGGTGGCCGACCACTACCCGTCGTCCGTCGACGATACCCTCAACCCCGGTCGCGTGGGTGTGGAACTCCCGGACTTCGAGGTCGCTCGCGGCGGCCGAGCCCCCGTCGGCCCGGGCCGCGCCGTCGGCCTCGCCAGTTGTCTCGTTCCCGTCGCCGAACGCCGCCGCGATCGCCGCCGCGGCCGGGTGAGCCGCCCGCTGCTCGAGGGCGGCGGCGGCCGCCAGCAGGTCATCGGGGGCGTCGGCTTCGCGGACGGACATCTCGCCGGTCGTCAGCGTCCCGGTCTTGTCGAAGACGACGACGTCGATCGCGCGCAGGCGCTCGAAGACCGTCTCGTCGAAGACGACGATGCCCCGCTCGAGGGCCGCTTCCAGACTCGTCGCGACGGAGTAGGGCGTCGCGAACCCGAGCGCCCACGGGCAGGCGACCATAAGCGTCATAAGCGCCGCGAGCGCGGTCGCGGTCGTGCCGGCACCGGTGAGAGCGGCCCCGACGCCGACGAGGGCGGCGACCGCGAGGACGGCGGGGACGAGTCGGGCGGCGAGTTCGTCGGCTCGGCGCGTGACGCCGTGGTCGGCGCTCTGGACGTTCCAGACGACCCGGGTGAGCCGCTCGATGCTGCTGGTGGTTCGCTCGCCGACGTCGACGACCGCCGCGTCGGTCGTGACGACCGAGCCGCCGACCACCTCGTCGCCGGCTTCCTTCGGGACCGGGAGCGACTCGCCGGTGACGACGGCCTCGTCGACGGTACACTCGCCTTCGGCCAGCCGGCCGTCGACCGGGATCCGCTCGCCCTCGCGGACGAGCAGGCGGTCGCCGGACTCGAGGTCGGCGACGGGGATCTCGGTCGTGGAGCCGTCTTCGGCGTACAGCCGAGCAGTGTCGACCTGCGAGACGGTGAGGTCGGTCAGCCGGTCGGTCGCACGGCGCTTGACGGTCGACTCGTAGTAGGTCGCGCCCATCACGAGCGAAGCGACGACGATGGTCAGATCGAAGTA
>AOIR01000004.1 GCA_000337115.1 Natrinema thermotolerans DSM 11552
CCCGCCGGTCAGGTAGACGATCGCGCCGGTCAGGACGACAAAGAGCGGGAGATAGAGGGAGCCGCTAAAGCCGGTGAACGACCCCTCGAAGTGGGCGATCGCGCCCCAGTCGGTAAACGCGGTCAGGTACATCGGATAGAAGACCGCCACGAACGGCAACAGCAGGAAGGAGCCGAAGACGACGCCGACGACGTACCGCATCTCGAGCATGTCGTCGGCGCGGCGCTTCCGGAGCCCGTCCATCTCCCGGGAGCGGCGGGTGCCACCGGTATCCTCGTCAGCGCTTGCGTCCTCGCGCCGGTACGCGGTGTAGCCAAGCGTACTCAGCGCATCCTCGAGGGCGTCCGCGCCGATCCGATCAGGGTCGTGATCGACCCGGACCGTCTCGGTGACGTAGCTCGCCTCGGCGTCGCGAACACCGTCGCGGCCCTCGGCGACGGACTCGAGGTAGGCCTCGCAACTGGCCGAGTGCATGCCGTCGACCCGAAAGAAGGTCCGGACGGTCCCGTCGGTCTCCGCCGTCGCGTCCGGGCTCGCGTCGGCCGGCTGGTCCGTCGAACGGGGGCCGGCGTCGTCGCCGGTTCCGTACTCGGCGGCGATATCGCGACAGCCGCTCGAGCAGAAGCCGTCGGCGGCCCGCTCACTGGCCCCCGAGAGCGGCGTGCCGCAGAGCCGACAGCGGTCGGTTCCGTCGCCAGTCGCGTCTCGATCGCTCACGCTAGGCGCTGTGAGTTCGACGGCAATAACAGTGGCCGATCCGACCGTCGCTCATCGCCGCTCGACGATGGTCCCCTCGTCGCCGACCGCGACCGCCCGCCGGCCGTCTGGCGCGACCGCGACGCCGATCAGCGACTCGAGCGGCCCCGCGTCGATCGCGTCCCAGTCCGTCCCGCTGCGCTCGTGGATCACGCCGTCGGCGTCGCAGGCGATGGTCTCCCCCTCTCGACGGGCCAGCCCGCAGATCGCCGCCTCGCCGACTCGCTCGGGCGTCCACGTCGACCCGCCGTAGCGGTGGACGACGCCGTCGTCCGCGCTCACCAGACAGTCGCCGCGGCCGAGCGTCGCCACGGCCTCGAGCGTGCCGCCGGCGCCGACGGGGCCGACGCGGTCGAACGACGCCCCGCCATCGGTCGTCTCGAAGACCGCGTCGTTCGTGTCACAGCAGTAGCCGACCGACGCATCCGCCAGCGCCACCCCGCTCAGGCTCGAGCCGCTGCCGGGGGTGACGGGCTCGTCCCACCCGATCTCGCCGTCGCGGTAGCGCCCGCGACAGACGGCTCCGGAGCTGTCTCTTATACACANGGCTCGAGCCGCTGCCGGGGGTGACGGGCTCGTCCCACCCGATCTCGCCGTCGCGGTAGCGCCCGCGACAGACGGCTCCGGAGCCGTCGATCAGCAGAACCGTCTCGTCGCCGCTCCGGCCGGCGACGGCGACCCCCAGCCAGTTGTTCGTGATCTCGAGTGGGGCCGTGTAATCGGTGTGCAGTCCCGTCTCGGGCTCGAGCCGGCCCACCGCGCCGCTGTCGCCGGCGACCCAGACTGCCGCGCCGTCGGCCGTCGCCGCGACCCCCTGTAACTCCTCGCCCTGCGCGGCGGGCCCGTCCGCGAGCGCGACCGACCACTCGGCGTCGCCGCCGCCGGCCGAGAGGACCACCCCGTCCTCGCCGACGGCGTGGGCCGCGCCGCCGTCGGTCACGCAGACGTCCCGCAGCGTCGCTTCGGTGGGAACGTCGACGGGCCGCCACTCGCGGGCGTGGGGCCGCTCGGTCTCGCTGGCGGCGTCGGTCCCGGATGCTCCGTCGCCGGTATCGACGTCGGGACGGTCGTCGTCCGAGCCGAGAGCGACGCCGTCGTGTCCGTCGCCGTCCGCGGATTCGGCCGCCGTATCCGGGCGCTCGAGCGCCGCGTCACCGGTCGCCGTTCGATCGGCGGTCGTCGCCGCGCGGTCTCGAGCGGCCGTCGCCTCGTCCGCCCGCTCGGGTGCGTCGTCCCGACCCACCGACGGTCGCCACAGGTACAGCACGATCGGCGGGACGACATAGGACGCCAGCGCGAGGGCGATGAACGCGCGGTGATAGACCGACAGCGTCCCGAACGCCGTCAGTCCGGCTGCCGCGACCGCGTGGATCCAGGTCTTCGTGTACTCGCGAAAGAACGGGAGGAAGCCGTCGCTCGAGCGTGCGTCCTGGGTCACCATTGGTCCCGTGACTGTCGTCTCTCCTACCGGGCAAGGGCGCAAAAACGTGCTGCAGGCAGTCCGCTCGGTTCCGATCGACCGGAAATGAGAGCCCGTCGGGGTGGTCGATCGAGACTCACGATTCCGTCTCGAGCGAGACGGTGAGGACGCCGTTGTTGTAGAACGCGTGTCGGTCGTCCCCGAACTCGAGGCCGGGAGGAAGCGGCGTGACGGTGCGTTCGACGATGCGGTCATCACTCGCAGTCTGCTCGTCGCCGTGTTGGTCGCCGACCTCGACGCTGTCGCCGCGATCGACCGCGATCCGGAGGCGACGCGAGCCGACCTCGACGGTCACGTCGTCCATCGCTACGGGGGCGACGTCGACGGCGGCGCGAAGGCGATCAGACGTGCCGTCGTAGACGACCTGCGTCGGAAACGGGAACGGCGTCGTTTCGGCGGGGCCGCTGGTGGACATGGCCCCACGTTCCGACGGCGGCGGGAAACCGCCCCGCGTGTACAGTTGCGCGCTTGATACCGTGTGTACCACGGCCTGTGGAACAACGTGCGGTGGCGCGCGCTGTCGGTCGTCCGAACGGGAGTGAGGACGGCCGATAACGCTGCGCGAGGGATGAGCGAGCGCAGTGAGCGTTAGCGCGGGACCGGAGGTCCCGCGAACCATGCGAACGGGTGCTGCGCACCCGTGAGCAGAAATCGGCTGGGGAGGGCGTGGCTCCACCGTGTTGCCACGATAGCAGAGCGCTCGTCTCACAGCCGGTTACTCGGTCTACAGCAACCCGGAGCAAACGGACGACACCATCACTCCTACAGTTATCAGATCCGAATAGAGAAATGAAATATGGGTCGTGGCATCCGTCGCCGCCTCGACGTCCTCATCGCAACGCGAGCCTTCTGGGAATCGTGCTGACGATCGTGTTCTTCAGCGAACGGATCACTATCTTCGTTCTCGTCCTCTCGGTGTTCGTCGCCGTCGGGATCGGACTGGCGTCGCTGTGGTACGCGGAAGGGTGAGCCAGTTCAGTTACCCGCTCGTCTCGCGATGACGCCACTCGTCACAGATAGCCCAGATCCGCGAGCCGGTCTTTGGTCCCCTCGCGCATCTCGACCTCGCCCGACTCTCCGGCCGCCTCGAGCGGGTCGAACCGCGCCTCGAGTCGCCGCCGAAGGTCCCGGGCCCGCTCGGGTTCCTCGCCGGTGATATCCGTCCCCTCGAGCGGATCCGACCGAACGTGATGGAGCCGTTCGAAGCCGTCGTCGCCGCGGACGTACTTGTAGTCGGCCGTCCGGACCGCCCGCAGCCGCCGGTCGAACGCGCGGACGCGGTCGGGGATCGCGCCGAAGCGGGACTCGAGGCGCTCGATCGAGGGCTGAGGGGCGACGTACTCGGCGAAGACGGCCTCGCGGGGATCGTCGTCCGAGTCGGGATGCAGCGACCGGCTCGACCACCCCTCGCGGAGCGCGGGGTCGTCGACGCCGGCCGTCTCGAGCAGGGTAGCGGGGAGATCGAGCAGGCTCACGAGGTCGTGGCGGGCGTCGCCGCCGGTGAACGGGCCGCCGTGGGCGACGAGGGGGACGTTCAGCAGGGTGTCGTAGAGGTTGTACTGGTGGCCGAAGAAGCCGTGTTCGCCGACGTGTTCGCCGTGGTCGCCACAGACGACGAACAGGGTGTCCTCCCACTCGCCGGCGTCGGAGAGTGCAGCCCGGAGTCGGCCGACCTGGTGGTCGACGTAGGCGAGTTCCGCGCGGTAGAGGCCCCGCAACATGGCGAACTCCCGGTCGGAGATCTCGTAGTCCTCGCAGTCGTAGGCGCGGGGATCCTGCCTGATCGCCGTCGCATCCTCGTAGCTGGCTCCCTCGGGGAGGAACCGCTCGGCGTACTCGCGGGGCGGGTCGTACTCGACGTGGGGCTCGATGAAGTTACAGAACAGGAAGAAAGGACGGTCGTCGCGTCGGCTCTCGAGCCAGTCGGCGGTCCAGTCGACCGCGCGGGCGGAGCCGTCGTCGCCGGCCGGTTGGAGCAGTTCGCTGTAGAGGATGTTGGCGGCGTTGACGACGGGGTTGCCGTCGAAGAGTCGCTCACGGGTCGCGTCGAGTTTCTCCCGGAAGTCCTCGCCGCGGACGACTGCGCCCATGTCGGCGTCTGCCTGAATGTACTGCCACCCCTTGCGCAATCGGTCGAAGCCGCGGTCGAAGCCGAACTCCTCGGTGATCCAGGTGTTGTTCGAGACGCCGACCGTCTCGTACCCCGCGTCGGCGAAGGCTTCCGGTAGCGTCCGCAGATCGCCCTCGAGATAGGTGTGGCCGCCGTGGGTCCCGTGTTCGGAGGGGTAGGTGCCGGTAAACAGCGACGCGTGGGAGGGCAGCGTCCACGGCGCGGTCGCGAAGGCGTTCTCGAAGGCGACTCCCTCGGCGGCGAGTCGCGCCACCGCGGGCGTCGGGCGTGCGCCCCCGCCGTCGTCGCCCGCCGCCCGGTCACCCGGAAGCGATTTCGAGCCGACGTGATCGGGGTCCGCTACGTGCCCTTCGGAAAACCCCTGCAGTCCGACGCTTTTCGATCGCGCCGTATCGAGAACCACGAGAACCACGTTCCGCACAGTACGATGTGACTCGTCGTCACGTCCGTTCGAGTCCGACATGGATGGGGGTATCTCCACGCGGTGGAGGGAAGGTCACCAGCCCGGAGTATGCAGGGCCGTAATCAGTTCTATCGCCCGATTTGTCGTCGGAAGCGCTCCAGAACCGCAATATCCGATATCGCTCGAGGCGGTCGATGACCGGGACGGTCCCGGCCGGGTAGTCAGTTGCCGGTCGAATCTTCATCCGACCGGACGGCGTACCAGCGATGAACGGATGACTGCACCCCACGACGACGCGACGACCGACGAATCGATCGATGACCGACCCGGAATCGAGGATCTCACGGACCGCGAGGAACTGGTCGACCCGGAGAGCGGACTCACAGCGGCATCCGACGCGCTCGGGGGCGGGACGCTGTCGGTTCTCGGCGGCGGCCTCCTGCTCGCGGCCGCGATCCGCTCGCTGGCCGCGAACCGCCGGCGGGCGATCCCGCTTGCCGTCGCCGGGGGCGCGCTGGCCGGGTACGGGCTTCGCAGACGCCGCTCGAGCGCCGAGAGCGGTGGCGTGCCGGATATCGAGAGCGGCACCGACGGGAAAGACGTCTCGGACGCGGCCAGTGCGGCCGCCGAGCGGGTCGACTCCGGCCGTGAGTCCGAGATCGAGGGCGACGGCGAGATCACGGCCGACCGGGGGATCGACGACCCCGCGGACTCGGGCTCGCGGATCGAGTTCACCGACGAGCCGGACGAGGACCCCTCGCAGTCCCGGCCAGATCTCGGAGCCGACGAGGGAGAGCCCCGACGCGAGACCGGAACGGACGAGGTGGAAGTAGACGTCTCCGACACCGCGATGGCCGACGAGACAAGCGAGGCGACCGGGCCGGACCCGACTCAGGCCCAGCCGACCCAGACGGCGGAGACGGAACCGGAGGCCAGCCCCGCTGAGGACGCCTCCGAGATGAAAGTCGAGCCGCCCGATGACGACGAATCCGAGTCGGAGACGGACGACGAGGCGGCGACGGACAACGCGGAGGCGACGGACGACGAGGCGGACGAAGACGAGAAATAAACGCGGTCCTCGCCCCGACGGACTTACTGCGATCGCGAGGGCGACTGACGCCCAAGGCAGTTCTCGAGGTCCGAGTGGTAGAGAACGGGCGCCGCGACGAACGCAGCGGCGACGACGCCGAGAACCCCGCTTGCGGCGAGCAGCGGTTCGGGCCAGTAAATACTGGTAAGCACTGCCAGCGACGCGGCCGCGAGGAGGACGGCGAGGGCTCGCGCCGCGAGCGGTCGGCTCGTTCGTATCGGACCGCGTCCGGCCTCGAGCCCTCGAGCGAGGGCTGGGAGCTGCCAGCCAGCGAACGCACCGATCGACGTGCCCAACAGGAGGACGGCGTCGGGGTCGGCGTCGCTCGTGGCGACGGCGACGGCGGCGAACCCGACCGCGAGCCCGAGTCCGAGCGTGCCGCGGCGGGTCGGATACCGATCCAGCAGCCGCCAGAGGAGGACCAGAAACGCCAGCCCGACGCCGACGCCCGCGACGACGTCAACGAGGTAGTGGACGCCGAGCCCGACCCGAGAGAGGCAGACGACCGTCACGAGCGCGGCGGCGGTGAGATACCGCTGCCGTCGCGTGCCGACCGAGAGGTACTCGGCAAGGCTGACGTAGACGACCGTCGTCATCAGGGCGTGACCGCTCGGAAAGCCGTAGCCAGTCGCGGTCGCCGTCGCACGGTGGAGCGGCTGAACCGCCGCCGGCAGCGCACCCGCCTCCACGAGTACCCGCTCGGGCCGGGGGAGGGCGAAGACGTGCTTCAGGCCCGTGATCAGCGACAGGCCAGCTAACATCGCGCCGAGTACGGCGGCGGCCTCGTCCCGGCGGGCCGTCGCCCCCCAGTAGGCGACTCCCACGATCAGCCCGAGGAACCAGACGTCTCCCAGTTGGGTCACGAGCCCGAGCAGGACGACGGCCCACTCGGGGGCGACCTCGCGGAACGCGTCGAACCACTCGAACCCTCGAGACATACCCCACGCTACGGGCGACGGGATACATAAACGATTCCGACGAGCGCGGCCGGCCCGATTCGCGATCCACAGCCCGTGTTTCAACGCCCACCCGGTGCCGCCCGAGATGCTCGAGGCCTCGAGACAGTGCGTGCAAGCAGCGGGACGATCGCTCGTCACAGGTGGTCGGCGTCGCTCATGCGGGAGCTGCGGTCGCCGTCCCCGAATGCGTCCCCGGCCTCGAGCGAGTCGTCGAAGCGAACCGACAGTCCGTCGATCGAATCGGCCTGTCGAGGATAGCGGAAACACACGCCGCAATCTACGACGAAATCGACAACAGTTAACTACGGCCGTCTCTCGAACACCGATACATGTCGACCGATGGCTGGCTGCCGATCGGCGACGCCGTGACGGATCGCTGGACGGTCCTCGAGCGCGACTGGCAGAGCGTACTGATCGGCGCGGCGATCGTCGCACTCGTCGTCCTCTTCGAGTTGCAGATCCCGTGGTGAGGCGATGAACGGGCGTCGACTACTGCCGGGCCTGCTGGCTCTCTGTCTGGGTGCGCTCCTCGCACGAACGCTCGCCGGCGCGCTCGGCGTCAATCATCTCCTGCTCGCGATCGCGTTCGGATTCGTCGCGGCGAACGCCGTCGGGGTTCCCGATTGCCTCGAGCCCGGTATCGAGACGCACAAGCTCTGGCTGGGCACGGGGATCGTACTCATGGGCGCGTCGATCTCGCTCGAGACCGTCCTCGAAGTCGGTGGAGTCGTCCTGCTACTCGTCGTCGGCGTGGCCGCGACGACGCTGCTGGTCGTGGAACTCCTCGCACGCAACGTGTTCGGGCTGGCCGACCGAATGGGGTCGCTGCTCGCGGCCGGTGCCAGCATCTGTGGCGTCTCGGCGGTCGTCGCGGTCGCCGGCTCGATTCGGGCCCGCGAGGAGCAGATCGCATACGCGGCCGCGACGGTCCTGCTGTTCGACGCGGTCACGATCGTCGTCTACCCGATCGTCGGCGATCTGTTGGGCCTCTCGGGGATGGTATTCGGGACGTGGGCCGGCGTCAGTATGTTCTCGACCGGACCCGTCGTGGCCGTCGGCTTCGCCCACTCCGAGGCCGCCGGACAGTGGGCGACGATGACGAAGCTCTCGCGAAACGCCCTGATCGGCGTCGTCGTTCTCGCATACGCGAGCTACTACGCACGCGCGGCCGGCGACAGTCGGCCCTCCGTTCGGACGCTCTGGGACGAGTTCCCGAAGTTCGTGCTGGGATTTCTCGGGCTCGCCGTCGTCGCGAGCGCCGGCGTCCTCTCTTCGGCCCAGTTGGCATCGATCGAGAACGCCTACAACTGGCTGTTCGTGGTCGCGTTCGCCGGTCTCGGCACCGAGATCCGACTCGCCGATCTCCGTACCACTGGATGGACGCCCGCCGTCGTCGTTCTGATCGCACTGCTCGCCAGTAGCGCCCTCTCGCTCGCGGCGCTGGTCCTGCTGTTCTGAGCGGAGCGACCCGGACCCAATACCGCGGCCGTAGTCGTGTTCGAGAAGCCGGCAAAATACGCACCATCCGATCGACGCTGGGATAGCCGGAATCGCTCGCTTGGACAGCCATGTGGGGCTGACGGAGCAGGATCACGAAACGGCTGGCGATACCGTGTCATTCCAGATAGCTGTCAAGTGACCCTCGGCGACCAGCCGATCCACGGCACCGACGAGCCGGCTCCGGAGATCCGCCGCCGGATCGGCGACGTCCAAAGCGGTCTCGGCCGACTAGCTCCGTTCCGAAGCCGCGGCTACGTCCACAACGTCCGGCCGCACGAGACGCCAAGTACCGTCAATGGCGCCCGTCGCGGCCGGACAGCACAGAAGCTATTTGCCGCCGGCGTGTCAGTCACGGACGTATGTCCAACGGAGCATTCGAAGGGTACGGTGGCAGACACGTCCCCGAACCCCTGCAGGAACCGCTCGAGCAGTTGGCCACCGCGTACGACGACATCGCGGCCACCAACGAGTTCCAGTCGGAGCTACGCGACCTGCTCGAGACGTTCGCGGGCCGGCCGACGCCGCTGTACTACGCGCGGAACTTGAGCGATCGCTACGGGGCCGACATCTATCTCAAGCGGGAGGACCTGCTCCACGGCGGCGCGCACAAGATCAACAACTGTCTCGGGCAGGCCCTGCTGGCGAAGCAGGCCGGTCGCGACCGGCTCATCGCCGAGACCGGCGCCGGCCAACACGGCACCGCGACCGCGATGGTCGGCGCACTGCTCGGCCTCGAGACGGAGATCTACATGGGGGCCAAAGACGTCGAACGCCAGGAGATGAACGTCTTCCGGATGCGGCTGATGGGTGCCGAGGTCAACGAGGTCACCCGCGGCGACGAGGGGCTGGCCGACGCCGTCGACGCCGCGCTCGAGGACTTCGCCGAGAACGTCGACGACACCCACTATCTGGTGGGCAGCGTCGTCGGCCCGGACCCGTTCCCGCGGATGGTCCGGGACTTCCAGTCGGTGATCGGCGAGGAGGCCCGCGAACAGATCCGAGAACGGACCGGCGACCTGCCCGACGCCGCCGTCGCCTGCGTCGGCGGCGGCTCGAACGCCATCGGGCTCTTTCATACCTTCCGCGACGACGACGTCGACTTCTACGGTGCCGAGGGCGGCGGGGAGGGGGCCGGTTCGAGCCGGCACGCGGCCCCGCTGGCAGAAGGGAAAGACGACACGATCCACGGGATGAAGACCCGGGTCATCGAGGACGACGTCGAGGTCCACTCCGTCTCGGCGGGGCTGGACTACCCCGGCGTTGGCCCCGAACACGCCATGTTCCGCGAAGTGGGACGCTGTGAGTACACCGGCGTCACCGACGACGAGGCACTGGCGGCCTTCCGCGAACTCAGCGAGACCGAGGGGATCATCCCGGCGCTCGAGTCGAGCCACGGGATCGCTCGCGCGATCGAACTCGCCGAGGCGGGCGATCACGACACGATCCTCGTGAACCTCTCGGGCCGCGGCGACAAGGACATGGAGACGGCGGCCGCGAAATTCGAGCTATAGGACCGACCGGACGCGGCCCGTCAGGTCGGCTGCCGCGTCGGGCTCGAGCGGCGTCCGTGACAGCGACAGTCGCACGTCGTCGTCCGTTCGGCGGGGGACCAGATGGACGTGCGCGTGGTCGACGCTGCCGACCAGCGGGCCACTCGTGTGAAAGACGCTGAACCCGTCGGGCTCGAGGACGGACTCGAGCGCGGTCGCGACGGTTCGGACCGTCTCGAAGACGGCGGCCGCTGTCGGCTCGTCAGCGGTCACTACCTCCTCCGCGTGGGCGCGTGGAACGATGAGTGTGTGTCCCGGTGTAGCAGGGTTCTCGTCGAGGAAGGCAAGCGTCCGCTCGTCCTCGTAGAGAACGTGTGCCGCTTGCTCGCCGGCGACGATCCGGCAGAACTCACAGTCGTCGTGCATAGCCGAATGTTCTCACGAACTAACAAATAGCTGTCTCCGGCCGCATCACAGCACGCCGTACTCGTCCCGAACCGTTCGGTACAGGTCGCGGTACCGTTCGGCCACCACCGATCGGTCGTAGTCGGCGAACCGGTCGTCGTACTCGCGATGCTCGAGGTCCCGGGCCGCGAGGATGGCCTCGACGAGTTCGGTCTCGCTGGTGGTCCGGAACCCCCGGTCCCAGCCCTCGACGAGTTCGTGTGCGCTCGAGTCGACGTGATACTCCACGAGCCCGACACAGCCGGCCGCAAGCGCCCACAGCATCTCCGTCGGGAACACGCAGTGGTCGGCCGTCTGGGCGAAGACGTGTGCGCCACGGTAGGCCGCGATCCGCTCCTCGAGGTCGAGGTCGCCGGCGAAGGTCACGCGGTCTTCGATCCGGAGGTCACTCGCGAGCCGTTCGTACGTATCGCGTTCCGGCCCGTCGCCGACGACCGTCGCCGACCACTCGCGATCCCGAAGCTCCGCGAGGGCCAACAGCAGGCTCTCGAGGTTGGCCCCCTCGTCGAGTCGACGGGCGTAGATCACGTCGACCTGCTCGGCCGGCTCTACCGCCCGGATTCGGTCGCAGTCGATCGGGTTCGGGAGGGCTTCGACGAGGTCACCGTCCGCACCGAGTTCGCGGACCCACGTCGTGACGAGCGACGACGGGGTGACGATCCGATCCGGTCGCCGGGCGGCGGCCCGCGTCCAGCGCGTCTCCGTGACGCCGCCGTCGCCGTACCACTCGAGGACGAGCGGGGCCCGCGCGAGCCGCGCGCCCCACTTGGCGGCGACGACCTGACTCGCCGGCTCGGCGCTAGCATGGATCACGTCCGGGCGCGCGGCGGCGAGGACGAACGGAAGACGAAGCAAAAAGGAACTCCGGGCCTCGAGGCCGCTCGAGACCGCGTGATAGGTGATCCCGTTTCGCTCGAACGTCGCGTCTTCGCCGGCCCAAAAGCCCGCACAGTAGCAGTGGACGTCGTGGCCGTTCTCGGCGAGGATCTCACAGACGGTTCGGAACCGCTGGTTCGTCTCGGTATCGCGGTGGTGAGCCGTTTCGAACGAGACGAACGCGATTCGCATACTCGGCGGCAACGGCGCCCCGGGCTATAAAGTCACTTTTTTCACTCGATTCGTTGGCCCGCGGATTCGCGTGAGCGGGCGGCCGCCGGTCCCTGTCGGGGCCGGACTGGCCCGGCCCGAACCGTGGCAGTCGACCACGAAACTCCGGCGTGGCGATCCCCGTCCGTATCGGGCGCTTGGTCCGTGACCGACACGAACCCACGACGTCAGTCGTGGAAGAAGTCAGTCACCGCTGTCGTTGGCGGAGTCGTCGTCATCGCCGAAAAACGAGTCGATACCCTCGAAAAAGCCGTCGTCGTCGCTTTCGGTGTCGGTCTCCGTCTCACCGTCACTGCCGTCCTCGTCCCCGGTATCGCTTTCCTCCGAGTCTGATCCGTCGTCCCCACCGTCCGTCTCGTCGCTACCGTCGTCATCGTCGCCTCCGATCGTTTCGTCACTGTCGTCGTCATCGTCGCCTTCGATCGTTTCGTCACTGTCGTCGTCATCGTCGTCAACGGAATCGTCCGCGTCATCCAACTCGTCGCTTTCGTCGCCGTCCGAGTCGTTCTCGTCATCCGGATCTCCATCCCCGAACACCTCATCGCCGTTCTCGTCCCCGCCGTCGTCACTCGAAGCGCCGTCGTCACCGTCGTCGCTGTCGGAATCGTTGCTTTCCACGTCGAACTCCGGCTGCTCGACTCCGCCGTCGGTCGTCGAGTCCTCGACCGGATCCCCCACGAACAGTTCCGACCCGACGGCCGCGACGGTGAGCCCGAAGGCCGCGAGGATGAGAACGGTCGTCACGAGGACGACGCCGACCGACGAGGCGTCGGTTTCGGTTGCCATCGAGTGACGCCACTCCCTCGGACGGCTTTGTTAACCGATGCAATTCCGCGAGAGGGACGAACGGATCCGGCCACGGCGCTCGAGCGAGCGTCCACGGGCCGACTGCGAGAAATCGGTCCCTACTGGGTACCGCGGGCTCGTGAGGGGGCCGGTGACCGAAACGATTACTCCCCCGCGTCCGTACGGCCCTGGCATGGGTTACGACATCGAGCGCTACCTCAACATTCGCAGTGCCTACGGTGCTTCGTTCGGTCCCGAGGGGGACCGACTCTCCTTTCTGATGGATACGACCGGCACGTCGCAGGTCTGGACCCTCGAGGGACCGCAGGAGTGGCCCGAGCAGCGGACGTTCTACGACGAGCGGGTGACCTTCGCCTCGTGGTCGCCCGAGCGACCGGAACTGATCTTCGGGATGGACGAGGGCGGCAACGAACGCGCCCAACTGTTCAGACTCGACGCCGAGACCGGCGAGATCGAGACCCTGACCGCGATGCCGGATGCCAAACACCGCTGGGGCGGCTGGAGCCACGACGGCGACCGGTTCGCCTTCACCTCGAACCGCCGCGACGAGTCGGTCTTCGACGTCTACGTACAGGACCGGGACGCGACCGGCGACGAAGCGGAACTGGTCTACGAGGGCGACGGCTGGCTCTCGCTGTCCGGCTGGAGCCCCGACGACTCCCGGCTGCTGGTCTCGCAGGCCTACTCCAACTTCGATCAGGACCTCTACGTCCTCGACCTCGAGGCCGACGAGCCCGACCTCGATCATCTCACGCCCCACGACGGCGACGTCCGCTACCAGAGCGCGAGCTGGGCTCCGGACGGCGAGGGGATCTACCTCGTGACCGACGAGGGCGACGCCGACACGCTCTATCTGGCGTATCTGGACCTGGCGACGAACGAACTCGAGACGGTCATCGACGGCGAGGGGTGGAACGTCGACGGCATCGCGCTGGACGACGAGACCGGCCGGTTCGTCTGCTCGCGCAACGTCGAGGGCTACACCGAGTTGACCGTCGGCGCGTTCGACCCCGACGACCCGACCGCGTTCGAGACCTTCCCCGACCCCGACCTGCCGGGCGGGGTGGCCGGCGGCGTGAGCTTCGACCCCGACGCCGAACGGTTCGCTCTCTCGACGAGCGGCGACGCGGTCAACACGAACGTCTTCGTGGTCGATATCGAGACTGGCGAGGCCGAGCGCTGGACCGACGCACCGACCGCCGGCATCCCCCGGGAGTCGTTCGACGGCGCCGACCTCGTCGACATCGAGAGTTTCGACGGACTCGAGGTCCCTGGATTTCTCACCCTTCCGGACGAGTACACCAAGGGCGAGACACCCGTCATCGTCGACATCCACGGCGGCCCCGAGAGCCAGCGCCGCCCCTCGTTCTCGAGTGTCAAGCAGTACTTCCTCGATCGGGGCTACGCCTACTTCGAACCCAACGTCCGGGGCTCGTCGGGCTATGGCGCGGACTACGCGGCGCTGGACGACGTCGAAAATCGGATGGATTCGGTCGCCGACATCCGGGCCTGCGTGGAGTGGTTGCAAGACCACCACGCAATCGATCCCGACCGAATCGCCGCGAAAGGCGGCTCCTACGGCGGCTTCATGGTGCTGGCCGCGCTAACCGAGTACCCCGACCTCTGGGCCGCCGGCATCGACGTGGTCGGGATCGCCAACTTCGTCACCTTCCTCGAGAACACGGGCGACTGGCGGCGCGAGTTGCGGGAAGCCGAGTACGGGAGCCTCGAGAATGACCGCGAGTTCTTGGAAGAGATTTCGCCGATCAACAACGTCGAGAACATCGCGGCCCCGTTGTTCGTCCTCCACGGGGAAAACGATCCCCGCGTGCCCGTCGGCGAGGCCGAACAGATCGCCGACCGGGCGGCCGAGCAGGGCGTCCCCGTTCGGAAACTGCTCTTCGAAGACGAGGGCCACGGCTTCTCGAAACTCGAGAACCGTATCGAGGCCTACAGCGAGATCGCGGACTTCCTCGACGAACACGTCTGATCGGGCCCTCGCCGTCGAACTCGTTCGCGAGCTTATTACAAAACATATACATGACAGTATCGCGGACTGTCGGGTATGGCCGCCATCGAAACCACCTCGCTGACCAAGCGGTACGGCGACTCGGTCCTCGCCGTCGACGACCTCGACCTGACCGTCGAGGAGGGAGAGATCTTCGGCTTCCTCGGTCCGAACGGGGCCGGGAAGTCGACGACGATCAACATGTTACTGGACTTCGTCCGGCCCACCGACGGGAGCGCAACGGTGCTGGGGTACGACGCACAGGACGAAACGGGAGAAATCCGCGAGCGGATCGGCGTCCTCCCGGAAGGCGCGACCCTCTACGAGCGCCTGACCGCCCGCGAACACGTCGAGTGGGTCGCCGACACCAAAGGCGTCGATACCGACGTCGACGCGCTGTTAGAGCGCGTCGGGATCCTCGAGGACGCCGACCGGACGGCCGGCGGCTTCTCGAAGGGGATGCGCCAGCGCCTCGGCCTCGGGATGGCGCTGGTCGGCGATCCCGAACTACTGCTCCTCGACGAGCCCTCCTCCGGGCTCGACCCGACGGGGATTCAGGACATGCGGGAACTGCTTCGAGCGGAGGCCGACTCGGGAACGACCGTCTTCTTCTCGAGTCACATCCTCTCGGAGGTCGAGGCGGTCTGTGACCGCGTCGGCATCATGAACGAGGGCCAGCTCGTCGCCCTCGACAGCATCGAAAACCTCCGAGACGAGTCGACCGGCGCGGCGACGATCGACGTCGAACTCGCCGAGGCGGTGGATCCCGACGCGCTCGACGTCGGCTCGATCGAGGGGGTGCAGCGGGTCTCCGCGGACGGCGATACCGTCACTGCGGTCTGTGACGAGCCCGCAGTCAAGGTCGACATCGTCCGCCACATCGACGAGCGGGCGATCGTGACCGATATCCTTTCGACAGATACCTCGCTCGAGGAGCTGTTCAACCAGTACACCGGGGCCGAGAGCGCGGACGAGGGATCGGTCGCGCCGGAAGCGGAGCAGCGAGAACAGGAGGTGTCCGCATGAGCGCGCTCTCCGTTGCCAAGCGGGACTTCCTGAACGTTCGGCGGGCCAAGCTCGTCTGGATCCCTGCCCTGCTGTACGCCCTGTTCATGCTCATCTTCTACTGGGGCCAGAGCAGTCGTCCGGAGCCGGACTTCTACATGGTCCTGTGGAGTCTCGCCGGGATCGGCGGAGCGTTGGTCATCCCGTTGGTCGCGATCGTCGCGGCGTACCTCTCGATCGCCGGCGAGCGCGAGTCCGGCAGTATTCGCTACCAGCTGAGTCTCCCGGTCTCGCGGTCGGACGTGGTCGTCGGCAAACTGCTCGCCCGCACCGGCGTCGTCGTGGCGTCGCTGCTGATCGCGTTCGCCATCGGGATCGTCGCCGCACAGGTACTCGTCCCCGACATGACCCTCGAGTACGACGGCTACGCCGCCTTCGTCGCGCTGACCCTGCTGTACGCGCTGGCGTACGTCGCCGTCGCCGTCGCGATCTCCGCGGCCACCGCGAGTCGCTCGCGAGCGATGAGCGGTGCGATCGGCTTCTTCTTCGTGTTCAACCTCGGATGGAACTTCCTGCCGGTCAGCCCCGTCCAGATGGCCAGGTTCGTCTTCGAGGAACTCGGCGTCGACTACAGCGACTCGCTGCTGGACCTCATCTTCAGCCTCAGTCCGACCGGGGCCTACCTCAACGGGATGAAACTCGTCTTTCCGGACGATTTCACCGCCCTGCAGGCCACGACGGCCGGGAGCAATCCGTTCTACATCCAGGGCTGGTTTATGCTCGTGATCCTCGCCGGCTGGATCGTCGTCCCGCTGTTGCTGGGCGCGTGGCAGTTCCGGCGAACGGACCTCGGCTAATCGAACGGTTCGCACCGCCGACCGCGAATTCGATCGCCAGTCAATCGATGACGCCAGTTTTCGTCGCCACGTCTCGAGCCGCCCGCTCGTTCATTCCGCTGCCGAGGATCGTGTAGCGGTCGCGGATCTCGTGGCAGGTCGTCAACGCCTCGATGACGGTCTCGTCGTCGATGCCCAGTTCCGCCGCGGTCGTCGGCGCGTCGATGCTCGCCAGGGCGTCACGGATGGCCCGCCAGATCCCGTCCGCTCCCTGGTGGAGGTAGGCGGTCATGATCGAGCCGACGCCGACCTGATGGCCGTGTAAGGCCGCACCGGGTGCCAGTCGGTCGAGCTGGTGCGAAAAGAGGTGTTCGGCCCCGCTGGCCGGCCGCGAGGAGCCGGCGATGCTCATCGCGACGCCGGAGGACATCAGCGCCTTGGTGACGACCCAGGCCGACTCCTCCAGGCCCGGCCGGATGAGGTCGGCGTTGTCGACTAAGATCTCGGCGGTCATCTCCGAGAGCGCGGCGGCGTACTCGGAGTACTCGACGTCCTGCAGCCGCTGGGCGAGCCGCCAGTCCATCACGGCGGTGTAGTTGGAGATGATGTCGGCACAGCCGGCGGTCGTCAGTTCCCACGGGGCCTCGGCAAGGATTCCCGTATCGGCGACGACCGCCAGCGGCGGTTCGGCGGCGACGCTGTGTCTGGAGTCGCCGTCCGGCACCGAGCCGCGATTACTGACGATCCCGTCGTGGCTCGCCGCCGTTGGAACGGAGCAAAAGCCCATCTCGAGGTGGTGACTGGCCAGTTTCGCGATGTCGATGGCCTTCCCGCCGCCGATGCCGACCAGATAGGATACTCCTTCGGCCTCGGCGACCTCGATCACCCGCTCGACGGCGTCGAAGGTCGCTTTCTCGATCGTGACGATCGCGGGCTCGATCCCGGCGGCCTCGAAGTCGGCCGCGATGGGGTCGGCGGCGACCTCGCGGGGCGTCGGACTCGTGACGAACAGCGGCCGCCCTTGCAGGTGGAGATCGTCGACCACGTCGACGACTTGGCTGCGAACGCCGTGGCCGACCACGACGTTTCGCGGGAGGCGGATCCACGTCGACTTCTCGAACATACCGGATCCCACACACCCCCGGGACATGTGCTTTTCCTCAGCGCCCCGACCGGAACGATCCCCGACGCGGTCCGGGACGGCGGTGATGACGTCGCGATCGGCTCCGACGGCCCGCTCGAGCGAGCGATCACCGGCGGCGAAACGATCCGTCGACACGATCGGCGATATTATAAGATTTCCAACTCCAATGGCCGCGTATGCTCGGCCTACTCGCGCTCTGGCTCGGATTGCTCGCCGGCGGCTACGTCGGGGGCCGGTACTACGGCAAGTATTCGCTCCGACGCACCGATGCGGAGGACCGCTCCCGCGGGACGTATCGGCTCCTCGCCGTCGTCGGCCTCGTGGCCCTGCTCGTCCTCGCGTTCGGCGGCCTCGTCGACGCGACCGAACGCGCGCTCGCGGCCGTCCATCCGGCGCTGGCGGGCGGGGTCGCCGCGCCGCTTTCCTGGCTCCCGACGGCGGGCGGAACGATCGCCGCCGTCCTGGTCGCGTACCTCGGCGTCTTTCCGTTCGCCCGCGAACGGCGCGACCTCGAGATCAGTGCCGGAACGGCAGTCGGCCGCCTCGCAAAGTACCTCGGGGCGATTACGCTCTTCGTGGTGGTCGCGCTCGCGCCGTTCACGACACTGGTCGCCGCCTCCGACCCCAGCCCGCTGTGGATCCCGCTCCTGTTCGTCGTCCTCGCCGTCGGCTGCTACGGCTGGCTCCAGTACAGCGTTCGGCTCTCGCAGACGATCACCGCGCCGACGCCCGACCAACGCCGACGGCTCGAGGCCGCGGCCGACCGGGCCGAACTGGCCGCGACGATCGCCGGCGTGATCCCGGGCCGCGAAACCGAGGTCGCCGGCATCTACGTCGACGGTCCGTTCTGGAACCGACGCGCGTACGCCACGGACTACGCGTTCGAGGTCCTCGACGACGAGGGACTGACGGCGCTGTGTGCGCGGGCCAGCGCCGCGGACGAACGATGGCTCCTCGAGCGACGAGCGCTGGTCGTCGCGGTTCTCTTCGGACTGTTCCTGACGCTGACCGTCTGGGTGTCACTGGCCGTCGCGCTCGTCGCGCTCGCGGTCGCTGGGCCGTTGCTCGCCCGAGCGCTCCAGCGCGCCGAGTTCGCCGCCGATCGGCGCACCGCGCGGGCGGTCGGTACGGACGCCCTCGCGAGCGCACTCGAGGCCGGCACCGACCTGGCCGACGACCGGAGTCGAGTCCACGAACGGCTCGCACCACGGCCGTCGACGAGCCGACGCCTCGAGCGGCTCCGCGACGCCTAAAGCGTCTCGAGGATCGCCAGCACGCGCTCCTCGGCCTCGCGGTCCGGGCCGTTGTCGTCGCCGTCCCGATCGCTCTCGAGGTGATCGTCGACCGTCCGGGCCAGCGAGTCCTCGAGCGGCGTCGATTCCCAGCCCAGCCCGGCGAGTTTCGCCGTCGAGAGGACGTGGGGGTACGACCGGTAGAGCGGGTAGTCTTCGAGGGAGATCTCGCCAGCTGCGAGTTCGCGCGGGCCGGCGTGGACGATCTCGACATCGGTCTCGAGCGCGTCCGCGAGCAGGTCGACCAGTTCCTCGAGCGGGACGAGCCGCCGGTCGCCGACGTTGTAGGCCTCGCCGGGGTCGCCGCGCTCGGCGACGATCCGCAGCGCGGCGGCCACGTCCTCGACGTAGACGAGATGGCGAAGGTTCGTCCCGTCGCCGGGGACGACGACGCGGTCGAAGCGGTTCACGCGGTCGATCCACCAGTTCAGTCGTTCGGTGTAGTCGTGGGGGCCGTAGACGATCGGCGGCCGGACGACCATCGCAGGCACGCCGTCGTCGGCCGCCGCGAACGCCGCCCGGTCGCCCTCAGCCTTCCGGTTGCCGTAGGTCTCGAAGCTATCGTCAGTCGCTTGGTCGGGCGTACACTCGTGTAGCGGCGTCTCGCCCTCCCGCTTGGGGATCTCCTCGCGACCGTAGGCCGCGCCGCTCGAGACGTAAACATAGGCCTCGCAGTCCGTGAAGATCCGGGTGGCGGCCCGGACGTCCTTCGGGTGGTAGGCCACGCAGTCGAAGACAGCGTCGGGGTCGACTGTAGTGGCCGCGGCCTCGAGGGCCGTGTCGTTCGTCCGGTCGCCCTCGACGTGGGTGACGCGGTCGTCGTCCGCGAAGGGGTTCTCGCGGGTGCCCCGCGTGAACAGGGTCACGTCGTAGTCGTGGTCGAGTAGTTCCGCGACGAGGTGGCGGCCGATAAAGCGCGTGCCGCCGATGACTAAGGCGTCGTCCATACCGGCCCGTCATCGCTGTCGGGGAAAACGATGGCGGACGAGCGGTCGGTGGGTATCGGGTCGAGAGCAGTGGGGCCGCTCGAGCGCCGTATTGAAAGCAGACTTGCGTATGCCACCCGACTCGAACGTGCGGTGGCGCGCGCTCTCAACTGCTCGAGCGACGGCGAGAGCAGTTGATGACACTGTGCGAGGGATGAGTGAGTGACCAACGGGAACGAATGAATCGGCTGGGGAGGACGTGGTAATCCCTAGTAGCCACGATAGCAGAACGGCCTCGATCGAAAGGGACGGTACAACGAGTGTTCTGCTATCGTGGCAACACGGAAGGGCCTCACCCTCCCCAGCCGATTCGCTCACTTCGTTCGCTCATCCCTCGCACAGTGTCGTCGATCGACCTCACTATCGTTTGGCCGATCGACAGCGCGCGCCACCGCAGATCGACTGAGCGGGCCGAAGTGAGAGGCACTGATGGCATCGGCTGGAATCCCCCGCGAACCCCCGTCGACGTTCGCTATAGTAGCCACTGAAAGTCATTGCACACCTGATCGAACGACGGCGTTGCGATCAGTGTGTAAATCGTTTCAGCGGCTACTATAGTCGGACTAAAGCGTCACTGAAAAGCGGACGAAACCGACGCGAGCGAGGCCCAGCCGGTCAGTACGGTCGCCTGCAGGGACGGGTTCTTTGCCGCCGTCGGTGGTAGGGCGGGTCGATATGTCCGACCAGCTCTGGACGGATCGCGCCCGGGAGTACCCCCTCGAGTGCGATCACTGCCATTATCCGATCCCCGGCGAGCCCGAAGCGAACGAGGACGGGCGCTACTGTTCGGCCGCCTGCCGCGAGGCTGCCGGCGACGGCGCGACGATGCCCGATCCCGACGCCTACAAGCGGGTGATGACGGGAGTCGAACCGCTGGACTCGCTGGTTCCGAACGGGATCCCGGCCGACTCGATGCTCCTCCTATCGGGCGACGAAGGCACCCGCCGGGCCGAACTCGGGACCGAACTCGTCTGGCGCGCCTTAGAGCGCGGCGAACCCGCGGTCGTCTGTTCGGTCGCGAACCCGCCGACGGCGACGCTCGAGCGCTTCTACGAGAACGGCTGGAACGTCCTGCCGGCGCTGGAGAGCGACCGCCTGCGGATCGTCGACTGTTTCACCCATCGGCTCGACGACCGCGACGAGTTTCGCGCCGGGCGAAACGAGTGGGCGACCTTTCTCGGCGAGGCCGCCGCCGACGCGGTCGTCGAGGTCGAGGATCCGGGCGACCGCCGCGAGGTGGCAAACGGGCTTCACCGGGCGCTCGACGACCTCGAGATGACCGAGACGGGGCTGGTGACGATCGACTCGCTGGACGAACTCGAGTCGCTTTCGGGTTCCGGGCTCGTCCACGACTTCGTGAAAGACGTTCGGGCGACGGTCTGTACGGCACGGTTCGTCCCGATCGTCGCCGCAGCCACGACGGCGGGGCAGGCGGCGTATCCCGAAACCGAGCGGGTCTTCGACGGGATCGTCGACCTGCGGCTGCGCGATGGGAGCGCGGCGGAGACCCGGCACAAACAGCTCGCGGTCCGGAAACTGACCGGGGCGGCGTTTCTCCCCCAGTGGGTAACGTACGACTACGAGCCCGCCCGCGGGCTGTTCGCGTTCGGCCCGAACACGGACACCCGACAGGCCCGCGACCTCGGGAACGGGTCCACCCAGTCGGCCCAGCGCCGGTAGCGGCCGGGGAGTGGAGGGTCAGTTCCGATGCCGACTGCACGCGAACGCACGCTCAGGCTTTATCCCGACGTTCGGTATAGGACCGACCGCAGTCACACACCGACCAGCGGCGGGCGCGTCGTTCGAGCGTCAGTGAGAGACGATCTACAGCCACACCATGACCGATCGAAACCGGGACCGAGACCGGCGGCGTACCGAGCGATCGACCGACCGCGGACGCGGCACGCGGGACCAAGGCGGCGACCGGAACCGCGAGGACAGCGACCGCGGCTGGCTCCACGGCCTCTTCAGCCGCGGCGAGAGCGAGGATCGAAGGACACAGGGCCCTGAGCGCGGACAGGAACAGCGCCGGGCCGGAGGTCGCCAGCCCGACCGCCAGCAGCAGGGGTCGGGCCAGCGTCGCGAGCGGAGTCAGGGGGCCGACCGCCAGCGCGGTCAGCAGTCCGGCCGACGACGAGGCGGGGCCGGACAGCAGGGCGGCCGCAGGGGGGACAGCGGCTTCGAAACGAACGCGATGCAGGAGGCCAACCTCGAGTACGGCGGCGAGGCCCGCCATGAGAAACACCGTGGTGGGCAGCGCGGCATGCAGGGCCGACGCGGACAGGGACAGCAGCAAGGAGGGATGCGCGACTACGGCGAACGAAGCCAGCGGCAAGGTGGCACGCAGGGTCAACGCGAACGGAGCCAGCAGCGAGGCGGGATGGAGAGACAGCACGAACAAGGCCAGCAGCAGCGACAACCCGGCGAGCAGGACCAACACGGCCAGCGCGGCCCCACGGAACAGGGACACCGAACGGGGGGCCAGTCCCAACAGCACCGAGAGGAGACGGCGACGGTCGACGACCGGCAGGGAGCCCAGCAGCGCTGGCACGAGAACCGCGATGCCCAGCCGGGCGCGACGACGAGCGAACGGGGCCGACAGCACCGCGGGCAGCAACACGGGAGCCAGTACCAACGGGGCCAGCCCGAGTCCCGTCGCCACCAGCGGAGCGCGGGCCACGAACCCGGACGGCAGCGGGACCGCAGTGTGCAGGGAGCGGGCCGTTCGCAACGGGACTACGGCGACACCCAGCAGTTCGACCGCGGCGAGGACCGCGATACCACCGGCGGGCGCATGAACCGCGAGCAGCAATCCGGCGGCGGCCTCGAGTACCGCCAGCAGGGACGCCGCTCCGAACAGGGGGACTGGACCGAGTCCCGCGAGTCGCAGGGCTCGAGCGGCGAGGAGAACCGCCAGTTCCAGGACGACGACATGGGCAACCGACGGCACGTTCACGAGCGCGATCCGACCCCCGAAGACCGGGACGAGGAGCGGTCACGCTGAGACGCGGCCCGCAGACGCCAACTCCCGCCGAGCGACATCACCCTCGTTTTTGTCGGCCTCGTTCCGAGGGTGCGACATGGGCGGCACGTACGTTCTCGTGATCGAGGCGACGCGAGCGGCGACCATCGAGGTCGGGGCGCTGGGCGAGCGGGAATTTTCCGCGGGCGCGTATGCGTACGTCGGGTCGGCGTTCGGCCCCGGCGGCTTCAGCCGGGTCGATCGCCACTGCGAACTGGCCGCCGGCGACCGCGAGACGCGCCACTGGCACGTCGATTACCTGCTCGGCCATCCCGCGACACGACTCGAGACCGTGATCACGTTCCCCGATGCCGATCGGGAGTGCGAACTGGCGGCCGGGTTGCCGGGGGAGCCGGTCGACGGGTTCGGCGCGTCGGACTGTGACTGCAAGGCACACCTCCTCGCGGTTCCCGACGCACCGACAGTTCGAACCGCCGCAGTCGACGCGGGCGGCGTCGTCGACCAGTAACGCCCACGTTCGCCGGTGCGTTCTTACGCCTCCTTGTAAAACGGTAGCTATGGCCAATTCCGACACTGACTCGACGGCCGAACCGACAGCGGAACTCGATGATGACGCGATGGCTCGGTTCCCGGTTCCCGCGTTCGACGACCTCCCTGCGGACCTGCGGGAGCGAATCGCCGAGGAGACCGAGGAGGCCGGGTTCACGCCCAACGTGTTCTCGGCGTTCGCGTACAAGCCCTCGCACTTCCGGGCCTTCTTCCAGTTCCACGACGCGCTCGTCGAGGACACCGCCTTAGAGCGCGAGGAGATCGAAATGATCGTCGTCGCCGTCTCCGGCGTCAATCACTGCTACTACTGTAACGTCGCCCACGGCGCGCTCGTACGGATCTACGCCGAGGACCCGCACCTCGCGGACCAGCTGGTCGCGAACTACCGGACCGCGGACATCAACGACGCCCACCGAACGATGCTCGACGTCGCCGTGAAGCTGACCGAGCGGCCGACCGAAGTCGAGCCCGTCGACCTCGAGGCGTTACGGGAGGCCGGCTTCAGCGAGGAGGCGATCTGGGACATCGGAGCCGTCACCGCGTACTACAACATGAGCAATCGCATGGCGACGTTCGCCGAGATGCGGCCCAACGACGAGTTCCACACGCTCGGGCGGGAGTGAACCGCACGGCGACCAAAGGCACTTGTCGCTCACGGGAGACGGGCAGCCATGGTCGACAGGGAAGACGTCCGCTGTGCGTACGACGAAATCACGGCGACGTACACGAGCGAGCGAGTCGCGACGCACGACGAGTCCGAGTCGGCAGCGCTCGCGGCGCTGTTCGATGCGGTGCCGGACGGGTGTCGCCTCCTCGATGCCGGCTGCGGACACGGAACCCCGGCGCTCGAGTACGCCCTCGACCCCTCCAACGAGTGCGATCCGGAGCTAGCCGTCGGGCTCGACCTCTCGCGGGGGCAACTCGAGACGGCAACGCGACTCGTTCCCGACGCAGCGTTGTGTCAGGGAGAGATGAGTCAACTGCCGTTCGCTGCGGACACGTTTGACACCGTCACGGCACTGTATTCGCTGATTCACGTCCCGATCGACGACCATCAGACGGCGATCGAGGCGTTCGAACGCGTTCTCAAGCCCGGCGGACGGCTCCTCCTCACGGAAGGGTGGACCGAGTGGACCGGTTCGAACCCGAACTGGCTCGAGACCGGGACCGAGATGCAGTGGCATATGGCCGGGGCGGAAGCGACACGTGAGCAGCTCGAATCGGCCGGGTTCGAACTGGTCACGGCGGGGGAGTTCACTGACGCGCTCGCCGACGAGGAGGACGCTCGGTTCCCGTATTTCCATGCGCGGCTGTCGGAGTAGTCGAGCGCCGGGGACGGGCGTGTCGGCCGGCGCGAACCGAAGAAAAACGCGCCGACGGAATCAGTCGTCGCTCGCCGCGAAGCTGGCCGATTCGGCCGCGGCCGCGGCCTCGGGTTCGCCGGGCAGTTCGTTGCGCACGTCGTCGCTGCCCTGTTCGGTGATCGCCTCGTAGTAGGCCTCGGGCATGACCTTCACGAAGGCCTCGAGCGCGCGCTCCCAGTTTGCGAGCAGGAGTTCACCCCGCTCGGAGCCGGTGTAGGCGACGTGGTTCTCGACGAGTCGACGGAGCATCCGCTCGTCTTTCTCCTCGAGTTCGTCGTGGAGCGAGACCATGCCGGTGTTTGCCTTGGCTTCGAACTCGTCGTCGGGGTCGTAGACGTAGGCGACGCCCCCACTCATCCCCGCGGCGAAGTTCTTGCCCGTCTCGCCCAGCACGGCGACGACGCCGCCGGTCATGTACTCACAGCCGTGGTCGCCAACGCCCTCGACGACGGCCTTGGCGCCGGAGTTGCGCACTGCAAAGCGCTCGCCGGCGACGCCGTTGACGTACAGCTGGCCGTCGGTCGCGCCGTAGAGCGCGACGTTGCCGATCGAGACGTTCTCGGTTGGGTCGTAGGCGGCGGTCTCGGGCGTTCGAATCGTGAGCTTGCCGCCGGACAGGCCCTTGCCGACGTAGTCGTTGGCGCTGCCGTCTAAGTGCATCGAGACGCCGCTCGCCAGGAACGCGCCGAAACTCTGGCCGGCGGTCCCTTCCGCGTCGACGGTGATGGTGTCCTCGGGGAGGCCGGGCTCGCCGTAGCGGTCGGTGATCCGGTTCGAGAGCATCGCGCCGACGGTGCGGTCGACGTTGGTAACCTCGGTCTCGAGACTGACCGGCTCCTGGTCCTCGATGGCGTCGGCCGCGGCGGCGATGAGATCGCGGTCGAGCTGGTCCTCGAGTTCGTGGTCCTGCTCGCGGATCTTGCGTCGGACCTCGCTGCCGGGGTCGGCAAGCACCTCCGAGAGGTCGACGTTGCGGGCCTTCGGGTGGTCGACGTCGTCGCGCTGCTCGAGGGCGTCGACCTGGCCGATCATCTCGTCGATCGTCTCGTAGCCGAGTTCGGCCATGATCTCGCGCAGTTCCTGCGCGATGAAGGTCATGTAGTTGATGACGTGTTCGGGCTCGCCGGGGAACCGCTTGCGCAGGTCCTCGCGCTGGGTGGCGACGCCGACCGGGCAGGTGTTCTTGTGACACTGCCGAGCCATGACGCAGCCGCCGGTGACCAGCGAGGCGGTGCCGAAAATGTACTCCTCGGCACCCAGCAGGGCGGCGACGGCGACGTCGCGCCCGGTCTTCATCCCGCCGTCGGCGGAGACGCGGATGCGGTCCCGGAGGCCGGTCCGACAGAGCATCTGGTTGGCTTCCGCGAGGCCGAGTTCCCACGGGAGGCCGGCGCTCTTGATCGAGGTCTTGGGCGAGGCACCGGTCCCGCCGTCGTGGCCGGAGATGTGGACCACGTCGGCGTTTGCCTTCGCGACGCCCGCCGCGACCGTCCCGATGCCGGCCTCGGAGACGAGTTTGACGTTGATGTCGGCCGTCTCGTTGGCGGCCTTGAGATCGAAGATCAGCTGTTTGAGGTCCTCGATCGAGTAGATGTCGTGCAGCGGCGGCGGCGAGATCAGCCCCACGCCGGGCGTGGACTTGCGGACGTGGGCGATCATCTCGTTGACCTTCGAGCCGGGGAGGTGGCCGCCCTCGCCGGGCTTGGAGCCCTGGGCCATCTTGATCTGCAGTTCGTCGGCGTTCGAGAGGTACGTCGAGGTGACGCCGAACCGGCCGGAAGCGACCTGTTTGACGTTACACTCGCGTTCGGTGTTGAACCGCTCCGGCGGTTCGCCGCCCTCGCCCGAGTTGCTCTTGGCGCCGAGCCGGTTCATCGCGATCGAGTTGTTCTCGTGGGCCTCCGGCGAGAGCGAGCCAAGCGACATCGCGGCCGTCGAGAATCGCTGGACGATGTCCTTGATCGGCTCGACGTCCTCGACCGGGATCGGATCACGGTCGGAGTCGAACTCGAGGAGGCCACGCAGGGTCTGGAGGTTCTCCTGTTGGTCGTTGATCTTTGCGGCGAACTCCTGGTAGCGCTCGTAGTCGTTCGAGCGGACGGCCTGCTGGAGCGCGCCGACGGTGTCGGGGTTCCACTGGTGGTGGATGCCGCCCGAGCGGTGTTCGAACTCGCCGTGGCGGTCGAGGTCGGACTCCTCGCCGTCGTCGCCGAAGGCGGTCGCGTGGCGCTCGCGGAGGTCCTCCTCGATCTCGGCGAGGCCGATCCCCTCGGTACGGTTCTCGGTGCCCTCGAAGTACTCGGCCACGAGGTCCGAATCGAGGCCGACGGCCTCGAAGATCTGGGCGCCCTGGTAGCTCTCGACGGTCGAGATTCCCATCTTGGCCATGATCTTCAGGAGACCGTCCTCGACGGCGTTGACGTAGGCGTCGATGGCGACCTCGGTGTCGGCACCGTCGGGGCCGGCGGTGATGTCCTCGATGGTCTGGTAGGCGAGGTACGGGTTGACCGCGCCGGCACCGTAGCCGACCAGCGTCGCGAAGTGATGGACGGTCCGCGGGTCGGCCGACTCGACGACGAGGCCGACGTGATTGCGCAGGCCGTTGCGCACGAGGTGGTGGTGGACGCCGCCGGTCGCCAGCAGGCTCGGGATCGCGACCCGGTCCTCATCGACGTTCCGATCCGAGAGGACGATGACGTCGTGGCCGCCGTTCTCGATCGCGTCGACGACGTCCTCGCGGACGCGCTCGACCGCGGCCTCGAGGTCCGCGCCGAGTTCGTCGCCCTCGGGCTCGTAGGTGATGTCGATCGTCGCGGACGTGATCCCGTTGGCCGAACAGTCACGGATCGACTCGAGTTCGGCGTCGGTCAGGATCGGCGAGTCCAGCACGAGTTGGCGGGCGTGTTCGGGCGATTCGTCTAACAGGTTGCGCTGGAAGCCCAGCCGCGACTCCATCGAGGTGACGAGTTCCTCGCGGATGTAATCAAGCGGCGGGTTCGTAACCTGTGCGAACAGCTGTTTGAAGTAGGAAAACAGCGGTCGGTTGAACTCGGTCAGCACCGACAGCGGCGTGTCGTCGCCCATCGAGCCGACGGGGTCTTTCCCCTTCTGGGTCATCGGCTCGATCAGGTTCTCGAGTTCGTCGTGCGTGTAACCGAACGCGGCCTGTTGGTCGCGCAGTGCCGAGATTTCCGTCTGTGGCGAACGATCGTTCGTGGTCCGAATGTCGTCCAGATGGACCTGTTCCTGGTCGACCCACTCGCCGTATCGGTCGTCGGTGAGGTCGTCGAAGACTTCCTCGTCGGGGATGACCCGCCCCTCCTCGGGATCGGCGAGGAAGAGCTGGCCGGGCTTGAGACGGCCACGTTCTTCGATCTCCGCTGGCTCGGTCTCGAGCGCGCCGGCCTCGCTGGCCATGATGAGCTGGTTGTCGGTCGTGACGTCGTACCGGCACGGGCGCAGTCCGTTACGGTCCAGCACCGCGCCGACACGTTCGCCGTCGGTCGCCGCCACGAGCGCGGGACCGTCCCACGGTTCGACCAGCGACGCGTGGAAGTCGTACCAGTCCTTCCGATCGGGATCCATCGCGTCGTCGCCCCGCCAGGCCTCGGGAACGAGCATTCGCAGGGCGTGTGCGAGGTCGCGGCCGTTCTGCATCAGCAGTTCGAGGGCGTTGTCGACGCTTGCGGTGTCGGACTGGTCGGGATCGTCGATGATCGGCTTGACGGCCTCGAGATCGGAGAGGACGTCGCTCTCGATATCGGTCTCGCGGGCCCGCATCCAGTTGATGTTACCCTGAATGGTGTTGAACTCGCCGTTGTGGATGATGTTGCGGTACGGATGTGCGAGGTGCCACGCGCCGAGCGTGTTCGTCGAGAACCGCTCGTGGACCATCACGAACGTCGATTCCATCCGCTCGTCGGTGAGATCGGGGTAGTAGGCGGGGACCTGGACGCCCTTGAGCAGCCCCTTGTAGACGACAGTATCGGCATCCAGCGAAACGACGTAGAACCGCTCTTTGTTCTCGATGTCGGCGTCCTCGACGGCGTTTTCCAGCGCGCGTCGAGCGACGTAGAGCCGGCGGTCGAAGTCGTCCTCGGAGAGATCGTCCTCGGGTGCGACGACGACCTGGAAAACGTCGGGTTCCGAGTCGACGGCCGTCCGGCCGAGATCGTCGTTGTTCGTCGGGACGTCGCGCCACTCGAGAACCTCGAGATCGTAGGTGTCGAAGGTGTCGGCAGCGAGATCGCGGAGTTGCTCACGTGCCCGGTCGTCCTGCGGCAGAAAGAGCGAGCCGACGGCGTAGGTCTCGGGGAGATCGGTCTCGAGGACACTCTCGAAGAACGAATCGGGCGTCTGGAGCATGATACCGGCTCCGTCGCCGGTGTCTTTCTCCGCGCCGGTCGTCCCGCGGTGTTCGAGGTTTTCGAGCAGTTCGAGTCCGTCGGCGACGATGTCGTGGCCCCCGTCCCCATCGAGATCCATGACGACACCGACGCCGCAGTTCGACCGTGCGTCCGCGGGGTCGGCGAGCCCCTGTGAACGCTCGGTGGATGACTCCATATGTGGCTGTGACATACACCCCCGTAGCGGGAACAGATATAAGAGGCTAATCCATTATGGCTAAGTGTATTATAAACACATATAGACCAATATAAGGTATATGTAAACACCTTAGTTTCGACTACCGGTGCCGATTATCGGACGGGAAAACACGCAGTCGTCGGAGCGACGATCGAAATCCCGACCCGGAAACGCGAGTTCCCGGTGACGGGACGAAATGTCAGAGGCACGTAGTGTTCACCCACCAGAGTGAACACCACATCCATTGGAACGGTATCCTCCCCTAAGCAATCTTGGGCTAAAGAATTAGGTGTGCGTGAAACAGTCACCCGTGAAAACGGTCCGTCACAACGGATACTGGCGTCCCGGGGGGTGAGATGGATGCCGTCGCTGGAGTATGCCAGCTAGCTTACGAACCGCACCGTCATACGTGGGTCCCCACGAAACTGCGCCCGATCTCGAGCAGACGTCGAGTCCGTACAGCGGTGAAAAACGGAGATCGGCCGGGAGCGGTCAGTACGACTTCGCGAAGTAAGCGATCTCGGCGGCGGGATCGCCACAGACACCACACTCGTCGTGGTCGGGTTCGGGTACCTCACCGCCCGACGACCCGCCCTCGTCCTCGAGGGGTTGCATGACGATCTCGGCGGCGATCTTCTCCTTGATAACCTCCTCGCAGGCCTCGTCGCCACACCACGGCGTCTTCACGTAGCCGCCGTGTTTCCCGATCGTCCCGAGGATCTCCTCGGGGCTGTGGGCCTCACGGACGTTGTCCTCGAGAGTCTCCGCGGCGGCCTCGTAGAGTTTGTCGTAGATCTCCTCGAGATGCTCGTCGACGGCGTCGACGATCCCGTCGCGGTCCTCGACGGTCTCCTCGTTGTCCGGCCGGTGGACCAGCGTGGCCTCCTCGTCCTCGACCTCGTAGGGCCCGATCTCCAGTCGGAGTGGCACGCCGTTGAGTTCGTGTTCGTTGAACTTGAAGCCGGGATTGCGCTCGTCCCGGTCGTCGAGTTCGACGCGGAAGCCGGCCGTCTCGAGGTCGTCGGCGATCCCCTCCGAGTACTCGAGGACCTCCTCCTTGGTGTCTTCCTGCCAGATCGGGACGATGACGACCTGCGTGGGCGCGACCGTCGGCGGCAGCACCAGCCCCTGATCGTCGGAGTGGGTCATGATGAGCGCCCCGAGCGCGCGCCAGGAGAGCCCCCACGAGGTGGTGTAGGCCGTCTGTTCCTCCTCGTCCTCGTCGACGAAGGAGATGTCGAAGGCCTCGGCGAAGCTCTGGCCGAGGTTGTGGCTGGTCGCGCCCTGGACGGACTTCCCGTCGGGCATCAGCGCCTCGACGGTCGTCGTGGTGTCCGCGCCGGGGAACTTGTCGTGTTCGGGCTTCTTGCCCCGCAGGACCGGGATCGCCAGCACGTCCTCGTAGACCCGCTCGTACTGGCCGAGACGGGTCCAGACCTCCTCCCATGCGCCTTCGTTGCTCGCGTGGGCGGTGTGGCCCTCCTGCCACATGAACTCCTTCGTGCGGAAGAACGGCTTCGTCTCCGTCGCCTCCCACCGGACGACCGAACACCACTGGTTGAGCCGCATCGGGAGGTCGCGGTGGCTGCGCGTCCAGTCAGCCATAAACGGCGCGATGATCGACTCGCTCGTCGGTCGTACGGCGAGTCGTTCCTCGAGTTCGTCGTGACCGCCCTGGGTCACCCACGCGACCTCGGGGTCGAACCCTTCGACGATGTCTTTCTCCCGCTCGAGGAAGCTCTCGGGGATGAACATCGGGAAGTAGACGTTGTCGACGCCGGTGTCCTTGAACCAGCCGTCGAGCGAGTCCTGAATCGCCTCCCAGAGGGCGTAGCCGCGGGGCTTGGTGACGATAAAGCCGCCCATCGGTGCGTAGTCCGCGAGGTCGGCCTTCTGGACGACCTCGGCGTACCACTCGCCGGGCTTGTGCGATTTCGACTCGGTGATGCCGAGTTCCTGACTCTCGTCGCTCATTAGTACGACATGCAGTCAGCGCGGGCTTAAACCATGCGAAGAGCAACGCCCGCTCGCAGCCGCTGTTCGGGTCCGCGTACCGGAGGTGTTTTGTACCGATAGCCACTCGGTGGGAGTAGGCGGCACGGTCGGCCGGCCCCTTTCAGCCGTCGCGGTTTCCGTGGCGGTTCCGCTGTCCGACCTACACCGTCTCTCTAACACTCTCGAGCGTCAGCTATAGTAGCCGCTGAAAGTCATTGCACACCTGATCGTCCGACAGCGTTGCGATCAGTGTGTGAATCGTTTCAGCGACTACTATATCGTACCTGCACCCACCACCGAACCGGTACCGGCGGGACCGCGGGCGACTCGAGCAGTCACGTCCGCCGACAGCAATCGGAGCGAAACACTCGGAAACCCTTGCTTCGTTTCATCCGGTTCTCACAGGTTTATGGACGCGACCGTCTTATAGGGGATCGACATGAAAGCAATCGAGGTCGACTCTTATGGCGACAGTGACGAACTATCGGTCGTCGACGTCCCGACACCCGAGCCCGGCGCGGGCGAGGTACGAATCGAAATCAAGGCCGCGGGCATCAACTTCGCGGACATCATGCAGCGACGGGGCCACTACCCGGACGGACCCGAAGCCCCCTACGTTCCCGGCATGGAGGCCGCGGGAACGGTCGACGCGGTCGGCGAGGGCGTCGACGATCTCTCGGTCGGCGACCGCGTCGTCGGTATGCTCGACACCGGTGGCTACGCCGAGTACGTCACCGCCCCAGCGGCCATGCTCTTTCCGGTCCCCGAGGCGATGAGCTTCGACGAGGCCGCCGGCTTCCCCGTCCAGTTCCTCACCGCTCACGCGAGTCTGTTCGAGTGGGGCGGTCTCGAGACGGACGAATCCGTCCTGATTCAGGCCGCCGCGGGCGGGGTCGGCACGGCCGCCGTCCAGCTGGCGTCGAACCACGGCGCGGAGGTCTTCGGCACCGCGAGTACACAGGAGAAACTCGACCTCGCGGCCGAGCTGGGCTGTGATCACCCGATCAACTACACCGAGACGGACTTCCGCGAGGTCGTCGAGGCCGAGACCGACGGCGAGGGCGTCGACCTCGTCTTAGAGAGCGTCGGCGACGACGTCTTCGATCGTAGCCTCGACGCGATGAGCCACTTCGGACGCATGGTCACCTACGGCGTGGCCAGCGGCGTTCCCGCAGAAGTGAGCAACCAGCGGCTGCTCTTCGAGAACAAGACGGTCAAGGGATTCCACCTCGGGCAGGCCACCATGCACGACCCGGACCGGGTGATGAAAGCGGTCCCCGAACTCACCGAAGGGTTCGCGAGCGGCGATCTCGAGGTTATTCTGGGCGAATCGTTCGCGCTCGAGGACGCCGCCGAGGCCCATCAGTACATCGAGGACCGGAAGAGTTCCGGGAAAATCGTGCTGAACCCCTGAAAACGGGCTTCGACGCGGCCGAAGCCTTAGAGTCGGGTCTTCAGAGAACGAGAAGCGAACCGATGTTGGATCACCGTCATCTCGTCCGACGACGGACCGCAACCGAAACCGGTACTGTTCCATTTTTCGGATATCGGCGACAGCGAAGTCTTCTTCGCGAGTGATTCGGCCGCGGCTGACGGGAAACAGTCATTCGATTTCGTGAACCTGGAATCCGTATTCTTGGAGAGTCGTGGTCGCTCCGTCTACAGCGTTCTCGATCTCTTGGAACCAATCCGTCGTTTCCACGTTGGGATTGATAGAATACGCTTCCTCGTACCAGTCTCGGATGCAACTATAGGTCGCCTCGACGAGAGCAGCGCGATCAACGAGCTGGGGCGAGTCATCTCGGATCTCTCGCGGTACCCCATCGATGTGGAAATACACGCCGACCGCGTCGTTCTCTGGGACAGGTGTGAACTCGAGTTCTCCCATATCGAATTCTGCAGTGCATTCTTTGTTTTCAAGAACTGCAGCCACACATCGGAGACAATCAGAGAACACTTCGTTCGGAAGGCTCGCGTCGTGCCAGACCCGGTCTTCTCCACCCTCGATTCCACCCGGGTGTATTCGTAGGGAGGTCGACGGCATCCGTGCCTTCTCGAGACATTCCGCTGCCGGAGGTTTGAACTCCAGCTCTATGTCACTATATTTGCCTTCCATGGTTTCACCCTGCTGTCTCCAGCCACCGTCATTTTCACCGATGTACTTCCAGACTGCTGGACCCTTTTTCGGATAGGCAGCTAGACGTTACCGTTTCTGATTATGACTTCACTCCTTTGGTGAGCTGTGATTTAGTCGTCTATCGGTTACGAGCGTTGTTCGTAGATGGCTTCGATGCGTTCGATGTCCGCACGAAGTCCCTGGTATGCGCTTTGTTCGGCGAGAGCTGGGTTCACGGAGAGAGCGAACGCTTCGAATTCAGTCACAGCCTCGAGCAGCCCCATGAGGAATGGACGAGTACGAACTGTCGCGGTTGGCTCGTACGATTCTCGTGCGTCCGGTGAGCGAGCAGTCGCTTGAGAATAACAGACTGAAATCGTGATAGCCGACTCCTCTCGTGGTTCGAGAACGATATACACCGGCCCGTTACCCGTCCGAACGATTACACGATCGCCCTCGAGGATGTCCGGGACCGACTGGAGCAGTCCGCCGAAGAAGCTGACGAGATATTCCTTCATCCCCTCAGTATCTGTGCCACCGATCAACGCTCGGTCACCTGCGTAGGTAGCGTCAACCCATCCGAGCGGGTCCTCGGAACCGGCTTCTAACTGCTCTCTGAGTTCGCTGTCGTACCGGACGACGAGTTCGAAGGTATCCATGATGTGAGTCATCTCAGTAGTCGACAGAGTATCCCGCCATTCTTGCTGATCACGAATCCAGACATGAACATCCGGACCGTCTTCGGGGAACGCTGTTTCGATCGTTCCGTTAGCGTTCACCCGGACGGTTATTTCGCTCACGCTACCTCGTCCACGGACAACCGATGCTCCGTTATTCGCGACCCTCGAGCGACACACCCCACTCGAGGTCGTGATCGACGAACTCGGCCTCGTCAAGGGGCTCGCCGCCCTCGAACCGGAACTCGCCAGCCACGGTTTTCCCCGCGAGGACGCCGGGTAGCCAGAGGAAGTCGTCGTCCCACATCCGGTCGTAGGGCACGTCATCGACGGGGACCCACTCCGGATATGCTTCCTCGGACGACGTGGGTTCGCCCTCGAACGATCGGGAGCGGTAGACGTGACAGAAGGTGTGGGCCCCACCGTCGAGCAGAAAGGTGAGTTCACCGGCCTTCTCGAGGTCGCGGACCTCGAGGCCGACCTCTTCCTCGGTTTCGCGGACCGCGCACTCGCGGGGGGTCTCGCCGGGTTCGCACTTGCCGCCGGGGCCGTTGTACCAGCCCTCGCCCAGGCCACGGCGTTTCTCGATGAGGAGGACCTCGTCGGCGTCGCCACCCTCGCGCAGCGGAAAACACAGCGTCGCCTCGATCATACACGGGGATTCGCTCGGAGCGTGAAAAGGGTGTACGCTCGTTTCGAGAGGACTCCCCCGGGGCCTGGATAGATGTCAGCCCGAGGAATAGAGAGTGCTGCTCTGCTATCGTGGCAACAGGGAGTGGCCACACCCTCCCCAGCCGATTCGCTCGGACTCCGTCCTCGCTCATCCCTCGCGCGGCTTCGAACGACGGTTCGCCGTCGGCTCACCGTCGCTCAGCACGCGCCACCGCAGGACACCGACGGGAACGAGTCGACGATTCACCCGTCGGCGTGGGCGAAGACGAACTCCCGGACCAGTTTCGCCGCGAGTGCGGCCGCCTGCCCGTCGTCGCGGTCGTTGACCTCGACCACGTCGAAGCCGCCGGCGTGGGGGGCGACTGCCCGAACGACATCCCGGAGTTCGCGGGGCTCGAGCCCGAACGGTTCTTTCGTGCCCGTTCCCGGCGCGTAGCCGGGGTCGGCGGCGTCGATGTCGACGCTCAGGTAGACCTCGCGGTCCTCGAGTCGGCCGTCGGGCGTCCAGTCGCCCACGTCCTCGGGCGGGACGACGGTCACGTCGTCGTCGGCCGCTCGGTCCCACTCGCCCTCGCTGCCCGTACGGACGCCGAGCAGGATGACCGCCTCGACCGAGTCGACGTCCTCGAGGATCCGCCGGGTGACGGCGGCATGTGAGAACCGCTCGCCGTCGTAGGCGTCGTACAGATCGAGGTGGGCGTCACAACAGACGACCACCTCGGGTTCGACGGCGCGGACGCCCGCGAGCGAGACGGTGTGTTCGCCGCCCAGCGCCAGCGGGACGGCGTCGTCCCAGACGGCCTCGCGGAGCGTACTCGTGAGGTACTCGAGATAGGCTTCAACGTCGTTCCACGCGCGAACGTCGCCGCGATCGACGACGCCCAGGTCGGAGAAGTGTTGGTCCGTCCGGTGATCGTAATCGTCGAACGGTTCGGCAAACGAACGGATCCGGTCGGGACCGAATCTGGTCCCCGGCTGAAAGGTCGTCGTGGCGTCCAGGGGCGCACCGACGACCACGAAGTTCGTGACTCCACGGTCGGCAGCGTCCGCCGCGTCGGTCACCTCGCCGTCGTCGGCCGCCCCGGGAAACATCAGACGATCTTTCGCTGGTCTTCCATCTCGAGGTACTCGATGTTCTCGTCAGGGGAGACATCGATGTCCTCGGGGACCCGCATCGTGATCGTCTCGTACGTTTCGAGGTCCATGACCTGCATGTCCGAGCCGTCGACGGAGACGACCTGCCCGTTCTTGCGCTCGATGATCGGGACCCAGATCTTCGCGTCGACGGGCTGGGAGAGCGAGCGTTTCTTACCGTCGAAGACGCCCTCGGCCTCGACGCGGGCCTTGGCGCTGCCGTGTTTGCCCGGCTTGGCCGTCGAGTAGGCGTTGATCTTACACGGTGTGTCCTCGATCATGACGTAGCTGCCTTCCTGGAGATCGCGAACTTCGGTCTGCTGTTTCGCCATGTCCCGGCGTAATCAATCGACGTGCATAAACCGTTTGGAATGGCCGCTGGCGTGCGTTCGATGTGCTAACAGGGCCGGTCGGGTTCGTCGCGAACGGCCGTTCCGCCCGACAGTCGGTCGGGAGCCGACGGCCAGTATCGGCATGGAACCGCCGGCCGTATCGCGGCCCGGGCGGTGTCTCGCTGGCTGCCGGAACCGCATCTATTTTTGAGGAGGATCAGAAACCGAACGAGTGTCCGGGTAAAAAACTCACATCCAGGCTGGACCGCACGCTCACATCCATCCAGTCCAACCCGGACATCTTCGATTGCGGTCACACGAGTAAAGTGTTGCTGGCCGACCAGTTGGGGACTCGAGCGTCGATCGATCCAGCGCCCGCTCAGCCGTCGAACGCTTGGCCGAACCCGACGGCATCGGTCGCGGGCTCGAGCGGGCTTGCCGGCAGTCCGTCCGCGACCCCGGGATCGTTGTACGCTCGTGGCGCGATGTCGTTCGGGCCGTCGGGATAGCCGACCGCGGCCAGCGTCTGGAGCTGAGCGCGACCAACCCCGAGTTCGAACTGCCCGCCGCCGTAACACCTGATGTCGTGGTCGTCGCAGTAGCGCAGCGTCTCGCACAGCGACTCGAGCGAGCCGAATCGCGAGGGTTTGATGTTGAGCCAGTCGGGCTCCCAGGGCAACCCCTCGACGTCCGCGACGCCGTGGATCGGCGCGTCCCACGAGACCCGCGCTCGGACCTCGGGGTCGTCGAACAGCGGTCTCGTCTCGTCGGTCAGGTCGGGATCCTCGATGACGGCCTCGGGGAACGACTCGAGGACGCGTTCGTACAGCTCGGGATCGGCCGGCACGTCGACGTCGGTCCCCTCGTAGTGGCCCTTCAGGTCGAGGATGCGGACGGCGTCGGTCCCGACCGTCTCGTCGATCGCATCGACGAGGCCCGCGTCCCACTCGGGGGTCGGGTCGAGCTTGAACTCGAGGTCCGGGATCCGATCGCGCAGTCCCGCGAGCCGGTCGGCCGTCGGCGGATCGCCCAGCCGGGTACTGGCGACGAACCGGACGGGATCGAGGCTGCGATCGAGAACGCTCCCGAGGTCGGTCTCTGCCTGCCGGAGTGCGAGGTCCAGTGCCGCGCTCTCGACCCCCCAGCGCCGGTAGTTGCGGAAGACCTCGCGGTCCGGCGCGCCGCCGGGGAACAGGTCGAGGTCGTCGAGCCGGTCGGCAAAGGAGTCGAACGTGTACTCGCCGGTGAGGTCCGGCAGCCCGGTCTCGGCCAGCCGGTCGTGATCGGCGGTCTCGTAGGTGACGTCCTCGCCACGTCCCGTGACCGTCCCATCCCCGTCCGGCGTGGGCCCCGACAGCGAGATTACCGTCGTTACCCGGGTGAAATCGCTCGTGGTCTCGCGCTCGAGGCGGGCAGTCGAAACGTCGTCGATCGACAATGAGAGGTCGGCGATCCGATCGTACTCCATACCGACCCGACGACAGCAAGCCCCAAGAGCGTTTGCGGTCCCGCTACTCGTTGCCGCGGCGTTGGCGGAGGTTCTGGCGGGTAAACTGCGGTCGGGCACCGATCCCCTTGGCCGAGCGGAACGACCGGTAGAGCTGGATCAGCACGATGATCGAGAAGACCGCCGCGACGACCGAGGCCCGCGGGGCCTCGAGGGCGTATAAGACGCCCATCGAGAACAGCGACATCGTCAGGAGCATGCCGTAGACGAGCCGCTTGGCGAGGTTCTCGAAGACGTTCGACTCGTCCTCGACGCCGATCCGGACGTAGAGGTCGTCGCGATCGAGCCGGTCGAGGGCCCGCTCGGCTTTGGGGGTGATCCGGGTCAGGGATTGGCCGGTCCGCCGGAGTTGGTCGCCCGTCTCGTCGATGTACTGTCGGATGGACTCCTCGCGGTAGCCCTGTTCGGTCAGGTAGTCGGTCGCGACGGAGATGAAATCGAAGTCCTCGTCTAAGGTCACGCAGACGCCCTCGACGACGGTCGCGACCCGAAGAACGAGCGCGAGGTTCTTCGGGAGCCGTAGCGGGAACTCGTAGATCGAGTCCTCGACCTGCCCGACGATCTGGTTGACCCGGTACTGTTCGACGTCCTCGCCGCGGGCGTCCTGGATGGCGATCTCCATGACCTCGGCCATCACGCCCCGATCGGCCTCGGGCGAGAGCGTCCCGATCTCGACCAGGGCGTCGAGGATGCCGTCGATATCCTGGTTGGCGACGGCGATATAGAAGTCGACGATCTTCTCCTGAACGAACGGATCGACCCGACCCGACATCCCGAAGTCGTAGAAGACGATCCGCCCGTCGTCGGTCACCGAAAGGTTTCCGGGGTGGGGATCGGCGTGAAAGACCCCGTCGTCCATGATCATCTGCAGGTAGGATCGCTCCAGATTCTCCGCGATCCGCGTCCGGTCGATCCCCCTGCGCTCGAGTTCGTCGACGTCGTTGATCTTCGTCCCCTCGACGTACTCCATGGTCAGCACGCGGGGGCCGGAGTGGCTCCCGATCACGTCGGGGATGAGAAAGCGGTCGTCGTCCGCGAAGTTGCCGCGGATCTCGGTGAGCATCTCGGCCTCGCGCTCGTAGTCCATCTCCTCGCGGATCGTCTTCGAGAACTCCTCGGCTAAGTTCTCCAGCGAGAACGACCGGGCGTCGTCGACGAAATACAGCAGGATCGGTAAGGACCACTTGATCACCCGCAGGTCCGCCCGAACGAGCGACTCGATGTTCGGTCGCCGGATCTTCACTGCCACGTCGTGGCCGTCGCCACTGCCACTGTGCCCCCGTGCGCGCTCGCTCTCGGGGTCGAGCCGCGCGCGGTAGACCTGTCCCAGACTCGCGCCGCTGATCGGTTCGGTGTCGAACTCGGCGAAGCGCTCGTCGACCGGCCCGAGTTCGTCCTCGAGGACGGTTTTCGCTTCGTCCCAGCCGGCCGGTGGCACGTCGTCTTGCAGCGACGCGAGGACGTCGACGTACGACGGCGGGAGGATGTCGGGCCGGGTCGAGAGCAACTGCCCCAGTTTGATGAACGTCGGCCCGAGCGTCAACAGCGACTCGAGCAACACCTCGGCCCGGTGGCGATGGGTCTCGGGATCGACTTGCCGCCGGCGACCGAACAGCAGGAAGCGCCGCCGGTCACGGGCGTAGGCCAGCAACAGCGGAAGGAACTGCCAAGCGACGATGACGAACCGCTTGTATGCACGGAGGGAAGCCAGCCTCTGTCACCCCGTTTGGGCGTCTTCGTCGACGACATCGATCGTCGTCTCCTCGCCGGCCCCGCGTTTCGGGAGCGTCAACTCGAGGACGCCCCGGTCGACCGTCGCCTCGCCGCCGGCGTCGGAGGCGTCGTCGGGCAGCGGGAGGTCCACCTCGAGAAACAGCGACCGGTTCTCCTCGAGATAGCGGTAGTCGCCGGCGGGGTCTTTCTCCCGTTGGGCGTCGATGGAGACCCGACCGTCCTCGATCGCGACCTCGAGCGACTCGGCGGAGACTCCCGGGACGTCGAGGACGAGGAGGTAGGCCTCCTCGCTCTCGAGCAGATCGAAGAAGACGTCGTCGGAGAGATCCCGCAACGCGTCGCGGAGCGCTGACATAGATACCGGTTTGAACGCCGATACGAAAAAGGCCGCGGTCGCGGCGATCCGTCGCCTCCGCGAATGTGCGCCGATACGCTCCGGGGACGAGTTGCACCGATGCCTCTCACGGCGGGAGACAGTCACGATTCGGACGATGACGGAGAATCGCCGGCGGTGGCGCGCGCTGCCGGCCGACCGAGCGCTAGCGAGGACGGCCGAGAACATTGCGCGAGGGATGAGTGAGCGACTGAAAGGAGCGAACGAATCGGCTGGGGAGGGCGAGGAAATCCCTGTTGCCACGATAGAGGATGCTTCTCTCTCCAGTCGACTATCTATTCTTCAAACAGCGAGAGAATCCCGCCGTTCACGGCGGGCGTGAATCGCGTCACTCGACTACTCAGTCCACCGTCGTCGACCGGTCCGAAACCCCCAACGCTTAGTACGCACCGAATCGTACGTATTCCCAAGGGTTACGTCGGCTTTCGGCACTTGCGCGGAAGTACGAGACGCGCTGAAACCAACGTCCTGGGTTTTCCGGGGCGAAGGTTCCCACGGTCGGATGGACCACGGTTCATCGGATGCGGGGTTCGCGTCGTTCGCGAGCACGGTAAACCGACCCACTGGGCGGCTAAGTGTGACCGAACCGTCGATGCCGCGAGGCATGACCGCTTGGGTGAGAGACGCTCTGAGAAACCGAGCGTCGATGACACGCTTGCGGATGGGAGCACACGTGGCGGTGCCACAGGACGCTCCCGATCGAGGAACGAAACCCGTTCCACCGACCTCGGGAGAGACAGTCCTGAAACCTGCTCGGCAACAGGCCGGGTTTCCTCGTGCTGGGGAAGCCCCGTCGTTTACGACGGGGAGGACGTCACTGAACAGTCGTCGAGACGAGAGCGGGGGACTCTGACGCCAAATTCGACCTCGAGTCGGACGGAGAGACGACGGCTTCCCCCACGCTTTTGGCCTCCGACAACCCGATTCAGGGTATGGAAGGAGCCGACCGCGAGCGCACGGAGGCCGGGTTCAAGGTTCGAACGCCGGTCGACGAGGCGCGCCGGATTTTGCAGGAGGCGGTCGTGGGGGACGGCGAGGAGGGAGACGTACCCTGCGGAACCGAGACCGTCGACGTCGATCGCGCGGACGGCCGCGTCCTCGCCGCACCCGTCGAATCGGCCCGCAACGTCCCCCACTACGAACGGGCGGCGATGGACGGCTACGCCGTCCGGGCTGCCGACACCTTCGGGGCCAGCGAGCGCTCGCCGGAAGTGCTGCGGATCGCAGCCCCGGACGGCGAGGGCGACCACGCCACCGCCGACCGCATTGAGCCGGACACGGCCGCACGGGTCCACACCGGCAGTGCGCTCCCCGAGGGGGCCGACGCCGTCGTCATGATCGAACGGGTCACGGAACGCGAGTCGGTCGGCGAACTCGAGGTCGAAGACGCCCTCGCGGAGGGGGAAAACGTCGCGCCGGTCGGCGAGGACGTCGAGGAGGGCCAGCACCTCTACGACGCGGGCCACCGGCTCCGGCCGTCGGACCTCGGCCTCCTTCGTTCGGCGGGCTACGGCAGCGTCGCGGTGGCCCAACAGCCCACGGTAGGCGTGGTGCCGACGGGCGAGGAACTCGTCGCAGGCGATCCCGGTCCCGGCGAAGTGATCGAGACCAACGGGCTGACCGTCTCGCGGCTGGCCCAGCGCTGGGGCGCGCGGGCGACCTACCGCGACGTAGTCACCGACGACCCCGAGTCGCTGCGCGTGGCGATCCAGCGGGATCTGACGAAGGACATCGTCGTCACGACCGGCGGCTCGAGCGTCGGCGAGCGCGACCTCCTGCCGGAAGTGATCGACGATCTCGGCGAGGTGCTGGTCCACGGCGTCGGGCTCAAGCCCGGCCACCCCGTCTGTCTGGGGATCGTCCAGGACACCCCCGTCCTCGCGCTGCCGGGGTATCCCGTCGCCTGCATCGTCAACGCCGTCCAGTTCCTGCGGCCGGTGCTTCGCTGGCTCGAGGGGACCGAGCCCGACCCCCACCCGACGACGCGGGCCCGCCTCGAGCGCAAGATTCCGAGCGAACCCGGGACGCGGACGTTCGCGCGGGTACGACTCGAGGAACGCGGGGGAGACGACTCCGGCCCCGACGAGCCCCACTACGAGGCGATCCCGACGCGGGCGAGCGGGTCGGGCGTCCTCTCGAGCGTCGCCTTGGCCGACGGCTGGGTGGTCGTCGACGACGACCGCGAGGGGATTCCGGCCGGCGAGACGGTCGCGGTCGAAGACTGGGAAGCGCACCCGTAGCGGTGTGGCGATCGGTCACTGCAGCGCGTGTCGAACCGCGTCCCCCAGCGCGTTGACGCGGGCGACGTGTTCGTACGAGCCGTCCCGGACCCCGTTGGTCACGTAGGCGAAGCCGACGTTCGCCTCGGGGTCGGCCCAGCCGACGCTGCTGCCCAGCCCCGCATGGCCGAAGACGTGTTTCGGCGAGAGCGTGCCGTAGGGCGCGACCGTCGTCCCGCCCTTCCAGAAGCCCAGCGCGAACCGGCCCTCGCGGCCGATCGTCCCGTCGGCCTCGGTCTCGGCCTGTACCTGCGTCATCCGCTTGACCGTCTCGGACTCGAGCAACTGCGTCCCCTCGAGTTCGCCGCCGTTGGCCAGGCAGGCGTAAAAGCGAGCCATGTCGCCGGCGGTGCCGATCCCGTTGGCGGCAGGGATCACCGCGCGGTGGACCTCCTCGGAGTTGAACGGTGCTGCGACCTCGGCGTTCTTTCCGAGCCCCTCATCGGGGTCGCGACAGCGATCGAACGGCTCGAAGCCGACCAGCGTCGCGACGTCGTCGTCCTCGTCGTCGCGCAGGCCGATCCCGGTGTCGGCCAGTCCGAGCGGGTCGAAGACGCGCGCTTCGGCGGCTTCCTCGATCGGCGTTCCCGACACCCGACGGACGAGTTCGCCGACCAGCCAGCCGAACGTCAGCGCGTGATAGGCCGGCGTTTCGCCGGGTGTGAAGTTCGGCTCCATCGCCTCGAGTTTCTCGACGACGGCGCCCCAGTCGCCCCAGAGGTCGGGCCGGTCGTCGATCTCGCCGCGGTTGAGTCCCGACGTGTGACTGAGTACCTGCCGGACGGTGATTTCGGCCTTTTCGGTCCCCTCGTCGGCGAACTCGGGCCAGTGGTCGACGACCCGGTCGTCGTAGGCGAGTTCCCCTTCCTCGACCAGCGAGTGCAGCGTCACCGCCGCGTAGGGCTTCGTACTCGAGAAGAGGATATGCCGCGTCTCGCGTGTTTCCGGGGGGCCATCCGGCGCTTCGACCCCGCCGGCGAGATCGATCACCGGTTCGCCGTCGACGTAGACGGCGAGTTGGGCCCCGTGGTGGAGGCCGGCCTCGAGATGGCGGTCGAAGAGATCGGCGATGCGCTCGCGGTCCTGCTCGGAGAGCCGTGACATGGCACGGTACTCTCCGGGCGGACGTTTAATCGTTGTCGTATGAGAACATATCGCGGGCATTCGTCCGCGGGTCGACCGACGTTTTTAGCCGCGGCGCGCGAATGGCCGGTATGAACCGCAAGGAGTTCCGCGATCTCGCCACCCCCGACGAAGCGCGGGCGGCGATCGACTCGCTGTCTCTCGAGGGCGGCGTCGAACGCGTCGCGCTCGAAGACGCCCGCGGCCGGGTTCTCGTGGCGCGACTCGATGCCGAACTCGACGTCCCCGGCTTCGACCGGGCGAGTCTGGATGGTTACGCGCTCCGAGCCCGCGATACGTTCGGCGTGGACGAGGCCGATCCCGCCCGCCTCGAGATCGTCGGCGAGGTCCACGCCGGCGCGAAGCCGGACGTGGCGCTCGAGGAGGGTCAAGCGGCCGAAATCTCGACCGGTGCGGTGATGCCCGACGGGGCCGACGCGATGGTCCCAGTGGAACGGACCGACACGGAGGCAGACGGGAACGAAGTCCTAATCCGCACCTCGGTCGCGCCCGGCGACAACGTCATGTTCGCCGGCGCGGACGTGGCCGCCGGCGAGCGCGCGCTCGGGCCCGGGACGACGATCACGCCGCGAGACATCGGCCTGCTGTCAGCGCTGGGCATCGACGAGGTCCCGGTTCGGGCGAAACCAACGGTCGGCATCGTCTCGACCGGCGACGAACTCGTGCGGCCGGGCGAGGCCCTCGAGAGCGACCGGGGCGAGATCTACGACGTCAACAGCTACACGATCGCCGCGGGGGTCGAGGATTCGGGCGGCGAGGCCGTACTCTACCCCCACGCCGGCGACGAGCAAGCGGAGATGGAGGAAATCCTGCGGACCGCGGCCGACGAGTGCGATCTCGTCCTCTCGTCGGGATCGACCAGCGCGAGCGCGGTCGACGTCATCTACCGGGTCATCGAGGAGCAGGGCGAGTTGCTACTCCACGGCGTGAGCATCAAGCCTGGAAAGCCGATGCTGATCGGGCGGTTGGACGACTCCGCCTACGTCGGCCTTCCGGGCTATCCCGTCTCCGCGATGATGGTTTTCCGGACCTTCGTCGCGCCGGCGATCCGCGAGGCCGCCGGCGTGCCGGAACCCGCCGCCGCGACCGTTTCGGGGCGGCTGGCGCGGCAGGAACGCTACGAAGAGGGTCGTCATCGACTCATGCCGGTCGGTCTGGTCGAGAGCGGCGACGGCGAGACCCTCGTCTACCCCGTCGACAAGGGCAGCGGCGCGACCACCAGCCTCGCCGACGCCGACGGCCTCGTCGAGGTCGGCCCCGAGACCGACTACCTCGAGAAAGGCGAACCCGTCACAGTCACGCTGTTCTCGCCGGACGTCCGGCCGCCGACGCTGTTCGCCGTCGGCGAGGACGATCCGACGTTCTCGCGGCTTCTCGACAGCCTCGAGAACCCCCGCTATCTCTCGGTGGGCAGCCGCCCTGGCCTGCGGCGGCTCCGGGACGGCGTCCCCGACGCGGCCGTCGTCGCGGGCCCCGTCGAACCGGACTTCGAAGCGGTCGAACTCGGTCGCTGGAAGCGCGAGTGGGGCCTAGTTGTTCCCGCGGGCAACCCCGCCGAACTCGAGGGGCTGGCCGATCTGGTCGATCGCGACCTGCGCTTTATCAATCGGACGACCGACTCCGGGCTGCGCTCGAGCCTCGGCGCTTCCGTAGCCGATCTCGCCGACGAACGGGGCGTCGACCGCCACGACATCGTCGACGCCATCGACGGCTTCGATCTGGGACTGCGCGCCCACGAGAGCCCCGCCCGGAAGGTCATCGCGGGCGATGCCGACGCCGGGCTGGGCCTGCGCGAGACCGCCGACCGGCTCGATCTCGGGTTCGTCCCCCTCGGCGAGCAGCCGGTGTGCGTGCTGGCGAACCCCGATCGGACCGAGAAGGAAGGGGTTCGGGAACTCGAGGCGGCGCTCGCGGACGTATCATCGGCGCAGCGGTAGCGGCGAAGTGACGTTCATCTGCAGTGGCGCGCGCTTCGATCGACCGAGTGGTAACGAAGGCGGCCGACGACACTGCGCGAGGTCGTTGCGAGTAGTGCGTGACTAACGGTTCCGCACACCATGAGAACTGGTGCCACGTATACACGTGACTAGAAATCAGCTGGGGAGGGTGTAGCCACGCCGTGTTGCCACGATAGCAGGATACGATTCATTCTCACTGTCGTCGAATACGCTGCACCAGTCGTTCCTCGAGCCCGCCGTTTTTGACCGCTCGCTCCCTACGGACGACCATGCGAACCGTTACGACGCTGCCCTCGGCCACCGAAATCGTCGCCGCGCTCGGCCGCGAGCCGGTCGGCGTCTCCCACGAGTGCGATTACCCGCCGGGGGCCGCGGACGCCCCCGCAATCACTCGCTCGAGAATCGACGTCGACGAGTCGGCCTCGAGCGGCGATATCGACCGGCAAGTCAGAGAGACCGCTGACACCGAGGCCGGCGTCTACGACGTCGACGTCGAGACCCTCGACGACCTCGAGCCCGACGTCATCGTCACGCAGGGGATGTGTGACGTCTGCGCGGTCGACGAAGCGGTGATCGAAGACGCCGTCGCCCGCATCGATGCGAGTCCCGAGATCGTCCCGACCGACCCCCACAGCGTCGGCGACGTCCTCGACGATATCGAACGGATCGGCACGGCTATCGACCGCCGGCAGCAGGCCAGCGAGTTGCGAACCGATCTCGAGGCCCGGCTCGAGGCGGTCCGGGAGCGGACGGCGGATATTCCGCCCGAAGACCGCCCGCGGGTGGCGATCCTCGACTGGACCGACCCCGCCATGGTCGCGGGCCACTGGACCGCGGAACTCGTCGACTGGGCCGGTGGCGAGTATGGACTCGCCGATACCGGCGAGCGCTCGCGTCCCCGGGAGTGGGACGAGATTCGGGCGTACGACCCCGAGGTGCTGATCGTTGCGCCCTGTGGGTTCGGCCTCGAGCAAATCGCACGGAACGCGACGGACCTCACCGAGCGCGAGGGCTGGGCGGAGCTGACGGCGGTCCGGGAGCGACGAGTCTGGGCGATGGACGGCGATCACTACCTCAACCGACCCGGCCCGCGGCTGGTCGACACCCTCGAGGCGCTGGCACCGATCGTCCACCCCGGGCGATTCGACGGCCCCGACCCGGAGGTCACGGTGCCGTTCGACGACCTCGAGGGGGTCACACCGGCGGGCGAGCGCGAGTCCGCCGAAACCGAGTCCCGTGCCGAGGTCGACTCGGGACCGTGATCGTCCTACCGACTGGGATCCGGGAGACGATCCTCGAGCGCGCCCGCGACGGAACGCCTGAGGAGATCTGTGGCGTCCTCGGCGGCGAGTACGACCCCGACGGGCGGAGCCGCGTGGCGTCGCAGTACCCGGCCGGGAACGTCGCCGACGATCCGCGGACCAGATACGAGATCGATCCGGAGCAACAGCTGCGGCTTTTCGACCGGCTCGAGGACCGCGGCGAGGCGATCGTCGGCTTCTATCACTCTCATCCCCGCGGGCCGGCGCGGCCGAGTGCGACCGACGCCGCGAACGCGACCTGGCCCGATCGGTCGTACGTGATCGTCTCGCTCGAGCCCCTCGAGATCGGGTCGTGGCGCTGGCGGACGGGGGGCGACGGAGCCGACGCTCCCGGCGATCGGTTCGAGCGAGAGCAAGTCGTCGGCGAGTGACCCGGTCCGTCTGCGGGGTCAGTCGTCCTCGAGTTCGTCGGCCCGTTCGCGGGCCTCGGCCGCCCGCTCGCGGAACTCCTCGATCCGCTGGGTCAGCTTCTTGCCCGCGGTGTAGGCGAACTCGTCGGGCATCATCCCGTAGTCGATCTCGAGGGTGATCATCGTGTCACAGCCCTCGACGATCTCGGGGGCCCAACTGCCCTGTGCCAGTTTCGACTCGTCGGTGACGATCGCCTCGCCGTCCTCGACGTCGATAAAGGCCGAGACGATGTTCCAGATGTTCGGATTGCTCGAGCTGACCTCGTCGAACAGGCCCTCGAGACGCGACCCTTTGATGCTGTCTCTTATACACATCTCTGAGCGGGCTCAAGGC
>AOIR01000005.1 GCA_000337115.1 Natrinema thermotolerans DSM 11552
GATGGGTGGTCCGGATTGCCGACAGCGACTACGGACAAGCGTCCTGCTATCGTGGCAGCACGGAGCGGCCACACCCTCCCCAGCCGATTCACTCGCTCCCTTCAGTCGCTCGCTCATCCACTGGAAGATGCGGAGCATCTTCCAAGCAGTCGCTCGTTTCACTCGCGACGACCCCGCACGAGGTTATCGGCCGCTCTCGCTAGCGCTCGATCGGCAGACAGCGCGCGCCACCGCACGTTCTGAAGAACCAAAGCTACGAGGCGTTCTCGAGGACACCGCTCACCCACAGCCGGTTCGGATCCGCCGTCTCGTCCATCCACTCGATCAGCCGCTCGCGCATTTCCCTCCGGGCGTTCGCGTAGTCGGGGTGATCGATCAGGTTCTGCAGTTCGGCGGGATCGGCCTCGAGGTCGTACAGTTCGTCGATATCGGGACCGTTGTAGACGTATTTGTACGCCGCCGTCCGGACCATCCGCTGGCTGTAGAGGCCGAACTCGTCGCCGTGGTACTGGGCGAACGTCGAGTCGCGCCACTCGAGGTCGGCGGGCGGCTCGCCCCCGTTCTCGAGCAGCGGGACCAGGCTCCGCGAGTCGAAGCTCTCCGGAACGGGTACCTCGGCGATCTCGAGGAACGTCGCCGCGAGGTCGTGGAGGTGGACCGGCGTCTCGCAGGTCTCGCCGTCGGTGACGCCGGGCCAGCGGACCTGTAGCGGGATCCGGTAAGTGTCGTCGTACATCAGCGGCCCCTTGTTGAACTGGCGGTGGCTCCCGGCGAAGTCCCCGTGATCGGAGGCGTGGACGACGACGGTCTCGTCGGCCAGTCCGTGGTCGTCGAGGGCCCCGAGGACCCGCTCGAGTTGGTGATCGATCATCGTGAGAAACCCCCAGTACTTCGCGAGCGCCTCGGCCCACAGCTCCCAGTCGAAGTCCGCAACGCCGCGGTAGGCGAGGTAGTTCTCGTGGACGCGCGGTTTCCCGTCGTAGGTCTCCGCGTAGCTGTCGGGTGGCTCGATGTCGGCGGGATCGTACATCGAGGCGTAGGGTTCCGGGACGACGTAGGGGTGGTGGGGCCCGTAGAAATCCGTTCGGTGGAAGAACGGGCCGTCCCGGTCGCCGTCGGCGTGGGACTCGATCGCGTCGATCGTCCGCTCGGCGAGGAAGTACGCACGCGTCTCCTCGACGTCGATGGGGGACTTCGCGGCGACGAACGTCCCGTTTTCGCCGTCTCTTGGATCCTCGCCGGTGTAGATCGCCTCCTCGAGTGCGACCTCGCCGACGGGCGTGCCACGCTCCCTGCGGTACTCGCGAAACGCCTCGTCGATGTCGTCGTGGTGCGTGTCGCTCCCGCCGAGATACGAGAAGCCGAAGTCGGCCGGCGTCCGCTCGCGACCGACGTGCCACTTGCCCGTGTAGGTCAGGTCGTAGCCGGCCGCGACGAGTTCCTCCGAGAACGTCGGCAACTCGTCGGGGAGATCCTCCCGGATTGCGTCGGGCTCGTGGCAGTTGTTCAACATCCCGTGGCCGTGGGGGAACTGCCCCGTCAGCAGCGACGCACGAGCGCTCGAGCAGATGCTGATCGGGGTGACCGCCTGCTGGAAGCGGACCCCTTCGCTCGAGAGCGAGTCGATCGCCTCGGTCTCGACCGGCGGTCCGTCGGGCGCGCTGGCGTCGTATCGCTCCTGATCGGTGAGGACGAACAGGACGTTCGGGCGGGAGTCGGAGTCGGCCATCGACCGTCGTACACCCCGGTCGCAGTTAATGGTGGGACCTGCGGCGGCTCTCGGCGACTCGCGCGGCTGCTGTATAAGACGCAACCGCGTGAACCCCACCGTTCATTGGGCCGCCCTTCGAGGGCCCGCACGTGCCGACAGCGTACTGCGACGAGTGTGGGTGGGAGTATCGGACCGACGGGGAAACCGGGGAACTCAGCCGGGCGATGATCGACCACTTCGTCGAGACCGGTCACTCGCCGGTCGAGCGCCACGACGCGGACAATCGCCCCGAAAACGGCGGTGATAGTCGGGGAGCCAAAGCGCAGTCGGCAGGGCGGCCGGAGTCGGGAACGGGAGCGCAGCGGCCAAACCGCGAGTGAGTCAGGCGAGGTCCTCGAACGTCGGTCGCTCGCGGTCGCCGGGGAACTCGTCGACGGGGACCTGCGTCTGGTCACCCGATTCCATATCCTTGATCGTCACCTCGTCGTTCTCGAGGTCCTGTTCGCCGACGATGACGACCGTCTCGGCGTTGATCGAGTCGGCGTAGTCCAGTTGCGCGCCGAACGACCGGCCCGCGATGTCCGTCTCGACGACGTGGCCACGATCGCGCAGTTCGCCGACGATCCGGGCCGCTTCGGCGCGCGTGTCTCCGATCTGGAGGACGTAGTAGTCGGTCGTCACGTCTTCTTCGGGCCAGACGCCGGCCCGTTGGCAGAGCAACGCGAGCGTCGCGTGGCCCGGCGCGACGCCGACCGCCGGCGTCGGCTGGCCGCCGAAGCTCTCGATGAGGTCGTCGTAGCGCCCGCCCCCGAAGATCGACCGCGACACCTCGCCCGCGGAGTCGAAACACTCGAAGACGACGCCCGTGTAGTAGTCCAGTCCGCGGGCCGTCTCGAGCGAGATCGTACAGTACTCCCGGGCACCGAAGTCCTCGGCCGCGTCCAGCACGTTCTGTAAGTTCTCGACCGCCGCGGTGACGCGCTCGGTCCCCGCGAACTCCTCGACTTCCTCGAGGTCGCCGGCCGCGATGAGGTCGCCGAACTCGGCTGCCTGATCCGCCGACAGGCCTGCGTCGATCAGCAGGTCGTGGTATTCCGCCCGCGAGAGCTTGTCCGATTTATCGACCGCGCGGATCGCCGCCTCGGTGTCGACGTCGGCCTCGTAGCTCTCGAGGACACCCCCGAGGATGTCCCGGTGGGAGATCCGGAACTCGAAGTGGTCGCCGGTCAGTCCCAGCCCGGTCAGGGCGTCGGCGGCCCACGCGAGGATCTCGGCGTCGGCCGTCGGCTCCGACGAGCCGAAGATGTCGACGTTGGTCTGGTAGAACTCGCGGTAGCGGCCCTGCTGGACCTGCTCGTAGCGCCAGAACGGCCGCGTAGAGACCCACTTGATCGGCTTCGAGAGTTCCTGCTGTTTCGCGACGACCATCCGGGCGACGGTCGGCGTCAGCTCCGGCGTCAGCGTGACGTGGCGACCGCTCTGATCCTCGAAGGCGTAGAGTTCGTCGACGATGTCGTCGCCGCTCTTGTCCGTCCACATCTCTGCGCGTTCCAGCGCCGGGGTCCCGATCTCGCGAAAGCCGTACTCGCGGGCAGTGTCCTCCAGCACGTCGATGGCCTCCCGTCTGGCGGCCATCTCGCCGGGGTAGAAGTCACGAAAGCCCTTGATCCGGTCGTACATGGATATCCGTTCGGGGACGCCGAACTTCTATCCTTTCGTTCCGCTCCCGCGCGCTCGCGGTCGCCACCCGTTTGCGTCAGCCTGCTTCCCTTCGTTCCACCAGTCCCGTTCCGATCCCATCCCGTCGATCGATGTCGACCTGCACCCGACACCGACTGTGCAACGCGTCGCCGACGCCCACGGCTGGCAGGTGACGATTACCGAAAGCGAGGCCGTCGGGGCCCGGTTCGAGTTCGCGCGCGGCGGGTAGGGACCGGAGCGACACCGCCGTCAGCGGATGTTCGTCACGTACGTCTGATCGTGATCGGGGAAGTAGTCCGCGATCGCCGCCCGCCCCTCCACCTCGGCGATGAGCGCCCGGAGTTCCGCCTCGTAGTCGGCCCGATCGATCTCCTCGCTCGGACCGACCGTCACGTCCAGTCGGTCGTCGACGAGCCGGTCGACGGCCGAGCGACCGAAGCCCGACAGCGGGGCGATGTAATCGATGTCGTGGCGGTCCTCGAGGCTCTGGGCCTGTGCCCGCGAGACGGTCGGCACGCGGTCGTCCCGGCGGGTGCCGTCGGCGATGGCGTCGAACTCCCGTGTCGCCAGTCGCTCCAAGGCATGCTGGTGGACGTGCTGGATGCCGTTTCGCGGGAACCCGTCCTCGCGGATGCGATCGACGGCCTCGCGGGCGACGTCGGGATCACACTCGAGGCGTTCGAAGGCAAAGCCCGCGGACTCGGCCGTCTCGCGGGCGTGTTGCCAGTCGTCGCTGATCCCGAAGTGGGCCGTCAGTAGCGTCACGTCGTAGAACTCCTCGAGCAAGAGTGCGGCCAGCGTCGAGTCCTTGCCGCCGCTGTAGAGCAGTCCGAGCTCCATCACCGGCGCTGGATGTCGAAGCTCTGGGAGTCGGGTTTCAGCTCCTTGAGGAGCTGTTTCATCTTGTCGTCGTCGATCTTCCCCTGAATGCGGCCGCTACGGGCGAGGCTGATGACCTGGCGCTCGACCTGTTCGCCGAACTGGGGCTTGCTCATCTTGACGGTGTTGAGCCGCTTGCGGGCGTCGTCGGTCAGGTGCTGGCGCAACACGGCCTTCTTCTGGGCTTCGGCCTGCTGCTGGGCCGCCTCCTGACCGCCCTCGCCCTGTTGGGCCTCGGCCCGGTCCTGTAGCTGCTCCATTTTCTTCTGTCGGAGCTCCTCGAGTTTCTCCTCGTCCGGTGAGCCACTCATGGTTGTTACGTACTTGTCCGGCGGGCGGGAAAATGATTACGGACGACGGAAGCGTCGCTCTGGGCGGCGAAATCGATGCGAGAACAGTGCGACGGGTACCGCGATTACGCGTAGCGCTCGAGTTCCGGGCGGTCGAGTTCCTCGAGGACCTCGTCGGCGGTCTCGTCGAGCAGACTCCGGCCGTCGGCAGTGATACGACGACCCTCACCCTCGGCGGTCTCGACGAGGTCTTCCTCCTCGAGCTGCTGGAGGATGGTCCGGATGAGGTTCTTCGAGCCGTCGGTTCGCTTCGCGGGCGCGACCTGATAGCGGTTCGAGCCGCCCTTCGCGCCGCCGTACTCCGTCGAGAGTCGCTCGACGCCGATCGGGCCGCGGTCGGCGACCTTGCGCAGGAGGCTGGCCGCGCGGGTGGCCCAGAAGTCGTCCTGCTCGGGCGGCAGTTCGTTGGCGACGCCGCTCTTGGCGAATTTGCCCCAGTCCGGTTCCTCGAGTCGGTCCGCGAGATCGTCGGCGAGCGCCTCGATGAGGTCGTCCGCCGGAACGTCGTACATCGTAGCCATTGGCGTGTGATTTCCGTCCGCGGCATTTAAGACCATCGTATCGTGCCGATCCGGCCGGCCCGGACCGCTTTTCGCCCTCGAGTCGAAACGGGGGGTATGGACGAACGCGCCGCCCTCCGACTGCTCGAGGGGGAACTCGCGGCGGCCGGCGACGACGCGGCCGTCGTCGACGGACTGGTCGTGACGACGGACATGCTGCACGATCGAACCGACTTTCCGGACGGCACGACCCGGTATACCGCCGGCTGGCGCGCTATCGGCGCGTCGCTGTCGGACGTCGCCGCGATGGGTGCCGAGGCGACGGCCGCGGTCGCAGCCTACGCCGCACCGACCTTCGAACGGGACGAACTGCTCGCCTTCGTTCGTGGCGCGAGCGAAATCTGCGACCACGTCGACGCCGAATACGTCGGCGGCGACCTCGACGGCCACGACGAGTTCACGACGGCGACGACCGCGATCGGCCGCGCCGACGATCCCGTCCGCCGGTCGGGGGCCCGCCCCGGCGACCGCGTCTGCGTCACCGGCACCCTCGGCCGCAGCGCAGCCGCGCTCGAGTTGTTCGATCGGGGCCACACCGAGCGGGCGAACGAACTGTTTCGGTTTCGCCCACGGATCGCGGCCGGTCGAGCCCTCGCCCCGCACGCGAGCGCGATGATGGACTCGAGCGATGGGCTTGCCCGCTCGCTGCATCAACTGGCCGAAGCGAGCGATTGCGGCTTCGAGATCGAGTCGGCGGCGGTCCCGATTGACGACGACGTCCGCGAACTCGCCGATGGTGACGCCGACGCGCTCGATCGTGCGACGACCTTCGGCGAGGACTTCGAACTCGTTGCGACCGTACCCGAGGAGTCGCTGTCGGCGGTCCGGTCGGCGACCGACGTCCCGCTGTCGGTCCTCGGAACGGTTCGGGAGCGCGACCACGGGATCAGTATGGACGGCGAACGGCTGGCGGACCGGGGTTACACGCACGGGTAGGCGCCGGCGACTGGCGGCAGCGGCTCAGCCGATGACCATCACCGGAACCGGCATGAAACAGAGCAAGCCGAGCCCGAACGTGACGACGCCGAGGACGGTCCGGCCGGTACCGAGGCGGTCGTCCCGGATCGGCGTCGCTGCCCCCGCCGACGCGAACACCGTCGTCAGCAGCCCCCAGATGATCCAGACCGAGACCGCGTTCACCGTGTACTCCTGGACGTAGTAGAGATAGCCAGCAAGAACGAACAGCGCACCAGGGACGAGCGCGGCCACGGTGTCGTGGAACTCGCCGGTCATCGCCCGCAAAATGTGGCCGCCGTCGAGTTGGCCGACCGGGATCAGGTTCAGAAACGTGACGAACATCCCGACCCACGCGCCGATGACGACCGGGTTCACGCCCGTCGTCGGGTCGTCGCGATACAGCGGCTGGTCGAACGCCGCCGCGAGCAACTCGAGCAGCGGGGGGTACCCGAGTTCGATCCGGACCGCGTCGGGGTTCTGGAGCAGCGCCGGATCGACGGTCACGGGCGGCAGGTGGAGCCCGATCACGCTCACGACGACCGTCGCGACCAGCCCCGCGAGCGGCCCGGCGACGCCGATATCGAACAGCGCCTTCCGGTCGGGCATCCGGCCTTTCATCCTGATGACCGCGCCCATCGTCCCGATGAGCGTCGGGATCGGAATGAAGTAGGGCAGCGAGGCCTCGACCCGGTGGTACCGACTCATGACGTAATGGCCCATCTCGTGAACCATGAGAACGCCGAGGATCGCCAGCGAGAACGGCCACGCGTGGAGGAGATCGGTCGGGTTCGCGAACGGGTCGAGCGCCGGATACCACCACCACGAGCCGACGAACAGCGTTGAGGCGACCGTCGCCAGCAACAGCACGACGTTCGTCCAGGGGATCCCGTCGATGCCGCGGGTCGCCGGCTCGGCGACGAGAACGTACTCGCCGTGGCGGCGTTCGAACTCGAGGTCGTAGCCCCGGTCGTTGAACGTCGGCCAGAGGTCGCGCATGACCCGCTCGGGGTGGGTCAGCGGGTCGCCGTAGTACACTATCTGATCGTCCTCGCGCCGGACTTCGTAGACTGCAAACACCGACTCGATCCGATCGATCGGCGGTCCGTCCGCGGGGGAACGGCCGTTACGTTCCGTGCCGTCGAAGCCGGACCGGTCGCCGTCGTCCATCATCCGTGGTTCGACTTGGGGCCGTATAAAACGACTGTCGTCGGCAGCCGAGTCCGTTTCTCGTGGGTTGGACGCGGCTATCGGCGAGCGGATAGGGATATGGCTGTCGGCGGGAAAACGAGTACGAACCGCGTCGTCGGTAAACGCGTCAACGTGTTCGGAACGTCGTGCCGGATAGCGTCGGTGACGCGTCGGCACGCGGGAGCGGACTGCGGGGACGGGCGGACCGGTCGAGCGTCGGTACGGCGTTACGCGGGAGCGACACGCCACGTCGTCGCGCTCGTGTACGACCACTTCTCGATCTCGAGGTCGCTGACCGAGTCGGAGAGCTTGACCATCAACGCGCCGATCTCTTTGGGCGACATCCCGACGTCGTCCGCGATGAACTTGCCTTTGAAGTACAGCTCGCCGTCTTCGGCACGTTCGCGCAGGTAGCGTTTCAGGCGGCGTTCCTTGCTTTCCGTGGAGGGTTGGGCTGTCGTACTCATCGACGATTCTCCCTTGTGGCGGCGACCCGTTATAAAGAAGGGTTGGTTAGCCCCGTTTCGATTGTGTTCAGCTATCCGGAGGGTAATAGACGTTTTATGTTCGGTAATAGAATTATTATCGAACCGCTCATATCCCGTTAGACGTTTTAAAACCGACTCTAACATATTATCTTCGGCTCGACAGACATGGGGAGTTCAATGTCGTCTTTCCCGACCGTTTCGCCCGTTCAGCCCGGTCGGTGAACGACGGGAACGATCACGATCGCTCGTGGACCCAGAACTCGTCCTCGACCGTGACCTCCTTCTTGAACAGCGGGACTTCGTCTTTCAACCGGTTGATCCCGTCCTCGACGGTCCGGAACGCCTCCCCGCGGTGACCGGCCAGCACGACGACGAACACGATGTCCTCGCCGTCCTCGACGATCCCGGTTCGGTGGTAGAGTTCGACCGCGAAGACGCCGTCCCGCGACTCGAGGTCGGCCTCGAGGGCGGCCAAGCGCTCGTCGGCGACGCCCTCGTACTTCTCGAACTCGAGGTACTGCGTGCGCGCGTCGTCCGCACTGTCTTTCGCTCGGACGCGGCCGGTAAACGTCGCGATCGCACCCGCACGGTCGGCCGCCGGCGACGCCTTGACTCGGGCGACCAGCGACTCGAGGGTGCGGTGGGGCTCGGCCGCCTCGAGGTCGTCGACCAGCGCCGCGAGGTCGAGGCCGGCGGGCCCCTCGACGGTCGCCAGCACCTCGCCGGCGGCCTCGCGGTCGGACCCGTCGCCGCCGACGAGAATCGACGGATACTGTAGCGAGGGGACGCCGACGACGACCGCGTACTCGCAGTCGGTCGCCAGCCGGTCGAGGGCGTCGCGGACGCCCATCCCCGTCCCCGAAGCGGTCCAGTCGCCGTCGACACCGAGGTCGTAGGTGACGTCGCCGCCGCGCGTCGCCGACTCGCGCACCTGCGTCCCGTCGGCGATCGTCGCGTCGTATCTGACGACCCCGACCCGCCCCCGCTCGGAGAGCCGGTCGACGACCCGATCGACGACCGCCTCGAGCGCGTCGCCGTCGGCTCCCGCGTCGCGAACACCGAGTACGTGCATGGCTAGACTGTGGGTAGGTCGGGGTTTGTAGCTGTCGACGAAAGCCCCGCGGCCGGGGGTCGTCGCGGTCGGGACACGGTGCCTCGAGCCGTCGAACGCTGGTCCGGAATTTTGGGTCTCGGTCGCGAACGATTCGTATGGCGCTCCGAATCGGCGTCACCGGTGACGTCATGCTCGGGCGGCTCGTCGACGAGCGCCAGCGGAGCCGCCCGGTCGATGCCGTCTGGGGCACCGTCCTCGAGCGGCTCCGCGGACTGGACGGGCTGGTGTGCAACCTCGAGTGCGTCCTCTCGACGCGGGGTCGGGAGTGGCAGCGAACTCACCGTCCGTTTCACTTTCGGGCCGACCCCGACTGGGCGGTCCCGGCGCTCGAGCGCGCGGGCGTCGACGGCTGTGCGCTGGCGAACAACCACGTCCTCGACTACGGGGAGACCGGGTTACGGGATACCCTCGCCGCGCTCGACGACGCCGGGATCGCCCGCACGGGTGCGGGTGAGACGCTCGACGAAGCGCTCGAGCCGGCGGTGCTGACGATTCCCGACTCCGAGGCAAGCGACGGGGGCAACGACGGGCTCGACCTCGCGGTCGTCTCGTTTACCGACAACACGCCCGAATACGCCGCCGACGCGGACTCACCGGGAACGGCCCGGATCGAGATCGACGTCGACGATCCGGAGACGCGACGGCTCGTCCGGGACGCCCTCGAGCGCGCACGCGAACGTGACCCCGATGTACTGGTGGCCTCGCTACACTGGGGGCCGAACATGGTGACGGAACCGCCGGACTCTTTCAGGGACTTCGGTCACTGGCTCGTCGAGAACGGCGTCGATCTCGTCCACGGTCACAGTGCCCACGTCTTGCAGGGGATCGAGGTCTACGAGGGGGCCCCGATCTGCTACGATACGGGCGATTTCGTGGACGACTACAGGATCGACGAGGAGTTGCACAACGACCGCAGTTTCCTGTTCGTTCTGCGTGCGACGCCCGAGGGTGGGGTTCGCGACCTCCGGTTGTATCCCACCGAAATCGACGGCTGTGCGGTCCACGAGGCGAGCCCGGACGCGGCCGCGTGGGCCCGAGATCGGATACGCGAACTGTCCGACCCGTTCGGGACCGAGTTCGAGCGCGAAGGCGACGGACTCGTCCTGTCGCTCGAGCGGTGAGTCGCGGCGGCGACTGGCTCGAGCGGTGTGTCACCACGCCGTCCGGGCAGTTGACAACCCTTAAGATAGCAACTCCGCTACACCGGGGTAGTATGAAAGTGGTCGTCTCCATCGGCGGGAGCGTACTCGTCCCCGAGCCGGGCGCGGATCGGGTGGCCGAGCACGCCGCCGTCATCGAGGATCTCATCAGCGAAGGCTGTCGGATCGGGGCCGTCGTCGGGGGTGGCGGCGTCGCCCGCGAATACATCGGAGCCGCTCGCGACCTCGGGGCCAACGAGATCGAACTCGACCAGCTCGGGATCGACGTTACCCGACTCAATGCACGGCTGCTCATCGCCGCGCTCAGCGAAGAGTCGGTGACAGCACCCGCGCTGGACTACGAGGAGGCAAGCGAGGCGCTGCGCCGGGACGACATCTGTATCATGGGCGGGGTCGCGCCGGCCCAGACGACCGACGCGGTCGGGGCCGCCCTCGCGGAGTACATCGACGCCGATCTGCTGATCTACGCCACGAGCGTCCCCGGTGTCTACAGCGCCGACCCCAACGAGGACGATGACGCGACCAAACACGATCGGCTCTCCGCGACGGAACTGGTCGACGCCATCGCCGGCCTCGAGATGAACGCCGGTGCCTCCGCGCCCGTAGACCTGCTGGCGGCGAAGATCATCGAGCGCTCGGGAATGCGGACGATCGTCCTCGACGGCACCGACCCGGACCGGATCGCCCGCGCCGTTCGGGACGGCGATCACGAGGGGACCGATATCGTCCCCGACGGTGCTGGCGCGGAACCGACCTACTGGGCGGCCGACGAGCAATGAGTGCCGACGGCGACGCCGACGAGGAGACCGGCGACGCGGCGGCGTCGGACGCGATCAGTCCCTACACGCTCCAGAGCGAGGAGGCAAGCGAGACGCGCCACGCGTTCTGGGCCGACACGGTCGCGGACCGCATCGAAGCGCGCGATCCCGACGAGCCGATCGTCGTCAAAGGCGGCATCTCACCGTCCGGCGTTCCTCATCTGGGCAACGTCAACGAGATCATGCGGGGCTACTTCGTCGCCGAGGTGCTTCGGGACCGCGGCCACGAGGTCCGACAGGTCTTCACCGCCGACGACCGCGACCCGCTCCGGGGGCTGCCCCGGACCCTCTGTGACCTCGAGGGCAACCTCGTCGATCTCGGCGAGGTCGACGCCGGCGCGCTCGGCCGGAACCTCGGCGCACCCTACACCGACATCCCGGATCCGTTCGGCTGCTGTGACTCCTACGGCGACCACTTCGCGACGATCATCCAGGACAGCGCCGACGCACTCGACGTCCCGATCGAACTGGTCTCGAACACCGAGCTGTACGAGTCCGGCGAGTTCGAGGCCGTGACCCGGTTCGTCCTCGAACACCGCGAGCGGGCTCGAGAAGTCCTCTCGACGTACCAGGACAAAGTCGACGCGGACGGCGACTACGTCCCCTTCAACCCGATCTGCGAGGCGTGTGGCAAAGTCACCGAGACGGTGACGAGCGTCGATCTGGCCGGTGACGAGCCGACCGTCGACTACCGCTGTACCGACATGGAGGCCGGCGACCAGACGATCGACGGCTGCGGCCACGAGGGTACCGCCACGCTGCGGGAGGGGAAGCTCCCGTGGCGCTTCGAGTGGCCCGGCCAGTGGCAGCTGCTGGGCGTCGACTTCGAGCCCTTCGGAAAGGACCACGCCGAAGGCTCGTGGCCGAGTGGCCAAGACGTCGCCCGCAACGTCCTCGAAATCGAGCCCCCTGTGCCGATGGTCTACGAGTGGTTTACCCTCGACGGCGAGCCCTTCTCCTCCTCGGCCGGCAACGTCATCCTCGTCTCGGACGTCCTGGAACTGCTCGAGCCGGAAGTCCTGCGGTACTTCTTCGTGAAGGATCCCGTGAAGGCACGCGACTTCAGCATCGAACACCTCGACCAGCTGGTCGACGAGTTCGACCGGCTCGAGGCGATCTACTTCGACGAGATCGAGGCCGACGAGGACGAGCGGGCATTCGCCGAGCGGGTCTACCCCTTCATTGTCGAAGAGCCCCGCGAGGAGCGAATCCGGCTGCCCTACACCTTCGCCGCGGTACTCGGGATGTTCGACGATCCCGACCTGCGCGAGGACGTCGCTCGCAAAGAAGGCCACATTCCCGACGATGCGCCCGAGTGGGCCGTCGAGGAAGCCCTGGATCGGGTCGAGCAGGCCCGCAACTGGGCACGGCGTACCGGCAACGAGTTCGACTACGAACTCAAACGGACGGCGATCCCGGACCACGACTTCGACGCGGCGACCGAGGACGCGCTGGTGGAGTTGGCCGACTTCATCGAAGCGGGCCACGAGCCCGACGAGATCCAAGGCGAGATCTACGAGACCGCAAAGCGCCACGACGTCGATGTCGGCGACTTCTTCGCGGCGGGCTACCGGCTGTTCTTCGACGAGGACCAGGGGCCGAAGCTCGGTCCGTTCCTCGCGAAGGTCGACCGGGAGTTCGTCGTCGCGCGGCTCCGGCGGGAGCGCTAGGACAGACAAAAGCCATTTGAGAACGCCCGCCCGAGATAGTACCGATGGATCACGGTTCCCTCGGTTTCGTCTCGCCCCCTGCAATATACGGCTCCGAACTCCTCACGTGGGTCCTGATCGGTCTCCTCTGCTACTGGGCCGCGATCGTCGGCCTGCGAAACGCGGGCCGGCTGCCGGACTACGTCGGCACGCAGGGACCGATCCTCACCCTCCATACCAAACGCGGTCGTGCCCTCCTCGACCGCCTCGCTCGCCCCAAACGGTTCTGGCGGGCGTGGTCGAACCTCGGCGTCGGCATCGCGCTGGTCGTGATGATCGGGATGTTCGTGTTCCTCCTACAGGCGGCGATCACCGCGCTCTCGACGCCGGAGATGGCGACATCCGCCGTTCGACAGCCGCGAAACGTCCTCGTAATTCCCGGCGTCAACGACTTCCTCCCGCTGTCTGCCACGCCCGGGATCGTCTTCGGGCTGCTCGTCGGCCTCGTCGTCCACGAGGGCGGCCACGGGCTGCTCTGTCGCGTCGAGGACATCGACATCGACTCGATGGGGATCGCGATGCTTGCCGTCCTGCCGGTCGGCGCGTTCGTCGAGCCCGATCAGGAGAGCAGCAAGTCTGCCTCCCGCGGCGGCCAGACCCGGATGTTCGCCGCCGGCGTCACGAACAACTTCGCGATCACGCTGCTTGCCTTCGCCCTGCTTTTCGGCCCCGTCGTCGGCTCGATCGGCGTCGCCTCCGGGGCCGCCGTCGGCGGCGTCGCACCCGACTCCCCCGCCGCCGACGCCGGGATCGAACCCAACGACCGCATCACGGCGATCAACGGCACCGCCGTCGAGGGCAACGACGACCTCGCGGACCGCCTCGAGGCGACAAGCGGCGAGCAGATCGCGATCGAACTCAACGGCGAGGAGACGGTGACCGTCGACCGATCCCTGCTCGTGACCGCGGCGATCGACGACGGCCCGACCGGCCTATCGACCGGCGACGAGATCCGCGCCGTCGACGGGCAAACGATCGCGACCGAACGCGGCTTCTTCGACGCCGTCGGCGAGAACGAGCGCGTGAACCTGACGATCGATCCCGCCGACGGCGGCGACCGCGTCGAGCGCGAGGTGACCGTCGGAGCCGCCGTCTCGGTCGTCGAAGACGAACCCCTCGAGGCCGAGACCGGGCCGACCGACGAGACGATGGTCATCACCCGGTTCGACGGCGAACGGGTCCACAGCTACGCGGAGTTGGCCGACCTGCTCGAGGACACCGAGCCCGGACAGGAGGTCGCGGTCGCGGGCTACATCGGTGACGAACGGGGAAGCTACGAGGTGACCCTCGACGAGCATCCGCGATCCGACAGCGGGTTCCTCGGCATTCAGCCGTACCAGGGAACGTCCGGCGTGGCGGTCAGCGACATCGGGGTCCAGCTCTATCCCGCCGACGAGTACCTGGGGCTGCTCGGCGGCGATGGCGACACGCGGTTCGGACCGATTACCGACACGTTCCTCGGGAAAGTGGGGCTCGCAATCCTGCTGCCGGTGATGGGCGTCAGCGGCGCGCTGCCGTTCAACTTCGCCGGCTTCACCGGCGGGATTCAGAACTTCTACGAGGCACAGGGGCTCCTGGGCGCGTTCGGCGACGGGACCGTCTTCCTGCTGGCGAATCTGCTGTTCTGGACCGGCTGGATCAACCTCCAGCTTGGCTTTTTCAACTGCATTCCGGCGTTCCCGCTGGACGGTGGCCACATCCTCCGGACGAGTACCGAGGCGATCATCTCGCGGCTCCCGATCGAGGCGACCCGTGGGATGGTCCGGGTCGTGACGACGACGGTCGGCGTGACGATGCTCGTGAGCTTCCTCCTGTTGCTGTTCGGGCCGCAGTTGGTCTCGGGGTAGCGAACGACCGTCAGGCCCGCGACGTCACTCCTCGTACTCGACGCCGTGGCGCTCGTAGAACTCCTCGGGCGTCGCCTCGAGGCGTTCGAAATCGGTATCGAAGTAGTGTTCGTAGTGGCGGACGACCTGTTCGACGACCCAGCGGCTGAACGCCTCGTCGAAGTGCCACTCGCCCTCCATTGGAGGGATGTCGAACCGATCGTCCGTCGAGAAGGCGGCATAGACGTGGAAAAAGCCAAGGATGACGTCCGCGAAGTCACGGGCCTTCTCCGCGCCCGTTTCGCGCCGCTCCTCGAGTTCCGCCCGGCCCTCGGCGGTCAGTTCGAAGTACTTTCGGTCGGGTTCGTCCTCGCGTTCGATGCGCTCGGCCCAGCCCTTGTCCTCGAACTTATAGAGGATGGGGTAGACCGAGCCGTAGGATGGCTCCCAGTGACCGCCGCTGATCTCACAGATCTCCTTCAAGATCTCGTATCCGTACCGTGGTTTCTCCGCGAGAAGCTCGAGGACGAGATAGGCGATGAGTCCTTTCGGCGGGCCACTTTTCCGCATGTGTCTCGGGGATAAAACGGACGGCGCTAAAGGGTTTCGGTCACGCCGAGTTCCGACGGTGCAGGTTCGGTACCGGTTGATCTGGCGGCGACGGTCGGGGCCGAAACTGTCAACCGAAATCCGGTCCTTCTTGAGCGCCCGGTTCCAACCCGCAACTATGGAACGACGGCGACCACCGCAGACCGAAGAAGGCTGGTACGTTCTCCACGATTTCCGGTCGATCGACTGGGACGCCTGGCGAGCCGCCCCGGAGCGGCGACGCGAACGGGCCATCGAGGAAGGCATCGACTACCTCGAGGCCAGCGAGGCCGTCGACGACGCCGACGAGGGCGATTCGGCGACGTTCGCCGTCCTCGGCCACAAGGCCGACCTGCTCGTCCTCCATCTCCGTCCCACCCTCGGCGACATCGACGCGCTCGAGCGGCAGTTCGAACACACTGCGCTCGCGGAGTTCACCGAGCGAGCCGACTCCTACGTGTCGGTCACGGAGGTCTCGGGCTACATGTCCGAGGACTACTTCGACGAGGACAGCGAGGTCGAAGACGCCGGCCTCGAGCGCTACATCGAGTCCCGGCTCAAACCCGAGATTCCCGACAGCGAGTTCCTGAGCTTCTACCCGATGAGCAAGCGCCGCGGGCCGGATCACAACTGGTACGAACTGCCCTTCGACGAGCGGGCGGACTACCTCGCGAACCACGGCGAGATCGGCAAGGACTACGCCGGCCGCGTCACCCAGATCATCACCGGCAGCGTCGGGCTCGACGACTTCGAGTGGGGCGTGACCCTGTTCGGTGACGATCCGACCGACGTCAAGGAACTGCTCTACGAGATGCGCTTTGACCCCTCGAGTTCCCGCTTCGCCGAGTTCGGGCGGTTCCTCTCGGCACGGCGGTTCCCGCCGGCGGACCTCGGGGCCTTCCTTGCCGGCGACCGCGTGCCGGCCGAGGGCGAGACGTCCCATCCTCACGCCAGCGGTGACGCCGAGAGACACCACGGCGGCTCCGACGGACATCATCACGGCGACGAGTCGGGATCGGGCCACGGCGACGAGAGCGGCGGCGTCCGCGATGAACTCGAGGACGAGGGCATCTACGCGGGCCAGCCCCACGGCGAGGACGTCCACGCCGTCGTCCTCTACTCGGCGGCCGACTCCGACGAGCTGTTCGCGGAGGTCGACGGCTACCGGGAGAACTTCGACCACTACGACACCCACGTGAAGACGGCGGTCTACGAGCCCCAGGATACCGACAGCGAAACCGCCGTCGTCAGCCTCTGGGACACCGAACGGGCCGCGAACACGGCCGCCGGGTTCCTCGCCGAGTTACCCGATGTCGTCCGACAGGCCGGTGACGACGAGGACGACTCGTGGGGGACGATGGGGATGTTCTACACCGTCAAACCGGACCACCGCGGGGACTTCGTCGAAACCTTCGACGACGTCGGTGGCGTCCTCGCCGACATGGACGGCCACCGCAAGACCGACCTGCTGGTCAACCGCGAGGACGAAAACGACATGTTCATCGCCAGCCGCTGGGACTCCCGGGACGACGCCATGACGTTCTTCCGGAGCGACGCCTTCTCCGAGACCGTCGAGTTCGGGCGGGACGTCCTCGCGGACCGGCCGCGACACGTCTTCCTGGCCTGAGACGTACCCCAGTCGTCTCCGCCAGGACGGCCCGTCATAGGTGTGGGACAGTCTCACCGGTACCGACACGGGTTGATCGGTCCCGTTCATAAGGCGGATCGATGAGTACGACGCAGGAGTCGTTGCCACGACGAACATGGGAGCAGTATCGCTCGATTCCGATCATCTACCGTATTGCGGTCGCGTTCGTCCTCGGGACCGCACTCGGGGCCATCGCCGGCGAACGCGCTGCCGTTCTCAGCCCGCTTGGTGATCTCTTCTTGCGGCTGCTCGAGATGCTGATCATCCCGTTGATCGTCTTTACGCTGCTTGGCGGGATGCGCGAGTTGACGCCGTCGAAACTCGGGAAGGTCGGCGGGCTGACCGTCGCACTCTATGCCGCGACGACGACGATCGCGGCCCTGATCGGGCTCGCAGTCGCGAACCTGTTCGATCCCGGAACGGCCGTGGAGTTCACCGGTGGCGAGGCCCAGCAGGCCGAACCGCCGTCGGTCTCCGAGGTCGTCCTCGGTATCGTCCCCGAGAATCCGCTGGCCGCGATGGTCAACGGCGAGATTCTGGCGACGATCTTCGTCGTCATCGTCTTCGGGTTGGCGTTGACGATCGTCCGCGAGTCGACGACAGAAGAGCCGATCGCGGACGCGATCGACGGCTTCTTCGCGTTTATCGACGCCGGTACGCAGGCGCTGTTCACGATCGTCTGGGGCGTCATGGAGTACGGCGTCGTCGGCGTCTTCGCGCTCATGGCCGCCGCGATCGGGACCGAAGGCCTGGGCGCGATCGTGCAACTGGGCGCGCTCGTCGGCGTCATCGCGATCGGCATCGCGATCCACATGACCGTCACCTACCTGGGCGTGATGACCGTCGGTATCCTCGGTCAGTCGCCGCTTTCGTTTCTCAACGGCGCGAAAGACGCGATGGTGACGGCCTTTACCATCCGTTCCTCGAGCGGGACGCTGCCGGTGACGATCACCGACGCGGAAACGAACCTGCGCATCGACGAGTCGGTCTACGGCTTCGGCCTCCCGCTCGGGGCGACGATCAACATGGACGGGGCGGCGATCAGACAGGCCGTCACGGTGGTCTTCGCCGCGAACATGGTCGGCGTGTCGCTCGGTCTCGGCGATCAGTTGATCGTCCTCGCGACCGTGATCCTGATCAGTATCGGCACCGCCGGGGTCCCCGGGGCCGGGCTCATCATGCTGACCGTCATTCTGAACGCCGTTGGACTCCCCCTCGAGATCGTCGGCTTCGTCGCGGGCGTCGACCCGATCCTCGGCCGGATCGCGACGACGAACAACGTCACCGGCGACCTCGCGGTCGCGTCGGTCGTCGGCAAGTGGACCGACGGGATCGATCTCACGGAGGGTGTCTGGGCCGACGGCTCGCAAGCCAGTGGCGACGGCGAGGACAGCGTCGCAGCCGGTGACTGATCAGGGACTCGAGTCCGCCGACTCGTCGTAGAAAAAGTAGGCGGCGATCCCGGCCAGACCGAACGCGAGCGTCACGAAGGGCCACTTGCCGGGATCACGGCCGGTCAGGTGGCCGTGGGCGGTCACGAAGATCGCGAAGCCGACGTGAGCGACCAGCGTCGCCGCGAGAAACGCCTGTGGTTCCATTACCCGGCTATTCGACGCGGCGATCAAAGCCGTTACGAAGCGGCAGGGCCGCACCCACGGCGAGAGCGGTGCCGTGGCCGGGAGGGCGGCTCACCGCATTCGCGGTGAGTCGCCCGACTCGGGGGAGGGCAGGCCGCCGCCCGATACCGACCGCGAGTGAGTGTCGACGGCACGAACGAGCGGACCGACGACTGATGTGAGCGAGGACTGGAAGGACGAGCGAACGGAAAGAGGAGTGTTTTTGATCGAAATTTTACCGAGGGACATCGCGAGCGAGGCGCTGTTCGCCTCGCTCGCGATAGACCGCAGCGTAAAATTTCGTTAGTCGAAATCGTGATCCGGGTCGTCCTCGACTTTCCGCTTCATCGAGTCGCGTCGTGCCTTGGCGTCACGGCCGGTCGCCTCGAGCAGGAAGTCGTTCTTGATGTCGACGGCATCGGCCGCGGCCTCGAGTTCGTCGGGGCCGAGTTCGGTGGGGTCGCGCTCGTTGAACTCGACGCCGAGTTTGTCCTTCTTGCCGGAGTACTCGACGGCACCGACGACGATCTTCTCGAAGACCGGGTTGTCCGGCTCGTCGATGAGGTAGAGGTCGCTGCCCTTGTACTCCTCGGTGCCGGTGATCGGGCCGAAGTAGTCCTCGACCGTCGATTCCATATCCGGAATGCGCTCCTCGAGATATTCACCGCGACGCATCTTGTACTCCTTCATGGATTGGGAGAAACACGGCGGCGCGTTTACCTCTTTTCATAGCCAACGATTCGATCCGCTGACCTGTCAGGGATCGCTCGAACGGCGGTATCACGGACACGAGACCCGTGACCGTCGCGGTTGCACCGGGAAATCGGGATACCGGTCGTATCAACGCCGCTCGCGTTCGCTGAGATATCCCTTCCGGCAGTCGGGACAGATGTCGCCGGCCCGCAACGAGCCCCGATCGCCGGCGGCGACGAACTCACACCGGGGGCAGTAGAACTCGGTCGGCACGTCCTCGCCGGGACCGCTGTCGCCCTCGGCGGGCGTCGGGACCGACTCGGCTCGCTCGATGCCGGTCCCCGGTTCCGACGCGACGTCGGCAGCAGCCTCGGTCGTGTCCTGCGTCGGCGGCTCGGCAGTCACGGAGCGGGCGTCGGCAGGGGCCTCGGCGGCGTCAGCACCGCCGACGGGGTCGTCCGGCTCGTCGTCGAGGAGGACGGCGTCGTCCTCGATCGCGGCCGGATCGACCTCGGCACCGGCGTCGGCCGCGTCGTCGGCACCTGCAGGGCCGTCGTCGGGCCAGTCGGTCGGTTCGTTCGTCTCGTCCGCCGGCGGACCGACGTCGTCGGAGTCGGGCCACTCGCCGCGTTCGCGGTCACGGTCGGGATCGGCGGCCGGCTCGTCGTCGTCCTCGAGGATCTCGCCGTCGTCGGTGACCGGATTGCCGTTCTCGTCGGTCGGGAGATCGATCTCGTCGTCGACTCCGGCCGGGTCGGGCTCGGCCGCCTCGAGGTCAGGGGCGGCCGGGTCGGCCGCAGTCGGGCCGGCGTCGTCCATGTCGGCCGGATCGGCGGTTGCGGGACCGGCGGCCGCCGTCGCGGGTTCGTCGGCATCGATGAACTCGGCGTCCTCCTCGCCGTCGATCGGGTCGGAGTCGGACGCGAGTGCTGGTTCGGGCGGTTCGGTATCGGGCTCGGCGGGGGGCGAGTCGGCGTCCGTCCCGGCGGAGAGGCTCGTTACTTCGGTGTTCTCGCTGATGACGTTGCGCTCGCCACAGCGGGCACACTCCTCGTACTCCTGGACGGTTACGACGACCTCGCTGCCCCGTTCTTCGCGCTCGCGTTCGACCTCGGCCTCGCCGAAGTCGTGTCCGAGCAGCGAACATCGCAGGACCATTGTCCCACCGTACCGACCGGTCCCATAAAAAACGTACTGCTAAGCGGATTTTCGGTCGTGACAGCGCGTTGAGTACAGGTCGGCGGACAGGCGAGTCGGACCGCACCTCGAGTCGTGGCTCGAGGAGGCGGGTTCGGCGGCGGCGTTCGTCGCTGTCGGAACGACAAACGTCAAATCCCGGGTCGTCGAATAGACACACGGATGAGAGCAAAGCGGGAGTACCGGAACCGGGAGAGGACGGAGGTGGCGGTACTCGACGCCTTGGTCGACCGCGCCGAGGACGGAATGACGGTCTTCGAACTCCGGGCGGCCGTCGAGGTCGACATCGACGAACTCGAGGACGCCCTGGCGACGCTCAAAGAGGACGACCTGATCGCTGTCGACTCGGGCTCGGAGACGGTGATCAAACCCGCCGACCGCGTCGTCCCCGACGAGCCGACCGACGAGGACGACGACGAGTCGTTCGGCGAGTGGCTTCGCGACCGGCTGCCTTTTTGAATCGAAACGCCTGATACGGTCAGGCCCCAGGGAGTATCCATGAGCGTCATCGAGTCCATCCACGAGGATCACGGGGCCACGTTCGGGGAGCGCGCCGACCGGACGATCGTCGACCACTTCGGGCGTCCCGAACGAACCCATCGCGCGGTCCGCAACGGCGTCGGACTGTTCGAACCGGCCTACGGCGTGATCGTCGTGGACGGCGACGATCGCGTCGAGTACGTCGACAACGTGGTCTCGAACCGGGTCCCCGCCGAGGACGGCGAGGGCTGTTACGCGCTCGTCCTCGACCCGCAGGGCGGGATCGAGGTCGAACTCTACGTCTACAACGCGGGCGAGCGGCTGCTGCTTTTCACCCAGCCCGAGGCCGCCGAACCGCTGGCCGAGGAGTGGTCGGAGAAAGTGTTCATTCAGGACGTCGACATCCGGGTTGCGACCGACGAGTACGGAATCTTTGGCATCCACGGCCCGCAAGCCACCGAGAAGATCGCCAGCGTTCTCAACGGGGCCGCCTCGCCCGACCGCCCGCTTTCGTTCGTCCGCGGGACGATGGGCGACGAGGGCGTCACGGTCGTCCGAACCGACGCGCTGACCGGCGAGGAGAGTTTCGACGTGATCTGTGCGGCCGACGACGCCGAAGCGGTCTACGACACGCTGCTCAACCACGGCCTCAACGCCGCCCCCTTCGGCTACCGGACCTTCGAGAGCCTCGCGCTCGAGGCCGGGACCCCCCTGTTCCACACCGAACTCGAGGGGGAGCTGCCGAACGTCCTCGGCCTCCGCAACGGTCTGGACTTCGAGAAGGGCTGTTACGTCGGTCAAGAGGTCGTCTCCCGCGTCGAGAACCGCGGTCAGCCGAGTCGGCGGCTCGTGGGGCTCACGCTCGAGGGCGAGGCCGTCCCCGAAGGCGGCGCGGCCGTCTTCGACGGCGACGCCTCGGTCGGCGAGGTGACCCGCGCGGGCGAGAGCCCGATGCTCGAGGATGTCATCGCGCTCGCCGTCGTCGACTACGGCCTCGAGAGTGACGAGCTGACCGTCCGCGTCGGCGGCGAGGAAGTCGCCGCGACCCGGACCGAACTGCCGTTCGTCGAGGGCTCGAATCGGTCGGCTCGGCTCCCCGAGTACCAGTAGGCGGGACGACGGATCCCGCGTTCGGAGCCACTGTTATATACCGCGGACTCGAGGAACGACGCATGTCCGGAGACGCCCTCGATCGGGACCTTTTCGACCGGGAGCCGGACGATCGGATCCGCGTCCTCGACGCGGACGGAACCGTCGTCGCACCCGAACTCGAGCCGGCCCTCGAGGCCGAGACGCTGCGGTCGATGTACCGGGACATGCGGTTTTCCCGCCGGTTCGACGAACGGATGATCAGCCTCCAGCGGCAGGGACGGCTGGGGACCTACTCCTCGCTGGCCGGCCAGGAGGGGTCCCAGATCGGGGCGACCTACGCGCTGGCCGACGACGACATGCTCTCCTTTCAGTACCGGGAACACGGGGCGCTGGTCGTGCGGGGTCTGCCATGGGAGTACCTGCTGTACTGGATGGGCTACGAGGACGGCAACGCCGCGCTGGCCGAGATCGACGTCTTCCCATTGAACATCTCGATCGCCGCCCACCTGCCCCACATCGTGGGCTGGTCGTGGGCCGCGAAGCTGAACGGTGATGACCGGGTTGGCGTCGCTCACTTCGGGGACGGTTCGACCTCCGAGGGGGACTTCCACGAGGCGCTGAACTTCGCCGGCGTGTTCGACACGCCGACGGTCTTTTTCTGTAACAACAACCAGTGGGCCATCTCGGTCCCGCGGGAGCGCCAGACCGCGAGCGCGACCATCGCACAGAAGGCGACGGCCTACGGCTTCGCGGGCGTCCAGGTCGACGGCATGGACCCGCTCGCGACCTACGTCGTCACGAAGGCCGCCCGGGAAAAAGCCCTCGAGTCCGGCGACGAGCGGCGACGCCCGACACTGATCGAAGCGGTCCAGTACCGCTACGGCGCGCACACGACGGCCGACGATCCCGATGTCTACCGCGACGAGGAAGAGGTCGAGGAGTGGCGTGAGAAGGATCCGATCGACCGGTTCGAAGCCTACCTGCGGGACGCGGGCGTCCTCGACGACGACCGGATCGAGGCGATCGAGAGCGAGATCGAGGAGACGTTGGCCACGCTGGTCGACCGCGCCGAAGACGTGGCGGGCGATCCCGGCGAGATGTTCGAGTACACCTACGCGGAGCCGACGCCGCGACTCGAGGCCCAGCGCGAGTACCTCGCCGACCTGCGGGACCGCCACGGCGACGACGCGTTACTCGAGGACGAGTGACGATAAAGGACGCAGTGGGACAGGCCAAGGGCTACCCGAGCGTCGTCGCAACCCCCAGTCGATATGGGACTCGAGCAGCCGTCCCGGGAGGCAAGCTGGGAGGGCACGGTGCCGAACGCGGTCGACGGGCGGGTCGTCGGACTGGTCGTCGTGACGGCTGGCCTCGCGGCGTCGATCAACGTTCCCTACGGCGGCCTCGCGATGGCGGCCGCGGCGTTCGCGATCGTGACCGGCCTCGGCCTCGCCTGCCACCTGCTCGGCGAACGAAAGCTCCGCCGGATCACCGACGACCTGGTCGAGCGGTGGGTCGCTGCCGGCGGCGATATCGAGGGCGTCACCCGATCCGCGACGGGCACCCGGACCGAGTGGCGCGTTCACACTCCCGAGGGCGACATCGTCATCGGCGGAGTCGCGCTGGTGCCGATCGCCCGCCTCTCCGTCGAGTGGCGGGGCATCGCCGACACGATGGCCGCCAGCGAAGCCGAGGAGCGGATCGACCACCTCGCCGAAAGCCTCTACCGGGAGGTCTTCGAGATCGGAACCGCGACCCAGCGGTCATAGCGCGGATCCGGACGCTGCGCGAGCGGACTGTTTTCAATCGAACAGTTCCTCGTGGCGCTGGGCCAGGTTCGTGTACTCGCCCGAGGAGTAGTCGTCGAGGATCGCCGCCGCATCGATCCCGGTGTCCTCGAGCGGCGTGATCTCCGCGGGGACACCGCGGACGAACGAGTCCGGCGGGATCGTGTACTCGTCGGGGACGACGGTGCCGGCGGCGACGATGCTGCCGGTGCCGATCGTCACGCCGGTGTTTATCGTCGCGTTGAACCCGATCAGCGATCGCGTCTCGACGGACGTCTCGTTGAGGACGGCCCCGTGACCGACCATGACTTCGCTCGCGAGTCGCGAGGCGTGGATCGTCGCGTTGTCCCCGACGTGCGTTTCCCGGCCGATCCGGACGGGACTGACGTCGCCACGTAGCACGACGCCGGGCCAGACGCTCGCGTCCGCCGCAACCTCGACGTCGCCGACGAGGGTCGCCTCGCTGCTGACGCGGGCCGTGTCGTCGATCATCGGCCGGTCGTCCTCGAACGCGTAGGTCCTGCTGTCGACCATGTGTGACAGTATTACTATCGCACCCATAATACCGAATCACGATCACCGTGACAGTCGTCGATGCGTTGTCGACGGGACTCGAGCGGCGGAGCGAGCGTCCGGGACCCGCTCGAGCGACGGGCAAGCGAGCCGAAACGGAGGCGGATCCGCGGCCACGCCTGCGGCGGGGACCCGGTCAGGACTCGATTTTCTCGACGATCTCTCGAGCCTGGTCTTTCGCTTTGTCCTCGCCGACGTGTTTGTCGATCAGGACGCTGGTGACCGCCCAGTCGTCTTCGCCTTCGATCTTTCCAGTTCTGACCTCGCTGCCCTCGGAGACCGATTCCGCCGGCTGTGTCGCCCAATCGGGTGTCCTGATTTCGTCGTACTGGTCGGGATCACGGAACCGAACGTGAATGTACTCGTCCGCCGTTTCGACCTCGGTGATCGCCGGCGCGTCAGCCATACTCGGCGCTCCGTCGCCACCGTGCCTACGTATTGCCCCTGAATGTGCGCCGTAAAGACCGCGCGATCGGCGCGTCCCTCGGTCGGCCGGCATCGACGTGGTCCGTCGCGGGAACGCGGATCGTCGGTCTCGCACCGGCATAGTCGAGATTACACGCGTGACGCCGAGATGCTCACACTCGAGTCACGACCGCGAGCGAGGCTGCTGACCGACGCGGAGAAGAAAAGGCCGGACCGATCGGCGGCGTTCAGAACGTCTCGAGGTAGCGGTCGAGTTCCCAGTCGGAGACGTCGACGAGGTAGTCCTCGAACTCCTGTCGCTTCGCTTCGACGAACTTGGGCGCGACGTGGTCGCCCAGCGCGTTGTAGATGGCCTCGTCCTCCTCGAGGGCGTCGACGGCCTCGCCGAGGTTCGAGGGCAGCGTGTTAATGCCGTACTCCTCGCGTTTTGCCTCGTCGAACTCGTAGATGTTCTCGCGGACCGGGTCGGGACAGTCGAGGTCGTTCTCGATGCCGTCGAGGCCGGCGTGGATCATGACGGCGAGCGCGAGATAGGGGTTACAGGACGGGTCGGGCGAGCGCAGTTCGACGCGCGAGGCCGCCGGCGTTCGGGCCGCCGGTTTGCGGATCAGGGCAGAGCGGTTGCGGTCCGACCAGGCGACGTAGACGGGCGCCTCGTAGCCGGGCACCAGGCGCTTGTAGCTGTTGACGGTCGGGTTCGCGATCGCCGTAATCGCCGGCGCGTGTTCGAGAATCCCGGCGGTGAAGGCGTGGGCCTCGTCGCTCAGGTTGAACTCGTCGTCCTCGTCGTGGAAGGCGTTCTCGCCGTCCTCGGTGAACAACGAGAGGTGGGTGTGCATCCCCGAGCCGTTGATGCGCGGGATCGGCTTGGGCATGAACGTCGCGTGCAGGTCGTGCTGGGCGGCGATCGCACGAACGACGGTCCGGAAGGTGCCGACGTTGTCGGCCGTCGCGAGCGCGTCGTCGTAGGTGAAGTTGATCTCGTGTTGCCCCTCGGCGACCTCGTGGTGGCTGGCCTCGACCTCGAAGCCCATCTCCTCGAGTCCGTAGATAATGTCGCGGCGGACATCGCTGGCGAGGTCCTTCGGTGCGAGGTCGAAGTAGCCGCCGGCGTCGTTCGTCTTGGTCGTGGCGCGGCCGTCCTCGTCCTCCTCGAACAGGAAGAACTCCGGTTCGGGCGCGGCGTTGACCATGTAGCCCATCTCCTCGGCGCGGTCGAGTGCGTTCTTGAGAACGCGGCGCGGATCGCCCTCGAAGGGTTCGCCCGTGGTCGTGTCGTAGACGTCACAGATCATTCGGGCGGCGGCGCTGTCGTCCTTCTGGCGCCATGGGAGGATCGCGAACGTCTCGGGGTCGGGCTTGAGTCGCATGTCCGACTCCTGAATGCGAACGAAGCCTTCGATAGAAGAACCGTCGAAGTAGATCCCCTCGGTGAAGGCCTTCTCGGCCTGGCGGGCCGGCACGGAGACGTTCTTGACCGTGCCCAGAATGTCGGTAAACTGTAGTCGGAGGAAGTCGACGTCTTGCTCCTCGATCTCGTCCAACACCGCTTGTTCGGTTTCAGAGAGGTTTCCGCTTGTCATCTTTCTCGTCGTATCCTCGTAACCAGTATACTAAAGCACTACCGTTCCGTGCAAATCTTCGCTCTCCCTCGCGAAACTGCATATTCGTAAATTTCTAAAGGGCACAGTGAGTGGGTGTACCTGATGACGTACGAAAATCTCGATGCAAAACTAGTGAATGCACTTCTCGGCGACGGCCGGGCGAGCCTGCGAAGCCTCGCGGAGGAACTCGACGTGTCCGTGACCACCGTCTCGAACCACCTCTCCGATCTCGAGGAGCAAGGCGTGATCGAGGGCTACACCCCGCGGGTGGATTACGACGCGGTCGGCTACGACGTGACCGCCGTGATCCAACTGCAGGTCGAGGGGAACGCCCTCCCGGACGTCACCGATACGCTGCGCGACCATCGCCAGATGACCAGCGTCTACGAGGTCACCGGCGACTACGACGTGATCGCCATCGGCAAGTTCGAGGACACCGATGGGATGAACGACCAGATCAAGCAACTGCTGACCGATCCCGATATCAAGGCCTCGAACACGAGCGTCGTTCTCAACGCCGTGAGCGAGAACGAACAGTTCGAACTCGAGGTCGAGGACGAGGAGTAATCGGACGGGTCTTTTTGAACACTCCACAACCGGGGCAGTGGCGACACTAAACGACGGGTAAGATCGGCGAGTGAACGGTTCGAAGAACCCGAACGACGCCTTTACCGCGAGCGAACGCAGTGAGCGAGCGGGCCGACGACTGATGTGGAGACCCGCGTAGCGGGTCGGAACGGAAGGAGGAGTGTTTTTATACTAAATTTTGCCGAGAGCGCGGCTTCGCCGCGCTCGCAGAGCAAAATTTAGTCTCACATCATGCCGCCCATGCCGCCGCCCATGCCGCCCATGCCGCCGGCACCGCCGGGACCACCCTCTTCGTCGTCGCCCTTGTCGGTGGAGAGGTCGCCGGCGGAGATGATGTCGTCGATCTTGAGAACGAGGTTCGCGGCCTCTGCGGCGGAGGTCACGGCCTGTTCCTTGGCGTGGGCCGGTTCGACGACACCGGCCTCGAAGGTGTCCTCGACGTCGCCCGAGAAGACGTTCAGGCCGGCCGTGATCTGGCCGTCGTCGTGGGCCGCACGCAGGTCGACGAGCGTGTCGATCGAGTCCAGTCCCGCGTTCCCGGCGAGGACGCGCGGGACGAGTTCGAGCGAGTCGGCGAAGGCCTCGACGGCCAGCTGTTCGCGACCGGAGACGGAGTCGGCGTAGTCGCGCAGACGGCCGGCGAGTTCGACCTCGATGGCACCGCCGCCCGCGAGGACGCGGCCGTCGGAGACGGTCTGTGCGACGACGTCGAGCGCGTCGTTGACGCCGCGCTCGAGTTCGTCGACGACGTGGTCGGTCGAGCCACGCAGCAGGAGGGTAACGCCGTGGGCGTCCTCGCCCTCGACGTAGAACAGTTCGTCTTCCTCGTCGCGGGTGACGTCGCCGAAGCCGAGGTCCTCCTCGGTCGCGCTCTCGAGGTCGGAGGCGATCGCCGCGCCGACGACTTCCTGGAGGAACTCGAGGTCGGACTTCTTGGCGCGTCGCACCGCGAGGATGCCTTCCTTGGCGAGGTAGTGCTGGGCGAGGTCGTCGATGCCTTTCTGGCAGAAGACGACGTCAGCGCCGAGGTCGGCGATCGTGTCGACTTTCTCCTGCAGCTGTTTCTCCTCGCGGTCGAGGAACTTCTGGAGCTGGTCGGGGTCGGTGACCGAGACCTCGGTGTCGACGTCGGTCTCCTCGACTTCGATCGCCTCGTCGAGCAGGAGGATGTCGGCGTCCTCGACCGAGTTGGGCATGTTGTCGTGGACGGGGTCCTTGTCGACGATGCCGCCCTCGAGGAGGTCGGACTCGCCGGCGCTGCGGCCGGTCTGGGTCTCGATGTTGAGGAACTCGAGGTCGACGACGTTGTCGCCGTTCTCGTCCTCGACGGTGACCTGCCGGATGGCCTCGACGATGAGTTCGGCGAGATACTCCTTGTTGACCTCGGTGCCCTTGCCGGTCATCGAGGTCTCGGCGGTCTTTCGGAGGAGTTCCTCGTCGCTCGTGTCGATATCGGTCGCGATGTCGTCGATCTCCTGGCGGGCCTGCTCGGAAGCGAGGTGGAAGCCCTTGATGATCGCCGTCGGGTGGATGTCCTGCTCGAGGAGGTCCTCGGCGTTTTTGAGGAGTTCGCCGGCGATCGCGACGGCGGTCGTGGTGCCGTCGCCGGCCTCGTCTTCCTGCGTTTCGGCGACCTCGATGATCATCTCGGCCGTCGGGTTGTCGATGTCCATCTCCTTGAGGATGGTGACGCCGTCGTTGGTGATCGTCACCGATCCCATGGAGTCGACGAGCATCTTGTCCATGCCCTTCGGACCGAGTGTGGATCGAACGGCTTCAGCGACCGCACGGGCGGCGCTGATGTTGTAATCCTGCGCGTCCTTGTCCTTGACGCGCTGGGAGTCCTCGCTCATTACGATCATCGGCTGCCCCTGCTGCATTCGCTGACTCATAGTCACTCGATCGATTGATTGTGATTCTACATAAAGCTTTCTCAATCGTCGCAGTCGGCCGTACCAGTCCGGCGGCCGATTTGCCGACGAAAACCGCCACAGTGTACGGGATTGACGACCGATTTCGCCGATCGGATCGGCTCGTGAATCGTTCCCAGCCGGGGGCCGGCACGGTGCTTTTATATTAGATAGTGTGTGGCGACGGGATCCTCGTTCGGACCAGCCGATGCCACCCCTCACGACGACGTCGAAAACCCGTCTCACGACCCTCGTTTGGGACCGACGACCGAACCGCTGACCCACCGGTCCGGAAAGCCGTGATTTTACGGCCGAAACGATGCCCGACCCGGCGTCGGTTGGCGAAAAATACTGACTCAGGGTCGAGTCAACACAACGGAAGGGTTATGCCGGTAGTCACGTATTACCACTCGAGCATGGACGACTCCCCGTCCGTACCCGAATCGTTCGACGATCCCCGAATCACCCCCCAGTTCTACCGCCGGCTGTCCGGACCGGACGGCGACCTCGTACTCGTCGGTGTCGTCCACGACCACCCCGCGAGCATTGCGCGCGTCGAGCGGGTCCTCGAGCGAATCGAGCCCGAGACGGTCGCCCTCGAGTTACCGGCCATCGCCGTCCCGCTGTATCGCGTCTACGCTCGCGACCGCGCCGACGACGCGACGTCGCCGCGGTTCGGCGGTGAGATGAGCGCCGCGATTCGGGCCGCACCCGAGGCCGATCCCGTCGGGATTGACGCGCCGAACTGGTCGTTTCTCAGACTGCTCGTCCGGCGGCTGGTCGCCGACCGCGTCTCGGCCGGGACCGCCCGGCGCGTCCTCGCGAGCGTCGGCGGCGCGACCCGCGAGGCACTCGCCTGTCGGGTCGCCGCGACGCTGACTCACGCGACCTCGATGACGGTCGTCCCCGGCACGAAGGCCGAATACGACTGCGATCGCGACGACCCACCGGAGCGACAGGCCGACCACGAGCGTGCCCACGTGGCCGGCGTGCAGGCGCTACTGGGCGGCGTCGATACCGACGGAACGGCGCTGTCCTATCGCGACGACACGCGCGAGCAGTGTATGATCGATCGCCTCGAGGATCTCCGGGCCGAGTCGGGCGACGTCGTCGCCGTCGTCGGCGTCGATCACCTCGAGCGGCTCGCGACCGACCTCTCGAGCTGACGAAGAAACGGTTGTTTTCAGCGCCGGGTCGGCGGTTCGATCAGGATCTCACCGTCGCCCCTGACCGTGACGTGGTAGCCATCGACGACGAACGAGAGCGCGCCGCCGGTCCGGGGACTGCCGTTGTGACGCGGTCGGAAGAGCCTGTCCAGCGCGGCGGGATCGACGGTATCGTACAGCGCGACGCGGCCGTCGGTGACGTCGACGCCCATGCAGTCGGCCAGCGCGTGGATCACGGTCGTGCTGAGCGTCGCCGGGCCGGCGGGATCGTGCGAGACGCGATACAGGGGCGGAGAGCGAGACCGGGCGGCGGCGGAAGCGTAATCGTTCATTGCGGTTCGTCTGCGTCCAGTCCTCACTTGAGAACCAAAAGCGTAATCGTTTATTACTGCACCAATCTGGAAGAGTGACGGAGGAGCAGTAGTTAGAACTCGAGAGTATCCACGAGCTAGAAACGAAGTGTGCAGTCGAGTTACGACAGGGCACCGAACGGCGACAGCGAGTGCCGATGCCGGATCGTCGAACGGGTCCCGGATCGATCCGCGTTCGAGAAGGGCACCAGTCCGTGCCGGCGTTTATCGGCGCAGTGCGGACACGCAGTTCCAGCAGTACGTAAACGCCTGATCGCCCTCGTTGGGCGCACCGCAGTGGGGACAGCGGGTCGGTTCGCCGTCGACCACCGCCCGGTCGTCGGGGACCGGCTCGGCGTCGACGTCGTCGGACGCGTGCGGGTATCGGTCGGAACCCGGAGAGGAACGGACGCTCGCGCGGTTCGGATCGGCCAGCGACGGCGTCCGCTCACCGTCGCCGTCGTCGCGCCGGGCGTAGAGATAGTACAGTAACAGGTGTAACAGGGCAAACAGCGCGATGTATCCGATGAGCCAGCCCCACAGCTCCATCACCGTGACATATGCTCTCGAGGCACTTGGCTATTCCCCGCCGTCCGAATCGAAGACAGTTCGAGAAACGGGACCTACTCGGGTGGCTGAAGGTCCCGGCCGAACTCGTCGAAGACCTCGAGGTCGTCCGGGACATCGTACTCGATCCGCCGTTGTGCCTGACGGTTCGTGCCGGCCTCGTCGACGGGCGTGGCGACGTCCTCCCAGCCGGGCTTGATCTTGACGCTCGTGGCGGGCATCCCGATCGCGATGTGGTGGGCGGGGACGTCGTTCTGGACGATGCCGCGCGCGCCGACGATGGCGTTTTCGCCGACCTTGCAGCCGGCCCGGATCATCGCGTCGTAGGTGAGCCGAACGTCGTCCTCGACGATGGTGTGGTAGTTGCGGACCTCGGTCTGGTCGACGACGTCGTGGTCGTGGCTGTAGACGTGGACGCCGTCGGAGATCGAGACGCGGTCGCCGATGGTGAGTTTCCCGCGGTCGTCCAGGTGGACGTCGTCGTGGACGACCGTGTTGTCCCCGATCGTGATGTTGTGGCCGTAGGTGAAGGTGATACCCTTGAAGAACCGGCAGTTGTCGCCACACTCCTCGAAGAGGTGGTTCGCGAGCATCCGCCGGAATCGCAGCGCGAACTCGACGTTGTCCGCGATCGGGAGGCTGTCGAACTGCCGCCAGAGCCACTGGAGGTGCTTCGAGCGGCGGAACCGCTCCTCGTCCTTCTCGGCGTAGTACTCGCTCTCGAGCGTGGTGTTGCAGGGATCGTAGCTCTGCAGGCGGACGCGTTCGGCCGCCGACACCGACTCGCCGCGCTGCCAGCGCTCGTAGGCCTGGCGGTCGCCCGAGAGGTCGATCAGGACGTCTTCGACGACCGAGCAGGTGTCCTCGTCGCTCGCAAGCCGTCGATCGACCTCGTCGATGAACTCGCGCATCCCCGATTCGGCCTCGTCGGGGAGCGACACGTACCGCTTTGTCATACCCCGAAGTATTGCCCGCCGAGTTGATAGGGGTTCGGTTGTCCGGTCCCGGTTGCCGGACCCACTGGCACGCGTGTCACCGCGATTCGTTCTCGGCCTGCCAGCTAGCGAGCAACAGGACGGGGATCGCGAGCGCGACGACGACCAAGACGACGCCGACGACGACGCCGCTGATCGTCAGCCGATCGGTCGCGAACTCGAGGGAGCGACCGGCAAGCAGTCCGATCGGAAGCAGTGCGAGGACGACCCCGAACAGGATCAGTCGGGGATTGCGGCTGCGAGCGGCGGCCATACCGTAGCTGCCGGCCGCGGGCAAATAACGATTCGCCTCGCCGACGCGGTCCCGCCCGAACCCGTTCGGACCGAACCCTCGAGCGTTCCGTTCACCATAAGTTCCCCCACTACGAAGGGGTCGATATGCAACACAGCGAACTGGGCGACTCCGGCGTCGAGGTCAGCGAGGTCGGCTTCGGTGCGTGGGTCGTCGGGACCGACTGGTGGGGCGACCGCTCCGCGGACGACGCCATCGAGATGGTCCAGTACGCCGTCGATCAGGGGATCACCTACTTCGACACGGGCGACGTCTACGGCCACGGCGACAGCGAGGAACTGCTCGGCGAGGCACTGGCCGAGGTCCGCGACGAGGTCACCGTCGCCACCAAGGTCGGCTACGACTTTTACAACAACCCACAGGCCGGCCACGGGGAACTCCCCAAGGAGATGGATCCGGAGTACCTTCGGGACGCCGTCGAGGGGAGCCTCGAGCGGCTCGACATGGACTCCGTCGATGTCCTCCAACTCCACAACGCCGACGTCGACGAAATTACCCCCGACGTCCTCGAGCTACTGGACGAACTCGAGGAGGAGGGCCTGATCGACGCGACCGGTCTCGCGCTGGGGCCGTCGATCGGCTGGCTCGCCGAGGGTGACCTCGCTATCGAGGAGGAGTTCGACTCCGTCCAACTGGTCTGGAACGTCCTCGAGCAGGAGGTCGGGAACCACTTCCTCGAGACGATCGAGCGGACGGGGTCGTCGACCAGCCTCATCCCCCGGGTACCACACTCCTCGGGGATCCTCAACGAGCAGGTCACGCCCGACACCGAACTCGGCGAGGGCGACCATCGGGGCTTCCGCCCCGACGAGTGGTACGAGACCGGCTGGGAGAAACTCGAGCAGCTGCGCTTCCTCGAGCGAGGCGGCGAACGCACGATGGGCCAGGCCGCGATCGCGTGGCTGCTCTCTCACGACCCCGTCGCGACCGTGACGCCGACGTTCCGCACGAAAGGCGACATCGACGAGTGGGCGGCCGCCAGCGACGTACCCAAGCTCACCGACGAGGAGATGACCCGCGTCGACGAACGCTACGCGAACGACTTCGACATCGACCGCGACGACGGGATGGACGCGCTGCGGTCGTCGGTCGACGGGGCAGACATCGAGTCGGCCGGGCTGGACAAGCTCGCCGCCGACTGATCGGGCACGACGGCGTTTTTCGAACCCAGACCGGCACGTTCAGGCCGGCATCCGGAGCGCGTACAGGATCGCGAGCAGCCCCGAGAGCTGGCTCGCTTGACTGCAGACCGCAAGCAGCGTCTCCGAGAGGAACGGGAGTATCGCGTAGAGGATCACGAGTAGGAACGGGACCGCGAGCGCGAACAGGAACCCGACGGCGATCACCAGCATCGGCCGGCTGTCGTTTCGCCGGTAGCCCCGATAGGCCTGATACGCGATGAACAGCCCGATGACCGCGCTCAGGATATCGGTCGCCTGCACGAACGTGGCGACCCACTCGGCGGGCGAGGCCTCCCAGAGCTGCAGCGGGAGCGAGCGCACGTCAGATCCCCTCGATCAGGTCCGTGAACCGGTCGGCCATGTCCTCGCGGCGCTCGATACGGAGGGTCAGCTCGCCGCCCTCGAGGTCGACCGTGATCCGCTCGAGGTTCGTCGAGTAGACGGTCCGATGGTGGCCGCCGTCGGGATCGGGCTTGGTCCGTTCGACGAGGAGACCGCACTCCCGGAGGTCCTCGAGCCGTCGATACACCGTCGGTTGGGACGCGTCGCAGTGGGTACTCAGAGTAGTCGCTGACATGGGTTCCTGGCTCGTTTGGGTGAGGATCGTGCGCACTGTCGGGTCCTCCAGCAGGGTCCCGACCGTCTCGACGTCCGGCTCCTCACTCACGGTACTGACCTGTACCGAGAACGAACATAAAGGGATTTTCACGACTGCAGCCGCTGCAGTCGTGCGAGGCAGGCTTTCCGTACGGCCCCCGTCCGTGAGCATACGATGTCATCGACCCGAACTACCGGACGGCTCGAGCGGTTCGTCGATCGATTCCGCCGCGTCGCGACGCGGCTGGCGACGCTGTGTGCGAGTCCCGCCGGCGGCCGACTCCGGCCGACCGCGGCCGGCGGGCTCCTCGTCGTCCTCGCGAGCGTCGCGGTGAGCCTCGCGTCCGCGCCGATCCTCGGAGACAGTGTTCGGATCCGCTGGTCGGTCGGGACGTACTACGGCCCGGAATACGCGCCGACGGTTCTCGCGCTGACCGCCGCGTCCGGCCTCGTGGCGGCCGCCTATCTCGGACTGCGTGCGCTCGGGACGGCCCTCGAGGGCACCGAGGCGTTCGATCGCCGGCGCGGGTACTACGAACTGTGTGTGCTGACGGTCCTCCTGACCCTCGTCCTCGGCCAGATCGCGTTCGTTACGGCGAACGTCCTGTAGCGGCTCGAGTCGACCGATCGGGCAGTGTCTCGAGTACGGGTACCGAACACCGCCGAACGGTCGAATCCGAACTCCTGCGATCGGCCGTCGGGCCGTGATCGTGGGGATCGGCGGACCCACCTATATACGACCCTCTATATCTGGGTCGTCTCCCTATCGGGGATGGAGCCGAAGGTCTAGTCGTCGAGGACACCACCCACCATGACACCGTACGAATTCACCTGCCCCGACTGTCGCCAGAAGATGGCGGTGACCGAGCCCGTGCGAGAGGCGACGTTGGCCAACGGCTGTCCCGTCTGTGGCCGGCCCGTCGCCGACGATCACTTCACACCGGTCGCCGGCAGCACCGAACGCGCGGATCCGGCATAGATCGCTCACCGATGCGACGACCCGCGTCTCGAGCCCCGTTCCTATCTCACCGACCCGGTCCCGGCCCCGTCACGGCGGTCACGGGTACTCGCCCGAAGCCGGCCGTCGAATAGCTCCCGATCGGTAGCCGCTCGTCACCGCGTCCCGACTCGAGTCTCACGGGGTGGCAAACGTACACGTAAGCCGTAGTATTAATGTAGCAGACTCACAGACGGCTGTGCATGTTTCACAGTGCGGTGAGAGCCGAATGAGTTTGCAGCGTGTTCTGGAACGAGTCGGATCGGTGACGAGCAAGTATTTCGTCGTCTGGGTGCTGGTCGTCTCCCCGCTCGCGCTCTACTCCCCCGAGACGTTCACCCCGATCGCACCCTACATCACACCGCTGCTGGGCATCATCATGCTCGGGATGGGGCTGACGCTGACCCCCGCGGACTTCCGTCGCATCCTCGAGCGGCCGCGGGACGTCTTCATCGGCGCGATGAGCCAATGGCTCCTGATGCCGACGATCGCCTACGTCCTCGTCGTCGCGCTTGGGTTGCCGGAGGAGATCGGTCTCGGCCTGATACTCGTCGGTGCGGCCCCGGGCGGGACCGCCTCGAACGTGATGACCTATCTCGGGCGCGGCGACGTCGCGCTCTCGGTGTCGATCACGTCGGTGACGACGACCGCCGCGCCGCTCGTGATGCCGGCGTGGATCGTCCTGTTGGCCGGCGAGTCGATCACCGTCACGTTCATGGATATGGCGACGTCGATCGTGCAGGTCGTTTTGCTCCCGGTCGTCGGGGGCCTGGTGCTGCGCTACGTCCTCGACGAGTACGCGCCGGCGCTTGCACAGGCCGGACTCTCTATCTTCCCGGCGATCAGCGTGATCGCCATCGTCGCCATCGTGGCGGCGGTCGTCGGCCTCAACGTCGAGACGATCCTCGGCGCGAGCGCACTGGTCTTCCTCGCGGTCGTGTTGCACAACGGCCTCGGGCTCGGGGCCGGCTACGCGGTCGGTCACGCGGCCAATATGGCGGAGGATCGAGCGCGAGCGTGTGCGTTCGAGGTCGGCCTCCAGAACAGCGGCCTGGCCGTCGCGCTTGCGACGGCCCACTTCAGCGCGGGTGCCGCACTGATCCCGGCGCTCTTTAGCGTCTGGCACAACGTCTCCGGCCCGGCGCTGGCGACGCTGTTTACCTACCTCGACGGGGACGCGCCGGTCGGGGACGAGGAACCGGTCGCTGCCGACTGATACGGATTGCTGTACCGATTTCCCGACACAACCGCCGCCAGGTCGCGGTTGCGCCGGCAACGACTGACAGGAAACCGTCTGAAGCCGCCGAGATTCGTCCGCGATCCGACCGAGAAATTCCCTTAAGGTCCTTGAATTGCATCCATGACAGATTTTTATAGTGGCACGGTATGCTATATTGTACCATGGTCGACGTCACGTACGTCCGGAAGGCGTGTGCCTACATCACGCGCGGCTCGAGCGAGCTACTGGTCTTCGAGGGGCCGGGCCACGACGGGCTCCAGATTCCCAAAGGCACCCTCGAGCCGGGAGAATCCCCGCAGGAAGCGCTGTTCCGGGAAGTCCGTGAGGAGAGCGGACTGGGAACGCTGAACGGCGCGCAGCATCTGACGACCGACGTCTGGACCCGACGCGAGGAACCGCCGAAGCGCTACGTTCGGCACTTCTTCCACGCCACGGTCTACGAACCGCGAGATCGGTGGACCCACACCGTCACCGACGGCGGCGGCGAACACGGCTCGGAGTTCGAGTTCCGCTGGGTCCGGCCGGCGACGGCGGGGGAGTTCGCGCTCGATCTCGACGAGTACGTCGATCTGCTCCCGGTCGCCGCGGGGGCCGAACCGGCCTCGAGCGCCTCGGACTGATCGCCGGTCGCGGATCGCGTTCCGGGCGGACGCTCCCAGTCGCGCCGCTCTCGAGCGCGAGCGCACCGAAAACGCGGACCTTATTTCGAGAGCGCTCGTTCGACGGCTTCCGCCACGTCCATCGCCTTTGCGGCGAGATCCTCGGCGACGAGTCCGTCGTCGACGGCCGCCTCGAGGTCGTCCGCGTCGACGATCTCGACGGTCCCGTCACGCTGCCGGATCACGTCGACGTAGAGGTCGACGTACCGCGCGGTATCCGGAAAGAGTTCGACCGGCGTACAGACGTTGATGTAGGTCCCTTTCGGCGTGCCGTCGGCCGCCTTGTAGGTCGTCGGATACCACCACCGACCCTCGCGGAACTTCGTCACGGCCACGTCGCCCGACTCCTTGGGCACCCCGAGCGCGTCGTAACTGCCGCCGCCGCTCATCGACCGCTCGAGGGTGAGCTTGCCCTCGGGGTCCCAGTCGGTGACCTCGCCGCGACCTAACGAGATGAGCCGGCCATCGGGTTTGCCGTGGCCGATCTCGAGGCGGTCGCCGTTCGTCGGGCCGAACTGGCGGGCGACCGCGGCGAAGGGGAAGGCGTCGTCGTCGGTCGTATCGGCACCCAGCGAGCCACAGACCGCCTCCGCGAAGTCGACCGCGGCGCTGGCGGCCCGATCGGCGGCCTTCGACCGGTGATGGCCCGGCATCGTCGTCTCGACCCGCCGGCGGACGCCGTCCAGTTCGAATCGGGTCTCGCGGCCGAACCAACACCACTCGGTCCGCCGGGGTGTGGCGAGCAGTCCCGGCTCGCCGGGCTCGGCCGGCGCGTCGGCGAGCGCATCCTCGAGCGCCCGGGCCCGGCTCGCGGCATCCTCGAGGGCAGCCCCCATCGCCTCGAGGTCGGCGTCGGCCGCGGCGTGTTGCCAGCGCAGTCCCCACCCCTCGGGGATTTCGACCGAGAGCAGGTCGGTCATGCCGACCAGTTCCTCGGCGCGCTCGCCGCGCAGCGCCGCCGAGACGCCGCTGCGATCCTGCGAGAGCGTACAGAGCCCGCCAGCGACCTCGAGAGTCGGTTCCACGAGCGGGCGGTCGTCGTCCCACGGCGGCGCAGGCTCGCTGACCTGCACGCGATAGCGGTCGCCCGCGTCGACGTAGCCGTCGACGGCGTCGTACGCGAGATAGCCCCGCCGGCCCTCGCCCAGATCGACGACCGCGCCGCCTCCACCGCCGGCCTCGAGGACCTCGGCGTCGAAGACCGCGCCGCGGGGGATCTCGTCGTCCCAGCGGAAGGCGTCGATGGCTAGCCCTTCGAGGGCCGTCGCGACCGTCTCGACCGCGTCGGGGTCGCCGGAAATCTCGACGCCCTGCCGATCGCGGGTCGTCTCGACCGTCGCGTCGGCCGGCGCGGCGTCGAACGACTGGTCGAAGCGCTCCCGAATCGGCTCGGAGGCCTGCACGACCTCGCAGTCGGCCTCGCTCAGCAGTTGCGTGACGGCCGTCGTGTAGATGCCGCGGACTCGAGCCGTCGTCATCGCAGCCTGTCGCGGTCGGCGGCGAACCGCACCCGGTCGTTGATCGTCGGGCCGAGGGAGAGTTCGACGACGTCCTCGTCCAGAAGTCGGCCGCCCTCGACGTAGACGCCCCACGTCTCGAACCGGAGCCAGCCCCGCATCTCGTCGCCGTGGGTCGTGATGTCGGCGTAATCGACCGCGTGTTCCGGATACGCCGAACTCGAGTGGGCCATGTCCATATCGGAGTAGACGGTGTCGTGATCGTCGAAGAACGCCTCGAGCGCCGCCGCGTCGTCCGCAACGGCCTCGACGACCGCCTCGGAGGCGGCCCGGAGGTCGTCGGTCTCGAGGCCGACGTCCCGGAGCGCCCGCTGGGTTCGCTGGTCGAAGTGCATGGGCGTCGGTTCGGACGGGAGGCCTTTGTGGATTCCGAGTCTGAGCGATCGGCGTTTTCGGGACCCGGCACGTCGGACTGGCCAGGACAGGTCATCGTTCTGACGACGGGGAGAGACAATGCTGGCAGGGGTTCCGATCGAGACAACCGACCGACACCTGCTCGTTCGTACACCCTCTCTTCAGCTATTAGTTATTATTTGTGGTTAGTTTCTATCCGAGAAGAAAGACGCACCACCACTGGAAAATGAATATCCGAGCGCGACGAACCCAGACCGTATGTTCAGTATCGATGATTTTATTGTGTAAGTATTGCCAGGGTGGGTATGGCGATCACACTCAGGCAGCTCTACGATCGATATCGATCCGTTCCGATCATCTACCGCATCGGCGTCGCGTTCGTCCTCGGCTCGCTCGTCGGCCTGACGGTCGGCGAACCGGCAACGCGGCTCGAGCCGCTCGGTGATCTCTTCGTCCGACTGCTCCAGATGATCGTGATTCCGATCATCGTCTTCACGCTGCTTATGGGTGCCAGACGGCTCTCGCCGTCGAACCTCGGGAAGATCGGCGGGCAGGTCGTCGCGCTGTATCTGGTCACGACCGCGATCGCGATCGGTATCGGGCTGTTCGTCGCGAACCTGATCAATCCCGGGACCGGGCTCGAGGTGGCCGACGCGACTGTCGAGACCAAAGAGGCCCCCGACATCGTCGAGGTGTTCATGAACATCGTGCCGACGAACCCGGTCGGAGCGATGGCCGCGGGCGACGTTCTCCCGACGATTTTCTTCACGATCGTGTTCGGGCTCGCGCTGGCCTATCTGCAAGACGAGTACGACGTCAACTCGGCCGTTCACGAGGGTGCCGAAACGGTGTTCGAACTCGCGGAAACCGGCGCGGAAGCGATGTTCAAGATCGTCTGGGGCGTCATGGAGTACGGCGTGATCGGCGTCTTCGCCCTGATGGCGACGACGTTCGGGAACGCCGGGGTCGACGCGATCGCCCCGTTTGCGAAACTCATCGGCGCGCTCGCGATCGCGGTCGGCCTCCACATCGGCGTCACCTACCTGCTGATCATCCAGTGGGGACTGCTCCGGGAATCACCGCTGGATTTCCTCCGGGGCAGCAAGGAAGCGATGGTAACCGCGCTCTCGATCCGCTCCTCGAGCGGAACGCTGCCGGTCACGATGAACGACGCCGACGAGAACTTCGGCGTCGACGAGGAGGTCTACAGCTTCTCGCTACCGCTGGGCGCGACGATCAACATGGACGGGACGGCGATGTATCAGGGCGTCGCGGCAGTCTTCGCCGCTAACATGGTCGGCCAGACCCTGACCATCGGCGAACAGTTCACCGTCGTCGCGACGGCCCTCCTCGCGAGCGTCGGTACTGCCGGCGTCCCCGGGAGCGGCCTGATCATGCTCACCATGGTCCTCACGCAACTCGGCCTCCCGCTCGAGGTCGTCGGCATGGTCGCGGGCGTCGATCCGATCCTCGACCGCCTGCGGACGATGAACAACGTGACCGGCGACTTGGCAGTCACGACGCTCGTCGCCGGCTGGAACGACAAGATCGACCGCGCGGCCACCGTCTGGTCGGAGACGGACGTCCCGGACTCGACGCCGGGCACGACCGACGACTGAGACGGCCGTCGGGACACTGGACGACGGAACGCCGCCGGTTGCCGAACCTATACCCGGCCGGCAGCCATACCGTCGCTCATGCAACGCAGGCGAGACCCGGTCGAACGCGCCGAGGAGCGGTCCGGAGACGGGTCACTCGACCTCTACGATGTCTCGACGTGGAACCCGCGATCCGTCCCGGATCTGATCGCGTATACACTCTACAACGCGGTCAGCTACGGGTTTCGGGCGATCGTGTTGCTAACCGCGATCGTGATCACTCTCTCCTTGCTCGTCTCGCCGGCCGCACTCGTCGTCGAGGACCCGTATCTCGCGGGCTTTTTCGCGCTTTCGCTCGTCCCCGCGGGACTGCTCGCGGCGTATATCTGGTACGCCGATATCACGACGGCGGAACCGCTACGGCTGCTCGTCGCGACCTTTCTGCTGGCGATCCTGTTCGCGACGTTCGCCGCAGTCGTAAACTCAGTGACGCGGCCGCTGTTCGGCGTCGGGGCCGTCGGGAGCCTCCTCTTTTTCTACCTGATCGTCGGCCCCGTCGAGGAGACGGTCAAACTGCTCGCCGTAAAGGTCTTCGCCTACCGGAGCAGCAGTTTCGACGCCGTGATCGACGGCGCGGTCTACGGTGCCGTGGCGGGCCTCGGCTTCGCGGCCATCGAGAACGCGATCTACATCGGCCGGGTCGTCGGCGAGGCGGAACCCGAAGCCAGCCTCCTCGCGACGGCGGGCGGGATCGCGACCGTCCGGGCGCTGGCCGGCCCCGGCCACGTCATCTACTCGGCGATCGCGGGCTACTACCTCGGGCTGGCGAAGTTCAACCGCGAGTACGCCGGTCCGATCGTCCTCAAAGGGCTGCTCGTCGCCGCGTTCGTCCACGGCACGTACAACGTGACCGTCGGCATCGTGCCCGGGCAGGTGGCCAGCGCGCTCCCGATCGGCTACGGGGTCGCCTTCGTCGGCTACGTCGTGTGCTACGATCTGGCGGTCGGCTACTACCTCTACCGAAAGCTCGCACGCTACCGCCGGACCTACCAGACCGTCACGAGCGACGGCGTCGGCGACTCGCGGCCGGAATTGACCGAGTTCGACCCGCCCCAGCGCTGACCGGGCCGGGGCGACGAGAACCGTCTCGAGAGCGCCGCTCAGTCGAACCGCGCTTCCAGCAGCCGTTCGACGTATTTCGCGAGGACGTCGACCTCGAGGTGGACGGGATCGCCCGGCTCCTTCTCGGCGAGCGTCGTCAGGTCGTAGGTCGTCGGGATGATCGCGACGGTGACCCGGCCGCGTTCCTCGTCCAGGTCCGCGACGGTCAGGCTGATGCCATCGAGCGTGATCGACCCCTTCTCGACGACGTATCGGTCGAAAGCCGCCGGGAGGTCGAACTCGAAGAACCAGTCCTCTTCGACGGATTCGATATCGGTGACGGTGGCGACCGCGTCGACGTGCCCCTGGACGACGTGGCCGTCGAACCGGCCGTCGGCCGGCATCGCCCGCTCGAGGTTGACCGTCTCGCCGGTCGCGAGGTCGCCCAGATAGGTCCGCTCGACCGTCTCGGTCGCGAGGAAGACCTCGAACCACTCGCGCTCGCGGAACTCTTCGACGGTGAGACACGCGCCGCTGACGCTGATGCTCTGGCCGTGTTCAAGCCCCGTCGCGACCTCGTCGGCACCGATCCGGAGCCGGAGGCCGTCGTCGGTGTGTTCTCGTGCGACGATCTCGCCGGTCTCCTCGACGATCCCCGTGAACATAGCCGCAACTGACGGGCGACGCGTCAAAGCCGTTCCGGGTCCGGCTCGAAGGCGTCGTCGGCGGAAACGGTCCGGACCCCGGTGAACTCGAAGCGCGCGCCGCCAGCCGCGCTTTCGGTCACGTCGATCCCCCAGTCGTGGGCCCGTGCGATCTCGCGGACGATGTTCAGCCCCAGTCCCGTTCCGTTCTCGCCGGTCGTCCACCCCGGCTCGAGGACGCGGTCACGGTCGGCGGGCGGGATGCCCGGCCCGTCGTCGGCCACGGCGAACCCCCCTTCCGAGAGCGCGACCGTGACCGTGACGTCCGGACCGCCGTGTTCCACCGCGTTGCGAAAGAGGTTCTCGAACAGGTTGCGGATCCGACTCGAGTCGGCATAGAGGAGGCCGTCGGATTCGACCCGCAGCGTCGCATCGGCGGTCGCCACGCAGTCCCAGCAGTCGGCGACGATCGTATCGAACTCGAGCGACTCCACGTCGTCGACCTCGTACCCGTCCCGGACCATCGTCAACACGTCGTCGACGATCCCTTCCATCCGGTCGAGGGCGGCTGCGATCTCGTCGCCATGGGTGGCCACGGCACCGGTCCGCTCGCCCTCGAGCAGTCCCTGGGCGACGTTGAGCGGGTTCCGGAGGTCGTGGGCTACGACGCTCGCGAACTCGTCCAACCGCTCGTTCTGGCGCTCGAGATCCCGCTCGTAGGACAGTCGGTTGAGTGCGATCTCGGCGTTGACCGACAGCACCGAGGCGAGTTCCTCGTCGGACGGATCGAACGTCCCCACCGCGGGATCGACGACGCTGATCACGCCGTGGTCGCCCATCGGGTGGTACATCGCGGATCGCGCGTCGCCGCGGTCGTACCCGTCCTCGAGGGCCCGAACGTCATCGAACCGGAGCGACTCGCCGCTGTCGTAGACGCGACTGACCGGAGCCGACCCGTCGATCGGGTACATCGGACGGTCGCCCATCTCCGTTTCGGCCCCGTCGGTCACAGCGGCCGGCCGCAATCGGTCGTCGTCGGCGAGCCGGACCACGTTGTACTCGTAACCGAGGATCGTCCGCGCGGCATCGGCGACGAGGGCGGCGATCTCCTCACGACCGTCCGCGGCGATCAGCTGCCGCGTCGCCGAATGGAGCGTTCGAAGCTGTCGCTGGTACTCTTTCCGGTCGGTCACGTCGCGGAAGACGCCGGCGATCAATCGGCGGTCGTACAGGTCGAAGACGTGAGCGTTGATCTCGACGGGGATCCGCTCGCCACCGCTGGTCTCGACGTGGATGTCGGCACCATCCGGAAACGCATGTAAGATCGATCGATCGGAACTGGGGCCGGCGACGTATTCTTCGAAGAGCGCCCGATATCGGTCGGCCTCCCCGGACGGGTGGAGGACGGTCTGTGGCCGCCCCACGAGGTCACAGGGCTCGTACCCGAGCAGATCACCGGCCCGTTCGTTCACTTCGACGATATCGCCCGTCGCCGCGTCCGCGACGACGACAGCGTCCGGGACTGCCTCGAGGATCGTCTGGTACTTCGCGCGGAGCGTTTCCCGGTCGCGAACGTCCCGGACGGCGGCCATGACCTCGCATCGGCCGCCGCTCTCGATCGGGCTCAGGCTGATGTCGATGGGAATCTCCGAGCCGTCCTTCCGCCGGCCCGAGAGGTCCAGTCCGGCACCCATCGGGCGGGTCTCGGGATCGGCGATGTAGGCGTCGCGTTTGGCGACGTGGCCCGCTCGAGCGGCCTCGGGAACGAGGGTCTCGATCGGTTCGCCGACGAGTTCGGACGGATCGTAGCCGAACAGATCGGTGACGCGGCCGTTCGCGTAGGTGATACGTCCGTCGCGGTCGGCGACGACGATCGCGTCGGGCGAGGCTTCACAGATGGCTTCGTATCGCTGTCGCGGGTCCTGATCCATGGGTGGCGGTCGGTTTCGGAGCCGATACCGAAACCACGATTCCCGACAGGTTTCAATCTTTTAGTAAATTATCCGAACGTCCAACGGCAAACGAAACGCCCGACGAGAGACGGCCACGGCGATCGGTCAGCGTGCCTCGTCGCCGTGTTTTTACCGGTCGCCGCCCTACCGCGTATCGATGGCCGGTATCATCGAGACGATCAAGTTCGCGGGCACGCTCGTTCTCGCCTTGCCCGCGGCCCTCGCCGGACTCGAGTTGTTGTTACTTCGCGGCCAGACGGGGTTCGGCGTTGCGTTGCTCGGACTCGCCGTCGGCCTCGTGATCGTCCAGCACTGGCTAACGATGCCGACCGACATTCCAGAGCTACTGGCCGAGCGGGTCATGGGGACGATCGCAAAAGAGCCCGACTCAGAGGGCGACGACGAGCCGTAGGCCCGGGCTCGGCCGCCCGGGCGAGCGTCGACGCAAGCCCACTGCTCCCGTTGACCTACAGTAGCGACGCGGGCGACAGCGACTGAGACGGCGTGGCGAGCCACTCGGGCCGCTCGCCCTCGTCGGTGACCGCCAGCACGTCGGCGATCCGGATCCGACTCCCCGGACCGACCGCTCCGGCCACGTCGAGTCGGACCACGGCGCCGGGACCGACCTCGTCGCCGCCCGCGAGAGGACGCTCGCGGGGCTCGAGTCCCACGCCGGCGACCTCGGTCGCGACCGTCTGCTCGGTATCGAACCCGAACGACCGGACTTCGGCCTCGAGGTCGGCTTCGACGGCGGTCACCGACTCCGGGCCGGCGGTCAGCATCGACCGCGCCGAGCGAAACGACTGCGTGACGGCGACGTGGACCCGACGTTCCCGGCCACCGTCGCCGTCGACGACCAGCGTCCGGACGAGCCCGCCGTAGTAGCCGGTCCGATCGCGGGGCGCGGTCGCGAGAACGATCGGTTCGCCGGGCCGGAGCGGTTCGTCGGGGGCGCGACTCGAGTCCGGATCGACTGCGGTATTGCCGGCCGGAAACCCGCCCGCACCGACGATCGCCTCGTCGATGGCGGTCCGCAGGTGGGTGGCCGTCAGCGGTTCGGGGTCGGCTCCGTCGCCGCCGTTCTCGCCCGCTGCGAGCCGGCCGTCGACGACCGCCGACTCGGCCAGCAGCGACGCCGCCTGCCGAATCCCGGCCGCGGCCGCCCGCTGGGCGGCGGCGATGCGCTCGCGCTCGCCGGCCGTTTTCGTCGCTCGCGCCCGCTCGAGGGCGTCCGTCGAGGCGAGGTCGAACCCCGCCCGCTCGAGATAGAGCGCGGCGTCGTGTGGGATGCGTGGCGGGGCCAGGATCGTTCCCTCGAGTCCGCGGTTGGCCAATGCCGACGCCAGCCGCTCAGCGGGGTGGCCGCCGCCCTCGGCGCTCGAGCGGACGAGCCACTCGTCGGCGGTGCCGTCGTAGGCCACGGCCGTCGTGTCGGCCGGCCGGTCGCAGGCGTAGCGAATCCCGGGATCGCGGTCGACGCCGGCGTGAACGAACGCGGCGCCGTCGCGGTCGGCGAGGGCAGTCGAGAGGACGTCGGCCGCGTGGCTCCGGCGTTCGCGGCCGAGTTCCGTGCCGTCGTCGAACCCGGGCCTGTCCGTCGCGCCGTCGGCGTTCCCACCGGTCACGGCGCTTCGGCTTCGGCCTCGAGATCGTCGGCCTCGGCGTCGGGATCGGGCTGTTGGGCCTGCTCGACGAGTTCCTCGAGGGTCATGTCGGTCAGTTCGTTCTCGAGGAGGACGTCGACCGGCAGCGTCGGCGCGCCGTCGACCAGGTTCTCGAGGAGGACGAGTCGCTCGCGGGCCCGGGACATCCCGACGTAGAAGACGCGGCGTTCGTTGTCGGTCAGCACGGGCACGGGCGAGGTGGTCTTGGTGAACTCCTCGCAGCCGGGGATGTCGGTGGGGTCATCGACGGTGGCGACCATCTGCTCGACGACTTTCTCGGTGAGGTCGGTGCCGACGAAGACGTGGTCGGCCTCGCGGCCCTTCGCGGAGTGGATCGTCCCGACGCGGACGCGGTCGGTGTCCATCCCCTGGTACTCACCGATGGCGAAGTACGAGCGGACGCTTTTCTTCTGGAAGTTGGTGACCTTCCGGAGCATGTCGGCCGCCGAGCCGGGGCCAGGCATGAACGGCGCGTGGTCCTCGACGACATCGGCGGGGATCATGAGGTCCTCGAGATCGTCGATACCCGCTTCTTCCTGTCGATCGTCGATCTCGTCGAAGAGGTCGTCGCGTTCCGCGGTACCGAAGGCCGACTCCTGGAGCATGTCGGCGAGCCGGCGGGCCTGCAGGCCGGTGACGTCCTCGCCGGCGTCGATGGCCTCGACCGCCCGGACGTACTGGGTGAGTCGGTCAGTCCACATCCGCTGGTCGGTCAGCGAGGTAAAGGGGACCCCTTCGGTGATGAACTCATCGATGAACTGGAACATCTGGTAGCGGGCCCGGAACAGGACCATGATGGTACCGTCGCCCTCGACGAGGGTTCGGCGGACGTTCCGGACGACATCGAGCATCGAGGCGTTGGTACGGGCCTCGACGGCACCGCCTTCCTTGCGGGGCTTGAGGTCCTTGTCCTGTCGGGTCTCGATGTGACGGATCTCCTTGTTGACCGCGTTGAGGACGTTCGAGGGCAACCGATAGGAGTTCGGCAGAATGATGTCCTCGTCGACTTCTTCCTCGAGCAAGAGCGCGGGGTCGGCACCCTGCCAGGAGTAAACGACCTGGTCGTCGTCGCCGGCGATCAGGACCTGCTCCATGTGTGGTTTCCACTCCTCGTAGACGTCGTACTGCAGGGTCGTGATGTCCTGGAACTCGTCGATGACGAGGTAGTCGACGTTCGGGAGCAGGGAGCGCTGTTTGACCCGCTCTAACATGTCCGCGAAGCCGATCTTGCCCTCTTCGCCCTTGTAGGAGCGCCAGCCACGGATCGCCTCGGGAACGTCGATCCGGTCGTCGTCGCTGGGCCAGGTCGGGGTGTACTTGTTACCCTCCTGAGCGTTCGGGTCGATTTCGGGCGGGAGCCGGACCTCCTCGTCGTCCCACTGGAAGGGGACATCGTACCAGTCCGAGACGTCGCGGCTGGTCCGCTGGAGCCACTGGCTCGTCGCGATGACCTTGTTCCCGATCGTCGTCGAACGGGCGGTGCGTCGCCCCGCGCCGGAGTACTCGTCCTCGTACTCGATGCCGTACTGCTCGCAGAACCCCTCCTTGTCGGATTCGCCGATGACGTCGCTCCGGGAGAGATCGAGCAGTTCGTAGGCTTTCGCGTGCATCGTACAGACGTTGCCCTGCAGCGCACGCGGACTCTCGTCGAGGCGCTCGGCTAACCGCTCGCGAACCTCTTGGGCCGCCGCTCGCGTATACGAGACGACCAGAATATCCCGAAAAGTGACCCCGTCCTGCTCGAGGATCTCCTCGACGTGGTCCAGCAAGGCGGTCGTCTTCCCGCTTCCCGGACCGCCGAACAGGCGGGTAACCGTCGTGTCCGTCGTAGTCATTGTAGCTGTACAGGAGCGCGACACCCATAAGTGACGTGGGTTTTCGGCGACAGAAGCCGACGACGACGCGACGATCAGGGATCGCGGGGGGAGCGGGCGTCTCGAACCTCGGCACCGTCGCGTATCTTGTCCTGACAGTCCGGACAGACGCGGGGATCCTCAACGCCGCGGGGCGTAAACACCCGGGCGTACGTCTCCGTGACGAACGCACCGCAGTTCTGGCATTCCGGCATAGTTCTCCTCAATACGCTATCATCTGTAACCCATTATAATTGTGTCGAATACGCACTGATAAAAACACTACACGGAACGCGAATTTATCGACGGGACGGTCGCAACGGGCTCGAGTCAGCGGTCGACCCTACGGCGTCGGCTCCCACCCACAGACGCTACAGGAGTTGGCGGACGTCTCGTGAAGGCCGCCGCAGTCGGGACACTGCTTCTTGTTATACTCCTGCTCCCACCCTACTCGTTCGACCGAGTGACCGCGGTCGGACAGGAATTGGTCGATGACGTCGTCACCGGCGTCATTGGGTGAGGTTGCCATATCCATGTGAACACAACCCACAGTATTAAATCGAATGGTGGCTGCTAATCCTGCCTCCTTCGCGACCCCACACGTCGGCCCCGCGGCCACGGAACCGACCGCGACCGACTCGGCCAGCCGTCGCCCCCTCTCGAGTCGACCCGCGGACTTTTCTCGCTCTCGAGCCTACGACGACGTATGAGCGACCTGCGTCTGGACGCGACCCAACTCGATCGCTACTCGAGACACGTGATCATGGACGAGATCGGTCCGGAGGGCCAACAGCGGCTGCTCGAGGGATCGGTGCTGATCGTCGGCGCGGGCGGGCTGGGATCGCCGGCGATCCAGTATCTCGCGGCCGCCGGCGTCGGCCGGTTGGGGATCGTCGACGACGACGTCGTCGAGCGCTCGAACCTGCAACGCCAGATCGTCCACGGCGACGACGACGTGGGGCGACCGAAGGTCGACAGCGCGGCCGACTACGTCGCGGCGCTGAATCCCGATATCACCGTCGAGACCCACGAGACTCGCGTCACGGCCGACACCGTCGCGGACCTCGTTGCCGACTACGACATCGTGTTAGACGCCAGCGACAACTTCGCTACCCGGTACCTGCTGAACGACCACTGTGTCCTCACCGAAACGCCGCTGTTTCACGGCGCGATCTACCGCTTCGAGGGCCAGCTCACCTCCTTCACGAACGAACGCGGCGGCGACGAACCGCGGCCGTGCTACCGGTGTATCTTCCCCGAAGCCCCCGAACCCGGTACCGTCCCCGACTGCGCGACGACCGGCGTCCTCGGCGTCCTCCCCGGAACCGTCGGCTGCATTCAGGCCACCGAGGTCGTCAAATACCTAGTCGGGAAAGGCGACCTGCTCGAGGGACGGCTCCTGCTGTACGACGCGATGGACATGAGCTTCGAGGAAGTCCCCGTCCAGCCGAACCCGGCGTGTCCGGTCTGTGGCGACGACCCCGAGATCGAGTCGGTCTCGGACGTGGCCTACGAGGGAACCTGCGAGATTTCGGCCGACTGAGTTCTGACGGCCATTCAACGTACTCCTCGAGTCGGCACGCGGCCAGGTCGCAAAGGTGAAACCGGCTCCACCGTCACCCGCTCGAGGCGGTGCGGCCGAGTCTCGATCGGACGACGGCGGGCAGTCGCAACGTGCCGGCGACGGCGAGACAGGAGGCGAACGCGGTGGTCCCGAGCTTGCCGCCCGCCCCGGACAGGGACGGCGCGACCGCGAAGTAGACGAGGCCACAGAGGCAGCCGGCGGCGGCGACCTGTCCGGTGGTCGCCAGCCGCTCGTCGCCCGACATCCCGACGAACGAGGCACAGAAGGCGACCACGGCCAGCGTCGACCCGAGCGACGGAAAGAGCGAGGGGAACGCGATGCCAGCGACGAGCCCGACCGCGGCAGAGGCGACGACGGAGCTGGCCCCACCGCGGGTCCGGAGCGCGACGGTCGCGACCGCCGCGACGCCGGCGACGAGGACGACTGCCGGGGCGAGGCGCGGCTCGAGCGCGCTGGCGGCGGCGTAGTCAACGTCGAGCAGGGCAACCGTCGCGATGCAGCCAAAGAGCGCGATCGTCCCGTACTTGCCGCCGAAGCCGTCGAACGAGCCGGCCGTCGCGACGAACGCGAGCCCGGCGATCACGCCCGCGACCGCGACCGGCTCGAGGGAGGGAAACACCGCCGGCGAGGCCATTCCGACGAACGTCCCGCAGTAGGCCGGGCCGTCGATCCGGGGGAGGCCGACCCCGACGAGCAACCCGACCGCGGCGGCGGCCACGACCGGGCCGAGGCCGGCGCGAACGCTCAGGACGTACGTGACGACCGCTGCGGCTGCGACCGCGAGCGCGTCGACGGCGTCCGCGCGAGCGAGCCCGCTCCCCTCGAGTCTCGAGAGTCGCCGTCGCTCCGTCGCGGCGACGACGGTCCCGGCGAGCCCGACGCCGAGCGGCACCCAGACCGCTCCGGCGTGGAGGTCGGGCGGCGCACGGACGGCACCGAGGAGCAACGCGGCCGGCGTCACGAGCAGCGCGAGGTAGCCGGCGAGTCGAATCGGACCGTACACACTCCCACTCTCCCGAGGGGGTCCGAGAGGGTTACGATTCGGAGAATCGGGAGCCGGCTGTCGGGTCGCGGGCACGGCGATCGGTCGGTCCGGCCTCGCGGACAGGTCTCAACTCCGCAATAGCCCGCCGTCGATGGGGACTTCGGCCCCGTTGACGAAACTCGCCCGCGGGCTCGAAAGGAAGGCGACGACGTCGCCGAGTTCCCGCGGGTCGCCGATGCGATCCGCCGGGATGTCGTCGGCCATCGCCGCCAGTCCCTCCTCGTAGTCGTCGTAGGTACCGCGCTCGACGCCGGCCTCGATGAGTTCCTCGATCCGGGGCGTCTCGATCGTCCCCGGCAGGACGGCGTTGGCCCGGATCCCGGGCGCGAACTCGCGCGAAATCGTCTTGACGAGGCCGATCACGCCCCGGCGGACCGAGTTCGAGAGTAGGAGGCCGTCCGCGACCTCCCGGACGGTCCGGGAGGTGATGCAGGTGATCGATCCGTACTCGGACTCGAGCAGGGGCTCGTAGGCCTCCTCGAGCGTCCAGACGACGCTCATCACGAGCAGGTCGTAGGCCTGGTACCAATCCTGTTCGTCGGTCTCGCGGAAGGTCGTACTCGGCGGGCCGCCCGAGGAGGTAACGAGGTGATCGAGCCCGCCGAAGGCGTCGACCGTCTCGCCCACGAGCCGGGAGACGTCATCGGGGTCCGTGAGATCGGTCTGGACGGCGAGGACGTCGCCCGTTCCCGCCGCTTCGAGGTCCTCGCGGGCCGCGTCGAGTCGCTCGGCGTCGCGGCCACAGATCGCCACGTTCGCACCCTCCTCGGCGAGTGCCTGCGCGCTCGCGAAGCCGAGGCCGCTCGAGGAGGCTGTCACCAGCGCCGAATTGCCGTCGAGGTCGAAGTCCATACCCGACGACACGGGAGCGGCCTACAAATGGGTCGGGGAGCCGGCAGCTATAGTAGCCGCTGAAACGATTCACACACTGATCGCAACGCCGTCGTTCGATCAGGTGTGCAATGACTTTCAGTGGCTACTATANCTATAGTAGCCGCTGAAACGATTCACACACTGATCGCAACGCCGTCGTTCGATCAGGTGTGCAATGACTTTCAGTGGCTACTATAGCAACGCCGTCACTCCTGATGGCGAACGCGGACCATCCCCTCCGACGTGACGCCGACGATCAGCGGCGTCGAGATCTGCCGACCCGAAACGGCCGAGCCCGCGGCGTCGCTGACGATCTTCATCAGGTCCGGCGCAGTGTGGTCGACCTTGACGCCGGCCTCGTCGCAGGCGTCGTAGACCATCTGGGGAACGTCGTAGAGGTCCGTCCCGGCGGCGACGCGAACCCGGACCGGTGCCCGAAGCGCCTCCGCGAACGCGACCGTCTCGCGGGCCTTCTCGACGTTCTCGCGGGCGCTCGATTCGATCGAGGAGACGTTCGCCCGCGAGGTTCCGAGTTCCGCGGCGATGTCGGCCTGCGAGACGCCCCGCTCGCGCAACGCGAGTACCTGTGCCTGCCGATAGGTCAACACGCTGGTCTCGGGATCGAAGCCGATCTCCGCGAGGAGTTCCTCGACGTCGTCGATCACGGCGATCCCCTCCCGCGGGAGCCGCAGGCTCGCGTGGACATACGGTGAACTAATCGGCGGTGGGATCAAAGCTTCCACGGTCCCAGCGCGGGGTCACGGAACGAGGGAAGAACGAGCGGAGACTCAGTCGGCTGACTGGCCGGCCGCGACGCGGTCGTCGTCGGTCGGCGTCCCGGTGACGGCACTGTGGGCCTGGCGGGCCAGCGAGCGGACGAACCGGAGGACGTTCGCGGGGCCGTCGCGGGGACCGGGCGAGCGATAGCAGACGATCAGCGACCACATCGTCGCGACGCCCAGCGAGCCGAACGCGGAGAAGCGCATCCCCATCGTCGCGTAGGTCACCGCGTAGATCGTCCCGATGGTCATCGAGGGGACGCTCGAGCCGAGCGGAACGTTCGCCGTCACGTCCCGAACCGTGGGCGCGAGAAAGACGATCGAGAGGATGCTACCGGCGAGGAACACGAGGTCTTGCCACATCATACGCATTCCTAACTCGGTGTCGAGTAAATACTTCTCGGTATTGCAGCGGCGACCGTACGGGGAAAACAGGGACAGCAAACCGTCTCAGTACTCGAGGTCCCAGCGCTCCGCATCGGCCGCTGCGAGGCGTTCGCTCACGCCGTCGGCGAGTCGGTACTCCCCGCCCTCGCGGACGACGGTTCCCGCCCGTTCTACGTGTTCCAGATGCGCGTAGGACTCGCCGGGGCCATGGAGGATGTGGATCCCCTCGAGGTCGCCGAACAGGTCGGCGCTGACCGTCCAGGCGTCGCAGGGCCCCTTCCGGTCGAGGGCGTCGAGGACCCGCCAGGAGCGCTCCTCGTGGTGATCGATGATATGCCGAGCGCGGTCGGCGGGGTCGTCGATCGGATCGCGATGGCCCGGCCACGCGCGGTCGTAATCCGCGTCGACGATCCCCTGCAGCGCCCGGAGGTAGCGCTCGAGCGGCCGGTCGACGCGGACGTCCGCGCCGCCGACGTTCGGGGTATAGACCGGCAGCAAGGCGTCGCCGGAGAAGACCTCGTGGCCGCCCTCGAGGTCGGCCTCGAACATGCTGAGCCCGGCCGCGTGGCCGGAGGTGTGGACCGCCGTGAGTTCGGTGCCGTTAATCGAGAACGTGTCCCCGTCCTCGAACGCCGTGACGGTCGGCGTCTCGACCGTCGTCTCGCCGTCGGCCATCCGCTCGAGCAATACCTCCTGTCGGTCCTCGGGCATCCCCCACTCCTCGAAGTACCCCCGCTGGCGGTCGTACATCGCGTCCCAGGCGTCCTCGTCGCCCCCGACCAGCGCTGCGTCGTTCTCGTGAACGTATACGTCGGCCCCGCTCTCGGCCTGAATCTCGCCGGCCAGCCCGCAGTGATCGTGGTGCCAGTGAGTCAGGAAGATCCGGTCGATGTCGGAAAAGGCGAGCCCGCGGTCGGCAAGCGCCGCCTCGAGTTGCTCGCGCGTGGTCGCCATCCAGTCGCCGGTGTCGATCAGGGCCGTTTCGGGGCCGTCCGCGAAGAGGTACGCGTTGTTGTCGCCTTCGAACGCCGAGTTCGATAACGAGATGCGTTCCATGGGGTCATATCGCACGGGGGCCGAGAAAACGTTATCTGAAGCGGCACATGGGAAGGCCGGGGCTCAGCTATCGTCTCAACCGCGGCAAAACCGCCGCCTCGGATCGACTGTCCACTCGCGGGGCTTATGAGCCCCAGAAGTTGTCGCGGCTGCCGAGTCGCTCGCGCTCGGGACCGCCGTCGGCGTCGTCGGCTGCGGCTTCGTCGGCAGCATCGCCGTCAGCGGCATCGCCATCAGTGGACGCGTCGTCGTCCACGTCGTCCTCGTCGGGTTCCATCGGCAGCAACTCGAGTTCCTCCGCACGGGCGTGATTGCTGTGAACGCGGGTGATCTCGACGCGAGCGCGAGCCTCCGGCAGGACGCCGTCGACCATGACGATGAAGCCGTCCTCGGTCCGCCCGACACCGGCACCGCTTTCGTGCATGTCGACGACGTCGATGACGACTTCCTGGCCCGCCTTGACCGGCTGGGTCTTGAGGTCCTCTATCGGCTGATTGTAGTGGTTACACCACTCCTTGCCACCCCGGTCACCGTAGTGTTGACACCCCATCCCCGAGATCCGTTCGGAGAACTCCGGGCAGTCGTCGGCGAGTGGACAGTCTGCCATGCACGCCACTACCAGCGGTGGCGTTAAACCGTTTCCGTCTCGTGGATCGACGGCGGGGCGAAACGTTGGAAGTAAAGAGCGGGGGGCGAGGCTGCACCACTAACAGTCACCGACGGAAAGTGAAAACATGGTAACGAAACGACGCCTGGGTGACGTGCGGTTTCGAAAAGGTTTACGGTATGGACGTAGCAGTGACAAACGATGAAAATTCTCGTAACGGTCAAAGAGGTGGCGACCGTCGAAGACGAGTTCGAAATCGAGGGAACTGAAATCGCACAGCAGTACCTCGGTGCCGACTTGAACGAGTGGGACGACTACGCGATCGAGGAGGCCGTCCAGCTCCAGGAGGACGGAATCGCCGACGAGGTCGTGACGGTCACGATCGGGCCGGAAGACTGCGAACAGACCATCCGACAGGCGCTCGCGAAGGGCGCCGACCGCGCCGTCCGCGTCTGGGACGACGCGCTGGAAGACGTCGACCTGCTCGACGTCAACGCCAAGACGGAGATTCTGAGTGCCGTCATCGAGGAGGAAGACCCCGACCTCGTCCTCTCGGGCGTCCAGGCCGGCGACGACAGCTTCGCCGCGACCGGCGTCTCCGTCGCCGAGAACATCGGCTTCCAGTGGGGTGCCGTCGTCAACCACCTCGAACACGATCTCGACGACGGGATCGCCTCCGTGCGGCGCGAACTCGAGGGCGGCGTCGAGGAGCTGACCGACATCGAACTCCCCGCGGTGCTGACGATCCAGACCGGGATCAACGAGCCCCGCTACGCCAGCCTCCGTGGCATCCGACAGGCACAGCAGAAACCGATGGACGTCAAGGCACTCGCCGACATCGGCGTCGACGAGAGCACGATCGAGACCGAACTCGAGCTGACGGACATGTACGAGCCCGAGAGCGAGAGCGACGTGACGACCTGGGAGGGAAGCGCCGACGAGACCGCCTCGGAGCTGGGTGAACTGCTCCGCGACAAGGGGGTGGCACAATGACGGACGTCCTCGCAGTCGCGGACCACCGCCGCGGCGAACTGCGCGACGTCAGCTACGAGATCATCACCGCCGGTCGCCAGCTCGCCGACGAGACCGGTGGCGACCTCCACCTCGCGGTCATCAGCGGCACCGTCGACGAGTTCGCCGACAAGCTCAACCGCGAGGGCGTCGACGCCATCCACACCGTTTCCCACGGTGAGGAGTTCAACCACGACGTCTACTCGCAGGCGATCACGCAGCTCTACGACGACCTCGCACCCCAGTTCGTCGTGACGCCCAACAGCGTCAACGGGCTCGACTACGCGCCGGCCATCGCCAACGAACTCGACCTGCCGATCGTTACCGACACGGTCGATCTCGAGACCGACGGCGAGACCCTGATCGCGACCCGCGAGATGTACGGCGGCAAAGTCGAGACGACCAACGAACTCGAGGGCGACGCGATCGTCACGATCCGCGGCGCCGAGTGGCCCGCCGCCGAGGGCACCGGCGACGCCGCCATCGAAGCGTTCGACGCCGACATCGACGAGGACGCGGTCGGCTCGACCGTCACCGGCTTCGAGGAAGTCGGCGGCGGCGACGTCGACATCAGCGAGGCCGAACTGCTGGTCTCGATCGGCCGCGGGATCGAGGAAGAGGAGAACCTCGACCTCATTCGGGACCTGGCCGACGCGCTCGACGCGACGCTGTCCTCGTCCCGACCGATCGTCGACAACGGCTGGCTGCCCAAGAACCGCCAGGTCGGCCAGTCCGGGAAGGTCGTCACCCCCGACGTCTACATCGCCATCGGGATCTCCGGCGCGGTCCAGCACGTCGCCGGTATGAAGGGCTCCGATACGATCGTCGCGATCAACACGGACCCCAACGCGCCGATCATGGACATCGCCGACTACGCGATCGTCGACGACCTCTTCGACGTCGTCCCTGAACTCATCGAAGAGTTCGAAGGCTGAGCAGGCGTCAACCACGGTTTAGTTGATTTTTTGCGAGTGGGCGGAACACGCTGAACGGCTCTAACGGAGACTGTAGACTTTACCGGGGCAAGAAGTAGTACCGCGAGCGAACGCAGTGAGCGAGCGGCCTTTTTTGGTCGAGATTTTTTGCGCGAGTGGTGAGCGAAGCGAACCCGAGCGGAAAAAAGGTCGGTACAAAAGGTCGGTGTTGATCCGTTAGCTACTTTTTCACCCCATCCTAAGCGCGGGTGATGGAACTGCTGGAGCGGCGACGGGCGCTGATCGAAGAGCGTCTCGTCGAGATCGTCGAGGGGCTCGAGCCCGAGACGCTCAGCGATGAGGTCCGCCACGTCGCGCTCTCCGGGGGGAAGCGCGTTCGACCGATGGTGACCCTGCTGGCCTGCGAGACGGTCGGCGGGCGGGCCGAGGACGCGGTCGAGTTCGGCGTCGGAATCGAACTCGTCCACACGGCCTCGCTGGTCGTCGACGACATCATCGATCGATCGGAACTCCGACGCGGGACGACCAGTGCGTGGGCCGAGTTCGGCCACGGACCGGCGATCATCACGAGTGACGGCCTGCTCGGGGAGGCGTTCGCACTGTTTTCGGCGGATCCCGACGCCACTCGCGTCGTCGCCGATGCGATGGTCGAACTCGGCGTCGGCGAGGCGACCGAACTCTCGGCCCAGCCGGAAAACGAGGACGAGTACATGACGCTGGCCCGCCGCAAGACCGGCGCACTCTTTCGGGCCGCAGCCGAACTCGGCGCGATCGCCGCCGACTCCGATCCCGTCACCGTCGAGGCGCTCGGCGAGTACGCCGAACGCGTCGGGGTCGCCTTCCAGATCAGAGACGACGTGTTAGACGCCGTCGCCGATCCGGAGGAACTCGGCAAGCCGACCGGCCACGACGCCGCTTTGGAGCGGCCGTCGGTCGTCCAAGTGACCGACCTCACGCCCGAAGCAGCCAATGCCCGCGCCCGGACCGAGGCCGATCGAGCGATCGATGCCCTCGAGCGGGTCGAGGTCGCCGATCCGGAGGCCCGAGAGTATCTGCTCGAGCTGGCGGAGTTCGTCGTCGAACGCGAGCGGTAAGGCGGTCAGACTCGCTCCGCGCCTCGCCTGTCTTCCTCCCGCTCTGAGTCCGAAAAGCGCGATTCCGCGACGGCGAAGGTAAGCGTACTGACGATACCCAGCAGCGTCCCTGCCGTCAGCGCCGTCGCGAGGAAGGTGAGTTCGACCCGGTCGAGGAAGAAGGCACTCACCGCCTGGAGAACGACGGCGATCGAGAGGACGTAGAAGGGGGCGTTGAGGTAGCGCCACTCGAGCGAGCCGGCGATGTACTCGTCGGTGATCTGGCCGAGGCTGGTCGTCAGCCCCGCGACGGCGAACCAGCGGATCGAGCCGTTGAGAAGCGCGGCCAGCATGACCGGGACCCCGAGGTCGCCGGCGGTCGATTCCCGGACCGCCTCGAGGGTGTCGAGTCCGTTGACGCCCCCGAGGACGAACAGGGCGGCGGCGACGACGTAGGCGAGCAGGGTCGTCCGGCCGGCGTACAGCGACCGGCGGGCGCGTTCGACGCTCGCGTCGAGGCGATCGCCCAGCCCCAGCCCCCGCGAGATGAGATAGAGCCCGAGCAGGGCGGAGGTCGTCCCGAGGACGAACCCCGGCATATCGAGGACGGAGCCGAACAGGGCGAGGGGGTAGATCAACAGGAGGATACCAAGCGGAATGAGGACCGTCCCGCGGGTCTCGGGGTCGTCCAGCACTTGCTTGATCGTGTAGTACATCGACTCGAGGTTCTGTGCCTGCCGGACGACGACGCGGCGGACGCCGTCGATCGGGACTCGCGAGCGGATGATCGGAATGACGGACTCGTCCTGTGCGCCGTCGGTAACGACCAAGGCGGTGACGTCTTCCCCGGTCGAGAGGCTCGCGAGAACGGTGTCGACCTCGTCCCCGACCTCGCGGTTGGCGCTGACGTCGCCCTCGTCGTTGCCGGTGACGACGGCGACCTCGACGCTCTCGTCGCGGTCGGCCAGATCGTCGTAGACGTGTAACCCCTGAAAGATCACGTTGACGTCCGAGTCCTCCGGGTCCGCGGTCGCGAGAGCGACGGCCGCCTCCTCGACGGGCTCGCGACCGATAACCGGCGTCGAAAAGCCGGTCTTGCGCCCGAGGTCATCGTCGAGGTCGACACAGAGGACCAGCAGCATCAGTCGGACGTTCGAGGGCGGGGTATTTCCATCTTCTGGGGACGGAAGAATACGCTCGAGGGGCTCGAGGGCGGACGGGTGTCGTGGTCCGCGACTCCGCTCGAGGATCGGCGACCGACGCCCGTCGACCACCGACCCTACGTCGATCGGGCCGATGTCGTCCCGCCGGTCGGCACGGTGATGTCCCGGAACTCGAACCGCGCACCGCCGTTGTCGCCGTCGCACGCAGCGACGGTCCAGCCGTGGGCCTCGGCGATCCCCTCGACGATCGCCAGTCCGAACCCGGTCCCCTCCGCCGCGGTCGTGTGGCCGAACTCGAACAACGACTCGCGATCGGCCGGCAGCCCCGGTCCCGTATCCTCGACGTAGAAGCCGTCGGGACGGTCGCCGCTGCCGGCAGACTGGGGCTCGCGCTCGAGCGGGCCGACGGTGACGGTCAGCCGATCGGCGTCGTCGCCGCCGTGTTCGACGGCGTCCTGACGAGGGCGGGAGTCAGGGCTCGTCGAGCCGTGTTCGACAGCGTTTCGAAAGAGGTTCTCGAGCAGCGATCGAACACGGGTCTCGTCGCCGTACAGCATCGGATCGGTTTCGATCTCGAGGCGGGCATCACCGGTGTCGACGGTCGCCCAGGCCGCTTGGGCCGTGTCCGCGAGCGAAAACCGCTCCTCGTCGCCGATCGCTTTTCCCTGTCGGGCCAGCTGGAGGAGTCCGTCGATGAGTTCCTCGATCCGGGCGAGCGACCGCTGTAGTTTCTCGACGTGGCGGTCGTCGGCCCCTTCCTCGATGAAATCGAGGTGCCCCTGGGCGACGTTCAGCGGGTTCCGCAGGTCGTGGCTAACGAGGCTCGCGAACTCCGACAACCGCTCGTTCTGGCGCTCGAGTTCGCGTCGGTAGCGTCGCCGGCGCGTGACGTCCCGAATCGCGTGTACCGTTCCGGTGAACTCCCCGTTCTCGAGCGGCAGGAGTCTGGTGTGGACGTCGTGGATTCGTTCCTCACCGTCCGGCGACTGAAACCGAACCTGATACTTCGCCCGCTCGCGGTCGGTCGTCGAGGAGAGCAGGTCACGGACTTCCTCGATGTACTTGGTCGTCACCTGCCCGTCGTAGTAGCCGCGATCGATGAGATCCGGGAACGGCGTTCCGATCAGTTCCGTCCGTCCCTCGACGAAAGGGTCGGCGAACTCGTCGTTACACCAGTTGATGACGGCGTCAGCGTCGAGGGTAAACAGCGCGGTCGGCACGAGTTCGAGGATTCGATCGTTCTCGACGAGGGCCCGGTATCGCTCGAGTTGCCGTTCGCTCTCGCGGCGGGCCCGTTCGGCGCGGCGTTTCGCGACGGCGTTCTCGATCCGGTTTGCAAGCACGGTGTACTGGGCGGTTCCCGACCCCTTCCGGAGGTAGTCGGTAACGCCGGCCGAGATCGCCTCGCTCGCGATCTCGTCGGGAGCTGTGCCAGTAAAGAGAACGAACGGGATCGCCGGATCGCGCTCCCGTATCGCCGCGAACAGCTCGAGGCCATCCATCCCCGGCAGCTCGTAGTCACTGACGACGCAGTCGATCGGTCGGTCGGTCCCGTCGCTCGCGCCGTCGAAGACCGCCAGCGCGTCGCGACCGTTCGCCGCGGTCGTCACGTCGATCTCGTCGGTCCGTCGCTCGAGAACGGTGGCGGTCAGCTCGCGCAGTTGGGGGTCGTCATCGACAGAGAGAACGCGGATCCCCGGAGACATTGGTTACGTTACGTACAGTCTCATCGCATAATAATATATGGCTGTGTGGTGCCACGACACATGGGTCGGCGGTTTCGCACGGCTTTTGAGGCTCGGGAGGGTACGTACCCTCGAATGATCTCGAAGGGCTGTGAGCAGTGCGCGAAAGGCGGCAAGATGGTGCTGTTCGTCTACGGTTACTGCGACCAGCGCGACTGCTTTTACTGCCCGCTCGGCGAAAATCGGAAAAACGTCACCGACATCTACGCCAACGAGCGACTCGTCGAAAGCGACGAGGACGTCCTGACCGAGGCCCACCGCATGGATGCGCTGGGCACCTCGATCACCGGCGGCGAACCCCAAGAGGCCTTGGGCCGGACCTGCCACTATCTCGAACTGCTGAAAGACGAGTTCGGCGAGGACCACCACACTCACCTCTACACCGGCATCACCGGCGGCCGCGAGAACATGCGCCGCCTCTCGGAGGCCGGACTCGATGAGATCCGGTTCCACCCACCCTACGAACAGTGGGGCGATCTCCACGGCACCGAGTGGGAGGAAATCCTCTACATCGCCCGCGAAGAGGGGCTGACCCCCGCGTTCGAAATCCCCGGTATCCGCCCCGAGGAGGAGTTCCTCGAACTCATCGACGAGGGCGCGGCCGAGTTCTGTAACGTCAACGAGTTCGAGATGAGCGACGGGAACTACCGCCGGATGCAGGAACAGGGGTACGAACTCAAGGAAGACCACATGAGCGCCGTCGACGGCGACCGCGAGGAGATCCTCGACGTGATGGGCGACCACGAGAAGGTCTACTTCTGTACCTCCGTGTTCAAAGACGCCGCCCAACACCGCCGCCGCCTGAAACGCATGGCCCGCAACATCCGCCGCGAGTTCGACGACGTCACCGACGACGGGACGCTCGTCTACGGCAAGACGTACGCCGACCCCGACCGCTTCGAGGCACTGGGTGTCCCCGAGGAGTTCTACACCGTCAAGAGCGACCACGTCGAGGTCGCCTGGTGGCTTCTCGAGGAGATGATCGAGGAGGGTGACCTCGAGGACGGCGAAATCGTCGAGCAGTATCCGACCTACGACGGACAGGTCGTCGAACGGACGCCACTAGCGTAAGGGCCGCGAGCGAAGCGAGCGGTCTTTTTGGTGCAGATTTTTCGAGGAGTGGTGAGCATCGCGAACCCGACGAGAAAAAGGTGCGCGCAGATCGTCGAGCAGTATCCGACCTACGACGGGCAAGTCGTCGAGCGGACGCCACTGGCGTAAAGACCGTGAACGAGCGCCGCGAGTGAGCGGCTTTTTGGTGCAGATTTTTCGAGGAGCGGTGAGCATCGCGAACCCGACGAGAAAAAGGTGCGCGCAGATCGTTGAGCAGTATCCGACCTATGACGGACAGGTCGTCGAACGGATGCCACTAGCGTAAGGACCGCGAGGCTGCGCAGTTCGAAACGGGCGAAGCGAGTGAGGGCCAGGAACGAGTGGCCCGCGAGCGAGCGGCCGTCTTGATGCAGGTTTTTGCATGGGATAAGGATCGTTTCGCATCGTTCAACACCACGGGACCGCCGACTCGGAACCGTACTGACGCGTCGGTCGTCGAATGAGTCACCGACGCTTATCCGGGCTGTAATAATGGTCTCCCCGTCGGAAGCGGGAGCCACGATGGAACTTCGAAACGTCGCCGTCGTCGCGGTTGCGCTGCTCGTGGCCCTCTCGGGGTGCAGCGCCCTCGGGGGATCGCAAGCGGAGCCGTCGAACGACACCGAGACGGACACGAACGGCATAGCAGACGATGAATCCGAGCCCCCCGGCGATGACGTCGAGTCGAGCGGAAGCGAGAACGAAACGGACCCGGACGGCGGAGACGATACCGGGGACACAGACACCACCGCAGAGTGGTCTCCGCCGGAAGAACCGAACCGACCCCTCGAGGACAAACGCGAGGACCGAATCGAGAGCGTCGAGTTCGTCGACAAAGAGCCGGCGGAGAACGGGGAGGGGTACTCGAACTTCAACCTCGAGGTCGTCGCCAACACCAGCATGGAGAACGTCGATCCACCGGAACACGGTGACGTAGAGGGCGAGCCGTACTTCTTCGTCAAGATCAACGAGGACGAACAGAAGCTCGTCGAGCGGACGGGCGAGGTTCGGATGGAAGAAAACGGCACGTTCCACATCGAGGTTCGCCCGGCCGGACTCGAGGAGTTCGACTCGGGGTCGCTAACCGTCGAGGTCTTCCTGATGGACGAGGACAAGGACTGGGACGATATCTACGACGCCGTCGGCAAGGACGTTCAGTTCAATCCGAAGACGGGCGACGGCGACTCGAGTTCGACCGACGGTGACTCGGAATCGGGCGAGAACTACTCGGTAGCCGTGCGGTAGCCGCGGATCGGCTACTTCGGGCCGAACGATCAGTCGACTTCGGTCGGATCGACGCCCGGCAGCGTAATGAGATTCTCCCGGCCGATCCGGAGTTTCTCGATCTCGTCGTCGTCGTCCATCTGCGAGAGCAGTTGCGACACCTTGGCGTTGGACCAGCCGGTCTCCGAGACGATCGAGGCCTGTTTCATCCGGCCGCCGTTTTGCTTGAGCATTCGAAGGACACGCTCCTCGTCGCTCAGCAGTTCCGGATCGACCGCGTCCCCGACCGGTTCCTCGAACTCGAGGTGAGTACCGGACTCGGTCCCGGCAGCGACCGTCGGTTCCGCGGCGGGCTCGGGTGTGGCATCGGTCTCCTTCGTCTCGTCGGTTATCTCCCCGGGTGTGTCGGTCGGACGCTCGCGACGACCGAGCCACGCGCTCGGTTCAATACGTTCGAGAGACGGAACCACGGCGGACGGGTTGACGCGATCCGTCCGTCTGACGACGAAATAACCACCGGCGGCGAGAACGACGAGAACGATGCCGACGGCGATCAGCCAGCCCCACATGCCGGTCGGTAACAGCGAGTTCGATCCATCGGTTCCCGGTGACTCGGGGTTCGTATCGGCCCCACGGAGGATCGTAATCTCGAGTCCGGTTTCATCGAATTCGTACGGCCCGTTCCAGACGAGCGCGCCGTTCTCGGTTCCCGTCGGGACGTCAACGAAGCCGTAGTTGTCCGGCGGCTCGATAACGAGCCGCTGCCAGGAGTTCAATACGCTGAACAGCAGCGTATCGTCCGTCCGGAAGGCGTCACCGACGTAGATACGGTCGCCGTCAACGACTGCGAAGTTCGTCCAGGTAAACGAGTACGAGATGACGCCGACCCGAGCGTTCCCGTCCGACGACTGCTCCCCGTCGGCCTCGAGGGGTTCGATCCGGGGGTCGTCCCAGCCCGCGTTCTCGACCGACATGTCACGGCCGGTTGAGTCGGCCACGTCGTCGACTGTTCGTTCGAACGCCCGGAGATCGTACGGTTCCTCATGGTCACCGGAGACGACGGCGTCGGAGTAGTTGCGGAACGTCTCGGCTTCCGTGTCGTTCGTCACGAGAAAGCGATTCTCGATCGTCCACCTCGCGTTACCGTCGTCGGTGATGCGGACTCGGATCACCTGTCGAGTGGCCGGTTCGTCGAGTGGAGGGCTAACGGCCGACGAGACGGAGCGAAACTGCTCGAGCGCTGGGGCGGAAGGCGATGAAGGCCGCTCGACGACCGCCGGTATGGGTTCGGGGTCCGGCGGTCTGGCAGCCACTGCCCCCAGCGTACTGGTGACGAGGAGGACTGTGAGGGCAAGTGAGGCGGCAGTGGAAATCCGCATGCGTACCAACGGGTGGTTTCCCGGGGGAAAAAACACTTTCCATAGAAAAATAAGTCGTTACCGATGACTGTGGCCGTCTCGGGGATGGGAAACAACTTGATACCGACTCGTCCGAGCGGCGATCGATAGACGACCGGTTTTTGTATCAAGAGTTCGTACGATGGGGCGATGAACAAGGCGACGCCCGGTTTCCTCGCGTTACTCCTCCTCCTCTCGCTGCCCGCGATGACCGCTCTCGCAGCGAGTCCGGTTGGGACCAACGAGGCGTCCGATCCGGTCCTCCGACAAGTGTCCACGTCGCAAACGACGCCGACCGAGGTCGATGGGACGACGAACCGCCTCCAGATCGCCGGTGACGTCAGGAGCGAGACCACGGCGTATCGCTCCGACTTCGGAACGATGCTCGCGAACGCCGACGACGAACTCCGAATCGACCACGAACAGTACACCGTCGTCGACGACGGGTTCGACGACGCGACCACTGAAGAACGGGAACGACTGATTCGGACGGCGTACAAACGGCTCATGGAACGAGCCGATCAGCTCGAGCAGCGCGAACGCGAGGCGGTACGGGAACACGCGGCCGGCGAGCGGTCGACGGCTGAACTGCTCCAAACACTGTTACGAAACTACAACGAAGCGGAGCAGCTGTCCAACAGCCTCACCGAACTCGAAGCCCGTGCGGCAGAGGTAACAGGCTATTCACTGCCCGCCAGCCGCGCTGACGTGAAGACGTTCAACGCCCACCGAACGCCGGTCCGAGACCAGCTCGAGCAGCGGTCCGAGCGACCGAGCGATAACTACCATGACGTGGTAATTTCGACCTCACAGACCGGATACAGCCTGTCCGTGATGGACGGCAGTCGCTATCTCGTCGAAACAACCCGATTCGACAACCGGGACAAGACGGCATCCGCACAGTTCGAGAACCGGGAGGCGTTCGACCATACGATGGAACTCTACCCGTGGGCAGGAGAACACGGCAAGCCGTACTATCAGGACAACAGTCCCGATCACTATTGGACCGAGTTCGTCCTCGGGCAGGATCGGCTCGAGATTTACCTCGACAGCGGAACCGGAAGCGTCTACCGCGAGATACAGGAACTGAGCGTGTCGTCGCTGCCCGAAGAAACGGCCGGGACGTGGACGAATGACGGGCTCTCGATAGCGGTAAACGAGACGCCGGCAAACGGGCCGATCGAGGTGAGTGTGACCGAAACGGGGACGGACGACCCCGCCCCGGCGACGATCTCGATCAACGGTGATGTCGTCGGCGAGACGGGCGAGGACGGAACGCTGTGGATCGTTCCGCCGGCCGGCGATTACGAGGTGACGGCGGAAACGGGGAACAGATACATTAGTACTACCCGGATCGGCAGTTGAGAACGACGCCGAAACCGAATTGCATGGCCGCGATTGAGAGGGGCTCCCGCCGAGAGGTCCGCTGACGTTTATACGGGAAGGAACGGCCAGGTCGGTTCATGACCGAACAGTGGCACCACCGCTCCGGCAGCGAAAGGAGAGACACTGCTATCAGTCCGATCATCGGTGTTCTCACGCTACTCGTCCTGACGGTCTGTCTTGCGGCAGTCGTCGCCGTTGGTGTCGGGGCGTGGTCGGTCGCGTCGCCGGGCCCGACGGCGACGTTCGATCTCGTGGCGGACGGGTCGGCGTCGACCATCAGCATCGAACACCTTGCCGGCGACCCGATCGACGTCGACGAACTGTCGGTAACGATCGAAGTCGACGGGAGAGAACTCGCCGACCAACCGCCGGTGCCGTTCGTCGGCGCGAGCGGGTTCGATGGCACACCGGCGGGGCCGTTCAACGCCGAGTCGGATTCCGAGTGGACGAGTGGCGAACGGGCAGGCCTTTCGCTCGCGACGACGAATCGGCCGGCGCTTTCGCCGGGCGATTCGGTCACCGTCACGCTCGCTGTCGACGGACAGCAGATAGCTGCTCTCGAGGCGACGGCGACCTGAATCGGGATCGGACTACTCGGGCGCGCGACCGATCGTCGTGATCGCGACGTCGGGTTCGTAGGACGGCCCCATGAAGGCGTGTTTCACGTCCTCGAAGCCGGCAGCCTTGAACATCCGGTCGGCTTCATACTCGTCGTAAAAGAGCATGATCGAGTCGGCAAGCAGCTGGCTGACGACGTTGTCGGGATAGTTCGGGCCGACGACCAGTACCTGCCCGCCGGGTTTGAGGACGCGGCGGAACTCCCGGAGCGCGAGGATCGGGTTCGGCCAGTACTCGATCGAGCCCGACGACCAGACGACATCGAACGTGTCCGTCGCGAAGGGCAGCCGTTCGGCGTCGCCGCGGTGGAAGTGGACCGGCGGCCCGCGTTTGCCGAACTTCTCGTAGGCCTGTTCGAGTTGGTGTTCGCTCTGGTCGAGCGCGTAGACCTCGTCGACGTGTTCGAGCAGTCCCTCGGTGGCGAACCCGGTGCCACAGCCGACGTCGAGTACCGTCATGTCCGCTTCTAACTCGAGCAGGGACAGGGCCTCGGTGCGCATCTCTTCGGTCCAGACGAACGGATTGACCTGGTCGTAGACCCGCGAGAGGTACTTATAGAACAGTCGAGCGCGGGCCTTGTTCTCGAGAAGTCCCATTAGGAGCGAGTTTCGGTCGGATCGGCATATGTCTGCCGTTCCCGGGGGCTCGCGGCTGGAACGTAAGCCGTTATTATCCGCGATCGGTCCGGTTCCCGCTGAGGGACTTTCGCAACTACCATATACGCGCTCTGGCAAACGTCCGGTTGCTTAGAGTATGCCGAGGCCAGAGGTTCTCGAACGAATTAAGTCGGCGGAAGAGGAGGCCGACGAGATCGTCGCATTGGCAGAGAACGACCGCGACGAGCGAATAGCCGAGGCCCGGGAACGTGCCGAGGAGATTCGCACGGAAGCGGAACAGGAGGCCCAGGAGTTGCGGGAGCGCCGCCTGGAGGAAGCTCGCGAGGAGATCGATGCGGAATGTGAGCAGGTCCTCGAAGAAGGCGAACAGGAGCGCGAGGAACTCGCCGAGCGCGCCCGGGAGCGGGTCGACGAAGTGACCGACCACGTCGTCGAACTGTTCCAGGAGGACGTCCATGCTCAGACCTGAGCAGATGAGCAAGGTCTCGGTGACCGGATCCAGAGCCGTCATGGCTCCGGTCATCGAGACGATCCACGAGCTGAACCTGGTTCATCTCTCGGACTACGACGGCTCGTGGGAGGGGTTCGATAACGGCAACCCCATCGAAGGGGCCGATCAGGCGTCGGAAAAGCTCGTGACCGTCCGAGCCCTCGAAAACACCCTCGAGCTGTCGGCCGACGAGGCCGAGCCGGGGCGACTCGAGACAGGCTGGGAGGATCGACTCGAGGAGATCCGCACGCGGATCAACGAACTCGACGACCAACGCGGTGAGGTCACCGACGAACTGCGACAGGTCAACGAGAAGATCGACCGCGTCGCGCCCTTCGCGGAACTCGGGATCGACCTCGACCTGCTGTCGGGGTACGAGTCGGTCGACGTGGCCGTCGTCGAAGGTCCCGTCGGTGCGATCGAGGACGCCATCGCGGCGTCCGACGACGTGCGGGCGTTCGAGACGTTCACCGGCGGAGACGTCGTGGCGATCGTCGCCGCGCCGACCGCGGACGCCGACGACGCGCCGATCGACGACGCCCTGGTCGGCGTCGACGTCACGCGCCACTCGGTGCCCGAGACCGAACAGAGTCCGGAGGCGTACGTCGCCGACCTCGAGGACGAGAAGGCGGACCTCGAGAGCAGACGCGAGGAGATCGACGCGGAACTCGCGGAGATCAAGCGGGAGGAAGCCGGCTTCCTCCTGCGGGTCGAAGAGGAGCTGACGGTCGAGGTCCAGCAAGCGGAAGCGCCGCTGCAGTTCGCGACGACCGATCGCGCCTTCATCGCGGAGGGCTGGATCCCGACCGACGAGTACGACCGACTCGTCGCCGCGCTGGACGACGCCGTCGGCGACAGCGTCGAGATCGAAGAACTCGAGCGGGCGGACTACGACCGCCACGGGGCACACTCGCATACGGAGGACGTACAGGAGGGTGCGCCGTCGGCAGCGGACGAAGACGACGAGGCGGCCGCCGACGCGGACGATCAGCAACAGAAGGCGGTCACCGACGGTGGCTCGACGGTCACGATGGGCGACGAGCCGCCGACGGTCCAGAACAATCCGGGCGTGGCCAAGCCGTTCGAACTGCTCGTACAGGCAGTCAACCGACCGAAATACAGCGAGCTGGATCCGACGATCTTCCTGTTCCTGACGTTCCCGGCGTTCTTCGGGTTCATGATCGGGGACGTTGGTTACGGAATAATGTACGTCGCCATCGGCGCGTACATGGCCACGCAGTTCGATAGCAAGGGAGTCACCAGTCTCGGCGGCGTCGCCATCTGGGCGGGGCTGTTCACGATCCTCTTCGGGATCATCTACGGCGAGATATTCGGCCTGCACATCCTCGGCGAGGTCATCTGGCACGACGTGTTCCACTCGGAACTCCTGCCGCTGAACAAAGGCCTCGAGCCGGCCGCGAGTGACTTCGCGCTCGGCTGGATGGTCGTGAGCGTGCTGGCCGGGATCGTCCACCTGAACATCGGGTACATCCTGGACTTCTACGAGAATCTCAGCCACGGATTCAAGGACGCCCTCTTCCACAGCGGTTCCTGGATCCTCATGATCAACGGGATCTGGGTCTGGATCTTCTCGGCTCAGGCCGAGGGCTCGAAGCCCGACTTCCTGTTCGAGACGTTCGCCAGCGACGGGCCGTTCCCGATCGGCTTCACCGGGTTCCCCGAGTGGGTACTCGTTACCGTTCCTGGGATCGAGTTCCCGCTGACGGCTCCGCTGCTCGTCTTCCTGATCGGGCTCGTCATGCTGATCGTCAGCGAACCCGTCGAGGCAGTCGAATCGCTCGACGTCGTCGTGAACGTCTTCTCGTACACCCGGATGGGCGCAGTGTTGCTCGCGAAGGCCGGCATGGCCTTCGTCGTCAACCTGCTGTTCTTCGGTGCCTACGAGGACCCCGACGGCGAGTTCCACTTCCTTCGGAACCACGAACCGAGCTACGTCGCCGAACACTACGGCGAGGGTGCCGAGGTCATCTTCAACGGTCTCATGCACTCGGGCACCGCGGCCCTGCTCGGTGGACTTGTTATCCTCGTACTCGGACACATCGTCGTGTTAGTTCTTGGCGTGACAAGCGCCGGCTTACAGGGCGTACGCCTCGAGTACGTCGAATTCTTTAACAAGTTTTATGAAGGCGGTGGGGAGAACTACGAACCGTTCGGAACCGATCGAGATCACATCGAGGACTAAGTAAACCATGACTGAAATCGCACTCACAGAACTGCCGGCGTTCGTCGAGACGGCAAGTATCGCACTTCAGAACAACGGATCTGCCGCAATGGGCCCGGAGGCAGCCCAGAACATGGCAGACGGGTACGGAGCCGCCGCAGCAGGGATCGCTGTCGGTCTGGCGGCGCTCGCAGCGGGGTATGCAGAGCGAGGTATCGGTGCCGCAGCAGTCGGCGCGATCGCCGAGGACGACGACATGTTCGTCCCGGGCCTGATCATGACCGTCCTTCCTGAGACGCTCGTGATCCTGGCCCTGGTCGTCGTCTTCATCCTCGGATAACCACTTCCCCCTTCTCCCACAATGAGTTTGGACACAGTCGTCAAAGACATTCGAGAAGAGGCCAACGCGCGTGCGGAGGACATCCGCAGTGAGGGCGAGACGCGCGCCGAGGAGATCGAATCGGCGGCCGAGGCCGACGCCGAGGAGATCCGCGCCGATGCGGAAGCCGAGGTCGACCGCGAGATCGACCAGCTCCGCGAACAGCGCCTCTCCAGTGCGAAGCTGGAGGCGAAACAGAAGCGTCTGGAGGCCCGCCGCGACGTCCTCGGGGAGGTCCGTGAGGCCGTCGAGGACGAACTCGCCGCCCTCGAGGGAGACGTCCGCGAGGAACTCACTCGCGACCTGCTCGAGGCCGCGAGCGAGGAGTTCGACGAGGGCAACGACGTCAACGTCTACGGTCGAAGCGACGACGCGGAGCTGCTCGAGTCGATCGTCGCGGACTACGACGGCTACGAGTACGCCGGCGAAGTCGACTGTCTCGGCGGCGTCGTCGTCGAGAGCGACCAGTCCCGGGTCCGAGTCAACAACACGTTCGACTCGGTCCTGGAAGACGTCTGGGAAGACAACCTCCAGGGGATCAGCAACCGACTCTTCGAGCAATGAGCGCAGGTGCCTCGAATCCGGAATACGTGAACGCTCGCGTTCGGTCGCGCCGAGCCTCGCTGTTCTCGGACGAAGACTACCGCAAGCTGATCCGGATGGGGCCGAGCGAGATCGCGCGGTTCATGGAGGAGACCGAGTACGAACGCGAGATCAACGAACTCGGCGCGCGGTTCTCGGGCGTCGACCTGATCGAGTACGCGCTGAACCGCAACCTCGCGAAGCACTTCGAAGACCTGATCGACTGGGCCGACGGTCGCCTCTACGACCTCATCGCCCGCTACCTGCGGAAGTTCGACGTCTGGAACCTGAAGACGATCATCCGCGGGATCTACACCGATACCGCCCCCGATGACATCCGGACCGACCTCATCCGAGCCGGCGAACTCGAGGAGCGGACGATCGATCGGCTCCTCGAGACCGACGACATCGAGGACGCGATCGAAGTGCTGTACGGGACGATCTACTACGAGCCGCTGACCGTCGCCTACGAGGAGTTCGAGGAGACCGGCGCGCTCGTCCCCCTCGAGAACGCCCTCGACCGTGAGTTCTACGAGAACCTGCTGGCGGACGTCTCGGGCGGCCCGGGCAACGAGCCACAGGAGGGCCCGGAAGCGAAATACATCGAGTTCCTGCAGGCCGAGATCGACTTCCGGAACGCCCGGAACGCGCTGCGGCTCGCCCGCAGTGGGGCCGATCTCGATCCCGCGACCTACTACATCGACGGCGGCGTCCTGTTCGACGAGTCGGAACTGAGCCGACTGGTCGGCGATTACGATGCGCTGGTCGATCACATCGCCGAGAACCGTCGGTACGGTGACCGACTTTCCGAGGCACTCGGTCGGCTCCGCGAGGCTGACAGCCTTATCCAGTTCGAACACGCACTAGACGCTGCGTTGCTCGAGTACGCCGATACGCTCTCGAGCATCTATCCGGCCTCGGTGTCGGCCGTGTTGTCGTACATCCTCGCGAAGGAACGGGAGGTCGAGAACATCCGCGCGATCGCGCGTGGTCGCGAGGTCGGACTCGACGAGAACGAGATCGAAGAGGAGCTGGTGATCCTATGAGCCAGGAGATCGCAGTCGTCGGCAGCCCGGAATTCACGACCGGCTTCCGCCTCGCTGGCGTCCGCCGGTTCGAGAACGTCCCGGACGACGAGAAAGACGAGCGACTCGACGACGCTGCAACGGCAGCCCTCGAGGACGAGGGCGTCGGCATCGTCGTCATGCACGACGACGACCTCGAGTACCTGTCGCGCAACGTACGCCAGGAAGTCGAGACGAGCGTCGAGCCGGTCGTCGTCACCATCGGCAGCGGCACCGGTGGCGGCGGGCTTCGCGACCAGATCAAGCGTGCGATCGGTATCGACCTGATGGACGAGGACGAAGACAGCTAAACTATGAGCCAGGCAGAACAAACCGAGACCGTCGACGAAGACGGTGTAATCGAAAGCGTGAGCGGTCCCGTCGTGACCGCCACGGACCTCGACGCCCGGATGAACGACGTCGTCTACGTCGGCGACGAAGGACTGATGGGCGAGGTCATCGAGATCGAAGGGAACCTGACCACGATTCAGGTCTACGAGGAAACCTCCGGCGTCGGCCCGGGCGAACCCGTCGAGAACACGGGCGAGCCCCTGAGCGTCGACCTCGGACCCGGCATGATGGACTCCATCTACGACGGCGTCCAGCGTCCGCTGGACGTTCTCGAGGACAAGATGGGGACCGCGTTCCTCGACCGCGGGGTCGACGCCCCCGGTATCGACCTCGAGAAGGAGTGGGAGTTCGAACCCACCGTCGAGGAGGGCGACGCGGTCGAGCCCGGCGACGTCGTCGGCGTTGTCGAAGAGACGGTCACCATCGACCACAAGGTCATGGTGCCGCCGGACTACGAGGGCGGCGAAGTCACGTCGGTCGAGAGCGGCGAGTTCACGGTCGAGGAGACCGTCGTCGAACTCGACAACGGCGAGGAGATCCAGATGCACCAGGAGTGGCCGGTCCGAGAGGCCCGGCCCGCCGGTGAGAAGGAGACGCCGACCGAGCCGCTGGTGACCGGCCAGCGCGTCCAGGACGGCCTGTTCCCGCTCGCGAAAGGCGGGACGGCGGCGATTCCGGGCCCCTTCGGCTCCGGGAAGACCGTCACCCAGCAGCAACTCGCCAAGTGGTCCGACGCGGACATCGTCGTCTACATCGGCTGTGGCGAGCGCGGCAACGAGATGACCGAGGTCATCGAGGACTTCCCGGAACTGCCGGACCCACAGACCGGGAACCCGCTGATGGCCCGGACCTGCCTCATCGCCAATACGTCGAACATGCCAGTCGCAGCCCGTGAGTCCTGTATCTACACGGGGATCACGATCGCGGAGTACTACCGCGACATGGGCTACGACGTCGCACTGATGGCCGACTCCACCTCCCGGTGGGCAGAGGCCATGCGGGAGATCTCGAGCCGACTCGAGGAGATGCCCGGCGAAGAGGGCTATCCCGCGTATCTGGCGGCCGCGCTCTCGGAGTTCTACGAGCGCGCCGGCAAGTTCCAGCTGATGAACGGCGGCGAAGGATCGATCTCGGTCGTCGGGGCGGTCTCGCCGCCGGGCGGTGACTTCTCCGAGCCGGTCACCCAGAACACGCTGCGTATCGTCAAGACATTCTGGGCGCTGGACGCCGACCTCGCGGAGCGTCGGCACTTCCCCTCGATCAACTGGAACGAGTCCTACTCGCTGTACAAGGACCAGCTCGACCCGTGGTGGACGGACAACGTCGCCGGCGACTGGGCGGAAACCCGCCAGTGGGCCGTCGACGTCTTAGACGAGGAAGACGAACTCCAGGAGATCGTCCAGCTCGTCGGCAAGGACGCGCTGCCGGAGGACCAGCAGCTCACGCTCGAGGTCGCTCGCTACCTGCGTGAGGCGTGGCTCCAGCAGAACGCCCTGCACGACGTCGACACCTACTGCGAACCCGAGAAGACCTACCGGATGCTCGGCGCGATCCAGACGTTCAACGACGAGGCCTTCGAGGCACTCGACGCCGGCGTGCCGCCGGAGGAGATCACGGACGTCGACGCCGCGCCGAAGCTCAACCGGATGGGCACGGCCGAGGAGTGGGAGGAGTTCATCGACGAGATCGAGAACGACCTCAAAGAACAACTACGAGCACTGTACTAACGATGAAAGAGTACCAGACTATCACGGAAATCAGCGGTCCGCTGGTGTTCGCCGAGGTCGACGAGCCCGTCGGGTACGACGAGATCGTCGAGATCGAGACCGAGGACGGACGGACGCTGCGCGGCCAGGTGCTGGAATCGAGCGAGGGTATCGTCTCGATCCAGGTGTTCGAAGGGACGGGCGGGATCGACCGCAACGCCTCCGTTCGCTTCCTGGGCGAGACGATGAAGATGCCCGTCACCGAGGACCTCCTCGGGCGGGTGCTGGACGGTTCCGGGAACCCGATCGACGGCGGTCCGGAAATCGTCCCCGACAAGCGACAGGACATCGTCGGCAAGGCGATCAACCCATACTCCCGGGAGTACCCCGAGGAGTTCATCCAGACCGGCGTCTCCGCCATCGACGGCATGAACACGCTGGTCCGGGGTCAGAAGCTGCCGATCTTCTCCGGGTCGGGGCTGCCCCACAACGAACTCGCCCTGCAGATCGCCCGTCAGGCGACGGTGCCCGAGGAAGACGAAGAAGGCGAGGGCTCGGAGTTCGCCGTCATCTTCGGCGCGATGGGGATCACCCAGGAAGAGGCAAACGAGTTCATGGACGACTTCGAGCGCACCGGCGCGCTCGAGCGGTCGGTCGTCTTCATGAACCTCGCGGACGACCCGGCAGTCGAGCGCCAGGTCACCCCGCGACTCGCCTTGACCACGGCCGAGTACCTGGCCTTCGAGAAGGACTACCACGTGCTGGTCATCCTGACGGACATGACCAACTACTGTGAGGCACTGCGCGAGATCGGTGCCGCACGTGAGGAGGTCCCGGGCCGCCGTGGCTACCCCGGCTACATGTACACCGACCTGGCACAGCTCTACGAGCGCGCCGGTCGAATCGAGGGTAAAGAGGGCTCGGTCACGCAGATCCCGATCCTGACGATGCCCGGCGACGACGACACGCACCCGATTCCGGACCTGACTGGCTACATTACCGAGGGCCAGATCATGATGGATCGGGACTTAAACAGTCAGGGCATCGAACCGCCGGTCAACGTCCTCCCCAGCCTCTCGCGGCTGATGGACGACGGGATCGGCGAGGGCCTGACCCGCGAAGACCACGGCGACGTCTCCGACCAGATGTACGCCGCCTACGCGGAGGGTGAGGACCTGCGCGACCTCGTGAACATCGTCGGTCGCGAGGCGCTGTCCGAGCGTGACAACAAGTTCCTCGACTTCGCCGACCGCTTCGAGGCGGAGTTCGTCCAGCAGGGGTACGACACCAACCGCTCGATCGACGACACCCTCGAACTCGGCTGGGACCTCCTCTCGGACCTCCCGAAGGAGGAACTCAACCGGATCGACGAGGACCTCATCGCGGAACACTACCGCGAAGACGAATCGGCCGAAGCCGTGCAGGCCGACTGACGACCACCTGCGTTTCACCGCCGCCTCCGTTTCTTCGACTCGAGCCACCGGGGAATCGCTGGTACTCGAGCAATACACCAGTTTCCGCGCACGCGGGCGACACGCTCGAACAGGCAACGGAACAGACAACGCCGTCGTCGACGAGTCGATAAACGCCCTCGCAGCCGTGGCTGCAGGGGCCGGGAATCGCACCGGTCGTCCCCAACGGCGGGACCGATTCGACGGACGACCTCGAGCGGGCGAAACCGATTCCGATCAGTCAGGTTTCTTGACTATCACTGCGTGCAATAGGGGGAAAGGATCGTATGGATCGTCGGTAAAGCGTGTTATGTATGCACAAACCACTGCTCGTTCCGGAGTTCCTCGACCGGGCGCGGACCCATTACGGCGACGACGAGGCCGTCGTGGCGACGACGGGCGAACGGTTCACCTACGACGAACTCGGGGAGCGCGCCGATCGGTTTGCGGCGGCGCTGCAAGCACGGGGGATCGAGAAGGGCGACCGCGTGGCCGTGCTGGATCCGAACACCCACTACCACCTCGAGGCGGCGTACGGAAGCATGCAGATCGGGGCGGTCCACACGCCGCTGAACTATCGGCTCACGCCCGATGACTTCGAGTACATCCTCTCGGACGCGGGCGTGGATGCGATCTACGCCGACTACGAGTACGCCGACAGGATCGAGGCGATCCGCGACGACGTGCCGACGGAGACGTTCGTCACGAACGATGCGGCTGCCGTGGAAGGCGACTGGGAGGATTTCGATACGCTTCTCGAGGACGCCGGCCCCGGGTACGACCGGCCGGAGATGAGCGAGGACGAGATCATCACGATCAACTACACGTCGGGGACGACGGGGGATCCGAAGGGGGTCTGCCGAACGCATCGCTGCGAGACGATCCACGCCTACTTGCTGGTCGGCCACCAGGAGATCACCGACGACGACACCTATCTGTGGACGCTGCCGATGTTCCACGCGAACGGCTGGGGCCATATCTTCGCGGTAACGGGCATCGGCGCGACCCACGTCTGTACGCGCGGGGTCGACGCCGCGGAGATCTTCGAGACGGTCCGAGCCGAGGACGTCTCCTACATGTGCGGCGCGCCGACGGTGTTGAACATGCTGATCGATTACTATCGGGACCACGAACCCGAGACGACCGGCGACACCGACGTCCGGCTCGCGACCGCCGGCTCGGCTCCGCCGGAGGCGACAATCCGGACCGTCGAGGACGAGTTCGGCTGGTACCTGAAACACGTCTACGGCGCGACCGAGACGGGGCCGCTGATCACCACCTCCGACGCGCGCCGCCACTTCGAGGCAGACAGCGACGACCGGTTCCGGATCAAGAAACGCCAGGGACTGGCCTATCTGGGCACCGAGATCCGCGTCGTCGACGAGGACGGCGAGGACGTTCCCCGGGACGACGAGACGCTCGGCGAAGTCGTCGTCCGGGGCAACCAGATCATGGAGAAGTACTGGAACAAGCCCGAGGCGACCGAGGAGGCCTTCACTGACCGCGTCGAGGGCTACTACCACACCGGTGACCTCGCGACCGTCGACGAGAACGGCATGATCGCGATTCAGGACCGCAAGAAGGACATCATCATCTCGGGTGGGGAGAACATCTCGAGCATCGAACTCGAGGACGCCCTGTTCGATCACGAAGCGGTTGCGGACGCGGCGGTAATCCCTGCACCCAGCGACGAGTGGGGCGAGACGCCGAAGGCCTTCGTCGTGCCGTCGAACGGCGATCCGACCGACCCGCCGGTGTCACCCGAGGAACTGACCGCGTTCACCCGCGAGCAGCTCGCGGGCTATAAAGCCGTCCGCCGGGTGGAGTTCGTCGCGGAACTGCCGACGACCGCGACCGGCAAGGTCCAGAAGTACGAACTCCGCCAGGAGGAGTGGGACGACGAAGAACGGATGGTCGGACAGGGATAACCGGGCCGGTAGTCAGGTACGGATCGAACCCGACCGTTTCGTGTCGCTACGGCCCATTATATAGGTCAGTGTTCTTAACATAGCAACGGATTAGTAGTTTTTGGCGGATTCTCGGGTATGTCCGACCCGACAGGGACGACACGACGCGCAGTACTTTCGACTGGGGCCGCCGCCGGGACCGCCGCGGTCGCCGGTTGTCTGAGCGACCTCACCGGCGGGGGAAGTGGCGAAACCTACACCGTCGGCTACGGCGAGTACGAAACCGAGGTCGACTCCTCGGCGTTTCCCGACGAACTGCAGATCTACTGCGTCCAGACCGGCTGGTCGAACTGGGGGGCCGTCATGGAGGCGTTCGAAGACGAGTACGACCTCCCGCTGTACGACGCACAGGGCTCCTCCGGCGAGGCCCTCGAGGACATGCGGGCCAACGCTCGGAACCCAACCCACTCGGCGTACAACGGCGGCTACTCGTTCGGCCTCGAGGCGATGAACGACGAACTGACGACCGACTACAAGCCGGCCAACTGGGACGTCGTTCCGGACGATCTGAAGACCGACAACGGTCACGTGACCGCGACCCGGCAGATGACGACCGCGGTGACCTATCGGGCCGACATCTACGAGGAGCGGGGACTGGATGCCCCCGAAACGTGGGAAGACCTGAAACACCCCGACATCGCGAAGGACCTCGCGTTCACGCCGCCCCACACTGCCAACGGGCAGGCCTCCGCGCTGTCGGTCAACCGGGCCTACGGCGGGGATCTGGACGACCTCGATCCGGTCATCGAGTACCACGAGGCGATCGCCGAGCATGGCGCGGACTTCCGGCGCAACGTCGAGGGACCGATGACCGCCGGCGAGATTTCGACCGTCGTCGAGTACGACTACACCGGCCTCAATCTCAAGTACAACAACGACGAGTTCGACGAGGACCAGATCGAGGTCGCGGTCCTCGAGGGACCCGACGGCGAGCCGGGCGCGATGAACGTCCCCTACGGCTACGCCCTCCTGCGGAACGCGCCCAATCCCGAGGCGGCGAAGCTGTTCATGGACTACGTCCTGACCGAGGACTGTCAGGGGCTGTTCTTCGACGCCTACGTCCGCCCGATCCGGGCGAACGAACTCGACCAGCCCGACGAGTTCCCCGACCAGTCGTCCTACGAGGCGGCCGGATTCACCGTCGATCAGCAGACCCTCGTCGAGAAGCAAGCCGACATTCAGGAGGAACTCGTCGACCGAACCCCGCTGCAGGGAGCCCAGTGATCGCGGATGTCGGTCCGGAAATCGGCGACGGCGTCGGTCCGTCGAATCGCGACGCTCGCGTCGACGACCGCCCGTCCGACGACCGAACGCGAGCGCGAGCGCCGGCGGATCGTGGTCCTCTGTCTCCCCTTCTTCGCGCTGGCGGTCGTGGCGGGGTTCGTCCCGCTGGCGATGCTCGTCCGAATCAGCCTCGCGGAGGACACGATCTGGATGGAGGGCTGGTCGCTCGAGGCCTGGGAGACGCTCGCGACGACCCCGGCGTACCGGCGGGTCGCCTGGAACACGCTGTGGTTCGTCGGGCTGGCGACGGGAGTCAGCGTCGCGCTCGGCGTCGCCGTCGCACACGCCCTCGAGAAGTACGACCTGCCCGCGGAGCGGATCGTCGTCGCGGCGGTGTCGTTCCCCATCGCGCTGCCGGGGATCGTCGTCGCCTACCTCATCACGGTCCTGCTCGGCCGACAGGGGCTGGTAACGAACGCGATCGCGGTCGCGACGGGCCAGGGGGCACACGGGCTCGCGAGCGCGACCGCGATCACCGGCCTCTTCCTCGGCTACGTCTACTCACTGCTGCCACGGGCGACGATGGTGCTTCGTGGCACCTACGCCGAGGTCAACGAACAGGCCGAGGAGGCGGCCCGTGCGCTGGGTGCCAGCCGTTGGGAGACGTTCTATCACGTGACGCTCCCCGAGATCAGGCCGGGCATCGCCGCCGCCGCGATCCTCACCTTCCGCTCCGGCCTCGCGATCTTCGGGACGGTACTCATCCTCCAGAGCCACCAGGTGGTCACGCTGCAAATACACAACGAGATCAGCGTCGGCTCGTACGCCCCCGACGTGGCGGCCGCGATCGGGCTCGTCTACGTGGTCTTCATCGTCGCGTTCACGTTCGTCGGGCTGCGGTTCGTCGACGACGACGCGGTGGAGGTCTGAGATGACCGGGAACACGTCACCGCGAGCCGACGACGGCTCGACTGCGGCCGAGAACGCGGACGCCGCATTGACGACTCGTCCCGACGGCGGCTCGGTAACGGCGTCAGGGAACCGCCGGTGGTCGCGGTCCGGCAGGGCCTTCTCGACGCTGCTCGGTCGGCCGATCGTCGCCGGCGTCGTCGCCGTCGTGACCGCGTTCCTGACGGTTCCGGTACTCGTCGCGTTCGTCTCCTCGTTCGCGGAGAGCGGCAGCGGCGTCCTGCCCACGGGGTTCGTCACGTTCGATCACTGGCGGAAGGTACTCGGGTTCGGCGAATACGGCGTCCGAAAGAACGCGATTCCGGGGCTGACGTACAGCCTCCTGATCGCGACCGGGGGGATGGTGTTGAACGTAGTGATCGGCGTCCCGGTCGCGTACGCGCTCGCCCGATACGATTTCTACGCACGGGACTGGGTCAACACGTTCGCGATCTTGCCGCTCGTCCCGGGGCTGATCCTGGGAATCGCCTTCGTCCAGACCTACCCCCAGCACGGCCGATCCGCACTCGGACTGTTGGCCGGCTACTGTCTGCTCAAATCACCGTACATGGTGTTGACCGTCCAGAGTTCGTTCCAGTCGATGGACCTCGTTCGCCTCGAGGAGAGCGCCCGATCGCTCGGCGCTTCGTGGCCACGGACGTTCCTGACGGTCGTCGTCCCGCACGCGAAACGTGGAATCATCGCCGGCGCGATCATCACCTGGACGCTCGCGGCCGCGGAGTTCAACTTCACACACATGGTCGCCAGCGGCAGCCCCGACCCGTTCGCGATGTTTCTCTACGATAACATCGCGAACAACGCCCTCTACCTCCAGTCGGCCGCGGCAGTGTCGGTGTACTTCCTGATCGTCGCCGGCGCGATCATCAGTCTGCAACTGCTCGGCAAACGGGGGTTCTCGACCGCACACCAATGAGACACGCTACGAACGGAGTACGGCGTCGAATCGCTCGCACACCGATCGACCGGAGCGCGCTCGAGGGAGGTGAGCAACCGTGAGCGACGTCACCCTCGAGTCGCTGACCAAGACCTACGGCGACGAGGTGGCCGTCGACGGGATCGACCTGACGATCCGGGACGGCGAAATCCTCGGGGTCGTCGGTCCCTCCGGTTGCGGGAAGACGACCACGTTGCGGACCATCGCCGGCTTCGAGACGCCGACCCACGGCCGGGTGCTGTTCGACGGGGTCGACGTGACACACGTCCCGCCGGAAGAGCGCAACGTCGGCCTGGTCTTCCAGTCGTATGCCCTGTTCGACACCATGACCGTCCGCGAGAACGTCGCGTTCGGGCCGAAGATGCAGGGGGTCCCGAAAGCCAAGCGCCGCGAGCGGGCCGACGACCTGCTCGCCATGCTCGACATCGCCGAACTGGCCGACCGGCGGCCGACAACGCTGTCGGGCGGCCAGCAACAGCGGGTCGGCCTCGCGCGGGCGCTCGCGATCGAACCCCACGTCCTGCTTCTCGACGAACCGATGACGGGGCTGGACGCCGAACTCAAGACCCGACTGCGCGAGGAGATCGGCGACCTGCTTGCCGACCTCGAGGTGACCGCCCTCTACGTCACCCACGACCAGGAAGAGGCGATGGCGATGTGCGATCGGATCGCGGTGCTGGCGGACGGCACGCTCGAGCAGGTGGGCCCGCCCGCGGAGATCTACCGCCGGCCCGCCAACCCCTTCGTCGCGAACTTCGTCGGGAGTTCGACCCTCCTCGAGGGCGTCGCCGAGAACGGCCACGTCGATCTGGGCTTTACCGAACTGCCCGTGGCGGCCGAGACGGACGGCTCGGTCCGGGTCGCGGCCCGGCCCGCCGCCTTCGAACTCGGCGAGGGGTCGCTCGAGGCCGACGTCACCGACGTGACCTACCTCGGGGACCGGACCCGGCTCACGGCGACGCTGCCCGACGACACGACAGTGACGCTACACGCCGACGGGATCGACGGCTACCGGGTCGGCGACTCGGTCCCGCTCTCGATCGACGAACAGCGGGTCCACCTCCTCGAGTAGGGATGTCGTCGGTTCGGGTCGGCTCCTAGCGCGTGAAGCGGCGTCACCGGTCGTCGTGACGGGTTCCGAATCCCCGCGAGCCGTCGTCCCGTTCGTCGCGATCCGAGCGGGTACTCCCGTGGCGGTCGTCGGCCAGACGATCCGGCTCCCCCGCCGAACGCGACGGCTCGCGGCCGCCGCGCTCTTTCGCGATCCGTTCGGCCTCGCGTCGATCCACGACGGTCGGGTCCGACGTTTCCCGACTGATCGCCAGCCACAGCACCAGCGGGATCGCGAGGGAGACTACCAACAGGATCACGACGGTAACGGCCATGGTTCGGTCGATACTCGAGGGGGCGAACACAAAAGATTTGTTGGAAAAGATGAAAGAACCCGCTATGCGAGACGACGAGCGCGGCTGTCCGAAGTGCGGTCACACCGAAACGGAAATCGACGAGATCTCGACGACCGGCGGCGGGCTCTCCAAGATGTTCGACATCCAGAACCGGCGGTTTCACGTCGTGAGCTGTACAAGTTGTGGCTACTCGGAACTCTACAAGGGCCAGTCGTCCGGCGATATGATCGATCTGTTCCTCGGCTGAGACGGCGGTTGCGGCGTCACGCCGTCGACACCGTCGCTCACGGAAAACTGTAAACAGTTATCCGACTGGGGGCGTTACCCCTCGACAAGATGGCCAACGACGTCAAGCCCACCCGCAAGAACTTGATGGCGATCGAGGATCGCATCGAGCTCTCCGAGCGGGGTCACGGCACGCTCGAGAAGAAACGCGACGGGCTGATCATGGAGTTCATGGACATTCTGGACAAGGCCCAGGACGTCCGCGGCGACCTCGCACAGGACTACGAGGACGCCCAGAAGAAGATCAACATGGCCCGGGCGATGGAAGGCGACGTCGCAGTCCGCGGTGCCGCGGCGGCGCTGCAGGAACACCCCGAGATCACCACCGAATCGAAGAACATCATGGGTGTCGTCGTCCCCCAGATCGAGTCCTCGAAGGTCACCAAGAGCCTCGATCAGCGCGGCTACGGGATCATGGGGACCTCCGCCCGCATCGACGAGGCCGCCGAGGCCTACGAGGACCTCTTAGAGAGCATCATCCTCGCCGCCGAGGTCGAGACGGCGATGAAGAAGATGCTCCGCGAGATCGAGACCACCAAGCGCCGCGTCAACGCCCTCGAGTTCAAGCTCCTGCCCGAACTCTACGAGAACCAGGAGTACATCGAGCAGAAACTCGAGGAACAGGAACGCGAGGAGACGTTCCGCCTGAAGAAGATCAAGGAGAAGAAAGAAGCCGAGGAAGCCGCCGAACGGGAGGCCGAAGCGGCCGCCGAAGCCGAGGCCGAAGCGGACGACGAACTCGAGCAGGCAACCGCGGACGACTGACTCCGCCGGGCCGTCGCGTTTGCAGCCCTCTCTTCCCTGACCGATGAACTGTCCCGAGTGTGACACGCCGACGCTTTCGATGGCCGTCCCCGCCGAGTACCGCGACTATGTTCCCGAGACGGCCGCAACCGTTGCCGTTTGTCCACGCTGTCTGACGCTCGAGCCGATCGACGACGGAGCCACGGCGGCCGCGGGCAACGACACCGACGTCTCGCGGATCAGCGACGCGTTCCCGACCGATCCCGAGGGCGCCGTCCCGCTGGTGCTTGCGATCGGGCTGTGTTCCTCGCTCGCGACGAACCGCGCTGCCATCGAGGAACTCCTCGAGTCGGTCGAACGGGCCGGGACGGACCCGCTGCTCGTCTTCGATCGCCTCGTCGCGGACCCATCGGTCGAGCCCACGATCGATCTCGAGCGGCGACGCCACCAGCTCGAGGAACTGCTGTACTGACGGCGGCGAAAACGGGAGTGTGCGGATCGACTGACTACTTCCCGGTCGGCGTGACGTTGTTGCTGACGGCCTGTTTGACCTGCAAGGCAGCGCTTGCGGCCAGTCCGCGGGCGACCTCGTCGCGTTCGTCCGCGGTGATGGCCTCCTCGGCGGCCGCCGCGTCCTCCAGATCGGGCGTGAAGCCGGCGGAGACGGCGTGGCCGACCGGCGGGCGGACGGCGACGGTGACCTGTGGGCCGCTCATCCCGCTCGAGATATCCGAATCGACGACGTATTCGTTGGGAAGAAACTCCCGCGTGCGGGCGGCGATCCGCGAGACGTCGCGGTGGAGGAGCCGCTTTTGCGCGTTCGAGAGGTCCGGAACGTCCGCCGCGGCTCGCTGCCCAGCCCCAGTCTCGCCCGGTAGCCCTGCGTACGGCGTGTTTCCGTTCATGAGAAGTGTGTGCCAGTAGCAACGAGCCGACCGGTCAAAAGGGTTCGCTTTGGGACAATCCCGTGGGGCTGGTGTCGCGGTTCCCGGCTACCTACGGGAGTGTCCCGGCACCGACTGACAGTCCGGACTAGATGATCGGCTCGCTGTCACCGTACACGGCGAGGACGACCGCCGTCGTGTGCTGGCCCGAGTCGGCCTGCCGACTCTCGACGGTCACCCGCGGGTCGGCAAACGCCCAGTCGCGAAGCTCCTGCCCTGCGGCCAGTCCTTCCCGGACCCCCCGCTCGACGTCTTCGCGATCCATCTCGCCGGCGGTCTCATAGAACAGTCCCGGGCCGTCGTCGGCGGACTGGGCCCACGCGAGCGCCGCACTCACGCGGCCGGGGCCGGCGGTCGTAGCGCGTGCTTCGACGACGGTCAGGCGCTCGCCGGTGGGGCCGAGATCGGGTGCGGTGCCGACGGCCTCGACCACGGCATCGGCCGGGATCACCGAGGAGACCGAGACGAGGTTGTAGTTCTCGATGCCGGCCTCGGCCAGCGCCGCGTCGTAGGAAGCCATCGCCGTGGGCGCCGACGCGGCACCCCAGACGACTCGGATCGTACTCATACCCGAACTCGGAGACGGGCAGCGTAAGGGCTTGCGATCCGGACCCGAGCGGAAACGGACCGGTTCTGTGGCCACGAGCGGAGCCCGAAGAACCGAGGGCTCCGCGAGTCGGGGGAGGGCAGGCGGTTTACTGACACTCACCGCGAGCGAGGACACAGGCCGAGCGAGCGGGCCGACGACTGACTCGAAGTGAGCAATGCGAACGGAGAGGAAAGAGGAGTGCTTTTAATCGAATTTTTGCCGCGGGCGCGGCTTCGCCGCGCCCGCAGAGCAAAACTTCGCGCTTATTGGTAGAAGTAGCCGGCCGAGGAGACCACGTCGCTCGAGTCGTCTTCCTCGATCTTCTCTAAGGCCTCGGTGAAGTCCTGATGGGAGACCTCGTCGCGGTCGTTACGGATGGCGAACATGCCGGCCTCGGTAGCGAGACTTTCGATATCGGCTCCGGAGTAGCCGTCGGTGTCGGCCGCCAGCGCGGCGAAGTTGACGTCGTCGGAGACGTTCATGGTCCGCGTGTGGATCTCGAGGATCTGTTCGCGGCCCTCGGCGTCGGGCTCGGGGACCTCGATCAGGCGGTCGAACCGGCCGGGACGAAGGATGGCGCGGTCGAGCATGTCGAAGCGGTTGGTCGCGGCGATGATGCGGACCTCACCGCGGGCCTCGAAGCCGTCCATCTCGCTGAGTAGTTGCATCATCGTCCGCTGGACCTCGGCGTCGCCGGAGGTCTTCGATTCGGTGCGACGCGTGGCGATCGCGTCGATCTCGTCGATGAAGATGATGGCGGGCTGGCGTTCACGGGCCATCTCGAAGAGGTCGCGGACGAGCCGCGAGCCCTCGCCGATGAACTTCCGGACGAGTTCCGAGCCGGCCATCTTGATGAAAGTGGCGTCGGTCTCGTTGGCGACGGCCTTCGCGAGCATCGTCTTGCCCGTCCCCGGCGGGCCGTACAGTAGCACGCCGCTTGGCGGATCGATCCCGACCTCGTCGAAGAGTTCGGGCTCGGCGAGCGGCTGCTCGACGGCTTCCCGGACCTCACGGACCTGTTCGTCGATGCCGCCGATGTCCGTGTATGCGACCGCCGGCTTCTCGGTGATCTCCATCGACTGGGCGCGGGCGTCGGTCTCGGCGTTGAGGATAGTCTGGATCGCGAAGGAATCATTGACCGCGACGCGGTCGCCGGGCTCGAGGTCGTCGACGAGTCGGGAAGAGACCTCGGTCAGCACCTCCTGGTTGTTGCCGTGTTGCTTGACGATGACTTCCTCGTCGTCGAGGACGCCCTCGACGGTGGCGATATACAGCGAGGAGCTTTTCAGCGTCTCGTTTTCGCGTTCGACGCGGTCGACTTTCTCCCGCAGGCGCTCGCGGCGGTCCTCGGCGTCGTCGAGCTGGTCGGACAGTTGCTCGTTGACGTCGACGAGGTCCTCGTAGTGTCCCCGAAGCGCCTCGAGCCGTTCGTCGTCAGGGAGATCCGAGTCGATATCGCGGTGAGGTCGGTCGGGAATAGACGGGCTTCGAGACATCCTGATGTACGCCGATAGGATTTCGACGGTAAATGTGCCTTTGGGTCCCGGAGGGTTTTCTGACGCGACTGGGAAACAGAACCCGCAGTTTGACGGTTTCGGCCCGAGCAGCCTCCGGCGTGAGAAGCGGTGATCGCGCATGGACCGCTGGAAGTCATGTCCGGAACAACCGCAACCGTCCCGCGGGTCGCCGGGAAACCGGTAGAAGGGATCGTCTCAGTCGAGCAGCGATTCGAACTCCTCGAGGCGCTGGCCGTAGGTCTCGAGGGCGCGATCGATCGGGGCCGAGGAACTCATATCGACGCCGGCGATCCGCAGGAGGTCGAGGGGGTACTCCCGGGAGCCGTGCCGGAGGAACTCGAGGTAGTCCTCGGCGGCGGATTGGCCGTTCTCGAGAACGTCGTCGACGATCGCCAGCGCCGCCGAGATGCCGGTGGCGTACTGGTAGACGTAGAAGGCCCGATAGAAGTGGGGGATTCGCATCCACTCGCGGGCGATCCGGTCGTCGATCGTAGCGGGCGCGTAGTAGTCTTCTTTCAGCCCGCGGTAGAGGTCGTCCAGCCGGTCCGCGGTCAGGGGCTCGCCCGCCTCCTCGAGGCGGTGGGTCTCGTGTTCGAACTCGGCGAAGAGGGTCTGCCGATAGAGGGTCGAGCGAACCCGCTCTAAGAACTCGTTCAGGACGTGCTTGCGGAACTCGGGATCGTCGACGGTTTCCAGCAGGTGGTTGGTCAACAGGGCCTCGTTGACCGTACTGGCGACCTCGGCCACGAAGATCTCGTAGTTCGAGTAGATGTAGGGCTGTTCGTCCTTCGTGAGTTCCGAGTGCATCGAGTGGCCGAGTTCGTGGGCCAGCGTGTACATCGAGGCGATATCCTGCTGGTAGTTCAGGAGGATGAACGGCTGGGTGTCGTAGGTGCCGCCGGAGTAGGCACCCGACTGTTTGCCCTCGTTCTCGTAGACGTCGATCCACTGGGAGTCGAGGCCGTCCGCGACGCGGGACTGGTACTCCTCACCGAGCGGCGCGAGCGCGTCGACGACGTACTCGGTGGCCTGGTCGTACTCGAGGTCGGGGCCCTCGTCGCCGGTCAGCGGCATGTAGAGGTCCCACATCTGCAGGTCGTCGACGCCGAGCGCCCGCTCTTTGAGTTCGGCGTGGTGGTGGAGCTTGTCGAGGTTGTCGTGGACGGTATCGACGAGCGTATCGTAGACCTCGACGGGGACGTTCGGCCCGTCGAGGGCGGCCTCGCGGGCGGTGTCGTAGTTGCGCGCTCGAGCGGTCTTGACGTCGGCCTTGACGCTGTTCTTGTAGCTGGCCGCAACGGTGTTGCGAACCGACTCCCACTCGTCGAAGTAGCCCTCGTAGACCCGTTTGCGAAAGTCGCGGTCGGGCCGTTTGAGCAGGTTCGTGAAGTTGCTCTGGGTGATCTCGACGGCCTCGCCCTCGGGATCCTCGACGGTCGGGAACGCCATGTCCGCGTTCGAGAGCATGTTGTAGACCTCGCCGGTCGCCCCGGTCACCTCGCTCAGGTCGGCCAACAGCGCCTCGACATCGGCCGAGCGCGTGTGGGGTTTCATCCGGAGAACGTCGTCGACGTAGTGGTCGTAGGTCTCGAGGGCCGGCTCCTCGTCGACCAGCTCGTCGAAGGCCTCGCGAGTCAGGTCCTGGAGTTCGGGTTCGATAAAGGAGGCGGCGGACTGGGCGTCGGCCGCCAGCGACTGGGCGCGGGCGGTCAGGGCCTGGTACTGCTGGTTCGTCGTGTCCTCGTCGCGGCGCATCCGGGCGTAGGCCGAGACCGTCGACACCTCGCGCATGATCTCGTCGCGTAACTCGAGGGTCTCGAGGAGGGTCTCGGCGTCGTCGGTGACCTGTCCCTCGTAAGCCTCGAGGTCGTCGACGCGCTCGGCGACGGCCTCGTAGGCCGCCTCCCAGTCGTCGTCGGTCGCGTAGATGCTCTCGAGGTCCCACGTATACTGCTCGTCGACCTCCGAGCGTTCGGGTACGGAACTCATAGCCACGCGTTCGAAGCGGTGGCGGTAAAGCGTGTCGGACCCCTTCAGGGTACGGGAAGCCGGGATCAACCCGATCCTGTCCGCCGAGCGTTCGCGGCGGGTGCCCCGACCGGAAGAACGAACGGCTTTTCACTCTCATTTCCCGAATCGCCAGTATGAACCGGCTCCTCGAGTCGTTAGACGACGCGCCGATCATCGACAAGGACGGGTACGAGTACCTCGTCCATCCGATCAGCAACGGGGTCCCACAGCTCGATCCCGCCCTGTTGCGGGAGGTCGTCGTCGAAGTGATGCGAACCGCGGACCTCGACGTGGACAAGATCGTCGCGCCGGAGGCGATGGGCATCCACCTCGCGACCGCACTCTCCCTGCAGGCCGACGTGCCGTTGGTCGTCATCCGAAAGCGGGCCTATGGGCTCGACGGCGAGGTCTCCCTGCATCAGGAGACGGGCTACTCGGAGTCGGAGATGTACATCAACGACGTCGAGGCGGGCGATCGCGTCCTGATCGTCGACGACATGCTCTCGACCGGCGGCACGCTGGCGGCCATCTGCACCGCGCTGGACGATATCGGTGCCGACATCGTCGACATCGTGGTCGTCCTTCGAAAGGTCGGCGACTCCGCGCTCGATGACACGAAGTTCGACGCGACGAGCCTCCTCGACATCACCGTCGAGGACGGTGAGGTAACGGTTCACTGATCGCCCCCGTTGGTTTCCGTTGTTGTCCTACAAGAGTAGTGGGTAGCGGCGGCTCCCCGTCGCCGCTCCCCGAAATATATGCACGATTGTGGATATAGTCGGCCCCAATCGACCGCTCGATAAGCGCATATACGAGATTTTTTGTACATCGATTCGCTACGGGGTGGGTATAGTATGTCGAACGGAACTGACGGGGGCATTCGGATCGAATACGGCGTCGACGAAAAACCGCCGTTACCGAAGTCCATCCTGCTGGGCTTGCAACACGTCGCGGTCATGATCGTGCCGGCGACGGCAGTGGCGTACGTCGTCGCAAACGGGGTCGGTGCCGAAGCCGACGCGGCCTACCTCGTCCAGATGGTCCTGCTGTTTTCCGGACTGGCGACGATGGTCCAGGCGTACACCGTCGGCCCGGTCGGTGCGCGGCTGCCGATCGTCATGGGCTCGAGTTTTACCTTCGTCGGCGCGACGATCGATATCGGCGCTAGCTTCGGGCTGGCCGCCGTCTTCGGTGCGATCCTCGTGACCGGCTTCGTCGTCGAGGGCCTGATCGGCTGGCAGTTCAAACGTATCAAGCCGTTCTTCCCGCCGCTGGTGACCGGCCTCGTCGTCGTCATCATCGGCCTCTACCTCGTGCCGGTCGCGATGGACTACGCCGCCGGCGGGGTCGGCGCGTCGGACTTCGGTGCCTTGCACCACATCGGACTCGCCGCGCTCGTGCTGGCGATCGCCGTCGGTCTCAACATGTTCACGCGCGGCGTCACACGACTGTTGTCCGTGCTGTTTGCGATCATCGTCGGCTACGTGACCGCCATCGCTCTCACGTTCGCGACCGGGCTCGAACTCGTCGACTTCTCGGACGTCGGGAGCGCCGCGTGGATCGCGCTCCCGTCGCCGACGCGCTTTGGCTTCGAGTTCGAGCCGATCGCGATCGCCACCTTCGCCGTCCTCTTTCTCGTCTCCTCGATGGAGACCGTCGGCGACATGTCCGGCGTCACGGCCGCCGAGGGGCGCAATCCGACGAACGAGGAGTTCCGCGGCGGGCTGTTCAACGACGGCCTGTTGAGTTCGATCGGCGCCGTCTTCAGTGCGTTCCCGATCACGTCGTTCTCTCAGAACGTCGGCATCGTCAACTTCACCGGCGTGATGAGCCGTCACGTCGTCGGCATCGGCGGCGTCTTCCTCGCCGTCCTCGGACTGAGTCCCAAAGTCGGCGCTGCCGTCACGACGATCCCCAGCGCGGTCTTTGGCGGCGCTGTCCTGCTAATGGCCGGGATGGTCGCCGCCAGCGGGTTCCGTCTGGTCGTCACGCACGTCGACCTCGATCGTCGGAACACGGTCATCGTCGCCGTCTCGCTCGGCCTTGGACTCGGCGTCGCGACGACGCCCGAGGCACTGTCGGGACTCCCGAGCGGCGCGGAGCTGTTCTTCGGACAGTCGGTCATCGTGACCGCGCTGTCGGCACTGGTCCTCAACACGTTCGTCCCCGGCGCGGCGAGTCCGCTGTTCGACGCCCCGCCGACCGACGCGGAGCCGGCTGCGGACGCCGTCGACGCCGAACCCGCCGGCTCCGTAGACGACTGAGCCACGCGCCGGTCTCGACGACGTGCTTGCGGCGGTCGGGGACGGATCGATGCGGGCGGGCGACGAACCCGACCGCCATCAGAACTGATTCGATCGCGTGATTGTCAGGTCTGCGAACTACTTTTGACGGATCGGTCCCGAAACGGGGACGATGCGACCGATCTCACGCCGCGGGGTACTCGGAACGTGCGGGGCGGCCCTCGCGTTCGGGGCCGGCTGTCTCGGGGACGGAACGGACGACGAAGCGAACGGGGACGGCGACGGATCGGCGGCCGAAAGCGGGACGTGGCCGTCGTTTCGCGGCGGCCCGTCCAACGCGGCGGTCGCCGACGTGGACGGGTTCGACGAGGAGCCGGCGGAACGCTGGACGGTCGACCTGCCGACCACTCCGGGAACGGCCGCGATCGCCGACGGCACGGCCTACCTCGCGGCCGGCTCGAGGCTGTCCGCGATCGATCTCTCGAACGGCGACGAGCGCTGGACGGTCGCCCTCGAGGGGGCCCGAACCGGATCGCCGGCAACCGCCGAGGACGCCGTGGTCTGTCCCGACGCCGAGGGGCTACTCGTCGTCGACCACGAGGGGAACGACCGGCGTCACGTCCCGTACGACGGTGCGACGACTGCTCGGCTGACCGCACAGCAACAGGCCGGGCCGTCAGTACCGTCCTCACCGACCGTAGTCGACGGCACGGCGTACGTTGGGACGCCGGCCGGCGACCTCGTCGCGATCGGGCTCGCGGACGGCGCGGTGACGTGGCGCTCGCCGGCGACCGACGGCTGGGCGTCGCTAGCACTGCAGCGCCAGACGGCCGGCGGAGTCACTTCCCCGGCCGTCGCCGACGGCCGCGTCGTCGTCGGAACGGAAGCCGGGATTGCCGCGTTCGACGCCGCCGACGGCTCGAGCGAGTGGACCCACGACACAGAGCGTGCGGTCCGGTCCGCGCCGGCGGTGGTCGACGGGACCGTCTACGTCGGGGGAGCGACGCCGGTCGCGCTGGCGGCCGAAAGCGGCCAGCTCCAGTGGGGCGGCAAGGGGGCTGCGTCGCTGTCCCTGCAAGGCACCGGGGAGAGCGTTCGCCGACAGGAACTCCCACCGATGGCCCCCTCAGTGGCTGTCGGCGACGAACGGGTCGTGCGTCATGACTCCGACGAGCGACTGGTCGCGCTGGATCGGAGCGATGGGAGCGAGCGATGGGGAGCCCCGCTCGAGGAAGTCGAGTCGCTCTCGCGATCGGTCGGCAGCGCCGGGACGGCCCAGTACGCGCCGAGTTGGTCGTCACCGGTCATCGCGGGCGATGCGGTCGTCGTCGGAACCACGGCGGGCGTCGTCGCCGTCTCGCTGGCCGACGGGACGGGGCTGTGGCGGCTCCCGACCGACAGTCGCGTGGTCGCATCGCCGGCGGTCGCGGACGGCGCGATCGTCGTCGGTGACGGGAGCGGGACGGTCCGGGCGCTCGAGACCTAGGTCTCCGCGTCGACGGCGGTCCGGACGACGCGGGCGAGCCCGAGCGTGGCGAGATAGGTACCGACGAGGACCAGCAAGACGAACAGGACGACGCCGAGCGCGGACGCGCCGATCTCCGGATGGGTCCGCAGCGGCGTGGTCAGCCGCGTCCCGAAGAAGATCACGAGCGCGCCCGCGGCGACGCGGATCGACGCGCGCCAGTAGGTTCCGTACTCTTCCGGCGAGAGTTCCATGCGCCGAGATGTGCGTTCGGGGGCCAAAAGCACTGGTACGTAGGCTGCGACGAGCAGGGCCACGTGGCCGCCGGTCACCGCATTCCGTCAGTGAGCTGTCCGGCGACCCGCGCACCCGTTCGCCGGTCGATACGGCGGCGATCGAACACCGAACGAGCGCTCTGGGCCGCCTCATCGTCGATCTCGAACTCGAGGTCGGGATATCGAACGTCGGTCAGGACGAGCGGTTCCGGCGAGGCGGGTGCGATCCCCTCGTGGCCGGGCAGCGGCTCGGGCTCGAGGACGCGGTCGATCTTCTCGCGGGGGGCGTCGCCGGTTCCGACCGCGCGGGCGAGCGAGACGAGCCGACGGACGAGTTCGCGGGAGAACCCGCCCGCGGCGACCGTGAGGACGAGGTAGTCGCCGTCCCGCTCGGCTGCGAGGGCCAGCGAGCGCTCGGTGTTGTGATCGTCCGGCGTCAGATTGCGAACGTCGTGTGTCCCGGACAGCGCCTCGCAGGCCGCGTGGAACCGGTCGTCGTCGACGGCCGGCGCGCCGTCCGTCTCGGTGAGCGGCGCGTACAGGTGATAGGTGTACTCCCGGCGGGTCGCGTGGTGGGTCGCGTGAAAGTCCGGGGGCGCGTCGGCCGCCGCCCACGCCCGAACGTCGGCCGGGAGACGGCCGTTCAACGCCCGCGGCGCGAGCCAGTCGGGGGCCTCGAGCGCGATCGTCTGGGCGAGCGCGGAGACGCCCGCGTCGGTCCGCCCGGCCGCGGCGTAGCCCGCCGGTTTGTCGGCGTCGGGCTCGAGGACCGAGAGGTCGCGGAGGGCGTCGAAGATGGCGTCCTCGACGGTCGGCACGTCGGGCTGGGGCTGGCGCTGAAACCCGTGATAGTCGGTCCCGTCGTAGGCGATCCGGAACGCGCGGCGTGGCATTTGCTCGATTCGATCCAGCGGGGCCAGCGTGTTATACGGTTCGCTGTGTCCGGTCGGCGGACCACCGGGGCTACCGCTCGCGCTCGAAAGTCGCCAGCGAACTGTTCCGCGACCGTGATATCGGTTCGGGTCGGCGGCAAAATAAGGGCCGCAAACGGCGACGCCACCGGAGTCGCTCGGGGAGCTATCGGTGGCGAGTTACAGTTCGTCGTCGGTATCGAACCCGCCGCCGTCGACGTCATCGGATTCGGGTTCATCGATGTCGAACGCGTCGGTCTCGAGGGGAGCGCCCGCGGCACTGACGGCACCGTCCTGAATCTCGATGGTGACGCCGTCGTCGCCGTCGGCCATGCCGAGCAGTTGCCCGGTCGCCGACTCCACTTCCCGATTGACCGACCAGACGAACCGTAACACCGACTCGAGTTCGGTGCCGGCCTCGCCGACGCCGCGGCGATGGGAAAGATCGCCCAGACTCCGCGCGCCTTCGGGGTGGAGATACTGGATCGGGTGGTCGGTCGGCACCTCCCGTAAGTCGACGTCGAACGACCAGAGGTACGGCAGGGCCTGCAGGGCGTACCCCTGGGGTTTCGGCGCGCGGCGGCCGGCGGCGGTCAGGGCGACGTTGATCGCCAGCGGTTCCGCATCGGTGTCGAAGTAGACGCCCGGAGCGCCGGGGATGGAGAGTCGCATACTCGAGGGAGGGGGCCGGGGACGGGTGAGTTCCCACCCGGCACTCACAGCCCGATTTTATACGGGTCGCGGGCGGCTCCGGTCGCCGGCGTTCGGTCAGTGGAAGGTGTCGGCGAACTTGTCCCGGCGGTTGATGTCGAGTTCGCTGATGCTCGAGCCCTCACGGCTCGCGGCGAAGCGGATCGCTTGCGCGACCTCCTCGGGTTCGCTGACCTCGCCTTCCTCGAACCGCTCGGCGAAGCTCTCGCCGTCGGCCGCCCCGAACTCCGAGCGGACCTCGGCGGGGTTGACGATCGAGATGCCGACGCCGTCGTCGCCGACCTGGGCTGCGAGGCTCTTGGCGAAGCCCCGAACCCACCACTTCGTGGCCGCGTAGACCGGATTGGACGGCCGCGGATGTCGGCCGGCGAAGCTGGCGACGAAAACGAGGTGGCCCTCACGCTCACGGAGGTGCGGCAACGCCGCTCGAGACGCGTAGAAGACGCCGTCGACGTTGGTCTCCTGCATCGTCTCGTATGCCTCGGTCGTCATCGATTCGATGTCGCTGCTTCGGGCCAGTCCCGCGTTGTTCACCAGCACGTCGATCCCGCCGAATCGGTCGACGGCGGCCGCGAGGAGCGCGTCGACGGCGCTCTCCTCGCGGACATCCGTCGGTACGGCGAGGGCTTCGACGCCGTGGTCGGCCTCGAGATCGGCCGCGAGGTCGGACAGGCGCTCCTCGCTGCGGGCCGCGAGGACGACGTTCGCACCGCCGTCGGCGAGTTCGTGACAGGTCGCCGCGCCGATACCGGAACTCGCACCGGTGACGATGGCCGTCTTCGACTCGAGTGTCGCTGACATCGTCCGACGGCTAGACGGGCAGCGACCTAAAATCGAGGGTCGCGGATCGTGAGGGCACGAATCGCCGGGAGCGGAGTCCGGCCGAAGAGGGTCAGTATTCCTCGAGATCGTACAGCTCACCGTACTTCGACTCGACGTACTCGAGGAAGTAGTCGGCGGTCAGGCCCTCGCCGGTGGCCCGCTCGATCAGGTCGGGCGTGACGTATCGCTTGCCGTGCTGATGGACGTTCTCGCGGAGCCAGCCGTTGAGGTCGTCGAACTCGCCCTCTCGGATGGCGTCGTCGAACGGGCCGCGGTCGGCCTCGGCGGCGGCGTACAGCTGTGCCGCGAGTACCGAGCCCAGCGAGTACGTCGAGAAGTAGCCGAAGTCACCGTGAGACCAGTGGATGTCCTGCAGACAGCCCTCCGCGTCCGTCTCCGGCCGGACGCCGAGATACTCCTCGTACTTGTCGTTCCAGACCTGCGGGACCTCCGCGACCTCGAGGTCGCCCCGGATCAGATCGCGCTCGATCTCGAAGCGGATCACGATGTGGAGGTGGTAGGTGAGTTCGTCCGCCTCGACCCGGATGAGGTTGTCGTCGTGGACCTGATTGGCCGACTCGTAGGCCTCCTCGGGGGTCACGTCCGCGAGTTCGGGGAACCGCTCGCGGGCGATCGGCAGGAAGTGGTCCCAGAAGGGCCGCGAGCGGCCGACGTGGTTCTCCCAGAGACGCGACTGGGACTCGTGGACCGAGAGGTCCCGTGCTTCGCCAAGCGGCGTGCCGTAGCCGTCGTCGGGAAGCCCTTGCGTGTAGTTGGCGTGGCCGAACTCGTGGATGGTCGAGGTGATCGAGCCCAGCAGATCGTCTTCCTCGAAGCGGGTCGTCACGCGGGCATCGAACTGCGTGCCCGAGGAGAACGGATGCGGCGCGGTGTCGAGCCGCCCGCGGTCCCAGTCGTAGCCCAGCGAGTCCAGCACGTCCCGCGCCAGCGCCTCCTGATCGTCGTCGTCGAACTCGCCGGCGAAGGCGTCGGTCGTCAGCTCGACGTCGCTGTCCTGAACGGCGTCGATCAGCGGCACGAGGGTCTCACGTAGGCGCTCGAGGACGCGCTCGGCGGTCTCGAGGTCGATGTAGGGCTCGTAGTCCGCGAAGAGAACGGCGTAGGGATCGGCGTCGGGATCGATGTGATTCGCGTACTCGCGTTTGAGATCGACCAGTTGCTCGAGGGTGGGCGCGAACTGCTCGAAGTCGTCTTCCTCCTTGGCCCGTTTCCACGTGGGATGGGCGTTCGACGCCGTCGCAGAGATCTCCTCGACGAGGTCCTGTGGGACGCTGGTCTCGCGGTCGTACCGGCGGCGGATCTCGCGGACGACCGCTGCCCGCTCGTCCGCCAGGGCCGTCTCCTCTAACTCCGCGAGCAAGTCACCGGTCTCGTCGGCGGTCAGGAGTTCGTGACTGAGCGAGGACAGCGTCGAGAGTTGCTGTGCCCGGGCCGGGGTGCCCTCGTCGGGCATTACGACTTCCTGGTCCCACCGGAGGACGCCGGCCGCGTTCCCGACGTTCGAAATCCGCTGGACTCGCGTTTCGAACTGCTCGTAGGTGTCGGCCTCGCTCGCGTCGGCCTGATCGGTCGCCATGGGCGTACCGTTCGACCGGAATCGGTATCAACGTCGGGGTTCCGGACAGCGCGACCCACCCACGAACCACCCGTCAGGGTGTGGGACAACCCGAGGTGTCGGGTCTCGAGACGGTACGTACTCGGTATCGATGCCGCCGTCAGTGGCTCGCGGGCCCGCATCGGGGAACGGATGCGAACGCTGCGGAACGTGCAAGCAGCGAACTGTTCCGCCGACCTGACGTACGTCGAGCCACCATGGCCCTCGCTTCGCCAATCGCGGCAGCCGTCGTGTTCGTCGTGAGTCTGCTGATCGGCGCCCTCGGCATCTACGCCGGGGCGCGGGTCATCGTCGGCCGCGGGGACTACGACCACGCCATCGTCACCGCGTTGATCGGCGCGATCGTCTGGGCGATCGTCGGCTTCGTCGTCGGCTGGATCCCCCTTCTCGGCCCGCTGCTGGCGCTGGTCGCCTACGTCGGCGTCATCAACTGGCGGTATCCCGGCGACTGGACCGCCGCGGCGATGATCGGCCTCGTCGCCTGGGTCACCGTCCTGCTCGTCCTCTATGCCCTCGCCGCGGTCGGGGTCACCGGCTTCGAAGCGGTCGGAGTCCCGGGGCTCTGAGTCGCGGACGCACTGCAAACCACCGGTCACTCCCCCGGCCACTGCTCCGCCGCCCGCCGGTAGGTCTCCCGACACCGCTCGAGGACGTCGATCGAGACGCTCTCGTCGTCGGTGTGAGCCTCGCCGGGCTCGGAGGGCCCGTAGATCACGCATTCCGTCCCGGCCTCGGCGAGCCAGCCCGCGTCCGTCGCGTGGGGTTTCGTCACGAGTTCTGGCTCGCCGGCCTGCGCGGCGTCGGCGGCCGCACGCACCGCGTCGGCGAAGGCCCGGTCCTCGCAGCGCATCGGCGGCAGGTCCTGGTCGACCACCCACTCGACCCCCTCGAGGTCGGCGACCCGCTCGAGGGCGGCGCGCTCGCCGGGGACCGTCCGCTCGTCGACGGTGACCGTACAGCGGGCGGGAACGACGTTCATCGCCGACCCGCCCTCGATCTCCGTGACGGTGAGCCGTCCCTCGAGGGTCTCGCCCGCGACGTCGACCGCGGGGACCGCGAGATCGCGGACCCGATCGACGGCGGCAGTGGCCCGATAGATGGCGTTCTCGCCGGCGTCGGCCTCGCTGGCGTGGGCGGCGGTGCCGCGGGCGGTGATCGTACTCCCGCGCCGGCCCTTGTGGGCGACGGCGACGTCGGTGACGTCGGGGCCGGAGTAGTTCGTCGAGCCCTCGCCGACCACGGCGTAGTCGGGAGCGAACCCCTCGTCGATCGCGTATCGGGCACCGACGCCGCCGACCTCCTCGCCGACGAAACTCGCGAAGACGAGTTCCCCGGCCGGGTCGGCCTCGCGGAAGGCCAGCAGGGCGGCCGCGAGTGCCCCCTTCATGTCAGCCGTACCGCGGCCGTAGAGCCGGCCGTCGCGTTCCTCGACGACGTACTCGCCCGCGTCGTGGCGGGCTCCGGCGGCGTTCGAGTCCGCATTCGCGACCTGCGACGCCGCCGGCTCCACGACGTCGTGGTGGCCCACCAGCGCCAGCGTCTCCGCACCCGTTCCCGTTCGGGCGATGACGTTCCCGGCCTCGTCTCGAGTCACGGCCGCGTCGGTTTCCGTGCGGAGCCAGTCCTCGAGGAAGTCGCCGGCGGCGGTCGCGTCCTCGTGGCTCGGGATCGCGGCGAGGTCGCGGGTCAGTTCGACGAGCGTCATGGCCGATCAGTCGACGGCGTCGCTGTTCAGTGCATCGGAACCGGCGGGCGAGTCAGTCGGGCGTTAGTCCATCCGCTCGTAGACCGGTTGCTCCGGCTCGGCCTCCTCGTCGGTGAGCCGGGCGACCGACTGCTGTACCTCACGCAGGCTGGCGGTCTGTTGCTGGCTCGCCGCCGCGACCGATTCCGCGGCGCTGGCGACCTTATCGGCCGACTGCGAGAGATCCGCGAGCGTCTCGGCCGTCGTCTCGACCCCGTGGGCCTGCTGGTCGGCCGCGCTCGCGACGTCTTCCATGCCGGTGGCCGTCGATTCGGCCGCATCGTGGATCTCCTCGAGCGAGTCGATCGTCTCCCGAACGCGATCGGTCCCGGTGTCGACGCGAGCGACGGTTTCCTCCGTCGTCGCAACCGTCGCCGCCGCGTCCTCGCGGACGGCTTCGACGGCGTCTTCGATCTCCGCGAGGTCGTCTTTCGTCTGCTCGGCGAACGACCGCACTTCCCCCGCGATGACGCCCATGGTCTCGCTGGCCTGGTCGCCCGACCGGGAGGACTCGATCTTGGCGTTGGCCGCCAGCACCGTCGTTCGCTCGGCGAGGTCGTCGAGCCGATCGACGATCTCGTCGATCTGGTCGGTCCGGGCCGCGAGCCCGTCGACCGCCTCGGCGACGCGGTCGGTCGCGTCCTCGATGGCCTCGAGTTCGTCCAACGCGTCGTCGGCCGCCTCGACGCCCTCGGCCGCGAGGCGCTCGGTCCGGTCGCTCTCCTCGCTGACCTCGTCGGCGACGCTTGCGACCTCCTCGACGGCGGCGCTGACCTCGTCGAGTTCGCGGGCGGCCTGCGTGATGCCCGCGGCCTGGGACTCCGTGTGGTCGCTGATCGCTTCGGCGCGTTTCGAAACGGCTTCGCTGGCATCGTACAGCTCTCCGAGCGGCGTCTGCACGTCCGTTTCGACCTCCTCGGCGAGGCGCTTCCGGCGCTCGATCGACTCCTCGAGGCGCTGTGCGTAGGAGTCGACGTACGTGTCGGTCGCGACCTGCATATCGAGGTTGATGATCCGCAACAGCGAGAGGACGTCCATCATGCCCTCGTCGATGGCGTCCCTGACGGCCCGCTCGAACGACTCCTCGAGGCCGTCGTCATTGTCCCCGTCCTCGCCGCCCAGTCCGAGTGCGCCGACGAACCGGCCGAGGCCGCCCCCGTCCTGTTCGGCCTCGCGCTCGGCGGCCCACTCCTCGATGGCGTCGACGACCTGTGCCTGGACGCGCTCGTTCATCCGCGACAGGAGGAGATCGTAGTAGACACCGTACTGCCCCACGTAGTGTTTCAGGGGCATATCGAGCATCTCGTGGAGCTTGCCGATCCGGGTCCGGTTCTCGAAGTACGACTGATCGTAGTCGCCGGTCGCCAGCGAGACGAGATACGCCTGCTGGGTCCGTTTGAGCGCGTCGATCCCCTTCGGCGAGCGGTCGACGATCCCCCGGGTCTGCTCGTACTCGAGGACGTTGTCGTAGAAGTCGTCGGCGATCGTCTCCGAATTGGCCCGCAAGAGCGGCTCGAGGTCGGCCAGCCGGCGCTCGTCGGCCTCGTCGAACCCGATGAACTCCTTGCGCCACGCGATTTCGTCTTCGTCGAGCCCGATCCGATCGATGAGGTCGTCGACGTCGAGAAAGCCGTTGAGTCCACCCTGGCCGAACGTCTCCTGCGGTTGCATGGCGGAAACGTGTTCGGTCGGTTCATTAAGTTCCGTGAGTGTTCCCGCGGAATAGGAATTGGACGCGAGTTCCGAAGAAAGCGTGGGGAACGGGATCGAACGGCACGGAGCCGCTGTGAACACCCTTATAGGCGTACGTCGACCAGTTTACGTATGAACGTCGTGCCGGATACGAGCGTGGTCATCGACGGCCGCGTCTCGGCGACAATCGAAGACGGGCAGTTCGAGGGAGCGACGATCTGTGTCCCCGAGGCAGTCGTCGCGGAACTCGAGGCGCAGGCAAACGACGGGATCGACAGCGGCTGGGACGGTCTCGAGGAACTCCAGCGGCTGGCCGAGTTGGCCGACGACGGCGTCGTCGACCTCGAGTACGTCGGCGAGCGGCCCAACGCCATCGAGCGGGGCCACGCCTCCGAGGGCGAGATCGACGCCCTCATCCGGGACCTCGCGGAGGAGCTGGAGGCGACCTTCGTCACTAGCGACGTCGTCCAGGCCGAGGTCGCACAGGCCAAAGGGCTCGACGTCGAACACGTCTCCCCCGAGGTACGGGAAGTCGGGACGCTCGCCGTCGAGGAGTTCTTCGACGAGCAGACGATGAGCGTCCACCTCAAGACCGACACCGTCCCCAAAGCAAAGCGGGGCGAACTCGGCGCGATGGTCTACGAGCCGATCGCCGACGAACCCACCGACGAGGCGACGATGGACGAGTACGCCCGCGAGGTCGTCGACGGTGCCAAGGAGTCCCCGGACGGCTTCATCGAACTCTCCGAACCGGGCATGAAGATCGTCCAGTTCCGCGACTACCGGATCGCGATCGGCCGACCGCCGTTCTCGGACGGCATCGAGATCACCGCCGTCCGGCCGATCGCACAGACCGACATCGAGGACTACGAACACGCCGACGAACTCAAAGAACGACTGCTCGAGCGCCAGCGCGGCGTCCTGATCTCGGGGGCACCCGGGGCGGGGAAGTCGACGTTCGCGCAGGCGGTCGCCCGCTACATCGCGGATCACGACTACTCGGTCAAGACCATGGAGAAGCCGCGTGACCTGCAGGTCGGCCCCGACATCACCCAGTACACGGAACTGGGCGGCGAGATGGCCAAGACCGCCGACGCCCTGCTGATGGTCCGACCGGACTACACGATCTACGACGAGGTCCGCAAGACCGACGACTTCGAGGTCTTCGCGGACATGCGCCTGGCCGGCGTCGGCATGCTCGGCGTCGTCCACGCGACGCGGCCGATCGACGCCCTCCAGCGCCTGGTCGGCCGGGTCGAACTCGGGATGATTCCACAGGTCGTCGACACCGTCGTCTACATCGAGGCCGGCGAGGTCGAGACGGTCTACGACGTGAAGACGGAGGTCAAGGTCCCCGCGGGGCTCACGGAAGAGGACCTCGCGCGGCCGGTCATTCAGGTCACGAACTTCCGGACCGGCGAGCCCGAGTACGAGATCTACACCTTCAACCGCCAGGTCGTCACCGTCCCGCTGAACGACGAGGACGGCGGCCCCGGCACCGAGTCCGGCGTCGACCGGATCGCGAAACAGGAGATCGAGCGCGAGATCCGCTCGATCGCGCGGGGCTACGTCGACGTCGAACTCAAGAGCCAGGACAAGGCCGTCGTCTACGTCGAGGAGGACGACATCTCGAGCGTCATCGGCAAGGGCGGCGGTCGGATCACCGACGTCGAGAACCGGCTGGGGATCGACATCGACGTCCGGACCCACGACGAGAACCCCAACTACGGCGCGGGCGGCGGTGGCGGCGGTGCCAGCGCGAACGGCGGCGGTGGCGGCTCCCAGGCCGGCCAGATGGTGCAGCCGGAGATCACCTCCCGGCACATCGTCATCCCGGTCGACGGCAACCACGGCGAAACCGTCGAGATTCAGGCCGGCGGCGAGTACCTGTTTACAGCGACGGTGAGCCGCGGCGGCGAGATTCAGGTCTCGAGAGGGAGCGGGATCGCGGAGGAACTCGAGCGGGCGATCGACCGGAAGGATCCAGTGACGGTCGTTCCCTCGTAGGGAACCGACCGTGAACGAGCGGAGCGAGTGAGCGGCTTTTGGGTCTAGATTTTTTCGCGAGCGACCGGCGTCTCGACTCAGGGTGACCAGATCCCCGCTTCTCGATCGAGCAGCGCGACCACGACGACGTGGGGAAGCGTCAGCACGGCGATCGCGACTAGATAGACCGCGAGGACGTCGGGGACGGTTGCGGGCGTCCGGGGGACGGCGAACCAGATACCGACGAGGACGCCCAGCGCGGCGACGGTCAGCGGCGTCGCGTCCCTGGCGAAACACCGGAAGGCGGTCCGGGTCGCTCCGCGCTCGAGGGCCGCGCTGGCGACGGGATCAACGAGCATCGTTCTGAGGACGTGCCGGAGCGAGTGCCAGAAACAGAAATAGAGCCCGATGGCGAGGATCGGCGGGACGGTGGCGAAGAAGCCGACGAGGCCGATCGTCTCCGCGGCGTCGACGAGCCACGGCCGCCGCTCGCCGGGGCTCGTTCGGCCGAGTCCGAGGGCGAGCGAGAGTGCAATCAGGGATCCGAATCCGACCGCCACGGCCGCCCGAACCGGCGGTTCGAAGAGGGGCTCGAGCGCGGTCGCCGCGCCGGGGTCGAACAGTCCGACGATCGTCTCGGCGACGAACGCGTACTGTGCCGGAAAGGCGACCAGCGGGACGAGCATCGGGAGACCGCCCCTGACGAGGAGGGCAAGCAGTCGACTGGCCCGCGTCTCGAGGTGGTCGGCACCGAGGAACTCGAGAAGCACATAGACGTCACCCTGCCCCCAGTGGACGAGCGTGACGAGGAGAAACAGGACGAACGCGGCGACGGGCGCGAGAACCCAGACGAGGGCGTAGGCGGATCCGAAGAGCAGGTAGAGGACGCCGATGGACGCGAGCGATCGCGGCGTTACCGGGTTGTCTCGAGCCCGCGGTACCACGAGGTGGTCGACGGCACCGTGGGGGAGTCCGAGAACGAGGACGCTGAGCGCCAGCGGCACGTACTGGTAGACGAGCGGCGGCGACCCAAACGCGATCGTCGCTACGGCAGCGACGGCAAGCGACGAACCGAAACCGAGGGTCAGCCGAGCGGCTCGCGATCGGCTTTCGGCGCTCGCTCGCAGGTCGGCGCGCCGATCGATCGCGTCACCGGTCATCGGAATTCGTCGGAAGCCGCGGTGATGCGCTCGGCCACGCCGAAGCGGCGCCGATTCGATCGAGGAGCCAGACGTACATGGTGATCCCCTGGACGACGAAGAGGTTGGTCACGAGGAAAAACAGCGCCTCCTCGATCGGGAGCCCGAGGAGTGCGTACCCGGTAGTGTGGGTATCGGAAATGACCCAGACGCCGAGTTCGATCGCGATCCGGTCGACGACCCAGAGGTACAGCGTCGGGACGGCGATCGCGACCAGCAGCGACCGGCGAACGTCCCACAGGTACGTCAGCCCGAACCCCCACTGGATGGCGAGGACCGGCCCGGCCCAGAGGAACAACCAACCGAGATAGGACGTCGAGATATCGCCGAGCAGCAGCAGGCCGACGACGGCGATCGCCAGCCCGCCGGCGACGCCGAGCAGGCGATGGAGTCGGGGGATCGCCAGCGATCGATCGGCGCTCGGTCGTACCTGAAACAGCCAGAGCGCCGTCAGTATCGGCTGAAGAACGAAAAAGAGGTACTCCTCGATCGGCGTATACCAGACGGTCGCGAGGACGGCACCGTCCCCGTACCACCAGACGCCGGCGGGGATGAGGCGGTTCGTAAACGGTGTCGTATAGACGACGGCGAGGGCGATCATGATCACGAGACCCGAGAGGGGGCGAACGCCCCACCAGGCGCGATCACGCCGAACCGCGAGCCATCCCAGAATCAGGATTGGCGGTAGCAGCAAGGTGAGGTGGATTCCGAAGTACGTAAGCGGGGAGATCATGGGCGTATCGGCGGTCTCTGTCAGTGACCAGCGGGAGCCGGGACCGCCGTGACCGACATTACGGACGGGAGCGGAATACTGCCGCGTCCATACTGGTTAGGGTCGATCGGCCGTCGTCGTACCCGCGGCCGCATAGCTCCGCTCGAGGGCGTCGTCCGGCGGGAACTCGCGTTCGAACCGGCAAACGAAACCGACCGCGGGTCGGCCACGGGACAGCCCCGCGAAGCCGACCATCAGGCGTCGATGCTGTGTTCTCAGGCCGGCGCGGCCGTCGGCGTAACGACCCGCTCGAGGACGGAGCGGCTCCGGAGCAGGACCACGCCGAATCCGACCTTCGCCGAGAGGTCGAGTACCATGAACGCGGCGGTCTCCCAGTACAGCGGGAGGATGCCGAACGTCCCCTCCGTACCGAGGATCCAGACCACCGGGTAGAGGAGCCACAGCACGATGACCAGGTTGCGCAGCCGACCGAACAGCGACGCGACTTCGGGGGACTGACCGCGCGCGTCCTTAGAGAGCGTTCCGACGAGGACGTACAGCAGGGCGAGCAGGGCGCCGGTGCTGATACCCCACCAGGCGATCCGGGTGCCCGGGGTGGCGGCGAACGCCGCGATCATGCCGGTCCCGATCATGAACACGTCGAGTCCGATCAGCGTCGCGATCGTGTTTCGGTTCGCCCCTGCCAGCAGTCCGAGGTCGAGCAGCAGCAACGGCGTCGTGAACAGCCAATCGGCGTAGCGCGCCCAGTAGATCGTGAGCGCCTCGTCGCCGACTACGACTTCGGTGACGCCGAAGCCGGTCGCCATCGCGAAGTACATCGCAGCGGCGATGGTCGTAATGAAGGTCGTAATGATGTAGAACTCCTGCATCTTCCGGTCGCGAACGCCACGTCCGCGCCCGACGAAGTACAGGGTTCCGAGGGTCATTCCGATCGTGCCGATCCACAGCCAAATGGATTCTGGGCCAACTGTTGCGGCCATGGTGATTGCTATGAAGGGACAATACATACCGCTTGAGCCTAACGAAAATAACACCCATCGTAGCGTGTATGTCAAGAAATTCGACGTGGAGAGTGAAACCGCAGCGTATTTTGGGGTGTTCTGTGTCCGATCGCATACCCCGAGACCGAAACACCCGCCACAACCGATGACTTCGCCTGATCCGAACGATCCGATCGCGGACGCACTCCTCGGTGAATCAACGTACGAACGACTCAGAGTCGAGCGATACGCGCTGATCAAGCGCCGAATTCCGCAAAAGCTCGTCTATCAGAGCGGCCTGCTGTTTGCGATCGCACTCGTCGTTCCGATCGTCGCCACCTATCCGTCGTCGGTACAAGCGACGTTTCCGGGCGGCGACCCGTTATGGTCGTCGCCGCTGGTCCTCTGGGTCGGTGTCTACGCCGGCGGCATCGAATTGGGGACTGCAGCCTGTCTCGTCGCGGTAGCGATCGCACGTCGGCGGTACGAACACTCACTCTCGGAGTCGCAGGTACATGCGCTGCTAAACGTCGAGGACGTGGCCTCGATGTTCGGACTGGCAACTGGCGGCTTCGCGATCCTGATCACGGTTGGGTTCTTCCTGCTCGGCCACGCCGGCGCCGAGACCGTCAGCGCGGTCGTCGAATCCGCGCCGCGAAACCCCTACGGACAGACCGGCATCTCGGTCCCCGTAATCGTCGTCGGTGCCGCGGCGGCGATCAGTTCCTGTGTCGTCTACGCCGTCGGTCGATATCTCTCCTCGTAGGAAGCGACGACCCTCCCGACCGGTGACCATCGGTCCGGTCGAGTGGGAGACTACGATCGGACGAAACGGAGACGCCTGCGTGGGGAAAGTGGACACATGATCATCCGATTCCCCAGATGCCAGACCATGTGCATCGACGACACGGACATTGTAACTAGGTGTTTAAGGATTAGATTCATATAGAAGACAATCGTCTGCATTCGGTGTGAACAACGGAGTGATTCCAACGGATGAGTGCAGATAGGACGACGTTCGTCTATTCGGGAATCGAGCGATCGAACGGGCCGTTTCTGACGGATCACCGGTCGCTCGAGGCGATGCACGAGCGGATCGTCGCGGACATCGAGACGAGAGTCGACGAGGCGGATGCAAGCGGCGTCGTCGTGGCGATGAGCGGCGGGATCGATTCGACGGTAACGACGGCACTAGCGGTCGAAGCCGTCGGGGCCGAGAACGTTCTCGGACTGGGACTGCCCTGTCACAAGACCGAGGCGACACACGTCAGTGATGCCCGTACCCTCGCGGAGGGGATGGGCATCGAGTTCGAGGAGATCCAGTTACGGCCGCTGCTCGAGGCCTTCGAGGAAACGGTCGCGGGCGGACTCGGGACCGCCGACGAGGGGGACGACGATCGGCCCCACGATATTGGCAACGCCGTCGCGCGGCTACGGATGGTCACCGCCTACTACGCCGCGAACTGCCAGTCACGGCTCGTGATCGGGACCGCGAACCGCTCGGAGCGGCTGCTGGGCTATTTCACCAAGTACGGCGACGGCGCCGCCGACAGCTATCCGCTCGGCGACTGCTACAAGACGGAGGTTCGCGCGCTCGCGAAACACCTCGGCCTTCCCCGCCGGATCGTCAGCAAGGAGCCGACAGCGGGCTTTTGGGCCACCCAGACCGACGCCGGCGAACTCGGTGCGAGCTACGACGTCATCGATCCCCTGCTCGTCCGGCTGGTCGACGAGGGTCGTCCGCTCGAGGAGGCAATGAAGGGGTTGCGGATCGACCGCGAGACCGCGGCCGACATCGCGTCGCTGTACGTCGCTACCGATCACAAGCGGGCGACGCCGCCGACGCCGGGACTCGCCGGTCGCGGTGACGACCGCTCGGCGGGCTGATCGCGCTCGGCGGTGACACAGTCCGCTGCGGTTCAGCGCTCGTCGTCGGTGCTGTACAGATCCGGATTCCGCCACCAGAACAGCCCCCACGAGAGCAGGAAACCGGCACCCATCGCGAGGACGTCGAGCAGGAACGGCGGCAGCCCCCGATCGACCAGCGCCACGAGGACGATCGCCGACCCGATCGCGGCCCCCGTGACGACGTAGAGGACATCGCCGACGATCCGCGCCCGCGAGTGTCGCCAGTAGCCTTGCCGATCCTCGTCGTACCAGACGCCGACGTAGATCAACACCGGCGACATGGTCGTGATGACCGTGATCGATCGGTACGCCTCGGGGAAGACGGTCGGCACTAACACGACGAGATTGAGTAGGTTGGCGACCAGCGCCGCGAGAAACAGGCCGATCAACAGCCAGCCCCAGCGTGGGAGCCGCTCTTTGTCCATATCGGGGACGGTCACGGCTGGAAAATAAGACTGCCGTTTGACCGATTACTCCGCGCAGCAGGCGTCCTTTTTCGGGGACTCCTCGACGCCGTTACCGTCGGCGGCGACCGGTTCCTCGAGCCGATAGAGGCTCTGACGGGCGTCAGCGAAGTAGATGTCCTCGTCGACGATCCCGATCTCCTCGAGGCGCTCGAGCGCGTACCGTACCGTCCGGGCCGAGAGCATCGATTCCTCGACGATCTGTTTCTGCGTCAGCGGCCCGTCGTACTCGAGAACCTTGAAGACGAGTTTCGCGCTCGGTGGCAAGTCTTCGATTTCCTCCCCGTCGGTCTCTGCCATATTACGATTCGAAAGGCCCCAGAAGTATAAAAGTTGAGCCTTACCCTGGATCGAACCACGATAGGATTCTATATATATCGCCGAGTAAAGTGCCCCGTGAGTCGCTACAGCGGATGATATGCGTGTCGTCACCGATCGATCGAAACGCGTCAAAAAAGACGTGAATCAACGGGACGAGACGTTACCCCTCGCCGATCATTCGGTCCTCGTCGGCCCACTCCTGCTGGCGGAGTTCGTACTTCTGGGTCTTGCCGGTCGCAGTCTTGGGGAGTTCCTTGACGTACTCGACCCGGCGAACGACCTTGTAGCCCGCGAGTTGCTCGCGGGTGAACGCGGTCAGTTCTTCAGCCGAGACCGGCGGATCGGTCGGATCGCCGTTCGACGGCACGACGAAGGCCTTCGGCGTCTCGCCCCACTCGTCGCTCGGAGCCGGGATTACCGCCGCGTCCGCGACCGCCTCGTGATCGAACAGCGTGTCCTCGAGTTCGATGCTCGAGATGTTCTCCCCGCCGGAGATGATGATGTCTTTCTTCCGATCGCGGAGCGCGATCATGCCGTTCTCGTCGATCGTGGCGAGGTCACCGGTGTGGTAGTAGCCCTCGACGCGATCGTTGAAGGCTTCCTCTGTCGCCTCGGGCTTGTTCCAGTAGCGGTCCATGATCTGGTTGCCCCGGACGACGACCTCGCCCAGCGTCTGATCGTCGCGGGGGACGTCGTTTCCATCCTCGTCGACGACGCGGACGTCGGTCCCGAGGACGCCCATGCCCTGCCGTTTCTTGATCTCGAAGCGGTTCCCATCGTCGATCAGCCGCTTCGCGTCGGAGATGGTGATCAGCGGTCCCGTCTCGGTCGCTCCGTAGAGGTGCTTGAGATACCAGCCGAAGCGGTCCTCGACGGCACGGATCGTCGCTTCCGGCGGTGCCGAGCCCGCGGTCGTGACCCGGACCGGATTCGCCCCCGTCATCTCGGGTTCGCCCTCGGTCTCGTAGTAATCGATCAACTGATTGAGTACCGCCGGGGCCGCACAGAGCAGGGAGACGTCCTCATCACGGATCGACGACACGACGTCGTCGGCGTTGACCCCGCGCGTACAGACGTGGGTCGCGCCCATCCCGGTCACCGCGTAAATGTGGCCCCACCCGTTGACGTGGAACATCGGCAGCGTCCACAGGTAGGTGTCGTCGTCGGTGATCTCGTGATAGATCGACATCAGGTAGGCGTGGATCGTCTCCGTCCGATGGGTGCGACAGACCCCCTTCGGATCCCCCGTCGTCCCTGAGGTGTAGTTGATCGTAATGACCTCGTCTTCGGCCATCTCGGGGCGGTCATACTCCGGAGCCGTATCCTCGAGGACGGCGTCGAAGCTCTCCCAGTCGCCCTCGACAGCATCAGCGTCGTTCGTAATGAACGTCTCGGTCGGCACGTCGTCGCGGATCGCCTCGATCTTCTCGGCGTACTCGTAGTCGGCATAAATGGCGTCGACGCCCGCGTCCGAGAGGATGTACTCGTAGTCGTCGGGCTCGAGCCGGTAGTTCAGCGGCGTATGCACGGCACCGATCCCCATCGCGCCGTGGGCCGCCTCGAGGTGGTAGTGGGTATTCGGATCCAGCACGGCCACGCGGTCGCCCTTCTCGATCCCCCGGTCCTGCAGCGCCGCCGCGAAGCGATCGACTCGGTCGCCGAACTCGGCGTAGGTAAACCGTTCGCCGTCCGCCCCGACGATCGCCTCCTCGTCCCCGTAATGGGAACGGGCCTGCTCGAGAAAGTCCGTGACAATGAGTGGCGTTTCCATACGGATCAAATTTTGCAGAACGGCCATATATGGATTTCGTTTATGATCAATAGGGAGGAATTCGGTTCAGATACAGAATCGGTGTCGGACCGAAAACGTTCGGTCGTATGCAAACGGTAGCCAGTTCGATGCGACGGCGCGATAAGAACAGCGACACCGTCACGACGAAACGGTGGGATCCTCAGAGCTGTTCCCAGACCTCTTCATCGTCCTCGAACCCGTCCGGGTCGTCGGGCGCGGCGAACTCGTTGCTCGTGTCGAGTTCCGACAGATCCTGCGTGGGGAGGTCGCCGTCGCCGTCGATGACGGCCGGACTCGCCTCCAGGTCCATCTCCGGCCACGCAGTCTCCTCCCAGAGCCCGCGGTCGCTGTAGTAGTAGACCACTCCGTCGTTGACCACCGCGAACAGTCCGCGCTGGGTGTCGTGAACGACGCGCTCGTTCGTGTCGATCGCGACGTCGACGACGTCCTCGAGCGTATCGAGCGAGACGTGGTAGTCGCCGATCCACATCGGGATCGATCCCCGCGAGATCCACTCGGCGTACCGCCGTTCGTGAAGCGCCCGGCGGGCGGCCTCGATGTCGCCCGACGAGCGGCGCACGACCAGTGCCGCGCCGGCGAGCGACAGCGTCCCCAGCAGCGACAGGCCGCCGATCATCGCCGGACTGCGGGACGTGGTCGTCCGCTCGGTCCCGCTGCGGTAGCGGTGTGGCGTCGACTCCGACAGCTCGCCCTCGAGCCAGTAGGCCTCGTCGGTGATCGTCATCGGGGCAGTGGTCGTGAGCGTCCCCTGATGGGTTCCGGTATCGTACTCGGTGCGAAGCACTACGGCCAGTTCGACCGATCCGATCCCGCCGAGTTCGCGCTCGAGTTGGCGCTGTTGTCGGCGGTAGGATTCGACGTCGATCGTCGCGTTCGACGTGGCGACGCCGTTCTCGACCGACGGCGACTCGCGCAATACCGTCGTCGTCTCGTTCCAGAACGGAGAGCCGTCACGGGTCGCCTGGAAGCGCAGTCCCAGTTCGTGTGTCACGTCCCCCGACTCGACGGGGGCCCCGCCGGTCTCGTTTCGTAGTCGGGTTTCGGCCTCGAGCGTCAGCTCCGGTGTCGCGTTCAGCAGGTAGACGGCACTGTCCGAGAGCCGCTGGCCCTCCATCCACAGCGTCCCGCTCTCGGTGACGACGGCGCTGGTACTCCCGTCGGTCGTCACGCGTTCCTCGGTGTACTGTGGGGCGGTCGTCGTGTCCGGATTAGCGACGGCCCACCCCGTCGCGGCGATCGACAGCACGCCGACCGCGATCAGTGCGATCACGATGGTCCGACCGTGCTTGGCCAACAGCAACTCGAGACGCGGGTTATCGGTCATCCCTGTGTCCCCCGGTGTCCCGGCCGGCCAGTCGACCACTCGGCTCCGTACGAGCCGATCGGGGTCGAACTGGTCGGCCTTCGGGACAATACATGACTAAGTGAAAGAAACAGACCATTATAAGGATAGTGGCCTTTCCGTGGTATTTGCAACAACGAAACGTTATTTCCAATCACGGAACCATCGCCGAGCGCGACGCTTGAGACGGGTCGACAGCGGGACGTGACTCCCCGCAGACCGAACTCGGATGTCGTCGCTGCCGAACAGCAGCAGTACGATCGCGACCGCGATCCCGACGATGACGACGTTGACCGCCGCGATGGCCGCGAGCGGATGGAGGCCGTGGAGCCAGAGCAGTACCGATGGTGGCAACACGGCGAGATACCGGTACTCGCCGAGGTGACGCGTGTACTCGCCCGTCTGCTCGGGTGCCGACAGCGTTACCGTCGCCTCCCCGCTGTCACGAATCCCGATCGTCTGCGACCGCGGCTCGACGCCGATCCCGCCGCTCTCGGGCTCGTGGGCGACCACGATCGGCAGGTAGCCGGCGTTGTCGATCGTCCGGGTCAGTTCCGACGTTTCGCCGGGCGCGACGATCTGTGGATCGTCGGTGGGCGACTCGGAACTGATGAGACCGTACTCGGTGGTGCCCGACGGAACGACCATCGCCGCAGTCGCGAAGGTCACGAACACGAGCAAGACGAGCCCCAGCGCCGTCCAGAACGCGATCACGTTCTCCCGCGAGCGGGACCGGCTCGTCTCGCGGCGGCCCGGCCCGAGCCGCTCGAGGAGGGTCCCGAACCCGAGCATCGCGACCCCGACCCCGACCAGCAAGGCACCGAGCCCGTTCGAGGAGCCGGTCGTCACGCCGAACACCGACGTGACCGTCTCGACGCCGCTCTGGACGGCGCTCTGGAATCCCATGATCGCGGTACCCAGATGCGGGATCGTCACGACCTTCCCGTTGACTTGCCAGGCTTCGGCGACGATCTGTCCCTCCGTGACGTGGGGTTCGCCGCCGTCCTGATCGGTAAAGGGGTTGGCGTCCCCTTTCGTGACGTACCCTTCTTCAGTCTCGTCGACGACGCGGTGGGTCGTCAGCCCGCCGCCGTTGAGATCCCGTGCCTGAAACACGACCACGTCCCCCTCCTCGACCGGGCCAGTCACGACGCTGGGCACGGCGACGAAGCCGTCGCCGGCGTCGATTTCCGGCTCCATACTGCCGGTCGCGACGTAGCCGAGCAGGATCGGCTGGCCCAGCAGCTGGCCGACCACCAGCAGGATGACGACCAGCGCGAGGAGGGCTCCGAGCCCCCGCGTGACGAGCGTCGAGTTTGTCATCGGTGAGTGACGGTCATCGGTAGCAGACGCCTCGATCCAAGTATATGTCCGGTGAAGTATAAAACTCGCGAGAGTCGTCGAGTCGCGCTCGCGGCGGCTCGAGTTCGCGACCTACCGGACGAACGACCAGCGCCGGTTCGCAGCGATCGCCAGGAACAGCAATCCGGCCGTCGCCGGCGGCGCGAGCGCCGCCGTCGTCATCGGCGACAGTTCGCGGTTCCGGATGTCGAACCCGGCCCGCTCCTCGACGGTTACCGTCCCCGCGTCGACGCCGCTGACCGCGATCGCGTAGGTTCCCGGCTCGTCGAACGACCGCCGGAAGGAGACCGTCCGCTCGCCGTTGGCCGGGATCGAGACGGTTCGGGTATCGACGACGATCCCGTCGACCGACAGCTCGAGCGTGCGCTCGATCCGCCTGTCGGACGGGTTTCGAACCGTCGCCCGGACGTCCGCGGTCTCGCCGGCGGTGATCGTGGCGTCGTCGATGGTGGCGCTCGAGACCTCGAGCTGCGGGCCCGCGACGGTCACGGACTGGTACCCGACCCCCTCGATCCCGACCTCGTACGTGCCGGGCCACTCCATGCGCCGCTCGAAGCTGACCGTTTGTTTCTCGCCCGACGAGAGGGCGACCGTCCGCTGGTCGACGACGGTCCCGTCGACCGTCAGCCGGGCCGTTTCCACTCCCCACCCGTCACCGTCGTTTCGGTAGGTCGCGTTGACGGTCACTGTCTCGCCCGCCTCGACGGTCGTCGGCGAGACGCTGACGGTCGAACCGCGGATATCGGACTCGGTTTCGTCCTCGTCCTCGTACTGCGCGACGACCGTGAACGTCTCCGTCCCGCTGACCGCCTCGTGCGTGTCGACCGCGACGCCAATGCTGGTCCTCGAGCCCGGCATCGGCGTGAGCGGGCGCGATTTACTGATCGTCGCGCTCGGATCACCGTCCCGGTAGAAGGAGAGGCCAGGAACGTCGTTCTCGATCCAGAGGCGTTCGACGTCGTCGACAGTGACCGAGATCGTGAAGACGTTGTCCGCGCGGGTTATCGCGCGATCGTTGAGTTTCTTAAGGTTGAGCCGGAGTTCACCATCCTGAACTGAAGCATACCGGGCGTCAGTCAGCTCGAGGACTACGTTACTGCTCGCCTGATCCTCACCCAACGTGAGTGCCGCAGTCGGGACTATGAATGCAGAAGAAAAACAGATCACTGCGATGCCGATTAGGATTTCAGTTGATATCAGTTGGACAGAGGTATTCATATATTCTTCTCCGTTTGTGCGTCTTCTCGAGGTGAGATATCGATACCTGTCGTCGGTTAGGAATTTTAGTTTGCTACCAACGTCAGATCCTCAGTACTCGTACCAGTTTCAGTGGTCTCGCTACCTGTTCTCACAGCCACATTTACATCGACCGTTTCAGAAGTATCAGCAAGTGTTGCTGACCCATTACTACTGCTGGCAAGTGTAAACTGGGCTTCAGCTATAACGTTATCATTGCTGTCCGTTTCGACAATGATAGTAGTTTGATCAGTTTGATCAATTCCGGTAGTAGTTTTGTCGTCGAATCCAACAGTTATCGAAGGGTTACTGGTATCCGCAGAATTATTTGAAAGAGTGAGAACACTGTTAACGGTAGTCACTGCATCATCGTTGAAACCATTGGAATCACCACCAAGATCAATACTGACTGCATTCTCGCTGCTCGCACCGTCAGTCGCGTAGGTTCCATCCACGCTAATGCCGAGATATGCACTGTCATCACCGGCAGTATTGACCGACACGGTCCGATCTGCCTGCACACTACTAAACGCGCCCGTTCCGAGCGCGGCGCCGCCGCCAGCGACGATCGTACCCAATCCAACTAACACGTTGCGTCGATTCATTCTCATGATTATGGTCTCCGTTCCGCGCCCCAGCACCACCCTGTGAGGGGTGCCGGAACGCAGTTCCTACTCCCGTCTATGAACGTCACCCACTTTGTATTGAGTATCCAGAACGGGCGCAAGACCGGCCATACGATGGTTCAAGGCCGTCTTGAACACAGGTAGCAGCCACTCGAGACCAACAAGTGCCGCCTGAAACATCACAATCAGCCCCGAATGTGACGTGGCTCGTCACCGATATCGAGACTGCACATCTCCGCCAAGCAGGACCCACTTCGCTCGAGATTACTGAGAGAACGCTCAGTCCCGTTTACTTCGGATTTCAACGATCGGTTGGTGCCGCTCGACAGCACTCAAGATGTACTTGTAACTCCTCCCCAGGTTACGATATTTCAACGACGATGCGCATTTTTATAGTAGGAAAGTAGTTACTGAGTAAGAGATTCAGTAATGGTGGGAGAAAGAAATCGGGATGGTTCCCAGCGGGAGGACTCGGAGGACCGTGGCGCGAGTCCGCTCGTTGGAATCGTCCTGTTGTTCGCACTCGTAATAATGGGTGCGATGCTCGTCTTCGTCGCCGGTTCGGCGATGCTCGATGCAATCAAATCGGAAGCGAACAGTGAACGGACCCAGCAGTTCGCAATGGAGATCGATCACAGGCTAACGACCGTCGCGACGACGGGATCGGACCAGCCACTGCCGATCGATGAGATGCAGGGGAACGAACCGACGATCACCGATGACGGGAATATCTCCGTCAGGTGGTATAACGCGTCGAGCGGGAGTCGTACTTGTGCCCCCGTCGAGGGAGAACTCCGCGCACTCGAGTTCGAACTCGACGATCGAACGATCGCCCATCAGGGTGGCGGTATCTGGGAGAAAACCGATCGCAGCGTCAGCACTGTCTCGGAACCCAATATCGGATACGATGGAGATTCGTTGCAGCTCCAGATCATGGAACTCGAGGAGGACGACTTCGGATCGAGCGGCACGGTTGCGAGAGCGAACCACAGCCGGTCGACGGAGCTAACCGAGACGATCAACACTCGTGCCAGAGCCTGTAGCGACGCGACCTCGATCGAGTTCCGCATCGAAGACAGTACGTACCACGAGGGATGGGCGACGTATCTCGAGGACGCAGTCGGTGCGGACGAGTACAGTGAGGTGTCCGTAACCCACAAACCGGCCACCGAAGACGTCATCGTCCAAATCGAGAACGTCAGGACGCCGGTCGATAGCGCATCGCTGCTGATCGAGTCCGACAACGGGATCAAACACACGAGCGGAAACACGCAGCCGGTCAAATTCGGGGACGATCTCCAGTTCCAAGCAACGCTGAATAACACCGGAAGCGACAGGGTCACCCCACCGACAATGCGCGTCGCAATTGATGGTGGGACAGTCGTCTCGGAAAACAGTGGCAAGGGTGGCAATGGTGCTGTTCCCGGCAACAAGGAAAAAAACCGGTCAGTCAAAATCGACTCGGACAACTACGAGGATCACCTCTCGCCCGGCGAGACATACGAGTATACGCTCCAAACACTCGATGAGTCCGGTGATATCGACGACACGCTCGAGGACCCCGGCGAGTTCTACCTCGGCGAACCAGGATCGAACTTTACCGTCAACGACATCGAAACAACGCCCGCTGATGGCGACAACGCGACTATTAGCGCCGAAATAACGAACATCGGTATCGAGGAGGGCGACCGCACCGTGACCATCGATTTCGATGAGTTCGATGTTACTGCTAGCGAGGAGTTGACCCTCGACTACGGGGCAACCGGGACAGTCACCTGGACGGTCAACAAATCCGCACTACCCTACGAGCCAAACGAGTTTGAAGTTCGGACCGGTGACGACACTGCAACCGGAACCATCGTCGGAGGAGCCACTGGAGAGGCAGAAAACGCGTTCACGGTCGTCAAGGACAACGGCGTCGGGGACGATCAGATCGTCACCGACGAGAACTCGTTCACCGTCGAAGCCGTCGTCGAGAACACGTACGCCGACGAGCAGTCACGAGATGTCACGTTGACGGTTCCGGATGCCGGAATCACTATGCCCGAACCAACGACACTCGAAAGCGGCGAGCAAGAGACGGTCTCGTTTACCGTCGATCCCGACGAACACAACCTCGAGGCCGGGACGGTCTACGAGTACAACGTCACGGCCGGCGAGGAAGGCTTGAGCGAGCCGGGATCGTTCTACGTCGGCAAGCCGGGAACGAACTTCGAACTGTCGAACGAGAACGTCACGGTCGATGAGAACGTCACCGTCACGGCCGACTTGGCAAACATCGGTGTCGAGTCCGGCTCACAGACCGTGGCGCTCGATATCGAATATCTCGATGAGATGCCGGCCGACCTCGAGGGAGAGAGTCCGTACGGACGGATCTTTGAAGGAGAAGTTAACCGGTCGTTTGGCGAATCGGATACCATCGAACTGAACTTCAACGGGACCAAACTGCTCGATGGAGAGTATCAGGCAACGATTCAAACTGAGGACGGAGTTAAAACGACAAACTTCACCGTTGATGCTGGGATCGATCCTGGCCGAGTCGGTCTGGGTGAGGTCGACGACGCGAACGTGAGTGTCGATGTCGTTGGCTCACAGGTGTCTGGAAACTACAGCGATGACTGGCACCTGCTCTCGCCGATGACTCTGGATGTAGTCACGAACGGCGAAACTGAACATACTTTTAGCAATCCTAATGGCGGCACCAACATCAATACAGGAACAACATGGCAGGACAAAAGTAGTGATAGTTATACACACAATTTCACAGTCGATGATACGACGGAACTCACCCTGCGAAATATCAGGTACAGTTCCTGTGCTAGCCGCGGTACCGATCCAAATGATTTAGCTCACTATTCGGGCCCGACTGACCGAACGCTACTATGGTGTGACAGTGTGCCGTATAGTATCCGTTTTGGACCGATCGATGCATCACAGGGCCAGAACCTGCAGAACGTCCGTGTTCGAAGCGCGGAGAACAATACGATTCCGGCGCTCCCTGCAGGCGCAGACCAACAGATCAGTGCCACCGAGGCCCTCGAGGAACGAGGACTGGTGAAAGACGAGGACAAACTCGATCTCGGACCTGGCGAGTTTGTCTTCCTCTTTGAAAACACGGCCAACTGTGGGCCAGGATGTGACGACGATGACATCGACGCGCTCTGGGATGACGCAGTCGAAGCCTACAACGAAAACCCCGATGAAACTAATGACCCGGACTTCAACGATCTGATCGTGTACGTCCAGGTCGAACGCGCGGGTGTCGATCCCGGAACGCCCAGTATTACGATCATGCCCGGTGGCGGTGACTCGACTGATGTCGGTACCGGTGACGGTAGCAAGACAGGCGATGGACCTGGCGAAGTCGATCCGAGCCTTGAGGGAGACGCCGACGAAGGGGCAGGACCCGATGTCGGAACCGGCGAATCCACGACTGACGTGACGGGTGGGATGACGGGTAACACCGGCGTCGATGTCGACGCCGATCACATCGTTATCGGCTGACGGTAGCGCTTTGGCTGTCTCCCCGCCTTCGACTGAAACGAGGTCTAGCGCTGTGGAATCCTACGACCGGTACTCGAGATAGGCTACTGTCGACGAAACCAAACAGAATCCACCGAATTCGACTCCAAACCACGACACACCATGCGATCACTCACGGCCCTTGGCATCGGATTGATACTCATTGGTGGTATCGTACTCGCCGCACCGAGCGGTGCGTTCGATCTGACAAGTGCCGACCGAGGAGTGGGTGTTGAAACCGCATCCGACGAAGACGCGCTCGTGGGAATTGAAAAAGAACCGATCAGTCTGACGGAAAATGATGCGACTCGGCTAGTCTGGTCTTCCGGGTTGAAGTATGAGTATACTGATGTCGAACTCGTCACGATTACCGATCGAACCCAGTCATCCGACCTCGAAGTGACGGATGCAGGACTCAATATGTCGACCGGGGACACTGACTACCCAGATCTTCAGGAAGACGAGATTGTAATGGCCAATGGTGAGTTCACCGTCGAAGGGACGCTTCGGTGTGACGCAAGAATAGTCGGGTTCCTCCAATTCGATCAGCAAAGCAGTAGCACGAATCTCACGATGGACCTCGAGACCAGCGATGGAACGATTACTGTTGAACTCGAGCGGGAGATTCCCGTTCAATGTAAGTGACTCTGTTGTGGAGACCTGATTCTCGTTTCGAAGGGCTAGAGTAGTCGTTTCGGAATCGAGTCAGCCCTTTACCAGAATCGGACGCTAAGCATTGTGAATAGTGTCCAGATGTGACTTGATCAGCAACAAGCGTTATGTATCAACCATACCAATATTCACATATACAGGGGGATGGCGACAACCAGCGAGAGCAAACCAGCGACAGCGGGGGCGACAGGTCAGGACGATCAGTCGCGGGAGGGCGAAATCTTCGACCTGTTGAGCAACCAGCGTCGCCGGTACGCGATCCACTACTGCAAGCGTGAGGACGAACCGGTCACGCTCGGGGATCTCGCCGAACACGTCGCCGCCTGGGAACTCGAGAAAGAAGTCGAGGAGATCACCTCCGCCGAGCGAAAGCGGGTCTACACCTCATTACAACAGACCCACCTCCCCACGCTCGAGCGGGCCGACGTCATCGAGTTCGACGATCGAACGATCGAACTCACTGACGAGGCCGCCGAGTTGGACGTCTATCTGGATATCGTTCCCGGCGATTCGGTCCCGTGGGGGGTGTACTACCTGGGCCTGTCGGCGGTCGGTGCGATCGTCATGGCCGGACTGTGGCTCGAGGTCGTCCCGACGGAGCCGATCCCGGAACTGGGGTGGGCGACGCTGGTCTTTGTGCTGTTTGCCGTGTCGGCGGTCGTCCACGTGATACAGACCAGACGGATGCGACTCGGCGAACTGGAGCGGCCGCCCTGATCCATGAACGGCGTCCATCGGCTTGCGCTCGTCTGTCTGCTCGTCGGCGGCGTGTTACTCGCCGGTCCCGCGTTCGGGTTCGCGACGGTCAGCTCCGAACGCGGCGTCACCGCGATGGTCGCGGGCGATCAGCAAAACGCCTACCTCGGTATCGAGGACAACACGGCGACGGAAAATCAGATCAGGCCGAACAGTCAGGTGGAGGTCCTCCGACTCTACGATAACGGCGTCGGAATCGACTCGACCGCGGATATCGAGGCCGAGATCGTCGAGTTTGCCGGCGAGCAAGACGACGGGTTCGACGTCTCCGTCGAGGAGGAAAACGGCAAATACCCGGTCGTCGTCGAGTGTGCCGGCTCCGACGGCGGAACTGGGACGATGGTGTTCGACCTCGAGGCGACCGGGACGGCGACCGTCGACACCACGTGGAAGACGGAAAACGAAGTCGACGTCAACTGTGGCGGCAACGGCGGCGGCGGTCCGGGCGGGAGTCCCGGGCTGTCCGTCACGAGCGTCGCTCCACCGAACGGCGGGGTCGTGACCTTCGAACTGGAAAACACCGGGACGGACTTCCGGCTTCGCTCCGTCGCAGTCGATCACGCGAAGTCAACGGCGATCGACGGCGAGATGACGATCACGACGGCCGGGGAAACGCGGACGCTCAGCGACAACCCCGAGTGGAGGACCGACGGCTCTCGAGTCGACATCGGCGGCAAATTCGAGATACTGAGTGGTGACACCGCGACCGTCGAGATCGATCGGTTCGACGCCGACATGAACGCGGAATCGTTTACAGTGACGTTCGTCGACGACCGCGGTAGCTCGGAGACGACGGAGACAGTGACGGTCGACGTGCCCTGTAACGCCGAGACGAACGACTGCAGCGGCACCGACGCCGACGCCGTCGTCTCCGATAGCGGGTACGCAAGCGACGATGTCAGTAGCGGCGGGAGCGTCTCGGCTGGCGATGGGAGTTACATCGATGGAAACGTCGACGCCGGAGACGACGTGACCGCCGGCAACGAGAGTACCATCGAGGGCGATGTCAGTGCCGGCGGCGACATCGATGCGGGCGATGATAGTTACGTCAACGGCGATCTCGATGCGGGTGACGACGTCACGACCGGCGATGGAAACACCATCGCGGGCAACGTAAACGCCGACGGGGAGACGGCGCTCGGAAACGAGAGTTACGTCGACGGGGACATCGACGCTGGGGACGACGTCACGACCGGTGATGAAAGTACGATCGCGGGTGACGTCACAACCGACGGGGACGCGGTCTTCGGGACCGACGGCTACGTCGACGGCAACGTCAACGGGGACGACATCGTCATCGGGGAGGGCACGACGATAGCGGGCAATGTCGACGGCACCGGTAGCGTGACTACAGTTGCCGGCAGCTACGTCGACGGCGACGTGACCGCCACCGAGACGGTCACGATCGCCGCGGGCGCGGAAGTCCACGGAGATATTCAGACCGACGGCGACGTGATCATCGGCGAGAACGCTTACGTTGATGGCAACATCGATGCTGGTGGAGAGATCACGATCAACGACGGCGCTCAGGTCATGGGTGACGTGACGACGAGTCAAACGCTCGTCCTCGACGGAGAGCCGTACATCGGTGGCGATCGATCATACGAGTCGTGTGACGGCTGTACGTGACCGAGACGCCCTATACTGATGCGAACCTCGAGCGGTAATTCGACCGGCCGCTGTGGGAACTAAACGGTCGTAAACGCTGTGAACGGTCTGGAAGGTAGACCGTGTTTTTATCGAACCCCTCGAGAGAGTCGACAAGCGACCGCGGGCAGCGACGTGGGTTCTGCCCGGGAAGCGACTCGAGGAGAGGGGGCAACCGAATGCGTCTGCAATCGATCAAACACGCTGGGGCCGTACTCGCCATCGTCGGCGCACTGGTAGTCGCCGGACCGTCGGCCGGCTTCAGTGTCCTCGAAGCCGACCGCGGCGTCGGCGTCCAGACCGTCGCGGACCCGGACGCATACCTCGGAATCGAAAGCGAAGGCGACGTGACCGGAACCGCGCTCAAAGCCGACAGCGGTCCGCTCCGGGTGGGTACGCTCACGAACAACGTCAACGAACCATTCACCGTACAGGACGTGACGATCGCATCGATCGGAGACGGTAGCGTCGACGATGGTATTCTGGCCGTCGCCTCGCCAAATACGGGCGATACGATCGACGTCGGAACGACGGCGAACGTCACCGTCGAATGCGCGGCGAAACAGACGGTCAACGAACGGGACGTCGTGGTTCGCGTCGACGGCGTCGAGGGATCGACCATCTCAGTCGCCGACCCGACGTTCAACGCGACCGTCGACATACAGTGTGGACAGGGGAAGTTCTCCGGTCAAGTGTCGTTCGCCGCGAGCAACGTCAGCAGCGACGGGACGACACAGACCGTCTCGTTCGATCCGACGGGACTGTCGAGCAAGGGCGAAGCGACGATCGACTTCTCCGACCCACAGGACAGCGGTGGTGTCAGTTATTCGAGCGTGACCGATGCCGACGTCACGGTACAGAGCGGGAAGGGGACCGCGTCGTTCGATCCGAACACCGCACAGCTCACCTATAGCAGCAAAAGCAACGAGAAAAACACGGTAACGATCGAGATTGCCAACCTCGAGGTCGACGGTCCGACCGGCGAGTCGTATCAGGTGACCTATGCCGATAGCGACGGGCGCGAGGACGGCGATATCTTTGAGATCACCTGATCGATCGTCCCGACGGACGTGAGTTCGGCCGACGAGGCGACAGCTCGCCGCCCGGCGTGGGCGTACACAATGCGAACGCCTTTTTAGCGCCGCCCTCGGAGTTCCCTGCATGTCGACCGAATCGATCAGCGACCGGCGCGAACACATTCGCTCGGTCAGCGTCACCGCGATGTCGGCGTTGCTGGGCGTCGGCGCGGCGCTTGCGTCTACTACCTGGGTCGGAACGACCGCCGAGGCCGCCCAGAACACGCAGGCGCTCGCGTTCGTCCTCGGCGCAATTTTGCTCCAGTACGTCGTCATCAACGCCGCGGGGATCTACGGCGACGACGAGTTCGGGGCGAAACACTACCTCTTCGTCGCGTTCATGACCTTCTCGCTGTGGTTCGTGACGTGGGGAATCCTGCTGACGGCGGAGGTCACGGGCTAACATGGCCGACGACAGCATCGCCGTCGTAGACCTCGATCGGTGCCAGCCCGATCGCTGTGGCTACGAGTGCAAGAACTACTGCCCGCCCAACCGGACCGGGAAGGAGTGTATCACCCTGCGGGGCGAGGAGGCAGCGGAGGGCCAGCCCGAGCAGATCCACATCTCCGAGGAGATCTGTCTGGGCGAGAGCTGTGGCATCTGCGTCGAGAAGTGTCCGTTCGACGCCATCGAGATCATCAACCTCCCTCAGGAACTACAGGACGAGCCCGTCCATCGCTACGGCGAGAACGCTTTCTCGCTGTACGGTCTGCCAGCTCCACAGGAGGGACAGGTCACCGGCATTCTCGGCCCGAACGGGATCGGGAAGACCACTGCCGTCCGCATTCTGGCCGGCGAACTCGAGCCCAACCTCGGCCGTCACGAGGAGGAACCGGGCTGGGACGAGGTGCTGGAAGCCTACCGGGGGACCGAACTGCAGGACTACATCGCGGACGTCCGGGACGGCGACGTGACGATCTCGCGAAAGCCCCAGTACGTCGACCAGATCCCCGAGAGCTTCGACGGCAACACCCGACAGCTGCTCGAGCGGACCGACGAGCGCGGTGCCCTCGACTCGCTGGTCGAGCGCCTCGAGATCGGGCCGGTCATGGACCAGTCGATTGACGACCTCTCGGGCGGGGAACTCCAGCGGGTCGCCATCGCGGCGACGCTGGCACGGGACACTGACTTCTACTTCCTCGACGAGATCACGCCGTATCTCGACATCGGCCAGCGGGTTACCGCGGCGCGGCTGATCCGGGAACTCGCCGAGGAGGAGGACAAGTCGATGCTGGTCATCGAACACGACCTCGCAATCTTGGACCTGCTGGCCGACACGCTCCACGTCGCCTACGGTGAACCCGGCGCGTACGGGGTCATCACCTCGCCGAAGTCCGTCCGCAACGGGATCAACGAGTACCTCTCGGGCTATCTCGACAACGAGAACATGCGGATCCGACCGAACCCGATCGAGTTCGAGGAACACGCACCACGGAGCGTGAGCCGTGCCGATACGCTCGTCGAGTATCCCGACCTCACCAAGAGCTACGGCGACGGCGAGTTCTCCCTCGAGGTCGAGGGCGGCACGATCCGGGAAAACGAAGTCCTGGGCGTCGTCGGTCCCAACGGGATCGGGAAGTCGACCTTCGCGAAACTGTTAACAGGGAACCTCGAGCCCGACGAAGGCGACGCCGACCTCGATCTGGACATCTCGTACAAGCCCCAGTACGTCACCATCGATCAGCACATGCGGGTCGACGCGTTCCTCTCGTCGATCACCGACCAGTTCGGCTCCTCGTACTGGAACACCGAGATCGCCCAGCCCCTACAGTTAGAGCGGATCATGGAGCAGAACCTCTCGGACCTCTCGGGCGGGGAGCGCCAGCGGGTCGCCATCGCGGCCTGTCTCTCCGATTCGGCCGACCTCTACCTGCTCGACGAACCCTCGGCCCACCTCGACGTCGAACAGCGGGTCCAGGCCACGAAGGCGATCCGGCGCTACGCCGAACAGCAGGACGCCACCGTGCTGGTCATCGACCACGACATCTACATGATGGACCTGCTCGCCGACCGACTGATGGTCTTCGACGGCGAGCCCGCCGTCCAGGGCCGTGCCGGCCAGCCCCAGTCCATGCGCGACGGCATGAACGAGTTCCTCGCGAACCTCGAGGTCACGTTCCGCCGGGACGAGCGCACGTCCCGACCGCGGATCAACAAGCCCGAGTCCCAGCTGGACCGCCAGCAGAAAGACGACGGCGAGTACTACTACGCGCCCTGACGCCGGGATTCGAAGTTCGGCCTCGAGCCGGCTGCCGGCCAAAGTGTTTATACTCCAACTATTTTGGCGGAAAGCGTGTCGAACGGCTATGGACAGGGTCCGACTCTATCGGCTCTCGATCGCCGTTACCGGCGGTCTCCTCACGTCGGTCGCGTTGCTACTGCTCGCCAGACGCGGGAGCAGTACCATCGCTGGAGTACTGTTGGTCAGCGGTGTCGGACAGACGCTGGGGGTCGCAGCCGAGTCGCTCTCGACCGACGGCGTGGACCCCGAGCCCGGTCCCGTCCCGTTCTGGACGGCGATGGCGTTTACCGGCATCGGGCTCGTCGGTGCGGTCCTGTTCGTCCTGTCGTGAGAATGGGGAGCCGAGACCGGATATCGTGAGAATGGGGAGCCGAGACCGGATATCGAGAAAACGGGGGCGCGAGTCGAGTCAACCCATCAGTCGCTGACAGCTGCCACAGAGGTTCTCCTCTTTGATGTCGACCTCGCGGACGGTCGGCGAGAAGTTCATCACACAGCGGTTGTTGTCGCAGTGCTCGAGGCCGTAGGTATGGCCGATCTCGTGGACGATCTCCTTGCGGACGCGGTCCTCGAAGATGTCGGCGGCGCTTTGATTCGAGAAGCCGCCGTCGCTCGAGGTCTGGAGCCGGTAGGTCGAAACGACGCTGCCGCTGCCATCGAGATAGGCGAGTCCGAAGACGTAGTTGCGCCGCCGGTAGAAGAGGTCGTGGGGCGTGATCGCGATGTTTTTCTCGCCGCGACCGACCCGTTCGGCGAGTTGGATGAAGGTCTCGGCGGAGTACTGGTTCCGGTCGGAGTCGTAGGCACCGTTGGGGACCGACTGCGAGTCGTTGATCGAGACGTCGCAGTCGTAGACCGATCGCAACGCGGCGGAGGCCGCCCGCTTGACCTCGGCGGGGACGCTGCCGACCGGCACGATATCGACGAGCATAGCAAGGGCTATGGCCGCGGGTGGCATAAACGTCCCGCCGTGGCCCACTCTCGCCGGAATCCCGACGCGTTGCTCGAGGTCCTCGCGGACTACGATCGCGTCGTCGAGATCGGAATCGGCCGCCGGACCGACCTGGCTCGAGCGCTGGCCGACCGCGGGGTCGCCGTCACCGCGACGGACGTCCACGAGCGCGACGTGCCGGCGGGCGTGGCGTTCGTTCGCGACGACATCGTCAATCCCGAGCCGTCCGTCTACGCCGACGCGGACGCGATCTACGCGCGGAACCTGCCGCCCGAACTGCATCGTCCGGCCCTCGAGGTCGCCCGGACCGCCGACGCCGATTTCCTGTTTACGACGCTGGGCGGCGACCCGTCTGCAGTGCCGGTCGAACGGAAAACGATCGAGACGGGGACGCTGTACGTCGCTCGAGTCCGTGGGGAGTAGGCGGCCAGTTCGTCGACCGTCTCGAGGCGAAGAATTATACGGTTACGGGACTGTTCGGCGGTCGTGAACCCGGAGACGGTTACGTACGTCCTCGCGGCGGTCGTCGCGGTCGCGATACTGGCGACAGTACTCCTCGGGATCGGGGCACTGGTTCGGCTTCTGCTCCGGCTGCTCGCAGCGCCGGGCGTCGTCGTCCACGAACTCGCCCACGAGACGGCCTGTCGGCTCGTCGGGGTGCCCGTCCTCGAGGTCGCGTACTTCAGACTCGGGAACCCGCCTGGGTACGTCCGCCACGGCCAGCCCGAGCGCTATCGGGAGTCGTTTGTCATCAGCGTCGCGCCGTTTCTGGTCAACAGCGCCGTCGCGTTCGGCCTGTTCGTCGGACTGGCGTCGATCGTCGCGGGGATCGACGCCATCGGGAGCGCCCCGCGATCGACGCTGGCCGCCGGAGTGGTGCTTGGCTGGCTCGGCCTCGCGATCGGGACGCAGGCCTTTCCGAGTACCGGGGACGCGAGGACGCTCTGGAACCGCTCGCGGGCCGAGTGGCGACGGTCGCCGAGCGTCCTCGTTGGGGTGCCGATCGTCGCCGTGATCTACCTCGCGAACCTTCTCTCGAGGCTGTGGGCGGACGTCGCCTACGCCGTCGCCCTGTTCGTCGCGGCGGCGTGGAGCGTCGGGCTGGTCTGAAACCGGTCGCCTTTATCCCTGCCGGCCCGTCGGGACGGATATGAACGCAGACGCCGTCGTACTGGACATTGACGGGGTACTCGTCGACGTCGCCGACTCCTACCGCCGGGCGATCGTCGAGTCCGTCGAGGCGGTCTACGACCGGACGATCCGCAAGACAGACATCCAGCGGTTCAAAGACGCGGGCGGGTTCAACAACGACTGGGAACTGACCCACGCCGCCGCGCTCTACATTCTCGCGACCGAGGAGGGCTACGGCGACTCGATCGAGACCTTCACCGACGGGATCGCCGCGAACGGCGGCGGCCTCGAGGCGGCCGAAAGCGTCGTTCGCGACGGGATCGGCGCGCGGGCGACCCAGCGCGTGACCGGCCGTTGGGACCGCGAGCGGCTGCGGGACGTCTTCCAACAGTTGTATCTCGGCGACGAACTCTACCGCGGGCTCGAGGGCGGCGAGCCCGATCTAGAGCGCGAGACGCCGGGTTTTATCCACGACGAGCCGGTGTTGCTCGAGCCCGAGACGTGCGATCGACTGCTCGCGTCGTGGGACGTGGGCGTGCTGACGGGGCGCCCGGCAGCCGAGGCCGAGATCGCCCTCGAGCGGGTTGGCCTCGACGACGCGGTGCCGCTCGAGCATCGCTTCACGATGGACGACTGGGAGGAGGGCAAACCGCATCCGCGCGCACTGACGACGTTGGCCGAGCGGTTCGACGCCGATTCGGTCGCGTTCGTCGGCGACACGCTGGACGACGTGCGGACGGCGGTCAACGCGAGCGACGCCGACCTGGACCGCGAGTACCACGGGATCGGCGTCCTCACCGGCGGGCTGACCGGGGACGAGGGCCGACGGAAGTACGAGGACGACGGCGCGGCGGCGGTCCTCGAGTCGGTCAACGACGTGCCGGACCTGCTCGAGTCGTAGGCGGGAGACACTCAGGCCGTCAGGACGCGTCGCCGGGAAACCGGACGAACGTCAGCCAGCAGTCCTCGAACGAGCGGCCGAGTTCGATGAACGCCTCGGGCTCGACGGGTTTCTGAACGGAGGCGTTGGCGTGAGGGTCGGACGAGCGAGCGAGATCCTCCTCCGAGGGCGAACTCGTCAGCACGATCACGGGGATCGACCGCAGTTCGGGTTCGGACGTCAGTTCCGACGGGACATCGGGGGCTGGACTACGCGCGTGGCTCGTCGAGCCGCCGGCAGGAATCGAACCGGTCGTCGGTCAGGTAGACGTCTCCGTCGCGGACGGCGACCGCGATTTCCTCGAGCGCGTCACCCCGGCAGGGACCGGCCGTACAGACACCGTCGTCACAGTCGAAGCGGGCGGCGTGTTCGTGACACACCAGTTGGTCGTCCCTGACGATCGCGCCAGGGCCGGGATCGAGCCGGACCTCGGGCTTGTGGGGACAGGAGTTGCGCCACGCGAGGACGTCGTCACCGCGTCGTCGGAGGATCAGTTCGGTCCCGCGACGGTCCCGGCGGGCCTCACAGCGAAGCGTGCCGTCGGTCGGGACGGCCGACAGCGGTGCGACGTAGCGCGGCTCGCGGTCGGGATCGGTCCCAGCCGGTTCCGCGCCGGCGTTGTCGCCGCCGCTTCCGTCCCCGTCGACGCTGAACCGGAACGTCGCGCCGTCGGTCGAAACGTCGCCCTCGTCGTCGTAAACTCGGACCGAGGTCGCGTCGTCGTCGTCCTCGAGCGTCACCCGGACGGGATCGGTCATACCTCTCTTTTTCGGCCGGCCTAAAAATGTCTTCCGGACGGACAACAGCGGGCGTGTTCGACTCCCGAAAACGCGCGATACCACTTTAGGGGTGCCCGGCGAAGCGAGCGTATGGACGACGAAGTCACCGTCGACGTCGAGGTCGAAGTCGAAGTGGATTCGAACGAACTCGAGATCGAGGTCGGCGACGAACGCGAGTTCGAGGGCGAACTCGAGGCTGACGGACTCTCGATCGAGGTCGAAGCGGAGATCGAAGTCGAAGGCGAAGGCGGGGAAACGACGGCCGACGAGGAAGAAGCGTCCGAATCGGACGGGGAACCCGAGGCGAGCAACGACCAAGAAGAATCCGAGGCGGACGGGGAAAGCGAAGAAGACTGATTCGGCCCCGTGGTCGCCGGCCCGTCGATCACTTCTCATTTTCGCGCGTGTCGAAAGAGGCTATGTGCTGGCCTCGGTATCACGAGCCATGAGCTGGACGGTCATGCCGGAGTTCGAGTCGTACGAGCGGGCCCGCGAATCGTTCTCGTGGGACCTCCCCGACGAGTACAACCCCGCCGTCGACTTCCTCCGGAAACACGAGGACACGAGTCAAACGGCGCTGCGGTACGAGACCCCCGAGGGCGGCCTCGAGACCTACTCCTTTGCGGACCTCGACGACCGGTCGGATCGGCTCGCCGCCGCGCTCGCCGACCTCGGCGTCGGGGCGGGCGATCGGGTCGGCGTCGTGATCCCGCAGAAACCGGGGAACCCGATCACGCACCTCGCGAACTGGAAACTCGGTGCGGTGTCCGTGCCGCTGACGGTCCTGTTCGGACGCGACGCCTTACAGTACCGGCTCGCGGACAGCGAGGCGAAAGCGGTCGTCGTCGATCCGAGCGTCCGCGAGACCGTCGACGAGATCCGCGAGGAGTGTCCCGCCCTCGAGGCCGTGATCGAACTCGACGACGGCGACGCGGTACGGGGCGACGCCCACTCGTTCGAGGAGTTGATCGCAGCCCACGAGCCCGGGATCGACGTCTACGACGCGACGCCAGAGACACCGACGGCGATCATGTATACGAGCGGATCGACGGGGCCGCCGAAAGGCGTTCGACACAGCCACGCGCTCTGGCTCGGGCGGGCCGCCGCGGCCGCCAACTACTTCGACGGCGGACTGGCCGACGGCGAGGCCACGCTCTGGACGCCCGCCGACTGGGCGTGGGGCGCGGCACTGGGCGGCACGCTGTTCGCGGCCTGGCACCACGGCTGCTCGGTCGTGGGCTGGCCCCGCGACGAGTTCGATCCCGACGACGTCTACGACCTGCTCGAGCGCCACGACGTGACCGAGGCGTTCATGCCCCCGACGGCGCTCCGGTTGCTGATGGGCGTCGACGACCCCGAACGGCGGTACGATCTCTCGATCAGGACGTTCGCGTCGGCCGGCGAACCGCTCACCTCGGAGGTCGTCGACTGGGTCGCATCGACGTTCGACGACGTCGCGATCAACGAGTTCTACGGCCAGACCGAACTCAACCTCGTCGTCGGGAACGCGGCGCGGTGGTTCGATACCCGCCCCGGCAGCATGGGCAAGCCCCTACCCGGCTACGAGATCGCGGTGGTAGACCCCGAGACGGGCGAGCGCCTCGAGCGCGGCGAGGTCGGTGAACTCGCGGTGAAGCCGGCCGATCGGCGGGTCTTCTTCGACGAGTACCACGGCCTGCCGGAGAAGACGGCGAACAAGCGGACCGAAGACGTCCCCGCGAGCGGAGCGAGCGGGGAGTCGGAAGAGCAACGGTCTTCCGAAAGGTGGTTCCTGACCGACGACCTCGTCGAGCGCGACGAGGACGGCTACGTCTGGTTCCACTCGCGGGCCGACGACGTGATCCTCACCAGCGGCTACCGCGTCGGGCCGACGGAGGTCGAGGACGCGGTCCTCGCCCACGAGGCCGTCGAACAGGCCGGTGTCGTCGGCGTCCCCGACGAGACCCGTGGCGAGGCGATCAAGGCCTTCGTCAAGCCGGCCGTCGACGACTACGACCCCGAGGGGCTCCGGAGGGAGATCCGCGACCTGGTCCGGGACCGCCTCGCCGAGTACGAGTATCCGAAACACATCGAGTTCGTCGAGCGGCTACCGACGACGACGACCGGCAAGATCCGCCGCCGGTCTCTGCGCGAGGGCGACGGAACCGACGAGTAACCCTCGAGCGCGGGGACCGTCCGAACCGCTCGAGCGCGGTCGAACCCATCCGGCGCGGTGACAGTCACGGCCGGTTTTATTGTTGCCGAATGCCAACCACTGCGCATGTACCGCGTGTTGATGCCCGTCGATGCCAACGAGGACCGAGCAGTCGAACAGGCCGAGTACGTCGCGTCGCTGCCCGACGCGGCGGAGTCGGTCGAAGCGTACATTCTCTTCGTCTTCACCGAAAACAGCGAGAAGCTCCCGAAGGAATTCGAGAAGTTCAAGTCCGCCTCCCGGATCGGCTCGGTCCGGCGCGCGAAGGAGCGCCTCGAGGAGGCCGGCGTCGACGTGACCCTGATCGAGGACAGTGGCGACACGGAAGACGACATCCTCGAGGAGGCCGAGGGCTACGACGTCGATTCGATCGTTCTCGGCGGCCGGAAGCGCTCGCCCGTCGGAAAGGCGATCTTCGGCAGCACCACGCAGGGCGTGATCCTCAGGTCCGATCGGCCGGTCGTCGTCACCGGCGGCGGCGGGGAGTGACGTGACAGACCGTTCCCGCTCGTAACGTCGGCTGTTTCTGCCGGCAGCCATCTTATCCGGATCGGCGTCGACTACCCAGTATGGAGATACGGGAGCCGGAACCGGACGAGAGCGAGCGGATTCGGGACGTGGTGGAGAGTTCGATGACGACCTCGTTCAGGCTCAGCCCGGGGCAGATCGACGGGATCACCGACGAGGAGTTCGCCGACGACGCCGTCAGCGAGCGACTCAAGGACGACGAGACCGTCCTCTACGTCGTCGAGACCGGCGCGGAGATCGAGGACCGAACCATCGCCGGCGTCGTCGAGGGCCGACTCGCGGACGAGTGGGGCGAGATCGACTGGCTGTTCGTCGATCCGGAACACCGCGGCAAGGGGATCGGGACGGAACTCTACGAGTCGATGACCGAGCGTCTCCGCGACCGCGGGGCCGACCACGTCCGCGTGACCGTCCTCGAGGAGAACACCGAGGGCCACGGGTTCGTCGAACGGTTCGGCCTCGAACACGACGGCGATCGGGAGGTCGAGGTCGCCGGCGAATCGCTCGTCAAGTACGTCTATACCGAGCCGGACATCGACGTTTCCCTCCCGACGGAATCGCGTGCGGACGACGCGACAGTCACCGCCGACACCGCCGACGAGGACCTCCCCGGAACGGAGACGGACGACGGCGACCTGACCGCGACCGACGACGGGACGACGGTCTACATCGACCGCGACGAGGCCGAATCCGGCACCGCGGCGCCGTTTTTCCACACCTACGAGGACGAGGACCGAAAACAGCAGTACGGCTATTACTGTGCGAACTGCGGCTCGCTCGAGGTCTCGATGGACAACATGGAGCGGCTCGCCTGTCCCGACTGCGGGAACGACCACGCCGAGCGGTCCAAGGAGTCGTACGACGACTCGCGGCTCTAACCGTTCTTCGCGAAGATGCTGTCGGCCGTCGCCGCGCCGACGACGCTGAATACCGAGCCGACGCTGATGGCCTTGAACGTCGTCTGTGCGACTTCGCGGGTCGTCTTGGCGTCCTCGATGAAGGTGTCGGGGGCGTCCAGTAAGAGCGCGAGTACGGTCACCGCGCCGAAGGAGACGATCATCAGCGAGATAAACCGCAACGGAATCCCGGCGACCTCCTGCTCGTCGTCGACGTCGCGGGTCGTGTCCGCGGTATACAGCGCGCCGTAGCCGATCCCGAACACCACGATCACGGTCCCGATCGCCTGGAAGAGGTTCATGCTCGCCGCGAGCGTCCAGACCTCCTCGGTGACCACGAACGGGCCGGCGAGCAGGAACCCCCCGACGATCTGCTGGGCCGAGTCCGCGAGCCGGAAGTCCCGCGGCCGGCGAGGCCGTCGAAGTTTCATAGCGATCGATTATAGCGGAGCGGTAAAACGCCCCTGTTTGTCGAGTGACAGCACCCGGCAGCGGAACCGTTCAGACGAACAGCAACAGCGCAGCGTACCCCGCCGCTCCGATGGCGAACGCCGGGAACCGACTCTCGCGGTCGGACGGCAGTTCCTCTTTGATCACGTTGAGGACGATCCCGCCGGCCAGAAAGGGCACGAACACCGAGACGAGGAGATCGGTGTCCTCGAGGGCGTATCCGACAACGACGCCGACGAGAACCGCGGCCGACAGCACCCACCGGCCACGGTGCCGATAGGTCGGACCGTGGTGGTCCCGAAGGCCGTCGTCGGTGACGAGGAAATGCAGCGCCATCGCGACGAAGAAGGGGAACAGCCCGCCGAGTTCGGGGTCCAGAAGCAGGGCCCCGACGATCGCGTTGTAGACGGCGAAAGAGCCCACGTGAATCCAGAACACCGCGGTCCCAGACCGGTCGCCGTCCGAACCGGGATCGAGGTTCGGCCGCCGGGCGAACTGCTCGAGGCCGTAGAAGGCGACGAAGCCGATCAGGGCGATCAGGTAGCCAGCCGATTCGCCGGTCGCCGCCCCGCGGGCCCCGAGTGTCGTCGCGGCCGCGCCGATCTCGGGCAGGAGGTGGACGAACACGTACGCGACCGAGACGCCGCCGGCGAGGGAGAGCCACCGGCTCCGCGGGATCCGCCCGCCGACGCTCAGTCGGCCGGCGAACAGATGCACCAGCGCGAGGGCGACCGCGAGCGTGGGAGCGAGTGCCGCATCGGCGGGAAGCGGGCCGATCGAGGACACGCCACGAGGGTGTCACCACCTCCGGCCCCGTATGTCTATGGCCGGCCGGTTCAGTCGTCGGCGCCGTGGGGCCGTTCATCGCCGGTCGACATCGCGTCGCCGACGGTCCCCGCGGTTCGGCGAACGAGGCTGCCGAGCGCCCGCCGACGGCGGACGAACAGCGCCGTCCCGAGAACGAGGTAAAGCCCGCTGTAGAGCAACAGGAGGTCGGTACTCGAGACCGGTAGCGTCACCAACTCACGGATGAGGGCGAACTCGAGCAGTACCTGCGAGAGAAACAGCGTCAACAGCGTGACCGCTTCTTTCACGGAGATCTCGAAGCGGATCAGCAGGGAGATCGCGAAGAACGATTGGGCGGCGGTCAGCCAGATCTCCGCGGACTGTTTGAAGTCGAACGCGAGGACGCCATAGCTGCCAAGCGCCAGCGAGTGAACGACCACGAGGGTCCCGATCAGCAGCGTCCACTGGTTGAGCTTCGAGGAGATCAGGGCGTTGAAGCCCGCCGTCGAGCGGGCCTTGTTGACGAGGTAGACGACGACGATCAGTTCCGGCGCTTCGGAGGCCAGCGGCGCGATCCACTGAATCATGAAAAAGGAGGGGATCCCGACGCTCTCACCGAGCGACTCGAGACCGTGAGCGAAGGGTTCGACGGCGGTGAAGATCATCGCGCCGGAGTAAGCAAACAGCAGGAGGACGGTCGCGATCCGGGCTGGCTTCGAGAAGCGCTGGAGATACGCCGGGACGCCGACGTGGTCCATGTCGGGTTCGGTCTCACCGCGAATGATGACCGCGATGTAACAGACGTAGAGCCCGACCAGAAACAGCATGTCGAAAATATCGATCCCGCCATTGAGCGGGACGAGGAAGGCCCACAGGGTGGCGAACAGTAGGAAGACGATCTCGAGGCCGATCTCCCGGTCGAGGACGACGACGTCCGAGAGGAAGCCGTCGCGTCGCTCGACGGCGGGGTCGGTCGACGCGCCGCTCCGGTAGATCGTAAAGAGGGCGATGCCGGCCCAGCCGAGGCCGATGAGGATGCGGTTCGCGCCGGTCATATTGGCGACGGCCAAGTTGCCGGCTTCCATCCCGCGTTCGGTCCCGGCGAACACGCCCGCGTTCCAGGCATAGAGCGCGTCGACGGCGTACTCGGGTGCGACGGCCAACACGGCGAGGACGGCGATCGCGAACGCCTGTGGAACGTCTTTCTCGGCGGTTTCGGCGGCCCACGCGAGCAGGAACGCAGCACCGAGGACGGCAAGCCCTGTGAGGATCACCGTCGCGAGCGTCGAGAGCGTTCGGAGCGCAGCCGGTGCTTCGTACCCGACCCCGACCGTCGTCGCAACCCAGGGGAGGAGGTCGGTTGCCCCCACAACGGCGACCCAGGGGAGAGTGAGTGCGACCGCGACCGAAATCGCGCCGAGCGCTCGTCGGTTCATGGAAGTCGTCTAGGAACGCGTACCGATCCACCGGTGATACGTGAGACGGTGTGATGCCGGTGCTGCCTGCTATTGCTGTGGCGTCCGCTCCTCGTAGGGCTGGACGACGACGAACCCCTCGGATCCCGTAAACTCGAGCTGGTAGGTCTCGCCGGAGGACTGTCCGATCATATTCGAGAACGCCTTGTCGACGTGACTGCCCGGCGTCGTCCCGCTCCAGGCGACGGTCGCGCTGGGGTCGGTCCTGACCGGCGGTCGCAAGACCAGGGGCTCCCCGTGGGTGGTGATCGCGACGGTCCCCGGCCCCTCGAGGAAGACGTTGGTCAACCCACCGGCCGAGAAGCCAGCGATGCTCTCGACGGTCCTGATCTCGTAGTCGACGCTCGGCTCGAACGCGAGGACGTCGTTGCCGTTGACCGAGATCGACTGACCGGCATCGAGTTCCAGCAGTTGGATCTTCTTCTCCTGATCGGCGAGATAGAGGTGGCCGGTGCCGGTCGCCTCCATGACCGGCGTCCCCTCCCCGGTCGCCTTCTCCTTGAGGAAGCCGGTAATGCCGCCCTCGGCCGAGGAGATCCCCTCGAAGGAGAGGTCCCCGTCGTAGGCGATCATCGAGCCCGCCTTGGCGATCACGGAGCCGTCGACGGCGACGTCGAGCAGCTTGTCGCTCTCGAGTTGGAAGGCCTCGCCGCCGGCTTTCGGTTCGTTCTCGGTGACGAATTCGTCGACATCCATAGTCACTCGAGGGTTCGGAGGGGACGGTAAAATAGTTACTCATCTATCAATTCCGCGCCGCGGGACGACCGTCGACGGCACTCGAGCGATCGGCTCAGCCGTCGGTTCGAACGAGGTCGGCGGCCCTCTCCGCGATCATCGTCGTCGGCGCGTCCGTGTTGCCGCTGGTGATCGTCGGCATCACCGAGGCGTCGACGACGCGCAGTCCCTCGACCCCCCGTACCCGGAGCCGGTCGTCGACGACCGCCAGCTCGTCGTCGCCCATCCTGCAGGTACCGACGGGGTGATACAGCGTCTCGGCGGTCTCGCGGATGTACTCGATCAGTGCCTCGTCGCTTTGAACGTCCGATCCCGGCAACACCTCTTCGCCGCGGTACTCGTCGAACGGCTCGGCTCGCAGGATCTCCCGGACCAGTTTGATCCCCTCGAGCAACACCTCGATGTCGTCGCCCTCGGTCAGGTACTGTGGATCGATGGCCGGCTCGTCGAAGGGGTCGGCCGACCGGAGGGTGATCCGGCCGCGGCTGTCGGGACGCAGGCGAAGGGCACCGAGCGAGAAGCCGTGACCGTCGGGGTTGTCGAAGCCGTGTTCGACGAAGTACGACGGCCCGAAGTGAAACTGGATCTCGGGGCGGTCGGCGTCGTCGGTAACGGTCGCGAAGCCGCCGGCCTCCGCGACGTTCGAGGTCAACGGCCCCCGTTTCAGGAGGAAGAACTTCGCGAGGTTCAGCAAGGAGTCCGCATCGGCGAGGCTGAGCGGCTTTTCGCACTCGTAGTTGACCCCGACCTGGAGGTGATCCTGCAGGTTCCGGCCCACGCCCGGGCGGTCCGCGACGACGTCGATGTCGTGGCGCTCGAGGTGGTCGGCCGGGCCAACACCCGAGAGCATGAGCAACTGCGGCGAGTTGATCGCACCGGCCGCACAGATTACCTCCTCGCTCGCGTCGACCGTCGCGGGGCTGCCGTCGCCGTCGTCGCGGGCGTACTCGACGCCGACGGCCGTTTGGCCGTCGAACCGGATCCGCGTGACCCGTGCCCCCGTCACCGCGGTCAGGTTCGGCCGATCGAGGACGGGCTTCAGATAGGCGTCGGCGGCGCTGTGGCGGCGACCGTCCTCCTGGGTCACCTGATAGAAGCCGACTCCCTCCTGGTCGCCGGCGTTGAAGTCCTCGTTGTGGGACAGGCCGACCGCCTGCCCCGCTTTCACGAAGGCCTCGCTGAGTTCGTTCGGCGACCGAATATCGTCGACGTGTCGCGGGCCGCCGACTCCGTGGGAGGCCGACGGACCGCGGGCGTTGTCCTCGGCCCGCTTGAAGTACGGCAACACGTCCTCGTAGCCCCACCCCTCGTTGCCCAGTTCCGCCCAGCGGTCGTAGTCCGCGGACTGACCCCGCACGTAGATCATCGCGTTGATCGAACTCGAGCCGCCGAGCGTCTTCCCGCGGGGCCAGTAGAGTTCCCGATCGTCGAGTTCCGACTGGGGCTCGGTGTGGTAGTTCCAGTCGACGTCGGACTGAAAGAGGTCCGAAAACGCCACCGGGATCGAGATTTCGCGTTGCTCGTCGGGCTCGCCCGCCTCGAGCAGCAGTACCTCGTCGCCGTCGGCCGATAGCCGATTCGCGAGTACACAGCCCGCCGGTCCCGCGCCGACGATCACGTAGTCGTAGGTATCCCCGTTCCCCGTCATGCTACCACACACCATATAACGGAGACCTAATAGTAGTATCCCCGACGGCGGACCACGACGTGGGACGGCGGGCTCGGTCTCTCGAGCCGTTCCTGGCGGCCCTCGAGGACGGCCCCGACGCACTCGAGTGACGACCCGAGTCGAACAGCGGGGTCGAGCTTTTTCAGTCTGCTCTCCGAAGCGGTTCCGTATGACCGAGTTCCGCGGCGCGTGGGACGAAGACGACGTCGAAGCGTTCCTTCAAGAGGCGACCATCCCGATCCGGCTCGCGACCCACAGGCCCGACGGGTCGCTGTGGCCGGTCGCGCTGTGGTATCGCTACCGCGACGGTGCCCTCGAGTGTGCGACGGGTGCAAACGCCGCCGTCGTTCGGTTCCTCCGCCGCGAGCCGGCGGTTGGCTTCGACATCTCGACGAACGACGTGCCCTACCGCGGGATCAGGGGGACCGGCACCGCCGAGATCGCACCCGACGAGGACAAAGCCGTCCTCCGGTCGTTGATCGAACGCTACCTCGGCGACACGGACTCACCGCTGGCGACGCGACTGCTCGACGACGACCGGGAGGAGGTCCGCGTTCGGATCGAGCCCCGGGAGATCTACAGCTGGGACTACAGCAAGCGGATGGGACGGGAAGCGGGCGAAAAGACGGCGTAGCGCGGACTCGAGGCTGCAATCACGACTCGCGCCCGTTCGCGGAAACGGCGGTGACGATGCGAGCCGCGGTCGGCCGACCGCCGCCGAGGAGATCACGAACCAGTCAGTACGGCTGTCAGTTCGGTCGGCGATGACACAGCTATATTTCGATTGGTACCGTATCCCAAGCGGGCCGATGAGTTCCGACACAGCCACGCGAAAACAGCGAACGACCTGCGAGGAGTGTGGCCTGCCGTACTACGGCGGCGAGACGGATACCTGCCCGTATTGTGACCGTGCGGCCGACGGAGTACGATCCGACTCGTCATCGGCGGCGACCGCTCGAGACGACGACTCGTCGGTTTTCGAACGGCTATCGAACAGAATCCGAGCGGTACTCGGCTAGCGGGCCAGACGGACTGTCGGAAGTCGTTTCCAGCGCGACCGCGACGTATGCGGTTGCACCGGGAACCCGTTCCAACGGACCGTCTCAGTCGTCCGCGCCGGGCGCGGCGACTTTCTTGCCGGCCGAATCGTCGCCACGGGGGAAGTTGTCGATCGTCTCCTCGCGGAACGCTTCCTCGTCGAACTCGTAGTCGCCCTCGAGGAAGTCAAGCAGCGTGTGCGTGTCCCGCATGGCGTTCTTGAGACAAGTCGAGGCGCCCGGCGAGGGCGTGATGTTGAAGATGACGTCGTCGCCGACGATCTTGGCCTCGCCCATGTCCAGGGACTTGTTCTTCGTGTCGACGATCTGGGGTCGGACGCCGCCATAGCCTTTCGCGCGTTCGATGTCCTCGAGTTCGACGCTCGGAACGACCTTCTGGACGTGGGGCAGGAACTGCTTCCGGCCGACGTTCGGGAGGTCGTAGACGAGGTTCTGGAGGACATAGGGCAGCAGGACCCGATCCGAGAGGATGTTCGCGTAGCTGAGGAAGGCGGCCGCGTTCAGCCCGAAGACGTCGAGGAAGTCCTTGACCGTCGAGATGCGACCGCGCTCGAGGGCGGGGACGAGCTTGGCGGTCGGGCCGAACCGGGTGATCGAGTCGTCGTGGACGTCGGCGTCGCCGTGGACGGCCGCGAAGGGCAGTTTCTTCATCTGGAGCGTGTAGACCTTCCCGTTCAGGAGATCGTCGGCGAGGAAGAAACTCCCCGCGATGGGCAGCAAGACCTTGTCCTGGCCGTAGCCCAGTTCCTTGGCCATCTGGAGGCTGTGGGAACCGGCGGCGACGACCGTCGCGTCACAGTCGAACCGGCCCGCGTCGGTCTCGATCGTGTAGCCGTCCAGCGTCGGCGTGATGTCCGTAACCTCGGTCCCGGTGAAGACGTCGACGTTGGCCTCTTCCTCGGCCTCCTCGACGAAGGACTTGGTCGTCTGACCGTAGTCGACGACGTAGCCGTCCGGCGTCTGCAGCGCGAGCATCTCCGTCGAGGGGTCGCGGCCCTCGACGACCTTGGGTTCGATCTCGCCGATCTCCTCGCGGTCGATCGGGCGGAGCTTCGGGAAGAGGTCGCCGAAGCCCTCGTCGTGGTATCGCTCCTCGAGTTCGGCGACTTCGTCCTCGCCGACGCCGAGTACCATCTTGCTGCGCTTGTCGTGCATCTCCCGGTCGGGGTCGTAGTTCTCGAGGTAGCCGGCGAGCAGCTCCGCGCCCTCCTTGACCTCCTCGGCTTTCTCGAGCGTGTAGTTGGTCTCGATGTCCCCGAAGTGCAGCGTCTGGGAGTTGTTCGTGTGATGCGAGTTGATCGCCGCGACCTCCGACTCCTTCTCGATCAGGGCGATCGAGTCGATGTCAGTGAACTTCGCGGTCGTGTAGAGCAGCGATGCGCCACTGATACCCCCACCGACGATGACGAGATCGTATTTACCAGACATTATTGAATCGTGTGAGTCCGTATTGCATCCCCTCGACTCCAGACGTATAACTCATATTTTTTCGATCCGCATCTCGACAGTCGTCGATATGCGTATCGACGTGGCCGGTGTTCGGTTCTATCGGCCGACCGTGCTGACACAGTATGTCGTGATAGGCCCGCCATATCGGGTGTTTTTACCAGGTATGCATCCGCCGATACCGGGCCACTCCGCCGGCACAGCCCGTTCGTTTCGTCCCGGTTCGCCCGTGAGTCACCGACTATTCTATCGACAGTCGACGTATCGGTTCGGTCGTCGATGCCCGAGCGGTGATCCTCTCACGACGGTCGCGACGGGCAGCCGTCGGGGCTGGTTGGCGAACCGGGCGGAAACGACGCCGGAGTTTTATCCCGACCTGACGGGCTACTCGCTCGAGTCGACCTCCTGATAGATGACGTGACCGCAGGCCTTGCAGTGGGAGGCGTCCCGGTCGTGTGAGGACAGCCCACAGTTCGGGCACGTGACGTCGACTTTCTCCCTGTGGCTCCACTCGCGGACGATCTTGCTCGCCTGCCACGGGAGGACGATGATGCCGGTCAGGATCGATGCCACCGTTATCCACCGCCCAGCGGTCGTGATCGGGACGATATCGCCGAACCCGACCGTCGACAGCGCCACCACGACGTAGTAGAACGCGTCGCCGAACGTGGCGACGTCGGGGTTGGCCGCCTGTTCCGCGCTGTAGAACAGCCCGGCGGAAACGAACAGCAGCACCAGTACCGTCAACAGCAACTTCAGCGCACGCAGGGCGTTGTCCGAGACCGTCCCGAAGAAGAACTCCGCGTCCTGCGTAAACCGATAGAACCGGAGGACCCGAACCACCCGAACCACCCGGAGGAACCCGATGCCGGCGACCGTCCCGACCCCCGGCAGGAGGACGACCAGCAGCGTCGGGAGGATCGCGAGCAGGTCGACCACGGTGTAGGGGTTCGTCGCCTCCGCGAGGCGGTCTTTGGCACCGTACAGCCGCAGGACGTACTCGACTACGAAGACGCCCGCGATCGCGACCTCGACCCCCCAAAGTCGTGTCCGTAGCTCCGCGGGGAGCGGATACGTCTCGGCGACGAAGACGGCGACGAAGGCGAGGTTCAACGCGAGCAGCGCAATGTCGATCGCTTTCCCCAGCAGTGTCCGGTGATCCAGCAGGTAGAACCGGACGGTCTCGCGGCGGTCGCGGCTCCCGGGCGCGGCGTCAGTAGGCATCCGACAGTCACATTCCACGAGCGAGACACGTAGGCCCTCGGATCCGCGAGGACCATCAGTTTCGATCGGTGGACCGATCCGCGATCGAGGGCGTGTCGCCTCGAAGCGGGTCGTTCGTCCTCGTTTCGGCCCGGTACGGGACTGCTCGAGCCTGCGTTTGCGGGGCCCACTGACAAACGACCGGTCGGTGAACGTCGCGACGGAACTAATGAGGCGATCCCTTCTTACACGGAACGAGAGGCCGTGTCCGGGCAGATCGGTGGACCGACGGCCGGCGACGGGGCGACGCCGCCAGCGCCGACGAACCGACCAGCGGATCCGTCCGGAGGTGAGCGACTCGTGGCGGCCGATCGCCAGGACGTAACGATCGCGGAGCCGCGGCTCCCGGAATCGGGCCCGTCGCGGCGGTCACTGGGCCGGGGCGGCCGACTCGCCGCAGCGACCGCCGGCGGCACCCTGCTGGTGCTTGGGCTCAGGCAACGATCGGTCGGCGGCGTCACGGCGACGGTCGCCGGCGGCTGGCTCCTCTATCGGGGACTCGTCGGTGGCCGAGCCGACAGCGATACGGAGGGGACGCGTTCTGCCGGCGAGGCCGATCGAGAGGACACGACGGCCGCGGTGGAAACGACCCGCTCCGTCACGATCGGCGCGTCGCCCGAGGCGGTCTCCGAGCGCTGGCGCGACCCCGAGACGATGTCGCGTCTCTACGGCGGCCTGCTCGAGGTCGAAGCCCGGAGCGAGGACCGGTGGCACTGGATCGCGAGCGGTCCGCTCGGCGCGAGCGTCTCGTGGGACACGCGGGTCATCGAGGACCGCTCCGGCGAGTACCTGCGCTGGGAGTCGCTCGGGAACGCGCCCGTCGACAGCGAGGGGGCGGTCCGCTTCCGCGAGGCACCGGCCGGCCGCGGGACGGAAGTGACCTTCCGCTTTCGGTTCGAGCCCCCGGGTGGCGCCGTCGGCACCGCGGTGACCGACCGCCTCGGAATCGTCCCGGAGTCGCTCGCGGCGGTCGTCCTCGACCGGTTCAAGAGCCTCGTCGAGACGGGCGAGATACCCACGCTCGAGTCGAACCCCTCCGCCCGCGGCGCGGGTGATGCCCTATGAGGGCGCTGTGCTGGCACGGCGAGGAGGACGTCCGGGTCGAGGAAGTCCCCGATCCGGAGATCGCCAACCCCCACGACGCGATCGTCGAGATCACCGCCACGGCGATCTGTGGCTCCGATCTGCACCTGTACGACGGCTACGTCCCCTCGATGCGGGAGGGCGACATCGTCGGCCACGAGCCGATGGGGGAAGTCGTCGCGGTTGGCGAGGACGTCGACACGCTCGAGGAAGGCGACCGCGTCGTGGTTCCCTTCACGATCAGCTGCGGCTCCTGTTGGTTCTGCGAGCAGGACATGTACTCGCTGTGTGATAACTCGAACCCGAACGCCGAGATGGCCCGAAAGGTGATGGGGCAGTCGCCGGCCGGGCTGTTCGGCTACTCGCACATGCTGGGCGGTTACGCCGGCGCGCAGGCGGAGTACCTACGGGTGCCCTTCGCCGACGTCGGCCCGATCACGGTCGACGCGGATCTCCCCGACGAGCAGGTGCTGCTGCTCTCGGACGTGTTCCCGACGGGATACATGGCCGCCGAGAACGCCGAGATCGACGAAGACGACACCGTCGCGGTCTGGGGCTGTGGCCCGGTCGGCCAGTTCGCCATCCAGAGCGCGTGGCTGTTCGACGCCGGCCGCGTCATCGCGATCGACCGCGTCCCCGAACGGCTCGCCATGGCCCGCGAACACGGGGACGCCGAGACGATCCACTTCGAGGAGGAGGACGTCTACGACCGGCTGCTGGCCATGACCGGCGGCCGCGGCCCGGACCGCTGTATCGACGCGGTCGGCACCGAGGCCCACGGGACCGGTCTCATGGGCCTCACGGACAAGGCCAAACAGCAGGTGAACCTCGAGGCCGATCGGCCCCACGTCCTCCGACAGGCGATCAAGTGCTGCCGGAAGGGCGGGACGCTCTCGGTCCCCGGCGTCTACGTCGGCCACGCGGACAACGTTCCCGTCGGCCCGCTGATGAACAAGGCCCTGACCGTCAATACGGGACAAACGCACGTCCAGCGGTATCTCGAGCCGCTGCTCGCGAAGATCGAGGACGGCGAAATCGATCCCTCGTTCGTCGTCACGCATCGGGAACCGCTCGAGAAGGGACCCGAAATGTACGAGACCTTCCGCGACAAGGAGGACGGCTGTATCAAGGTCGTGCTGGATCCCTGACTGGAGACGGAGTCGGCGACCGCTCGGGAAGTGCGACGAGACGGTGGGGCTGTTTCTCGCCGATCGCGTCGCGCTCGGGTTCCCCGCCGGATCGGCTCGTTCCTCGACGACGTCCGCCGGAAGGACTACGGCCTGTTCAGCAACTGCACGGATGAGGAATACCGTCAGCGGCATCGCCGACCGCCGCCGGCCGGTGATACTCCAGCGGCCAAGACGTATCAGCTCGGACCGAACGCAACTTATGATCCTGCTTACGGTATGACAGTCCTATGTCCGGGCCGACGAGACACGACAGCGGAGAGACTCGAGGGGACTCGTAGATGTGTACGCGACTGGTATATCTCGGCCCCGAAGACATCGTCCTCACCGGCCGGTCGATGGACTGGCACGGCGAAATCGGGACCAACATCTGGGTCTTCCCGCGCGGCATGGAGCGAACGGGTGAAGTCGGTCCGTCATCGATGGAGTGGACCGCCGAGTACGGCAGTGTCGTCGCCTCCGCGTACGATATCGCGACGACCGATGGGATGAACGAAGCCGGGCTGGTCGCGAACGTCCTGTGGCTCACCGAGTCCGACTACCCCGAGTGGGACGGCGAGACACCCGGACTGTCGATCTCGCTGTGGGCGCAGTACGTCCTCGATAACTTCGCGACGGTCGCGGAGGCGGTCGAGAACCACCGGAACGAGGAGTTTACCGTCGTATCCGACGAGATCCCGGACGAGGGCCGGTTCGCGACCCTGCATCTGTCCATCTCGGACGCGACGGGTGACAGCGCCGTCCTCGAGTACGTCGACGGCGAACTAGTGATCCATCACGATCGGGAGTATCAGGTGCTGACGAACTCCCCGCCGTTCGACCAGCAACTCGCACTCGACGCGTACTGGTCGGCGATCGGTGGCACGGTCATGTTACCGGGAACGAATCGCCCGGCCGACCGGTTCGCTCGCGCGAGTTTCTACGTGGACGCGATCCCGCAGACACGGGACCGTCGAATTGCGACAGCGAGCGTCTTCGGCGCGATCCGCAACGTCTCCGTCCCCTACGGAATCAGTACGCCGAACGAACCGCATATCTCCTCGACACGCTGGCGCACGGTGGCCGATCATCGGGACCGACGCTACTACTTCGAGTCGGCGCTCTCACCGAACGTCTTCTGGCTGGACCTCAACGAGGTCGAGTTCGAGACCGATGCCGGCGTTCGATCGCTGTCGCTCGGTGAGAACCAGACGAACGTCTTCGCCGGCGACGTCGCCGACGACCTCGTCGAGACCGACCCGTTCGATTTTCTCGGCGTCCCCGCATCCTCGAGCTAAGCCCGATTTCCAGCGCGTTGGAGACGGGGCCGTCGACAGTCAGTCGCGGAGACGATCGACCGTCGCCAGTGGGAGACTCACTCGAGGGGACAACAGTACCACGACGGTCTCGAAGAAGTCACTCGTACTCGACTGACCCAACGTTTTGGGTCGTCACGTCCTACGTACCAGTAGATGGACGCCGAGCGCTGGTGGCCACCCTTCGTCGAGGTCGTGGCGCTGGTGTGGATCGCCCTGTTCGTCGTCGACGTCGCGATCAGCGTCGACGTACTCGTCGTCCCCGACCCGGTCGCGGCGACGGTTCGCGGCGTCCTCCGATGGCTCCTCGTCGTCTTCCTTCTCGATCTCGCGCTCCTCTACCGGTGGTCTGACGAAGGCCCGAGGGGGTTCGTCCGTCCGAACTGGTTCCTGATCCTCACCGTCGTCCCCTGGTTCCGCCCGTTTCGGTTGCTTCGCATCGGGCGGTCGGTCCGCGCGCTCCGACTCCTCTCCGGGTCACGCCGGGTCGGCTCGTTGCTCAACAAGGTCCGCGGGAAGTGCCGCGACCTGTGGCGCCGACTGCGCGACTGAGGGACTCGGCGCGGTCGGCAGCCACTCGTCGATCGGCCACCACGCGCTCCGCTCGTCGTCGCTGCCGACCGCCGCCGCGCGCTGATACTCGACGAACCGAACGTCGACGCTGACGGCCCGGCTCGTCCGAGCATCGATTTCGGTCTGCAAGTCGTCCGCCAGCCCCTCGTGTTCGAGGGCGCTCGAGCGTCCGACGGTCACCGTCACCGAGACCTCGTCGCTGAACACGCTCCCGTCGTTGTACTCGGTCTCGACGCCGGCGAGTTCCAGCGAGCCGTACTCCGGTTCCTCGAGGACGTCCTGCACTTCGCCGTTGACCCGCTGTTCGAAGACGAGGTGCTGGTAGGTCCCGGCGGCGGTCAGCGCGACGACGACGAGGAAGACGAGGACGATGACGGCGTACGCGCCCGTACGCAGCGAGACGGTCGCGTTCTCGCGGACGTCGCTGATCACCGACGAGCGGTAGCCGAGCGCGATGAGCGTCAGATACGCGGTGAGATTGATGAACACGATGTTCATCAGGAGCAAGACGAGTCCGCCCGCGACGATGATCGGCTCGCCCCAGGCCGTCCCGATGCCGGCCGCGGCGGCGGCGGGAACGATGGCCGCCGCGACGGCGACGCCGGCCAGCGAGACGGGGAGGTCGGTCGCGAGCGCGAGCGCGCCGGCGAACCCGGCCGCGATGGCGATGACCAGCGTCAGGAGGTTCGGCGTGGCGAAGGCGCCCACCTGCCCGACGCGACCGACGTCCAGCGTCAGCTGAAGGAACCCCGACCGTTGCAGAAACACGCTCATCGCGACCGCACCCAGGTAGGCGACGACGAGCCCCGTCACCTGCGACGTTGCGCTGTCGACGACCATCTCGCGGTCGCTGATGACCGCGCCGGCACTCGCGGAGAGCGTCGACCCCGCGAAGGGCGCGATCACCATCGCACCGACGATGACGATGGCGGAGTCCAGCAGGAGGCCGCCGACCGCGACGATCGCGCTCGCGATCGCGAACGCGAGGTAGGTGGCGGTGTCGGGGGTCAGGTCCGCGGCGCGCTCCCGGATCTCGGCGTGGGACGCGCCGCGCTCCCCTTTCGGCCCCTCGACGTAGCGGTCCGTCAACTCGTCGGCGTTCGGAACGGTGGCTCGATCGACCTCCGTGACGACGGTGTAGGTGTCCTCGTCGAGTCCGGCGTCGTACAGCCGCTCGAGGACCGCGTCCACGGCCCCCGCCGGAACCGGGACATTCGCCAGGCTCCCGTCCCGGTGATCGGCCGCGTCGCTGAAGACGAATTCCACCTCCATCTCGGCGAGCGTCTCCCGCACCGCGGCGCGGTCCTCGCTGGGAACGAAGACCTGCACGAGTCGCATACCGCTCGGTGGACGGACGCGCCATTTACTAACGGCCGACTACTGGCCGTACCAGGAGCGTATGGGGCCGGTACATGTTCCGGCAGTGACAGCGCCGACCGCGTGACGAGCCGGGCGAGTGTCGGTTCGGTTTCGCAGACTGTCCGCTCCGGACGAGGAGGGTTTACACCCCCTGACGCGGTAGCTAGTCGCGATGGCCGGACTCCTCCAACGCACCGCGGCGGGAATCGACAGCCTCTCCAGATCGGTCTGGGACGACTCGAGTACGCTCGAGAAGGCGATCGTCGCCGTCGTCCTCATCGCGACAGGGTTGGTGATCCCGGTCCTGCCGATCGTCGTGGTCGCTCGGTATATCGCCAACTGAGCGCGTGTGCCGTTACGCGAATTTGGCTACAGAGATGTGGCCTCGGCACTCATAAAGAATCTGCCCTACATAGGACGTGAAAAAGTGGCAAGTAGCTGTGTCATGTCCGAGGTCGAGGAAGCAATCCCGCTCTTCTCCAGACATATCGGAAGTCGTAGAAACCAATGTCAGACAAAAACAAGAAGCAGTGGAAGGAGACCAGCGGCTTCACAGAAGATACCGAAGTCGCTCAGGTCATTTGCAATACAGAAGATCTGAAAGAGTGGATGAAGAGGCCTGCTAGTAACAGGAACTATTACCTCTGTACCGATATCTCATTTTTAACAAGGAGTTCCGTATGATTAGTCTCTCTGCTACCCAATCCCACCGTTACTCCAATTACCTTACATTTGGCCGTTCTAAGGCACGGATCCTCGGAATAGTTGCCGGTGAGACGATATTTCTTGGAGGTACTTTCTTCGCAGCTGAGCCCCCATTCCTGCCCTTGCCATTTGAGCCAGGTATAGCGCTTCTAATTTCAGGTATTTTGACTCTGGTCCTAGGGATCGCACTCTACGGTCTTCTGTCAAGCCTGGGATATCGGACGTACTCTGTTAGGTTCCACAGCCCGACTCACGTTCTCAAGTGCTTGATAGTCTATCTTGCATTTTCGGCAATCGTAGTCTATCTCGGCTATCTACTCCTCGTATACCCGTATTCAAACACACCCATCCCGAAGGTCGTTGATATAGGAATCGGTGCAGTGGCCACAACCCTCTACGCTATCTCAATAACTTCCATCATCTACGCAGAAGACATCTTCTCAGAGAACAGCGGCTCGAAATCTGAAGTCATCACCAAGTTTCTCTCCGAAGCTGATAGCCTCCGTGAGAAATCAGAGTCAGAAATCGTTGACCAGCCAAAGAAACTTCTTCAGGCCGGAGAATCACTCCTCACCGGTCTGCAAACCTCAGAACTTGAGGGAACAGAGGAGCTGGCAGAAAATTTACAGGACTGGCTACAGACGTTCAAACACCGAGAACTTCAAGGTCAGAAAAAGATGGTAGGGGATCTCCCAGACAGCAGCACGCGGTTTGATGTCTGGGAAGAACGGTACGAGTCCTTCCAATACATCAGAGACGAACTCGAAAAAATGGACAACTCAGCGATAGAGAGGATACTATTATCTATCCGGGGTAAATAACTGTAGCAAAACATGGAAGAGTACGCTGAAGACCGGAAATTTGAGCCCCCGGATAAGAAACCTCACAACGAGGGAATCTGCCTATTCAGCGACTCCAAAAGCTGCTACGGAGATGATATAGAATCAATCCTCAAAGAGATCACTCCTAAGATCTCCGGCTACGAGGAAACCATCGTCGCAGATCCCCACGGAGAAGGCCTTGACCTGATGCTGGACGACCCTGTAGAGGCGGAGAAAACTATCCTCAAAAGCAGTCTCTGGCTCATCCACTACAAATGCATCACAAAATACGATCTCAAGGATAATTTCAGAAGCGCGATAAACGCCACACCTCCCCGTACCCAGGTCTGCATCCTAATTGACGCTCCGGAAACGGAGCACGATGACATAGAAGCCGAACTCGACGAGATTACTGACAGCAAGAACGTCTACACTGTCAAATCGAAGCCGGTTCTCAGGAACAGTATGAGACAGTATCTCGACATGAGTGCGAATCCGAAGAGAGGAAGGGAAGAGGTCATTAAGTGGAATAACAACGTCTGTGATCTCATCGATGCAAGGAGCTGACCCCGCATGGTGAATGAGATCCTCGCCCTGAGACGGATTGGAGAGTGGGCGGATCTATCCGGCGAGGAACTTCATTTCTATCTCGATATAGCTGCTGATGTTCAAAGCGAGAAGCTTGACGAGCAGGAGGGGGCAGACCGTCTCTCTGGAGAGAGGTATTTCGAGTTCCTGAACGAAGAGGTTCTAACTGATGAGCGTGTTTTAGATGAGCTTGAGTTAGCTGATATCCCGGTCGAGAAACTACAGAGGTTCCGTGAAGGTGAGGTTCCGGTTCTGGAATTGTACTCGGAACAGTTCAAACTCGATTATGGATTAGACCAGATCGCGGACTTCATCATGATGATGAAGTTTGTTCGGGATTATATGAAGTTGACCGGGGAAGACAGTGTTGCGCCTCGGAACCGGCTTCAGTATCTGCTGTTCTTAGTGAACTATGAGCTGTCTCAGGAGGACACTCTTCCAAATCGGTCGAACAGGACTACACTCGGGAACTTAGAGCACACCGGGTATCGCTACAACTTTTCAAAGGGTAACGGTCCATATGCTCCGAAGCTTTACCGGGACAAGAACCGGCTTTTCGCCCAGTCGCTGCTTCATGAAGAGGTGATAGAGGAGCCAGTTTCTGAGGACGATGAACCCTATGAGATCTCACTGGGAGAAAATGGCGAGCGGTTGATGGCCCGATACGGGAAGAAACTGGACAATTTTGACAGCGTTCTCCTGAAAGAGTGGGACCTGCAGCAAAGAGACGTCATCAAAGAGCATAGGACAAAACCGATGGAGGAACTCAAGGAACAGGTTCGTTCTATGCCCAAGTTCCAGGCCACACCAAAGAATGAGGAGCTGTTGAAAGCACGTCAGCGTGATTTCGATGAACCAGTTGATCCGATTCAGGAGTTGGTTCTAAATGTCTAGTGAGGATCAAATCGTCAAGGACATCTTGAACGAGGTGGAGAAGAGTGGCAAGTTCACCGAAGAAGACAAAGAGGAGTGCCGTCAACTTCTTGTAAATCATTACAAGGATGTATCTCTCGACGAGGGGCTTCTCCGTCTTGAGAGAGCTTCGGTGCAGAATTTTGAGACAGTAGAGAAAAGGGAGATTCCCATTAGGGATGAAGGCACTGTATTGTACGGAAGAAACGGGACTGGGAAAACCAGCTTCATTGAGGCCTTAGAATACAATCTAATCGGGCTCCCTGATAGCGATAAAAAGAGTTCAGAATTTGAACTCACGAATCTGATTCAAAACGGTAAGTCATCCGCACACACCAACACGTACTGGAACGTCAATGGGGACAGGTACAAGATCTACCGTACACTGCAGAAAGAGGGTAATTCGATTACCGGCTACCCTCGTGTTACGAAGTCTCCCGATGAAGGGGGTGAAGAGGAAGATCGGCGAGATAGTCAGGCAAAGGTTTCCAATCTTCTTGGGATTCAACCGTTAGAAGGGCGACTCAGTGAACGAAGATGGGATCTTTATCGGATTATGGGGCTTTTCTTCATCACTTCCAAGGACTGGCGGCTGTTCATGGATTGGAATAAGGCCTCTGACATGCTGGATATCCTCTTCCGAGTTAATCTCACTAACGTCATCAAGGCCAGTGAGAACCGGATAGAGGAGAAGTACAGCGTTTCTGAGGAAGCTAGGCAGGCTTCGATGTATGTCGAAGACAGGAAGAGTGAACTCAAGCAAGCAAGGAGAGAACTGGCTGACTTAGAGAATGAACGAGATCGTATCAGTTCCAGGCTTACGGATAAGCAGGATCAGTTAGAATCGGTTCGCCGGGTACTGCGTGAGGAGACTGAGGAGGGTGTTGACACTGATGAACTTCAATCGCAGAAGAGTTCCTTAGAGTCGAGAGAGGCAGATCTCCAACGCCAGCTCACGGACAAGGTAAACGAGTTGGCGAAAGTTCGCCGTCTCATCAATCGGTACGAGGATACTGATCTGAAGGAGGACATGGATGTCGTTGGTGATAAAGTCAGGAATATGATGAGTGTTCCTGAGAAATGCCCTATCTGTACTAACAAGGTTGAGAGTGAGGACCGGGCTCGTCTCTTGGAGGATCATCGCTGTCCGCTGTGTGCCAAGGATATGCCTGAAGAGCGGGTGCGGGTGGAGAAAGAGTATCAGGCTGAAGAATCTATTACGGCGATCCAGGAAAAGCAACAGGAGCGACTTGAGGATCTTGAGGATCAGAGAGAGGATATTCAGTTTGAGATCGAGTCACTGGAGGAACGGATCGAGTCTACTAACGAGCAGATTGAGCAGCTTGAAGAAACGCTTGAGGAAGGGGAGGTTGCCGATCTAATCGAAGAGCGAGAAGAGCTTGATCGTGAGGTGCTGGAGCTGAAGGAGGATCTAAATACGATTCAGGCTCAGATCAAGACGAAGAAGGATAGGACTGAGGAATTAGAGGAAGAGGTTGATGAGCTGGAGACGCTGTATGAGGAGTACGAGCAGAATAATCGGAAGCGGGAGATGCTTTCCAGCTTTACTACGATTGTTCAGCGAAAACGGGACGAAGAGCAGCGGAAGCTCAAGAACAGGTTGGCCGATGTCATGCTTGACCTGACTAAGTACTTCACCGATGGAACGTTTGCTGACGTCGAGAACGTGGTCTTCAAAGATAAGGGGAAGTACAGTTACGAAGTGTACCTGTCTGATGGTACGGTTCTTAGTTCAAAGGATCCGCAAGGCAGCACCTCAGAGGTTGTGCTTCATGCGTTGTTGTTCCACACCGCTGTTTTAAAAGAGCTGAGTCTCTCAGACCGGAATCTCCCACTCCGGCTCTTTGTGATTGACTCTGCTTTCGGGAAAGAGCAAGACAAGTATAACACGAGGGCTATTGCGAACTTCCTAAGCGAACTTCCGAATATCCTGGACGAGTATCAGATCATTGTTTCGATGGCTGAGATCGGTATTGACACGAGTCCTTTCGAACAGAATTACCGGTTTGAGTATTTCAACTAAGAAACGGCTCTCGCTTAATAACTCCAATAACGTTGTGTGGTGGTGTTACATTCTAGTAGATAGGCTCTCAGAGACTACATAGGAAAAGAGGCCTCGGCACTCATAGGGCTCGTCACCACCGGGTGCCGAGTCCGGTTCGGAGCGAGTGGATCGTCATCGGCCACGCGAGGCTACGCGCGTCGCTTCAAAGACGGTTTGGATTAGGGTTCGCTCGAGCGGTTACGCCGCTTCGTCGCCGCCGGCGTTGGCAAAGGCCGAGTTCCACTCGTCGATCAGGTTCTCGAGTCGGCCCCCGTCGCGGTGGGAGAACGTCCGCGGGGCGCGGTCGGTCGCGGTCCGGGGGTCCTCGAGCGTACTCGAGGGTGTGGGTCGGGTGCGGTTGGGCGTCGGTTCGGCGTCGGGTTGGGTGAGGTGTTGGGTACTCATGTCGGTCGGGTGTTGGATGTCGTCGAAAATCGGTACTCGTCGGCAGCGACTGATTCAGGCGCGTACGTGTACGACCGACATTGCTTACCCCACCATACCAACCCCATGATTATAAAAGTTCGTGATAGACCTGCTCTCCGGGAGCCGAAGAGTGAAATCAACCCTCGCGGGGCGTGTTCCCAGGGCACTCACTGGGCGGTCGGACTCCGATAGCTTGAGAAGCCGCCCCAGAGAGGGCTCGAGTAGCACGATGACGGGCGCTGGAGACGACGCGGTCGATGTCAGTTTCGTGGTACCGGCGCGAAACGAGGGCGACTACCTTCGGGGAGCCCTCGCGAGTCTGGCCGCGATGGACACCGCCTACGAGTACGAGGTGTTGGTCGTCGACGGCGACTCGAGCGACGACACCCGCGAGATCGCCCGCGAGTACGACGCGGCGGTGCTACAGGAGGGCGGCCACAGCATCGCCGCGGCCCGGAACCTCGGGGCCGAACGCGCCGCCGGCGAGTGGCTGGCCTTCATCGACGCCGACACGCGGGTCCGGGCGACGTATCTGACCGAGCTATTGGGATTCGCCGAACGCGAGGGATTGGCGGCGGCCAGTTCCTACTGCCGGATCACCGGGCCGCGGCGGGCGAAGCTCATGGAAGCGACGATCAACCACGGCTTCTCGCGGCTCGAGCGACCGATCCTACCCGGGTTCAGCTGTCTGGTCCACCGGCGGGCGTTCGAGGACGTCGGCGGTTTTCCCGACGTCCCAAACGAGGACACGGCGTTCAGCCGGCTGCTGGCCGCCCGCTATCCGATCGGCTACCGGCGGACCGTGCTGGTCGAGAACTCCGGCCGCCGGATCGCCGACCTGGGGCTGACCGGGACGCTGGGCCACTACCTGCGACTCGACCTCGAGCGGCTTCGAGCGGCCCAGTGAACGCGAACGGCGACGACGCCGGGGTCTCACCTCGAGCCGGCAGGACGCGGCGTATCGACGCCGGTGATCTCGAAGCGTGCGCCGCCCGAGTCGCTGTCGGTCGCCCGGAGGTCCCAGCCGTGTGCTTCCGCGACCCGTTTGACGATTCCCAGCCCGAACCCGGTCCCCTCCTCGGCGGTGGTAAACCCGATGTCGAAGACCGATTCGCGCTCCTCGGCGGGGATGCCGCGTCCGGTGTCGGCGACGTAGAACCCGCCCTCGCAGTCGCCGACGGTCACCGTCAGATCGGCGCTGGTGCCCCCGGCGGGCACCCCGTGATCGAGCGCGTTCCGAAAGCAGTTCTCGAGCAGTTGCTGGAGCCGCTCGGGGTCGGCCCGGATCCGACCCGTACCGTCGAACGCCAGCGTGGCGTCGCCCGTATCGACCATCGACCACGCCTTCGTCGCGAGGTCGCGCAGCGCGACCGGCTCGAGGTTGGCCGTCGTCGCACCCTGTTCGGCCAGCGAGAGCAGTTCGTCGATCAACTGCTCCATCCGCTCGAGGGCTTCCTCGCAGGCCTCGAGCCCGGTGTCGTCACCCTCGAGCGCGAGATCGAGTGAGCCTTGGGCGACGTTCAGCGGGTTCCGCAGGTCGTGGGAGACGACGCTGGTGAACTCCTGTAGTCGCTCGTTCTGACGCTCCAAGGTCTCGTGGGACTGCTGGCGTTCGGTCTCGTAGCTGACCCACTTGGCCATCAGCTTGACCAGCGTCCGCTCGGCCTCGGAGAAGCCGTCGCCCTCGCGGGGCTCGCTCGAGGCGAAACAGAGGGTGCCCCAGATGGAGCCGTCGACGGTTACCTTCGCGCCGACGTAGCTGCCGAGTTCGAACAGGTCGTAGGCTGGATCGTCGGTCCACCCCTCGTCGGGCGCGTTCCCGACGGTGACCAGCTCGTGGGTCTTGATCGTCTTCCGGCAGTATGCCTCCGCGAGCGGGCAGGACTCGCCCCGCTGGAGGAGCGGGTGATCGCCGCGGGACTCGACGACCGTCTGGATCCGCTCGTCGAGGTCGATCCGGGTGAGGAACCCGTAGGACAGGTCCAACGATTCACAGCCCAACTCCAGCAGTTCGGGCACCTTCTCGTCTAACGACGCGTCGGCCCTGGTCGAGATGTCGTATAGGGCCTGCAGCGCCGTGATGCTGGCCTCGAGTTCCGCCTCGGCCCGCACCCGATCGGTCACGTCGGTAAAGAAAACCGAAAGGCCGTCCGCGGAGGGGTAGGCCCGGACCTCGAACCAGCGCTCGAGGGCGGCAAAGTACTGGGTGAAACTGACCGTCGTCTGTTCGGCGAAGGCGTGTTCGAGTTCGCGCTCGAACTCGGTCCCCGCGACGGCCTCGAACGCCGTTCCGAGCGATTGCCCGAGCAGTTCCTCGCGGGGGCGGTCCAACAGTTCGACCGCCTGGTCGTTGACGTAGGTAAACGCCCAGTCGGGGTCGATCGAGACGAAGGCGTCGCCGATCCGCTCGAGCGTGGCCTCGCGCTCCCGCTCGAGTCGCCTGCGATCGGAGAGGTCCCGGATGACGGCGGTAAAGAAGTGTTCACCGGAGACGGCGGCCTCGCCGAAGGAGACCCCGACGGGTACTTCGTGACCGTCGGCGTGGAGTGCATCGAGTTCGGCCCAGTTCCAGTCGAGCGTCTGCTCGCCGGTCCGCAGGTAGTGGGCGATCGTATCACGGTGGCTGTTCCGATACTTCGCCGGAACGAGCGTCGAAATACGGTCGCCGACGAGGTCGTCGGCCGCGTACCCGAACAGCGACTCGACCGCGTCGTTCGCGTACCGGATCGTCCCGTCATCGCCCGCCGTGATTACTGCGAAGGAAGCGTTCTCGGTAAGGGCGCGAAACCGGACGGCCGCCGCCTCGAGGTCGCGACGTTCGGTCGCCGCGTCGACCGCGCGTTCGATCCGTATCGCGAGTCGCGTCCCGTGTTCCGCGGTTGGGACGGAGACACAGCCGGTCGCGCCGGCCTCGAGCGCGGCACTGGCGTCGGCCTCGTCGAACGTATCGACGACGAGAAAGATCGGCAGCGTCGGCCACTCCGCTCGGGCGCTGGCGAGCAAGGTGTCGTCGCCGACATCGTCTCCGGCCGATCGGCACACGAGACAGTCGACGGCGGCCGACTCGAGTCGGGCCAGCGCCGCGTCCTTGGACGCGACGGATTCGACGACGAGGCGGTCGCTCGCCCGCTCGAGGGCGGTCGGGACTTCGATGGCCGTCGGCTCCGGGTCGACGTAGCAGACGGTGATCTCGGCGGTCGCTGGCTCCGCCTCGGCCGCAGCGGCGGTCGGTCGGGTCATGACAGAGGCTCCTGAATACGTACCGTCAAGGAACGATGAGCTAATAAGCGGTGTGGCAGTCGAGGGCACGACCGGACCGCGCCCGGCACCGCCATGCGGACCCCTTATGTCGCTCTCGGTAGGCACTTCGGGCGTGTCTACCGTTTCACCGGCGGCCGAGCGACTGCTCGAGAGCGAGCCGCTGATGGCCCATCTGGGCACCTGCGTCGAGGGGCGACCGCACGTCGCCCCGGTTTGGTACCACTATCTCGCCGACGAGGAAATCGTCGAACTCGTCACGACGGGACGGAAGTTGGCGAACGTCAGGGAGAACCCGCGAGTCGCGCTCTCGATCCAGCAGGACGAGGCGGGTCACGCACGATGGATGGTGACGCTGCTGGGGACGGCGACGGTCGTCGAGGACGCAGACGAAACCGATGCGGCCCGCCGCCGGATCAACGCGAAGTACGACGCCGATCAGGACGCCTACGCCGACAACCGACTCGTCCGGATCGACGTCGGCTCGGCGACCGTCCGGACCTACGACGACGACCTCGAGTGAGACGGTGCAGTCGGCGTGCCGGAGAGTACCCCCGGAGTCCCGCGCTCAGTTCTCGAGCCGTTCCCGCGCGGCCGCGACTACCAGTGGCAGCGTGATCGTCGCGTCGGCGTAGACGGAGACGTTGTCGGCGTCCTTCTCGAGTTTGCCCCACGAGCGGGCCTCGTCTAACGTCGCGCCGGAGAGGCCGCCGGTCTGTTTGGGGTCCATCGTCAGCTGGACGGCGTAGTCGTAGGCGTCGGGCGAGACCAGCATCGTCTGGAGGGTGAAGTTCTTCGGGACGCCGCCGCCGACGACGAACGCGCCGGCCTCCTCGGCCTCGAAGGCGATGTCGGTCAGCGGCGTCATGTCGGCAAGCGCGTCCAAGGTGAACGCACCGGTCTGGGAGTACATCCACGCCTGCAGTCCCAGCACGGAGTCCTGGACGGCCGGACAGTAGATCGGCACGTCGTTCTCGGAGGCCGCGGCGGCGATGCCAGCGTCTTCGTCGACGTCCTCTCGCTCGTTGATCTCGGCGTTGGCCCGACCGAGTTCCTCGGTGAGCCGCTGGATCGAGACGGCCCCCTCCTCCTCGCACTCGGCCTCGAGGACGGGGAAGACCTCCTCGCGGAGATGCGACTCGAAGTCGGCGAAGAACTCCTGTGGGAGATAGACGTTGTAGATGCGGTCGACGCCCTCGTCGCGTAAGGTCTCGTCGTGTTCGCGCTCGGTTTTGCCCTCGGCGTGGACCGCGCCGTGGTGGTGTTTGCCGCCGATGGCCTCGATGGAATCGTGGGTGAGGTTCGCGCCGGTCGTCACGAGGACGTCGATGTAACCGTCCCGGATCAGGTCGGCGACGATCGCGCGCATCCCCGTCGGAACCATCGCGCCCGCGAGGCCGAAGAAGACGGTCACGTCGTCGTCGAACATCGACTCGGTGACGTCGACGGCCTCGTGGAGGTCGGCCGCGCCGACGCCGGCGTCCCCGTACTCGTCGGCGAGTTCGCCGACGGTCATCCCCGCCCGGACCTCGGCGTGGCCGACAGGGTCGTGTGAGAACGTCTCCCGCTCGGGCTCGTGGTGACCGTCGGCGTCGCCGTCGTGATCGTGGTCGTCGCTCATGTCCACGCGTCCGCGGGCCAGCGGTTTCAACGTCGCGATTCCGTCGGTCCGCTGCCTCGCGCATCGTGATACCGGGACGCGGTGTCGCGACGACCGGTACTCGAGCGTTCCGATCGCAGGGTCCCGTAATTCGACCGCCGATCGGATCGGTTCTGCAGCAGCGGTTCCGCACTACCGAATGAACTCATCTTGGTGCCGGAAATCTCCACTACATCCAGTAATAAACCACCCCAACAAAATTCATAATTGATCCAATTATGGAAAATATTACACCGAGTATAAAAAGAATGGCAAACTCATTGAGTAGTATTAATATCTGGAAACAAATAACACCAACAATTGTTATCTGTAGTCCGACAAAATTGAGTACTCCAAATTTCGGGCTCATCTATAGTAGATACATAGTCACTGCATTCATTTGTATTATGGTGCCCGGATATATTTATGCTATATTATCTCTGCTTGACTCATCTCCAAATTAGTACCATCGTCAGAGGTTGTAATCGTGGTGTCGTTCACCTGCCAATTAGGAGAAAACTCGAGGGCAGGGCCGTCCGAACTGAATGATACCGTTGGGTTAATTGCGACATTTGCCCAAGCGTGAGTGTATGCCACATTTATCACGCGGTCTTCCGGGTCCCAGTCACCAACAGGTTGTAAATAAAGTCCGCAATTAGTACCATAAACTCCATCTTCCTCCTCTTCATCGAGCCCCTTGTATACAGTGCAGTTTGGTAGGGAATCCTCCCAATCAAGAAATGCTTCTTTGTCATCTATATTAAATCCGGTTCTACCCCTGCTAGGGTCGTGGACATCCTCATTCCATTCCGAATTCTTTGGTGTACTCATAGCGTTTTCCCCACCTCCAAATGCGAGTTCAAAAAATTCGTTTTGGAAGGAGTTCCAAGCAATTCCTACTGCGTCGTTGGGGTCAGCGCCGGCGCTTTTATTATTCCATCTTCCTCGCAGACATTTCACTCTGTAATCGTACGAAGTTTCTACGAATATGCCGACTCTGTCATTGAAGCCTTCTTGTACCCCAAGAAGTTCTACTGTTATACCACCGTCTTGGGGGTCCTCTATTTTTTGGGTGCCAACGCTACCACTCCTGGTAGTCTCATTGGCACCTAATTTGACTGATTTCGTGAATTCTTTTGATCCAGTACGATAGCCATTGTCCTCGAGGAAATCCGTAGCCGCTTCTATTCCTTTTTTATCTCTGATTTCATTTGCTATCTCCATGTCCTCCCTTATATTACTACTCTCACTTGATCGCGCAGTACTAACTGTCGCTCCCATGCTGATAGTACCGACACCAATCGTTTGCAACAATTTCCTCCGTTGCATACGCACTCGAGTTATGTAATCCAACATCAACTATTATATTTTATATATTTATGATTATTTAGATTTTATGTATCTTTAATATATTCGTCGGAATATGCGCATAGCTGCCAACGGACCGCAATCAGAACTCCGGTGGGACCTTGAGGGACGTCGTCTCGAAGTACATAGTCCGGTCACGAAGAACACACATCCGCTGTCGTCGCGATAGATCACGACAGCAGCAAACGAAGCACCACTGCGATCAACGCGACGAGCAGTCCGATCGGCGTCGCCCGCAGGACGATCGCTAATCGCCGCCGGTCAGTCGGCAACAGTTCCGCGACGCCCGACAGCCCCGACGAGGCGGCGAAAACCAACAGTAGGATTGAGCCACCGGCACGGAGAAATTCGAAGTACGCGTACAGGGCGACGAACGCGAGCGACCCGCCGAGGAACGCTCATGCAGCGCACCACCCTCTCGGTTCGTCTAAGACAGCCGTAAGATGAAGGACCATAACCTCGTATACTGGCTGGTCGAAGTAAAAAGTACGACCCACCGTCTCGAGCCGTCCCGACGGCCGTCCGCTCTCTAGCGAATTGGCTTCGAGGGAACGGGTCAGTCGCCGGTCCGCTCGTAGCCGGTCGTCAGAGCCCGGTCGGAACCTCGAGATAGGTCGTCTCGAGGCCCCACTCTTCGACCAGCTCCTGAACGGCCCGAACGCCGAACGTCTCCGTCGCGTAGTGGCCCGCCAGTACGACGTGGATCCCCGATTCTCGGGCCTCGTGGTAGACCGCCTGTTTCCCCTCGCCAGTAACGAGCGCGTCCGCGCCGGCGGCGACGGCCTCGTCGAGCCAGTCGGTGCCGCTGCCGGTGACGATCGCCACGTCCGCGATCTCGTCGGGGCCGAAGTCGAGGTGCTGGACCGACTGGCCGCCGGTCTCGAGGGCCGACTCGAGGCGGTCCCGCAGGTCAGCAGGCGCGTAGGGGTCGGCCGCCGTCCCGCGCTGGCCGATATGCTCGGGCCCGAGTTCGCCGAAGGGCGCGCGGTTCTCGAGGTCGAGCAGGTCGGCGACGCCGGCGGCGTTGCCCAGTTCCGGGTGGCCGTCCAGCGGGAGATGGGAGACGTACAGCGCGAGGTCGTTCTCGATCAGCGGCGCAATCCGGTTGTAGGTCCGGCCGGTCACGCGGTCGAAACCGCCCCACGAGAGCCCGTGGTGGACGACCAGCAGGTCCGCGTTGGCGTCGATCGCCCGATCGAACGTCTCCTGGACGCCGTCGACGGCGAACGCGACCCGTTCGATCTCGGCTTCCTCGGGGCCGATCTGGAGTCCGTTCGCGCTGGCGTCGACGTCGGCGTAGTCGGCGGTGCGCAGTTCCTCGTCGAGTCGATCGACGACGCTCGAGAGTTGCATAGCCGTTCGTTCGGCGGTGATCGCCTTGTATCCGGCTGGTTCCGACCGTCCCACAGCGGACCCCGACTCGAGTCGGACGGATCGGGAGTGGATCGAAAACAGCGAGCGAGGACCGCTACATTAGGTAGAAGATGGGGAACAGGAACACCCAGACGATGTCGACGAAGTGCCAGTAGAGCCCGAAGTACTCCACCGGCCGGTGATCCGTGAGATAGGCGTCGACCGAGAGGGTCCGATAGATCATGAACGCGGCAATGAGCAGCCCGAGGATGACGTGGAAGGCGTGCAGCCCGGTCGTGACGAAATACAGCGAGTACTCGAGATCGGAGAACCAGTAGATCCCGTGGGAGAACTCGTAGCTCCACTCGTAGCCCTTGATGCCGAGAAACAGGAGCCCGAGCGCGAGCGTGGCACCCATCGACGCCAGCAGGCCGCGCTTGTTCTCGCGTTCGGCCATCACCAGCGCCAGCACGACCGTGAAACTCGAGGTCAAGAGGACGTAGGTGTTGACCAGGCCGATGGTCGCCGACGGCGGGACGGTCTCGAAGCTCCCCCAGCCGTTGTGGATCCGCATGAAGATATACGCCCCGATGACGGCACCGAAGACGACCACGTCCGAGGCGAGGAAGAACCAGACGCCGGTCTTGGTCGTCCCGACGCCCTCGAACGGCCAGCGTTCGGCGATCACCATCTCGGGTGCGTCGAACCGCTCGCGACCGTACTCGAAGAGCGAGTAGCCGAGGATCGCGACGCCGATCACCGAGACCACGGGGTAGATGACGGTCTGTGAGCCGGCAACCGAACCGGAAAACTCCGCCCCGCGTTCGGCCGCGAACGAGGCCACATACGGCGTCAGCCCGGACAATCCCAGGAACGTGACGAACATCCCGAGGCCGATTCCGAACGGCCAGATGCTCGCGTGGTCCTCGTGATCCCCCTCGAGCGAGTCGATCTGATCGGCCCGTTCGTGGGTGGCTGCCCCGCCATCGGCCGCCGTCGTGTCGTCGACGAACTCGAGCGTGCCGGAGGCGTAGCTGGGGCGGTCGGGCCAGTTCTCGAGCGGCGGCGGCGAGGTCGTCGCCCACTCGGCGGTCCGGGCGTACGCCCACGGGTTATCGGGCGCGTCGGGCCCCGAGATCAGACTCTTCCCGAGCGTGACGAGAACCAACAGGACCGACGTCCCGAGGACGAACGCGCCGACGGTCGCCAGCTGGTGGTAGAGCTGTGCGCCCTCGCCGTAGTGAAAGACCCGCCGGGGCGTCTCCCAGGCGATGAACATCGGGAAATACAGCAGGTTGAAGCCGAAGAAGTAGACGGCGAAGCTGAGTTTCCCGAGTCGCTCGGAGTACATCTTCCCGGTCATCTTCGGCCACCAGTAGTAGAGGCCGCCGATCAGCGCCGTGACTCCGGCGACCATCACGTAGTGGAAGTGGGCGACGACCCAGTAGGTGCCACGGAACTCGTAGTCTAACACGACCGCACCGAGGAACACGCCCGTGATGCCGCCGATGATGAACAACACGAGCGCCCCCATCGTGAAGAGAAACGGCGTGGTAAACCGCACGCGGCCCTTGACCATGGTGTAGATCAACGAAAACACCATCAGATCGAACGGCAGCGAAATCCCGATGGTCGTGGCCATAAACAGCGTCTTGATCGGGAGGTTGATCGTCGTCAGGAACATGTGATGCATCCAGACAAGAAAGGACTGGACCGCGACCAGCACCATCGCGATGATGACCCACTTGCGGCCGACTAACCGCCGGCCCGTAAACGTCTGGACGGTCTCGAACATGATCCCCAACGCGGGGAAGAAGACGATGTACACCTCCGGATGGCCGAAGAACCAAAAGATGTGGCCCCACAGCAGGCTCGAGCCCTGATCGGTGCCGAAATATTGGGTCAGCAGGAGCCGGTCGGTCAACAGCAGAATCAGCGCGGCCAACAGCGCCGCGAAGGCAAACAGCATCATCCAGACCGTCAGGAGCGTCCCCCACGTAAACAGCGGCATGTTCCAGAGCCCGAGCCCCTCGGCGCGACGGGTGTGGATCGTCGTCAGGAAGTTCACCGTGCTAAGAGTCGTCGACATGACGAACAGCGTCAGGGCGAGGATCGTCGTGTTCCCACCCATCGTCAGCGTGTAGCCGGGGTTGTAGATCGGGACGTTCAGCGGGGCGTACATATACCAGCCGTTGGCCCACGTCGTCCCCTGGAAGAACGAGAACAGGACGAGAAGTCCCGAGAACAGGTAAAACCAGTAGCTCAACGCGTTCAGCCGGGGAAACGCCAGATCGTTCGCGCCGATCTGTAGGGGGACGAGGTAGTTCGCGAACGCGAAGCCGAGCGGCGAGATGAACCAGAACACCATCAGGAGGCCGTGGATCGAGACCGACTGATTGTACTGGGTGTTCGTCAGGAGGCCGGTACCGCCGGCTTTCCACAGGTGTGCGCGGAACAGCAACGCGAGGATCCCGCCAGCCAGAAGGAAGAAAATCGCCGTCACCAGATAGAGGATGCCGACGTCCTTGTGATTGGTCGTAACCAGCCACCGCTTGACCGTCGTTCGCGGCGGGAAATCGCTCATCGGGTCACCTCCCGACCGATCCGTCGGGCGGTATCACTGACGACGACGTGATCGAAAACGGTCGCGACGTGCCGGAACCGACGAAACGGCGAGGGCGCGACGGAGACCATACCGCTACCTCAGTACGATTCGTCGTATCAAGGTGTCCGGTGCGCCTGCAGGCGATACTTGTACGGTTCGACGGCCGTTCGCGTGACGGCGGCGCTATCGGTCGCCGGCAACCGGCCCCAGCCGCGGGTAGTCGGCGATGATCCCGTCGACGCCGGCGGCCGCGAGCCGGTCGAACTGGACCCAGGTTCGCACCGTCCAGACGTTGACCGCCCGCCCCGCCTCGTGGGCCCGCTCGAGGAGGTCGACCCCGGAGCCGTCGTTCGCGTCCCCGACCGTCGCCGGCTCGTCCGGCTCGGGGTCGAGAATCGCGGTGTGGGGCGGGTGAATCGCTTCGCAGTCGTATCGGCTCGCGATTTCGAGGCCGGCCGCGAGGTCCGTGCCGACAAGCGGGGCGGCGGCGTAGTCGGCGACCTCGCGCAGCGCCGCGATCGCGCCCTCACAGAACGAGGAAAACAGCAGGTCGCCGCCGAAGGCCTCGCAGTCGGCGACGACGCGTTCGACGAACGGTCGCCACGTCCGGCGACGCCGGTCGCGATCGTCCGGAGGCAGTGCCTCGCCGGTTCGCAGATCGGCGGTGCCCGGACTCTTCAGTTCGACGTTGACCCCGACCGACTCGGGGACCGCCTCGAGCAGGGCGGCGAGAGAGGGGATCGTCGCGTCGGTTCCCAGCACTCGCGTCGCTCGGAGGTCCTCGAGCGGCGTCTCCCGGACGAGACCGGTCGCGTCGGTCAGGGGGCGGCCGTCGCGGGTCCCGTCGAGGCGCTCGTCGTGGACGACGACCGGGGTCCCACAGGCGGCCGGTCGGACGTCGATCTCGAGCATTGCCGTCCCGTCGCGTTCGGCGGCGCGTTCGGCAGCAGCGATCGTGTTTTCGGGCGCGACGCCGGCGTAGCCGCGGTGGGCAATGACGGCAGGGCGGACCATACCGAATCGTGAACGGGGCGGCTAATGTAAACTGCGCTACGGGACGACGTGGCAGTTCCCGGCCCGGCGTTGATGCGTGTGCCCCGCCAATCGCCGGTATGACCGAACCCACGCTTGCGGACGTCGAACGCGCGCTGGAGCGCGCCGCCGACCTCGAGACCGAGGACGCCGTGTCGGTCCTGCGGACCGCCCGGCAAGACGTCCGGGACCTGGCGAACAACCCCGATGTCGACGAGGACCGGCGGACGGCCCTCGAGCGCCGCCTCGCACAGCGGATCCGCGAGGTGCGAGAGCGCGACGCCTACGACGGCGGGCTGGGGTCGGCGATGAACCCGGCAGAAGACGACGCGCCGTAGCGGTGCGATTGCGGCCGTCTACGGCGGACTCGCCGGCGTCCGAGAACCCGGCGAGATCGGCCGCGCTCCGGCCCTTTTATTCGGGTGCCGTCCGGAGGCGTTGGTATGCGAATCGCACTACTTGGCGGCACGGGCGACATCGGCGAAGGACTCGCGTTGCGCTTTGCACGCGATACAAGCCACGAGATCCTCATCGGCTCGCGCGACCCCGAAAAGGCCCGCGACGCGGTCGCGGACTACGAGGCCGAACTCGAAGCCCGGGATGCCGACGCCGAGCTGAAGGGCTTCGACAACGAGATGGCGGCCGACCGCGCCGATATCGTCATCCTCAGCGTCCCGCCGTACTACGTCGGTGACACCGTCGAGGCGGTCGCGGACAGCCTCGATTCGGACTCGATCCTCGTGACCCCCGCGGTCGGGATGCAGGGCGACGAGGACGGCCTGCACTACCACCCGCCCGACGCCGGCAGCGTCACCGAACTCGTCGCACAGCGGGCACCCGACGAGGTGCCGGTCGTCGGTGCATTCCACAACCTCGCGGCCGACGCCCTCTCGAACCTCGAGGACGATCTGGACCTCGATACGCTCGTCGTCGCCGACGACGACGACGCCAAAGCGACCGTCCTGACGGTCGCCAACGAGATCGACGGCCTGCGCGCGCTCGAGGCCGGGCCGCTTGCCAACGCCGCGGAGGTCGAGAGCGTCACGCCGCTTGTCATCAACATCGCGAAGTACAACGAGGACATGCACGACGTCGGCGTCAAGTGGATCTGAGCTGGGCCGCCAGCGGCTCGGTGTGACGCCTGTATTCGACCGAGACGAGCGGAGAGTCGGAACTATCGGCGGTCGAAGCCGCGAGAAACCGGTGATCGTCCCTACGCGCCGGCCGACTCGAGGGCGTCCTCGATGTCGTCGCGCTGGGTGACGCCGACGAAGCGCTCGACGATGCCGTCGTCGTTCTCGATGATCAGGGTCGGGAGCGAGCGAACCTGATATTCGTTGGCGACGTCCTGTTGTTCGTCGACGTTTACCTTCTCGACTTCGAATCGGCCCTCCCAGTCGTCCTCGAGCTCTTCGAGGATCGGGTCCTGGGTCTTGCAGGGGCCACACCAGTCCGCGTAGAAATCCTTCAGTGTGACAGTCATGCGGTCATCGCTAGTTGCCACGCGCCGCGCATAAGGGTTTCCCACCGATAACCGATTGCCGGGATCGGTGACGCGAGCGAGGACGACACCGGCCGGAACCGGAGCGGGCAGCCGCCGAGAGACGGAATCCCTGCCTCGAGCGAACCCGCCCGAAAGAGCGGGCCGGAGTCGGTCGAAAGGTTTAGTTCCGGGGGGACATAGGAACGGGTATGGACAAAGGACAGAACACCGGCGGGCTGATGTCCAGTGCCGGATTGGTCCGGTACTTCGACTCCGAGGACTCGAACGCCATCCGAATCGACCCGAAGACGGTCATCGCCTTCGGCGTCATGCTGGGCGTCGTAGTCCAGCTGCTGACGCTCGTCTCGTAGCGCGCTGCCCGCTTTCTTTCAGCACCGCCTCGAGTAGCGACGGCACTGTCGGAGCCCCTCGCGGGGAGGCGGTCAGTAGCGGATCGGCCACGGTGGCCAAACCGGGATCGGCGGTCCGAATCGTCGCTACCGCTGGGAGTCGCGGAGGATCAGCGGTTCGATGGCGAGCGTTCGCTTGGCGACGGTCACGATTCGGATGACGTAGGCCGCGAACAGCAGAAACGGCACGAGCGTCACCGTAAACGCCGCGCCGATCGCCCACGTGACGTTCGCCACGCCGAGCGTTCTCCCGGGGAACGTGCCCGCGTCGACGACGGTAAGCATGACGCCGGCGACGACCAGCGCCGGAATCGCCGCATAGAGGATCATCTGTGAGAGCGTGACGAGTTCCCACTCGAAATACAGCGTCTTGACGTGTTCTCGCGCCGGCCCGAACAGGCTGAGCGAGGTCTTCAGATCGTCCAGATCGGACAGCGATTCGTCGCTCAAGCTGTCTTGGAAATCGTTGGCAATCCGTTCGACCTGGAAGATCTTCCAGCCATAGTTGAAGTTCAGCGCGGCGAACAGGACGTCGAAGCCACCGAACGTCGCGTCCTCGAGCTGATCGGTGACCAGTTCGGCGTTGCCCACGAGGCTGTCGGTGAACTCGTCGACCTCCGCGCGGAGCCGGTCGTCGTCGTTGTCGGCGACACCGTCGCGAAGCGTCTTCGCTCGTAGCTCGGCCACGAAGACGAGTTGGCGGAGGAACTCCGACGGATCCGCCGGACTGGGCGACCCGATGAGTTCCTCGGTGAAATCGCGGAAGTCCATCGAATTCTCCATCCGGTCGCGCTGGTCGCCGAGCGGACCGTTCTCCTGGGAGAGTACCAGCTGGCCGATGGTGACGACGAGCGTGGTACCGGTGATGATCGCCCCGATCATCGTCGAGAACATCGTCTCGATAGTGTCGCCGGTCTGCAGCTGTGGGTGCAGGGGCGACGGCGTGAGGGTGACGAACGCCACGAACGAGACGAACACGCCCAGTGCCAGGACGGCGGTCACCTGCAGCCGAGAGGCACCGAGTAGGAGCCAGATTTTGAGACGACTTTCACCGGCGCGTTCGCGCATGGTGTTCGCCGTGCTGATCTCGGAGTCACCAGCCGTCTCGACGTCGGAAGCATCGGTCAGCCCGTCAGCAGCGTCGTCGGTGCCGGTCACAGCGATTCACCCGTCATCGGCACCGGGACTCGTTTCGGCGGGGCGTTTGAATACCAGATACTTGGTCCCGCCACCCGTGTAGTCGATCGTCTCGACGAGTTCCCAGCCGTCAGCGCCGTACTCGTTCAGCGCCGCTTGCGGGTCCTCGGCCTCCTTTTTCGTTTCGCCGCGGGACGGCCTGAGCGTCCTGTACTCCCATCGACGCGCGTCGGATCGGCTCATCTCCGGTTCGTCACACGTGTCCGAGGGCAGTAAGGATGGGGCAGACATGTCACGATCGGTCGAAGCGGACGCCGCGGCCGAGTCGGTGGCGCGACGTTTTTGACTCCCCCCTCCGTAGCCGCGGCCATGTCACTGACTGCGGGCGTCGTCGCGGTCCAGGGCGACGTCGAGGAACACGCGGCCGCCATCGAACGCACCGCGCGGGCCCACGACCGCGAGGTCACCGTCCGCGAGATCCGCGAATCGGGGCAGGTCCCCGACTGCGACCTGCTGGCGATGCCCGGCGGCGAATCGACCACGATATCGCGGCTGGTCCGTGACGAGGGAATCGCCCCCGAGATTCGGGACCACGTCGCCGCCGACAAACCCCTGCTGGCGACCTGTGCCGGCCTGATCGTCGCCTCGAGCGACCCGAACGACGACCGGGTCGATCAGCTCGGCCTGCTCGACGTGAGCGTCGAGCGCAACGCCTTCGGCCGCCAGAAGGACAGCTTCGAAGCGCCCCTCGAGGTCGCGGGGCTCGACGAGCCCTACCCGGCGGTGTTCATCCGCGCGCCGGCCATCGATTCGGTCGGCGACGCCGAGGTGCTGGCCGCGTGGGACGGTCGTCCGGTCGCGGTCCGGGACGGCCCGGTCGTCGGTACCTCGTTCCATCCGGAACTCACCCCCGACAGCCGGATCCACGGGCTGGCCTTCTTCGAAAACGAGGCGGCGTCGGTGCCGTCGCTCGAGCGTTGATCTGATCACACGCCTGCGCGGCTTTCGGCCCGGTATGAATCCGCACGTCGCCCAGCGAATCACCCATTCGGTCTTCCATCGCCCGTTGGATCGACGTGTCCAGTGAGCGACCGGACGAGGAGATCACGTCTCGCACCGCATCGGGAACCTGCGTCTCACCGGCTGGACCCGTATTTTGGGCAGTTGCCGTACTCCGCTGGAGCGACGTCGGATCGGTAGGTCCGGCGGCCCAACGCTCGTCGGAATCCGGACCGTTGGTTTTCGCCCAACGGACGGGCTGGACTGTTCGGTCACCCGCTGGAGCAGGTCCGCCGATGCCAGTTCCGTATCAGTCGTCCGCTGGCCTACTGCCAGACGGAGACTACTTACCACGGTTCCCATGACTGGATCGTCGCTTCACTGGACCAGTACTCGTCGTACAGCGAACAGAACTTCTGACACTGGAACCCTTCATAGGTTCCCCAACCCTGTGCCCGGAACGGAACCGGCGGTTTCACGCCCATCAGCAGAAACCGATCCCGAATCTGATAGGCCAGGTGCGAGACGATGTAGTGCTGGAACGAGTCAACAGATGCCGGATCAAACGCCATCAATTCGATTCGCACGTCGGGCTCACGATCCAGTGGCTGCTCGCCATAGTCGGTCTGTTCGGTCCCTTGCCCGTCATTGTGGAGGGTATGAATCCCCGAGACGGCCTCGATCTCGAACTCGAGATCGTCCATCTGATCGAGCAGAATATCGCCATCATCTAGTGCAGGAGAATCCGGATCGCCCTCGAAGCGTCCGAGGAATTGCTCGAGTACCGGCGGCTCGAGCTTGATCGGATCAGGCTCGAGATAGACATCCTTCTGGTAGACGATCGCGTCGTCCGGATCTGCATCCGGGAACGGCAGGTCGACGGTCGAGCCGTCGTAGTGGCGCTGGAGATGCTCCTCGAGATCGCCAAACTGTTCGTCGAACGCCGTCTCAGACAGCATGGCGATCCCGAGGAGTGCCGCCATCAGTCGATCGGGATTCTCCGTCGGCGGAACGGTGTCGTACCCTCGCTCGCGGTAGACGTGCCAGCGGGCGTAGCGACGAGTTTGGTCGACACGTTCGCATTCTTCGCGCGTTCGGAGTGCTGGGTTGTTCGCTATCTCGTCGCAACTGTGGTATTCGATTCCACTTGTGTTATGAACAGTAAGGTCGTGCTTTGCCCCCTTGTTATCTTCCACATAGATCTTCAGGAACCCTTCACTTTCTCCTTCGATTTTCGCATTCATTATTTCCCACCTCCTGGATAGGGATCCTCATTCTCCTCAAGCCACGTCCCTTCACGAATTTCCTGTTCGATCTGCGCCGCACGATCCTCTAGTGAGCCGTTGGTCTGCTTCCAGATGTCCCGCAGGTCGTCGAGGCTCGTAATCTCACCGCGGCGTGCCTGTGCGACAGTCTGAACACCACGCTTGTCGATATCTGCTGACGCGAGCTTCGATCCCTGGGTCGCCAAAAACAGCAGATTCGGCAGGGTGGTCCCGCCGAGAATCTTCTTGACGGTGCCCCAAGCCACGTTGTCCCAGCCGTCAGTCTCGGCGTTACCGCGCAACGCCCGTCGCTGGTCCTCTGTCAGCGCCACGTCTTCGAGGTCGGCGTCGATACTGTTCTTGAGGTCATTGACCTGGGACTTCAGATCGGCCATCGACTCCCACCGCTGAGCTAGTTCCTGGGCTACCGCATCCGGATTGGCCGACTGCTGAACTTCCTGTTTGATGTCGACCTTGGCCTGCTCGTCGTTCTTGTCGATGACTTCATTGGCGATCTCGTGGAGATGACCGATTTGGTTTCGGTTGTGTCGCTCTCGGACCTCGCTCAGCTCTCCATCCTCCAACTCCCCCTCGAACATCGCCAGCGCGTCGAACACCTTCGACTCCTCCAGTCGCTGAACGTGAACTTCAGTCTGTCCCAGCCGCTGGATTCCCAGTTCCTCACCTTCCATGACTCGCTGAGCGGTCTCCTCGGCCTCCCGCTCTAATTGCGGATCCGGATCGATCTCGAGGCCGAGATTCTCCTGGGGAAGCATCGACACCGCACCGCCGGTCTGTTGCCGGACGTGTGCGAGTTCGTGGGCTAGTACGTGTTGGCCTTCCGGCGACGACGGATCGTACTCGCCGGCATTAAACGCGACGTGATTGCCGACGGTGAACGCCCGCGCATTGATCTGGTCACACGCCTGTGCAGCCTTTGGCCCGGTATGAATCCGCACGTCACCGAGTGAATCGCCCATGCGGTCCTCGACCGCTCGCTGAATGGACGTATCCAACGAGCGACCGGGTGAGGAGATCACGTCCCGGACGGAGTCAGGGACCTGCGTGTTCCCGGCTGGACTCGAGTCGTGGGCGGCGACGGTGCTACGGCGCAGGGATCGCCCGTTTTGCAGGTCGATGTCGTCCGGTATCGACTCGTTTTCGACCCCCGTGTTCGGCTCGCGTCCCCGCGACTCCGTTGCTCGAGAGACCACCGTCACGTCGTCGGCGCGAGCGGTACTCACGTCGGGGACCGTCGCCGTCTTTGACTCGGACTCCGTCGTCGGGTTCCGCTGCGTTCGCTCTGACCGAAACCCCATTGATACGCCGGTCTATTCGCGCCGACCCATATAATTATTATGAATGAGTCATAGAAGCAACTATTGCTCCCGTAAAAACGAATTAACGAGAAACGAACCACCCCAGTTATGACCTATTCCACGACACGCCAACACCTTTTCGAGCAACTCGAGCGCATCGGGACGATCCTTGACGGCGCGGTCGCGCTCCGCGAGGACGATGTCGGTTCCGATGGTCCCCCAACCGACGCGTCGACTGCTATCACGTCCGATTCGTCGGCCCTCTCGTTGACGATCCCGCAACCATATCGTGACCACGCAACGACACACGCGGACGAGATCCGCCAACGTCGTGAGGACACGCCCGACGATGTACGCCTTCGCCTGCATGTCCTCGCCGAGCGGTTCTCGCTCTCACAATTTCACCGCGACGTGCTGTTACTGGCGCTGGCACCCGACATTGACTCGTCTTACAAACGCCGGTATCGACTGCTCTGCGACGGGGGGACCGTCGTTCGGCCGACGGTGGGTCTAATTACCGAGCTATTCGCCCATACCGACGAGCAGCGACCAGTCGCCACGGAACTCGTCGGTCCGAAGTCACCGCTTCGACGGCACGGCCTCCTGAAACTCGTCGATCCCGATGATCGCGGAACGACCGCGCTCGATCACGAACTCGTCGTCACAGATCACATTCGTTCCTATCTCGAGGGACACGACGGACTCGACCCCGCGCTCGAGCACGTGGCCAGCCTCCCGACCCCCGATCGGACGCTCGAGGACCTCCAACTCGAGCCACCACTCCACGACCGACTCGAGCGCATCGAAACCGAATCCAGCGGCCGCTACTACTGCCACGGGCCGGACGCCGACGAGCGCGAGGCGGCGATCGAGGCGCTGGCGGACGACCGGCTGCTCCGTGCCTCGCTGCCGGCCGCGCTCGAGGCCGACGCGCTCGAGCGGCTCCACCGGGAGGCGCTCCTGCAGGACTGTCCCGTCCACCTCACCGACGCCGACGCGCTCGCCGAGCGGGGCGTTGAGTACTCGCTCGAGGACGTGTTCGATCGGTTCGACGACCTCCGGGCCGACCTGTTCGTGACCGGTACCGAGGAGTGGCGACCGACGGGGACGACCGTCGGGATCGACTCGATCGTGGAGTTTCCACGCCCCTCGATCGACGCACGGCAGGCGTTCTGGGAGGGGCGAGCGGACGAGCTACCCCCGGACGTCGATCCGGCGGTGCTGGCGGGCACGTTCGAACTGACGCGGAGCCAGCTCGAGGCGGCGCTGTCGACCGCCCGATCGCTGGCGGGAGACGAGGCCCTCACCGCCGCGGACGTCTACGAGGGCTGTCGCGCCCAGTCCGCGGACGGGCTCGGCGAACTCGCCCAGCGGATCGAACCGGCAAGCGACTGGGACGACATCCAGCTCCGGGAGAAGACCGAGCGACAACTCCGGCTGATCCGCGACCACATCGCAAATCGGGGTCGCGTCTACAGCGAGTGGGGCTTCGCCGAGGAGTTCGCCCGCGGGACCGGCGTCGTCGCCCTCTTCAAGGGGAAATCGGGGACCGGGAAGACGATGGCCTCGGAGGTGCTGGCAGACGACGTCGGGATGGCCCTCTACAAGATCGACCTTTCGAGCGTCGTCTCGAAATATATCGGCGAGACCGAGGAGAACCTGGAACGGATCTTCGAAGCGGCCGACCAGTCCAACGCTATCCTGCTGTTCGACGAGGCCGACTCGATCTTCGGCGACCGAGCCGAGGTGTCCGACGCGACCGACCGGTACGCCAACGTCGAAGTCAACTACCTCCTCCAGCGGATCGAGAGCTACGACGGCGTCGTCTTGCTCACCACCAATCACGCCTCGAACATCGACTCCGCGTTCGAGCGCCGGATCGATCACACGGTAACGTTCACGCACCCGAAGCAGCCCATCCGCGAGGCGATCTGGGCGGGTGTCTTCCCCGACGACGCGCCGCTTGGCAACCTCGACTACGAGTTCCTCTCGTCGCTCGATCTCACCGGCGGCCAGATCAGGAAGATCGGCCAGACGGCTGCGATCCTCGCGGCCGGCGACGACCGGCGCATCGAAATGAGACACGTCGTCCGCGCGCTCGAGCAGGAGTTCGGCACGCGGGGACAGCGCTTGCGCTCGATCGACTTCGGCGAGTACCGTCGCCACCTCCGGAGCGTGGACGTCGACCGAGCGGGGACCGACGGGCAGTCGTCCGACGCCGACGAGGAGGCCATCGTCCGCTCACCGGAGGACGTCGTTCGCCGGTTTTTCGAACTGGTAGACGCCGGTGAGGGCGACCGTGCCCACGAACTGTATCACTCGCGGACCCTCGCCGCGGAGTTCTCGCAAAAGGAACTGGCGATGATCGCCCACGGGGACCTCTCGATCGCCGGCGAAATCGACCGCATCCGAGACGATCACGACCGCGTCGTCCTCGAGTTCGACCGCGAACTGAACGGCAATCGAACGCCGCAGTCCTACGAACTGCGCCCGGAAGACGACCGCTGGCGAATCTTCAACGTCGAGCGCGGACGCGGGAACGATGTCGTTGTGGACCAGTGAGAGAGACCTGGTATCGTTCCGACTTTCGTCGCGAGGCGAGGCGTCGGAGCCGTCGGCCGATCCCGCCGTGCATGCATTCGCGACCGGACCTGTTTTCTCCCTCCTACCCGAGGGTAGGGGTATGCAGGCATCCATCGACGCGGTTCGGGTCGCGGGGACCCCGGAGGGACCGGTCCCGGTCGTCGTCCTTACCGTCGAGGGCGAAGACGACGTCGTCCCGATCTTCATCGGGTTCAGTGAGGCGACCAGCATCGCCCGCGGGCTCGAGGCCGAGGATATCGGACGGCCGCTGACCCACGACCTCCTGTTAGACGTTATGGAGGAACTGGGCAGCAGAATCGACCGCGTCGTCGTCACCGAGATCGAACAACGCGAGAACGGGCAGGGCGGGACCTACATCGCCGACCTTCACCTCGAGACGCCACGGGGGGAGACAGTCGTCGATGCCCGGCCGAGCGACTCGCTTGCGCTTGCGGCCCGGACCGACGCCGGCATCGAGATCACCGAGGACGTGTTCGCGGACAGCCGAGACGACAGGGAGAAGTTCGCCGACCTCGAAGACATCCGTAACGTGTCGGGTGAGATGTAGATGGAGGAGACGATCGAGGAGCTGTTTGCCGTGATCGAGGACCGGAAAGAGACCCTGCCCGAGGACTCCTACACCGCCTCGCTGTTCACCCACGAGAAAGGCGAGAACGCGGTCCTGGAGAAACTCGGCGAGGAGACGACCGAACTCGTGTTGGCCGCGAAAGACGACGACCGCGAGGAGATCGCCCACGAGAGCGCCGACATCGTCTATCATCTGCTGGTCCTGCTGGCGATGAAAGACATCGAGCTTGCGGATCTCGAGGCGGAACTCGAGGCGCGTCGCTGACCGCGTGGCGTGGTACCGACGGCTGTGGGACTGCTTGCAGTCGCCAAACACAAATTCTTCCATCCGCGTGGCGTTCGTCCCGGTGATGGCGCTCCAACAACTCCGAAACGCGCACTCGGACGACCAGATGCAGGAATGTATCGACAACTGCCTCGAGGCCGCGCAGGTCTGTGAGTGGTGTGCCGACGCCTGTGCGGGCGAGGGCGAGGACATGGCCCGCTGTATCCGACTCTGTCGGGACGTGGCCGATATCGCCTCGCTGCACGCACGCTTTATGGCCCGCAACTCCGGCTACCACGGGGAGCTTGGCGAGATCTGTGCGGACCTCTGCGAGGAGTGTGCCGAGGAGTGCGAACAGCACGACCACGACCACTGTCAGGCCTGTGCGGAGGTCCTGCCGAAGTGTGCCGAGAGCTGCCGGGAGATGGCCGCCTGAGGGGGACTCGAGACGGCTTTTTTATCAGTCGCTGACCGCCGCACCGACGATCCCCGCGATCGCGCTCTCGATGGCCATCACGAGCGAGACGGCGACGGCGAGCGCGAAGATCCCGATCCCGGCGGCCCCCGAGATCGCGCCGCCGACGGGACCGAGCGCCAGCCCGGCCAGACCGACGGCGACGCCGATCAACAGGCCGCCGATGATTCCGCCCAGCGAGCCGGCGAGCAGACCGTGCCAGAAGCCACGTCCCAGCCCGCCGCCGGCCATGTAGCCGGCGACGAACCCGCCGGCCAGCCCCGCGACGATCTGGCCGATCCCGGGGACCACGAGGCCGACGATTCCCACCACCGTCACGACGACGAAGCCGACGAACACCGCGCGCCAATCTGTCATGGCACCCCGTAGGCAGGCGGCAGGGATAAGCTGACGGCGGCCAACGGACGCCCTTTTATGGTCGCGGCTCCTACTGCTGCCCATGATTTTCGAAGACCTTCCGACGACGCCCACGTCGGAAGAGTTGATCGACAAGGCGTTCTCGCGGGCGGCGCGGGCCGGCAAGGCCAAGGGCGGCCTCGAGGCCCAGCAGTCGATGCTCCAGACGGCGGCGAACATCATCTCGGACAACCTCGAGAACGTGGTGACGGCGTGGCCGGACTTCGAGTACGACGCCCACCCGTTCTACTACGAGCTGGCGGACGCGATCGTCGACGTCGACCGGCTCCGACAGGCGCTATCGGAAGTGATGTGGGCCAGCCGGAAGGCCCGCGAGATCCACGAGGAGTACCAGCCACGCCTGCGCAAGACCGACGTGGACACCGCGCGCAAGCACCGGAAACAGGCCTTCGCCCGACTCGCCGACATCGTCGAACAGGTCGAGGACCACCTGCTCTACATCAACGAGTCGCGCAACGACCTGCGGGACCTGCCCGAGATCAACCCCGACGAGCCGACGATCGTCGTCGCCGGTTACCCCAACGTCGGCAAGTCCTCGTTCGTCAACGACGTTACCAGCGCCCGCGGCGAGACCGCCTCCTACCCCTTCACCACGAAGGGGATCGGCGTCGGTCACTTCGAACGGGACCACATCCGCTACCAGATCGTCGACACGCCCGGGCTGCTCGACCGGCCGCCGGAGGAGCGCAACGAGATCGAATCGCAGGCGGTCAGCGCCATCGAACACCTCGCTGACTGTATGCTCGTCATGCTCGATCCCTCCGGGGAGTGTGGCTACCCGATCGGCTCACAGCTCGAGCTACGGGACGCGATCGCGGCCCGGTTCGAGGAGATCCCCGTCCTCACGGTCGCAAACAAGATCGATCGGAAGGAAGTCTGGAACGAGTCGCTCGAGGCCCTCGACGCCGACTACACCATGAGCGTCGAAACCGGCGACGACGTCGAGACGGTCCTCGACGCCGCCGTCGCCGCGATCGACTACGAGCCCGAACTGCCGTTCGACGGGTAACGCGGGGACCGATCTTCGACTGCACGTCCCTCGACTCGGTGAACCGTGAGCGAACGGCTCGCTCGAGAACGGACCCGTCGTGACGACGGTCGCGGCGTCGCCGCGGACCCCGGTCACGAGCAGCCGGGTTCGTCGGGCGACCACTCGCAGGCGTCGCCCGCCGTCAGGTCGTTCTCTTCGATGTGTGCCGAGAGACAGGCGTAGTTACAGAAGTGAGTCGGCGAGCCGCAGTCGTCGGTGCAGTCGCGGACGCAGATCGGATCGTGATCGAAGATCCGCGAGCCACAGTAGGCACACTCCTCGTTCGCGTCCGGCGTCGTGACGGTCGTGGGCATATTCGCGCTACGAGAGCGAGTACCGAAAGGGTTTCCAGCACTCGAACTCGCCAGCGGTTCCCGCCTCGCCGCCCGTCAGCCGGTGCCCCGTTCGGTGACTTCGACGTACCTGACTTCGACGGCGACCGAGCCGTCGGCGTGGTCGTTGATCCGCTCGTGGAGGGTATCGGCCAGTGCGGGCGCGGACTCGCCAGGTGGCCCGCCGATGGTGACGATCACCCGTTCTGGATTCCGGAACGGGTAATTATCGTCCATCACGACTTCGAACTCGAGCAGCTGATAGTCCTCGTATTGCTCCTGGGAGAGGACTCCCTCGACCTCGTCGCGGGCGTCCTGTTCGAAGTTCCCCGACTCGTAGGAGGCGTAGGTGATGCCGCCGAGAAAGACCGCGAAGACGAGGACGACGACGACGAGCCCGGCGATCCGCTTACGGAGGCGCTGTTCGGTCTCGCCGAGCGAGAACAGGTTCTCCGGACGGTAGCCAGCATACCACAGCGTCACCAGCCCGGCGAGATTGACCGACAGCAGATTGACCAACACCAGCACCGTCGCACCGATCGCCGATGTCGGCTGACCCCACGCGATAGCGATGCCCGCGACGCCGGCCGGCGGGATCAACGCCGCCGCGATCATGACGCCGACCAGCGCGACCGCAGTCCCCGTCGCGATGCTGACGACGCCCGCGACACCGGCCCCGAGCGCGATCGCCAGCGACAGCAAGTCCGGCGCGAGCCGCTCGGAGATCTCCCCGACGCTCGAGAGGACGAGGTCCGGCGGGACGATGTTCAGCGACCGGACGACCAACGCGAAGATCGCCGCGGCCACGATCGCGACGACGACGCCGATGATCTGATAGGTGACGCTCTCGACGAACATGTCCTCGTCGTCGATTACCGTCCCGACGCTCGCGCCGAGCGCCGGCCCGATTAGGGGCGCGATCACCATCGAGCCGACGACGACCGCCGGCGAATCGAGCAAGAGCCCGGCGGTCGCGACGACGGCACTAATGACCGTCATCACCACGTAGACGGGAAAACTCGGCGTCAGATCGTCGGCTTCGGCCTGCAGTTCCTGCCGGGAGATGCGGTCCGAACCGACGTCGCCGTTCTCGTACTCGTCACGCAGCGCCTGAAACCGCCGCGAGACGACCGTCTCGGCGTCGACGACGACGGTGTAGGCGTCCTCCTCGATCCCCGCATCCTGAATCTCGTCCAACACCGGCTCGACGGCCGCGTCCGGCAGCGGGAAGTACATGACTCCCGTATACGACCGGCTGCTGGTCTCGTCGGTCACGACGTAGTCGATCCCCCGATCGTCGAGGGTCGAGAGGATCGTCTCCCGCTTGCCCGTCGGGATCGTCAACTGTACGAGCCGCACGGGAGGCTCTGACGAACCCCGGGCCCATAACTCCGGGGCATTCCGCCCCATCCCGTCGGTCGGATCGACTCGAGCGACGGCCCGATCACCGCAAAAGGTTATTGTAGGACAGCCAACAATCCCCGGTATGAAGCGCCGGATGGCCCTCCCGCTGGGCATCGTCATGCTCGGGCTTGTCAGTGCATACGTTGCCGCGTTCGGTCCGCGCGTGTTCACCGGACCGCTCGCCGGGGCCCTCCTGGCCGGCTTCGTCCTCTCGGCGGTTCTCATGATCGTCGGCGGTCTCGTCGACTCAATACCGGTCGGCGACCGAACCCTCTCGTGGAACGCCGTCGTCGGCGTCGGCGACATCCTCCTCGCGGCCGTCGTCACGCTGTCGGCGGTTCGATCCGCCCTCGTCGACGGCGACACGGCGTCGTGGATCTTCGCCGCGGCGATGCTGGCCGGCGGCACGTCGATGGCCTGGTTCGGCGTTCAGACCGCCCGCGACAGCCATCACGTCGACCTCGAGGCGACGCCCTCGAGTCGCCGACTCGTCGCCGTCTCGTTCGGCATCGGGGCGTTCGTTGCGACGAGCGTGTAGTCTCGACCATTACGCCTCGGACGGGTCCCGAGAGCGGCCGGGCCCAGTTACAACGCCTATAAACGTCACACCGGCCTACGGATGGCCATGATCGAGTTCGATACGCGACCGAACCGGGACGCCGAGGTGGCCCTCGTCGGTCGTTCGAACGTGGGCAAGTCCACGCTCATGCGCGAACTGACCGGCCACAGCTTCGACACCGGCGGCAAACCCGGCGTCACCCGCTCGCCCAACCACTACGACTGGGCCCCCGAGGACTTCGTCATCACCGACCTCCCCGGCTTCGGCTTCATGAGCGGCGTCGACGAGGACCTCCGCGAGGAGATCAAGACCGAGATCGTCCACTACTTAGAGGACTACGCCGACAACATCCTCGTCGCCGTCCTCGTCGTCGACGGCAAAAGCGTCATCGACATCATCGACCGCCACTCCGGCCCCGACGAGATCCCCTACGACGTCGAGATGTTTCACTTCCTGCGCGATCTCGATATCCCCACCGTCGTCGCCGTCAACAAGATGGACAAGGTCGACGACGAGGACGAGCGTCTCGACGCGCTCTGTGATCGGCTCGGCCTCTACCCGCCGTGGAAACAGTGGCAAGACACCATCGCCCCCATCAGTGCCAAAAAGGGCCAACTCGAGCCGCTCAACGACGCCGTCCGGAGCCAGCTCCACGAGCAACAGCGGGACGACCTGTTCAAGTTTTTCTAACGAAATTTTGCTCTGCGGGCGCTCCTCCGGCGCGCCCTCGGCAAAATTTCGATCAAAAGCACTCCTCCTTCCGTTCGTTCCTTTCAGTCACTCACATCAGTCGTCGGCCCGCTCGCTCACCCTTCGGGTTCGCTCACGGTGGGTATCGGGTAAGCGCCTGCCCTCCCCCGGATCACGCGACTCTCGCAGTCGCTCGAGCCGCGCTCTCGGCCATCGACCTCGTAATCGCGATCAGACCACGCGGTTGTGGAACGCCTCGCCGGTCTCGAGCCGATCGACGTTCTCGCGGACGATATCGCCGATGTCCCGGAAGTAGTCGCGGGTATAGGCCGCACAGTGGGGTGAGATGATCACCTCGTCCATCCCCCACAGCGGCGACGACTCGGGCAGCGGCTCCTCCTCGAAGACGTCCAGCGCTGCGCCGGCGAGGGCATCTGCCTCGAGCGCGTCGATCAGCGCCGGTTCGTCGACGACCGACCCACGGGCCACGTTCACGAAATAGGCGTCGTCGCGCATAGCGTCGAACGCCGCGGCGTCGAAGAGGTGGTGCGTTTCGTCGGTCAGCGGGACGGTGACGATCACGAACTCGACGTCCGCGATCGCCTCGAGCAGCCGGTCGTTGGCGTAGACCTCGTCGAAACCGGGGACCGGATCGCCCGAGCGCCGGACCCCCCGCAGGTCCACGCCGAGCGCACCCAGCGTCTCCGCGACGCCCTTCCCGAGGGTGCCGGTCCCGACGACGCAGGCCGTCGATCCCGGCAGCGTGAAGGCCGCATCCCATTCGGGGCGGTCCCAGCGACGCTCCCGCTGGTTCGCGACGTGATCGTGCAACCGGCGGGCGAACATGAGGAGATAGCCCGCGACCGTCTCGCCGACCGTCCGGTCGTGGATCCCCGTGCTGTTGGTCAGGACTACGCCCGCATCCTCGAAGGCGTCGAACGGGAACCGATCGACCCCCGCCTGGATCGAATGAACCCAGTCAACCTCGAGGACGGCCTCGCGATACTCGAGGGTGACGACCGCGTCGCAGGCGGTGATCCCGTCGTCGCCGATCACCGACACCGCGACCGGCAGGTCGGCGAGGTAGTCGGCCAACTCCGCCGGCGGAAAGACCTGCGCGACGGACTCGTGAATCCCGAGCCGCTCGAGTTCGAACTTCATGGGCGTCGCTACGTGAGAATCGGGGTTGAACGTTTGGCACCCGGAAGGCGGTTCGGAACGAATGAGTGGCGGCTCGGGGAAAAACCCTCGTCACAAGGGGCTCGGAGGGGGTAACTTTTCGTCACGGCCGCCGGTGGGGACTACTCAACCGAGTGGTTTCGGTCTGTCGTTTCCCGCGCCGCCGGGCCACCGCCGTCGCGCCAGGTCTCGAGATCGCGTAGTTCGTCCGCGACGGCCTCGATTTCGGCGGGCTCGAGTACCCCGCGCTCGGTCACCACCTCGGTCACGCAGTCGGCCGGCGTCACGTCGAAGGTCGGGTTCAGGGCGTCGATCGGGGCGTCGCCGTCGTACACGGCCGAGCGGTCGCCGGACTCGAGGTTGACGGCCTCGCTGGTCGAGACCTTGGCCGTGGCGGCGACGACCGACACCGGGACCCCCTCGCGAGCGGCGGCGACCGCGAGCGTGCGGGTCCCGGTCTTGTTCACCACCGAGCCGTCGGGGAGGACGGTGTCGGCACCGACGACGACCCGGTCGACATCTTCACGCGCGAGGACGGCCGCGACGGCCGCGTCGGTGTGGACCGTCACGGTGCAATCGGTCGTCGCCGCCAGCCGTTCGGCGACGTCGATCCCCTCGCGGGCGGGGCGGGACTCCGCGACGAAGATCCGGGATGGATCGCCCGTCTCGAGCGCTTCGAGGACGGTCCCCGACCGCGAGAGGGTCGCGACGCTCCCGGCGAGCCGGTCGGCGGCGTTCGCCGCGGCCTCGGTGTCGGCCGCGAGGGCGCGCTCGATCGTCGACAGCGCCGACTCGAGGACGGCGGGCGCGCCCCAGTCGTCGCCGTCGGCCCCGGCAGCGCCGGCCATCGCCCGGTTGACCCGGTTCCGGAGGACGGCCATCGACGGGCGGGCTTCGAGCAGTCGGCCGGCGAGTTCGGCGAGTTCGTCCCGCTCGCCCGCGGGATCCGCTCCGGATTCCTCGCGCTCCGCGACGAGCAGCCCCGCGCGATCGCGCAGCACCTCGAGCGCGCGTAGCGAGAGGGCAGCGGCCCCGTGTTCGTCGTCGGCCGCGATCGACCGGACCGTCGGTGCGACCCGCTCGTAGGCGGTCCACAGTTTCGGGACCGTCTCGCGGTCGTCCTCGAAGATCGCGGTCGGCGGGACCCACTCGGCGGCGTCGTGTTCCTCGCTCAACTCGACCTCGCGGGTGTCACAGTCGAACAGGTACGGATGGACGACCCACTCGCGCTCGAGATCGGAATCCTCGAATTCGACTGGCCGTCCGGACCGAACGAACGAGACCGTCTCGCCGGGCTCGAGGCCGGTCTCCTCGCGGATCTCCGTGCGGACCTGTTCGTCGGGGTTACCCTCCGCGAACCCGGAGACGCCGCCCCACTGGCCTCGGTAGGTGCCGACGGCATCGCTGCGGCGCAAGCAAAGAACGTCACTCCGATGGCGGAGGAACGCGGTGACGACGTGAGCCGAATCGCCGCTCGTGGTGTCGGTGTCCGGGCACATACGATGGTCCACGGCGACCGGGAACGTGTCGCTTTCGAACGCGCCGTTGGGAACGACGAGGCATACGACCCGAAATCGGCCGTCAGCGAGCGAGACGGACGCCCCCTCGTCGTCCGCTGACGAACGCTTTTCCAGACTGCCGACGAACGCACGGCCATGACACGTATCGCGATCGTTTCCGACACCCACGTACCCACTCGAGAGCCGGCGCTTCCCGCGTGGGTCGTCACCGAGATAGCGGCCGCCGACCACACCATCCATGCCGGCGATTTCGAGTCGTTCGGGGCCTACGAGCGGATCGTCGACCGCACGGATGGCGAGCTGACTGCCGTGCTGGGAAACGTGGATCCGGCGACGCTCGACGTGCCGAAGACGGCCACGCTCGAGGTCGACGGCGTGCGGTTCGTCGTCACTCACGGCGACGGGTCGTCGGGCGACTGGCGGGAGCGAGTCGTCGAGACGGCCCGCGAGAACGCGGACGCGACGGCCGACACGACGCTCGTCGCCGTCGCCGGTCACACCCACGCGGTGGTCGACGAGACCGTCGCGTTCGACGAGGGCTGCGCAGCCGGTCGCGTCCGGGTACTCAATCCGGGAAGCGCCACGGGCGCTGCGCCCACGACTCGCGAGACGATGTTCGTCGCCACCGTGACCGACGGCACTCTCACGGTCGAGCGTCGAACCGAATAAGCCCGACCCGGGGAACGAAAGCGCGGATCTCGACCGGGAGACGGCGGAGTATAAACCGACGGCAGCACAATCCGACGCGTATCGATGGGATCTCCCGAACGAACGGCCGCCGATTCCGGACCGAACACCCGCATCGGCGTCGACGTCGGCGGCACCTTCACCGATGTGGCGCTCTCGCTCGACGACCGGCTCGTCACCGCCAAAGTGCCCTCGACCGACCCCCAGCACGTTGGCGTCCTCGAGGGGATCGAGAAGGCCTGCGACGACGCCGGCATCGAGCCCGGCGAGATCGACGGCTTCGCCCACGCGATGACCNGTCAACGCCCTCCTCGAGCGCGGCGGCGCGGAGACGGCGCTCGTGACCACCGAGGGGTTCCGTGACGTCCTCGAGATCGGCCGGCAGGACCGGCCCGATCTGTACGATCTCGAGGCCGAAAAGCCGGAGCCGCTGGTGCCCCGCGACCGGCGGTTCGAGATCGACGAACGGACGACCGCCGATGGGGTCGAGCGACCGGTCGACGCGAGCGAGGTCCGCGAGCTGGCAGCGACGCTGCGCGAGCGCAACGTCGAGGCGGTCGCAGTCGCACTGTTGCACGCCTACGCGGATCCCGAAAACGAGCGGGTGGTCGCCGAGACGCTGCGCGAGGAACTTGCCGTGCCGGTTTCGGCGTCCCACGAAGTACTCGCGGAGTTTCGCGAGTTCGAGCGGACGTCGACGACCGCGGTCGACGCCTACGTCCGCCCGGCGATCGATACCTACGTCGGCCAGCTGGTCGACGAGGCCGGCGACGCCGGCATCCCCGCACCGCGGATCATGCAGGCCAACGGTGGGATCGCCGATCCCGAAACCGTGTGCGAACATGCCGTCACGACGACGCTATCAGGCCCCGCCGCCGGCGTCGTCGGTGCCGCGGCGACCGTCGACGACGACGACGACGTCGAGGGGCTCGTGACCTTCGACATGGGCGGCACCTCGAGCGACGTGAGCCTCGTCCGGGACGGTCGGGCAGAACGGACGACCGATGCCGAAATCGACGGACTGCCGATCCGGACGCCGATGGTCGACGTCAACACCGTCGGCGCGGGCGGCGGCTCGATCGCGTGGATCGATTCGGGCGGCGCGCTCCGTGTCGGCCCGGAATCGTCGGGCTCCCGGCCCGGCCCCGCCTGCTACGGCCGTGGCGGGACTGAACCGACCGTCACGGACGCCAACGTCGTACTGGGTTACATCGGCCCCGAGACCGCACTGGGCGGCGAGATGACCCTCGACGTCGAGGCAGCCCGCGATGCGCTCGGCCGACTGGCCGACGAAGCGGGCCTCGAGGGACCCCTCGAGGCGGCACAGGGCGTCTACCGGGTGGCGAACGCGACGATGACGCGGACGATCCGCTCGGTGACCGTCGAGCGCGGCCACGACCCCCGCGAGTTCGCGCTCGTGGCCTTCGGTGGTGCGGGACCGATGCACGCCGCGGCACTGGCCGATTCGCTGTCGGTCGATCGCGTCGTCGTTCCGCGACCGGGCGGGGTGCTGTCGGCCTTTGGCCTGCTCGCGGCCGACGAGAGCTACGACGCCGTACGAACGGTCGGCGTCGACCTCGAGGGCGCGGACTCGACGACGCTCGAGGCCGTCTACGACGACCTCGTGGCCGACGTCCTCGCGGACGCGTCCGATCGGGACGCGGCACGAGTCAAGCGGGCCGCCGACTGCCGGTATGCGGGCCAGAGCTTCGAGTTGACGGTCCCCGTCGGCGAGACGTTCGACGCGGCGGCGGTCGCAGACCGCTTCCACGAGGCCCACGAGCGGACCTACGGCTACGCGATGGACGAATCGATCGAGGTCGTCAACCTCCGTACGACGGCAACGATTCCGGGGACCGAACCGGGGCTCAGCCACGAGGGCAGCGGTGCTGCCGTCGTCGGCACCCGAGAGGCACACTTCCCCGAGGCCGGCGCACACGAGACGACGGTGTACGACTGGGAGCGACTCGAGACCGGCGCGTCGGTCCCGGGGCCGGCGGTACTCGAGCAGGCGGAGAGTACGACGGTCGTCCCCCCGAACTGGGACGGCGAGATCCTCGTCGACGGAACGCTCGTCATGACAAGCGGAGGTGAGTCGCGATGACGGACGCGAGCGGGGGTATCGATCCGGTGACCCTCGAGGTCCTGCGTAACCAACTCGAGAGCGTCGCCGAGGAGATGGGCCAGACGCTGATCCGGGGCGCGTACTCGCCGAACATCAAGGAACGGCGGGACTGCTCGACGGCGCTGTTCGACGCCGATGGGCGGATGGTCGCACAGGCCGAACACATCCCGGTCCATCTGGGCGCGATGCCGGCCGCCGTCGCGGCCGTTCGCGAACACGACCCACGGCCGGGGGACGTGTTCGTCCTCAACGACCCCTTCACCGGCGGCACACACCTGCCGGACGTGACGATGGTCTCGCCGATCGCCCCCGATCGGAACGGTACCGAGAGCGAAGACGGGGACGGTGAGATCGTCGGTTACGCGGTGTCGCGAGCCCACCACGCCGACGTGGGCGGGATGACCCCCGGCAGCATGCCCGCCGGCGCGGAGGAGATCTACCAGGAGGGGCTCCGGCTCCCGCCGACCCGGCTCGTCGCGGGCGGCGAGCCCCGGACGGAGGTCCGGTCGCTCGTCCTCGCGAACGTCCGCAACCCCGACGAGCGCCGGGCGGACCTGCGCGCCCAGCAGGCCGCCAACGAACGCGCGGAGAAGCGACTCGCCGACCTCTTCGACGACCACGGCCGCGAAACGGTCCTCGCGGGGTTCGACGCCGTGATCGACTACTCGCGCGAGCGGCTCACCGACGAGATCGCAGCCCTGCCCGACGGGACCTACGAGGCAACCGACGTCCTCGAGGGCGACGGCGTGACCGACGAGGACGTCGAAATCGCGGTCGCGGTGACGATCGACGGCGAGTCGATCGACGTCGACTTCTCGGGAACGGCCGCGCAGGTCGCGGGCAACCTCAACGCACCGCTGGCGGTCGCGACGAGTGCCGTCTATTTCGTGGTGCGCTGTCTCACCGACCCCGAGATCCCGCCGAACCACGGCTGTTACGAGCCGGTGCGCGTCAGCGCACCCGAGGGATCGCTACTGAATCCGAACGCGCCCGCCGCCGTGGTCGGCGGCAACGTCGAGACCAGCCAGCGGGTCACCGACGTGGTCTTCACCGCACTGGCCGAGGCCGCCCCCGATCGCGTCCCCGCGCAGGGACAGGGCACGATGAACAACCTCACCATCGGCGCGCGGGACGGCTCCTTCGCCTACTACGAGACGATCGGCGGCGGCTTCGGTGCGCGCGCCGAGCGCGACGGCATGGACGGCGTCCAGGTCGGCATGACCAACACGCTCAACACGCCCGTCGAGTCCCTCGAGACGGAGTACCCGCTGCGGGTCGAGCGCTACGCGCTCCGTGAGGGCAGCGGCGGTCGCGGCCGCCATCGGGGCGGCGAGGGCCTCGAGCGTTCGGTGACCGTCGAAACGCCGGCGACGGTGTCGCTGCTGACCGAGCGCCGCCGCCACGCGCCGAAGGGCGTCGCCGGCGGCGGGGACGGCGCGACGGGCGAGAACCTGATCGACGGCGAGGCGGTGCCCGCGAAGACGACGGTCGACGTCGACGCCGGGACGACTGTCACCGTACGGACGCCCGGCGGCGGCGGGCACGGCGACCCCGAGGAGCGCGAGGAGTAGGGGTTCGAGTATCGTACGCCTCCAAGCGGTCGGAAAGTCGAACGGCAGCCCGACCGCTGTCACCGCGTTCGCGGAGGCAGGGGATTCCGAGAGGGAGGTCAAGCGGACGACCGGTTCGCGTCGGAACTGCGCTTCAGAGCGTCCCGTCCCAACTTTATCGCATATGCACCGACTACGAGAGAGAGAAGAGCATATACCGCTGGTAATTCGTCCGTGTAGAGAATGACACCGCCGGATAGTACGACGGGAATTCCCAGTGAGAAATGCATGTGATGTTTTTTCGGCCCCTCTATTGCGAGCAGGAGAGACGAGATCACCAGCCCCGAATACAGCAGTTTGAGAGAGAGCGGTTGTGACGGCTCGTAGAGAATAGCGGTACTCGCTAGAAGGAACAGGGAAGCCAAGATCTGAGGGAAGCGTACCGCGTTCGGAACCATTTTTTTGATATTGATGTCGTACTTTCAGATATTAAACTACACCTATAGAGAATGTCGATTATTCTATCAGCAGTATAGCGGTGAGACCGGAGAGCGCGCCGACGGTGTCGGCTTCCCCGTGGAAAATGTCAGAATCGCTCTCGAGCCAACCATCAGTGACTCCATTCTCCGGTGACGGTGCCCTTTTGACGCCGCTTCCCCACCCACCGGTATGGAACTCAACGGCGTGGCGGACCTACCCGAGGTCCGCCCCGGCGACGACATCGCCGCCCTCGTCGCGGATCGGGCCGCCCTCGAGCCGGGCGACGTACTCACCGTCGCGAGTACGATCGTCTCGAAGGCCGAGGGTCGGACGGCGGATCTCGAGGACTATCCCGTCAGCGGACGGGCCGAGGAGATCGCCGACCGGATCGAATCGGTCGCGGGCGAGGAGAAGGACCCGCGGTTCGCACAGGCGGTCTTAGAGGAGAGTTCGGAGCTGCTGATCGACTGTCCGTTCCTGCTGGCCGAGACGCGCTTCGGCCACATCGCGCCGAACGCGGGGATCGACCGCTCGAACGTGCCCGATCACGACATCCTCCTGTTGCCGCGCAAACCGAGCGAGAGCGCCGAGCGGATCCGCTCGGGGCTCGCGGAGCGGGGCTACGATGACGTCGGCGTCGTGGTGACCGACACCTGCGGGCGACCGTTCCGGCACGGACAGACCGGCGTCGCGATCGGCTGGGCCGGGCTGCCCGCCAGCCGGGACTGGCGCGGCGAGGCGGACCGGGACGGCCACGAACTCGGCGTCACCGTCCAGTCGGTGATCGACGAACTCGCCGCCGCCGCGAACCTCGTGACCGGCGAGGGCGCGGGCGGGACCCCGGCTGTCGTCGTCCGCGACTGGGAGTTCGGCGACCACGAGGGGAGCGACGAACTCTTCCGGTCGGTCGACGACGACCTGATTCGACAGGCGCTGCGGGAGTGGAGGGTCGACGCATGAGCGACGACTCGAGCCAGCCGACCTGGGGGATCGAACTCACGCCCGAACACCCGCCCGAGCGGCTCGCCGATCTGGCCGGGCTCGCGGAGGACGAGGGCTTCGACGTCGCGTTCGCGAGCGGCCACTACTTCAACCGCGATCCGTTCGTCGTCCTCTCGCGGATGGCCGACGCCACCGACGACCTGCAGCTTGGCCCGGGCGTCGTCAACCCCTACGAGACCCACCCCGTGAAACTCGCCTCACAGACCGCGACGATCGACGAGGTCAGCGACGGGCGGGCGGTCTTCGGCGTCGGTGCCGGCGATCGCTCGTCGCTGTCGAACCTGGGTATCGAGCGCGACAGCCCGCTCCGGCGCGTCCTCGAGACGTTCGACCTCGCGCGGGACCTCTGGGACGGCGAGACGGTCACCCACGAGGGGACCTTCACCGCGCGGGACGCCTCGCTGAACCTCGAGCCGGTCGGGGAGATACCGGTCTACGTCGGCGCACAGGGCCCGCACATGCTCCGAATGAGCGCGAAACACGCCGACGGCGTGTTGATAAACGCTGCCCATCCGCGGGACCTCGAGTGGGCCGCGGGGCAGGTAGAACAGGGGCTCGCGGAACGGCCCGACGACTACGGCGACTTCGAGTCGCTCGCGTTCGCCAGCGTCAGCGTCGCCGCCGACGAGAGCGAGGCACGCGAGGCCGCCCGGCCACCCGTCGCCTTCATCGTCGGCGGGGCCGCCGAGCCGGTCCTCGAGCGCCACGACATCGACCGGGAGGCCGCGAGCGCGGTGAGCGAGTCCCTCGAGCAGGGTGACCTGCCCGAGGCGTTCGGCCGCGTCACGCCGGCGATGATCGACGCCTTCTGTATCGCCGGGACGACCGAGACGGTCGCCGACCGGTTCGGGGCGGCACTCGAACACGTCGACGGGATCGTCGTCGGCTCGCCGCTGGGCCCGGACCTCGAGGACGCGGTCGAGCGAACGAGCGAGGCGCTGGCGCGGGTGAGTACCGACGGCTGAAAAGCGACTCGCAGTCAGTTCGCGGTAAAGAGGTCACCGACCGCGCCGAGGGTGAGCGCGCCGAAGACGGCCAGCGAGAAGACGACGAGGAGGCCACCGATCAGGACCAGCAACGGCGCGAGCCCGTCCCCCGCAGCGACGTCACTGAAGAGTTCGGTCATCTCGGTGAGGTTGTCCACGACGATGTTCGACGGTGTGATGGTGTCCATATGCGGGGGTTGTTATCGGGGCTACTTGTCCGTGCCGGTCCCGCCCGGCCGGTCGACCACACAGCATCGTCGGAGCGATTAAGCCGCTCCCGCTCTAACATCGGCCCGTGACTGAGGACGCGACGCTCTCGGCGTTCGGCGACGAGGAAACGGCCACCGAGTCGGGCGGCGACGGGGCCGGAGCCGAGACGGAGTCAGGGAGCGACGACGCGAGTCCCGGCGATGGGGCGAGCGTCCGCTCGACGTACGCGTGGGGAACGTACACGTGCAGCCACTGTGAGACCGCGGTCGACCGGGTCTGGCGCGCGGACGGCGACCTCGTCTGTCCGGACTGCAAATCATGGTAATCGGCGACTGCCGGCGGTAACGACCGGCTTCTCGAGGGTGTCCTGCGGGCGGGCTCCCGAAGTTTTATATCTTCGTCGCGGCTTTGTACACTTGCAATGGCGAAAGGTACGGTCGACTTCTTCAACGACACTGGCGGCTACGGCTTCATCGAAACTGACGACGCGGACGAGGACGTGTTCTTCCACATGGAGGACATCGGCGGTCCTGACCTCGAGGAGGGGCAGGAGCTGGAGTTCGAGATCGAGGAGGCCGAGAAGGGGCCACGCGCGACTAACGTCGAGCGGCTCTAGGTCGTCCCGAACGGAGGTATCGTTTTCCGACTGCTAGCCGGATAGCTTCGGCACCGTCGATCAACGGGTTCGAGCGACGATCGGTCGACCGGCCGCCGATACGTCTCATACGAGTATTAATTCCCGTGACACAAAACATATGTCTCGGAGCGCCGGATGTCGTAGTAACGGCCGAGTCGCCCGCCTCCCCGCGGCCAGTGACGAGAGTATGACCGATGCCAATCCGACGCCGGACGCGAGTACCGATCCGCCGACCGACGGCGATACCCTCCGGATCGACACCGTCGAACGGCTCTGTGACGACATCGAGCGAAACGTCGCCGACGTCATCGTCGGGCACGACGACGCCGTCGAACACGTCGTCACCGCCTTGCTTGGCCGCGGCCACGTCCTGCTCGAGGACGTGCCGGGAGTCGGCAAAACCATGCTCGCGCGCTCGATCGCCAGATCCGTCGACTGTTCGTTCAGTCGGGTCCAGTTCACCCCCGATCTCCTCCCGACGGACGTGACCGGCGTCAACGTCTTCAACCAGAAGACCCGCGAGTTCGAGTTCCAGCCCGGCCCCGTCTTCGGCAACATCGTCCTCGGCGACGAGATCAACCGCGCGCCGCCGAAGACGCAGGCGGCCCTGCTCGAGGCGATGGAGGAAGAGCAGGTCACGACCGACGGCCGGACTCGCGAGCTGCCGACGCCCTTTACCGTGATCGCGACCCAGAACGCCGTCGAGCCCAACCGGACCTACGAGTTGCCCTTCGCCGAGGTCGATCGCTTCATGAAGAAGCTCCGCCTGGGCTACCCCGACCCCGACGAAGAGGCCGAACTGCTCGGCCGGACCGTCGGCGATCACCCCATCGAGTCCCTCGAAGCGGTGACCGACCGCGAGACCCTCGTCGCCGCCCGCGAGACCGTCTCGACGGTACAGGTCGCCGAGCCGGTCCGGGAGTACGTCACGCTGCTGGCGGCGTACACCCGCGAGAACGCCCACATCGGCGTCAGCCCCCGCGGGACGATCTCCCTGCTGCGGGCGGCCCAGGCCCGCGCGGTCACCAACGGTCGGGAGTACGTGATCCCCGACGACGTCGAGACCGAGGCGCGGGTCGTCCTGGGCCATCGGATCAAGACGAACGGTCGCGAGCGCGACGGTATCGCGGTCGTCGAGGACGCACTCGAGCGCGTCCCCGTCGAATGAGACTCACGCGCCGCGGCTGGGTCGCCGTCGCCGTCGTCCTCGCGGCCGCCGCGATGAGCTGGCGGTTCGGACCGCGTGCGTTGAACGCCGTTGTCGTCCCGCTGCTCGTCGTCCTCCTCGCCGGCACCGTCGTGGTCGCCCGCGCCGAACGGCCCCGCGTGACTCGCCGTCCGCTCGCCGAGGGGTTCATCGGCGAGGAACGAACGGTTTCGGTCGCGATCGAAACCGACGGGGCCGTCGCAGCGACGGTATCGGATACCGTCGGCGACGGCCTCTCGGCGATCACGGCACCCCACGCCGAGATGACCCTCGACGGTGAGGCGACGTTCGCCTACGACCTGCGGCTCGAGGCGCGCGGCCGCCATCGGGTCGGGCCGCTCTCGATCGTGGTCAGCGACGTCGTCGGCCTGGTCGAACGGCGGTTCGAGTACGAGGAGACGGCGACGGTCCTGGTCTATCCCCGGGTTCGGGCCCTCGACGGCGGCCCCGCGGTCGATCGGCGGACGCTCGCCAGCGTCGCCGACCGACGGACCCGCGAGGAGTTCGACCATCTCCGGACGTACCAACGGGGCGATCCGATGGCCGACGTCCACTGGAAGAGCGCGGCCAAACGCCCCGACGAGGACCTCGTCGTCACGGAGTACGCCGACGACGACGCGGTCGGTGCCGTCACGATCGCCGCCGATTGCCCGACCGACCGTGAGGACGGGGCCGACGAGATGGCGTCGGCCGCCGCCAGCGTCGCGACCGCCCTCCTCGAGCAGGGGGCGACGGTCGGGCTCGTCACGCCCGACGCGAGACAGCCACCGGGAACGGGCCGTGCCCATCACCGGGACCTGCTCGGACTGCTCGCCGTCGCCGAACCGGGTGAACTCCCCGAGGAAGAGCGCCGAGACGCCGACGTCGTGGTCCGGACCGAGTCGACCGGGACGACGATCACAGTCGACGGCCGGGAGATCCCCTTCGATCGGCTGTTCGGCACGGATCGTTCGGACCGGATGGGAGACGACGGGCCGGTCGATCCCGACCCCGGCAATCGATCGGGGGTGAGCGTATGAGGACGGAGACCGCGAGCCACGCCGGCGAGCGGACGGTCACGATCGATACCGACGGGAGGGTCGATGTCGCCCGCTGGCTGGCACTCGGCTGTGTCTTGGTCCTGACGGCGTCGTACGTCTCGGTCCTGTACGGCGTGACACAGGTCGTCGGCGGTAGTCGATCACTGCTGGCGATCGTCGGCCTGAGCCTCGCCGCGGCGACGGTCCTCGCGGGGCTGATCCGCCCACGGACCGCGGCGATGGTCGCCGCGGTCGGGGCCGGGATCGGGTTCGCCTACTACTTCACGTCGGCCGGCGTCGAACTCGGTACCGTTCTCACGGCGACCGACCAGCTCGTTTCCGATACCGTCGCGCTCGCGACCGGACTCCCGTTGCTTCGAATGGTACAGGCAGGGACCTGGACGCTCGGGTTCGCGCCCGCCCCCGTGTTCCTCTCGTGGTATCTCGCCGCCCGGGGCCGGTACGCCGCCAGCGTCGTCCCCGGCGGCGCGGCGCTGGGCTTTCTCGTTCTGACCGGGGACGCGGGGACACCGGCCGCGCTCGCCGGCACTCTCGCAGCCATCGGTGCCGTCGCCTTCGGCGACCTCCGCCACCGTGGCGGCTCGATCGCACAGGCGGACCTGCTCGCGGTCCTGTTCGCGGTGACCGTCGCGCTCTCGCTGTCGGTCTCGGTCGTCCCCGGCGAGCCGACGGGGCCGACACACCTGACACAGGGCGAACCCGGGACCCTCGAGGCGACGATCGACTCGGCACCCCAGCGCTCGGGGATCTCCGGTCAGGTCGATCTCTCGCCGGAAGTGCGCTTTACCGTCGAATCGGACGGGCCCGCCTACTGGCGGACGGGCGTCTACGATCGGTTCACCGGCGACGAGTGGGTCCGGACCGGTCAGGACAGACGATACGACGGGCAGCTGGCTTCGCCACCCGACAGCACCGAGACCGTCAAACAGACCGTCACCGCCGAAACGGAACTCGGGATCATGCCCGTCGCACCCCAGCCGGTCGAACTCGGCGGCGAGATCGCGCGGCGGACGACCGTCTCCAGACACGGCCAACCCCGACCCGAAACGCCGCTCCAGCCGGGCGAGAGCTACACGGTCGAGAGCGCTGTCGTCGATCCCAGCCCGGCGGCGCTTCGAGCCGCGGGGACCGACTACCCGGACGGAATCACCGACACGTACCTCCAGACGCCCGAAGACACCTCGAGCGCCTTTGGCGGCCGAACCGACGAGATCACTGCCGGCGCCGACACCCCCTACGACAAAGCGGTCGCGATCGAGGACGCCCTCGAGTCGACGAAGCGCTATTCGCTCGAGGTGTCCCAGCCCTCGGGCAACGTCGCCGAGAAGTTCCTGCTGGAGATGGATGCGGGCTACTGCGTCTACTTCGCGACGACGATGACCCAGATGCTCCGTGAAGAGGGGGTTCCGGCCCGCTACGTCACCGGCTACACGACCGGCCAGCAGATCGACGATGACACCTACGTCGTTCGCGGGCTCGACGCCCACTCCTGGGTCGAGGTCTACTTCCCCGATCACGGCTGGGTCCGGTTCGATCCGACGCCGAGCAGTACTCGGAGCGACGTCCACACCGACCGCCTGCAGGAGGCCCGCGCAAACGGGAACGACGACGCCGACACCGACGAGAGCGCCGACGTGCCAATCGACGGGAACGATCCCGGAACGGACGAGGAGCCACGAGATGGGGACGGATCCGACCCCTTTGACGGGAACGGAACCGAACCGAACGACCCGTCCGACGTGCAGGAACCCCAAAACGACACGGAACCCGAGAACAACGCTACGAACGACACCGACGACCCCGAGACGTCGTTCAACGGCACCACCGTCGACGGCGGGGACGCGCGATCCTGGCTCGAGCGCCCCTCGGCGATCGCACGCGAGTCGGTCGCGCTCGGGGTGGTGGCGCTCGTCGGCCTCGCCGCGGGGGCGCGTCGGACCGGCGCGCTGGCGCGACTCCGGCGGGAGATCGGCGTCTACTGGCACGGCCCCCGGCGCGATCCCGACCGGGACGCCGAACGCGCGTTCGAGCGCCTCGAGCGCCTGCTGGCTCGACAGTACCGGCCCCGACGACGCTCGGAATCGGCCCGGGCGTATTTGACGGCCCTTGCCGCGGCCGCCGCCGAATGCGAGCCACCGACGGATCCGCGCCTCGAGCGCGTCCTCGAGGCCTACGAACGGGCGACCTACGGCGGGGGCGTCGACAGGGCGGAGGCCGACGCAGCGATCGCAGTCGTCGACGATCTCGCCCGGGATCGGCTCCCGGTGATCGGCCGTCGAGAGTGACAGCGTCTCCGGGTGTCCACGGTCAGATGACTCCGGAAGCGGGGAGAGCGACCGCGATTTCCCCCGCGTCTCCGGCTCGCCCCTTGAAAAAGAACCACGCGAAGGCATGCGGGTCCCGATAGTGTTTAATATGCCCGTTTCATACCAACGAACGTAATGTCGGAAGTCTGCTCGACGTGCGGGCTGCCCGAGGAACTCTGCGTCTGCGAGGACGTGGCCAAGGGCCAACAGCAACTCAACATCCGCATTGACGAGCGCAGATACGGGAAAGAGGTAACGATCGTCGAAGGATTCGATCCGAAGGACGTCGATCTGGACAGTCTCTCGTCGGATCTCAAATCAAAATTCGCCTGTGGTGGCACCGTCGAGGACGACCAGATCGAACTCCAAGGCAACCACACCGGCCGCATCGAGGAGTTCCTTCGGGACCGCGGCTTCAACGTCGCCTGATGCCCGCGATGCTCTGAGACGACTTCCGAACCCACGACCGCGTCGCCGCTTCAGTATCCGTTTTTCGCGTCGCTCCACTGAGAGCCACCGCTATCGGTCGAGTCGATACGATCGAGACCGCGTTAGAAGGGCGATTCCCGCTCGGCCTCGTCGTCCTCGCCGTCGTCATCGCGGACGAGCCCGAACTTCATCCCGTACTTGTCCAGCCCGCCCGCCATGCTCTCGACGCGCGCGTCGGCGGTCCCCTCGTAGGTGCCGATGAGCTGGGCCGCCTGGACGCTCGCCTTCCCGTGTGGACAGACCGTGACGATGTGATCCTCGCCCTCGAGTTCCTCGAGCCGGTCCATGAGCCGATCGAACGGAATGTTCTCGCTGTCGGGGATGTGGCTGTGGTCGAAGCTCCGCTCGTCGCGAATGTCGACGATCCGAACGTCCGCGTCGTCCTCTACGAGTTCCTTGACCTCATCCGGGGAGATTTCGCCGTCCATTACCGGAACGATAGGCGTCGACGCGAATAAGAACCGGGGTTTGGGCCCTCGACGGCCCGACAGATCCCCGGCAATCGCCCGTCGTACCGATTTCGACGGGCCGTCTCAGAGGACGCCGTCTTCCTTCGCCAACAACAACCCCGAGAGGGTCGCGTCGTTCGTCGGTCCCTCGCGGACGCGCTCGAGCGCCTCGCTCACCGGGATCGTCCGGACGTCGAGGAACTCGTTGTTATCCAGTTCCCGCTCACCTGGCTCGAGTCCCTCGGCGTAGACGATTCCGCGGTCGTGACGCAACACGCCCGTCGCGACGGCGTACTCCTGTAGCAGGGCCGTACTCGAGGGCCGGAAGCCGGTCTCCTCCTCGAGTTCGCGGGCCGCCGCCGTCGTGTAGGACTCGCCGTCCTCGACGATCCCCGCCGGCAACTCGAGATGCGTCTCGCGGATCGTCGGCCGGTACTGCTCGACGAACAGGAGGTGATCGCCGTCGCCGTCCGCGTCGGCGAGAACGCTCCCGTCGACCCGCGCGACCACGACCACCGCGTCCGGCAGCTGGGCCCAGTAGTAGCGCTTTTCGGTTCCGTCGGGCTGTTCGAGCAAGTCGTAACCGCCGTCGTACCAACTCGTCTCGTACTCGGTTCGCTCCTCGAGCAACGCCCACTCGTCGGGTACAGTCATCGGCTACCACTGCGGACTCGAGGCCGTAATAGATGGTCGTTCGTCGAGCCACGAACCGTCTCAGGACCGGTCGACTACGTCCCGGTACACCCGCCCGAACGCCTGCCGACGGAGCGTCGCGACCGCCGCCTCGGGCTCGTTCTGGAAGGTCGCGGCGACGGCCGTACCGTCCGGTCCCGCGTGCCAGACGACGCGGTCGACGTCCTCGTGGCCGACTTCAGTCACCTCGCCGTCGTACCCCTCGCGCCACTCCTCGTACTCCTCGCGAGATCCGACGTGAACCTCGAGTAGATTGGCGAAGAGGGCGTCTCGAGCCGTTTCGACGACGTCGCCGGTGACCCGGTCGTCGTACTCCTCACGATCGAATTCCATGGCCTTCGCGACCTCGCGGACGACCGTCTGTGCCGCGGGTCCGACCGACTCGTAGCGTTCCCGCGCCTCGGCGGCCGACTCGAAACTGAACGTCCCCTCGGAGTGCATATTCGGACGGTCGACCGACTGGCAGTTACGCGTTTTCGTTCCCGTCGCCGTCGGCCGGCGGGTCGCCCCCGTCGTCCCCGTCGGCCTGCATCTCGCGGGTCAACTCGGCGGCCTCCTGCAGGACATCCGCCGCTTCGGCCGTCAGGTCGCCGCGACCGGGGCCGCGGCTCTGTCGACTCACCGCCCCCTCGAGCGAGTCGGGACGGCCCGGTTCGCGACCGTGGCCGTGATCGTGACCCTCGAACGCCGGCGTGTCAATCTCCTCGGCATGCGGACTGACACGCGCCCCGAGTTCCTCGGGGCTACAGTCGGCCCAGTCGGGCGCGTACTCCTCGAGCCACTCGCGGTGTTCCTCGCGGCCCAGCGACGCGGTGATCGCGAGATGGTTCGCGAGATGGACCGCGTCTGCCTCCTCGGCGTCACAGACCGGACAGGCGTATCCCATATCTATTCATTGGAACCGGAACTCTAAAACGCCGTCCCCTTGCTCCGACTCAGGGACGTGACCACGGTCGGTCAAGAGTTGACCAGTCGATCCCCAACCGACCAGTTTGTTTCATCTAGAAAAGTTTTATACTATATTATAATAATGGAGATTGTAAGTGATTGATGAGTGGTGTCATGAACCCACTGATTTATAACATTGATTTCCTCAAGCTGTACAGCGGACGAATAATTACGAACATCGGGGACAGTTTCTACTTCATCGCGTCGATGTGGCTGGTCTACGAAGTGAGTGGATCCGGATTTCTCACCGGCGTCGCCAGCGCAGCATTTTTTCTGCCGACCACGCTTCAGTTCGCTATCGGACCCCTCGTCGATCGGGCAGACATCCGCTCCCTCTTGGGAGCGAGCCAGTTCGTTCAGGCGGTCGTGGTTCTGCTTGTTCCGATTTCGATCTGGGCGGGCGTCTTTTCCGTCTGGATCATCCTGGCCATCCTGCCGACGCTCGCGTTCCTGAATCAGGTCACAGGACCAGCACAGACGAAGGCGCTACAGAGAATCACAAGCGAATCACAGTACACTAGCGCGAGTTCAGCGTTCGCAACCGCCTCCGAAGCGATCGATTTCGTTGCCAACGCGATTGGTGGGCTCCTGATCGCATTCATCGGAGTCACCGCCGTTTACCTCGTCGACTCTCTCACGTTCGTCCTCGCCATGGTTCTGTTCCTCAGTATCCGTGATCTGGACGTCGAGACGGACTCATCCCCAAACAATACGCTCGATCTTTCAGGATATCTCGAGGACCTGCGAGAAGGATTCGAGTTCTTGCGCTCGTCGGTGATATTCCCGCTGATGATCCCGGCGATCGTCGCGAATCTGGCGATTGGAGCCACCGCCGCGATACTTCCGGCGTTTGCTGCCGAACATGGGTCTGCGATATCGTACGGATTCCTCTATAGCGCGATGGGTGCGGGAATGCTGATAGGGTCTATCGTGACTCCGTTCCTCAAAGAGCGTCGGTCCGGGATCACGGTTATCTGGACGTTCGGCTGCAGTACCATCGCTTGGGTTCTCTCTATGATCGTCCCCTGGACAGTAGTCACGGTCGTATTGTTCGGTATCGCTTGGATCTCACCCGGAATCTACAACGTCATCGAAGATACGATTCTCCTCAAGACGGTTCCGGAGGACACCATCGGTCGCGTTCGATCGTTCACGATGAGTATCTCGATGCTCTCACTACCGATCGGCTCCCTACTCGGTGGTATGGTCGTGAGCGTTATCGGGACTCGACCGACGCTGCTTGCGCTCAGTGCCGGCTTCGGGTTCGTTGCCGTGTTCTTCGCGGCTCATTCGGAACTCCGCCGACTGGACTCGCTAACTGCGATCAAACATACGGCCGGCTGAATCTCAGCGCCGGCAAACACCGTTCCATCCCGGTTCTCGCATCACCGATCGGCGGGAGGGTGAATTCTCACCGGTGAGGCGGAGTTTCGTGACTCGCTACCGCCGGAGTGGTTCCACACCGCGATCGGTCGTGGCGACGCCGGACTCACGGTGACCGCTGCAGGACGCGGAATCGCTCGGCATCACCGTTGACCGTGGCTACCGTGTCGACCGGTTCGAATTCGAGCTGACGATAGAAAGGGACTAGCCCGTCCCGACACGCCAGCTGCTGCACTGACACGTTCGCAACCGCGGGATGTTCAACGACTTCGCTGATGAGCCGTTTGCCGATCCCCTGTCGACGGTGGTCATCACTCACGATGACATCGTAAATCTTCGCGTAGTACGTCCGGTCAGTGAGTACCCGGGCTGCCGCGACGAGCGTATCGGTCTCGACGTCGACGAGACCAACGACGAGATCGCTGTGTTCAACGGCCCGTTCGACATCGGCGAGTTCGCGGTGTTCCCAGCCGGAAAACCCGGTCAGTAACCCGTGAAGTTCCTCGACGCGTGACCGCGAAAAGTCCTCGATCGGTTCGAGATTCATTCGTTCGGTTATCCATTACCCTTGATATAAAATATAGGAGGATGACAGCTACACGAACTCCGACTCGAGGTCTTCGATGGCTTCGATCGGATCGGTGCCCTGTAGCGTCGTATGAATAGTCGACGTGTACGTGTTCCCGTCGAGGTTACCACTTTCGGTAACAACGCGGTATTGCGTGTCCGTGAACGGATGTCGAAGTTTTTCGGGTTCGAGGTCTGTATACTCCGAATCGAGTCGCGTCTCGAGGTTCAGATTTTCATCGCGGGAGAGCGTGAGATCACCGACACCCGCGACCCCAGCCTCGGTCGGTTCGAGTTTGACGAAATAAGAGGAATGGCCGATCATGTCCTCGGGGAGGTCAGCCTCACCGTCGACGCGGACGTCCATCGAGAGGCAGTCGGCACCGTACGTCGATTTAGCGCCGACCTTCAGCGAGACGTCGTCGGCGGTAATCGTTCGAGTGGACTCGTAACCGGTGACGCCGCGCTCTTCCATGTTCATCGCACCGTTTCGGGTGGAAGCGACGCCCACGCAGGACGAGCTGATCGCCAGGGTTGCGATGGGCGTCGGATACAGTCCGTCCGGAATCTCACTGAAGTGAATCGAGGCCTGATACACACCGGGTGAGACGATTTTCCCGACCCCGTCCATCTCGAACGCAGTATCGTTCACTTCACCGGTTCCACCGATATTGATTGCGATTGGTAGGTCTCCGGCACTAAACGCGTCTAACGCTGTCGAATTCTCTATCGACATGCGTTTTCATCATGCCTTCCCACCGTAATAACTATTGCCGAACCAGATATTATCCGTAATTTCGAAATGAGTATTTTATGTGTGGGCTTAAGTTAGTTATATGTTTTCCGAGATGGATTAACTTTATACTCTGTTGTTGAAGACGTGGTGGTACCGGTATGAACGATCCAGACGAACTAACCGACGATGTCCGACACGTCGAACGCGCCCTCTCGTTACTCTCTTCCCGCCCTGTCCGTGATACGCTCTATACGCTCTGGGAAGCGTCCGGAGTTCAACTCACCGAGGATGAACTCATCTCGGCTGTTCCCCACTCGACCGAGACGGTTCGAGACTGCCTCGAAGACCTCGAGAACGTCTACGTCTACGCGCCGGAACAGGATATGTACAAACTTCTCCCGTCCGCTAATCTCCTCTTTCTACGGTATCTATCGCTGTTCTCCGAAGAGAATGTGACAATGAATACGCGATCAGTCAATGGATCCTGTGGACGGTGTGACGGTGAACTCGTCGGTGCGTACGAGGATCAGGTTCTCACAATCAAGTGCAACGCCTGTGACTCGCTCCTCTACCACCTTGCCTTTCCCCCGACGGAGGTAGCTCATCGCGATCCAGACGGCGTATTCGAAGCGTTCGAGAAACGAACTCGGGCGCAATTATGGCTGGTGGCGAACGGAATTTGCAGATGGTGTGTCGGACCGACTTCGTTCGAGTTAGTGGACGCCGAAACGGATCTCGAAGAAGACGCAGAACTCGCACACGATGTCTTCGTCAAACACGTTTGCGATCGATGCGGATCGTATATCCTGACGACCGTGGGGGAAATACTCTTGTTCCACCCTGCCGTCATCGCGTTCTATCACAACAACGGGATCGACATTCTGGATCGGCCTCTGTGGGAAGTGGACGTTTGCGTCGATCCGGAAGCGGTTTCGGTACGGTCGACAGGGCCGTGGTCGCTCACAGTCGAATTATCGTGTGGTGATGCGACTCGGCGGCTCGAACTCGATGAATCCCTCGAAATCACCGCGACACAAGACGAAGAACGATCTGTCAACCACTGATTTCGGGGGAGGGCCGTGCTACACTCCGCCGTTCACTCCACCTTCCGGATCATCACGATCGCGTCCTCGCCGTCGCCGTAGTACGCCGGCACCCGGCGGAGCGGCTCGAACCCGAACTCCCGATAGAGCCGTTTGGCCCCGTCGTTCGACCGGCGAACCTCGAGTTTGACCGTGCCCGCACCCTGAGCCGCGAGGACGCCGAGCGATCGGGACAACAGTGCGGAACCGACGCCGGCACCGCGGTGGTCGGGATGGACGGCGATGTCCTTGACGTGACCCAGTGCGCGGCCGATCTGCTGGGTCACGTCGGCCACGATATAGCCAGCGATCTCGCCGTCGGTTTCGGCGACCAGAAACCCGGGATTACCGAGAAAGCGTTCGAAGGCGTCGTAGGGCCAGGGCTGGGAAAACGAGTCGTTCTCGATGCGAACGACCGCGAGCAGGTCCGCCCGCTCCGCGGGCCGGATCGATACCCGTTCGCCGTCCTCCGGCGCGAACGTCGTCACAACCAGAAGTTACACGCCGAACAGTAAAAGCCGTACGCGTCCCGGAAGCAAGCCGACGATACGACCGGCTCGAGCCGGGGCCGACCGCCTACTCCTCGGCGTCTTCGTCGTCCCCGTCGAAATCGGTCGTCAGTTCCGCGTCTTCGGTACCGCCGTACTGGGTCTGCTCGTCGTCCGCGGCGGCGTCGTCCGTCACGGGACTCACTCCGCTGGGATCGCACCCATCTCGAACTCCTCGGTCAATTCTTTCAACTCCTCGAGAGCTTCCTGTTCCTCACGGAGGTTGTGTTCGAGGAGATCGGCCGCCTCGTCCATCCCGAGCTGGTCGGCCAGCGGGATCAGGTTCCCGTAGGCCGCGATCTCGTAGTGTTCGGTCTTCTCGGCGGCCGCCATGTTGTGATAGTCCATCACCGCCTGGTCCGGCTCCATCGCCGTGAACTCCTCGTACTCCTCGAGCAGCCCTTCGACTCCCTCACACTCCTCTTTCTCCGGTGGCTCGCCGAAACTGTCGAAGACCTCCTCGAGCCGATCGATCTGTCCCTGTGTCTCCTCGCGGTGATCCCCAAACGCCTGTGCGATCTCGTCGCGATCGGTATTCGACTCCAGTTCCTCGAGCGCGTCGAGCAGCTGGTGTTCCGCGTGATAGATGTCCTCGAGGCCGTGTTCGAACAGGTCGTGGATCGTCTCCATACTCATCGTGAACCAGTCGCTCGTTCACCCGCTGGGCGAAAAAGCCGAGAGCCTGCGACGGCAGGCGCTCACGACTCCGTTTTCGTCGCCTCTTCGACCCGAGTCGCGTGTTTCTCGAGGTCCGCGGCCAGCGTCCGGGCCTGTTCGGCCGTCAACTCGAGATCCTCCATATGCTTCGGGATGTACTCCTCCGAGAGGTTGTCGAATTCGAGCCGGAGCCGGACGCGCTCGGGATCCTCCCGATCGGCCGTCGCGTCGACGACGGCGACCGACTCCCACTCGAACGTCTCGCCCACTGCCTTCCCCTCGACGTAATCGAGCGTCGTGCGTGCAGTGACCGACAGCAATCGATCGGACATGTCAGTCGGGTCAATTCGCCGAGTCGACTTATACTACTCGTCCACCGTATCGATCTCGGGGTTCGGCCACCGCCTCCGAAGGGCCGGAACCGAACCCACTCACCGACCGTTCCATCCGGCCGCGTACCCACCGCGCGCGAGAGCTGCTGGGAGCCACCGCCCGACGGATCAGCCGGGTCGTCGACCTCGATCGAATGCCGAACAGTGCCAAAGCCACCAGCCCGACCACGAACCATCGACCAGAGACGGCGTTCGTGCCTCACCTACCGGCCGTTTTTGCCCCAAACGGCTCGAGAGAACTCGACGCCGACTCGGTTAGAAACGAGCGATACTGCGGCCGACGGTCCACGACGGCCGCCGCTCGGCCGATGTCGAGATCCGGGAGTTCCCATCCGAGACGGCTATCGCTCCCGTTGTGACCGCCTAGACTCGCGTTCGTGGCCCCAGTGCGGAGCCGTTAGTTCCCCTTCCGCACTGGTGGTGACTCGAGCCACGGGATAAGACGAGTACATCATCGCCCCGCAGCACCACATCGCTCGGCGACTCACGATCGGTTTCGATCGACCGACCCGTCGGAGATAGCGGCATAATCACCCCATAAGACAGAGCGCGGGTATCGCTTGCAGCCGAAGCGATACTTATCCCGTCGTGGTCCAAAGGGGGTCCCATGACAGACGCAGCCGAATGCAGACCGGAGCCGCTCGAGCAGGAGACGAAAGAGCGCGACGACGCCCACCTCGACGACATCGAAGAAGGAGCCGGCTGTACGGAAATCTGGGAACACCTCGCCGAGAAGCGCGAAGAGTAGTGCGAGAATTTCGCCACGGCAACGACCTTTTTGACCGTCACTCCCGTATTCAGGTGCATGACTGACAACCGGTCCGGAGATCGTTCCTCCCGCCGCGGTGAAAACGGTCGTTCGATCCCGACGGACCGAGAATCACCCGTCGGCGCACCGGTCATCCGGGGCGACGAGTCGGTCGCGGGAACACACGCTCGCGAGGCCGTCCAGTTCGATCCCGACGATCCCGAGAGCCTCGCGGACGCCGCCGAGATCGTCCGCCAGTTTGCGGGCGGTGCAACCAACGACGACCACCTGTACATGCTCCGCGGGGCAGCCGCCTGCGCGGCACTCGTTCGCGGCGAGGGATCCTACAAGGCAGCCGCCGAACGTGCCGGCGGCGAAGCGACCGTCTCCTTTATTCGGAAGTGGGCTCGAGTCCACGATCTGCCGCGCTCGGTACGTAAACAGGTCGCGATCGGACAAATCGCGCCGACAGCTGCCAAACACATTGCCCGCGTCGGCGGCGAAGCACGGCTGCTTCTGGCCTGGGCAACACTCGATGGCGACCTTACAGTCCGCGACGTCCGAAGCGTCGCCAGTATGATCAACGACGGCGACTCCATCGAACATGCCCTCGCGGATCACGGTGTTACCCTCGGCGAACTCAGTCTTACCCTCTCGCCAACGACCTATCGCGACCTCCGCCGTCGTGCATCGGTCGATGACGTCGATCCGGGCCGGATCGTCACCGAAGCACTCGAACAGTACTTCGAATAGCAGTCCCGCGCGACGAAGAAAGAAACGTTTAACCGCTCCTCACCGAAAGTAGGGAACACAGGGCCGGTAGCTCAGTTTGGCAGAGCGTCTGGCTTTTAACCAGACGGTCGCGTGTTCAAATCGCGCCCGGCCCGCTTCTGCGAGGAACAGTTCGTGACGAGCGGAGCGGGGATCGTGTGTTCAAATCGTGCCCGGCCCAGACTGTGAGGGGTTTTGCTACTAACAACTGGACCGACGGCACTGTATGTAGAGAGATCGTAGTCTTCTGCGTGAAGCGAGTACGAGAGACCCGACTGTTCGAAGGAAGTCACTCGTCATATAAACGGTCAAACCGATAGCTGCCATCGTTGAAAACGGAAAAGCCAAGGGCCGGATTTGAACCGGCGATGGGCGGCTCTGCAGGCCGCTGCGTTCGGCCGGACTCTGCCACCTTGGCGCGTTTTAGCGTTGTTACTGCGTTCGTTTAAGCATAGCGGTACGGATCAGCACTTGTATCGGATCGAAGTACGCTATAAATACAGAAACCCCCGACGGCCACTGGATAGCAGTGGCTGCTCGGGGGTGAAAGTGAGTATGAATGGTGGCGGCGAATCAGATTTCCCAGAGGGTCGCCCACTCCAGTACTGACCGAAACGCAGGCGAGCTTATCTTCCGTGNATGGGTACGGGAGGCACCTCGCCGCTATGGCCGCCGTAACGCCGATTCACGGAATCGAACCGCGATCATGCCAATATCGGTGGTGTGTCTAAGACCGAGTGTACGTGTAGTCCAGTTTGCGTCCGGACCCGTTCGCGCGTCACGGATCCAATGCGATGTAGTGTATGAGTGTGTGGCTCGGCCGATTAGTTCTCGCGGGCTCAACACCTCGTTGCCTTGGTGCGTACACCCCGAGTCTATCGATCTCGTCTTCTACGAGTGGCCTCAGNGTGGTATCTCTTTTTCAGGTGGGTTTCGAGCTTAGATGCGTTCAGCTCTTACCCCGTGGTGCGTCGCTGCCCAGCACGTGCCCTTTCGGACAGCTGGTACACGAGTGGCACCCATTCGTAGTTCCTCTCGTACTATACGAACGTTCCCGTCAGATACCGTAACACCCCCAATAGATAGCAGCCGACCTGTCTCACGACGGTCTAAACCCAGCTCACGACCTCCTTTAATAGGCGAACAACCTCACCCTTGCCCGCTTCTGCACGGGCAGGATGGAGGGAACCGACATCGAGGTAGCAAGCCACCCGGTCGATATGTGCTCTTGCGGGTGACGACTCTGTTATCCCTAAGGTAGCTTTTCTGTCAGCAATTGGCCGCATCAAGCAGCCTAATTGGTTCGCTAGACCACGCTTTCGCGTCAGCGTCCGTCGTTGTGCCGGACACTGTCAGACTTCCGTTTGCTCTTGCGCTCTTTTCCGCGTCTCCGACGCGGATGAGGAAATCTTGGGGCGCGCCCGATATCTTTTCAGGCGCGTACCGCCCCAGTCAAACTGCCCGGCTACCAGTGTCCTCCGCCAGGAGTGAGAGTCGCAGTCACCATCGGGTAGTATTTCAATGTTG
>AOIR01000006.1 GCA_000337115.1 Natrinema thermotolerans DSM 11552
GGGGGAAGAATCGCAAGACGGCGGTAAGTTGTGATGGGTGATACTCCGGGGCGATCGGCGACCCCTGCGCTGTCATGCGGTTTCGGGTTGTGTCTGGCTATGGTTAGAACTGCTAATAACAATATGTGGGCGTGTTGGTAGTATCGGGATAGGTAGATGTTCTGCCGGAGTGAAAGGTCAGTATTCTTTAAGGGGCTAGTCGTTCTCGTCGCAGTCAAAGCTACGCAACGTGAGTGAATGCCCGGAGAAGGCCCGGG
>AOIR01000007.1 GCA_000337115.1 Natrinema thermotolerans DSM 11552
GCCCGGGCCTTCTCCGGGCATTCACTCACGTTGCGTAGCTTTGACTGCGACGAGAACGACTAGCCCCTTAAAGAATACTGACCTTTCACACCGGCAGAACATCTACCTATCCCGATACTACCAACACGCCCACATATTGTTATTAGCAGTTCTAACCATAGCCAGACAAAACCCGAAACCGCATGACAGCGCAGGGGTCGCCGATCGCCCCGGAGTATCACCCATCACAACTTACCGCCGTCTTGCGATTCTTCCCC
>AOIR01000008.1 GCA_000337115.1 Natrinema thermotolerans DSM 11552
ACGTGCTGTCGGGCCACTCGTGGAGCAGCTCGCGATCGCGTCGGTCGGGGTGGTCGGAGTGAGCGCGGATCCCGTCGACGGCGAGGTCGGGTTGGATGAGCAGTCACGGCTCGGTCGGGACTGGGATTGCGGGCCGGATCGGGAGCGCCCGGACTGCCGGAAGGACTTGGCGCACCTGAAGTACCAGACAGAATCGGGGGAACAGGCGTCGTACCGTTGCGGTTCGTGGGACTGCGANGCGAGGTCGAGTTGGATGAGCAGTCACGGCTCGGTCGGGACTGGGATTGCGGGCCGGATCGGGAGCGGCCGGACTGCCGGAAGGACTTGACGCACCTGAAGTACCAGACAGAATCGGGGGAACAGTCGTCGTACCGTTGCGGTTCGTGGGACTGCGAGTGTTGCGGCCACCGGCTGAGGATGGGACTGATCGAGGAGATAGAACGGATCACGGAGNACTTGGCGCACCTGAAGTACCAGACAGAATCGGGGGAACAGGCGTCGTACCGTTGCGGTTCGTGGGACTGCGAGTGTTGCGGCCACCGGTTGAGGATGGGACTGATCGAGGAGATAGAACGGATAACGGAGGAGCGCCCGGAGATGCGTCGGTTCCTGACGCTCACAGTGGACCGCAGAGCGCCCGCGTCGAAGGAGGAGAAGCACGAGTACATNACTTGGCGCACCTGAAGTACCAGACAGAATCGGGGGAACAGGCGTCGTACCGTTGCGGTTCGTGGGACTGCGAGTGTTGCGGCCACCGTCTGAGGATGGGACTGATCGAGGAGATAGAACGGATCACGGAGGAGCGCCCGGAGATGCGTCGGTTTCTGACGCTCACAGTGGACCGCAGAGCGCCCGCGTCGAAGGAGGAGAAGCACGAGTACATCACCGATCGGTGGAACGCGCTGAGGACGGANCTGATCGAGGAGATAGAACGGATCACGGAGGAGCGCCCGGAGATGCGTCGGTTCCTGACGCTCACAGTGGACCGCAGAGCGCCCGCGTCTAAGGAGGAGAAGCACGAGTACATCACCGATCGGTGGAACGCGCTGAGGACGGAACTGAGGGACCGCTATCCAAACCTGTCATATCTGTGGGTGCGGCACGAGGGAGACGAGCGGGACCGGCCGCACCTGCACCTGCTCGTGGATCGGTTCCTGCCGCAGCGGGAACTGTCNTGGAACGCGCTGAGGACGGAACTGAGGGACCGCTATCCAAACCTGTCGTATCTGTGGGTGCGGCACGAGGGAGACGAGCGGGACCGGCGGCACCTGCACCTGCTCGTGGATCGGTTCCTGCCGCAGCGGGAACTGTCGCAGTTGGCCGAGCGCGTAGGCCTCGGCCGGGTGGTGGACATCCGGCGGGTGGACGCACGGAACGCGGCGCACTACATCAGTGCGTACCTCGGTCGTGGCTCGCTGTCNCTGAGGGACCGCTATCCAAACCTGTCGTATCTGTGGGTGCGGCACGAGGGAGACGAGCGGGACCGGCCGCACCTGCACCTGCTCGTGGAGCGGTTCCTGCCGCAGCGGGAACTGTCGCAGTTGGCCGAGCGCGTCGGCCTTGGCCGGGTGGTGGACATCCGGCGGGTGGACGCACGGAACGCGGCGCACTACATCAGTGCGTACCTCGGTCGTGGCTCGCTGTCGTTCCTNAGGGAGACGAGCGGGACCGGCCGCACCTGCACCTGCTCGTGGATCGGTTCCTGCCGCAGCGGGAACTGTCGCAGTTGGCCGAGCGCGTCAGCCTCGGCCGGGTGGTGGACATCCGGCGGGTGGACGCACGGAACGCGGCGCACTACATCAGTGCGTACCTCGGTCTTGGCTCGCTGTCGTTCCTGCCGTCGGGGTCGCGGCGGTACGGATCTAGCGCCGACGTCGATCTCGATCCACGCGATCCGGGCGGCGACGNGGATCGGTTCCTGCCGCAGCGGGAACTGTCGCAGTTGGCCGAGCGCGTCGGCCTCGGCCGGGTGGTGGACATCCGGCGGGTGGACGCACAGAACGCGGCGCACTACATCAGTGCGTACCTCGGTCGTGGCTCGCTGTCGTTCCTGCCGTCGGGGTCGCGGGGGTACGGATCTAGCGCCGACGTCGATCTCGATCCACGCGATCCGGGCGGCGACGATCGTGACGGCAGTGCGCTCGAGGAGGACTGGTCA
>AOIR01000009.1 GCA_000337115.1 Natrinema thermotolerans DSM 11552
GCGACCCTTGCGCCGTCCTGCGATTAGGGAGCGGAGGGGCGAGTGATTGTGGTGGGAGAATCGCAAGACGGCGGTAAGTTGTGGCGGTTTAGACAGGGGTATCCTTACGCCGTCCTGCGATTGTACGGATAGGGCCGGGATTCGACAGGGGGAAGAATCGCAATACGGCGGTAAGTTGTGATGGGTGATACTCCGGGGCGATCGGCGACCCCTGCGCTGTCATGCGGTTTCGGGTTCTGTCTGGCTATGGTTA
>AOIR01000010.1 GCA_000337115.1 Natrinema thermotolerans DSM 11552
AGGGGCTAGTCGTTCTCGTCGCAGTCAAAGCTACGCAACGTGAGTGAATGCCCGGAGAAGGCCCGGGCGACGGACGATTCCACCGGACGAGATTTGTGGCAGAATCGCCCGGTGGAAACCTCTTGGCCGGAGGGTTCGTCCTCGCTCTGTCCTCTCTCAGCCGAGTCAATAAGTGTTTCGACGGTTCACGGAAACGCTCGGTCTGGACGACTAAGCGCCGATCCACCGCAAGGATCGGGCGATCTTGATTTGCCCGAGNCAACGTGAGTGAATGCCCGGAGAAGGCCCGGGCGACGGACGATTCCACCGGACGCGATTTGTGGCAGAATCGCCCGGTGGAAACCTCTTTGCCGGAGGGTTCGTCCTCGCTCTGTCCTCTCTCAGCCGAGTCAGTAAGTTTTTCGACGGTTCACGGAAACGCTCGGTCTGGACGACTAAGCGCCGATCCACCGCAAGGATCGGGCGATCTTGATTTGCCCGAGAGCCGGNGGGGCTAGTCGTTCTCGTCGCAGTCAAAGCTACGCAACGTGAGTGAATGCCCGGAGAAGGCCCGGGCGACGGACGATTGCACCGGACGCGATTTGTGGCAGAATCGCCCGGTGGAAACCTCTTGGCCGGAGGGTTCGTCCTCGCTGTGTCCTCTCTCAGCCGAGTCAGTAAGTGTTTCGACGGTTCACGGAAACGCTCGGTCTGGACGACTAAGCGCCGATCCACCGCAAGGATC
>AOIR01000011.1 GCA_000337115.1 Natrinema thermotolerans DSM 11552
AAATACAAAGCCGTTCTCGGTGCGTCCACCGCCCAAACTGTACGACGGGCAAACACCGAAGCGTGGCGCAGTTTCTTCGGGAGCAAGAAAGCGTATCATGACGAGTCGAACACGTCTGTCGCGGAACACCCGAACCACCGGGCTTCCGTGGCAACAAAGACGATGGACGTCTCCTCAAAGGCGTCGTCCGAAAGGACGCATACACTGTCGAATGGGGCGA
>AOIR01000012.1 GCA_000337115.1 Natrinema thermotolerans DSM 11552
TGCAGTCGGGCAAACGCCCATGCGTGAAGCCGCCGATTCATGTACGCGCCGTAATCCAGTCGCTCGCGGATGTACGACAGGTCCTCGAGCACGATCACCGGGTCGTCGAACTGCCGGGCGTACTCGACGACTTCCCGCGACGCTTTCTCGACGATATCCGTGAGCGCGTTCTGGTAGTGGTCGAACCGCTCATCGAGTCGCCACTCGGCGGCGTCGCGCTCTTGCAGGCGTTTCAGCGTCGTGTGCATCTCCTTGCGGAGGTGTCGCGCCCGGCCGCCGTCGATCAACAGCGGCGTCGTCGGTGTGTCGCGTTTGAGGGCACAGCCCGTAATCAGCGCACTTTCACCGATATCGAAGCCGACGTACGTCGGATCGTCACTCGCGTCGGGGTCCTTGATCGTGTACTCGATGGTGACGTGCAAGGTCCACGTCCGGCGGTTCTGGAACAGCCGGAACTCACCGACCGAAGCCTCACCTTTGAGCAGGTCGAACCACAGGTCTTCCTGGCTAGGGTTGATCCGCAACGGAATCCAGAACGCGTTCCCACGGCCGGCCTGCGGGACGCGCC
>AOIR01000013.1 GCA_000337115.1 Natrinema thermotolerans DSM 11552
ATCAAACGACGCCGGGAGCACACGAGTCTGCCAGGACTTCGCTCCTATCGGCGTCGAAGGATGCTTACGCGGACACGGCGGGCGGGTGGCCCGTTGTCCTAACTCAACCAATGTGGTTGGGGCTTATGGGATTATCGGATTTTCACCCGGCGTTAGTGTTCGCACAAAAGCGACACTAAATGTACGATACGGACGATACGACGGCACACGAACCGACTGAGAAGCGAAGCCTTCGCTTTGCGACTGACCTCGAGGCGGACGTCTCGCTTACAGACTGGACCGCCCTTCGGGTTCATCGAGTAATCTTCGACGAGACAGAGAGTCAATTTGCGCTTCTCGAGGCACTACAAACAGCGGCGGACGGTGTCGACATACTCGAGTTTGAACACCGACTGTCGAGTTGTGGGTTTGACGTCGATGGGTCAGTCGTGAAACTTGCACGACGAGCTGTCGCCGGCGAGAGACGGGCTCTGTGGGACTTGATTCGGTATGCGCGACGGTTGGGACATGATGAGATGGGACAGCCACAGAGCGCCTTAGAGGACGCTCTCGCGTTCACTCGTCTATTGGGCTATAGCAACCCTCAACAGACGATAGCAATCGGTCTCAATGCGGCTTTCAGAGAGACGCGGCGCGACCAGGCCGACGAGATTATCGAGTACGTTCTAACGCTGTCTGAGAGCGTCGACGTGGTCCTTGGTGGGTCAGAGATCGACCGAGTGTACTTGCACAACTACTACGGCGATATTCTCCCATCGAGTGTTACGAATCCGTGCAACGACACCCGTAATGATTACTCCATTACGACGCTCGTCGACGTGGTTGGGACGGACGGACTTGCTGTCGAGATACTTCGGACGGTAGGTGAGACTGAAAGCGGACACATGGCCTACAGCGCCCTACAATCGGCGTTCAGTCAGTACGATAGGACCACGGTCTCGCGGCGATTGAACGAGAAGCTAATCGAGTATGGTCTTTGTGAGAAGTACGGCGCTCGCGGAAACCTACGAATCGAGATTCTCGACAAAGGAGCGTTGTACCTCGAAGAATTAGCCAAAGAGAAAGAGCGACAAAAGGCCCTTCAGGACTACGTTACGAACACCCCAAAACCAAACCACAATACCCGTGTAATCACG
>AOIR01000014.1 GCA_000337115.1 Natrinema thermotolerans DSM 11552
TGCAGTCGGGCAAACGCCCATGCGTGAAGCCGCCGATTCATGTACGCGCCGTAATCCAGTCGCTCGCGGATGTACGACAGGTCCTCGAGTACGATCACCGGGTCGTCGAACTGCCGGGCGTACTCGACGGCTTCCCGCGACGCTTTCTCGACGATATCCGTGAGCGCGTTCTGGTAGTGGTCGAACCGCTCGTCGAGTCGCCACTCGGCGGCGTCGCGCTCTTGCAGGCGTTTCAGCGTCGTGTGCATCTCCTTTCGGAGGTGTCGCGCCCGGCCGCCGTCGATCAACAGCGGCGTCGTCGGTGTGTCGCGTTTGAGGGCACAGCCCGTAATCAGCGCACTTTCACCGATATCGAAGCCGACGTACGTCGGATCGTCACTCGCGTCGGGTTCCTTGATCGTGTACTCGATGGTGACGTGCAAGGTCCACGTCCGGCGGTTCTGGAACAGCCGGAACTCACCGACCGAAGCCTCACCTTCGAGCAGGTCGAACCACAGGTCTTCCTGGCTAGGGTTGATCCGCAACGGAATCCAGAACGCGTTCCCACGGCCGGCCTGCGGGACGCGCC
>AOIR01000015.1 GCA_000337115.1 Natrinema thermotolerans DSM 11552
AGCGCGTCGACGGCCTGGACGATCTCGCCCTCGAGGGCGTCGCCGCTGGCCTTCGGACTCTCGAGTTCCGACGCTCGAGAACTCATAGCGGGCCCTCTCGTGCGTTCCGAACCGCGCGCGTACACTCAGGACAGAGCCGGCGAAGCGCGTCGACGCGGTCACCGCACCGTTCGCACTCGTCGGATTCGACGAGGCGGCTCATCGGGAACCACCGTCCGTGCGATCACTACCCGTGTCGAGGTACCGGAGCGGCTTCCCGGTTCGAAGTAGCGCAGATTCGTGATCGTACTCGATCATCGCCTCTTTGCTACCGAAAAGGCCGGGACCGAACGGCCCGCATTCCGGACAAATGTCCTTTGGACCGGTTTCAGGATGGCTCCCTCGGGTAGTATCGACGTACCCGCAA
>AOIR01000016.1 GCA_000337115.1 Natrinema thermotolerans DSM 11552
GCCGAACGAGTAAGGGTTCCTCAGCAATGCTGATCAGCTGAGGGTTAGCCGGTCCTAAGTCAGCCCGTAAGTCGAAGCTGACAACAGGGAAATAGGTTAATATTCCTATGCCAGTGTGTACTCAAAGCCAACGCTTTGGGGCCGCCTCTGCCGGGCTTTCGCCCGGTCGAACTGTCGAAGTTCGTGGAAGCCGTAATGGCACGAAGCGACCGAATGATAGGATAGCGCAAGAGAGGTCAACCTAGAGCCCGTGAAAAGGCAAACACACTGTCCGTACCGAGATCCGACACAGGTACTCGTGGCGGCGAAA
>AOIR01000017.1 GCA_000337115.1 Natrinema thermotolerans DSM 11552
GGTCGAATCTGGGCTCCGCAAGGGGGCTTAAGTCGTAACAAGGTAGCCGTAGGGGAATCTGCGGCTGGATCACCTCCACAGACCGGGACTGGGGCGTCGCCCCAGCCCACCTTAACTCGTGGCGCTTTGCGCCACGCGGTTTCACGTTCGATCGAGCCACGTTATGGCCGATCGGGCACCTTTGAACTACCAAGGCTAACGTTTCACGCTCTGTCCGCCCTCGTGGCGGACGTGGGCCCATAGCTCAGTGGTAGAG
>AOIR01000018.1 GCA_000337115.1 Natrinema thermotolerans DSM 11552
ATCCTGTTGTGGTCGGGGTCGTGCTTGAAGCCGTCCTCTTTGAACGTGACCGTCGAGCGCGGGTGGTCGACGCCGTGCTTGCGGTAGCCAGGCGGGTTCGCATCCCCGTTACCGTTCTCGCGGTGGGCGTACCACGACTCGAACGCTTCAGCCAATTCTTCGAGAATTGCCTGACTGGATTGTGCGTTCAAATCCGCGTAGCGTTCGTGACTCTTGAGGTACGCTTTGAGCGTGCTGTCGCCTGGAATCGTGCCGGTTTCGTGCCAGATGCGGTCACACGTCCACCGGGCAACGTTCCAGAGTTTCGAGGCGGCAAACCCGAGCGAATCGAGGTCGTCACACACCTGCCGGTGGTTGCGGATGGATGCAACGTAGGTGCGCGTGACCTGATTCGCCATACATAGCCTATGACGGACTAGCTACATAATGGTGTGCAAACCAGAGCGAAAGTGGAATATCCGGCCCGGCAGACCTGCGTGGACTGTCGCACCGGGCTTACACGATTCACGCCCGGCCTGAAGGCCGGGATTCTCTCGCTGAATTAAGATAGCCCTGTGCAGTGATCGCGTTTTCGATTCCTTTTCGGGCTGGCTTATCATCGGTCAGTACGACCACGCGCTCTGTCGAGCAATCTCTGACGTACTGGATGGCTAGCCCTGCGAGAATTGCATCCGCTTTTTCAACCTCGTGTTCGGGCTTGCCGGTTTCGTTCGCGATCGTTCTCGTGGCGATATCGCTTGCTGCGACCGCATCACCATCTGCCGGAGAGGGTGCATCGATGATTTCGGCCATCCTTCATCAAGAGCCGTCCGCACACGATCCGTCTCTGACCCGCCAAGCTCCCCAATAACGCGCTGGGGGAGTTTGCACACGACATCAGCGTTCTGGACGGCACTTCGAAACCGTGCGTATCTCGGATTTGATGGATGGCCGATAGCAAAGAAGATGTTTGCATCGACGAAGACGACCTGTTCGGAAGAGAGTGGACTACCTCGACTCATTCAACGGCCTCATTCGGGGGAATCCGACTCTGTCGGAGCACCATCTACCTCATCAAGGGTAGGGAGATCCATCTGATCATGGACGTCCGGAAATAGATGCTCGAAGAACGGATCATGCGTTCGGCCAACGGTCAGCGCTGGTTCGAGCGCGTAGATGATCATCATCGCTTCGGTTTCGCGAACGTCAATATCGGTCGCGACCATTCGTTGGGTCGTCTTCCCCGCGAAGTGCAGACCCGCACCTCGCAGCGCAGCGACGAGTTTGCCAGTACCATAGCGGTCCATGAAGTACTCGACATCCTCGTCAACTTCCTGGAGTGCGAGTGCGTGCAGGACTGTCGGCGTGATGACGATGGGGACGTACTGCTCGACGATGATGATCGGATCGGCCGTCAATTGCTGCGGACGTGTCGAGTCATCTCGATCGACGAGACCGAGGTCAACGAGGTGGTCGACGTACTCGTAGGTCGTCGATTTCGATAGCTCGAGACCGTCCATAATCTCCGGTGGCGAAACGGGCCCCCAATAGCAGACGTAGACGTACACACGGGCGAGTGCTGGCTGGTTGAGCAACTGCACGACTGTCTCGAGGCGAGGTGCGTTCTGGGCAAGCGCTGCCGGATCGAGCGTCTCTTCATCCATGATGTCTGTCGGTGGGGGATCTAACACGTCAATTCCACCGTCAGGACGAATGCGATCCATATCGGTCATACCCGCTTGTTCGAAGTCCATGTACTTCAGACTAGCGTCGACTCTTCTCTACTTGTGGGAGACTATTTCTGGCGGAATTGCTAGATTGGCTTCGATCATTCGGAACAGAGGGTTGGGAGACGTTGCAGGATTTCCCATTGTGCGGCCATGGAGTGTTTCAGATCCAGTACTAACTGGTTGTGATTTCTGAAAACTTGTAGACGCACGGTCATCTGGTTCGACGGACGCGTAATCAACCTCTCGTTCGACCCAGAGGCTGGCGACACGGCGGCCACCGCACCGTGAAAATGAGGCGTAGTCCGAGTTCATCGCAGGCGATAACCCAGTCGTTCTAGACAATCCCTACTTCCGGGAGGAACTCGAGTACGACAGTAGCGTATCGGACACAGAGGTGGAATTCAATGAGAAGGGGGTCGGTGAGACAATCTTCTAACGCTTACAGACATCACTCCTCAGCCACTTTTAAGTCGGTGTATGATTTGAAATCGCCGATAATGAACGGTTCGCCCTCAAACGACCCAACGTAGACGATTACCTCACCCCAACCATCAGTGGGTTCCTCGGTCGGTTGGTATGGAACCCAAATCTCCGGTAGAAAGCCACCGGTGTGGTGGACCAGAGTGATCTGTTCTTCGTCGCCGCCAAACGCCGCCGCTTCAGGCACGGATTCAGCCACTTGTTCCTCTCCTAATTGTCGCTGCTCGCCGTTTTCGCCGTAAAACGTGAACGCGGCAAACTCGGATACGGACAGTTCGTTAAATTCGCCGAGGGAAACATCGACCCCCTCTTGGCTCATCCCCCGATTGTTCTGCATCGTATCCGTTAGTTGCTCGACCGACATCCCGTCTCCAGATCCCTCGAGTTGCGTCATTGAGAGACAACTAGCTGCTTGTTCGAGATTTCCATTAGCAGCCGCTGTGTAATACTCTTCCACGAGTGATGCCGCGGAGGAACTTCCGTCGTTATCGCTCCCGGGGCTATTGTCTTGACTGGGACTTCCGTCGCTATCGTTCCCGGGGCTATTGTCTTGGCTGGAACTACAGCCAGCGAATGAAGTCACTCCTGCAGCCCCAAGCGTCGCAAGGAGAGTACGTCGGCGTGTCATGATGGGAATCAAAGAACAGAATCTGATAAATCTAATGCACTATCCCAACTCGTCAGCAGAATTACCGCCGTTCAGTCGAAAGATATCCCGATCATCGTCGTCGCATTCGAACATCGCGAGCGGGAACCAACGATCGTTACCAGCGATATCGGCTTCGCTGCGTTGACTCCGACCGAGTACAATCTCTCGGAACTCGCTCTCGAGTATGTTGACTCCCGGTCCGCAACTTCGGCGTGCTTGATACCACCTCGACAACGGCGACTGGAAAAGCAAACCCTCGACGACAACGACACGTCTTTGTCGGCCCCGCTGCAAACCCGGTCCGATGTGGCCCTGGGGACACCTCGCCGTCGCATACCTGATCTATACGGTCTATAGCCGGCGATTCGACCATCGGCTGCCGCAAGCGCTTCCGGTGATCGCCCTCGCGATCGGCTCACAGTTTCCGGACCTGATCGACAAACCGGCCGCGTGGACGTTCGGGTTCCTCCCGGGCGGGCGGACGCTTGCGCATTCGATCTTCGTCGCGGCGTTGCTTCTCCCGGCGGCTTACCGTCTGTCCCGCCGTCTCGGTCGCCCCGAGACCGGAGTGGCGTTCGCGATCGGGCACGCCTCGCATCTGGTTGCCGACATCCCGCCGACGGCGATCCTCGCTCGAGACCTGTCGACGACGACGTTTCTGTTCTGGCCCGTCCTCGAGCCACCACAGTACCAGAGTCCCGAAAGTATTCTCGCCGGCTTCCTGCGGTACTCGATGGGGTGGTACGAGTGGGTCCAGTTGGGGCTCGTTGGCATCGCGTTCCTCGCCTGGTATCGTGACGGCGCGCCCGGTCTCGGCTACGGTCGCCGCGCTCTCGAGCGTGTCACCGGAAACCGCGGGTTGAGCGGGTCGAAACGATGAGCCAAAACCAGCTCCTCGAGTCTGTCCGAGAACGACCGCGAGTGTTCGACTGTAACAGTTTCTGACGACGGGCGATACGATCGGCCGCCGCGTGTGCGGGCCCTGTGAAGCCGTTACTACTGCCTTGTAATATTATACAAAGCTCGGTAAGCGGCTCGAAACAATGAGTCGGCGCTCGGCGTTCTTCGAACAATCAAGCGAATGGCCCGCGACTCATCCCCGACCGAGAACGAGAGGCCCCGAGTGCGACCGGTCAGCGACAGCGCTGATCGAACGGCGGAGCCGTCATCGGTCGCCGTCCGATGTGATGGTGTGACGCACGAGTACGGGACCGGTTCGAGCGGCGTCGGGTCGACGGCGTCACGAACCGTCACGGCTCTCCGCGATGTCTCGTTCAAGGTGGCCACCGGCGACGTCGTCGGCCTCGTGGGTCCAAGCGGGAGCGGCAAATCGACGGCACTCCACGTTATCGGCGGTCTCCTCGAGCCGAGCGATGGAACCGTCGACGTACTCGGGACGGATCTCACGGCGCTCTCCGAGACGCAGCGAACGCGACTGCGGCGCGATCATATCGGGTTCGTCTTTCAACAGTTTCACCTGCTGCCAGCACTCTCCGCTCGAGACAACGTCGCCCTGCCACTGATCGAACGCGGCGTGTCACGAGGCGAGCGACAGCGGCGAGCGGCCGAGTTACTCGAGCAAGTCGGCCTCGACGATCGAATGGACCACCTGCCGAGCGAGCTAAGTGGTGGTGAGCAACAGCGCGTCGCGATAGCACGGGCATTGGTCGCCGACCCCGAGGTCGTTCTGGCTGACGAACCCACGGGCGAGCTGGACACGGGAACCGGAGCGCAGGTCCTCGAACTCCTCGTCGACGTCGCGGACGAACGGACGGTACTAGTCGCGACGCACGACGAGCGTGCGATGGCAGTGACCGACCGCGTTCTGCGACTCCTCGACGGCGAGATACGGGAGACGGGGCAGTTCAATGAGTGACGACTTCCCGGAACGGAACCAGGGGTGCCCTCCCGGCCGCCGAGTTCGTCGATGGGTCGGACTCTTCCGGGTCGCCGTCTACCGGCTGGTGTCACGACTTCGCCAGATGCCGAGACAGACGATCGTGACGGTCGCTCTTATCGCCGTTAGTATCGCCCTCCTAGTGATCGTAACCGGAATCGCCGCCGGCATCGCGGCCGATTCGCCTGACGAGAGCGAAGCCGACGTTCGTATCGTTCCGGCCGGCGGGGGGACGCTCTCGTCAGTCATCGACGTCGAGACCGCGCGACTCGGTAACGTTCACGAGACGTCCGCGACGCTCGATGAACGCGAGGACGTTGCATACGCGACGCCCGTACTCGTCGAAGCGGTTCGTATCCGGATCGACGGGAGCGACGAAACGGAGACCGTCCTCGCGATGGGCGTCGTCCCGCCGGCCGAGCCGATCGCGATCGAGGGAGTCTCGACTGCCCCACTCGAGCCGGGGGATCCCCATTTCGCGAACGGAACGTACGACGGCGCTCGGACCGGTGAAGTCGTTCTGACGGACGAAGCGGCCGCCGCTATCAACGCCTCTGAGGGCGATTCCCTCGAGGTCGGAAGTTCGATGGCGGCCGCGACACTCAATCGAGAGGCCACCAGTGGCTCACCCGAGTACACCGCGACCGCTATCGAAGACACGGAAGCCAACGGTGTAAGCGGTGAGCTTCCGATCGTCATGCTTCATTTGAGCGAACTCCAGTCGATATCGGGGGCCGACGACGATGATCTGGCCGATCAGGTACTCGTGAAAACCGGACCGGACGCGTCGACGACTGCGGTCGAGTCGGCGGCGGCGGACGCGTATCCGAACGCGACGGTCCAGGCGGGTGACGACGGCCAGTTGGCGTCGATCCGGAGCAACGATTTCGCGCTCGCGACGAGTTTGGTCGCGTTGATCGTCGCAGTCGTGATCTGTTCGCTGTTCGTCGCGACCTCGGTGGCGCTGACAATCGACAAGGACCGGCAGACGATTGCCGTGTTCGCAGCGATCGGCTTCTCGACCCGGTCTAGGCTCGCGATTGTCGCGGTCACGACATTAAGTCTGACGCTGGCCGGCGCTCTGGTTGGCATCGTCCTTGGAACCATCGGCGTCTCGGTCACGAACTACGTCGCGACGGCGACCGTTGCGCCGGGGCCGATCGCGACGCTCCGTCCCGCGTTCGGACTCTATGCCGTCGCCGTCGCGCTGATCGCCGGCGTCCTCGCACTTCCGTATCCGCTCTACCTCGTCGCACGAACGAACGTCGTCACTGAATTGGGGCGATAAGCATGCGCCGACTACTCACGAAAATGCGCGCGATCGCTCGTCTTACACTTCGGCAAGTGCGTCACGAACGCGGCCGAACAGTGTTCGTCGTTCTCTCGATCGCACTGGCCGTACTGGCCGTCACGCTTCTGGCAAGCGTTGGCCTCGGCGTCCTCCAGACCGGCGAGGAGCGGTTCGATCGGGCCGGTCAGGACATCTGGATCACGGCCGACGGCGTCGAGTTGACTGCGACTGGCGGCATCGAAAACCCGATTACCGATTCTCACCGACTCGCCGCGGACCTCGAGCGACGCGACGACGTCAGGACGGCGTCGCCACTTGCGTTCCACGGCGTCTACGTCGGGACGGAACCGGACGATCTCGAACTGGTAACCGGGCTCGGCGTTCCGAACACCCACGGCGATCTCTCGCTCGAGCGCGGCACCGGGTTCTCGGAGGGGGACAGCCACTATGCGAACGGCACGTACGACGGGCCGATGAGCCAAGAGATACTCATCGATCCACAAACGGCTGACCGATTCGACGTCGACGTCGGCGATACGCTCTACGTCGGCTCGAGTCGCTCGAGTGCCACCGAGCGCGAGTTCGAGGTCGTCGGGATATCCGACGCGTATTCGCAGTTCCTTGGATCCTCGACGGTGACGATGCCGCTTAGCGAACTACAGACGGTCACGGGAACCACCGGCACCGATCGGGCGACGTACGTGACGGTCACGACGGCGGAGGGTGCCAACCGAGCGGCCGTTAGCGAATCGATCCAGCAGTCGTATCCCGAGTACGACGTTCGGACGAGCGAGAAACAGTTCGAGTCGCTGCTGAGTGAGTATCTCTTGGTACTCGCCAGCGGTGCGACGCTCGTCGTGCTAGCACTGATAGCCGGTGTCGCGCTGACGGTGAACACGCTCGTCCTCGTGGCCGTCCAGCAGCGGGAAGAACTCGCCGCGTTGCGAGCGATCGGCCTGTCACGCGGGTTCCTCGCCGGTCTCGTCGGTGGACAGGGATTGACGCTTGGACTGATCGGCGGACTTCTCGGCCTCCTCGCGACCCCGGTGTTCGCGTTCGGGCTCGATCGCGTCGCCGCACGGGTCGTCGGCTTCGATGACCTGTTGCGGACGCCGCCGGAAGTCTACGTCGGGGGACTCGTTATCGCAGTCGGTATCGGGACGCTCGGCGCGATCGTCGCCGGGTGGCGAGTGGCGCGGGACGCTCGCGTCGATACCCTTCATGTCTGACTCGAGGCGGCGTGAACAACCTCGCGGTCGCTTCGACGGGATTCCGGTCGCCGGACGAGTTCAAGCATGCCATCAAGGAGCGACCCCATCAGCGGGAGCGCAGGGTGGGAGAGGAAATCAGCGTCCACGTCGGACAAGTACCGCGACGATTCCGGCGATGACAGCAACGATCGCAGCGCCGATCCCGACGACCCCGAATCCGCTACCGTCGTTGCCGTCTTCCGAGATCTGCTGGTCCTCATCGGTCACGGGGTCGGCGTCGGTCGACGCGCCGGCTCCCGTCGACGACCCGTCCTGTCTCGGTTCCGGCTCGACGACTGCGAACATCGAGAACGAGTCGGTCCGTGCGTGGAACGTCACCGACTCTCCGTCCGCCGATTCGAGGGTCGTCTCGAGGCGCTCCCAGCCGGTGTCAGTCTCGTGTACGACGACGGCAGCGCTCGGATCGTTCACCTCGTCGCGAGCCACGGTGAGTTCGACCGTCGCCGACGACCGCGAGACGGTATCGTTCGTGGGGGAGATATCGACGGCAGTCACGACCGACGGCGCGGTCGAGGTGGTGTTCTCGGAAAGTCCACCCCTCACTGCATCGGCGAGTTCGGTCGGCGGCTCGTCGTACTCGGCCACCTCGAGTTGGCCCGTCGGCGACTCCGCGTCGAACGTAACCGTTTCGACGGTATCGGTTTCGTCGATCGCGACGGTCGTTCCAGCTCGCTCCGAGTCCGCATCGGTTATGTCGGTGACGACCACATCGTCCGTGGAGATGTCGTCGAGGGGGTCAGCAGTAGTATTGTTGCCGCCGGTACCGTTTTCGGTCCCGTCGAGTTCGCCGCTTCCGTCATCGTCGCTACCGCCGCCGGGAAGTCCACCACCGAAGCCGCCGCCCCCGCTCTCGCTGGCCTCGACGGTGATACTAGTCGAAACAGTCCGTTCCGGACCCGAAGGGGAGCGAACGGTAAGCGCCACCGTCTTCGAACCGGGAGTATCGAACGACGTCGTCACCGTCCGGCCAGTCTCGGTCTCGCCCTCGACCTCCCACGTGTAGGTAGCGTTCGCGACGGGCACGAGCCCGGCGGACGCGTTCGCAACGAGCGAGGTTTCATCTCCGACGGTAACGGTACTTGGAGCGTCGATACGGGCGTCGAACGGGGCCTCGTCCGGCCGCTCGAGGGCCCGAACTTGCCCCAGTTCGCGCAGATAGAGTCCGTCGTCGTCGACTGCGAGCCGACCCGTCCGAGGCGACGCTGCACTCGTCCAGAGATGGCCACCCTCCGGCGTGTAGGTCCGGACGGTTCCGCCGGAGAAGGCCGGGTCGGGATCGGTCAGGTACGCGACGTCGTCCGTCGATCTGAGACGGCCCTGATCTCGGAAGGCGGAACGCGTGACGACGTGTAGTCGGCCGGTACTCGTAGCGAGGTCGACCACGTTCGCGGGCCGCCGCCTTTCGGAGAGCCCCTCCGGGGTGAGTCGCGTCTCGTAGTTGCCGTGTAGCGTTTCGTTGAACACGGTGGTCCCGTTCGCGTTCAGGCCGGCGAGATGCGGCCCCCCACCGACGACGACGGTCTCGTCGACGGTCGCTATCGAAGCGTCGCTCACGCGATTCCCGGTCCAGAACGCCGATTCGTGCCATCGTTGCGTTCCAGTCGTCGCGTCGAGCGCCCGGACGGTAAGCGGGCCACTGCCGAGGAGTTGCCCGTCTTCGAGGTAGTAGGGGCTCTGCCCGGCGACGTACACGGTCCCGTTCTCGGCGACGAGTCCGCGGGCGTTCTGTTCGAAGCTGTCTGGCGTCTCGAGCAGGCTCTCGAGCGTTGCGTTCCACGACGCGGTCCCGGTACTCGCGTCGTATGCGGTGACTCGTTGGGAACCGGTAGTGACGATCGTCCCGCTCTCGGTGTCGAGCGCGATTCGCTCCGGCGGCGTTTCGATCGTGGTGTTCCAGACCGGGTCGCCACTCGCCAACTCGCGTGCGGTCAGCATCGGTTCGGGTCCGTCAGCGGTCTCCGCGACGCTTACGACGTATACCCGGTCGTCATCGACGACGGGATCGCCCAGGAGGGAGTCGCCCGGCTCGGCCCGGCCGAGACGCGTCGACCAGACGGTCTCGCCGGACGCGTTCAGACGCTTGAGGACGCGATATGACGCTCGGTCTCCGTTGGACGAACTCAGGTTGAAGTGGGTCACGATCGCCCCGTCTGCGGTCGTCGTCGCGGACGATATCTGCGCGTATTCCTCGTCCTCGTCCCGGTTGCGGTCGGGTCTGAACGACCACAATCGTCCGCCGTCGTCGGCATCGAACGTCGTCAGTTCGCCCTCATTGACGGCGTAGACGTGCCCATCGACGACATCGAACTCGCCCGTCGGCAGCCTCTGTTCGAGGGGCAAGCCACCTGCCGGTGGTCTCGGTTCGAATTGCTGGTCGCCGTCATCGATCGGCAGCTCGGCCGTCCAGTTCTCGGCGGTCCGCGAGGCCAACACGGAGAGGTTCCGCGTCGCCGTCCACCCCGTCTCGTCGGTGACGGTGGCCCTGACCGTCTGATAGCCGCTGAACCGGTAGTCACGGGTCACGTTCGCACCCGTTACGGTCGTCCCGTCCTCGAAGCGCCACGCGATCGAGGAGACTGCGGGCTCGAGGTGAGTCGCGTCGAAGACGGCGGTACCGTTGTCGGTCCGATCGACCGGAACCGTCCCGGTCCAGTCGAACCACGGAGAGAGCGTCGCGGCGACGCGACGCTCGTCGGTCGCCACCCACCCGGATGGAGTCTCTGCGCGGTACGAGACGTTGTGAACGCCCGGACTGAGGGAAACGGTCACGTTCGTCGCGTTCCGGACGGTATGGTTCGGGAGCGTCCACCTGCTGGCGGCCACGTCGCCGACGGTCCGTGCCGTGTAGGTCACGTCGGCACCTGCACGGACCTGCTGCGGGCCGTCGAGCGTCGTACTGATCGACGCTTTCGGTAACGTGGCGGCGATCAGTTCGTTCGGCGCGTCGTACCCCTCGCTGCCGACGACGTAGAACGTGTCTCCAGTCGTCGCGACGTCGTTCATTTCGTCGAGTCCGTAGTACTCCCAGATCGGGGAGGAAGTGCCGTTCGCAACCGTCGACAGGCCGTACTCTCCGCGCGCGAGGAGGACGTTTCCGTCCCGTCCGAGAGCCGATTGGGGAGTGTCAGTGATGCCACCCGAAGCCGCGGCAACGACCCGGCCGGTCGTCTCGTTCGCGCGAACGATTTTACTATCGTGACTAGCGTAGACAACGCTATCCGACGCGATCGTGGCCGTCTCGGTTCGCAGGGTCAACGGTTCCGGCACCGTCGAGGCGTTAACTCGCCACCGTTTCTCGCCGGTGGTCGCATCGAGCGTCAATCCCAGATTGGTCCACGGCGCGACGGCAACTATATCCCCATCGGCGTCGAGGCCGACGGTTTCGTTCACTCGAGTGTTAGTCCACGTCGTCGTGCCCGATCCCGCGTCAAGTGCCACGACGCCCGACGGACTCTCGTAGGAGCCCGAGTAGACGCTACCGTTAGCGGCGGCGAGTGCGGTGAACTTGCCGATCGCCGTCGACGAAGCGTTGCGTCGCCACTCGACATCGCCAGTGGTACCGTTGAGCGCAAACAGCGTATTGGTCTCGTCGTCAACGAGGGAAACGAACACGCGGTCTTGGGCCATTGCGAGTTCCTGCGATAGCGTCCCGGAATCGTACCCGTCGAACGTTCGCGACCAGCGTTCGTCGTGGCTCGTCGCATCAAGCGCCCGGACCGTGCCGGAGTCCGACAGCGTGACGACGCGTCCGTTCCCCGCGACGACACTGCTCGCGTCGAGTTCGGTCCGCCGCTCCTCCTCGATCCGATCGAACGCGATCTCGCGAGTCGTCGACTCGAGACAACCGTTCCAGCTGTCACAGTTGAATTCACCGGTGCGGTCGAGAGCGAGCGACAGGTCGTAGCGGCCGGCATCCTGCCTACCGAAATCGACTTCGGTGGCCGTCGCGTTCGTCGTCCGCGCAGTCCGATCGCCCTGGGAGAGTGTGGCCCGAACGTGGTAGTAGTCCGGTGCGTCCACCGCGAGTGGAACCGTTCCCTCGACCGCGTCGAAGTCGGTGGTTCGGTGGTCGATCTCGATAGACGGTTCCCGTGCAGTGAGCGCGACATCAGCTCCGTCAGTCTCACCGTCACCATCCCAATCGACGGTCCAATTGCCCGCATCGAAACCGGCCGGAAGAACCGCGATGCGGCTGTTCTGTCCGCTCGAGAGGGTCCGTCGGGTTCCGTTCCGACGGACCGTCACGTCGGTGTCGGCCTGCTCGGTGAGCAGGGCCACTGGTTCGGAGGTGTAGACCGTTCGGTTTCGACTCCCCGGCGTGATCGTCGGATCCGCAGTCGTAACCTGGCGGGACTGGTCCCAGGCCGTGATCTCCGTGATCTCGTGGGGAGGAACACCGTCGACGGACAGGACCACGCGCTGATCGTTCCCGGCGAGACGCACGTCGGTAACCGACGACTCCGCGTCGTCGATAGCGACGGTAAAGTCACTGCGAGTCACCGCGTCGGGGGCAAGCGAACGGTTGGCGATCACTTCGACGCGGGTCCCGTCGTCCGTATAGGCGATCGGCGTGTCGGAGACACTCACTCCGTCAGTCGTTTCCTGCGGCTGTGTGACGGGAATGGGGCCGATCGCGGCGCGGTCGTCCGGCCCGGCCGGACCGAATCGGATCGTCGCCGGATAGCGGGCCGTGACGGCCGGGTTCTCGACGCCGTCGACGGTGACGGTTACCCGGTCGCCCGTCGAGACGTTGCCGGACAGCGGTACCACGAGTCGCTCACCGCCGGCCGCAGTCGACAGTGATCCGTTCCGATCGACGAGATCGGTCCCGTCGGCAGTGACGGTAACGTCCTCGAGCGAGGCGTTCGCAAAGCTTCCGCCCGTCGCCGACCAGTCGACGGTTCCGCCGGCCGCGGTCCCGACATCCAGAGACAGCGTCTCATAGCCGCTCGAGGACGCGTTCGCAACCGTGACGGCTCCGCGATACGTCGTCGTCGCCGTCGTTTCGTTCCCTGCCGTCGCAGTCGCGTTAGTGAGTGGTACGCCAACGGTCGAGTCGACGCGGTCAGGAACGGTCACCGATCCGTTCGGAACGTTCGTGCCTCGAACGATCACCGACGGCGAAAGGATCGATCCCGACGTCACGTTCGTCGCGTTCCGGGCGAGCGCGACCTCGACAGTAACGTGAGTGGACTCGGTAACGCGGGTATCGCGCCCCGTGAGCTCAACCGGTGCGCCGCCGTCAGTGAGCGCCGTCGTGTCGGTGACCGTTTCCGACCACCGATCGCCGTAACGGACCGTCACCGACTCGACGGCCGACGCGTCGACCGTTCCCGTCTCGGCGACGACGAGTTCCGACGGAGAGAGCGGTTCGGCCGGGCTCCCGTTCAGCGTGATGTTCTGAACGATGGCCTCGTGGCCCGTCTCGAGCGTCGATGGCCCCGTCGCCTGACCGGCGACCGGCCGGTACAGCGAGACGTTCTGCTGTGACCTGTAGTTTTCAGAGTGGGGCTCGATCATCCCTTCGGAGGAGTTCCCGGTCGTGATTCCGTAGGCAAGCCCCGTGGTGGGCGTCGCGTTGGTCGTGTCGAGCCCCGAGATGCGGACATCGAATTCGGCGGTGGCCGATCCGTCAGTACTCGATTCGTTGACCTCGACCGAGATTGTCTCTGCAGACGCATTTACCCACGCTCGTGCCCCATCGACGCCCCTTCGGGTTGCAGTCACGTTGGCGGACGCCCCCGAAAAGTCCACACCGGCGTTTGCCAACTCCGTGGCGTCGAACGTCACCGTTGCATTCCCGCCGTTGACCCCGACACCGACCGTCGTCTCTCGAATCCGTGTACTGGTACGTTCGCGATTGGTCGGCAAGTCTTCTCCCTGGTAATACGGCAAATACAGTGTCGGTTCAGAATCGGCCGTCATCGTGCTCGCAGCCGTCGCTGTCGTGTCACCGGTACCGAGTACGAGGACACCCGTCACTGAAGCACCGACCAACAAAATAGCGAGTACGAGGACACGAGCCGTCGGTTTCCCCCGCGGAAGCGCTGTCATACTCTCCCACCTACCCATCCAGTCATTTACCAGAACATTCTAAAAAGGATACCTGTTGAATGTTATGATAGGGGCACTTCTGAAGGAAATCGTTGGTGAATCAGAGAACGGTTCGGACGGCACTGTCTACGCAGTTTGAGAAGCGAGCAGGCCGTAGAGCTAGTTTGGCTATGTCGCTCGCAGAACTGCTCAACGAGTGCTACGCGGCGGAATTTGATGAGTTTTGGGAGCGTGAGCGGACAGCGACGCCCGGTAGGGCGTTTGCCGTTCAGTTCCACGCAACCGGTTGTTCGCTTCGACAGCCACAAGCGATTCTTCGCTCACTCGGCGTTGAACGCTCTCATCAAGCAATCTGTCACTGGGTTTATAGGCTGAACAGGCGCAATACCACGGCCTTCAGGCCGTGGATACGCGCCGTCACTCTGGGAAACGTCCCACCGTTCAAACGCCCGCCGTGAGTTTCCCACAGTGACGTTTAAGTGACAGA
>AOIR01000019.1 GCA_000337115.1 Natrinema thermotolerans DSM 11552
CTTCATCGCCTGAATTGGTGTTCGAACTGGGATATATTGAAGGGGAGCCATCCACAGTGGAAGTGAAACTGACGATACCTGTTGAGACTCATGATCGACAGTAACGTGGTGGCATCTCAGCGGAGCGTACGCGATTCACGCCCGCCGTAAACGGCGGGATTCTCTCGCTGTATCAAGAGAGATCGTGTTTCTCGGTGAATCCATGCAGAAACGCGGCAGCTGGACCGGTGCCTCGCCGTCCAAAGAGCGCGACACCGAGTTTGAGTTTCATGTCGAGATCTATTGCGGCGTACACCCAAGAGCGGTCGCCGTTAATCCTGACAGCGGTTTCATCAACCGCGACCCGCGATGGTTGCGCCGTCAGCGGGTCTGGCACGCCGTTAGCCAGCTGTTGACATCCTCCTCCGCGTGAACGCGGAGGAATCCCGAGCGGTGGGAGTTTCAGGTCTGCAGTCCAGTCACCGGACTACCAGTCCTTTCGGGCGCGGGTAGTCCCACAAC
>AOIR01000020.1 GCA_000337115.1 Natrinema thermotolerans DSM 11552
AGACCCGAGTACCGTCTACGGGGACGGGAATGTTGCCTCCGGCGAGTCTTAGACCGGCTGAGACTCCCACGGAGGAAACCCCGGCGTTCACGCCGGGGAGGATGTCATGCCGCGTTGGCTGACGAGTAGTCAATTTCGCGGCGAAACTCGATCATCACAAGTGCGACGATGAGAGATTCGAATGGGTTCTCGAGTCGCAGTTCTAGATGAAAGCTCAATACGTTTGGGGCGGCCGCTCGAGTATCTCGAATATTTCCTTCGCCCGATACTCCTTGTTGCGATCTTTGCCCGTCACTTCCTCTAAGATTCCTTCGTCTTCCAAGGTGTCAATCGCACGGTAGGCGGTCGATCGCTCGATGTCGAGCCGCTCCGCGACCGTTTTGGTCGTTACGTACGGCTGCTCGAAAAGACTGCACGCTAAGCGATTCCTCGCGTATTGGACGCCACCGTACTCCTCCTCGTAGCTGCGTCGTAGCTCGTCTAGTGCCAACGTTCGGGTAACGGACTCCTCTGCCTGCTGGGCAACGCCTTTCACGAAAAATGAGATCCATTCTTCCCAGTCGCCGCGGGATCGGACAGCGTCCATGCGGTCGACATACGTGGCTTTGTTCCGATTGAAGTATTCGCTGAGATAGAGGTTCGGGCGCTCGAGAAGGCCGCCATCGTACAGCTGAAGTGTGATAAGCAGACGTCCGAGTCGTCCATTCCCGTCACCATACGGGTGGATCGTTTCGAACTGGTAGTGGAAGAGCGCGATATCTACGAGCGGGTGATAGCTCCCGCCAGTCCGGTAGTAGGTCACCAGAGCGTCCATCAGCCCGTCAACTTCGCCTGGAACCGGTGGCAGAAAGTCTCCGAGGTGGTTTGGAACCGTCTTGTAGGCACCGATCGTGTCGGTATCGACGCGGTCGTCCGGAACGTCCGTGAGTAGCGTTTCGTGAAGATCGTGAAGAAACGAAACAGAAATCTCTCCCCCGTTGTCGAGTATCTCAATACCGTCTTCGATAGCTTGCTCGTAATTGAGGACTTCCTGCGTATCCTTGGTATCTGTGTCACTCGTTGGTTCGATAGAATATCCGTCCTCGGTTTCGTCGAGACTCCGCGTCTCGAGGCTGTAAAGAGCATTATAGTCGACATCAGCCCCCTCGATCTCGGCAGATTCCATCGCTTCTTTCCGTAGAAGCGACGTGTAGAGGACGGGTGGAAAGTCAAGTTCGAGACTGACACCGCTGAGTTTGCCGAGCCAAAACGTGGCATCGGCGAGTAGGTCGTAGAAGTCCCTATTTAATGCGAGGTCGCGCGAGGGCGGTAGTGGATCCGGCTTGTAGTACGACTCTCTCCCGTAGGAGATGAGCTCGCCAGGTGCCGACTCTTGAACTTCCGTCCCCTCCATGCACGTAACTGCTCTATTGATCCGTCATAGTTGAATCTAACGGTCCTAAATGCAAATAGTGGCCTCATTGATTTGGCATAGGCGAATCCAGTGACATCGAATGCAAACAACGATCTCAGAAGGGGGTCTCGTTGTGTATCAGTGGATTGTATGCAGCTACGATCTAGCGTGAGTTCTTGCAGTATGCCGTGTCCGCGAACTCACTTTTCGAGGACAGCAATAAGTACAGCAGGTTCATTTAGCGAGGCAGGGTATGGTGATGCGGCGATTAGAGAGTCGCCAGCAGCGGCGAAGCTGAACGCTCACGTTGCTGGTCACGCTGTCAGTGTTCCGTTTGTCGAGCAGTCGTTCGACCCACGGTCACGGCACTAACACCTCCTCGTTCGAGCCCCGGACTCGGCAATCTGAGGCAGTAGGCTCGCCACCACGCGGAGAGGTACTCCGACGCGACTCGCTACGACTCCATGTCGCTCCCCACCGTCGAAAAAGCGGTGGGTCGAGTTGGTTCCGAGTGGCGCAATTTTGCCGAGATTCGAGAGAAGTGCGTGCCAGCTAATAGAACAATAGGTAGAATAGTTACAATAGAAAGAATGGATATAATAGGAGAATTCCGCTGCTCGTTGTGAGAGCTGTTGCAAAATCGGTCCAACAGCCAGCTACAGTTAGCCTCCCTAGGGACGAGAAGTAGGGTAGGTTCCCTCACCAGGCACACAATCTACAATAGGTACCTTTCTAGCACCACCTTCCCAACCTATCTCACCTACCTAACCTATTGAACCTACTCCACCTATTTCACCTGCTGTGTCTACCCAACCCATTTGAGTTGCAATAGGTAGAATTATCCTTCAGGAATGTAATACGGTCTCAATAGGTTGAGACGGGACCTTCCAAGACAATAGGTTCCTATTGCGAAGCAACAGAACGAGCAAATATAACAATGAATGAGTCAACAGCCGAACCACGCGCCGTCAGCGTGGTCATTCTGAAAGGCGGTGTCGGGAAATCTACAACCTCGATGAACCTCGCGCGCCAACTCTCCGAGCGCGGGACGACCCTGTTCGCCGACCTCGATCCGAACGGTCACGCGACGAACGGGCTCGGCTTCGAAGAGGCATACCAGAGCGAGACCAATCTCGGGGACGTCATCCTCGAGGGGTCGGCGACGCCACACGACCTGATCCGCTCGACCGACCACGGATTCGATCTGCTACCGTCCTCGAACACCCTCGAGGACGTCGAGAAGGATCTCGCCGGCGCGATGCAGGGCTCGGCACGGATCAAGTCGAAGATCGTCGATCCGCTGCTCGGTGACGAATACGAGTATGTGGTCTTCGACTGTCCGGCATACCCGGGAATGCTCAACAACAACGCCCTCGTCGCGACGGGGAACGTCATGATCCCGATCGAACCGGGCTCGAGCGCGATCGGCGGCTACAAGCGAACGATGGAGCGACTCATCGAACCGGCCCGGGAGTACATCGACGTCGACGTACTGGCGGTCATCCCGAACAAGCTCTCGGACCGGATCGACCAACAGACCGAGGACCGAGAACTCCTCGAGAACCTCAACACGGCGACCTACGAGGTCAACCCCGGACAGCCACTCCAAGAGGCGGTGCCCGACTTCGCCCGGATCACCGCCGAGGAGTTCGACGCGATCGACGCCGGCGAAACGAGTCCGCCGAAGCCGGGAATCCGCCATCGGTCGGCCCTGTCGCGGTCGCTCCAGCACAACCAACCGCTCCAGGATTACGATCCGGAGAACGACCAGATTCCGTATTACGAAGAACTGGCTGAGATCGTCGCTACTGGAGGGGTGCAACGATGAGCAATCCGTTCGACGATCTCAAGGCAGACGACGAAGAGACCGAGACGGCCGACTCGACCACCGAGACCGAAACGGAGTCCAACGCAGAATCGCCACCAGGAGAAACCGATGAGGCCGCTTCGAAGCCGACGGCGTCCGACTCGAGTCCGAACAACGAGCCGTCTTCGGAACCATCACCCGACATCGAGTCCGCTGCAGAGAGTACGACGGACACGACCGACGAACCGGCGTCACCCGCGGAAACGGGACCGGCGTTCGAATACAGCGAGGTCAAACAGAAGCCGTTCTACGCTCGCACCGAGACGGTCAACGAGTTCGAGAACGCGATCCGAACGACGATCGTCCCGACACTCGCTGAGGCGGACGTTATCGACGAGGAAACCCGAGAGATTCACGACGCCGTCCTCCGACTCGCAAACGAGGAACCCGAACGGATCGCTGAACTCGTCCTCGAGGAACGGCGACAAGCAGGAGAGCAGTGACAGTCCCCAGCCGCTGAACGGCATGGCTTTCTACGGGGGCGGCCGACTAATGGAACCTCCAGACGACGGTTCTTGGAACGATCGACAACGACAGTCCGTGACCCGCTCCGGACCTACTGGTCCGGTGTGAGAAGAGCGTCCATCTCGGAGAGATCGAAAAGCGACCAGTTATCGTCGAGTTCGTCGGAGAGTCCGTCGACGAACCCGCTCCTCGAGAAGAGCGCGAACTCCTCGGTACGCGTGTCCGGTCCCCATCGAACGCGGGTCGCTTTGTCGCGCAACGAGTCGACGAGCGCCGGGCCGACCGGATCCGACGTCCATTTGCATTCCGCGAGCAGTACGCGGTCGTCCTCCGGCGCGAGACCGACGATGTCGATTTCGTCTTCCCCGTACCACCACCGACCAACCTCCGAGTAGGGCCCGAGTTCGTCGCGTCGGATCGCCTCCCACACGGCTTCCAGACAGACGTCCTCGAACGTCGACGCGGCGTGATCGGGAAGATTCGGCTCGATAGTCCCGTCGTAGACGACACCGGGAGCCTCTTCGATACTGGATCGGTTCGGCTCGACGAATCGGAACCAGAACCGCAGGAACTCGTCCGCGACCCGATACCGCGAACGCTTCGATTGCTTGGCAGAGGCGGTCACTGGGACGTCACGATCGATGAGCCGCAGTCGACGTAACGTCTGCAGGTACTTCGACAGCGGTCCCGACCCGATACCCGTCGCGCCGGCAATCTCGTTTGGCGTCGTATGGCCCGTTGCGACGGCCTCGAGAATGCTCATGTACCGGGCGGGATTTCGCAACTCCGTCCGGAGCAGGAATTCGGGTTCGTTGTACAGGACAGCCGTCGGCGTCAAAATATGCGACCGGACGTTTTCGGCGAGCGACCGTGTATAATCGAACAAGGTGAGGTACATCGGCGTCCCGCCCGTGATCGCATACGAGCGAATCGCGTCGTCGATGTCGTATGCGATGACATTTCGAGCCTGCTGGAAGGAAAACGGCTGGAGGTCGATCTGTCCCGTACGGCGACCGTAGAGCGGACTCTCGTGACCGAGAACCTCCGACTCCATGGTGCTGACGCTCGAGCCGCACAGAACGAGCATCGACTGCGTCGTCTGCAGGTGTTCGTCGACGAACGACTGAATGTACGACGGGAGCGAGTCGTTCTCCGCGACGAGATAGGGGAACTCGTCGATGACGACGACGAGTCGTTCCGTCGCGAGTTTCTCGGCGAGGTAGTCGAAGGCCTCGTCCCACCCCCCGATGCGCGGAACGCGATCGTCGTAGTGGCCGGCGATTTGCTCGACGAATTTCTCCCGCTGGCGGTGTTCGGCCTCCTGCGACGCGAGGAAATAGATGTGCGGCCGGTCGGAACAGAACTCCTTGAGGAGTTCGGTCTTCCCGACGCGGCGGCGCCCGTAGACGACGTAGAACTCGTGGCCCGGCGACTCGAGTGCCGTTTCGAGGGCGTCGAGTTCATCGACCCGGTCGTAGAAGGTCATACTCTGGATAATGATTATCGCGATAATGACTTATGCGTTTCGTCACTCGCGCCCCGCAATGGTGGGCTGACACCGATCGAATCGTCTGGCGACATCGACCTGACTTCCGTAGCGAGGAACAGTTCGTCAAAGCGTGTAACCAGTCCAAGGAGATCGAACGGCAACCAGACCGAGGGCCGTTTCCGGTAGCTCGATCCTATATTCCGGGAGATTTCCGCCCACCACAAAAGGATAGGTGCAATAGGTGCAATAAGTGAAATAGATTGAACAGGTATAAAAGTCAGAACAGTTGTAATAGGTGAACGGATGGCTCCGACTCGTTTCTCCCCCTTCGGAGTACTCGAGCAGTAGGACACCGAGACGGCACCAATATGGCACGGCCCAACAGTACCGAAATTCGAAGCGCAGGTCTTGTTGAATCTCTCGCTGAGAGACGTAACAAATATGTCCGCAGTTCGATTTGGAGAAAGTATTTGAATGGCAGTTCTATAACATATAGTATGAATCGTCGTCGGGTCCTCGCTACGCTCAGTGCCGCCGTATTCGGGACTGTAGCGGGCTGTACTGAATCATTGTCGTTTGGAAATGATCCCCCTGATGCCGAATCAGTTATCACGAGTTACCACTACGAGGAAACCGAGTTGGTCGTCCAACTCAGCGAGGAGTTCGACATTGAGCAGGCCAGCATCTACGATTCCTCGAGCGATACACAGTATGCGACTGTAGAACAGCCACCGTCGAACTGCCGGTTTCAGGTGGTGTTCCCCGACCGCCTAGAGACGTACGCCACGAAATCACTCCATCTCGAGGTGAAAACGGCTAGGGGGACGGTCACCGAGTGGATCTGGAAGGGACCCGCACACGGTTACACGTCCGCTGTCGACGTCGGACCAGAAGGGCAAGCCCAGTTCGATATCACGAATCAGGGCGAAACGCCGCTACTCGTTCGGTTCGTCGCTATTTCCGGGGACGTTCCCAATCCGACAGTTGATCCACAGCACGAATCGTTCGACCTCTCGGCGCTTGGGTTTGGGCCGGGAGTACTGGGAACCGGGCCGAGTCGCCCACAGTCCCCGAACCGTTCGGATTTAGTCGTTTCACCGGGGGAGACAGCACCGTTCGAGACAACGTATGCACCCTTTGCGGTTCCTGAGGACAGCAACGCCGAGTGGGGCGGAACGGATCGGACCGGAGAAATCACAATTGTACAGGGGTCTGGTGGGAGTACGAAGTACGACTTTACCTACCGCCTTGACGAGCAAGAATAAGCAATATTTACTGACACCTACCGCTGATAAAATAGACCTGCGCGATCTATTCAGCTGCTTTTCTGAAACCGATCACCGTCTGAGGGGTTCAACAAAGGAGAAACACACCAATACCGACTGCGACTCCGTATCGAACCGCGTTGAACACATCGATAACGGGGTGTCCTGCAAGGAGTGCAGACGGAACCCGGTGCTGAACACTTCGATAGAGGTGTGTGGTCAGGTGGAAACGAAAGTCGCAGTTTCTGAGGGAGAGACTAGCATTCATACGAGATGAAAAGTAAACAGGGTAGTCAATAATCATAGTATATGTGAGAGTCAGTCAGTCGATCCTCAGGCAGTGAGAACGCGAATTACACATCGATAGGGGTGTGTGTCGACGGACCGGCTGGCGAACCAGCAGGTCAGTTCTCGTTTCGGACCTGTGCTTTGACGACGCTCGAGACTTCGTCCGCCGAAACCGTGTCAATACGTGAGTCCTCCCGAAGCGTTTCAAGGATCGTTTCGGGGCGCTCGCCGAACTGGAACTCGAGGAACATGCCAGAACTCGGACCGTGACTTCGGCGTTCGAAGTCGACGAGCGAGTACGTCGTCATCTCTTTCATCTTGTTGACGTAGGTTTCCTGGTGGTACTGCTCGGCGTCGATCGCGTCGGTGAGGAACTGGTATACGCGGTAGCCGGTCGTACTCCGGGCGGACTCGTCGTCAGTTTCGGCGGCGACGGCGGCCGTCGCGTAAAGACAGAGCTTCTTCTGGGTACTGATCCCACGGACGACCTCGAGGACGCGGTTCTTCTCGACCTTGTCCTGGGCCTCACGAACGTGGCCCTCGCGAACGCGCTCGTCGCCCTCCCGTTCCGCGAGTTCGCCGGCGACGCGCATCAGATCGATGGCCTTGCGAGCGTCGCCGTGGGTCTGGGCGGCGAACGCCGCCGCCAACGGGATGACGTCTTCGTCGAGAACATCGTCGTAGAAGGCATCCCGCCGCCGGCGGAGGATCGACTGGAGTTGGTTCGCATCGTAGTCGTCGAAGTGGACGTCTTCGGGCGTAAAGGAACTCAGGGCTCGGCTCCCCACGGACTCCATCATCTTCGTGTCGTTCGAGATCGCGACGACGGAGACGTGAGCGGTGAGAGAGTTGTTCGCGCCGGCTCGAGAGAGTTGATAGAGTAGACGGGAAAAGGCCGGCTCTTGCTTGTCGCGTCGGCCGACGAGCATGTCGAGTTCGTCGAGGACGAACACCGCCGAGTCGAAGTTCTCGTTGACGATCCGATACAGTTCGTCCCACTTTTCCTTCGTTGCGACGCCGTGTTTCGGGACGTCGACCTCGACGCCGGCTTCCTCCGCGGCGCGACTCGCCAGTTCGTAGACCGCCACGCCGAGCGTATCGAGATCCTGGCAGTTGACTTCGATCGTTCCGAACCGAATGTCCCGCGTCTCACAGATGGTGCTGATGTTTTTGCAGACGGCTTTCGTGATGAGTGACTTGCCGGTGCCGGAGGGCCCGTAAAGAAAGAGGTTCGGCGGCCGGTTGTCGCCGAGCGCGACGCGAAGCATCTTCGTAACTTCCTTGAGTTGCCGGTCGCGGCCGACGATACGCTCTTCCGACACGATGTGGTTCGGATCGAGGAGCGATCGGTCGCGGATGAGTCCGTCCTGGTGATCGAACTCGAGTAACATCTCCTCGATCGTCTGTGCGTCGCCGTTCACCGGCGGTTCGTCCGCTCCAGAAGCGATCTCCGAGCGGGTAGAAGACGGCGAAGAAGGGGGCTCGTCCGTTGATTCGTCCGTTGATGTCCTCGTCTCGTCCTGAGGAGCATCAAAGTCGTCCATACGATGGTCCATACAGAGGAGGGACAAAAGTGTTGCCACCGCTATCGATGTGTATTTCATCGGCTGAGTCGACGAGGTCGGAATATTCCACGTCGTGTCGAACAAGGATCGATAGAAGAAGAACGCGAGCGACGAAGTGTTCCCGCGGAATACATCGAGACAGACACCCCTCTATCGATGTGTTCGAAGTGTCGAAGGGGGGGGGGTGGTCAGCGACTGCGATTAGTACTGGAGAGCCTAGAGAGCTTTGAAAGCGCATGAAATCACTGGAAAAGGTGGAAAGACGCTTTAGAAGTTGTCTCTTCTTCTTTACTACTACTACTACAATACTAGCCTAGAACTAGACTAGGGACCCCTACACCCCTTTATCGATGTGTTGGGTTTTCATCGATGTGTTCTGCTGCCGTTCGACTCCACTTCCGATACCGCAAAACGTTCTTCAAACACAGAACCGTCTCCAGTCATCTCTTAGACCGCTTCTTAGCCCAAATCCTCGAGGAAGTGTGTCTTTTCTTCTCGTCCGCTCGTTCGTTTTCACCGTTCCACGAACACTTCGAACACATCGATAAAGGGGTGTCTCTGTCTCCCCATCCGGCCGTTCCCTCTCGGGCAGCACCCTCTCGAGCGAAACGGGTTGATCGGAAACAGATCGATAGAGGGGTATCCCGCTTCGCTCGAGTTCGTGTCGATCGTTCCTCGTGGACCAGTCGTTCGGCCTCGAGATATCCGTGACCGACTCCCAGAGACACTTCGATAGAGGCGTGTCTGATAGCTCTCTCACGTAGCGCTGAAGGCAGTTTGGTTCCAGCGCCTTAACCAACAGTAGTCTTCTCTCCTTCTTTGTTGGTTAAGACCATACGTTCGGTAGCATCGATCGCGAATACTGCCAACAAACCGGGCGTAGGACCGGCTAACGAGGTCGGTCGGCTCCAGACCACCTACCGATTCAATCGTAACCGCCCGTGGGATCAAACACACCACCCATTCAGACGTTCCGCCGTTTGGAGGGAGACAGGCACCACTGATTCAATCGTTCTGGACCGAGAGCAGCAGACAGACAAAAACAATTGTGAAACGAGAAATCGACTGTAGAACGCCGACCAGTGATAGAAAGTCGGAGTGTACTGGGCTACACAAGTTACCGGTTGATCGGACACCCCACCGCTTCAATCGTTCTCGAGTGAGTTGCAGTTCTCGAGGAAGATGCCAAGGAGTACGACGACGTCCAGATCACGACCGTCTATCTCAACTGCGAGGACCTGACCAGCAGCTACCGTGTCGCCGTCACGCTGGTCAACGCCCTTCGCGAGCCGGGCAACCAGATCAGCCGTACTGGGTATCCGCTGAACGCAGTCTACGAAATGCTGTGGGAGAAACTCGACGAGATCGGCGGGACAGTACAGGCCAAATATTGAACAGAGTTTCCCGTCTCAACCAAACTTCACCTGCGCTGGGTTATGACAGGAGTTTTTGTACGGCGTCCATCCTGCTGTTCAGCCAATAGTCTGAGATGAGGGTTTATCTCGTCAAAACAGGAGCCCTGGACGACGAGGTCGTCATCTTGATACCACTCGATGAATCCGTACTCTGCTAATTTAGGAAGGTGAGTATGATGCATACTGACTGCGTACTCATCTACTTCTGCAATCGTTCGAGAACTGGATAGATGTCTCTGAAGCAGATTCTCGTCCGCTTCTGCCATCTCCCGAGAAATGCCAGACGGTTTTGAGACGTATTGGGGGCTGGAAAGTAATTTTACGAGTAGCTGTCGTCGATTGCTAGCCGCCAATGCGTCAAACACATTATCGTGATTGGTCATCATCTACCCTCGCTTTCGGTTATCGTCCCGCATAACGTTAAATACGCATCATTTTCACGGTCCAAAGCTGTTTTGATTAACTGAGTGAGTAAGTGTGCCCCGTTCAGTTCGCATACGTAGTTATCGCGAGAGTTGTGCCCGAGAACTCAGACAGAGTCGGACAGGAGATCGTGAACCAGCGTAAGTACAGAGGAACAAGATACTGCGTCGAATCTTAGCGTTGTGATTCGCGGAGGATCAGCGGCTCGATGGCAAGTGTCCGTTTTGCTATGGTGACGATGCGAAGGACGTACGAGACGAACAGCATGAACGGAACGAGCGTCACCGCAAACGCACCGCCCACGACGAGGATGATGTGATCGAGACCGAGTGTGTTTCCCGGGAACGTCCCCGCATCGACGATTCCGACCATGATACCCGCGACGGCCAAGGCCGGGACTGCAGCATAGAGAATCATCTGAGACAAGTCGATGAGTGCCCACTGGAAGTACAGCGTCTTGATGTGTTCGCGCGCCGGCCCAAACAGAGACAGCGCTGTTTTAAGGTTGTCAAGTAAACCGCGTTCTTCCTCATCGAGACGCTCTTCGTATTCGTTCAAGAGACGTTCAACCTGGAAGACTTTCCAGCTATAATTGAAATTTAGTGCAGCGAATACCACGTCGAACGAGCCGAACTGCGCATCCTCAAGTTGGTCACGGACTAGGTCGGCGTTCCCAATAACGCTTTCAGTGAATTCATCGACCTCTTCTCGGAGGCTCTCGTTATCATTCTTGTCAACAGACTCTCGAAGAGCCGTCGCCCGTTGTGCCGTGATTCCGATGATCTGCCGGAGGAATTCGGATGGATCGGCGGACTCGGAGATCCGATTAATTCTTCAGTAAAGTCCCGAACATCCATCGAACTGGCCATCCGCTCGCGCTGATCGCCGAGCGGGCTGTTCCCCTGGGAGAGGACGAGCTGCCCGATCGTGACGACGAGTGTCGTCCCCGTCACGATGACCGTGATCATCGTCGAGAATATCGTTTCGGTCATGTCGCCGGACTCGATTTGCCGTGAAAACGGTGGATCGAGAACAGCGACGGCGATGATGAATGCGACGAACACAGCACTGGTCAGGATGCTGGAGACGAGAAGTCGGTTCGCGCGCAGCAGCAACCAGAGTTTAATCCGGCTCTCGCCTGAGCGCTCACGCATCGTGTTGGCCGTACTGATGTCGGTCTCGTCAGTCATACTGGCTCATCCGATTGGGCAAGTCGCTTGAAAACGAGGTACTTGGTGCCGCCTCCCTCGTAGTCGATCGTCTCCACAAACTCCCAGCCATCTGCACCGAATTGGTTCAACTCTGCTTCTTTTTAGATGAGTAACGGCTGCGTGGCACAGCCTGGAGTCTTCCTGTTCGACCGTGAGAGCGGGTCGTTTCAGACGAGAGAACAGGGAGTCTGCAAACCGTAATATCCCAACTCTCGGGAATCCTCGCCCTTCAGAGTGGGGAGGATGTCAACGGTTCTCTTTCCAGTCGTCCGAATCCCCTTCACGGAATTCACCCTTGGCATGGCGCTCGTGGGGCCAGAAGGTGACGCCCAGCAGTACGACGTAGAACATACCCACAACGGCAATCACAGCAATCCCGGGGATACGGGCGATTTCAGCGGTTGTCAGCCAGTCTTGGTGCGGCGCGAACGCTGTAATCCTGAAGACCCATGCGACCAAGAGGACACTGAGCAGCGCAAGGTACACACGCCGGAGCCGGTTTGCGAGTGCCTCGTGGAACGAGACTTTCAGCGTCGGCCTGCGATAGTCCCTGCTCAGTTCTGCTCGCCAGTCGTGATTTTCAATGCCTTGGGACGGATCGAGAGCGTTTGCGAGTAGGTTCTCTTGGATGACTCGAGTACGGGAACGAAAGACATCGTAGTCCCGGTACCGCCGTGCTTCAATACCCAGAAAGATCGTGACGACGACGATCCCGATCAGCAAGATATAGTGTGGGTTGTCGGTACTCGAAAATGCCCACGTCAGGATCGCTGCCATCAGCGTCACCGCCCACTTCGTCGTCTCGTCGAGGCGCTGCCGCCACGTGCCCACTCGATCGATCTCTCCGCGATAGGCGTGGGCCATCACCGAACCGAGTCCCGTACTGTCATCAACCATTTCGCGGCCGATCTCCCGTTGGTCCGGTGCCGTCGAGTCGAACTCGTCACTACTCGAATCGGTCATAGCGGAGAGACACCACCTCGCTCCATAAGCAGTTGTGGTGGTGGCGTCATCTGAGCGTCATGTCCTGAAGAACATCGAACAGTACGCATCAGTAGTTACCGATTCGGGTGTCGTGCTACCGATCGTCCGATTCTGACTCGAGAACACCTGCCTTCTCGAGTTCGTCACGAACGATCGCCCGGATTTCGGCCTCGCTTCGTGTGGTCCGTGCGTCGGCTACTTCCTCGTTCAGGGCGGCCAGGATCTCGAAGACGTTCTCGAGTTGGTCGTGTGCCGACTCATGCTCGCCCTCGAACATCTCGGGGGAGAGGGCAGCCGTCTCGGGTTCGACTTCTCGCTCGATCGGGATCGGTGTCAGTCGCCGACTCCGAGTGACGTTGGCGACGCTCTCGACGTTTTTGCGAGGTGATTCCCGAGGTGTTCCTGCGCGTAGTCGGGGCCGTGTATCAGGGCGATCGTCTCCGGATCGACAGTCCGTGCAAAGTCCAGCAAACCGGGCTGGGCGGCATGGCCGCTCAGGCCACCGACCATCGACACCCAGTCGCTGGGGATCGTTACGCGAGTTGCCGGTTCGGGCGCACCGTCGGCCGTGACCCAGGCCACGTTATCGGCAGCCGGCCAGTCGGTTCCGAACGGTTCGGCATCGGTCGTGAACTGGATTTCCTCGGCCTCGGCATCGACTTGGTTCTGGATCGTCCGGCCGGTTGTCTGCAGGGCCTGATACCCGGTAAGCATGACTGTCGCGGAGTGGAATCGGGCCGCGAGTTCGACGAGGTAACGCGGGGAGTTCCCACCGGTGACCATCCCCGACGGTGCGACGATCACCGGGATCTTGCCGCCCGCAGCGGGGTCGGCGTCCTCGAGGATCGCCCGTCGGTCGGCATCGTTCTCGGGAAACTCGACCTGTGACGGAGAGAACGGCGTCTCGTCGCCGCTTTCCTGTGCGCGGTTGACGACCGACTCGGCCATGTAGTCCGTGTCCGTGACGTACTCGTGATAGTGGTCGGTCGCCTCCTGGGCCATCTCGTCGACAACGAGACGGACCCGTTTGCTGAGGTCACCCGGTAGGGTATGGAGGCGATCGGCGGACAGCAACTGTAGCGTCTGTGCCCTTCCCACGGCAAAGGTTGGAATCAGGACTGGTTTCCGGTTGTTCAGGGCCCGCTCGACGGCGTTGTAGATCGTCATCTGGGCGTCGCTGAACGACGTGTGGCTATGTGTCCCGCCGTAGGTACTCTCGAGAAAGAGGATGTCTGCCTGCGGCGGGGGCGTGATATCCGGTAGGTGACTCGCCCGGCCGCCGAGGTTGCCCGAGAACACGACCCGATAGCCCTCCGTCTGGAGCATGAGCCACGCCGAGCCCAGCAAGTGAGCCGCGTTTCCGAGCTGGTAGACCAGCGGATCCCGGTCGATCTTCTCTGCGACGGCTCCGACGCGGCCGCCGCCGTAGTTGACCGGCTCGAACCGATCGAACACCGCCATCACGTCCTGCTGGGTGAACTGCTGTTGGTCGCCGTGGCGGTTCGTCTCCCGGCGATGGATCTTCAGCGAGTCCTCGAGTAGCGTCTTTGCGAGGTCGATCGTCGGACGCGTCGCGATGATCGGCGCGTCGTCATCAAGGTAGCCCCGCGCCTCGAGGACCGGGAGACCGCCGTAGTGGTCGATATGTGCGTGGGTCAGAAAGACGGCGTCGACCGATCCCGGACCGAGGCCGCGAAAGTCGGGGTAGTTGTCGCCCCCGCCCTGGTTGAGGCCGCAGTCGACGAGATAGCAACCCCGACCGACTTCGCGATCGCCTCCACGTGGTGTGACGATCATCGGTGTGTCGGGTGATGGGTCCACTCCTGCATGCTCAAGTGGGTTGAAGTTCTGGTCGGCGTCGGCCGGCAGCCACGGCGTTTCGGGATCGATTCCAGTCATTACTGGGGTATCTCGTGGTCATTACGGGTAATCGAGGAGAAAGCCCCGCCCTTCAGGGCAGGGAGGATGTCAACTTGAGGCCGACCGCACCGCCCAGTCTCCCAGCGGCAGGGAACTGAATCCAACTCCGTCAGGGCAGGCCGTCGCGAAGTTCCTCGACGTCGTCGGGGTCGTGGCCACAGTACACGTCGGCGTCGGTCCGGCGCTCGAGTTCTTGCACGCGCTGGAGGCTTTCCTCCCAGTGGCGCTTGCTCCAGAGCAGTTCTCCGCCCATCGGGTGTTCCTCGTCGTAGTTGGCCCGCGTGTACGCCTGATCGCCGGTGAACACGACGGTCCCGTATCCGTCGATGTCGATACGCGTGCCCATCACGCCCGGGGTATGGCCCGGTAGGTGGAGGAACTCGACGTCCTCGAAGTGGGTCTCGGTATCGCCGTGGACGATCCGCCAGTTGAGGTCGTGATCGAAGTCGCTGGGCACGTACGCGCTCGAGCCCTGTTCGGTCTTGGCGGAGTAGTAGGCGTATTTTATCTCTTGCTCGTGGACGAACACCGGGATGTCGGTGCCGGCAAAGCGATGGAGGCTCCCCGCGTGATCGAGGTGGAGGTGTGTCTGGACCACGGCGTCGATGTCGCCGACGCTGTATCCGACGTCCTCGAGCGCGTCGGGGAGCGGATGCTCGTCGGCGTCGTGGTGTTCGAAGGCGGCGTACAGCTCCGCTGGCCAGTAGCCGTCTCCACACTCTGGGTGGGACCCAGTGTCCCAGAGGATGGTCGCCTCGGGGTGGTCGATAACGAGGTTGTATACCGGCCCCTCGATCATCTCCACGTCCGGGTTCGGATCGACGGCCGATCCCATCGTCTCGTTTTCGATGAGGAAGTTCCGATCGGTTCGAATCGACCCTCTATCGACGAGACTGATGGTAGCATTTACCATGATGTTGTCTAACTATAGTTTCGCTGTTAAACCTTTCTCCGATTTTCCACCTTACCTTTTTGTTACCGTCCGTCGATGTGTCATTTGTTACCTCGCCGAGCGAGTGAATCACCGGAGAAACCAATGCGACTACATCACAGACACCCATGACACAAGGACAACGCTTGGACGCGTACCATTTCTACGAGGACGACTGGGGCAGTTACGAGCAGTTGCGGGAGGCGTTCGAGTGGGAGGTACCCGACCGGTTCAACATGGCGACGTACCTGTGTGACCGGTGGGCCGACGACAAGAGCCGCGTCGCACTGTTTGCCGAAGATGCGTCAGGCACCGAGGTGACGTACACCTTCTGGCAGATGCGAAACGTGACCAATCGACTGGCGAACTACCTGCGGGCACAAGGTGTCGAGGCCGGCGACCGCGTGGGCGTGAACGCACCACAGCGGCCGGAGACGGTGTTCGCCCACCTTGCCGCCTGGAAGCTCGGCGCCATGTCGGTCCCTCTCTCGACACTCTTTGGTCCCGACGCCGTCGAGTACCGCCTCGACGACTGTGACGCCGTCGCGGCCGTCGTCGACGAATCTAATATCGAGAACTTCCGGGAGGCCCGCGCGTCGCTGTCGGATCTCGAGACTACGCTGACCGTCGGCGATGTAACGCCGGATGAGGCGGCCGGTGAAGCGGCCTTCTGGAACGCCATCGACGACCACTCACGGGAGTTCGACACCGTCGAGACGGCCGCCGAGGACGACGCCATCCTCATCTATACCTCCGGGACGACCGGCGATCCGAAGGGCGTACGCCACGCACACCGGCTGGTACTCGGTCATCTGCCGCTTTTCGTCACCACCTTCGGGAACATGGATCTTCAGGACGGCGACGTGTTCTGGACGCCCGCCGAGTGGGCCTGGATCGCCTCTCTGTTCGACGTGGTGATGCCCGCGCTCTACTACGGGAAGCCGGTCGTCGCCTACAACGGCGGTCAGTTCGACCCCGCGTCGGCGTTCCGACTCATCGAACGGTACGGCGTCTCGAACTTCTTCGCGCCGCCGACGGCCCTGCGCATGATGATGCAAGTCGATGACACCGATCGGTTCGACGTGGGGACGCTCAGAACCATTGCCAGCGGCGGCGAGTCGCTGGGCCAGTCCATCGTCGACTGGGCACAGGACACCTTCGGCGACACCGCCGTCCACGAAGGCTACGGACAGACCGAAGCGAACATGCTCGTCGGCGACTGCACCGCCTTAACGGAGTTCCGCGAGGGCTATATCGGCCGCGCCGGTCCCGGTCACGAGGTGACAATCGTCGATCCAGAGACGGCCGAACCGACCGTCGAGACGGGCGAGACCGGCGAGATCGCCGTTCGCTACGAGGACAACCCCGTCTGCTTCGTGGAGTACTGGAACAAACCGGGGAAGACGTCGGGCAAGGTGCGAAACGGCTGGCTGCTCACCGAGGACCTCGGGCGGATGGACGAGGACGGCTACGTGGCGTTCGTGGGGCGGAAAGACGACGTGATCATCTCCGCGGGCTACCGCATCGGGCCGGAAGAAGTCGAGGACAGTGTCGCCGGCCACGAGGCCGTCGCAGACGCCGCGGTGATCGGCGTCCCCGACGACGAGCGCGGGGAGGTGCCGAAGGCGTTCGTGGTGTTGACCGCCGACGCCGAACCGAGCGACGACCTGCGAGAGTCGATCCGCCAGCACGTCCGCGACCGGCTTGCGAAGTACGAGTACCCGCGCGAAATCGAGACCGTCGACGAACTTCCCAAGACCGCCACCGGCAAAGTCCGGCGGGCCTCGCTGCGAGACCACGAGGAGAGCTGACGGACGCGGCGGCCGTCACGAGTCGTGTTCCGAAAACGCACGGCCGGCGTCCTCGGCCATCTCCTTTGCCTCGATATGCGAGTACGACTGCCGAACCACCTCCTCGCTGTTATCCAGAAGTCGAGCAGCGGCGGTAAAGCCCCGCTGGCGAACCATGACTTCGCCGGCTCCCCGTCGGCCACCGTGCGGTGCGAGATACCCGTGTTTATCCTCGAGTCGAATCCCGGCCTCTTCACACAGTCGCCGCATGATCCGTCGAGCGCCGTCCGTGTTGATCGAGGGCGGTGTCAGTTCGTACTCCCGGAGCGCATCGAAAACGGCGATCTGACCGGTCAACCCGTCGACGAACTCCTCGACCTCGGCTGCCGACCAGCCGTGTTCGTCCCGTAATCCCGTCCGAAGCGTCTCATAGAGCGTCGGAAGATGAAACGTGGGGAAGACCGGCCAGTCTCCCCCGGCGGGATCGAGCAATCTTTTGTATCGCGACATAGGATTTATCGTCTGCTCCGTCAGTGATCGATCCGACCAGTCTTGCTTTTTGGCGAGAACGGTCATCGTCCGATCCTCGAGCGAGACGTCGTCCCACCTGAGGCCGTTCCGACGGTCGTCTTTCGGATCCGCGAAGATCTCGCCGCCGCGGACCCCGGAGTAACAGAGAACGTAGACGAGCGCCCGATCGCGGAACTCCCGGACGGCGTCGAGGCCCTTCTCGTCGGCCGCGTTGTGTGCGCGTTCGTCGACGTAGCGCGTAATCCGTAATCTGTGGTCGTCGGTCCAGGCCTGTTGATCGCCCGACCGTCGACCGTCGGTCTCCGGGAGCGGTTCCGTGGCGACGTTGCGCTGGGCGTAGTTCGCCTCGAGGAGCCCCTCGCGGACGCACCAGCCGACGTACGCGCTGACCTGCGCATAGTACGTCTGAACGGTCCCCGATGCGAGGTCTCGGCTCGTCAGTTCTCGTGCGTACCGTCGGAACGTCCGTTCGTCCAGGTCGTCGAAGGTTCCGTTCGAGTCGGGATCGGCCGCGAGCCACTCGAGGAAGTCCTCGACACAACGCTCGAGGTTCCGTCGGTAGTTCCCGCTTTCCTCGCCGCCTTTCGATTTTGATCGAAGGAACGCCTCGAGCGGCTCTCCGACCGGTGTCGATTTGGAGGTAGTCACGCTCGATCACCCTCGAGACGCCGGTTCCTGCCGAGATCCATCGTTCGTGATTCCCAGAGGGAGTGGATACTCATAAAACTACACTTGATTATTCGACTAATCAAGAGTGTTCTGTTGTGGCGGTGATTCGCCAGAATTCGAGGGGTAGAATCCATCAGTGTAGTATATTTCCAATCGTTAAATCATATATTGATATATGAAATGGTGTGCTGGGGAAGTTGAGACTACAGTGGGTTTAGCGGGGCTGTGATGCGTGGTTTCGACCGAATTCGCGGCGAGAAACTACGTCAGATCGACTCTCAAGCGGCCTTCCTGTCGTGCTATCAACTATATCCGTGAATTTCTGAGATCACCGGCAGCGTTGCCACTTAGAAAGTCGGCATTAGCCCGGGATGAGCGGCTATCTACCCGATTCCGGTCTCCTTCTTCAGCAGCGTGAGCGTATTGTCGGCCGTCACGATTGGCGCATGTTCGTACTCGCCAGTCAGTTCGACCTGGACGAGCAGGTCAACAGCACGCCAGATCGAGTACAGGAGACACGCGAACGCGAAGTAGAAGAACCGAAGCACGAAATTCTTCGACGTGGTGGCAGCCATGAAGCGTTTGATCGACTTGTAGCCGCTTTCGATTTCCCACCGATAGCCGTACTCAGTGAGGTGTCCACTCCCTCTATTCGTCATGAACACCGAGTACTGCCGGTGATCGTCGTGTTCGGAGTTCTCTTTCCGACGGTAGATCAGCGTCGTCTCGTGCCATTCGTTCTTGCCCAGATGGAGCTTGCGGTCGGTTTCATACCGGTCCTGGTCACGCTGGAGCAACCGCTTAGCCTGAGCCTTTTCGCTGGTCTGCATCCGCTTCGGAACGACGTAGGAGTGCCCGCGCTGACTAATCATCTCCAGGACGTGCTGGCTATCGAACTCCCGGTCCATCAGTACGTTATCGACGTGAACGAGCTCTTCAGCCGAATTCAGCAAGTCCTCGACGATTTCTAGTCGTGACTCGCCTTTCCGTACCGGGCGGGCATCGAGGACGAGTGGGACAGCGTTCCCGACCAGCTGGACGGTCGCCCACTGATAGGCGTACTCGTCGGTCTGTTCTTTCGTCCCGATGATCTCGTCCTCGTGGCCGGTCCGGTCGCCGGTGAAGGGAGCAGCCTCGGTGATGTCGATAGCGACGATCCCTGCCCGGAAGAACTTCTCCGTCTCTGCGACCTCATCAATGAGTCGTCGAATCGCCTGCCGGTACATCGCTCGAATCTGCTCGATAGAGAGATCACGAATGTGGTCGCGGTGGGCGTGTCCGAGTGGTGTCCGCTCCCGCGTTGACTCGTGGACGAAACTGCGAGCACCCTCGTTTGCAGCCAGCCGCTCGCGCAGTCCGAGATACATCTGTAGGTCCCAAAAAGCGTGCTCGTGGACCTCACAGCCCTCGCCACGATTGAGCGAGAACGCAGGGAACACGACACGGCTGACGTGCTCGGTGACTCTATCGGCGTTGTCCAGAATGGCTCGGTCGTCTGGAACCGATTCGTCCACGTCATCGCAACGAGCCGGGAGGATCTGCTCCGGTTCGCGGGGGACGGTGACGTCGGCGTTCTGCGCTTTGATGAGAATCGTTCGAGCCGCTTTCTGGACCGTCTCGCGAAGCTCATCGTTGAAGCGCGTGTGCCAACTGCGCCAGAGTGTCGATTGGTCGGGAATGGCACCCAGCCCAAGACATTCACAGAGTTCGAGATGGCTTTCGAGGTACTCGCAGAGTGCGGTCTCGTGCTCCCATCCGTGGAGTTCCTTCAGGACGAATAACCGAAATAGTGTGTCAATCTCGTAGCGAGTTGGTCCCACGTAGCGGTCGTGTACGTTGAACTGAAAATACGCTAGCGGAAGTGAGCAAACGAACTTCTCAACTGACTCGTGGTGGACGTGATCGAACCAAGCTCCTGCGACGGCGCGAATATCCGACTCTAATCCGGCAAGTGAAGCGCGGTCATACAGCGGGTTTGAAGTATAGACGGGCCACTTGATAGTCGGTTGGCGAGCAATTCGACGGAAGACAGTCCGGCGTGACTCACGCGTCACACCCACATCAGGAGATAGCTGGAGAGGCTAAAGAGTCCGTCTAATCGGTGAACGAAATCAGTCTATGAAAGCCACCTCAGACCTCTGAAAAATTGATGCGAACTCAGGTCTGGCTCTGATAAAGGAGAACTAGGATGGCAAGTCCGATGAAGAAGTCCGGGAGAAACACGAACGCGCCGATATTTGGGCGAGGGTGGAAGCCGAAGACGTTGTGTACTACTGGATTTGACGTACCCGCGTATAGGAGCAGCGCGAGGCTTAGCACAAGCAGGCTTGCTGTGTACTTGTTCGGAAGATCGCGATAAAGCTGCACGTAGATGGCTGCGAGTGTCACCAGTAACACGAGGTTCAGGGTGGTAAAGAAAACCTCCATCCGAATGAGCAGTTCAACCTGGGAGGACAGCGCCCTCGACGGAGGGCCATGGGACGGAACTGATGTGAATAGTGCGACTAAGAGTGCGATACCACTCGCGGCGGTCGCACTCGCTACTGTCGTTCCAAGTGGACTCTTGATCCAGTTACGAATCATCATCAACTCCGGCCTGTTCCGCCACGTCTTCCATGATGTCGAGGTTGTTCATCATTCTGTCTGAGAGGAAGTACATCTGCCCGTAATTGTCGCCCTCCGTGGTCACGATATTGCTCTCTTCGAGGACTCCGAGATGGTGCTGCACTGTTTTGTAGTTCAAATCTAGGTCATTTGACAATTGATTGGTGTTTCGTGGCTGGTCGTTGAGTGCGCGGAGGATACGAAGCCGATTGCGGCCTCCACGAGACCCACCAATGAGCCACCAGAGCAACTGCCGCATCTATCGAGTATTCATTTGGCCGGTGCAAATACATTCTGTCTCGGGCCGAACGATACTACGGCCTCAAATCAGTCACTAATCCAGGAGATAATCCGATCAGCGATTTCACCGTTATTGTCGTCTTGCATCATGAGATGTGTATTTCCGGATATCCCTTCGTCCGGAAGGCTAAGCAGCGTCGATGCGGGACTTGTCTCTCCTGCGAGCTCTGCAGTTGTCTGGGTCGCTTCCTTGCGACCAGTCTGCCCACGCTCGTCGACATAATCGCCATACACGCCCATGAACGGTGCATCACCACCCATCTCCGCCACAGTTTGCGGGTCAGTCGGCGCACCGACCGGCTCAACTGCGACGATCCGTTCAACGAGATCCGGCACAGCTTGTGCAACCGTGAATCCGGAACTACCGCCCGCTGAGTGAACGAGCAGCACTGCCGGACCAACACGGTTGAGAAGCGCCTCTAGGGCGGCAGTCTCCTGAGGTGATGCGAACTGACTCCCACCGCCACCTCCGGTAGTCGTCCCTGGCTGAGTTCCAGTTGCTGCCTCAGTGGAATCCGCAGATGTGGAGTTTTGGTTGCCGCCACGTCCGCCCGTCTGGCCTCCACCTTGCCTACCGCCACCTCCGCCACTGGTGCTGACGTATGCGGGGAATGACGCAATGAGTTGGTCGACCGACTCGACCGGATATCGAACGTCATCGTACGGGTCACTGACTTCAGGTCCGAACCCCCATGTCGGCCATGCTCGATCAATAGACCATCGAGAGAGTGATGCAGAGTCAGAGTTCTGGAGGGCAGCAGTGTCTAAGCCACCTGAATCGACGTTCCGAGGCGGGTTGAATACATACACTGGATGGCCAGCTTCGGCAAAGTACTCCACCCAACCGCGTCGACCGTCAGGTGTCGTCCGGTAAATGTACGGTGACAACCCAAGGCCGGGCACCATTACAACGGGTGACTTGTCGGTGGCCGTATCGGGCCGTGTATATACGACTTCAGCACGTCCGTCGATGACCGTACTACTGCTTGTGCCTGCGTTGCCGACGTAGAAATTACCGAACGTAGGAGAGTCGTCATTCTGTTGTTCGGATTGCGGAGAGGCCTCAGGAGAAGTCTGTGTATCGGTGTTCGGTCCGCTGTTGTCTGTTGTGCTGTTGCACCCTGCGATAGTCGCAGCAAGTGCGACTCCACTTGCGCGAAGAAACGCTTTCCGAGAGATGCCCGATGACATACAGATCGTACTGACCGGGGAACTGACTTAGTCGATTGCCGAAATCGGCCACAGGTTAGGCACAAATTCATTCCAGTTCATGCAGAACGTCCGATATTGACAGGTGATAGTAAGTTGAGGTAATTACTGTGTCGCTCAGAGCGTATGCATTGAGACGGCCAGTCTCAACTTCCAGTGTGCTTTGAAAGATGAGACTACAGTGTGGTTAGCGGGCCTGTAATGCAGGAACTTAGCCGAATCAGTGGTATGGAATCGTTTCAGATTACCTCCGAAGCGCCAAATTTTGTTGTCACAGTGACTATTTTGACGGTTTTTCCGAGGTCAGAGCTAGTGTTGCCACTCGAAAACACGGCGGTCAGCCGAACTGAGGGGGACTCTATCCGATTCCAGTCTCCTTCCGTAGCAGCGTTAGAGTGTTATCGGCTGTGACGATTGGCGAGCGTTCATACTCACCAGTCAGTTCGACCTGTACAAGTAGATCGACAGCCCGCCAGATCGAATACAGGAGACAGGCAAACGCGAAATAGAAGAATCGTAGCCCGAAATCTTTCGACGTCGTTTCGGCCATGAACCGCTTGATCGATTTGTAGCCGCTCTCAATCTCCCACCGATAGGCATACATAGCGATGAGCCCACCTCGATTCGACATGAACACCGAATACTGGCGATAGTCATCATGCTCAGAGTTTTCTTTCCGCCGGTAGATCAATGTCGTCTCGTGCCATTCGTCATTTCCCAAGTGGAGTTTGCGGTCGGTTTCGTAGCGGTCCTGATCGCGTTCGAGGAGGCGCTTGGCCTGGGCCTTCTCACTGGTCTGCATCCGCTTTGGCACGACGTATGAAAGTCCACGCTGACTGATCATCTCGAGGACGTGCTGACTGTCGAATTCACGGTCCATCAGCACGTTATCGACATAAACCATCTCTTGGGCTGAGTCGAGCAGATCCTCGACGATCTCTTTACGCGTCTCGCCACGTCGTACTGGACGAGCATCCAATACAAGTGGAACAGCGTTTCCGACCAACTGTACTGTCGCCCACTGATATGCGTACTCGTCGGTGTTCTCTTTCGTTCCAATAATCTCGTCTTCGTGTCCCGCTCTGTCCCCTGTAAACGGAGCATCTTCGGTGATGTCGATCGCCACGATACCAACTCGGAAGAACTCCTCCGTGTTCGCAGCCTCATCTAGGAGTCTACCCACTGCTTGCCGGTACATTGCTCGTATCTCTGGTATCGAGAGAGTTTGAATCTGCTCACGATGGGCGTGACCTAACGGCGTTCGCTCCCGATCCGATTCGTCGGTGAAACTGCGAGCCCCCTCGTTGGCTGCCAGATTCTCTCGAAGCCCAAGATAGGTTTGTAAGTCCCAGTAGGCCTTCTCATGGATTTCACAGCCTTCTCTCCGATCAAGTGAGAAGGCGGGGTAAACAACGTGGTTAAGATGGCTTGTGACCTTCTGCGTCTGTTCCAGTATGCTCTGGTTGTCCAGATCTGGTTCTTCAGTGTCGCGGTCATGGCGAGAGAGCTTTCGGTCCGGTTCTCGTGGAATTGAGACACCTGCCTCTTGGGCATTGACGAGAATCGAGCGTGCAGCTGCCTGGATTATCTCACGAAGATCCTCGGTAAGCCGGTTGTGCCAGCTACGCCAGAGCGTCGACTGGTTCGGAATCGTTTCCAGACCCAACTGCTCCCGGATGTCCGGGCGGCGATTGAGGTACTCAACAAGGGCCGTTTCGTGGTCCCATCCGTAGATTCTTTCAGGACAAGAATCCGAAAGAGCGTGTCCATCTCGTACTGTGTCGACCCTGTATAGCAGTCATGGGGGTCAAAACGAAAGTAAGCCAGCGGAAGCAGGCAAACAAACTGATCGACCGAGCTGTACTCCTTCTGGACGAACCACGCTCTTGAAACTACGCGAACGTCCTCTTTCAATCCACCAAGAGAGGATCGATTGTACAGTGGCGCTGCATCATATGCTGGCCACTCCTCGAACGATCGTTGTGCAATCCGTCGAAAGACTGCCCGTCGAGATTCACACGTTGAGGCCACTACGAAATGCTGGCTGTAGCACGTTCAAAAACCCGTCTAACCGCTCAGGTTCGGGAAGAAACTGCGTTCTGGATAGGGAAGGTGGTGTAGTATCATGACCTTTTTGTTTCACGTCAAAAGCAGTGGCCTATCTGCTCACTTCACCTACGAACTGACCTTGAGACACCTATCAATTGTAGATGGTATCCATATCATCTTGCAGGGAATAAGGCGCATGTCTTCCAGACCAAAGGTACTTATATCCATAATGATGTAAATTCTACATGAAAGGGGCACTGAACAAACTGTAGATCATAGATTGCCACATCCATGACATTCACAGCAACTCTATCTGACCCTGAACTGTCCGATAAACGCTCTATCGGTGGCATCCTCGTCCACCTGCTTGGACTGTTTACTGGATTTCTCGGTCCCCTAATCCTGTACGCTGTTTCAGATAATGAGTTCACACGGACGAACGCCCGTCACACCATCAATTGGCACGTTACCGTGGCCGTACTCATGATTGTCGCCCTTGTGATGTTCTTTCTCGGCGCCGATGAGATCACGTCCTAGGAGAAACAACTGAGGTTTCTTTGCTCCCAGCCCCGCTCGATCTCGTGTTTGGGCTCGTCGGATTCCTCCTGATAATCGTCCTAGTGATTTCGATATTCCTTACATTCGTTTACACCATCGTCGCAACGGTAAAAGCGATATCTGGATCGACTTGGACGTATCCTGGAGCGATCGCTTTTATCGAGCGATATAGGTAGGATATTCATGTTATCTCAAGAAGGGAAGCTGGTTGAACATGGCCGAGATTGAACTGGACGTGCTCAAACTACAGATGATGGATCTATGAAGCCACCATCGAACGATTCATCTACCGTGTTTCTGGTGACAGTCGCGGCGAACGTCATCCCGCTGGTCGGCGTGTTCCACCTCGGGTGGAGCGCACAGACGTTCGCGGTCGTCTACGCGATGGAACTGGTCGTCGCTGTCCCGTTCGCCGGGTTGAAGGCATTATTCGCGCGCCGCCCGCCGAACTACGACGAGCTGGAGCGCCCACAGGAGGATAACCCGCTCAAGTCCGACGAGTTAGGCGGGGTCTCCGTCGGACCGAGCGACCTCAACCGCCGGCGCGGGAGCGTCACGGTCGTCAACTCGCTCCCACCGATCTACCCCCGGAACTTCCCGTTCGTCTCGCGAGCGTTCGGGGCTGGCGTGGGGCTCCTCGGGATATACCTCGCCGTACTGAGCCGTTTCATCGACGTGCCGGCGACGCTCGCCGATCCGATGGTGGCGGCGAGCGCCGCCTCCCTGATTGTCTCTCAAGTCGGCGTCATCAACCGCGAGTACTTCCGCAAGCGGCGCCACGAGACGAGCACCCCTCGAGACGTGATCAGAAGCGCGAAGAACGAGGCTGTGGTAGCTATAGTGTTGCTCTGGTTCGCGGCTGCCGGTGGTCCGACCGGCGCGCTGGTCGCGTTCGTCACGGTGAAGCTATTCGCGGAGTGGGGGGACTACCGCGCCGGGCAATCGTCCACCACCGACAAGGGGGTGGGGACGCTCCCGCCTGTAGCGGCTCCGGATGCGTCGCCGACGGCTGAGGTCCGTCCGGACCGGCACGCCGTCCACGGCGCCGCGTTCTGGCGGGGCGCGAAGTCCGCAATCGGCAGCGGCCCGGTGTACCTCTTCGCGTGGATTGGGCTCACCAGCGGATCGACAGGGCCGGTCGCTGCCATGGTGGTCTGTTTCGGCCTCCTGCCAGCCATCATCGGCGGGCTGAAGGCCGTCGAGTACGCCCTCACTCACGGTACGCTGGCGTACCAGCGTCGCGACGACACGGTGGTCGCGTACGACGACCTTACCGATACTGTCCAGTGGGCGATCCCCGTCGACGACATCCGGAACGTCGAGTTGTGCGAGGGAGAGTTCGTCGACCGCTCCTGTGATACTCGGACGTTCTCGCTCACCCCCACCGTGGGGGAGTATGACCTCAGCGTCGCGCACCTCCGGGAGTATGACCGGGCTGTCGAGGCGTTGGAACTCCCCGTCGAGACGACGGCGTTCGGCCCACTCGACCGACGCGTGGCCGGGGTGGCAGCCGTGGTCGGAGCCTGTGGCGTCGCCGCCGTGGCGGCCCTCGCCTACTCCGCTCCCTCCGTCGGGGCGGTCGCCGCCGGGTGGGGCGGCCCGTTCGGCGTCCTCGTCCTCAGATCGGCGTGGCAGTGGGCGCTCCCGGCCGCCTGATCCGACGTCGACGGCGGGCGGAGCGGGCGCGTCGCAGCCGGTCACCGCGACGCGTCCGCCCCACGTATCGGGATCAGAACTCCGACAGCTCCGGGGCGGACGAGCCCTAACTCAAGAAGGGGACGTCGCTGACGATGGCGACTTTGAACTCGAATCCGGGGTTGATCGTCAGGATGTCGGTCCAGAAAATGTTGTCCTCCATGCAGACCTCGAGCGAGACTCATCGGCTGAGCTGACTCTATTGGAATCCTCAGCAAGTGATATATTCTGATTGGGTTGTGGTCAATACAGATGCTGCACTGACCGAAGAGGACCCTTCGGATTTTAACAGAGCCGCTGCGGCCATCTGAATCCGGAACCGTATGCATTGAGAAGACCAGTCTCAACTTCTGGTGTGCTTCGAGGGCCGTCTCGTGGTCCCAGCCATGGCATTCTTTCAGCAGGAACAAGCGAAATAGTGTCTCCATCTCGTAGCTCGTCGATCCTGCATACCGGTCGTAGGGATCGAACAGCGGGCTAGACCCATACGTTGGCCAATCGACATAGGAACAATGAGCGATTTGGCGGAAGACTGTTCGACGCGACTCGGGGGTCATAGCCATGTGGGTACTGATAGCAAAACGTCCAAGACCAGTTGATCAAGATCGGATAGAAGTTGGATTCATCAGCGGAAGTGTTGTGGTTAGTTGGAGTACGAGACACTCCCAAATTGTGTTTCTCGCCAGTATTTCCAGAGGTAGGATAGATCACTGGGATACAACAGTTTTACAATTTCCCGCTTGCTCCCATCGTTAATATCTGAAAGGGTATCTCGAGAAAGCTTGTTCAGATCTTGCATGAGTCGGTCGTACCGTTCGTTTGGTGCAAGGTATAGCAACCTCGTCATCATCAATCGTCGGTCTTGTCTGGGAGCAACTTGCTCCTTCCAGAGGTCGTCGTAGACTCTCATCTCCTTAGCAGAGGTGTCTTTCGTCCTCGTCAGACAACGATCGGCTGTCATCGCAGCTGCGCGAGCTGATTTCATACACTTGTAGATTCCCTCTCCCCAGACAGGATCAACCGATGGGACAGTATCACCGATCGCCATAAACGAATCAGTACTCATCGATCCGGGGGGCTGTACATGTGCTGATCCCCGAACTGGACTCTCTGCGATTTGTCTGGCGTTCTCGAACCGTGGGTCAGTATCAAGCCAATGTTCGAGATACCCGTCGACGGTGCGATCGTGAATGGCGTTTTCTTGATAGCGTTCGTTCTGGATATAACAGATGCCGACTTTTGCTGTGTCGTCACCCGTATGGAAGATCCACGAATAACCTCCAGGGGCGTACTCGTGGTCCAACCGCAACATCATCGCGTCAGTGAGATCAGCAAACTCGGGATGATTGAGATCGACGCCTTCGAATAAGTATTCAATACCAATCGCGTGGTTCTCCCGCTCAAGATTGGCTATCCCCAGATCTTTAGCCAGTGGCGCAGCCGGACCCGTAGCATCAATAACTATTTCGCCAAAGACCTCCTGATCACGGTTATAACGGACACCAACGAGATCACCATCTTCGACGATCGGGTCACGAACACGAGCATCAAACCGATACTCAGCACCCTTGTGACGACCATCCTCGACAAGGAACTTCTTGAACGCCTCGAAGTCCAAGACAAAGCCCGGCTGGTCCTGGATAAGGTGTTCATTTGGAGATTCAAGAACTACTGATTCAGTCGCGTGCATAACGACGTCGTCCGGGATGCCGAAGGAGGTCATCATTGACGCAAACGTTCCGCCGGTAGATTTGTTACTTTGAGCTGGGAATTCATCTTCTGCTTCAGTTTCTAGGACGACAACATCGTACCCACGGTCAGCTAGATCTCGTGCACACTGCGCCCCCGCTGGACCTGCCCCAGCGATGATTACATCATACCTGTTTGACATCGTTGGAGAACAACTACTCAGGAGCGGACGAACAAGATGTTGGAACACAGTGCCACTTTTCGGTTGTTTCCACACAGGCCCGGTGCCCACCATCTTAGTGGGCAGACATCTGTGACACCACGTTGACGCAGTAGACGCCACCGATAATGAGGCCAATTCCGAGAAGGCCTGCCAGATCAACTGGTTCATCAAAAATAACGGCCCCGATACCTGCCGCACCGACAATACCCAATGCTGCCCATGTCCCATAGACGACACCCATCGGTAATTCTTCTAACGTCAGGGATAGTAGATAGAACGCCGTCCCATATCCGAGGATAACCCCAATACTGGGAACTGGTTGTGAAAACCCATCGGAGAGTTTGAGGGCAGTTGTCCCGAATAATTCGGAGAGTATTGCACCAGCGAGCAGTACGTATGGATGCATATCGTTAGGTCTCGAAGCCCCCGAGATACGACTACTGAAACAAAACAGCACTTACAATTTGTTTGGAGGCACAATGACAAAGCATGACGGAATTGGGCGAGCTTGGACTCTCAAGTTACGAGGAGAAGGCCTATCGAACCCTTCTCGTAACAGGAGCAGTGACGGCAGCTGAACTCTCTGATACTAGTGGAGTCCCAAAAGGCCGTATCTACGACGTACTAAACGGCCTTGAAGCTCGCAAGTTGATCTGGAGACAGTCAAGCGACCCAAATCAGTACGTGGCCGTACAGCCAGAAACCGTCGTCGACAGGCTTCTGGCTGAACGAGCGTATGAACTGAAACAAGAGTGGGATCGTTACCGCGAGAAAGCAGAAACAGTTCGTTCGAACCTTTTGCCGACACCACCAACAGAGAGTAGTTTCTGGCTTGGATCGCTCGGGAGTGACGAAATGAGTACAGCGCTCCAGCAGCATATGCGAACCGCGGAGAACGTTGTCAAAGCAACCGTCGGGCCTCCCTACGAGGATGCGACGTGGGAGACACTCCAATCTGAAGTGGAAGGCTTTTTCGAGGGTGCTAATACGGATTTGTCTGTAGACCTCCTCTTCAGTGAAAAAGCAGTTACCGTACTCCCCGACCGATTCCCACATCTAATTGAAAACCAGCCCGCAGACATAACTGTCAGAACGACCCCTGAGATTGCGCTTTCGTTTGATATCGTGGATAATGTGGAGACGACGATCGATGTGCTACATCCAGTATCTGGTGAAGACAGGGTTGGTGTGATCGGGATCAAAGATTCGCAAGTGGTCTCCGAGTTTGAGCAGTACTTCCAACGACTGTGGACCGATGCTGTTCCTCTCCTTGAGTGAGACAGTGATGATGTGAGGAAGACGTGATGTGATGTAATTGACTCAAACCGATATTGCCTCTGTGCATTGAGAAGGTCAGTCTCAACTCCTGGGTGCTTTGGAAGTTGAGACTACACCGGGTTTAGTGGGCCTGTGATGCGCGGATTTAGCCGATTCGGTCAACAGAAACTGCTCCAAATCACTCTCCAAGTGGCCATTCTCGTCACACTTCCAATCGTAAGGGCAAATTTTGGAGACCTCGAATAGTGTAGCCACTCAATTGGCATGCTGACCCGAACAGAGTACCTCACTACCCGATTCCTGTCGGCTTCTTCAATAGTGTTAGCGTGTTGTCCGCTGTAACCACCGGTGAGCGCTCATCTTTCTTCAAGCAGGAAACCGCGCCGTTTACGGCGCGGAGGAATGCGACACTTGACTGTCTGTCCACCAACTATGACCCGTCGCGTTCCAGGCACTTCGCGCCCTCGAGCATCAAGCCCTTCCAGGTGTAGCCGCGCTCGTCTTTGAGATCGCTGAGGCGTTCGTGCTGTTCGTCACTGACTGTGAATCGGACTTCTTTGCTCATACATATGTGTAGCAACCGTGTTCTTTTTGTGAGTTCCGGTCGTAACATTCACTGTCGAAT
>AOIR01000021.1 GCA_000337115.1 Natrinema thermotolerans DSM 11552
CGACCCTCTCGGAGTATGGTTCCGAAACCTCCGACGACGAGGCTTCTCTTGTAGGAAGCCCCGTCCTTTAGGACGGGCGAGGATGTCACCCGCAGTTTCCTCGCTAATCCGCCCAGCATCAATGGCGGCCAGGAGGACGCCGACCGAACCGACAACGGTCACGCCCTGTTCTTTCGCGAATGCTCTGGCGTCGCTGTCGTCCGTCAGTAACCGACCGTCGTGTGCGTCGGCAAGCGCAAATGCCTGTGCTTCTCCGGGATCGAGATGGTCGCTGACGACTGCTTCACGGTTTGCAACAGTATCCGAAACTGTCGCGACTGGAATCTCCGCATTGAGTACGTCCAGCGCTGACTGAAGGTAGGAATGGTCATCGACACCATTGTGGAGTTCTTCGCGAACGACCGGCACCGTACAGATTCCCGAGAGTCCAGCCACCACCCACAGTTGGTTGATGTAGGCGAAGTTCGAGAGAACGGTCGTATTGAGAACGCTTGGGTCCGCTGGAATATCGTCAGTCGTCATTGCGAGTCCGATGTCCCGTTATCAGCAGGCTCATCATCGAACTCGAGTTCCGTCGCCGCCTCCGCTTCGTAGGCTGCATCCTTCTCGTCCGCGAGCCCGAGACGGAGGTCAACGCCGTGTTCACGGAGAATATCTCGCATCGTCCAGCGGTCGACATCAGCAAGTCTCGCAGCATCACCCAGCGTGATCCGCTCGCGCTCGTAGAGGGCGACTGCAGCAGCGATGCGTTCGTTTTCGTGGTCTTCGAAATACTCACGCACGAACTCTCGCAACGCATCGCTCTTTCCCCCGAACACACCAGCCTCGACAGCACCCTCAATGAGGAGATCAAGATCGTCTGGATAGGAACCGGTGATTCGTGCCATCGTTCTACCCCAGACTACGTCTTCATACTATTTATGAACTACGGCGGACTGCCATATGCATTGAGACGACCGGTCTCAACTACTGGTGTACTTCGGAAGATGAGGATAAAACGAGTATAGCGGGCTTGTAGTGCGTGGTATCGACCGAACCGATAACCAGAATCTGCTTCAGATCGCTTTCTAAATGGAAAGCAGCGCGAGTTCCCCGCCCCACCGTGGGCGGGGGTGAAGCGCGTACGCTCGGCTGCGTCCCTGTTTTAAGTACTGGGACACCCTACAGCAGTTTGGAACCCACGTTATCGGCCTCGCAAAACCCGCGCACCCACTTCGGGGTAAGACGCGGTGTCGTGCGAAAGCCGAAGTCTTTCGTGATCACGAAAATCTCCGATTTTCGAACGACGCCGGGCCTGTGTCGCGCCCACGTGAGGGGACGGACGCCCACGGACACACCGCCATGGCAGCAACAGACGACCTCTGTTGCGGTGGCACTTCCGGTGTGTTCGGGTGTTACCGGTTCCACGCAAGTCTCTCCAGAGACGAGCGCGGGCGGAATTAAATTCGCCACCGGTCGTTTCGCTGGCTCCACGCCAGAGACCACAGCGAAGCCACGGGCCACCGTGCCCGTGGTACTTCACACGGCCATTCCTGTTCCGTAGGCAACTGATTCGGGACCTTTCCGAGAATCTTAGTGTCGCCACTCAAACGACGCGCAATCGCGGGGAGAGTTCCGTTACTATCCAATCCGGTCTCCTGCTTCAACAACATGAGCGTGTTATCGGCTATGCGAACGCGAAGTAGAAGAACCGCATCCCAAAACCTTTCGAGATCGTCGCAGCCATGAATCGCTTGATCGACCTGCCCGCTCTCGATTACCTACCTATAGAGGTACGAGTGTTCGAAAGTAGCTACCGTAGTTCGTCGACGAGAGCGGTAGTTGCGGTGTCGACGATATCGTCCGCCAGACGACCTTGCCAGAAATCGATGTTTTCGTGACCGATCGATTGCACACTCTAGGGGACGATCCGACTCTCGTCTGGCGTACCACCACGAAGCCACCCCGCCTTAGGAATGTCGATGAGTCCGTCCATCCACGATTTCGACGTCAGCGCGATATACTGATCGCCGTGGAACGGACGGCCTTCGTGGTTCGAGAGAATAAGCCAGGGCCGAGCGTCTTCCTCCCCTTTGAACGGATCATCACCGTAGACGACGTCGCCACGCTCAAAAATTGGTGTCTCTCCGTCGGTCACTGTTCGCCCTCGACGCTGGGGTGTGGTTTCTGAGGTGCTTGCCCGCGCCACGCTTTCTTGTCCTCAGTACCGAGTCGGTCGTTGAACAGTTCGGTCGCCCGCTTGTATCCGCTATATCCTTCGAGGCGCTCGGTGTCATCAGTCACCGCCCAGTACGTCGCCTTGTGTTCGACGAGATCACGGTCCTTCAACCGCGAGAGAGCGGTGCTGACTGCGCCCTCGTCGACCTCGATCTGGGAGGCGATTTCGCGGGCTTTGAATGCACGATCGTCGTTGGCGGCGAGAAACCCGAGGACCTGATCAGGGACGGATAGTTCCTCGAGTTCGTCCTCGCTCGTGTTCTCGAAGGTGTCTCGGTCGATAGACATCGTTGAGTGGAGGTACGTCAGCCACTGTAAAGAGCGTTAGAGATGAAAGCTACGAAAACGCCGACGGAGATCACCATTGACGACGACGCGGTTCAAGAACCGTCTGCAGTGAGACGATCGGCCTCACGTCCAGATTCTCCGTAAGCGAGGGTTTTCTATGACAAGCACGGCATTGTTCCAGAAATACCGGCCTTGGAATCACCGACAACGCATAACTATCGGATTTATTATTATGACAGTAGACTGACTACTAGGCCGAACTGAGATCTCGCTGCCGTTACGTGACCCCGCTGACGTCCCGTCGCTCACTTCGGACGGTTCCACGACCTCCTCTGTCTCGAGATAGCGTCGATCCACTCGCCACGCTGGCTAATTTCCTCGAGTCTGTCGAACGGGTAGTGAGTATCGCCGTCGGTCGGCCGATCGGTAACAGCGCGAAGCGTCCGGCGGAATATGCCTCCTGTTTCCCGGTCGAGTAGACCCGGATCCGCCAGCACCCGGATGTCCTCAGTCCACTCGAGAAGCAGGTATCCAGCCGGGGTAAGCGACTATTCGGTTTCCGTCTCCTTCTTCAAGAGCGTGTTGTCGGCCGCCACGATCGGCGAGTGAGTGTACTCGTCAGGGAACTCGACCTGTCCAAGTGAACGGCCTCGGGGTCACACTGCAAGAGACCGTCCACGTCACGCTCAAGAGTCCGTCCAACTGGTTAGTACGGTCTGTGGATTATCGAATTGCACAAGGGCCGCTCATATCAATGGCATCAGCAATCCACTGTGGCTGCATCGGAAGGATGTCGGACGGCAAGTCGTTTACGCCGAAGAATCCGACCTCAAGTGCTTCCTCTTCATCGGCTTCGGCTGTCCCCGCCTCGATGGTACACCGGAAGCAGTTCGTAATGAAGTGGACTGTCTTTCCGGATGGATACGAAAACACCTGTTGCTCAGGCTGGGAATACACACCGGTTAACTCCTCGACCTGGATACGGATTCCCGTTTCCTCCATGACTTCCCGTGAAATTGCCTCTTGGACTGGCTCACACCGTTCGACCGAGCCCGTTGGAAGCGCCCACTGTTCCGTATCAGCGCGTTTTAACAACAGTACCTCATCCGAATCGGTAGTCACGACCGCCGCGACGCCCGGCCGAATCTGATCCGGCCACGAATATGGCGGCGATTCCCACGGCTCGATTTCCTCGGTAAACAGGTCAGCAAGCGTCGAAATCGTCAGCTCTGGCTCCTGTCGGTCACGAGCGGATGCAGCAGTCGGTTCTTCGTCGGCTACCAGAATCCCAGTGTGTCCCGCGTGGTGTGCACCGAGTACGTCCGTGGCCGGGTTATCTCCGATCACGACAGCGCTCATATTAGCGGACAGTCCATCGATGGCCATCTCGAACATGAGTGGTTCGGGTTTCCCGACGACTGTCGGCTCCGTTCCGGCGGCCGCTTCGACTGCACGGACGATGGCCCCAGCTCCGGGTGCAGGGCCATCCGGTGTCGGGAACGACCCATCGGGGTTGGTCCCCACGAACGCTGCTCCCCGATCGATATGCCTCGTTGCCCGCCGAATATCTCGGTACGTCGTCTCTTCATTTGCGCCGACAACCATCGCTTCTGGATCAGTGTCCGTAATCTCGATCCCCGCTGCCTGGAGTTCGGTTTTCAAGCCTTCACTGCCGACGACGGCGGTCGTGGTCACATCCTGCTGGGAGAGATACTGTGCAGTCGCCCAGCCTGACGTGACGATTTCGTCTTCCTGTGCGTTGATCCCCATCTCTCGAAGATCGCTTGCGACCGCCCGCCGCGTCGGGCGTGGATCGTTCGTCAGAAATCGCAGCTCCTTGTCCATCTCGTAGAGTCGGGTTACCGAGTCAACTGCAGCAGGCAGTGGCTCGTCCCCAACGTAGACCACCCCATCGAGGTCAAACAGGAACACGTCGAATTTCTCAGCAATCATACCACAGAGTAGTGGGATCAGCCACTTATATTTCATTGTAATAACACACCCCATAGTCTATCTGATCACTATTTCATTTGGCTGCTACTCGAACAAAACCAGTGGAGATACTGTCACTGCAGCGCTTCAACGAGTACAGTAATCGCCTCATCGACGAGACATCTACCAAGACGTCCCTGTCAGACGTCGATATCCTCGTGGTAACAACGAGCAATGCCAAACACACTGAGAGTTCTCTAAAAAATGAATTTAAATGATATATCATGTTGCAGTCCACGATGCATACGTCTCACGGCCGACGACCGGAACCGACTCTACGAACGGGGTACGGTCCTCATCGAAGTCGATCGTATCGCGGAAGTACGATCGACTGTGCAGTGATGTTTAGTGGCTCCTCTATACTGTGTCATCGGTTCGGCTGTGAAACGATTGTGACCGTTGTCCCGAGCAGCGTCGTAGCATGGCACTGCCCCCGTGAGTTTGGTATATACAAACCTATATGATGCGATGAAGATGATAACCGATATGGACGCCGACGACTCGAGCGATTCACCCCGCCGTATCAAATCGATTCAGACAGCGAGTGCTATCTTGGAAGCGATTCAGCATCTCGAGGCACCGACGTTTACCGACCTCTGCGGCGAGGTCGATATTTCGAAGGGGACGGTCCATACGTATCTCGAGACCCTCGAGAGCGAGGGGTTCATCACGAAATCGGGGAACGAGTATCGACTCGGGGTACGGCTGGTAACGATGGGGGAAAGCGTTCGAAACCAGACGGATATCTACCGCGCAGGGCAAGACGAAGTAGAAAAACTCGCCGAGAAGACGGGCGAGTGGGTACATCTGACGGTCGAGTGTCAGGGGCAGGAAGTGACGCTCTACGAAAGTAGCGGTGACAGGGCGATCGCGATGGATTACCACCTCCGAATGCGGGAGTCACCGCAGTACCTGTACCACACGGCGGCCGGAAAGGCAATGTTAGCGTGTTTCGATCGAGACCGGGTCCGAAAGCTGATCAACCGACAGGGGTTCGTCCAACGAACCGAAAAGACGATTACCGATCTCGAAACGTTGTTCGAGGAACTCGACCGGATCCAAACGCAGGGGTACGCGGTCAACGATGAAGAGGAAGTACGAGGGATGCGCTCCGTCGGCACTGCAATCACGGGACCCGATGCCGCCGTCTGTGGGGCAATAAGTGTGACAGCACCGACCAGTCGTCTCTCCGGGGAGTACTTCGAATCCGAGATTCCCGAGTTAGTTATGGAAGCGGCCAATATCATCGAAGTGAACCTCGAGACGGCTGGCGTCAAACAGCCACGCTAAGTCCGGTATCCGAGCCGAAGACGGGACCGCTCACGAATCGCCGTCGGCGATCACGTCACGAAACGATGTCTGCCGGAATCTCTCGACCGACCTATGGCCAGAGTCCCCGGGCTTCCTTTGCCTCGCCGATGCGGTTGAGCGCCACGACGTACGCCGCGTCCCGCCAACTCAGTCCTCGGGCGTCGACTTCCGCTTTCACGTCGGCCCATGCGTCGAGCATCGCCGATTCGAGTTCGTCGTTGACTCGCTCCTTGGACCACGTTCGGCGGTTGATGTCCTGGAGCCACTCGAAGTAGGAGACGGTGACACCGCCGGCATTCGCGAGGATGTCGGGAATGACGTGTTTGCCACGCTCGTGAAGGATCGTGTCCGCGGTCGAGGTCGTCGGACCGTTTGCGCCCTCGACGATGATGTCGGCCTGAATTCGATCCGCATTGTCGGCCGTGATGACGTTCCCGATGGCGGCCGGGATGAGAACGTCTACGTCCAACTCGAGGAGTTCCTCGTTGGAAACCGTCTTCGAACTGTCGTAACGCAGTACGCCTTCCGGCTCCTCCTTGTGGGACGGAACGTCCTGTGTATCCAGGCCGTCCGGGTCGTACAGCCCACCGTTGACGTCGCTGACGGCAACGATGTCCGCACCCCACTCGTCGAGCAGGCGGGCGGCGTTCGCACCGACGCTTCCGTACCCTTGCACTGCGATCGACACGTCCTCGAGACGCTCGTCGTAGTACTCGACCGCTTCCCGTGCGACGATGGCGACGCTCCGTCCGGGGGCTTCCTCTCGACCGTAACTCCCGCCGATGACGGGTGGTTTGCCGGTGACGACGCCGGGGATCGTTTCCCCTTCCTGCATGCTGTATGCGTCCATGAACCAGGCCATCGTCTGTGCGTCGGTGCCCATATCGGGTGCCGGGATGTCCCTGCTGGGACCGACCTCGTCTCGGATCTCTTCAGCGAACCGGCGGGTCAGCCGTTCTTTCTCGTCGTCGCTGAGGTCTTTCGGATCGACGACGATGCCGCCTTTCCCGCCGCCGAACGGGATGTCCATCACGGCACATTTCCACGTCATCCACATCGCGAGGCCGACGCACTCGTCGGCGTTCACCTCGGGGTGATAGCGGAGTCCGCCCTTGTAGGGGCCGCGAACGTCATCGTGCTGTGCGCGATAGCCCGTAAAGACGTCGACGGAGCCGTCGTCCCGCTCGAGCGGAATGGAGACCTCGACGACTCTGGTCGGGTGTTTGAGGCGTTCGATGACGCCGTCGTCGACATCGGTCCGGCTCGCAGCGGTGCGGAGCTGCCGGCGAGCCGTTTCGAGGGGTGATTCGGTCGTCGATTCGCTGTCCGATTCCGAGTGAGTGGTCTGTTTCTGTGTCATTGGTGAAGTCGGTTGGTGGTGTCGAGAGTCGTGATCGTTCGGCGACTAGCACTGTGTACGCGGGTACGTGGTCGGATCGTGCCGACAGGGCCGCGTGATCATCGAGGGGATACTCGATTACGATCCGACGTGGTCGATCGCATCGTCGAGGAGGTCGACGGCGATATCGAGTTCGCGGTCGCGAACGTCAAGCGGCGGGAGCAATCGGAGCGTTTTCTGCCCGCATCCGAGCGTCAGTAGCCCCCGCTTGAGGGCAGCGTCGACGACTGCTTCCCGACGTTCCTTCGTATCGAATTCGATCGCAGTCATGAGACCGAGCCCGCGAACGTCGACGACCGTCTCGGGGTGATCGGCCTGAAGCTCCTCGAGCTGGCCCACGAACCGCTCGCCGGCCTGTTTCGCGTGGGTAAGCAGGTCGTGTTCCTGGATGGCTGCGACCGTGAGCGTCCCCTGAATCGAGGAAAGGATATCGCCGGCACCCCACGTCGAGGAGAGACGGCTCTTTTCGTCCGGGAAGATCTCTTCGGACGAGATCGTCGCGCCGACGCGCAGTGCTTTGGCGCTCGTGATGACGTCCGGTTCGAAGTCGAAGTGATCCGAGGCCCACATTTTCCCGGTGCGACCGACGCCCGACTGGATCTCGTCGGCGATGAGCGGGATATCGTGTTCGGTACAGAGGTCATTGACCGCACGCATGAACTCCGGTTCCGGGACTTGGTAGCCGCCTTCGCCCTGAACCGGCTCGAGGATGAGGAAGGCAACCTGTTCCGGCGGGATGTGGCCGTGTTTGGGGTCGAGTTTCTCGCGGAGGCGTTCGACGCCGGCCATGCTGTGGGGGACGTCGTGGATGCCGCTGAGTTCGGGGAACCCACGGCGGTGGACGGATTTCGATCGGTTCAGCGAGAGCGCACCGAGCGTGCGCCCGTGGAACGCGCCCTCGAACGTGAGACCGTATTTGGGCTGCTCGCAGTTATCGTAACAGACCTTCATCGCGTTCTCGACCGCCTCGGCTCCGGAGTTCGACAGGAAGACCGTATCCATCCCGTACTGATCGGTAATATCCGTCAGCGTATTCATGAGATGGGCGGGGCCCGGAAGTTCCGTGTCTTCCGGCGTTCCACCGGTACTGACATAGAAGTCCTGCCCCGCAATCTTCAGCGGGTCGACGAGGTCGAACTCCTGCAGTTTGTCCATCAGCTTCGGGTTGTTATAGCCCAGCGGCGCAGCGGCGACGTGGCTCGTAAAGTCGAGCAGCACGTTCCCGTCGGGATCTGTACAGAACGGCCCTTCAGCGTCTTCGGTGATGTCCCAGACGAAGTCATAGACGTATGTACTCGTTGCTGCCGCCTCGTGGTGAAAATCGACCCACTCTTCGGCCTTTGGTCCTGGTAAGTTTTGGACTGATGGCTCAGCTTTTTGTCTCTGCATACATTGGCCACATCCACTACCACAATATAAATATTTCGTACGATGACCGTGTCTCGGTGCGATAGGACCGGCACTGTTTGTTCGATATATCCAAACTTTTCCAGCACGAATCGTTGGTAGCCGCTGATTACCGTGATCCGGAATGTAGCTTTCCATTACAAACATACGGCTGTATAGGTGATCGCCTGTTCGACTCCATCGTCTCGCCCCGTAAACGGAACGTCGACGATTATCAGGTCCGTTACTTTGAAATTTTCAAACACATCCGTGATCGGATTGTCGTCAATCGGATGAACAGACGACCGCCGGGTTCTGCTCGTCCGATATTCGGTCGGTCGGCATGGTATCGTGCCGGCTATTGACTCGAGCGCTTAGCGTCCGCTCGTCAGCGGTTCGGACGTTGCCCTGGAGGCCGCTTTTCGATCGAATTTATAGTCTCTCCGAACTCGTATCACGTGGCTGTCGTTGCTGATCGCAACCGTTTCGAACTCCCCTGCTGCACTGCGCCATCTCCAGTTCAGTGTCCGATCACAGTACACGAACGAGTTGCAACGAGAGTACTACTGAATCCTCTCCCCCTATAGTAGCCGCTGAAAGTCATTGCACACCTGATCGCACGACAGCGTTGCGATTAGTGTGTAAATCGTTTCAGCGGCTACTATAGAAAGCGGGGGGAGAACGCGAATTCAAACGACCGTCTCTGACCCGGGTTCGTGTACCTCAAACAGGTGGCTCGAATATACTGGCCGGTTTCTCGGTGGCATAGCGGCGTATAACCGCGCCGGGTTGTCCGGCTCGAGGTGGGCTATCGTCGCGCTTGAAAGTCACTGTCCACCCGATCGCAGGGCAGCGTTGGATCAGTGTGTCTCGTTTCAAGCGTGACGATAGCAATAGCGGCAAACAGACGGCGCCTGATCTCGATGGACCTATAGTAGCCGTTGAAAGTCATTGTACACCTGATCGAACGACGGCGTTGCGATCAGTGTGTGAATCGTTTCACCGGCTACTATAGCGCTGCAATGGAGTAAGGCAATCGTCGCTGAATCACCTCGAGAACCGCTGTAATCGACACCCGAACCGGAACGATGACGAAACGCTGTTGGTTGCTCGAGCGGGTAGTGGCCCGGGCCACGTGCGACTTCCGTCGGACCAAGCGGGATGCATCAGTCCCAATGATCGCGTTCTGTGGCCGCTACGTGGATCTTTCACTCTTGTACTTCGATATATCCAAACTCTCTACTGTCCTTTTGTAGTTAATATTCTCACAGATATCGACGCACGACGGTCTCCAAGAGCATAAGATACATAAATGATCATCGGAATCGTTGAACCGACATGCATTGTCAACCCTATCCTTACGGAGCGAACATACTGTCGACTGAGTCTCGAGGCACGGTTGTCCGGACCGCGGCCGCATCCGAATATCGCGTGGCCTGTCACGACTGACAACAATGGAATACGATATTACACTCTTCGACGAACTCGATCCGGACGCCCGCCCCTCGTTAGGTGAGGCGTTGGTACCGGTTGCGGGAATGCTGTCGTTCCTCGCCCTCGGGATCGGTATCTATGGGCTGGACCCGCAGTTCCCCCTCTTCTGGGGTATCACGTTTACCGGGTTGTTCAGTTACTACTGGCTCGGTGTCTCGTGGGATACGTTGTACGAAGGGATCACCCAGAGTCTCCTGATGGGGATTCAGGTGGTGTTCATTCTCTTTATCGTGTATGCACTCATCTCCACGTGGATCCAGGCGGGAACGATACCCGCGATGATGTACTACGGGCTTAGTCTGTTGACTCCCGCAGTGTTCCTTCCGATGACCGCAGTGATCACTGCCGTTATCACGTTCGCCATCGGGTCCTCGTGGACGGCGGCAGGGACGCTCGGCGTCGCCTTTATCGGAATCGGCTCCGGGCTCGGCCTCCCCGCACCGATGACGGCCGGCGCGATCCTCACCGGGGCGTACACGGGTGACAAGCAATCACCGCTGTCGGACACGACGAACCTCGCGGCAGCCGTCACCAACACCGATCTCTACGACCACATCAACGCGATGCGGAACGGAACCACGCTCGCGTTCGTGATCAGTGTCATCTTATTCGCGGTCCTCGGTCTCCAGGCCTCCGGAGCTATTCCGGCCGACCGGGTTGGCGAGATACAGACGGCACTTGCCGGTACGTACACGATCTCCCCGCTCGCGTTCTTCCCGATCGTGGTAACGTTCGCGCTCGCGATATACGGTATTTCCGCGATTCCGGCCCTCGGGACGGGTATCTTTGCCGGCGCGGCGACCGCGCTCGTACTGCAAGGGACGGGCTTTGAGCAGATCTGGTCCGCGGCCCAGAGCGGTACGAACCCCGAAACCGGACTCGAGGTCGTCAACGACCTTCTGGCGAGTGGCGGAATGGTCGGCGGCTCGTGGGCCGTTACGATCGCCATTTCGGCGCTTGCACTCGGCGGAATGCTCGAATGTACCGGTATTATCGCTGTCCTCGCTCACCATCTCGGCCGGCTGAGTCGTAGCGTCGCGAGCCTGACCGGCGTGACTGCGTTCTCGGCCGTGTCGATGAACGTTCTCGCTGCGGAGCAATACGTCAGCATCGTCGTTCCGGGGATTACGCTCCGGAACCTCTACGAGGAAAAAGGACTCAAGAGCGAAAACCTCTCGCGGGCCATCGAGTCGTCCGGGACGGTGACGAGCGCGCTCGTTCCGTGGAACAGTGGCGCTGTCTTCATGGCGGGAACGCTCGGCGTCAGTACGTTCGACTATGCGCCGTACTATTTCCTTGGCTTCCTCTCGCCCCTGATACTCATCCTGATGGGTGTCACCGGATGGAACATCACGCATAAGGAATCAGCAGACGCGGAGAGTACTGCGGTCGAACACGCCGAACCCGTTCCAGCCGGGGACGAGTAAGGCTCACCGATCGTTCGGCGCGGCTCGATATTCGAACCCCGTACCGTTTACCGTCGAATCCGTCTCGACCGATCGCCGTCGCTGCCGAAGCCGCGTTCGTCTCTTTTCGACCATCGCGTTCCAATCTCGAGGCGACGGTCTCGCCGCTTCCGCGGTGGTTACACTACATCACTCGAACCGTGCGTCGGAGAGCGGTGTCGAAATATCGTGGTACGGAGGACGACTCGATGGGGAACCCGGCGGCCGCTGCGGTCACTCGGCGTGGTCCGTCGTCGGACCTGCAGGTCGTAGTCAGACGGTCGCGGCTCGGCTGACGCTCGCGATCGCCTCGTCGAGGAGGTCGACGGCGATGTCGAGTTCGCGGTCGCGAACGTCAAGCGGCGGCAGCAATCGGAGCGTCTTCCGTCCACAGCCAAGCGTTAACAGGCCGCGCTCGAGCGCGGCTTCCATGACCGCTTCACGCTGATCGGGGGTCTCGAACTCGATGGCGGCCATGAGCCCGAGCCCGCGTACGTCCTCGAGGGCCTGGTACTCGTCTTGAAGGGGTGCGAGACGGTCGAGGAGCCCTTTGCCCTGTCGGTCGGCGTGATCGAGCAAGTCGTGTTCGTCGATCGCAGCGAGGGTGAGCGATCCCTGAATCGAGGAGAGGATGTCGCCGGCACCCCACGTCGAGGAGATGCGCGCTTTCTCGTCGGGGAACAGCTCCGATCGCGAGATCGTCGCACCGACGCGTAGTGCCTTGGCGCTCGTGATGACGTCCGGCTCGAAATCGTAGTGGTCGGAGGCCCACATTTTCCCGGTTCGGCCGACGCCCGACTGGATCTCGTCGGCGATGAGCGGGATATCGTGTTCGGTACAGAGGTCGTCGACGGCGCTCATGAACTCGGCGTCGGGGACCCGATAGCCGCCTTCACCCTGGACCGGCTCGAGGATGAGGAAGGCGACCTGTTCGGGTGGGATGTGGCCGTGTTTCGGATCGAGTTTCTCGCGGAGGCGTTCGACGCCGGCCATGCTGTGGGGGACGTCGTGGATGCCGCTGAGTTCGGGGAACCCACGGCGATGGACGGATTTCGACCGGTTCAGCGAGAGCGCACCGAGCGTGCGCCCGTGGAACGCGCCTTCGAACGTGAGGCCGTATTTGGGCTGCTCACAGTTATCATAACAGATCTTCATCGCGTTCTCGACCGCCTCGGCCCCGGAGTTCGACAGGAAGACCGTGTCCATGTCGTATTTGGCGGTGATCTCGGTCAGCTTGTCCATCAGGTGGCTCTGTGACGGTAGTTCGGCGTCGTCGGGTGTGCCACCGGTACTAACGTAGAAATCCTGCCCGGCGATCTTCAGTGGATCCACGAGGTCGAATTCGCGGAGGTCGTCCATGATCTTCGGGTTGTTGTAGCCCAGCGGCGCAGCGGCGACGTGGCTCGTAAAGTCGAGCAGCACGTTGCCGTCCGCGTCCGTACAGAAGGGACCCTCGGCGTCTTCGGTGATGTCCCAGACGAAGTCGTAGACGTACGTACTCGTCGCTGCAGACTGATGATGCAGGTCGACCCATTCCGTCGCGGTCGGGCCTGGCAGTTGCTGTACAGCTGGCTCTGCTGTTTCGCGCTGCATACTCTCTCACATGGTCACGCGTGTCTTAAAACTCAGGGTATCAACAAAACGGTGGCTCGGCGGGCGCCGATGCGTGACTGATAGGCGGGTCGTTTCGACGGGGCCGCTACGCTGTGCCGGTCGTTTCTCCTCCAACAGGGACTTCCGATCGAGGGGCTCCCGAAGCGTTACGCTATCCGCTTGCCGAGGAGACTGGCGGCGAGTTCGGCTGCGACTTCCGCGGTGCGGTTGTTCCGATCGAGAATCGGATTCACCTCGACGATATCGACCGAGCGAAGTAGCTCCGCGTCGCGGTCGCGCTCGGCAACGCACTCGAGTGCAGCGTGGGCTTCCCTGTATTCGACGCCGCCACGAACGGGGGTCCCGACGCCCGGTGCGACCGTCGGGTCGAGCCAGTCGAGATCGAGGCTGACGTGAACCCCGTCCACGCCGTCGGTTGCGATATCGAGCGCGTCCTCGACGACGGCGGTGATACCGCGTTCGTCGATGTCGTGCATCGTGAACACGGTTACGTCACTTTCCTTGAGGGCGGTTCGCTCGGCGTTGTCAAGACGTCGTGCGCCGACGATGACCGTATTCGACGGGTCGACGGTCGGCGTCGTCGTCCAGTCGAGTCCGTCGAACTCACCGGTGCCAGTGACGGCTGCCAGGGGCATCCCGTGGACGTTGCCACTGGGAGAGGTGTCGGGTGTGTTGTAGTCCCCGTGGGCGTCGAACCAGAGAACCCCGATGTCCGCCGCTCGTGCTGCGCCGCGGATGGTTCCCATCGCAGTCGCGTGATCGCCGCCCAGAGCGATCGGAACGTCACCGTCCGCAATCGTGTCGGCGACCTCGTCCGCGAGTTCGGCGGTGACGTCGGCGATCTCGTCGAGATACTTCGCATCGTCTTCCGTATCCGGGACATCACACTGCTCGAGTCGGGGGACGCGCAGATCTCCGCAATCGGTACAAGCAACGCCGGCTGTTTCGAGTTCGCCGGCAATATCCGCGTACCGGATGGCTCGCGGTCCGATGTCGACGCCGCGCCGATCCGCTCCGAGATCGAGCGGCGCGCCGAGCAGGCGAACGGTTCGAGTCGTCGATCGGTTCGGGTGGTCGATTCTGGCGTCGGTTGGTGTTGTCATGCTGGTGGAAAGACTCGTCGATGGTTCCGTTTCGTCGGCAGGATGTTAGCCCTCGTGTCCCGCGCGTCGCTACGTCGTAGCCACTGGGTAGCACGCACGGCAGTTCCCCGGAGGACGTTTCGCTTTTCGACCGCCGTCCGGATCGTCCGCCAGGCGTCGAACGGGAGATACCCACACTCGAGCGATCGGCTCCGACGGGTGAGCTGTCGGAGCAATTCGCCGTCGTTCACTGTCACGCCACCCGGGGTAGCGAACGTGTCGGCATCGGCCGGTCGGTCGCGACTCTCGCGGCGGCTACGAGCGGTGCTGCTGCCGAAGACACGCGTCAGTCACTCGGTTGTTTCGTACCGTTACTCCAGTAGCAGTTCCCGCATCTCGGTTCCGGTTCGTGGGTGTCAATAACAGTACCGCACGCTGGACACCGTCGCTGGGTAGTTACAGGCATGTTCCGTGTATCGTCACGGTAACTCTACGCCAGTATATATACTCTTTGCAACTCCCGGCTCGACATCACGTCGAATCAGCCGTCACGCTGTGCGGTCTCGAGGTTGACTTCGATGAGATTGGCGGTCTCCATGACGAGTTCGGGGACCTCCGACCGAAACCGCTCGCCTTTCAGCCGACTGGCCGGTGCGCTCATGCTCACTGCACCGAAGATGGAACCGTCGGGAACGCGGATCGGTACACCGACGGCACGCATGCCACGGATTTCCTCCTCGTCGTTGAGCGCATAGCCGTTCTCTCGTACCGTCTCGAGCGTTTCCCGAAGTTCGGTCTCGTCCGTGATCGTGTTTGCCGTCTGTGCCTCGAGTTCTTGGGCGTCGAGTATCCTGTCTCGACGGTCCGCATCGAAGTGTGCAAGCATCGCTTTCCCGGCGGCGTTGTGGTGGAGATACTGCGGTGTCTCGCGCAGACGGAGGTGGTAGTCGGTCGCGATCGCGTATTCGCCGCGACTCTCGTAGAGGGTGACCTCGCGACCGCGTTCCTCAGCGACGAGGTGTACGTATTCCCCGGTCCGTTCGGCGAGTTCGTCGATCTCGTCGTGGCCCGCCATGTACAGGCTGGTTTCGTTTCGTACGTGTTCCGCGACCGTGACAAACTGTAAGCTGAGTCGGTAGACGCCGTCTTCCTCCGTGAGGTAGCCACAGTTGTGAAGCGTCCGGAGATACGTATGGACCGTGCCCTTCGTCAGGTCGACTTCCTCGGTGATCTCCGTGAGCGTTCCCTCGGTGAGCCGTTTAATAGCGGCCAGTATTTCATCGATCTTGTGGACTGATTTGATCTCCCGCTGACCGTTCGTTTCCTTTGCGGTTCCGAACATAGCCCTTCATCTATAGCGCTGTTTCTTAAACACTTGCATATATCAAACGCGTTTATTCGAACGCGGAACCGAGGCCGATCTCGGGTGGGAACCGCGAAAGGGGAAAATCGTCGCCGGTTCGCAGTCGATCCGACTCGTGAGCCCAGTTATTCGTCGGTCGTGATGTCGGCCGACAGTCCCTGGGCCATCTCGATCTCTTTGGAGTTGTTCAGCGTCCAGGCGGTGCGCTCGGTGACGGCCTCGATGGCCTCGCGGGCGCTCGGATAGCCGTTGCCGGACTTCTTGACGCCGCCGAAGGGCAACTGGACCTCCGCGCCGATACAGGGCAGGTTCGCGTACGCGAGCCCGATATCGGCGTGATCGCGGAAGTAGTTGACCTGTCGGTAGTCCTCCGAGATGATCGCCCCAGCCAGCCCGTAGGGCGTATCGTTGTGGATCTCGACCGCGTCCTCAATGTCACCCGAGTACTCGAGGAGGGCGACGTGGGGGCCGAAACACTCCTCGTTGAGACAGCGCAGGTCCGACTCGTAGTCGATTTCGTAGACGAACGGGCCGACCCAGTGGCCCTCCGCGTGGCCGTCCGGAATCTCGTCGTCCTCGAGTTCGAATCGATCGACCAGGACGTTCGCGCCCTCTTCGCGCGCGAGTTCGTTGTGCCGGTGGATCTTCTCGACGTGGTCGGCCTCGATCGCCGGCCCCATGAACGTCTCTTCCTCGAGGGGATCGCCGACGGCGACGTCCTTGGCGATCTCGACGAACCGCTCTTTGAACTCGTCGTAGACGTCCTCGTGGATGATCAGCCGCTCGCTCGAGACACAGCGCTGGCCGGTCGTCTTGAACGAACTCATGACGGCCGCGTGGACGGCGATGTCGAGGTCGGCCTCCTCGGTCACGACGATGCCGTTTTTGCCACCCATCTCACAGGCCGCGAGTTTGCCGGGCTCGCCGCCGACCTTGCCGGCGATCTCGTGGCCGACTTCGGCCGAGCCGGTAAAGAGGACAGTATCGACGCGCTCGTCGTCGGTAATCGCTGCGCCGGCATCACCGAACCCTTGGACCATGTTGAAGACGCCATCGGGAATCCCGGCGTCCTCGAACATCTCGGCGATGATCTGGGCACACCACGGGGTCTGCTCGGCGGGCTTCCAGACGACGGTGTTGCCCTCGACCAGCGCGATGGCCATATGCCAGAACGGGATCGCGACCGGGAAGTTCCACGGGGTGATACAGCCGATGACGCCCCGCGGTTTCCGGCGCATGTACGCGTCCTTGCTCGGAATCTCCGACGGAACGACGTCGCCGTGTGGGTGGCGCGCGTTGCCCGCCGCCCATTCGACCATGTGCCAGGCCTCGGTGACGTCTGCTTTCCCTTCCGAGATCTCTTTGCCACACTCTTTCGAGACGATCTCGCCGAGTTCCTGGTGGCGCTCGCGCAGTTCGTGGTAGATCTCCCACAGGTACTCCGCGCGATCGATCGCCGACAGTTCCCGCCACTCTTCGAAGGCCTCGTCCGCCGCCTCGAGGGCCGCGTCGACGTCCGCCTCGGTGCCACGCTGGAACGTCGCCAGCGTCTCGCCGGTGGCAGGGCTTTCGCTCTCGAAGGTTTCGGAGCCAGTTCCGCTCGTCCATTCGCCGTTGATATAGTGGAGATTAGTTCCACTTGCTGTTGATCGACTCACGTTCGACCGTTCTCCTGTGGCGCATATAATTGTTCATCTTTGCGTGAGCGGTCCGTGATACGGCTCACCGGGAGTACGCGGTTCGTATATATCAAATACGTGTTCGAGCGCATGCGGCGACTGAAAAGGGAGCGAACACGAACGATAGAGTACGGTAAGCGGCCGCTCCTTGGACGTTACACCATCACACACTCTCGGTAACGTTACAGACATACGATTGTAATACAACGTGATGCGTCTGATTTGATATTCTGAAATGGACGGTATCGTGACGAGAGTTTGCGGGATATCGGCCCTGCGGACGTACACAATGGACTCCGGGCTCGATATCGTGGCATAGTATATCAGCCATGGAAAGACTTATCAAAGGCCATGATTCATTGGGGTCTATGGGTGAATTCGGGATACTCTCCCTCGTACCTGTCTCTTATACACATCTCTGATGGCGCGAGGGAGG
>AOIR01000022.1 GCA_000337115.1 Natrinema thermotolerans DSM 11552
GCCCGCTCAGAGATGTGTATAAGAGACAGCCGATGACGGGTTTCACGCGGAAATCCTGATTTTCACGCTCCTCCTCGGGTCGGGCGTTGCACTGATCTGGCGGTTAGGCGGTGCTATCGCTATTCAGGAGATCGCGAGCAAACGCCTCGAAACGAGACGGAAAGTCGGGATCGTCGCCTGGCTGTTGGGTATGGCGCTGTTCTTCGACGACTATGCAAACACCGCGATCATCGGGAACACGATGCGTGAAACGTCGGACCGAGTCAAGATTTCACGAGAGAAACTGTCCTATATCGTCGACTCGACGGCCGCTCCCGTCGCGACGATCGGTATTTCGGGATGGGTCGCGTTTCAGCTGTCGATGATCGACGAGGCATTCAGCAATATCGAAACCGGAGCGGGCGTCCAGACACCGGACGTCTTCACCGTCTACCTCGAGTCGATCCCGTACAACGCCTATGCGATTCTTGCGATCGTCATGGTCGGCGTCATCGTCGTTACACAGCGGGATTACGGTGAGATGCTCACGGCGGAGCGCCGCGCCTGGGAAACGGGCAAGGTCAACGACGACGATGCGGACCCGTTACAGGAAGTCGAGGGCCATCTCAGTGATCCGATCACTGACCGACCAATGCTTCGGACGTTTCTGCTCCCGATCGTGGTCCTGATCGCCGTTACGATCGGCAGCGCGCTTCGGACCGGTTACGATGGTCAGCCGGTGGTCGAGTCACTGCTCGCAGGTGAGTTCGCGACGTTCGTCGAAACGGCGACGACCATCGCCGGCAACGGGTCCTGGACGACCGCACTGGTCTGGGGATCGTTCGCAATGGTCTCGACAGCGTTCGGTATCGGTATCGTATACGACCTGTTTACGGCCGACGAAGGCGTCGATGCCATCCTCGAAGGGTTCGAACTCATGCTGACTGCGGTGACGATTCTGATCCTGGCGTGGTCGATCAGTACCGTCGCCGATGCACTGGGGACGGGGGCATACGTCGCGACGCTGGTCGAAGGGACGATTCCGGTGGCACTGTTCCCCGTTGCCGTCTTCATCACCGCGACGTTCATTTCGCTCACGATGGGATCGTCGTGGGCGACGATGAGTCTGCTGACACCCGTTGCGATCTCCGTCGCGTTCGATCTCACCGGCGGGTTCGGACTCGCACCCGTCACCGTGGGGGCGGTGTTCTCCGGCGCGATCTTCGGGGACCACACGTCACCGATTTCGGATACGACCGTTCTCTCGTCGACCTTTACCGGTGCTGACCTCGTCGACCACGTCCGGACGCAAGCGTACTACGCGACGACCGTTGCGACCGTTGTCGTCGTCTGCTATCTCCTGTACGGCTTCTTTGCCGTCCCGCCACTGGTATTCCTGCCGATCGGCGTCGTCTTGCTTGTCGGACTCGTGTACGGGCTGTCGGAATTCGACGCGAATCGACGGGGAATCGACGTCGGGACAATGCGACGCGATGTCGACCCGACCGGGCAGGACGCCGACTCCGAACACGGTACAGCGCCGGAGGGAACCGATTAACGTCCGCGACGATCGTTCCCGGTAACTGCGTCTCTCGGTATCGTTTCACAATTTGAAGCGCGAGTCGGCCCCCCGACCCTCTTATCCGGGAAGCGACACAGAGCAACAGGCGGGCCAAAACCGCAACCGGCGAAGCAATAACCGGAATGGGAGATCATAAGTATCTGGTTTCCGATGACGAGGTATGGATGTTAATCGTGCCGTGATAGAACGATTGACGAGCAATGGGATCGACACGATGTTCGGCATTCCGGGCAAACAGACGCTCCCGTTGAACGAAGCGATCGGGACACGTGACGATATCCGGTTCGTCGTCGCACGCCACGAAACCGCCGTATCCCATCAAGCGTGGGGCTACGCGGAAACGAGCGGCACGCCGGCGGCGACGGCTGTCGTTCCCGGGCCGGGCGACATGAACGCGATGAACGGGCTGAAAAACGCACTCAACGATTGTACCCCGCTCGTTCACATCGCCGTCGAGACCGAACCCGAGGTTCGCGGGGGCGGTGGAATCCACGAGACGCCACCGGAAACCTACGATACAGTCGTCAAGGAGAACCTGCTCGTCGAACGACCGGAAAGCACGGCCGCAATCGTCGAGGAAGCCATCGCGATCGCCGAGACGCCGCCCAAGGGGCCGGTCCGGATCGGAATCCCGAAAAACTTCTTGACGATGGACGTTCCCCTGGCGACACCCGGAGAGTACAACCGAGAGTACGTCGAGGGCGCCGCCGAATCGGATATCGAGGCGGCTGCGACGCTGCTTGCCGAGGCGACGACGCCAGTGATCCTTGCCGGCGGTGGCGTCCGTGCCGCGAACGCGAGCGACTCGCTTCGACGGCTGGCCGACCGGCTCGAGGCACCCGTCGTGACGACGTACAAGGGCAAGGGCGTTCTCCCCGACGATCCCGACGGGTACGTCGCCGGAACGCTTTCGGGCAGTGCATCCCCCGAACTCCTCGATTGTCTCGCCACCGCCGACGCCGCACTGGCGGTCGGGACGGACTTCGACGCGGTCGCGACCCGGACCTGGAGCGTCGAACTGCCCGAGGACCTCGTCCACGTGACCCTCGATGCCGACGATCTCGGGAACGGCTACGATCCCACGGTCGGCATCATCGCCGATGCCGGGGTGGCACTCTCGGAACTCGAGGCCGCGCTCGCGGACCGACCGATCCGTGCCAGCGACGGGACGGAGCGGGCGATGGCGGTCCGGGAAGCGACGAGCGACCGCCTCGACGAACTCCGTGGCTCGTCGCCCCCGTTGACGTCGGTGAGCGCACTCGAGAGCGTCCGGGACGCCATTCCACAGGACACGGTCGTCTCCGTCGACGCCGGTGGGTTTCGCGTCTGGGCGCTCAACGTCTTTGCGGCGGCTGGTCCACGGTCGTACGTCAACCCGGGATCGTGGGCGACGATGGGAACCGGTCTCCCGGCAGGAATCGGCGCACAGCTCGCCAATCCCGACGACGACGTCGTCGTTCTCACCGGCGACGGCGGCCTCATGATGTGCATCCACGAACTCCACACGGCCGTCGCGGAGAACGTTCCGATTACGGTCGTCGTGTTCACCAACGAGGACTACGCGATCATCAGCGATCAGGCGGGGCGAGACTACGATCTCTCCGACCGTGAGTACAACTGGAGCGACGCGCCGATTTCGTTCACGTCGCTCGCGGAGAGTATGGGAATGCGCAGTGAGTGTGTCGAAGACCCCGACGAGATACGGTCGACGGTCGGGTCCGCAGCCGTGGCGGACGAACCGGTCCTCGTTCAGATCCCCACCGATCCGTCGGAGCCACAGGCGAGCGACTGGATGCGTACTGATTGACATCCTCCCCGCCCTGAAGGGCGAGGATTCCCACGTTGGGATATTGTGGTTTACGACGTGACCTGTTTTTGAGGTTCGAACGCAC
>AOIR01000023.1 GCA_000337115.1 Natrinema thermotolerans DSM 11552
GTGGAATATTCTGCCGTGCCATCGAATAGTGGTTTGTGAAGAAAAGTGTCGGATTCATCCCCGCCCTAAAGGGCGGGGCTTTCTCCTTGTATTTCCGTAAACGCCGGGATTCTCTCGCTGCTTAAAGATAGATGTACAACCTATCGCATTCACATACTATTCTGATAGAGTATACATTCTCGAACTGCCAGGCACGAACGATGGAACACGATCGACCGCAACGGGAACGACGACGGTCGCTTCCCGGCACCAGTCCGACTGCGACGGACGCGATGAACCCGTGGACCCGATTGCCGAGTTCTTGCTCGGTTGTTGCCCAGGCCGTCTCGAAACGACCTGATGCCTGTCCTTAAAGCTACCTGAGGGAGAATACGGTACTCACGGTATCCCTCACCAACCGGTCGAGGCACGCCACGTCGCGGAACGTTTTCCCGGTCGATGTCACCGATTGGCCGATTGCCTTACTCCATCGATATGCGGTCGGTTTCGATGGGCACTGTGTAGCGCTCGAGGGCGTGATAGACAATCTCCTGAGGTAACCGTAGACATATATGCATATAGATAGCTATTCGGGGGTGAGGGAACCGATTACCATGTCGACACGAGGCCACGGGGGATCGCCGAAGCGTGACTCCCGACTGCGATATCCCGTTCGAACTCGCGGAACGGGACGACGACCGGTTCGTGGGTCACGTGCGTCGATCGAACGCCTTCCGGTTCGGTCGCTCTCGATTAGGTTTACAAGTATATCGTTGTAATATCGGGGCGACCATCCGATCGACTCGAACGAGATGATACCGACGGTCGACGCCGCTGCCAATCGGTGACTGGGGGGCTCACCTGATCGAGAGATTGACTTCGATCTCGTTGCCGGCGGTTTCGATCTCGTCGACGAGTTCGTGCCGGTAGTCGTCATCGTCGAGTCGCTTGGTCGGACCCGCGATCTCGAGGGCACCGTGGGGATGCCCGTCGTCGTCCAGTATCGGTATCGCGATTTCGAGCAGTCCCTTGACGCTCTCTTCGCGAGCGTACGCGATGCCGTCCGTCCGGATCGTCTCGAGTTCGGTGGCGAGTTCCGTCTCGTCGGTGATCGTTCCCGGGGCCGCTTGGGGCATCCCCCATCGTTGGACGATCTCGTCGACCCGTTCGGGTGGCAAGTGTGCGAGGATCGCCTTGCCGGTCGCCGTGTTCGTCATCCGTGCCTGGCCGCCTGGCAGGAACTGCCTGCGGATCGACCGCTCGCCCTCAGCGACGACGATATTGGTGGCGAGACCGTTTTCCTCGACGGCGAAATAGGCCTGTTCGCCCGTCTCAGCAGCCAACGTTTCGACCGTCGGCGAGACGATCCGGCGCAGTTCGTGTGACTGTTCGATCGTCCGACCGAGGTGGACGAGGCGATAACTGAGACGGTAGGTCCCGTCCTCGTTGATCAGATAGCCCAGTTGGTTGAGCGTCGTCAAATGCGAATGGACCGTACTCTTGGGTAGCTCGAGCTGTTCAGCGAGCGTCGAGACGCTCTCGGCCGTGTTTCGTTTGAGTGAGTCGATGATTTTGAACGTCGTTCGAACGGATTGGAGCTGATTCGTTTTCGGCCCCTGTTGTGCCATACCATAGACCGTTCGGGCCAGTTACTAAAGCCATCCGATAATCTCGGACGAGGCTCGTTCGAGAGAAACGACGCGGGCTCGCGTCGCCGATCGACCCCAACTGAAGTGGATGTCCCAGCCGGAGAACGGGCGAGTGACCGCTACTGTCCGGTGAACTCCGGCTCGCGACCCTCGAGTCGGGCCGCGAACCCTTCGGTGTAGTCGTCGGTCTCGGTCAACGTTTCGCCGAGTTCGCCTTCGCGTTCGAGGCCCTGCTCGAGCGGGGTCTCCAGCGCGGCGTTCAACAGCTGTCGGGCGTGTTTCATGCCGAGTGGCGCGTTTTCGGTCAACGAGTCGGCCCACTCGCGAGCCCGGTCGTCGGTCGCCGACCGGTCGGAAACGACCTCGTGGACGAGCCCGCACGCTTTGGCCTCCCGTGGATCGATGTACTCGCCGGTGAGGACGAGTTCCTTCGCCTTCGAGAGACCGACCAGCCGCGGGAGTCGCTGTGTCGCCCCACCGGAGGGAAACAGCCCGAGTTCGACCTCGATGACGCCGTATTTGGCGTCCTCGCTGATGATCCTGAAATCGACCGGCAACACGAGTTCGAACGCCCCCGCAATGGCGGCCCCCTTGATGCTCGCGACCGACGGGACGCTCATGTCGTCGATGAAGTGGGTGATGTCGTCGAGTCCCATCTCGAAGTCGGGCGCGTCGTCCGCGCCGCGTCGTTTCATCATCTCGAGGTCCATCCCGGCACAGAAGACGTCGCCCTCGCCGAGAAGCACCATGGCCCGAACGTCGTCACGCGCTTCGACCTCCTCGAGTGCCGTTCGGAGATCGCGAAGCAGCGCTTGGTTCATCGCGTTGCGTCGCTCCGGTCGGTTGAGTACGACGTCCGCGCGGTGGTCGTCGATACGCAGCAGTACGTTACCGTCTCCGATCTCTCGCATACATCTATTCTATCATAAACATTTATATAAAACTTCAGTCCGATCGTCCGGTCGGCGGTACGACGGGTGCGGGCCGCCTATATCGGGTTGATCGATCGCTTTTTCGGCGGCCAGTCCCGGTCGCGGCCGTCGTCGGCCCGGTCGAACGCCCGTCGGATTCGGTCACGCGTCTCTTCGGGTTGGACGACGCCGTCGACGCCGACGCGTGCGGCCGCGCGGACGGCGTCGGTCCGGTCTTCGAACTTGTCGATCAGTTCCCGCCGGCGGCTCTCGGGGTCGTCGGCCGACTCGATCTCGTGTCTGTAGGCGATGTCGACTGCGCCTTCGATCCCCATCGCCGCGAGTTCGGCCGTGGGCCACAGCACCGTCAACTCGGAGTCGAGCGAGCGGCCGCCGCCCATGGCGACGTAGCCGAACCCGTAGCCGCGTCGCAACACGACGTTGGCGATCGGGACCGTCGCTCGAGCCAGTTCGAACGGGAGTTTCGCGGAGTGGCGTGCGATCCCCTCCCGTTCGGAGTCCGGGCCGGGCAGGATACCGGGCACGTCGGTCAGGGTGACGATCGGCAGTCCGAACGCGTCGCAGACGGCCGCGAAGTGGGCGGCCTTCTCCGAGGCGGCGGTATCGATCGTCCCCGCTTTGAACCGCGGATTGTTCGCGATGACGCCGATCGGCTCGCCTTCCAGGCGGGCGAACGCCGTGACGATGTTGCGGCCGTACGTCGGTTTGAGTTCGAACGTCGAGTCCCGATCCACGATGCCCTGAATGATCGCGTCGATATCGTAGCCCTTTCGCGGACTCGAGGGAATGATCTCGCGCAACCCCTCTCGAGCGCTCTCCGTCGGCGGTGTCGGCTCGACGGTCGGTGGCTCACACTCCGCGTTTCGCGGCAGGTACGAGAGGTACGTCCGGATGGCATCGAGACACGATTCGTCGTCCTCGCAGGCGAGGTCGGCCATCCCGGTCTCGGTCGTCTGGAACCGCGCGCTGCCGAGTTCCTCCTTGGTCCCCTCGACGCCGAGGGCGGACTCGACGAGCGAGGGGCCGGCGACGCCCATCGTTCCGGTCCCCTCGACGATGGGGACGAAATCAGAGAGCGCGGCGAAGTTCGTCGGCGCAGCGAAGGCCGGCCCCATCATCGCGGAGACGACGGGGACCCACCCCGAGAGCGCCGTCTGAAGGTTCGAGAAGCCGTTGTCGCCGCGAGCGAACGGTGCCGCGTCGAGGCCCTCCTGAATCCGGTGGCCGCCGCCGTCGTGCAGCATGATAAGCGGGGTACCACGCTCGAGTGCGCGTTCGGTCACGCGCGCGATCTTCCGACCGCCGGCGTGGCCGATCGAGCCGCCCTTGACGGTAAAGTCCGTCGCGAAGATGGCGACGGGTCGATCGTCGATCCGACCGAATCCCGTGACGACGCCGTCGGCCGGTGCGTCCTCGCGCTCCCAGTCGGTCGTCTCCGGCGTCGTCGGCATCGGCGCGGCGAGCCGTCCGATCTCGTCGAACGACGCCTCGTCCAGCAGGTAGTCGATTCGCTCTCGAGCCGTGAGCTTGCCGAGGCCGTGTTGGTACTCGACGGCGTCGTCCCGGGCGTCGTCCGAGAGCGCGTCTTTCGCGTCGGCGACGGCCTCGAACGGATCGTCGTCGGTCATTCGAGGAGTCGCTCCCTGAGTTCGACCTTTCGCATCTTGTTCGTCTCCGTCGTCGGGATTTCGTCGACGATAAACGTCTCGTCGGGGTGCATGAACGACGGGATCCGTCCCTCGAGATGCGAACTGATCGTCGCTTCGGTCACCGACTCGTCGCCGCGGGGTTCGACCGCGAGCCCGATCCGATCCTCGCCGCCTTCGGGTGCCGGGATCGGGAACACGGCGGCCGCTTCGACGGCGTCGTGAGTCGAGACGGCGTCTTGAATCTGCATCGAGGAGATGTTCTCGCCGCGCCGACGGATCACGTCGCCGAGCCGATCGACGAAGTAGAAGTTGCCGTCTTCGTCGCGATAGGCCGCGTCGCCCGTGTGAAACCACAGGTTCGACATCGCCTCGGCCGTCCGCTCGGGTTTCGCGTGATAGCGCTCGAGTAACAGCCCTGGCTGTTTCGGTCTGATACAGAGTTCACCGACCTCGCCGGTCTCGACCGCACGATCGTGTTCGTCGAGGACGGCGACCTCGGCGATGTCTTCGCGAACGCGACCCATGTAGCGCTCCTCGTCGACGCGCTCGACGACGGGAAGGTTCATCTCGCGGGCTCGCTCCTCGACGGCGGCGGGTTCGAGGCCGCGGCGGTACGACGGCGGCGTTCCGCCCGCGTCGTCCGTGCGAATGACGCCGACGATCGGCGACCCGGTCTCGGTCTGGGCAAAGGCGACGGTCGCGATCTCGAATCCGAAGCGTTCGGCCAGGTCCTCGTACTCCTCGGGCAGTGGCTGCATGTGGACCTTGTTGAGCGTGTTCTCGTGGTCGGAGTCGGTCCGCGGTGCGTTCATCAGCCACGGCATCATCACCGAGATGAGCGTCACCGACGTCGCCTCGTAGGTGTCGATGCGGTCCCAGAACTCCTGTGGGGAGAACCGGTCCCAGAGCGCTACCGTTCCGCCCGCGACCAGCCCGGCGACGACGTCGGCGTAGACGCCACCGATGTGATACAGCGGGAGCGAGGTGTGGACGACATCGTCCTCGTTCAACACGGCGCGTTTGGGCGCGATGTAGTTCGCGAAGATCCACCGGTGGGGAATAACGACGCCCTTCGGCATCCCCGTCGTCCCGGAGGTGTAGACGATACTCGCGGTGTCGTGCCAGGCGACGTCGACGTCTGGATCGGTCGCCGGCTGTTCCCGCAACTCGTCGAACGACGTCGCTTCGAGGCTCGTCTCCGGACTCGGTCCGTCCGTCTCGATCACGACGAGTTCGGGGTCGGTCTCGAGGCCGTCGCGGACGGCCTCGAAGCGGTCGAGATACCGGTCCTCGAGAACGAAGACGTCGGGGTCGGTATCGTCGAGTTGGTAGGACAGCGTCTCGCCTTCGTACTCGAAGTTGATCGGCGAGTAGACGCCGCCGGCCTTGTTGATCCCGAACATCCCATGCAGGGTCTCGAGCGGATGGGCGGCCATTACCGAGACGTTCGATCCCCGTTCGACGCCCAGCTCGCGGAGGCCGTTCGCGATCCGGTTCGCGGTCGCGTTGAGCTCGTCGTACGTGACGTGGGTGTCGTCCGGGCCGTAGATCAACGCCGTTTCGTCCGGGATCCGATCCGCTCGCGCCCGGAGCATGCTGTCGACCGTGATCTCGTCGATGGGTCTATCGTCTAGTGTGCTTGCGATTCCCATACTCACAAATCGACAACCACCTTTGATAAACGTTCTGGTGAATTACACTGAGTCGCGGTGGTTCGCTGTCAGTACGCTACGAACTGCCATAATTATTATATGGTGGTGTATTATACCGTGGTATGAGATGTCACAACAGTACGATAGCGACCGAGTAGACGATGGCACGGTCTCGACATCGGGGTTCTTCCGACTCGACCGACTGTCCGCCGGGATGCTTGGCGTCGCGGCGATCCTCATTGCAGTCGCGTATGCACCGCTGCTCACGGGCGTCGAACTGATGATCGCCGGGCAGCCGTGGCTCCTCCTGTCTCAGCCGATCGTAATGGTCGTCCTCGGAACCCTGTTCGTTGCGGCGACGTACTACGTCGAACGTCGGGGCGGTGAGACGGCATGAGCCAAGCCAGCGAACTCGCGATCGTTCTGGGATATTTCCTGGTTATCCTCGGGATCGGCTACTACTTCAAAGATCACCGCTCGGGCGAGGAGTACTGGTCGGCGGGCGGGGAGATCGGCACCGTGATGAACACGCTCGCGATCTTCGCCGCCTTCGCGAGCGGCGGGACGTTTCTGGGCTCGATCGGGTTCGCGTACACCTTCGGGTTGCCGTTCGGCTGGACGGCGATCACCGGCTCCGTGGTCGGGTTCATCGTCGCGGCGATTCTCGTCGCCAAACCGATGCGACGCGTGGACGCGTACACGATCACCGACGTCTTCGACTTCCTCTATCGGGATCGACGGATCAATCTCCTCGTTCCGATCGTCGTCATCCTCGCGTTCGTCCTGTACATGGTCGCACAGCTCAAGGCCGCCGGCGTCGTCACGGAGTATCTCCTCGGGATCGGCTATCTCCCGTCGGTTATCGTCATCGGCCTGATCTTTATCGCGTACGTATCGCTCGGCGGCATGTGGGCGATTACGGTCACCGACGTCCTTCAGGGCGTGCTGATCTGGGGGCTGATGCTCGTCATGGCGGGTATTGGGTTCGCCTACTACGGGTTCTCGATTACCGCCCCCGGCGCTGCGACGCCAAGCTTGCTCGAGATGGCACCGGTCCATCCGGCCTCGTATCTCGGGTTCTTCGTCATCTGGGCGTCGACGGTCGCGATCCTCCCCCACATCGTGATGCGCGTCCTCTCGGCCGACAGCCCGAAATCGGCCAAGATCGCCTACAGTTGGGTCGCGATCCTGTACGCCGTCTTCAGCGTCATCGCCTTCTACATCATTCCCTCGGTCGCGCTCAGTATCGACCCGAACCTCGCCGATCCCGATCTCGCGCTCGTCGTCGTGATGGAATCGTTGCTGCCCGCCGTCATCGCGGGGCTGGTCGCGGCCGCGATCCTCGCCGCGGTGATGTCGACGACCGACGCGCTGTTGCTCGCGATGTCGGCGTCGATCGCGAACGACATTTACGGGACGGTCCTCAACCCCGACGCCTCGGACGAACGGGTCGTTCGTCTCGGGACCGTCGCGACCGTCGGCGTCGGCCTCGTCTCTATCGCCATCGCCGCGCTCGATCCGCCGAGCGTCCTCGTTGTCCTCTACACCGACGCGACCGGGATGATGGCGGCCGCGTTCTTCTTCCCGCTCGTCCTCGGTATCTGGTGGAAGCGGACGACGACGTCCGGCGCGCTCGCCGGGATGGTGACCGGACTCCTGAGCTACGTCGGGGCCTGGCTCTTGCTGCCCATGTTCTCGGCGATTCTGCTCGCCTTACCGCTCTCGCTGTGTGTCACCGTCGCCGTGTCGCTGGTCACGGATGCACCCTCGGTCGAGAAGGTCGAACGACTCCGCGACGAACTGGGACACGAGGACGCAGGCTGGTAACGACGATCAATGAACGCACAGCGCTCACTCGTGCGACGATTCGTCGACACGGTTCTCGTCGGGAACCGCTGGCGAACGTTCTGTGGCTGTTCGCAAGCGACGCTCCTCGAGGGGCTTACCGAAGCGCTCGAGGACCATGACCTGCCGTTCGAGATCGATGAGCGGTCGCCCTCGGGTACCGACCGATTCCTGTACGGCAGCGATGCCGACGGGGTTCGCGTGACTATTACCGAACCGTCCGAGACCGAACTCACCGTCGTCCCCGTTACTGCCGACCCGGTCTCGCGCACAGTACTCTCGATGGCCGTCCGCGAGGACGTTCGCGAGCGAACGACTGCCGGCGTCTGTCTCGTCGACGTCTCGCCGCTGCCGGACGACGAGGGCGAACTGGCCGCCCTCATGCGGACGGTCATGGATCGCCTCGAGCGTGACCCGTGGGATCTCGCCGATCATCCGCGGTTCAGGCTCGCGGTCGTACAGCGGTACAAAATCCGAGCGAAGTGGCGGTACTGGTCGCGACTGGACGCGGCTGGCGGTTCGGTGTCGACCTCGTACTGACCGAGACCCCATCGTTGGAATCGCATCAGTCCGGCGTGATTCAGATAGGTATGTCGGTTTCGAATACTAGTTCGCACTTCGACATATACGGCCGACCCCGATGCAGTCCGTTTCGGATACCTGCCCGATCTCGTACCGCGTTTCGTGGTTTCTCGTTCCTGTGAGACGAACGCAACCGGAACGACGGCCAACGTTCGCCGTCGAAGCAGCGCTTCTGGTCCCGTGAGTGTGAGTTTTCCACGATATGAGTTTCGTACCCGTTCGAAAACGAGCAGTAGGACGCTGGAACTGAGGCTTCCCATATATATAAAAAATCTTAACCATTCGGTGTAGTCTGTCATATTATACAAGTCCACCGAGCATCGGCTGTGACATCGTCCGGCGAAACACCACGGCGGTCGTCGTGAGGTAACTCAACAGTCGGCGAAACGTGATCGTTCCGACTTCTCCTGTCAGCTCCCGTCTGTAACTGCGTCCACATCGGCCACGAGTGGGACCTCGACTTCTTCGAGAACGAGTTCGAACGCCTGCCGGCGTTGTCCGCCGGGGGACGGAACCATCGTCGTCTCGAGGACCCCGATCGCCTCGAGTCGGTTGAGACGCCGATACACGGTCGGGCGGGAGGCACCTGTCTCATCGGCGATCTCGCGGGCAGGGACGGATCCCGTGCCTACTGCCGCGAGGATCTCGGTCGTGTAGTCCTCGGCCAGCACTGCGAGGAGGGCGTCGATATCGATCGAACGCTCTGTATCGCTCGAGACGGCCCCGAGCGCGGGATCGGATCGTGATTTGGATTCGGAATCGGACATCGGGTACGTCGTTCGTACCAGTTGGACGGTCGTGTAGTGTCTCGCTACTATTCGGCACTCCCGATCGAGACCACCCTCTAGCTATGCAGGGTCGATGTTGCGGTCGCGTTCAACGCGATCGCTCGCTTCGATCGCGAGCCCATCGCTGCCGAACTCGAGTCGCACTCGATCGACGGCGATGTGATATCGCTGCCGGTGGTGACCGTCCGCCCGGACGCTCATCGCACTCCGGACGAGTCCCGCGTCCTCGAGGCTGTCCAGTCGGCGGTATACGGTCGCACGGGAACTGTCCGCGCGCTCTGCCAACTCCGTCGCCGAGAGCTGATTTCCGTCGAGTTCGTCCAGAAGACGCCGGGCGTGATCGTCGCTCAGGAGGTCGAGCGCTGTCTCCGTGTCTATCACCGTCTCGTCGTTCTCGGACGGGGTCGGCCGTCTCTCCTTACGGGCGGGATCTGCCTTCGACATCGATAGTCGTTGATTCGGCGGGACGGTCCCTGTATGGTGGTGCTACCAGTCGCAACGGTCTCGTCACGCGACTCTAGCTATCCGCAGCGACGTCGTCCGACCGCGGTCCGATCGTACCGGGATATTAATACGGTGACGGCTTACCGACCTGTAAGATGGGAAACGAGATGCGCGTGACAGCGCCCCGGGTCCTCATGGTCGACGACGAGAAGAAGGTGGCCGACGCGTACGCCCTCCGTCTCGAGGACGTCGCCGACGTGACCGTCGCGTATGATGGCGAGGAAGCCCTCGCGGTCGTCGACGAGCAGCCGGTACCCGACGTCGTCCTGCTCGATCGACACATGCCCGGTCTCTCGGGGGACGAGGTCCTCGATCGCCTCCGGGAACGGGATCTCGAAACGCGGGTCGTCATGGTGACGGCGATCGATCCCGGACTGGACATCGTCGACATGCCGTTCGACGACTACCTCTCGAAGCCCGTCGAGCGCGACGACCTCCGGGCGGCTATCGACCAGCAGTGTCAGGTCCTGGCGTACGAACTCCTCGGCGAGTACTTCCGTCTGGAGTCGACGCGAGCGGTCATCGACGCCGAACTCCCCGCCGACGAGATCGAACGCGACGATCGGCTCGCCGACCTCGAGGCGCGCCGGGCCGCTATCGAGGAGCGCGTTCTCGGTCTCCTCCCCGACGCCGAGGAGTTGCTGACCGAGTTCTCGGGTATCGACCGCGGCCGGTACTGACTCGAGTCACGTCCCGTCGGTCGCACTCGGTTCCGCGTCGTCTATAGCCGCATCCGAACCGCCTGCCTCCGTCGCCGAGTCGGCGTCGAAAAAGGCCTCGACGAGTTTCTGCTCCGCCCGCCGGAGGTGATACAGCATCGTCGATCCGGCGATGTCGAGCGTCTCCGCCACCTCCGCCGAACTGCTCCCGCGCGGCGACATGAAGTAGTCCGACAGGTGGGCAGTCCGAAGCACCGTTCGCTGTCTGTCGGTCAACTGCTCGTCGAGGGTGTCTCGAAACCCCTCGGTCGGCTCGGGCGCTCGAGTCGTCTCCCGTTTGGCGACCAGTTGCGTCTCCGACACGACGGCGTCGACGGCCTCGAGCAGCCGTCGGACATCGCCGTCGGACGGGACTTCGGCGACGAGTCGGGCCGACTCGATGCCGTACTCGCCGCCCTCGATCGTCGCACCCCACGCCGCGAGCGCGGTCACCGGTGTGTCGCCGCTGACGGTCGCCTGGAGGAGCGGTTCCGTCTCGTCCCGTATCCGCCGCACGTTGGCGACGGCCTCGCAGTCGGTCAGTGATTCGTCGACGCCCTCGAGCGGGCCGTCGGCAGTGAGATAACAGACGACCGCGCCGTCGCCGCGCGGGATCGCCCCCGCCAAGGACAGGGCGCGGTCGGCCTCGCGTGCGGCACCGACGAACGGGACCGTCTCGCCGCGGACTTCGACGGTTACCTCGGTACCCGTGTCGGCAACCAGTAGGTCCTCCTGTTGGCCGGCATTGATCGCGAACCCTGCGACGCCGCCCAGCGTCTCGAGGGCGACTCGCTCCTGATCGCTGAATCCGTCTTCCCGGTCGGTGTATACCGTTACGACGCCGTAGACGGTCCCTTGGTATGCGAGCGGGACCGCCAGACACGACTGGAGGCCGTGACCGAACGCGGCTCGACGGATCCCGCGGGGAACGGTATCGTCCTCGGCGATCGCCTCGTGACGTTGCGTCTCGCCGGACGTGACCGCGGCTTGGCCGGGGACAGTGCGCTCGTCCTCGAGGCTCTCGCCGATCCGCTCGCGCAGGTTGGCTGCATCGCCAGCCGCGGCGAGTACTCGGAGACGTTCCTCGGAGAACGACCGGTCGCCGACCCAGGCGAACCTGTAGAGGTCGGTGCCGCCCAACTGCTCGCAGACCGTCCGAGCGATGTCCGAGCGGTCCGACGTGCCGATTACCTGCTGTAACACGGTCGCGACCAACGAGTTGATCCGCTGGATCCGATCGAGTCGCTGGTCGATCCGATCGACGGTCTGCTCGGTTTCCTTGCGCGGTGTGCGGTCTCGGACGTAGACGAGCGTTCCCTCGTCGACGTGGACGTCGACCGCAAGCCACCGGTCGATCAGCGGGTAGTACTCCTCGAAGGAGGCGGGCGTCGGCGACGGGCCGCCGAAGGCCTCCCGCAGCGTCCCGTCGGCCGACTTCGGGAAGCACTCCCCGATCGCCGTCCCGCGTATCGCGGACGGGTCGGTCTCCAGTAGCGTCGCAGCGACGTCGTTGACGTCGACGACGCGTCCGTCGGTCGTCGTCTCGATGATCCCGATGGGAGCCCGTCGTAGTCGGTCGTCCATCGCGTCCGAATCGATACCGCCTGCCGTCGTCTCGTCATCAGACCGGTCAGTCATCGTCTGTGATCGGGCGAAACTCGAACGTCGCACCACCGCATGCTCCTTCGGCAACCGAGACCGTCCAGTCGTGCGCGTGGGCGATCCGCTCGACGATCGTCAACCCGAGACCGGTTCCGCCCCCCGCATCGGTCGACGAGTAGCCGGGTTCGAACACTCGCTCGCGCTCGTCGGCCGGAATTCCGGGCCCGTCATCGGCGACAATAAACCCACGGTCGGCGCTTTCGACCCGGACGCGGACCGGATCGTCACAGGCCGATTTGGTCGCGTCCGGACCGTCTGTCGAACTGTGTTCAGTATCCTGACCAGCGGCCGAGCCAGGGTTCGTCGAGCCGTGTTCGACGGCGTCCTGCTGAGCGTTCGAAGCAGGGCTTGTCGAGCCATGCTCGACTGCGTTCCGGAACAGGTTCTCGAACAGCCGCTGGAGCCGGTCGGGATCGGCATCGAGCCGCGGGAGGTCCTCGGCAACCTCGAGCGACGCGGCCTCCGTCTCGACGGTCGTCCAGGCGTCCGATGCAACGGCATCGATCGCGACGTTCTCGGACGCATCGATCGCGCGGTCCCCACGGGCCAGCGTGAGCGCATCTCGAATGATCCGCTCCATCCGGTCGTGGGCGTCTTCGACCTGATCGAAGTGGTCCGTCTCGCCCGTCTCCCTAGCCGCCCGGAGGTGTGCCTTCGCGACGTCGAGCGGGTTCCGCAGGTCGTGCGTGATGACGCTCGCGACGCGGTCGAACTCGACGGGATCGGCGCTCGTCGGTTTCAGTTCGGTTATCAGGACGTACCCGTCAACTCCGTCCTCACCGTCCGCTCCGTCGCTGGTATTGTCGTCGCTCGAGCGGTCGACGCTGCGAAGCCGGACCGGGCGACGTTCAGCGTCGTCCGTTCGGACGCCGATCTCGATATCGATCGCGTTCCCGGCGGCGAGCTGATCGCAGGCAGCTGCCACCTCCGATTCGTCGACTGCGCGGCTCCGACGCAGCCATTCGCGGACGTTCGTTCCGGTCGACGCCGCGTCGAAGGTCGCATCGAACGTATCGTTCGTCGCTGTGATTACCGGCGTTCCGGTCGAGACGTCGTACCCCATGACCGGCACCGGAACGGCGTCGATCGTGATGGCGTCAGACTCGTCCGCCCGACCGTCATCACGGCGGTCCGTCATGGAGATCACCGACGCCCGGCCGCTGGGGCGGCGCGCTCGTGGTGATTCGTTCGACGCGTCGCAACGGCCGATCGAACCGCTACTCGGCGTACTGCTGTGGAGATCATACACTCATCGTTGTAACCCTGACCCATAGACGCACACCCTAGTAATAACGAAAACCGATCTGAAACGTCTTTCGACTGTCCGACATGACGCGCAACGGTTGGGGTCCCAGCAAACGGTGTTTCTCGGCGTGACACACGGCGGCGGTCGTTTTCTTCCCCGTATCCGAAGCCGCGACTATGGCAGCGATCACCGCGAACGGGGTATCGAAACGATACGGAACGGTCACGGCACTGGATCGCGTCTCCCTTTCGGTCGAGGAAGGGGAAATATTCGGGTTCCTCGGCCCGAACGGTGCCGGCAAATCGACGTTCATCAACGTCCTGCTGGATTTCGCTCGGCCGACCGACGGCTCGGCCGAACTGTTCGGTCGCGACTGTCAGGCCGACGGCGTCTCGGCGCGCGAGCGCGTCGGCGTCCTCCCCGACGGCTACTCGGTGTTCGACCGACTCACCGGCCGCCAACACGTCGCGTACGTCGTCCGGTCGAAAGACGCTGACGACGACCCCGCCGAGGTCCTCGAGCGCGTCGGGATTTCGGCGGCGGCCGACCGGCCGGCAAGCGACTACTCCAAGGGCATGAAACAGCGCCTCGTTCTGGGAATGGCGCTCGTCGGCGAGCCCGATCTCCTGCTCCTCGACGAGCCGACGACGGGGCTGGACCCGAGCGGAGCCGCCGAGATCCGATCGATCCTCCGCGAGGAACGCGATCGCGGCGCTGCGGTCTTCTTCTCGAGTCACATCCTCGAGCAGGTCGAGGCGATCTGCGACCGCGTCGGCATCTTGCAGGACGGCGAACTGGTTGCCGTCGATACGATCGACGGACTTCGACAGTCGATCGGCGGCGGGACCAAGCTCCTGATCGACGTCGGCGAACTGGACGACGCGACGACCGAGGCGGTCCGCGGCGTCGACGGCGTCGAGACGGTGACCGTCAGCGACGGGACGACGCTCGAGGTCACGTGTACGAACGACGCGAAGATGGACGTCGTGGTCGAACTCCAGCGCCGCGGTGCGGACGTGATGAACTTCCGGACCGAGGAGGCCTCCCTGGAGGAGATGTTCCTCGCGTACACGGGGGGCAGTCGGGCATGAACTGGCGGGTCATCGCCCGAACGGACGCCGCGCTCGCTTCGGCACCGCGGTCGACGCGACTGGTGCTTGTACTCCCGGCCGTCACGATTCTCGCGGCCGCGTACCTCTATCCCGTGTTTGGGTCCGACCCGATTACGACCGCCCGCTTTTCGGGGTTCGTCGACGGCTGGCTCGCGACCGTCGTTCCCCTGACCGGCGTCTTGCTGGGCCACGACGCGGTCGTGAGCGAACGCGAGTCCGGCTCGCTGTTGCTCTCGCTGTCGCTGCCGCACGGACGTGGCGACTTCGTTCTCGGGAAAGTCTTGAGCCGCGTCGGGCTGGTAAGCGGCGTCGTCCTCGTCGCGATGGTCCTCGGTGCCGGACTCGTCGTGTATCCTTTCGGCCGACTCGAGGTCGTGCAGTTCTGCGGCTTCGTCGCGACGACCGTCGCTTTCGGGGCGATCTGGACCAATCTCGGAATCGCCGCGTCGCTCTCGACCGCGACCAAACAGCGCGCGTTCGTGGTCGCGTTCGGGCTCTTCTTCCTGTTCGTCCTGGTCTGGGACGCCATCGCCGACGGGCTCCAGTACGGACTCGACAGGGCCGGACTCGTCGATGGGAGCCTTCCCGACCCCGTCCAGTTCGTCTTCGGCCTCGAGCCCGGGGCCGTCTTCCAGCGGGTCACTGCGGGCTTTTTCGATCCGAGTGCGAGCGTCGACGGTCCGTGGTATCTCGGCGAGTGGGTCGCACTGGCCGTCTTCGGCCTGTGGCTGTTCGGGCCCTTGACGGTGACCTACAGCCGCTTTGCCGGCAGTGATCTGTCATGAGTTGGCGGACCGTCGCACGCAAGGATATCCACGACGCCCGCCGCGCCCGAACGCTCTGGCTACTGCTCGGACTGCTATCGATCCTGTTCGGCGGCTACGCCGTCGCGTACGCTACCGTAGACGATGGGACGTTCGCGGGGTTCGTCACGGGTTCGATCGGACTCGTCGACGGGGTCCTGCCGATACTCGGGCTCTTACTCGGCTATCGGTCGATTTCCGACGACCGGACTGACGGGAGCCTCTTGCTTTCGCTGTCCCTGCCGCAGTCCCGTCGGGAGTTGCTCGTGGGAACGGCGGTCGGTCGGACGGTCACGTTGCTGGGACCGACACTCTTCGGACTGTCGATCGCCGGACTGTACGCGGCGCTGCGGTACGGGAAAGCCGGTGCGATCGCGTATCCGTGGTTCCTGTTCGCCACTGCCCTCTACGGCGCGTCGTTCGTCGCGATCGCCGTCGCACTTTCGGCGTCGACTACGACAGATCGCCGGATCACCTACGGTGCAGTCGGTGGCTACCTCCTTCTGGTGGTCCTCTGGCGAACCCTTACGTCGATCGCCGTGACGGTGCTTCACCGGTTCGACACGAGTCTAGACCTGCCCGACTGGGTGCTGTTCCTCCAGTTAGTCGAACCCGGCGAAGCGTACGTTCGACTCCTCTCGGTGGGATTCGAGGTCGAGCGGGCGAACCGGTACGTCGGGAACGGGACGCCGGCGTTCGTCGACTGGTGGGCCGCACTGGCGGTACTCGTCGCCTGGATCGCGGTACCGCTGCTGGTCGGCTCCCGTCAGTTCGAGCGCGGTGATTTGTGAACGATCGGCCCGTTTCTCTCCGCTGCCGGCGGTGAGAGCCATCGGACGACTGCTCTCTCGGTCGGCCGAGACCACCGCGTTCATTACATCCCACTGTCAACACTGCGAGAGAGGAACCGATGTCACTCGTCGAGACGTCCGCGGCCGTCGCTCTCGACGTCACAGCGGTCGCGCTGCTTGGCTGGACGCTCTGGCTCGCCGTCCAGTCACGGGACCGACCCAGCGCACCCCCGTTTATCCTCATACTGACACTCCTGACGGTTCTCGGGGGCCTTTCGGTACTGGCGGAACTGCCGGGGACGTCGGCGGTTCCGGCGCTGGCGACGATCATCGACATCGGCCAGTTCGGCGTCGGGATCATCGTTCCGGGCGTCTGGGTCGTGTACGCGCTCAGCTACACCGGTCGGGGAACCGGCCTCACGCGGCGGCGCATCGCCATGTTTCTCGGCATGGCGGTCCCGGTTGCGCTGAGCGCTCTCGTCGTCGCCGTTCGGCCCCCGACCACCGTCGGCGAGCAACTGCTCGCATCGTTTATCGGGACGGAGATCATGCTGTTGCTGGGACTGTTCACGTACGGCACCTATCTCCTGGTCGGCCACGGGTGGAACCACGCCCGCATCTCGAGGTGGCAGGTCGCGATCGTGATCGCCGCGATCGCGGCGCCGTATCTCGCCGGCGGGAGCGGGAGTAGCGGCCCCGTTGCGGACGGTGTCACGGTTGGCCTCCTCGTCTCCGGCGGGCTGCTCACAGTCGCAGTGCGGCAGTATCCGGTGATGACCGGCTTTCCCAAGGCGGAGTACGTCGCCCGAACGCGCGTCGTCGAGGCGCTCCAGGAGGCGGTCATCGTACTCGACTGGGAGGACCACGTCCTCGACGCGAACGCGACGACTGCGGAGCTGTTCGGTCAGTCCCCGCAATCGATGATCGGTGACCCGCTCCGTTCGATCACCACCGGGCTCGAGGGGGCCGACCTCTCTGCGGGTGCGACGGGAACGATCCCGCTCCAGACGACGAAGGGACGCCGACGGTTCCAGTTCAGCGTCTCGGCGGTCGACGACGCCGAAGCCGATACCGATGGCGGGACCGGTCCGGTTGCGAGAACCGTGCTGTTACGTGACGTGACCGACCGCCAGACGCGCGAACAGCGACTGGCTGTACTCAATCGCGTCCTCCGGCACAACGTTCGGAACGAACTGGACGTCGTTCTCGCGTACGCCGACCGTATCGATGACGAAGACGTGCGGGACGGAATTCGTGACAGTGCGACCGACCTCGTCGAACTCAGCAGCAAGGCCCGGGCGGCCGAGGACGTGATGACCGCCAGCGCGGGGTCGCCCGAGCCGGTCGATGTCGCTGCCGTCGCACGGGAAGTCGTCGAGGAGTACCGAACTGCCAACCGCCCGTGTGAAATTTCGTTGTCCTGTCCCGGCGAGATACTCGTCTCGTCGCATCGATCCGTCGTCCGGCGCGTGCTGTCGGAACTCGTCGATAACGCGATCACGCACGCGGACCGCTCGCCCCGGATCGAGATCACGGCTCGAGCGAGTCCCGACGGTACCGCCGAACTCGTCGTCGCGGACGACGGACCGGGGATTCCGGCTCGAGAGCGAAAAATACTGGATAACGGAACGGAGACGCAACTCGAACACGGGAGCGGTATCGGACTCTGGTTCGTCAACTGGGCCGTCACGCAACTGGGCGGGGACCTCTCTTTCCGTGAAAACGAGCCGACGGGGAGCGTTGTGACTGTTCGTCTATACGACACCGAATATACGTCGTGATCGGACTGAAAAGACGAGTGTCGGCGGACGGATGGCGTGTCAACTGGCGGTAGCTATCGCTCCGGTATTGCGGAGCGACAGGGGTCTGGCGAGCGGGATCGCCTTCCTCACTGGACTGTCGTCTGGTCACCTCGTTCGGCTTCGGCGTCACTGATAATCTTGTACACGTGCAGCGGAACGATGACGATACCCAGCAACAGGTAATTCAGCGTGAGGAAGTTGATCACTGCTAGCTTCGTCCGGCCGACGTAGTAGTACGCGGCCGGAGAGAGGACGAACGCTAACAGGATTGCCACGGGTGTGGACTTGTCTGCGAGTGGCTGTACCTGTCGGCTGTCGTCGTCAGCGGGGGACCTATTCGTCGCCATGGCTATCAGAGGAATCGATCGAGCGGCGCCGATAGAGCGCGTATCCGAGTGCGGTCGTGACCGCAACGATGCTCGCTATCCTCGTTTTGCTCACCTCCATGTTCGAACAATGGGACGGGAATCAAATAGGCCCCGAGCCAGTGTCTCAGCCCGGGAAACACCGGTGGGTTTCGAAGCATCAGATTTGTTAGAACCCATGAGGAGGTGAAAATCCCTCACCTCCTTATTACAGGCTAAGAATGAAATTTATAGGCTGAACAGGCGCAATACCACGGCCTGAAGGCCGTGGATACGCGCCGTCACTCTGGGAAACGTCCCACCGTTCAAACGCCCGCCGTGAGTTTCCCACAGTGACGTTTAAGTGACAGACCGCCCTACTGAAGAGCAGGAATCGGTCGGAACGGAGCGGNTTCCGAACCGTCCTTCGGAGGCGGCCTGTCCGCCCACGTAACGAGGCAGTGTCCGGAAAGGGCAGTCGGTGAACGCACATTCCAGAAGAGTGTGTCCGTGCCGACTGCTCAAAGCGAGCATCACGATACCCCTGACTCTGCTGACGCCTGCCGGCGTCCCCGTGGCAAAAACAACACTGGGACGCCGTACACGGTTGAGGATAGGGGTAACGGCGGTTTGGCACCGCCAGCAGTCCACCAGTCCGACGTTGTGGGACTACCCGCGCCCGAAAGGACTGGTAGTCCGGTGACTGGACTGCAGACCTGAAACTCCCACCGCTCGGGATTCCTCCGCGTTCACGCNGTTGTGGGACTACCCGCGCCCGAAAGGACTGGTAGTCCGGTGACTGGACTGCAGACCTGAAACTCCCACCGCTCGGGATTCCTCCGCGTTCACGCAGAGGAGGATGTCAATGCTGAAAATGCGATTCAGTCTGTGGTGACTCTTCCTGGCTTCCGAGGAGCCAGTAAAGCGCCAACCCCAGTACAGCTTCGAGCGGCCCAATGAAAACTGCACCAAGAAGAAACAGAAAATACGCCGAGAGACCATGGTTGGAACGGCTGGTATCCATCTCGGTCTCGTATTCCGTTGATTCCACAAAAAGTTCTGCGCTCAGTTCGAAGACGGAGGTACCGAAAGGACGAGATCCGAGAATTGGACCAGAGTCGGACAGGAGCGCGTGAATCAGCGGTAAGTACAGGGAATACACCAATCACATCATACAGGATGAAAGCGAATTCACTCGGTTTCTTACAACAGCTATAATCCCATACAGAGCTAGTAGCCTACATAGTGAATTATTCAGAGTCGATCCAGAATCAGTATGACTGGTCGAATACCACCGAGTCAAGCAATTGTGGAGGCTATCGCAGCCATAGAAAACGTTGATCCAATCGCTCTCTCGGTAGAAAAGGGCTGGACCCTGCACGATACTGTCGATCCGGAAGCGCTTGATACACTCCTGAATGAGGGGAGTCTCGTCTCGGTTTCATTCACCATTGGTTCCTATAAGATCCAAATCGAGGGAAAGACCTTACAAATCTGCTTTAACTGAGATTTCCGGCACTAGCTTCACAATCAGTTCGCAGCCCTACGTAACGGCTATTTCATCGAGAACAGTGCCTAATAAATGGGTTTCAGCAGAGCCGAACGCTTGCGACCGCGCACGAGGAACGACGGTGACGGCAGACAGCATCGCTGGGACAGAAACGGAACTGTTTCGGAGCGAGAGACACCGCAACTGGGTTCTTGCTTCCGTGGCCACAGGGACTGTCCATGGAGGCGTCGAACTACGATATCGAGGGACTCGACCTCTCGGCCGACCAGTACACCGTCGAACAGAACCTGATACGGAACGAGTACAGGGCCCTTGACGACCGCGGTAACACGGTCCTCGAGGGGAAGCAAAAGACGTTCAAACTCAAAGAGGAGTTCCCGTTCGTCGATGCGGACGGCGACGACGTGTTCACCGTGACGGCACAGCAGATCCGGGACTACGAGGGTCAGTACGTTCTCACGGACGCTCGAAGCGACGAGGACGTCGTCGTTCTCGACCACGAGTACTCGCTCCTCGAGCAGATCACGGGAGCGACCTGGACGATCCGTGACCCCGAAACCGACGCCGAGCTGGCGGCGATCACGTCTCGGAAGTTCGTCGGTCTGTTCCGGACAGGGCTCTTGGGGAACCTGATCCCACACCACTACGAAATCACCGACGCCGACGGCGGCCACGTGGGTTCGATCTCGGGGCAGCTCTCGATGAAAGATCGGTACGACATCGAGATCGACGACGCCAGTTCCGTGCCGCGGGTCCCAGTCGTGGCCGCCGCGATGGTCATCGACGCGATCGAGGGGCACTGAGTTCGAACCATGGAACGGAACGACGCCTCGAGTGACGGCACCCACACCAGACGGGCGGCTCTCGCTGCGAGCGCAACGGCGCTACTGACGGCGGTAGCCGGCTGTACGACCGCAATGGACTTCATCGGAGACCGGTTGCTCGAACAGGTCAACGTGTTCAACGAAACCGACCGACGAGTCGCCGGTTCCATCGCCGTCGGCGACCCCGCCGGTGAAACAGCTCTCGACGAGACGTTCGACCTCGCTCCGTCGGAGTCGGGGAACGACAACGAAGGGTCGGCCTCCGGAGACGACGAACAGTCCGTCGCAGTGTACGACGACGTGTGGGGCGATGCCGGCTCGTACGAAGTGACCGTCGAACTGATTGACACCGAAATAGACGGACGATCGCGGGCGAGCGAAACGGTGACGATTAGCGATCCAGACGAGCAGTTACTCGGTGTCGCACTCGGTTCCGAGGAGGTCGGCGAACCGATCGGCTTCCGCGTCGGCGAGAGCCTCTCCGATCTGGCGTAACGCGAACCGCTATATAACAGCATTCCTAGACTTACGGCTCGTGTTTAGTTTGTAGCATTCTTCCAGACGGCGAAGGCTTGAAGCCACGATTCTGCGGTTGATGGGTTAGCGTGGCTAAAATAGTTTGAGAACGAAGAGGTTCGGTGTTTTATCTCCCTAAATAGACGTTCGACAGCATTCCGATTTCCGTGCTTTTCGTATCGAAATCGGAGTCCGTGTCGACGGAGTGCTGTCTGGAGATGCTGGGCGCCATCGACGAGAAACACGGCGTCTTCGACATCGTGTTTCTCCGTGAGTTCTTGCAAAAATCGTTCAGTCAACGCGGTCGTAGTCGTCGAGAACGGCCGCATATGGAGAATTCTGTTCGTTTCAGGATCGACTGCAGCGTACAGCCAATACCGATGATCATCGATTTGAATCACGGTCTCGTCGAGCGCAACGTGATTCGGAGTCGCGTCAGCTCTGGCTGTAGATCGGCTTTCTGCACCCACTCATGAACGGCCTTTCGCGATCGTTCGACCCGGATCTTTCGATTTCTTGAATTGTATTTGAAAGCGACAATCAAGCAAGGTGAAGTCGAATACCGAGTTCCAGTAGTTGACGCGGTGTCCGTTCTCGCTCCACAAAACTCAAATCGATCCAGTCCCTACACCCGCTGAGCCGGTCGATTTTTGGCATAGGCACCAGAAAATCGTGCCGCATCACTTTTCACGCTTAACGAAACACGGCCACTATCGCCGCGATTGAGCATTTCGCCTCTCGAGTAGCGACTTTCAGCAGCCAACGGAAGCGGAAGAGTGTTCCGTCCGTTGGGGACGGAATTTCTGAGCGGGTGGTCGACCGCACTACGCGGCCCAAACAAGGAGTTGTGCAACAGGGTGTGGGTTCGATAACTCCCGGGAGAGGAGACGAAATACATTACCCTTCCAAGCGACTAGCTCGGCCGATATCACAGTCCGAACTGATCGACATGTACCAGGTTCCACGCTTTGGCAGTGCCGTGGCGTTGTTTCTCGCGGGAGTGTACTGTATCGGAACGTACATCTCGCGTGCCGTGATCGATGCCAGTGATGGCAGTCGGTGCCGGCGAGTACACCGATTACGTGGAGTCGCGGTCGTCGCGCTCGAGGACGTCCTGCTGGCGCACGAGGTGAGAAGACCGCGGATGCGACACTCGAAACGATCGTTCTACGGAGGAATCGACACACAACAAATCGCGGCAACGGCTACTAGTGACTAACGAATGTCCGACACCTCTCCGTCAGAACCCAGCTGTACACTCTGTGACCTCCCCGTCAGTGGGAGTGACATCGTAGCGGACGGCAATCGGTTCTGCTGTACTGGCTGTCGAGATGTCTACGTCACCCTCGGGGACGTCGACGACATCGACGCCGACGACGTCCGCCGCGCTCGAGACGATTCACAGTCCGATCGCGAGGTCCCGTCGGATCACGACGCGACGTTTCTAGAAGTCGACGGGATGCACTGTGCGACCTGCGAGGCGTTTATCGAATCGGCTGCGACGACGATCGACGGCGTCAGTGACGCCAGCTCGAGTTACGTGACCGACACGGTTCGAATCGATCACGATCCGGACCGCGTCTCGGCAGCCGACCTCCAAGCGGAGATCAGCGGACTCGGCTATAGCGCCTACGCCCGTGACGATACGTTCAGCCGTCGGAGAGCGAATAACTGGGAGATGGGGCGAATCGCAGTCGGTGTCCTCATGGGAATGTCCGTCATGTTGCAGTACCTCGTCATCATCTACCCGACGTACTTCGGCGGCCTGTTTTACGGCGATCGGGTCACGGAGTTTTTCGAAAGCGCGCTCGCGAGTTCCGTCGCCACGCCATTCTACGTCGTCATCGCGGCACTCACGACGATCATCCTGGGCGTGACTGGCAAGCCGATCCTCCAGGGGGCGTACGTCAGCGTGAAAACGCGGTCGCCGAACATGGATCTCCTCGTCGCGATCGCGGCCGTGAGCGCGTACCTCTACAGTACGCTCTCGATCGTGTTCGGTGGCGAACACATCTACTACGACGTGACCGTCGCGATAATCGTTATCGTCACGGTCGGCAACTATTACGAATCGTCGATCAAGCAGGAGGCGACCGAGCGCCTCTCCGACCTGACCTCCATCCAGGTCAACGAAGCCCGTCGCGTTCGCGAAGACGGTGAGGCAGAAGCGGTCGCAGTCGAGGACCTCGAGGTCGATGATCGCGTGTTGGTCCGGTCCGGGGAACGAGTCCCCATCGACGGGACGGTCGTCGACGGTGACGCAGCCGTCGACGAGGCGGTCGTCACCGGTGAGTCCCTTCCCGCTCGGAAGACCGCGGGCGATACCGTCGTCGGCGGCTCGATGGTGACGGACGGCGCGGTGACCGTCCGCGTCGGAGCGGAGGCGACGAGTAGCCTCGATCGGATCACCGAACTCGTCTGGGACCTGCAAAGCGGCTCTCATGGGATTCAGAAACTCGCGGACAAACTGGCGACGATCTTCGTGCCGGTCGTTCTCGCTCTCGCAGTCGTCGTTACGGGCGTGAACCTCCTTCTCGGGAACGGCGTTTCCGCCCTTCTCGTCGGGCTCACGGTGTTGATCGTTTCCTGTCCCTGCGCGCTCGGGCTGGCGACGCCGCTCGCAGTCGCCGCAGGGGTCCGCGACGCGTTGGAACGCTCGATCGTCGTCTTCGACGATAGCATCTTCGAGCGAATCCGCGACGCGGAGACCGTCATCTTCGACAAGACCGGCACACTGACGACGGGTGAAATGACCGTCACCGAGACCGACCTCGAGACGGCGTTGCTCAAGAAAGCGGCACTTCTCGAGCAGCGCTCGTCACATCCGGTCGGTGAGGCCATCGCCACCGAGCGACCGGTGCCCGACGGTGGATCGGTCGAGTCCGGGTCGGACGCCGATTCACCGGCCGATCGCGTCGATTCCTTCGAGAGCTATCGGAACGGCGTCGCGGGTATCGTCGACGGGGACGAGATCGTCGTCGGCCATCCGGACCTGTTTCGCGAGCAGGGCTGGGACGTTCCCGCGAACATCACCGATCGAATTGCGAACAACCGTGAAACCGGACGAGTTCCGGTCGCTGTCGGTCGCAACGGGACTGCTGAAGGCGTAATCGTCGTCGGTGACAAACTGCGGGAGAACTGGGACGAGACGGTGGCATCTATTTCCGACGATGGGAAAGATGTGGTCGTCCTCACCGGCGACGATGCCCGGGCGGCACAGCAGTTTCGGGATCACGCTGCCGTCGACGACGTGTTTGCGGGCGTTCCGCCGGAAGGAAAGGCCGAGACCGTCACGCGATTCAACGAGACGGGACGGACGGTGATGGTCGGCGATGGAACCAACGACGCACCGGCGCTGGCCGCGGCCGATCTCGGCATTGCTCTAGGCGGTGGGACTGCGATGGCCGCTGACGCCGCGGACGTCGCCCTCGTCGATGACGACCTCGCGTCCGTCGGGACGGTTTTCGACCTCGCTCGAGCGACGAATCGCCGTGTGAAAGGCAATATCGCGTGGGCGTTTTGCTACAACGCCATCGCGATCCCGCTTGCCGTACTCGGTCTGTTGAACCCGCTCTTTGCAGCGCTTGCGATGGGCGGGAGCAGTCTGCTGGTCGTCGTGAATTCGACTCGTCCACTACTGTCCGACGAGGATACCGCCTGAGTTCCGGACTACTCCCGTGTTACCGTTTAGTTATGGTCGCTGTAGCGGTCGTCCGGAACGTCCGCAACGGGGACTTCGATCTCGTTCGTTCGCATAAACGGCGGCGTCCACGGATCGTTGTACTGGAGCAACGCCGGCTCGCCGTCCGTCTCGAGATCTCGTCGTGTGAGTTCCTCACGGAGCCGCTCCCGTTCTCGACGGACGCGCTCGTCCGTCGCGTACCACGAGAACCGGCGGACTGCGACCGTCCGTGGCGGTTCGACGACGAGTCGAACGTCGGCATCGGTCGGCGTCGGCGCGGTTTCGGACGTGTACGTCTGCGGGAGGTAGAACGCCATCATCACGTCACCACTGTCGGACCCCGTTCGCACGGGCGCGGTCATCGGAATCGCAGTACCGCGGACCGCCACCGGCGCGGTCATCGACAACTCCTCGCGGCGCGCGTTCGCGCCCGAGATGTAGCGAAAGAGACGTCCAAACGCCGTCCGCGCATCCCCTGCCGTCGTTTCGGCGACAATCGTCCTGGGATAGCGACGGATCTCAACGCCGTCGAAGCGGCCCAGCGTTTCCGACGGGACGCGTTCGGTCGTTCGATCGACGTACACGCCCCACCCGATCCACAAGACGAGCAGGCCGCCGATACCGACTAGTATCTTTCGTGCCGATCGCATAGGATCCGTACACCGTACTGGTCAATAGTCCCACGGGGTAGCTTCGAGGTATTTCACATCGGTCGTCGATCGCGCCGACCGTCTCGACGTGACGCCGTGTAACCGATGCTGGACGACGACGGTTCGCTCGGATATACAACCCTCGAGACGACATCGACGACGGGTACACCCCGCGTGCCGGCACCGTTCAAAAGGCTCCATCCGGATCTACCGGGCAGTAGTCCGCCGTCGTCCGTGCGCGTCAGCGTTCCGTGTGCTGTCGCTCGGTGAACTGCCTCGGGGTCAAGCCCCGAGGCTTCCCGTGGGTTAATCAGACACTCCTATCCGACCATCGGCCTGATAGCCTCGAACGGTCGGATGGGTCACGGCCGGAGTGTCCACGACCCCCGATGCTTTCCGTCTCAAAGTCACTCTGTGACTTTGCGGGCTGCACAAGAGCTTTGCTCTTGTGAACGTCGCACCTTCCGCACCTGCGGGAGGCTGTAGACGGACGGTCTCCGTCGCGGTCTAGATCTCTTCCTCCGGGTTCACCGGGCCTTTGTACTTCGATGTCACCGTATCGCCGTCCCGCCACTGCCAGTAATAGTACCGGTTGTCGTTGATTTCCTTGATCGTGACCGTCGCCTTCGCGGGGACGTCGTCCGGGAGATCGTCGGGTTGGTCCTCCACCCCGTCGTCGCCTGCCTCTTCCTCGAGACGAGCCTCGCGGTCCTTGTGTTCGGCTAGCGCCTCGGCGTACGCAGCAACGTCCCGCAGCCGCTCCGGAGCGGACTCGTTGAGCGCGTCGACGACCTCTGGTGGGAGGTTCGCCGGTGGAGCCGGTGGTTCGTAGGACATCGGCGACTCTCGTGTTAACCAACACGGAACGCTAATCGCATAGTTCTGTTGGTTAAGGCAGTGGCGACGATTCCCGTGCTGCTGACTGTCACCCTACTCGAAACGTCCTAGATACTAGTTCCGTACTGTGCCACGTCGTACTCCGGCACATCGAACTCGAGGTCATCGCCACCGTCGACCGCGGCGACACGCTCTCCGAACTCGCGACGACGCTCGACCACAGCGAGAGTTCCCTCTCACGGATTCTCCGGGAAGTTCACGACGGAACTCTCGCAGATCGAGACGGACACACGGCGGCGTCGACGAGGGCCGCCTCTCCGGAGGCGCGAAAGTCCCCACGGAAGAGCGAGACGCGGAGGACGGGATGGGTCAGTTCAGAAGAGGCCAACGATGAAGCCGAGTCCCATGACGACGAGGACGGTCGCCGAGAACAGCGGCAGGTACGGCGTGTACGTCTCGACCGTTTCCTCGTACTCCTGATAGCCGGCGATGAGAAGCATCGTCAATCCCACAATACCGACGATGACCGTCAGCGCGTACGCGGTCATCAGCTCCAGACAGTACGTCGAGCCGGCACAGAGCCCGATGATTTCGAACTCCTCCTCGTGGGCGAATCCGAGGACGAACGCGAACCAGGCGATTCCGAACAGTCCGCGGTCGGCGTCATCGGCCGTTTCAGTCCCGTGCCCGTGAGAATGGCCCCCGCTGTCTCCAAGCCGAGTTTTCACCCATTCAAGGAGCCCATCTGAAGAGCGGTCCCCCGCATGCTCGTCGTGGTTGTGATCATGGTGAGCGGACTGGTCCCCTGCATGCTCGTCGTGGTTGTGATCATGGTGAGCGGACTGGTCCCCCGCATGCTCGTCGTAGTCGTGACCGTGAGAGTGGCCGTGTGTGTACTCTCGAACGCCGAGGCCGATGAGTAATACCCCTGCAACGATACTCACCGGACCGCCGATGGAGACGCCGCCGAGGATAGAGATCGGCTCGTTCACCTGGGTCAGTTGGAAGTAGGATTTCGCGTAGAAGAACACGCCGACCATCGCCAGACTGCTGACGAGGTGGCCGACACCGATGAGGAAGCCGGCAGCGAACCCGTAGCGCCACTTGTTGGACCGCTCGAGCGCGTAACTCGCAGCGACCGGCCATCCGTGCCCGGGTTCAATGCCGTGTACGAACCCGAGCGAAACCGCGCCGACTAGTAGTGGAAACGCCTCGCCGTAGAGCATTCACGTACACTTTCATCACCGCGTTGTATAGCGATTGTTAAGACTAGAACGCGGTTTCCGTAATAATCGAGTACTCAAGACAGCGGGGGCCCAACTGGGAAGTATGCGAACGAGTTTGAACGTATCCGCGGACGTCCTCGACGAGTTCGACGAGACGTGGCAGGCCGAGGGCTTGGACTCTCGCTCGCGAGCAGTTCGTGAAGCGATGCAGGAATACATCGAGGGGCATTCACAACTCGAGGAGGTATCGGGTGAGGTCGTCGCCGTTCTTGCCTTCGATTACCGGCATCACGAGGTGATTCACGATCTCCATTCCGTCCAGCACCAGTTTCAAGACGTCATCGAGACGATGAGCCATACCCACCAGGGCGAGTGGTGTTTAGAGACGGTTTTCTGTCACGGCGATTCGGAACGGGTTCGCGAACTCGTGTATCGGCTCCGCGATTTCGATGGGGTTGGTCGCGTAAAGACGATGCTCCTCCGGGATGCTACGCCGGGCGACGCTCCGTGAGGTCGTACTCGAGACAGGGGACTCCCTTGGACGTATCGTACCAGGGTGTTGGAATGAAGGGATGGTGACCGCAACGTGAGCGACAGCAGGCGGTTCGATGATCTCGGACGCTGTTTCGGGAGTAGTGGTCCGCAAGTTTCGACATACCCGCTCTCGGCATTCCTCCCTGTCAGTGTCGTTCGGCTACGAGTCGGCTCGAAACTCGGCTGCGTAATCTTCGATAAACGCCCGCATCGTTCGCGGCGTCCGTCCGAGGAGCCGGCGGCTGTCTTCGGTCACGCGAGCAGCCAACCCGAACCGCGCGGTGGTGTAGATGCCACACATCAGTGTGATAAATCCGAGAGCGTTTCCGCGTCGACGCATTCGCTGTGCGAACGCCAACAGCGACGGGTTTGGATACGTGATCGGTCGATCCAAGACATCACTAAAGGTGGTGGCAACCGTTCCGTAGTCCAGCGCCTCGGGCCCGGTGAGGTCGTACGCTCGATTGGCGTGACCGGATTCAGTTAACACGACTGCCGCTGCTTCGCCAATATCTCGTGCATCGATGAAGCTCGTTTCGCCACGCCCGGCCGGGACGAATATCTCGTTGCGTTCGACGATATCCGGCCGGTGGACCTCGAGAAGATTTTGCATAAAGAACGACGCTCGCAGTAGCGTATACTGGATGTCCGCCCCCATAATGTGTTTCTCGATCCGGTGGTGAGGAATGAGGACATTCTTTTCCGCACCGAGAGTCGAAAGGTAGGCGACGTGGTCGACACCGACGCGGGCCGCTGCGTCGACGAACGAGTTGATATCCGCTTCGCTCACGGCTGGAGGGCGCACGAGAAAGACGCCGTCGACATCGACCAGTGCGTCTCCCCATGTCTCGGGCTTCGTGAAGTCGAACGCGACCACAGTTCCGGTGTCCGTGATTTCGGTCGATACAGTTTTCGGGTTGCGGACCCCACTCCTGACGGCAACATCACGGTCTGCAAGCGCAGCAACCGCATGCTGACCGACAGTCCCGGTCGCCCCGGTAACGAGTAGAACTTCCGTCATGGTTTGGCCCACCAGTACACGAGTAGCCAAACGACCATGCTGGCAACCATGGTGGACAGCATCATGAGGGCAACGATGGCAAGCATCGTCGCAACCGGATCAGTGGGCAAGCAAGGCGATATCCCGGATGAAGAAGAGGCAAATCCCAGAAATACTACCGTATTGGTCCGATTCCATACCGTGTGTGTACTCGTGACCTGACTATCAAAGAGCGAGGGAACCACTGCTACTCCAGTTCCGAAATCATGTCGAAACTGTGATTAGATTGGTAATCGACTGGCCGAGATCGGTGTTCGTCCCACACAGTCGATTTTTCTCTGCATTCTCGTTGGTCCGGGAACTGTTCTTCCGCTGGTAGATCTGCTATTGCATGCGATGGATGGTGGGGAACCCCGTTCGTCGACTTTTTCCTCAGTGAATCCACCAGTAACCTCATAGGAGCTAATTTAAATTTAGTTGATGATAGGAGATTTCATTGCCGCTCATTCGTACCGATCCGCATGTCTAGATAATGATTACCAAGGGGGAGACAGTCATTGAGTCGTGTTATCTCTCTCCCCGCAAATCGTTTAGTTGAGCCGCTTATAGAGACTACATCGACTTTGAAGCAATGACATACTATGCAATGATAACATGACAAAGACAGAAGACGTGCTGTTGTTCGGTGTGCTTGCACTCGTCTGGGGAACGGCGTTCACAGCGATCGAGGTCGGACTCGAAACGCTCCCACCGCTTCTCTTCGCAGCGGCCCGACTAGATATCGCTGCGGTCATTTTTGTCGGCGCGGTGCTACTCGGCCGGCTTCGGTGGCGTCCCCGGACGAAAGCCGACCTCGCTCTTATCCTCTCGAACGGCATCCTCGTCATCGGAGCGCACTTCGCGTTCTCGTTCATCGGCCAGAGCTACGTCACGAGCGGTGTCGCTGCGATCGTCCTCAGTTTCACACCGATTATCACGCCGATCATCGCCATTCGAGTCCTCTCGACGGAACGGATTTACGTCACGGATGTCGTCGGGCTCTGTGCTGGACTCGCCGGCGTAATCGCGATTGCAATTGCCGGTGGGTCCGTTGATGGACAGCTCCTCGGCATCGGGCTTCTCTTGGCGTCCGCAGTCGTCTTCGCGCTCGGCTCCGTCCTGACCGAACGCTGGTCGGCAGACCTCCCAACGATGGCACTCCATGCGTGGGCGATGGGTACCGGTGCAGTGTTCCTCCACGTGACGGCGTACGCTTATTCTGGAGCAACGCTCCGAAACGTAACGTGGACGCCGTCGGCAGCCGCTGCGCTCACATACCTCGGGGTCTTCGCGACAGCGGGCGGCTTCCTCCTGTATTTCACGTTGCTAGAGAGAACCGGCGCAACGAACATTAGCCTCATCAACTACGCAACACCGATCGTCGCGACGGTCTTCGGCGCAGCCCTGCTCGGGGAGGGAATCACGATGGCGACCGTCGCCGGATTCGCGCTCATCGTCGTCGGATTCGCGCTTTGTAACATCCGGCCGCTCTGGCGGCTGACCCGGGCCACTTCGAACACGGCTGACCACGATCGGTTGCTCGAACGCGATGAAGTCCGTATCCAGGGGAACGTGTACAAGACGGAAACCGACTCCCAGACCTCACTGCAACCAGGCGATTGACTGCCGCTCGGTCGTCCGCTCGAGACACGCTGCACTCACGAAATAGATAAAAAGCAGCACTCGGGGCCGGCGTCAGGACATATATATATATAGCAGTCGGATAATGTTGACTCAGATACGATGGTTATGCTGCTAACTGTCGTCGGTATCGGTGTCGCGATATTCGTCGGGTTCAACATCGGAGGGTCATCAACGGGCGTGGCGTTCGGTCCGGCAGTGGGCTCGCGCTTGGTCCGAAAGACGACCGCTGGCGCGTTGTTCGTCGCCTTCGGCTTTATCGGTGCGTGGACCGTCGGTCGGAACGTCATCGCGACGATGAGTAGCAGTATCGTGCCGGCAACCCAGTTCACGCCCGCTGCAAGCGTCGCCGTCCTGTTTTTCACGGGCGCGTCGTTGTTCGTGTCCAATCTCTATGGGGTTCCAGCTTCGACCTCGATGACGGCTGTCGGGGCGATCGTCGGATTGGGTCTCGCATCTGACACTCTCAATCGGGCGCTGATGTTCGTTATCGTCTCGGCGTGGATCGTCGCACCCCTGTCGTGTTTCCTCATCGGGGCCGTAGTCGGACGCTACATCTACCCGTATCTCGACCGTTACATCGCGTTTACGAAATTCGATCTCCATTTCGTCCAGCTTGACCGGTCGGGGACAGTTCCACGTCCGTATTTAAATAAGAACGCATCACCACAGGACATCGTCGGGTCACTCTCGGTGGTCGTCATCGCCTGTTATATGGCGTTCTCGGCGGGGGCGTCGAACGCGGCGAACGCAGTGGCTCCTCTCGTCGGTTCGGGGGGATCGCTCACTGTCAATCAGGGCGTCCTGCTTGCGGTGGCAGCCTTCGGGTTGGGCAGTTTTACTATCGCCCGTCGCACGCTGGAGACGGTCGGGGACGATATTACGGAACTACCGATCCTCGCATCACTGATCGTTTCCGTCGTCGGTGGGACAGTGATCACGATTCTCTCCTATTTCGGGATCCCCGCGAGTCTCGCGGTGAGTACGACATCGACGATTATTGGGCTCGGATGGGGTCGAGCGAGTCGGGCGGCAACACTGGTGGAGTTGGCAATCCCAACACCCGAGCGGCCGGAAGTAGACGTCGCAACAGGGGCATTGGTCACCTCCCGCGCCGAGGAGGCTCCTGCTGGCCCGACCATCGGGGACATCGCTCGCCAGGAGAAGCCGGCAGAGAAACCAGCGGACGTCCCAGACGTACCGGATGTCGGCGCGGAAGGACCGGCTGATCTCGACGAGCGGAGCCTCTTCGATCCGAGCGCGGCCAAGCGCATCGTCACGATGTGGGTGTTGACGCCGGCACTGGCGATTGCCACCTCGTACCCGGTGTTCGTGTTCCTGCTGTGAGTGGCACTCACCGAGACACCGTCCTCCACATGCAACGGAGCCGGTTCCAGTGGGGGTGTCGAACGAGTAGGCACTCGGACTCTAGGTCAGTTCGTCGCTAGCCGCAACGGGGATTTCACCGGCACGGCCCAGTGCCTTCGACCGTCCCGTCGCTTGCGATGTCAGCTGCCGTTACGTTAGCCCCAGTTCGGTCCTCAGTCGAATCGGCTCTCCTTGAGGATACGTCCTACAGTCCTCGGAGACTGACCGGGCCGCCGACGTCATCGTCCCTAGTTGAATTGAGGCGCTGTATTCCCTCCCTGCTCGCACCTCCCGTTCGGTCGGCGCTCGCTGAGGAAGGAGGCTTAGCGCCTCAATTCAGCTAAAGTCGTCGCTTCGACCCCACAAGGGTCCGTCTGAAACGGACTTCCCGAACGATCTGGGCGAGGAGGTCCAAGTCGCTTCGACCCCACAAGGGTTCGTCTGAAACCTTTGCACGGATATTTGTCAGGTGGCCGCCGCACTTGCTTCGACCCCACAAGGGTCCGTCTGAAACAAGCGTATAGGTATGGTTCTGCATCTCACCGGGCTTCGACCCCACAAGGGTCCGTCTGAAACGCTTCCCCAACGCGCCCGAGACGGCGACGCTTCGGTTGCTTCGACCCCACAAGGGTCCGTCTGAAACCGTGGTCTCGGTAAACTCGAGGCGGTAGGCGTCGGCGCTTCGACCCCACAAGGGTCCGTCTGAAACCGTCGACGACGCTTTTCGACGGCGCGACCGACAGGAGCTTCGACCCCACAAGGGTCCGTCTGAAACTGTTCGCCGTCGCCGTCGGCGTAGTATTCGTCGATGCTTCGACCCCACAAGGGTCCGTCTGAAACTCACCGAGGCCTGGACGACGATCGTCGGCATGGTCGCTTCGACCCCACAAGGGTCCGTCTGAAACTAGCTGGTAATTGTGAAGCCGGTTCCCTGCATCGTGCTTCGACCCCACAAGGGTCCGTCTGAAACAGGCCGGCGCCGACCAGGCCGGCGGCTCCCCGCTCGAGCTTCGACCCCACAAGGGTCCGTCTGAAACCCCGCCGCCTCTCGCGCCAATCTGAGCGCTTCCTGCTTCGACCCCACAAGGGTCCGTCTGAAACCAGCATCACAATCTGGGAGATCGGAGCGAAACCCATGCTTCGACCCCACAAGGGTCCGTCTGAAACCTTGCAGCGGAGTTAGACACGGACGAAGTGAACGGGCTTCGACCCCACAAGGGTCCGTCTGAAACGCGGCCATTGCAGGCAGCTTGCTAAGCAGCAGGTCCGGCTTCGACCCCACAAGGGTCCGTCTGAAACTCGACCCAGTCGGGAGATCGCCAGAGAATTGGGGTTGCTTCGACCCCACAAGGGTCCGTCTGAAACTCGGTCACGACGACGACGGCGACTGGGGCGAGTGGAAGCTTCGACCCCACAAGGGTCCGTCTGAAACGTGAGCCCCGCATTCGGGACAGTAGGGCGGGAGCGGCTTCGACCCCACAAGGGTCCGTCTGAAACCCGGTAATCTCGACCCCAACGATCTCCGTGGTGCCGCTTCGACCCCACAAGGGTCCGTCTGAAACCGCTCGGTTCAGCGAACGACTCCGGATCAACCGGAGCTTCGACCCCACAAGGGTCCGTCTGAAACAAGGCGCACGTCGAGATCAGTAGCGTCCGAGCCAACAGCTTCGACCCCACAAGGGTCCGTCTGAAACTCCGTCGGATCACCTGAGCCGCCTCGTCTGGGGCAAGCTTCGACCCCACAAGGGTCCGTCTGAAACTCGAGGAAGACGCGGAGCAAGTCCGCGTCGGGCGGCTTCGACCCCACAAGGGTCCGTCTGAAACCGCAACGATCGCCGCTCGAGTCGGATCGGTTCTGCTTCGACCCCACAAGGGTCCGTCTGAAACTCGCTCGAGGCCGCCGCCGGATCGGTCGCGCGCCCAGCTGGGCGCTTCGACCCCACAAGGGTCCGTCTGAAACACGCCGACATAATCTCGCCGCCGTCCGCGACGGTGCTTCGACCCCACAAGGGTCCGTCTGAAACCTTGCCGATCGCGTTCCACCAGCCCCCGCTACTGCCGCTTCGACCCCACAAGGGTCCGTCTGAAACGCGACGTCCGCGGGGTTCCCCATCAGTCAGTCTCCCGGCTTCGACCCCACAAGGGTCCGTCTGAAACTCCCGTCTCAGGAGATCGCGCGACGCACGAACTCTCGGCTTCGACCCCACAAGGGTCCGTCTGAAACCGGGGTCGCGCCGCGGGAGGCCCCATCCGAGAGATCGCTTCGACCCCACAAGGGTCCGTCTGAAACACTCGAGGTCGTGGTTGCGGGCGACGGCCGTTTCGCTTCGACCCCACAAGGGTCCGTCTGAAACACGTCGAAAACCTCGGGGGCGGCGTCTACGAGTTCCGCTTCGACCCCACAAGGGTCCGTCTGAAACTCGTCCCAGCGGTACTCGAGTGCGTCGTCGGCGTCGCTTCGACCCCACAAGGGTCCGTCTGAAACCCCGTGACCTGCGCGTCTCGATTCGCTGGTTCGACGCTTCGACCCCACAAGGGTCCGTCTGAAACCAGCCTCTTTCGCGACCTTCCACATTTCGTTAGCGCTTCGACCCCACAAGGGTCCGTCTGAAACAAGTCCGGCCGCCGGACGAAATTCCCCGCGCCCTCGGCTTCGACCCCACAAGGGTCCGTCTGAAACGAGACTGTGCCGGAGCCGACGCTGGTCGCGACGTGGGCTTCGACCCCACAAGGGTCCGTCTGAAACGAGTGTATAACATCGCGTCGGAAAAGATCCGCACAGCTTCGACCCCACAAGGGTCCGTCTGAAACCCGAGGACCTCGTTGACCCGATCACGGCGGCGACGGCTTCGACCCCACAAGGGTCCGTCTGAAACGGGATCGGGTTCCCGCACGTCTCGCGTTCCGAGCCGCTTCGACCCCACAAGGGTCCGTCTGAAACTCGATCGACGAGTACCGGAAGGTGTCGCTGCTGGGGGCTTCGACCCCACAAGGGTCCGTCTGAAACACCTCGTGAAAGAGAAACTGTCCGTCGAAGCCGACGCTTCGACCCCACAAGGGTCCGTCTGAAACCATGTCGGTCGAGTCGTGTTCGGGCCGATCCCAACTGCTTCGACCCCACAAGGGTCCGTCTGAAACCCACGCTGCTGAGGCGGTAGTCGGTAACATCGACGGCTTCGACCCCACAAGGGTCCGTCTGAAACCGGCGATGCGCTAAAGCGGTACGTCCGGTACAAGCTTCGACCCCACAAGGGTCCGTCTGAAACGATACGTGGCCCACCAGGCATGGCGGTCCGCTTCCTCTGCTTCGACCCCACAAGGGTCCGTCTGAAACTCGCTGTCGTCGACGAGCCGTGAGACTTCGGTCAGGCTTCGACCCCACAAGGGTCCGTCTGAAACCAGCAGCGGGTTGACGGGGCCGGTCAGTCCGGTGATGCTTCGACCCCACAAGGGTCCGTCTGAAACCACTGGTCGGTCTTTTCGTGCGTGTCGATCGAGACGCTTCGACCCCACAAGGGTCCGTCTGAAACGAACGTAACCGGGTCCTCGGGCGACTCGAGGATCGTGCTTCGACCCCACAAGGGTCCGTCTGAAACCGGAGGTACTACCTATGACACGACGCACCCGACGAGCTTCGACCCCACAAGGGTCCGTCTGAAACTCGAGCAGGGCGACGGCGAGATCGTCTCGATCGCGCTTCGACCCCACAAGGGTCCGTCTGAAACAAGTGCCATACCCGAGAGACATTCTTCGGAGACTAGCTTCGACCCCACAAGGGTCCGTCTGAAACCAGCCGACCTCATACCCCACAAATCGGGCGATATTGAGCTTCGACCCCACAAGGGTCCGTCTGAAACGCGCCGGATCGATGGTCACGACACTCAGACGATTGCTTCGACCCCACAAGGGTCCGTCTGAAACGAACTGGTCATCTGGCACGACACGGCCACGGTCGCTTCGACCCCACAAGGGTCCGTCTGAAACTTTGGTAGGCCGGTCGGCAGGACGGATGTAGATCACGCTTCGACCCCACAAGGGTCCGTCTGAAACACAGTGCGCTGACCGACACGACGTACCTCGTCACGCTTCGACCCCACAAGGGTCCGTCTGAAACGTTATCGTGTTTCCACGTCAAGAAGGGGGCGGGACGCTTCGACCCCACAAGGGTCCGTCTGAAACGCGGCTTCTCGGCGGCGACCGGCCTCGTCTACTCGCTTCGACCCCACAAGGGTCCGTCTGAAACCCGTCGAAGAATGGGCAACCGAGTCAGGGATTCGTGCTTCGACCCCACAAGGGTCCGTCTGAAACCGCCGTATTTTTCTTTGGCCTGGAGGAGTTTTCGCTTCGACCCCACAAGGGTCCGTCTGAAACGATCGGTAGGGTCGTGATTGAGGGCTGCTACGCTAATGCTTCGACCCCACAAGGGTCCGTCTGAAACTACTCTCTCGCGTTCGAGGGAGTCCCGATCGCGGAGGCTTCGACCCCACAAGGGTCCGTCTGAAACGCCGTCACCCGTTAAACCAGCAGCTTGCATCGAGTGCTTCGACCCCACAAGGGTCCGTCTGAAACCGATTCCCGACCGACGAGCCCCTGCCTCGAGGCAAGCTTCGACCCCACAAGGGTCCGTCTGAAACTACCAGTCCGAACCCATCACGGTCGACGTAACTCAGGCTTCGACCCCACAAGGGTCCGTCTGAAACCGGATCGGGCGCGGCTTGCGCGCGGATGCGATCGCGCTTCGACCCCACAAGGGTCCGTCTGAAACTGACGGATTCTCGAGGGATCGGCAGACTATATAAAGCTTCGACCCCACAAGGGTCCGTCTGAAACGAATACGGAAACCGTGCATACATCGCGACGACTGCTTCGACCCCACAAGGGTCCGTCTGAAACCCGGCGTCGACGGTGACCTCGAGGGCCATGTCTGAGCTTCGACCCCACAAGGGTCCGTCTGAAACCGAACCATCGGGGCGTTCCGCAAACGCACGTTCCTCGGCTTCGACCCCACAAGGGTCCGTCTGAAACGTGATGCGTATTGGACGGCCACTGACGCTGCGTTCACGCTTCGACCCCACAAGGGTCCGTCTGAAACGGTTTAGCTGACAGCAACGCCGCCGGTGACGTTGCTTCGACCCCACAAGGGTCCGTCTGAAACCGTCAGCGTCACGTCGACAGCACCGTCCTCTACCTCGCTTCGACCCCACAAGGGTCCGTCTGAAACGCCTCGTCGAGGGCGGGTTCCGGGCCCGAGATCGAGCTTCGACCCCACAAGGGTCCGTCTGAAACCGGGAATCCGCCGAACGTTCCGGTTTACTTGATTCGCTTCGACCCCACAAGGGTCCGTCTGAAACCCGAAACAGGCTCGTCGAGTGGCGTTGTCTCCCGGTGGCTTCGACCCCACAAGGGTCCGTCTGAAACGTCCGCGTCGCCAGCGTCGACGACGTCGCCGTTGTCGCTTCGACCCCACAAGGGTCCGTCTGAAACTTCGACGTCCAGGTCCACTTCAACAACGAGTCGTGGCTTCGACCCCACAAGGGTCCGTCTGAAACTGTCCCACTTCGAGCCGCCGCGCGACCACTGTTTGCTTCGACCCCACAAGGGTCCGTCTGAAACGCGTGCCGTCGGCGAGGTCACAAACGAGTCCACTGAGCTTCGACCCCACAAGGGTCCGTCTGAAACGGCTGAACCGGCGCTCAACGAGCGGACTGACTTCGTCGCTTCGACCCCACAAGGGTCCGTCTGAAACCTGATGAAATGGTCTATAACCACCGTGAGCTTGTTGAGCTTCGACCCCACAAGGGTCCGTCTGAAACACGGCGGCTACGTCTACCCGCTGGCTCCGTTTCTCGCTTCGACCCCACAAGGGTCCGTCTGAAACCTGGGTGTTTGCTCGGCTGAGTACCATGAGCCGGTGGCTTCGACCCCACAAGGGTCCGTCTGAAACCGGGCTCTCGATCGACTGGTGAGTATCACTGGTTTGCTTCGACCCCACAAGGGTCCGTCTGAAACGGGAGACCAAACCGCCAGCCCTTGGGCGATCGTGGATGCTTCGACCCCACAAGGGTCCGTCTGAAACGTTTAAGACAAACTGGAGTTGGGAGAGCATTGACTGGGCTTCGACCCCACAAGGGTCCGTCTGAAACGTGGCCGAAACTCTCCGAGAGGTTGCCGACGACTTGGCTTCGACCCCACAAGGGTCCGTCTGAAACCTCTGCAACGGGCGATTTTGCCCGTGTGCGGTCGCCGCTTCGACCCCACAAGGGTCCGTCTGAAACTCACCGTCTCGGACGCGCTGGCCGGGGTAGAGGAGGCTTCGACCCCACAAGGGTCCGTCTGAAACGGGGATGAAGGCGATTCAGGAGGTAGACAAGATCCTCGCTTCGACCCCACAAGGGTCCGTCTGAAACCGGTCCCTCCCGCAGTTGCGTGTCCTCGCCGAAATTGCTTCGACCCCACAAGGGTCCGTCTGAAACGTGCGGCCTTGATCGCCTCGAGGGCATCTTCGCGGAGGCTTCGACCCCACAAGGGTCCGTCTGAAACCAGCAGCGTCCGCCGTTCCTCCATCAGCCGGGAGCGGCTTCGACCCCACAAGGGTCCGTCTGAAACAGGCGACTTTCATTTGCGAGACCTTGGATGCCCAAGCTTCGACCCCACAAGGGTCCGTCTGAAACTGACTCTGATACCGACAATCTGTCGGTGTTCGTGCTTCGACCCCACAAGGGTCCGTCTGAAACCCGTCTTCGTTCAGCCGCTTGGCCTCCACAATCTCGCTTCGACCCCACAAGGGTCCGTCTGAAACGCGTGATCCGGCGGTGGGCGACCGAGTGCGAGCCCTGGCTTCGACCCCACAAGGGTCCGTCTGAAACTATCTATCTGATATCATTCTGGTGTCGGCTCCTCCGCTTCGACCCCACAAGGGTCCGTCTGAAACCATGGTCAATTAGACCACGTAAACAGCTCTATTGGCCGTTCACACTTCATCGTTTCCGTCGACCCTCGATAACCTCTGAACCCCCCGGGGTCGATGGAACAACCAGGGATGGTTAGAGGAACTGATCGTCGGCGGCAGGATCGTCACCGAAGACGGTTCTCTCAACCATCTTCTCAGAGGAGACGCGGTAGATGATCGTCGATTCACCGGGTTTGAGCATTTCGTCGACGCCGGATCGGATCTTTTCGAGGTCGCCCTCAGTCACGTCCCCCTCGAGTACAGAGTTTTGAACGTGTGTGAGATATCTCCGAAGGAACTTCAGCATCTTGTGAGTACGGTCGGCTTCCATGTCGTAGACCACGACGACATAGACCATACTCACCACCACCGTCGGAACGGGACATACTCCTCGCCGGTCAGGAGGTGTTTTTTCAGTTTGTACGCTTCAACACGGAGGAGATACTGGTAGCTCACCTTCTTTCCTAAATCTGGGTGATCGATCGTCTCGTCGAGAGTTTCCTCGTATGCTTTCGAGTAGGTTTTTCGGCCACCTTCGTTCAGGAGACAGGAATTCATGTCGGCTTCAAAGTCGTCGGTGGTTAGCTGGCCGCGGTTGACGAGTCTGAAGATGACTCGATCGGCGAGCAGCGGCTTGAACAGGTCGGCGATGTCCAGGGCCAGTGAGTATCGTCGTTCACCGGGTTCATGGAGGTAACTGACCGTCGGATCCAGTGCAGTCGCACGGATCGCCGAGACGACGTTCGCATAGACCAGCGAGTTGCCGAAGGAGATCAGGCTGTTGACCTCGTTATTCGGAGGGTTGTACTGCCTGCCACCGAAGACAAATCCCTCGGGAAGGATCTCGTCGAAAGTCGAATAGTACGCTTTCCTGGCGCGCGCTTCAACGCCCATCGTCTCGTCGATCGTTCCCATCCCGTTGAGCGACGCCCGTGCATCCTCCAGTTCCTCCAGCACATGCTCGAAGTCGTATCCACGCCCGTCGTAGTAGGTGACGTTCGAGCGCATGTTGTGGATGCTGCCGTCGACGAACGCCTTCGCAAGTTCAAGGCGGTGGCTCGGGTCGTCGTAGGCCCGGACCTGGTCGACGATCGTCTGGCCGGAGGTCTGGCCCCGCTTTGGCATGATTGAGCCGGCATAGTGGTCGTGCCAGCCGAAGACGTGGACTGCGACGCCTTCCTGATTGAGGAAGGAGACGAAACGAGTGTTGTACTCGATCTGTCCGTGGAGGAAGATCGCCTCGGCGTTCTCGACTGGGAGGTACTTCTTCTCGCCGTCGTCGGTGACGACACGCACCGTATCGTCCTGGCGTTCGATCCGTCCGTCGGAAAACACGTGGTAGTTGTCGTTCATGGTCAACAGCTCCAGCAGAAATCGTGATAGGCACACGAGTCACAGACCGGCTTCTCCTCGGCCGGTGGCGGCGATTCTGCGGTGACGACCTCACGGATCCCACGGATAGCCGATTCGACTTCGGCGCTGGTTTCCGGGGTCAGTTCGATCGTCTCGCGTCGTTTCTCTGTCGGATGTGCCAGGACACCAGTCTTCTCAACGCCGGTGACCCGATCGAGATACCAGAGGTAGAACAGCAGCTGCAGCCGCGCTGGTTCGGTCATCGACGACGAGGGTTTGACCTCCAGGATCTCGCCGCTGTCCAGTACGTCGATCGCGATGATCCCATCGACGCGCACGTCTCGGCGCTTGTCCGAGTAAGCCGCGTCGTCAACGTCGCTGCCGCGAACGATCGATGGCGTGTCGCGGTCGATCTCTACGTCACGGCTGAGGAACCAGAGTTCTCGCTCACAGACGACGTAGTACTGGAACATAACGCCGGTCAGCCGGAAGGGGAGTTCGGCGGTCTCGTCTCTAGCAGCGTCGAGAAACCGGTCGACAGGGTCAGTCGGTGAATCGGTCATAGGAACCGGTCGTCGACGCTCGGCTCATCCACAGCGAGCCCCTTCGTTGTGTCGAAGTACGAGGTCCCCTGTGGCCGCCTGAGTACACAGAGGTCAGTATCACCGAGCGGTTCAAGGTGTCGAGCTGTCTCGGCCTCGGTCGAGTCTTGGCTGTAGATCGGGAGCGAAACAGTGATCTCCTTGGCTTCGTCGCGCCGGTCGTCGAACGCGTCGTAGTCGAATTCTCTCACGGCCAATTCCATCGCATCGACCAAATCACGGTCGGCGTCCGTTCGGCAGACGACCACGTCAACGCTCTCTCGTTGGCCGATCAGCGAGAGTGTGCCGAGCTTCGCTCCCTTCGCCTCATCGACCCACTCGACGTACTGTGGGGATCCCGGATTGCGACCGGCGACGAGACCGTAGTAGTGCTGAACGGCCTCGCGGGTCATCGTCCGTTCGGCGACGGTTCCGTCGTTCGCACCGATCGCGTCGAGTGTTTTGGAAGTCAGTGAAATCGTACTCACTCCCTCAGAGTCGTAGACGGCCTGTGCTGGGGTCTTGGTCGTGCCCGCTGGTGGAGCAAGCCACCAGAGCGTCACCGCTCCGAGATCACTCTCGAACGACCGGTTACACCGACCCGCCGCCTGAACGGCGCTATCGATCGGTGCGATGTCGCGGTACACTCGATCGAAGCTGATGTCTACCCCAGCCTCGATGAGCTGCGTCGACACCGCCACGATCGGAACGTCGTACTCGGTGAGTTGCTTCGTGGCTTCGATGAGCGCAAGCCGGTCCCGCGGACGAAGGCGAGTTGAGAGGTGGACGAGTGCTCGTTCGTTCGAACCGAGCGTCGCCTCGACCCGTTTGACGAGAGCGTCCACGTCAGCTCCGTCATCGTCGAGTTCCAACTCGAGACACCGACCAACGTCGACGACCGCTTCGCGTTCCTCGATCGAATCCGTGAGTTCGGTGGCGCTGTCGATGGTGTTACAGATCGCGAGTACCGACTCGGTCTCGCCGGTCTCGTTGAGGATCGTCCGGCCAGCGGTCTCGTAGTCTACTGTTGCGTCAGTGTCGTCGAACGCGAGTACAGAATCATGAATGTCGTACTCGACTCGTTCGAAGTGATCGAAGTATCTATCCACGTCGTTGACCAGTTCGAACGCGTCGTCGAACAGGGCTTGAGACGCCGCATCCTCGTCGTTTGTCGCCGGCTGGGTCGCAGTCATAGCGATGATCGTCGCGTTGTACTCTTCTGTGAGGATCGTCGTGATTCGGCGGACGAGCTTCCACCACTCCATTGGCAATGCCTGGGGCTCGTCCAGCACGATCACGGAATCGTACAGCGCCGGCAGTTTCATCGACTGGGTGTTACTCGGGCCAACGAGGCTCTCGAAGAGTTGGACGAACGTCGTGAGCGTCATCCCGGAGCGCCAGCTCTCGGCGACCATCTCCGCGAGTCGGGCATGCTCGTCGGGATCGTCATCTGGATCACCGAGTTTCGTCACCGTCTCGGCCAGATGGTGGTGGATCGTCAACAGGTCGTCTCGAGCGTCGGTATCGAACACGTCCGTGAGTTCGTCGGCGACCTGATCGATGACGGAGGTAAAAGGCAATGCGTAGACGACCCGTTCACTCTCGTTTCGGAGTGCGAGAGCAGCATTGAGACCGGTCAGCGTCTTGCCCATCCCGGTTGGTAGTGTCAGCGTTGCGATCGACGTATCCGAGTCGCGGAATTGCTCGACACCGTCGAGTACGTCGTCTCTCGCCTCGTCACGGAGCGTATCGAGAGCGTCTTCCTGACTGTCTCCGTCGGTATCTCCTCCTAGGTCGGCGATGTACTCCGAGAGGGTACGAGTATCCGGCTCGGATGCGTCGATATCACCGTCCTCGACACCGGCAGCCACCGTTTTGTCGGCGAGAATCAGCCCACTCCAAAGCTGGAGGAGCAGTTCGTAGAACTCGTCGGAAGGTGCCGAGCGGTCGCTGCCGAAACCGAACATGGAGACGTGATCGTAGACGGTATCGAACAGGGAGTCGTCCGCATCGTTGATCTTCTCGGCGAACTCCTCCCACGACCCGTTACCGTCGGTAGCGTCAGAGACGAACGATCGCGCGAACGTCCGGCGATGGTCATTGACATTCTCGACCTGTTCGATCACGACTCGTTGGCGCTCGTTGCTTGCCTCGCTCTTGTTGTCGAAGCGCGAAACTCCTTCGACGTATTCCTCCGTATCGGGGAGACGACCGTGGTGTTTCGCGAGAGCGACGAAGGCCGCGAGACAGTCCTCGCTGTCGTAGCCCAACCGATCGAGGACGTAGTACCCGAGATAGGCCCCGAACAGGGAGTGGTTCGTCCGCTTGCTTGTGTCTCGCTCATCAACCACGTACTCCTGGAACCACGTCGTCGCCTTCCCGAAGTCGTGACATCGTGCCACTGTCGCCACCATCTCGGTGAGCGGGTCGTCGCCGATCGTCGTTGCGTCCGTGGAGACGACGGACTCGGCCCGCTTGGCCACCTCGTTTAGGTGATCGAGGAGCAATGTCGCATCGTCACCGTCCTCGGCGGGATGAGAGATCGGCGTATCCACCATCAGGTGAACACCACGGTCCGATCATCCACTGAGTACGTTGCCACGTCAGTGAACGTGAGCGAGCCACCGTCCGGGTTGTAGGCGTAGGAGACGAACGCGCTCGTCGTCCGGCCACCGTCGTCACGTTCCATGAACGCGGGCGTCTGCTCGATCTGGTAGCGTGTCTCCGGATCGGGAACGATCGAGTCGACGGCCTCGGGGACGGTCGAGTCGATAGCTACCGTGTCACCGCCGGGTCCCTGCTCGATCGGGAACTCACCGTGGTAATCGACTGTCGCCAAGTACTCAGAGAGACCGAGGCTCGGAACGTAGTACGATTCACCCGATTCGAGCAGCGAGCGGAGTTGGTCGTACCGCTCGTCGTCATCGAGCCACACGTCGATCCGATAGGCAGGATCGACGAGGACCTCGTAGTTGTGCTGCTGTCGGGGCTTGGACGGATCGGGGAGCTTGATGGAAAGTTTTCCGCGAGGGTTTAGCGACGCCATGTGTTCGTCGGCGGTCGAGAGCGTGTTCATCGGTAGCTTCATCGTCCGCAGTTCGCTCGTTGGTTCGATTGCAACCAGCGACTCACCCGGGGCGAAAAGATCGTAGTAGCCGTCACGTTCGATGCCCAGCATCGCCGCGATCAAGCCGGCGACAGTGGTCCGCGGGATGACGCGGTACGTCTGTTTCACGATGTTACCCTCGATACGCCGGAAGTGTCCCCAGGGTCCGCTGACCGTGAACGACAGGCACGTCTCAGCGCTATCGGGGAGCCCCGATCCGGCCGGTGCGTACTCGGTCACAGGTCACTCCTCCGGCGCGGTCGCTTTCGCATCTTCGTACACATCGATCACCCGGACGGATTCACTACCGACTGCTGATTCGAGGGCATCGTAGAGGAACTCGTGGCCGCCCGTCTCACCGTCGACGGAGACTTCGAGGACATCGCTGGCGACGACGTGGACGGTGTCGATTCGATCGGACGCACCGTCGAGTCGCTTGAGCAGTGCCGACACGTCGACACAGATGTCGCGGACATTTCGGAGTTCCTCGACGGGTTCGGATTCTGCACTGTCGAGTTCGAGGTCCTGATCGAGCCCGCCGAGATGGAAGCTCTCGTCGGCGTACTCGACTCTGAGGTAGAGCCGGGGCTCCTGTCCGACCTTGCTCCGGCTGATCGTCTGATTCTTCAGCGCACGCCAGCACAGCGTGTCCAGCCGCCGCACGTCCCGATCCGATAGGAGCGTGTCTTCGGCCCCGTGTTCGTCGACGAGTCCGTGGAACCCGATGAAGGCATACTGGATCCGGTGGTCGTCGAGGTCGAACCCGCCCTGTGCCTTATCGTCGCCGGTCGCGATGACGCTGGTGAGGCTGTTGTACTCCTCGTTCTCCATGACTCGGTGGAGCGACTTGCCGGGTGAGAACTGAACGGGACCAGTGAAGTGATCCGGAAGGTGGTCGACTTTCTCGTCATCCATGTCGACGCTCATAGTCGCGCCGAAGTAGCGGATGTCGGCGCTGTTTTCGAGGAACTGACTGAAGACGGCGTTCTCGATGTCATCCTCGTCGACATCGTCGAGGTCGATGTCCTTGAGCCGGGCCTCGAGGAGATCCTCGCGAGTTGCCTGATCGCCGTCTTCCTTGACGTTGCGGATGTAGACGCCGTGGCCGTCGTCCTGTAGCTGATCCCGCAGGTAGCGCTTGAGGCGAACGTCGGTGACGATTGCTTGATCCGTATGGGGGTCGATCCGCGGTCGGTTCGCACCGCTGAGGGGGTTGCCGTTGGGGTTCGCGTCGACTGCGTCGTACGCGAAGACGATCTCGGATCTGTTCGAGACAGTGGGGTAGTGTTCACTCATTGGTATCGGGGGATTCGTCGGTGGTTTCGTCGTCGGTCGTTGCGTCGTCCTCGTTCGTCGATCGGTCGTTCATACCGTAGGTCAGGCCGAGGGCGTAGTAGAAGCGCAGATCGTCGGTGCTGATTTCCCAGCCCGATGGATCGTTTCCGGCCATGGTTTCGACGATGGCGTTCGTGACTTCCTTATACATCGTCGAGTTGATGTTCGATCCTTTCTTGGCCATTTCCCGAGAGTAAACGACGTCTTTGTCGATTACCTCCTGGGTGATACGCTTGATCTTGGTTTTGGTCATCGACTTGATCGGGTACTGGTCGATGACGGTCGTCGACAGGTCGTGGTAGCCCTGCTGGTAGGTGCCGACTTGGCCGACGAGCGTACCGAGCAGGAACGCACCCTTCCGTTCGGGGTCGTCCAGACCGTCCGTCTGTTCGATGAACGATTCGAGCTTCTCGGTGCGATCAAGGGCGGCCGTGCCGCCGTCGGTTCGCGCGTGTTCTGGTTCCATGGTGTCGTAATCGGGACCGTCGATCAGTGGCGATTCGGTATCGCCGGTGTCCGTCGTCACGAGATCGGCGTTTTCGAGCGCGCACAACTGTGCGAACTGGGAGGCGATCAGGAGTTCCGGCACGTCGTCGCCGTCCCGATCGAGCAGTCGCTCGACGTAGGCGCTGACGAGCTGGGTCCGTGGTACGGGGTCGCCGGCAAGTATCGAGACGTGGACATCGATTCGCTCGTCGTCGACCGTCGCATCGGTGTCCTCGTCGGTGAAGGGGAACGTCCGGTAAAGATAGGCTCCCGATCCGACCATCTCTCGGAAATCCTGATACGTGGTGAGCGACCACTCCTCGTGGGAGGGCATCGGTGGTGTTCGATCTCTGTTCCTGTCGTCGTTCTCGTCGAAGACCCAACTTCCCGTGATCTGTTCGTGTCTCTCCCCGACTTCGGTGGGGTAGTGGATCCGGCCGTTCAGCGTCTCGCCGTATACGTCGAAGCGAGACATCTGGTGTTTCATGACCGCTGCGACGTAAAATCGCAGTCGACCCTCGGAATTCGCTTCGTGATCACCCAACTCGTCGTAGAGCGTCTGGACCGGACCCATGTCGTCGGCCTGTGTGACGCTGTGAAGCGCCGCGTACAGGTTGTAGGTCTCCGCAGGTGTCGGCCGACCGAGGAAGTACGGGAGGTAATACACATCGGCGTTAAACGTCCGGTAGGAACAGGCGTCGACGAACTCCTCGGCATTCATCAGCGTGACTGCCCCGTCTTCGGAGATCGGATGACTCCGCCACGCTTCGTCCGGATCTAATCCCGGGAACTTCTCCATCTGCTTGCCGAGGAAGTAGTTGAGAGGGTCCTCCGCAGTGCCGACGGTTCGGGTGCGCTCACCGCTGATCAGATCGGTGGCTAGACCAGCGGAGTTCGTCGCCTGCCCCTTCGAGACCAGTTTCGAGAGCTTTCGTGTACGCATCGCCTCGTTGAACACTGGTACGTCGCCGGGCCACTCGTAGTCCGCACTCGCTTCTCGTCGGACCTGTACGGTTAGGAGTGCCGTAGTCGAACCGCCGAGTTCGGCCTTGACTGCGGACCGGATTCGATCGAGGTTCGATTCCTCTTCGCCGACGGTTGCCAGCCCGCGAATGACCTCTCCATCCGGGTGTTCGTCGGCAACATCCTGGACGACATCGTCAGTCGCCCACTTGGTCAGGCGCTCGCAGGCGTAGCGGGCCAACTTCTCAGGATCGCTGTTGCGTCCCGAGCGGTGAGTAACGCTGTGATCAATCCCGCGCGCGGCGTTGTACTTACAGTGGGCGACTTTCTGGATGAGATCGGCGGCGTACTGGGTAATCTTGACGGGCTCATCTGCGTCGAGTGCGGGTCGGTCACCGGAGAGATCGACCCGGACGACAATCAGGCTCTCTTCCGCTCCGATCAGGTCGTTGGCCTGGTCGGGTGTCAGATACGCTGCGTAGTCGCCACCACCGGCCGTCGCCAGCGTGTACAGGCGACCGTAGAGATGCTGGATATCCCGGAGCGACGAGATCGGTCGCTCCGGGAGTTCGTCTTCCAGTCGCTCGGGTGGGTACTCGTCGTAGAACTCGTCAGGATCAAGCATCGACGCGTTCCCTCTGGCCCGATCGCTGGTTCTCTTTCTCGGTGATGTTGACGAACCCGAATCCGAGCGAATTCCGCTCGCCAATACCGGTGTCGAGCGCGAGATTCAGATGGCGTCGGTGGTGGTCGTCGCGGACGGTATAGTCGAACCGCCATTTGCTCAACACCCACGTCTCGCGTTGACCCTGTGTCACGGTCACCGGAATCGAGAACGTCTTGATCAGGTCTGCGCCGTCGAACAGATCGTCGCTAGTTTCCGACGGCCCGGGCAAGTAGTCGGGACAAAACAGGTCGTGTTTCTTATCGAGATTGTTCTCGACCTGATTGCGGAATGGCTCCACCGTATGTTGGGGTCGCCAGAATTCCGCCTCATCGTGGTCGGTGTCGATGCCGTACTCCTCGAAGCGCCACGGCGGGATCCGAACTAACACGCCCGTCCCTGTCTCGATCGTGCCCGACGTACCCGGTTCGCCTACGTCAGTCGCCAGTCCGTTGACCGAATCGACATGGAAGGGCATCTCGCCGATATTTAACTCTCGGTTGTCTTTGAGATCGGCCGCAACGTTGGCGAGCAGTTCTTCATGTGGCGACGCTACGAGTAACGTCCGCTCGTCGCCCTCTCGCATATCTCTCGGCGGAAACGGATTACTGTACGTGAACCCCTTCGGACGATCCTTGTCGTGTATTTCGTCGTATTCGGTCCCATCAAGCGCGTTCCAGATCCGGCCTCGAAGCTTGTGATGGTACGTATTATCGTAGGCCGTATCCGCGCGCGCTCGCAGGTGTGCTATTACTCGCATTCGTGCATCTCCCTATTCCGTGTCATTATGTCATTGTGGTACACTAACCAATCGTGTCATTATAAATGTGGTTGTACTAGTGTGGAATTATAATTCTATTAGATCTATGTGAAACTATCTTTGACCTGCAGCAACATCCGGGATATTATTACGCCATCTCTCCCCGTATTCATAGACAAACGAGTTCCCCTGTCTGCGTTTTCTGTCAAATAGTTATTCGATAGTTTCTCTCTCCTCTCCGAAGGTGTAGCGGTTGGTTTGGCTCCTTCGCCTTAGCCCACGGTGGTGTTTAGTTAAGCGTGAAAAGTGAGGTGTGCTGATTTCCAGCTGGTTCATGGCAGAAATCGCGCGCTTCAGCGGTAGTAGCGGCTGGATTGATTTGGATTTTGTGGAGCGTGAGCGGACACCGCGTCAACTGATGGAGTTGGGTATTCGGCTCCATCTGTCCGAATTATCGGTTTCGAATACAGTTCGAAAATTAGATAAGTTTGGTGTCAAGCGATCGCGAAAGGCCGTTCAAGATTGGATACACAAGTGTGATCTACAGTCCGCCACTGATGCGTCACCGAATCACGTTGTGCTCGACGAGACGGTGATTCGAATCGACAATCAACAGTACTGGCTGTATGCTTCTGTCGGTCCCAAATCGAACGAATTGCCCCATATACGGCTGTTTTCGACAACTACGACCGCTCTTACAGAGCTGTTTTTACAGGAACTGACCGAGAAACACGACGTCGAGAACGCCGTGTTTCTCGTCGATGGAGCAAAACATCTCCAGGCTGCACTCCGTCGATCTGGGCTCCGATTTCGATACGAAAAACATGGAAATCGGCACGCTTCTGAACGTGTCTTTCGCGATATAAAGCGACGTACCTCTTCGTTCTCAAACTGTTTCAGTCACGCAAAACCGTCAACAGCTGAATTCTGGCTCCAAGCCTTTGCGGTCTGGCACAATGCTACAAACTAAACACGACCGACCAAGTAAAAGAAAGGCAAAAATAGTTCTTTTCGGCTGGTTACACTGTCTTCTTTGAGTAAGTGGCAAAATTTTACATTTGATGTAACCGTAGTGTTCGTATGAGCAAAACGTTCGAGTTCATAGGGAACTACGAGGAATTAGATTTGGCATATGATTCTGTTGTTGGAGATATGTGGCTCAGAAGAGACGGGGAAATATTGGTTATATAACATACTCACCTCACTTTCTCCCAGAAGACGGTCGCTATCTCTTTGCGCGGCACCACGTAGAACTGACGTTGTCCACTGAACCACTGGGAACGAAAACATTGGTTGATGCGACTGTTTCGACCAGAGAATTCAACGGACAAATCGTTCAGGTCGGGTTCGACGCCCCTACCTTTGACCTATTCTCCCTCAAGACTGAGGACCCGGTAGCCCAAATCAAACTACCACTGGAATATCCACCTGACGGAGTAGATGAAGAAGGCGATAGTTGTTACATCTCTATCCGCTTAGAATATGATCACGAAGGTATGCTGGATTATTACGATGAGAGCGAAATTGAAGATTACAGGGAACAGTTTCCTGATAAGGTCAAAGAGATGGAAGAGCATCTCTAATTTGTTACGGAATAGCTGTGAATTCCAATACTATTCTTTGAAGGTTATCCACCAGAATATTTCACAATGATCGTCACACTCGACCTGGAGATCATCGTCGACGATCTGCATGAAACACTCCTCGAGGCCGAACAGGCGCTGAGAGAAATCGACGAACAACTTCCCGAACCATTGATGCTCGACAGGTCACTCACCGAACTGCACGCTACTGCAGACGCGTATGCTCGGCTCGATTCTGAGCATCACACCGGTGGGGACCTAAGTCACCGTACGTAGCGTAACCCCTTGTCAGGGGTAGATCCCTGTCTCCTCGGGGAGTTTGTATCCTCTTCGATAGTTCTACAGAAGAACGACTGAGTTAACCAACACTTCGTACCGTTTTCCACGCAGTGTTGGTTAAGTCTGTGCTGACTGAATTCCTTCCCTCGACCCCTGCCTGCTGCCCAGTCCCTCGAGTCAGTGTGCGTTGCCGGTCAGACGTTACAAACACTGGTCGTGACGGGTTCATCGGCTCCGTGGGGCGCGCATTCACGTACTCGGAACGGTTCACCATGGTTGATCTCAATCCTCGCAACGACACAAGTTCCGGCTACGAACAATTCGAAAGCGCTTCTCGCCCAAGACCGTGACGCCGCCGGCGTTGTGACGGCGGACATCGACGACGCGACGGCCCGCAATCTGGTCAGTGATCTCGCCGACGAGGACATCGTCACACCCGTTCCTGAGGGTCGAGTCCTCGTCCACGAGCCGAGCGGGACCGCCTTCGACTCACCACTCAACTGGCCGTCTTCCATCGCGCCTGGACGGCTGCTCGCGACGATTTCCTCCGCGTTGCAGTACATCTCGGAGGGGTTCTTCGGGGAGGTGCCCGAGACGATCCATGAAAAAGCGGTCCATCTGATGCGGTTGCTCGTTGCGGATCATCCGTTTGTCGACGGGAACAAGCGAACGGCGCTCCGAACGGTGGTTGTCTTCTATATGCTGAACGGATACACGTTTGACTACGGCGATGAAATTCGAGCCCTCTTGCACCGCTTCGCAACCGACGAAGCCACGGTCGATACGGACACTGCAGTCATCTACTTCCGGGCCTGTTCTCGTCGCAACTGATAAAGGGACACACAGCGTATGCTCACCAGAACAATGGCGTCCAGCACCGATTCCTCGACGGCAGTCGACGACGAGGTTCCCCGGCTGTACGAGCGGTATCAGGCAGCCGAGAGCGACGCCGAACGTCACGAAATCGCCCTCGAGATGGGGAAGCTTGACGGACGCCGCCACGCGGAGATCTACGCAGCGCTTGAAGACGAGTGAGGATCTTCCTTCTCGCCCTGGTCGGGCTTTAGTGGGTCGTCTCGATGTCAAGGGTTATAACGCGGTCGTAGCCGGAGTCGTCCCGTTCGTATTGCATACGTTACTGGTTTTTCTCCTCGGACAGCACTTATAGTACCGACCGGTCTAATCCTCCTGTATGGGCAACATCGAGGCGAGACCGTTTATCGTCGACGAATTCGAGATCCTCCAGTCGTGGATCGAGTGTCGAATGTACGACCCTAGTGACGAGCAGTATCCCAACATCGTACTGATGCACTGTGGGCACCCGTGTCTCCCGTTCGACGCTCGGTATCGATGGTCGTACGTGACGTTTGACGTCTCATTCTCTCGTTCCCCGACCGAGACAAGCGTCAACGTCGGTCCGATTCGGTCGGTGGCCGAATTCGAGACGAAGTTCGAAAAATTATCTGACGAAGCATACAACGTTGCGTGTATGGGAGCCCAGGGGTACGAGTATTATTTTACTGTCGAGAGCGACTGTCTACCAGACTGGATCACCGAGAGCGACGACATCTATGCGACCGTCGAACTCACCTATGACGAGCAATTGACAAAAGTGGAAGAGGACTTCACCGACGAGGAGATCGAACGCAGGCGCGAGGAGTTTCGGGTGCTCTTCGACGACTGGAACGTGGAGTATGGCCCGGACGCGACGCCGCGTCCGTGACGGATCCTCAATCGTCAAACACCTCTCCAGTCCCGTCCGTGGAGAGCTTCGATTTCTGATCAGCGTCCGGTGGGTGGTGCCGCCGTTGTACTGACCGAGTTCAGCGTCTGCTACGAGCAAGCTGCTCCTGAACTTACAAAAGAAGCGCGGAAGTTGGCTGCTAATCGTCTCATCAATCACGACGTTGTGCCTGTCGAGACCATCGACGCGCTCGAGGGCCACGTCGATCGGGCACTGTCTAGTTTAGCACCTCCGTTGGCGTCTGTCCGTTGAGTGACTGGTGTAATCGACGAACCCGAACTCGAGCGCCGGATCGGCAAGGCCGTCGACGACGAGTTCGACCAGATTCGGCTCGTCGTCGAGGACATTCGTCTCGGAGCCCGCTCAGATGTTCCCGCCGCTGCTCCATCTTTTCCCTCTCAGTCCGTCGGTCGTAGTGCATCTCGAGCATTCGCTGGCTTACGTTCGTCTGGTCTCCGACGGTGGTTTCCGGCACGTCGCTATTTTGGGAGAGTAGCGGTGGGAGTAATCGGTCAGCCTGTCGCGTGGCTATCTGTTCGTGAGTCTTCTTCGCTAGTTAGTCCAAATGGTTCCAACATCAAAAGGAGTCAACTAGTCCACAGTCAGTTATCAAATCTTCTATAATTAAATAGTTTTATTACTTTTGTGATTATAATTGTGCCTGGCATGACAAACCAAAGCAGGCGGAGGATCCTTCAAACAACGGGCGCAGTGATTAGTACTACGATACTCGGGGCCGGAGCGGCCAGCGCACAGAAAGCCGACTCCCGATTCCTGATTGACCTACGAGAGGTCTCACGGGCGCAAGTCCCCGAAGACGTAGAGATCATCCACGACCTTTCCGAAATCGATATGCTTGCTGCACAAGGCGATGAGAGCAAGGTTGGCGGGCCGCCCGCGACAACGCCGGATATAAAGGTCGACTGGAGCGGTGACAAAGGCGGAGCAGTCAAGGAACAGTCGGGTCCCTCCGTTGACGAGCGGAGCAACAGCCATAATCACGATGGTCCGCCAAAGAACACCGAGTACCAGTGGGACAAACGGGTTCAGGACGTCGGTGACTACACCGACAAGCCCGACGATGGAAAATCCGTCCATGATACGACCACTGGAGAGGGAACTCGCGTCGCAGTTGTCGACACGGGAGTTTCCCCGAACCATCCGGACCTCGAAGGTGTCGTGAACGAGGAGCTATCAGCCAATTTCACGACCGATGGACTCGGGTTCGAGCCGAACGGTGCAGGCGACCACGGCACCCACGTCGCTGGTATCATCGCAGCGACGAACTCCAACGACGGTCCTGCGGGGGGTGGCCTCGGGACCGCACCGGATACGGAAATCGTTTCACTCCGAGTGTTCTCCCGGAAAGAAAACTATACGAGCGATTCGCTGGCCGCGTTTCTCTACGCCGCAGAGGTCGGCTGCGACGCCGCGAACTACAGCGTCGGCTACCCGGAACCGTACGTCGATCCGGAGGAGTACCCGTGGCTCATAGGTATCAGAGACGCATACCGCCGGACGGCGAAAGCCGTCCGCGAGAAGGGAATGCTCATCGTCAATTCCGCTGGCAACGATGGCCTGAACATGGACACGGAGAACATCCTCAGCCTCCCGACGGAGGTTGAGGGCATCTTCGGGGTGAGCGCGACCGGTCCGATCGGCGTCGGCTGGGGAGACAAACATAGTGACAACGAGGAGAAGTGGCTGACGGAGAACCGGCTGGAGGAGCCGACGACCCAGCCAGCTTTCTACACGAACTACGGGAGTGCCGTCGACGTGAGTGCTGCCGGTGGGAACGCAGATGTGGAGGAGCTTTCGGAGAACCCCGACGCGTACAATGACCTCGTCTATTCGACGGTCATTTCGACGGACGAGCAGGGGAATGTCGTCCCTGGCTACGGGTGGAAGGCAGGTACATCGATGGCGGCACCGCAGGTGACAGCTGCAGTCGCACTTGTCCGGTCGCTCCGCCCCGATGCAGGTGTCGAAGAGGTTGAGCATCTGATCAAAGACACTGCAACCATGGCCGAGGAAGGCGAGTTATACCACGGCGATGGGCATCTCGACCTCGAGCGTCTGGTCAAAGCCACGAAGTAACGCGAATTAGCCTTTTTTAGGTCATCCGTCGCCAGATGCATGCTGACGTCGGCCTCCAGTTCTGCCTTTGGTCATTCGTTCTCTATCTCGAGTATTATTTTGGCGGCCGAGTAGAAGCAACGATCATGTGTTTGATTTTCGCGAGTATACTCGAGACGGATCAAATCGAGGGTATTGATTCCTGAACTGCTTCCCAGTCTTGGATTCGTACGTAAAATTGAACCGCTGTAGACTCCGCACCACGAGTGCGATACGGGAAGTAGTTCTCAGTCTCTGTTCTTACTACCGTGACCGAGAATGTCTGGTGTCCGACATGTGTCGTGTATGCAGCACTCCTCGAGGCTGCGACCGACGGCGACACGTCCATTGGCAACGCAGCCGACAGTGCTAACACCTCACACACCGTAGAGGAGACTGCCGAATCGGACGAGAGTAGCACTGAGGCACCGATCCCCGATTCGGCAGCCGATTCTGACGACCTGCACTCGGACGCGAAGGGCCTCGTGATCGGCGAAGTTCTCGGGTTCGATCGGGACGGGACGAACCCGCGACGAGGGCGCACAACGGTCGATCAACAACACCGATCCACAGCCGATCAGCGAGGTCGACGTACAACCGCCGGCGAAGGCCGCGACGAACGGCGGTGACGAGTAGCTGTCCGACCGCCTCGCTGACCGTCCATGGCTGTCTGGAACCGACCGGTGACCACCCGGACTACGCAGTCCTGTACAGCGACGAACTCGCTCGAGCGGGCGAGGGTGACGGTACGGAAGACCATGTGGTCGCCGAGTGAGAGGTCCTCAACGACGAGAACACACGCATTCTCGTATCCTACACCCAAAGCGGCCTCACGGGAGTTTCCGCCTACTCGGCTGACGAGCCTGACGGCGAGACGACCTACGAACCCGCCACCGACCAACCCAAGTGCGGGACACGGTGGGTTCCTGAGGACGGCGATCGGATCGTCGAACTCACAGACACCTACGACGACGATCCGACGCTGACGGACGGTCTTCGGACGTACGTCGGGGGCGCTGTTCAGAGTAGCGTTTGAAGAACGAGGCAGTTGGGGTTCGAGGTGTCCATGCCTGAATTCCAACGCCCTAGTGGAGCTATAGTAGCCGCTGAAAGTCATTGCACACCTGATCGAACGACAGCGTTGCGACCTGTGTGTGAATCGTTTCAGCGGCTACTATAGCATCGGGATCGAATTAGATTTTGTGGGGCGCGAGCAGACACCACACAATCTGACAGAGTTGAGTATCCAACTTCAGCTGTGTCAATCATCACTTTTGGATACTGTCTATATCTTATATAGTTTCGGTGTCAAACGGGCACGATCGACCGTCTAGAACTATGCAAAAAGCCGAGCGACAGCCGACATATGGTACCCAACCTGATCACGTCGCTCTCGACGAAACCGTGATCCAACTCGACGATCAGCGGTACTGGCTGTACGCTGCTGTCGCTTCCGAGACCGATGAACCTCCACGTTAGATTCTTTCCAACGCGAAATCTGGACTCATCAGCCAATTCCTCGCTGAACTACGCGAGAAAGACGATGTCGAAGACGCTGTGTTTCTCGGCGGTTCAGGCCCCTGGATCCACGCTGCACTCCACCGACACGGACTCCGATTTCGAAACGAGACACGTGGAAATTGGAGTACTGTTGAACGTCTCTTTCAAGAGGTAAATAGTTAGACCTACCAGTTTGGATATCTCTTCAAAAATGCAGAACTAGCAACCGCCGAACCTGGCTCCAGAGCTACGCGTATTGCTGGAACCAGCCAATCTGAACATAGCCTGTGGCCACTATCCGAGTGTTTCAACCATATCGGTAGATCCCCGCTGTGATCGCGATCGACCGCCATCCGTGGTTACCGGTCGGGGACGTTTTTACGGACAAAGTCGATCGTCTCTTCGATCGACGTTCCGGGACCGAAGATCGCAGCAGCCCCTGCCGCTTCGAGTTCGTCGCGGTCCTCTTCCGGAATCACGCCGCCGACGAGTACGAGCGTCTCCGCTTTCGCGCCGTATTCCTCGAGGCCGTCCATGATTTTCGGGACGAGCGTATCGTGCGCCCCGGAGAGAATCGAGATGCCGAGGACGTCGATGTCCTCTTGCACTGCAGCCTGGACGATGTCGTCGGGTGCTTTGTGGAGTCCGGAGTAGATGACCTCGAAGCCGGCGTCACGGAACGCTCGAGAAATGACGTGTGCGCCACGGTCGTGGCCGTCGAGACCGACCTTTGCAACCATACATCGAATCGTCCGCTCATCGTTCTCGATACTCATGGGCCGCGATTCGAAGAGGAAACGTATGATTCTATCGGAGTCTGCCAGTTTCGCCCGCCGGAACGGCGCTTCCGACCGGGAAAAGACCGACTCCGGAAGGTGCGGGGAGCGACATCCGATGGGGGACCGGTTCAGACTGGACTGATCTCCTCTCGATACGCGCCGTGGTGGTCTTCGAAGACCTGCATGATCTCCCCCATCGTTGCGTAGGCCTTGACGGCGTCGACGATGTACGGCATGACGTTCTCGTCGCGTTCGATCGCGTCCGACAGCGCCTCGAGCGTCGCATCGACGGCCGCATCGTCGCGGTCGGCTTTGACCTGTTCTAAGCGCTCGAGTTGGCGATCCCGCGTCGTTTCGTCGACGTGTAACAGCTCCGGCGAAGTGTCTTCCTCGATGGTGTACTCGTTGACGCCGACGACGACTTCCTCGCCGCGTTCGACGCGTTGCTGGTACTCGTAGCTCGCTTCCTGAATCTCGCGGTGATAGTAGCCCTGGTTGATGCCCTCGAGGACGCCGTCGCGGATCGAGCCGTCGCCCATTGCTTTGATCTCCTCGAGATAGTCCATGATCTCGGCTTCCATCTCGTTTGTGAGTTTCTCGATGGCGAAGGAGCCGCCCATGGGGTCGACGATATCGGCCGCACCGGACTCCTCGGCGATGATCTGCTGGGTCCGCAAGGCGACGCGGACTGCCTTCTCGCTTGGCAGCGCCAGCGCCTCGTCGAAGCTGTTGGTGTGCAACGACTGGGTCCCGCCGAAGACGCCTGCCAGCGCCTGAATCGTCACCCGGACGATGTTGTTCAGTGGCTGCTGGGCCGTCAGCGATTGGCCCGCCGTCTGGGTGTGGAACTTCATGCGCTTGGATTCGGGCTCGTCCGCGCCGTACCACTCCTCCATCAGACGGGCATAGACACGGCGTGAGGCCCGGAACTTCGCAACCTCCTCGAAGATGGAGTTGTGTGAGTTGAAGAAAAACGACAGCAACGGGCCGAACTCGTCGACGTCGAGTCCGCGCTCGAGACAGTCCTCGACGTAGGCGAAGCCGTCGGCGAGCGTAAAGGCGGCCTCCTGGGCCGCAGTCGAGCCGGCCTCCCGGATGTGATAGCCCGAGATCGAGACCGGGTGGAATTTCGGCGTCTCCTCGACGGCGAACTCGATCGTGTCAGTGACGATTTCGAGGGAGGGCTCCGGCGGGATGACCCACTCTTTCTGCGCGATGAACTCCTTCAGCATGTCGTTCTGGAGGGTCCCCCGGACTTCGTCACGGGGGACGCCCTGCTGGTCGGCCAGCGCGATGTACATCGCGTAGATGACCGCTGCCGACGGGTTGATCGTAAACGAGGTCGACACGTCATCGATGTCGATGCCGTCGAACAGGATTTCCATGTCCCGGAGCGTGTCGACGGCGACACCCTCCTTACCGACCTCGCCTTCGCTCATTGGATGATCCGAGTCGATCCCCATCAGCGACGGCATGTCGAACGCCGTCGAGAGCCCGGTCTGGCCCTCGTCGATCAAGTAATGAAAGCGTTCGTTGGTTTCCTCTGCGGTCCCGAACCCGGCGAACTGGCGCATCGTCCACGTGCGCCCGCGGTACATCGTCGGGTACGGCCCCCGCGTGTACGGTGGCTCACCGGGGAACCCGAGGTCCTCGTCGAACTCGAGGTCGGCGATGTCTTCGGGCGTGTAGAGGCGATCGACCTCGTGGTTCGAGACCGTCGCGAATCGCTCTTTGCGCTCGCCGCGTTCTAACGACGGATCGAGCGTCTCCGCTTCCCACGACTCCCGTTGTTGGGAAATCTCCGCCAGTTCTTGCTCGTCGAACATTGTCTAGCGTATAGATGCAACTCTTCTAAAATGTTGTGCCGCTCGAGGCGACTCTCCGACGGGAGTGACGATCGACGGCCGGAGTCGGCGGCCGACACCGGGGATGCGATGGATATTGAATATATAGATGATACAAATTACCAATTGTAACAAAAGATTCAAGATTGCGCGTTCTGATTGGCAGCGTATGGGTGTTAATTACACTACAGAAGCAGACAGCTTCGAGTGGGATATCCCGGATTCGTATGCGATCACGTCGGTCGTCACGGACCACGCCGACTCGGCCGGCGATCGCGTCGCCGTCCGGTTCTTGGACGACGAGGGGGCCCGTGAGGAACGGACCTACGCCGATATCCGGGACGACATGAACCGCTTTGCCAACGGCCTCGAGTCCCTCGGCGTCACCGAGGGCGACCGGGTGATGCACCTGTTCCCGCGCCATCCCGACGCGTTCGCTATCCAACTCGGTGCGCTGGCGACCGGCTCGCTGCTGGTCCCCTGTTCGTCGATGCTGCGCTCGAAAGACATCGCGTTCCGTGCCGACGACTGTTCCGCGACGAGTATCGTCGTCCACGAATCGCTGACCGACATGGTCGAACCGGTACTCGAGGAGACCCCACTCGAGCGGGTCATCGTCCTCGACGGTTCCGAAGACGACCTGCAGGGCGAGGGATGGACGACGGTCGCGGACGTCATGGCCGAGGAGTCGACTGACTACGACGGCCCCGAGTTGGCTGCCGAGGATCCGATGACGATCAATTACACCAGCGGAACGACCGGCCAGCCCAAACCGGTGTTGCATAAACACCGCTGGCAGTACTGTTTCAACCGGATCAACGCCCCCTACTGGTGGGGTGTCGACGAGGACACCGACCTCGAGGACGAACTGCTGTGGGCCACCACGGGGACCGGCTGGGCGAAGTGGTTCTGGAGCCCGGTCGGCGTCGGCCTGACGACGGGCGCGACCCAACTCATCTACGACGGCGAGTTCGAGCCCGACACGTTCCTCGAGATCATGGAAGCGGAAGGGGTCACCAAGCTCTGTGCCGTCCCGACCCAGTACCGGATGTTCGCCAACGCCGACCTCGAGGACTACGATGTCACCCTCAACGACGCGCTTTCGGCGGGCGAGCCACTCAACCGTGAGCCGATCGAGCGCATTCAGGACGCCTGGGGCGTGACCCCGCGTGACGGCTACGGCCAGACTGAGACCGTTGCCTTGGTGACGAACTACCCCGGAATCGACGTCAAACCCGGCAGCATGGGCAAGCCGACGCCCGGTGTCGGCGCGACGATCATCGACGTCGACGACGAGGAAACGGTCGAGCCCGGCGAGATCGGTGAGATCGCCGTGCCGGTCGACTCGCCGGCGATCTTCGACGGCTACTACGAGAAACCGAACCTCGACGAGCAGAAACTCTCCGGCGACTACTACCGCACGGGCGACCTCGCCTCCCGCGATGAGGACGGCTACTTCTTTTTCGAAGGCCGGGCCGACGATATCATCATCTCGTCGGGCTATCGCATCGGTCCCTTCGAGGTCGAGGACGCCCTCGTCACCCACGATGCCGTCGCCGAGGCCGCCGTCGTCGACAGTCCACACGAAGAACGCGGCAGCGTCGTCAAGGCCTACGTGATCCTCGCCGAGGGCCACGAGGGCACCGACGAACTGAAAGACGACTTACAGTCGTTCATGAAAGAAGAGACGGCACCCTACAAGTACCCCCGCCGGATCGAGTTCACCGACGAACTCCCCAAAACCTCGAGCGGGAAGATCCGCCGCGTCGAACTCCGCAAAGAAGAGCAGCAGAAACACGGCCTGTAGCCGGGTCGACGCCCGCTCGAGTGGGGTTCGTAGCGCGAATTCGGCCCGTTATTCTGCCGGACGGAAAACGATCGTCCGCTCGCCGTCAGTCTCGTTGGATTCGACGGTCGCGGTGACGCGGTCACCGATTTCGACGGCCGTTTGATCGATGCCTCGCACGACTCCTGTAAGTCGGACGCCGCCGAAGTCGACGACGGCGGTGACGTAGGGGGCGTCGTCTTCGAACTGCGGCGTCGGGACGGACACGGTCGTGTGCGTGACGATCTCGCCGGCCGACGGGAGGTCCCGCTCCGTGAGATTGCGATCGCCACAGTGCGGGCAGGCACGCCGTGGTGGCAGCAGGCCGTGCCCGTTCTCGCAGCTGCGGTAGTAGCCCTCGCCCGCTGCAAGCGCCTCGAGGAACGCGTCGTACTCGCCGTTGGTCACGTCCGTCATCACTCCATCACCTCCAGAACGTGAACGGTCGCACTGGCGACGGTCCCACCAGCGTTCTGGGCGACGCCGACCGTGGCGTCGTCGACGGCGTCGGCCCGCGGATGGGTGCCGTCGAGCAGCGTCGCGATGGCAGCCACCTGGGCGGCCCCGGTTGCGCCGACCGGATGGCCCTTCGCTTTCAGGCCGCCGGAGAGGTTCACCGGCAACTCGCCGTCACGGCGCGTCTCGCCGCGGCGGGCTGCCCCGATCGCCTCGCCGTGACTGTAGAGGCCGAGCCCCTCGAGGGCGAGGACTTCGGCGATCGTAAAGCAGTCGTGAACCTCCGCGACGGAGATATCGCTGGGTTCGATGCCGGCGTCGTCGTAGGCGTCCACTGCCGCGTCGCGGGTTGCAGGCGTCTTCGAGAGCGACTGGCGATCGTGCAGCGCCATCGTATCGCCGCCGTGGCCGGCACCCGTGATCGCCACGTCGGCCTCGAGGTCGTGTTCCGCGGCGTATTCGGGGGTGGTCAAGACGATCGCGGCCGCCCCGTCGCTGATCGGACAGGCGTCGTACAGGGTAAACGGGGACGCGATCTCGGGTGCATCGAGTGCGTCCGCGACCGTGATTTCCTGCTGGAGATGAGCGTGGTCGTTGGCAAGTGCGTTGTCGTGGTTTTTGACCGCGATATGGGCCAGATCCTCGTGGGTGCCGCCGTACTCGTCGAAGTAGGCCCGAGCCATCAGCGCGTACGCGCCGGGGAAGGTGACACCCGACCGGACTTCATAGAGATCGTCGGCCGCACTGGCCAGCCCTTTCGTCGCCCCGGCCGTGCCCATGTTCGTCATCCGCTCCATACCACCAGCAACGACGACATCGGACTCGCCGCTTCGGATCGCACGCACGGCGTCGTGGACCGCGAGCCCGCTCGAGGCACAGGCGCTTTCGATCCGTCGCGATGGGACGGTCGTGCCGAGTGCCTCCGCCATGAGCGGCCCCTGATGACCCTGCCCTTCCGAGAGGGTGCCGACGAAGTTGCCGTAGAAGAGTTCGTCGACGTCCCCAGCCGGGACGCCGGCGTCCTCGAGAGCGGCGAGCCCGGCGTCTGCGAACATGTCCCTGCCCGTCCGATCGGGGTGGGAGCCAAACGTCGTCATGCCTGTGCCGGCGAGTTGCACCTGTGTCATTAGTTATCACCGTCACATATCAGTTCGTGCGGTATAGCTGTGTCGGACGACGGCCGGTGGTTGTGACCGGCGGTTCCGCCACTGACGAGAGTCGGGACATTTACTACGACAGTCCGACCACCACGAAATGATGGTTGCAGACGTAGAGACGATCGACCGTGTCGGCGTCGTCGGCGCTGGCACGATGGGCAGTGGTATCGCACAGGTCGCCGCAACGGCAGGCTACGACGTCGTCATGCGCGACGTCGAACAGGAGTTCGTCGACAGTGGTTTCGAGACGATCGACGACAGTCTCGGTCGACTCGTCAGCAGAGACGCTCTGACCGAGGACGAAGCCGACGCGGCCCGCGACCGGATCACCGGCACGACCGACCTCGAGGACCTCGCGGACTGCGATGTCGTCGTCGAGGCTGCCGTCGAGAACCTCGAGATCAAACGCGACATCTTCGCCGATCTCGATGAAACCTGTCGCGACGACGCCGTCCTCGCGACGAACACGAGTACGCTTTCGATTACCTCGATCGCGAGCGCGACCGAGCGACCGGCGGCCGTCGTCGGGCTGCACTTCATGAATCCCGTCCCGGTGATGGAGGGCGTCGAGATCGTCGTCGGCGAGAAGACCGACGACGACGTCACCGCGCTGGCACACGAATTCGCCGAGGACCTCGGGAAGACGACCTGGGAGGCCGACGACAAGCCCGGCTTCGTCACCAACCGGATCCTGATGCCCTGGATCAACGAGGGGATCCNGGACCTCGGGAAGACGACCTGGGAGGCCGACGACAAGCCCGGCTTCGTCACCAACCGGATCCTGATGCCCTGGATCAACGAGGGGATCCGGGCCTACGACGAGGGCGTCGCCTCCAAAGACGACATCGACACGGGAATGGAACTCGGGACCAACGTGCCGATGGGACCGCTGACGCTGGCCGACCACATCGGCCTTGACGTCTGTCTCCACGCCTCCGAGACGCTCCACGAGGAGTTAGGTGATCGATACAAACCGGCCTATCTCCTCAAGCGCAAGGTCGAAGCGGGAGATCTCGGCAAGAAGACTGGACGCGGTTTCTACGAATACGAGTAACGCGTCGCGTTACTCGGTCAGGTGCCGTGCGATAACCTCCTTTTGTATTTCGGAGGTCCCCTCGTAGATCGTGGTGATCTTGGCGTCGCGGTAGTAGCGCTCGACGTCGAAGTCCTTGGTGTAGCCGTAGCCGCCGTGGACCTGTACCGCCTCGTTTGCGACGTCGACCGCCGTCTCGCTGGCGAAGTACTTCGCCATACTCGCTGCCTGCGGATCGAGGCCACCGTCGTTTTTCCGGGCGGCGTCACGTGTCAGCAGGCGTGCGGCCTGAACGTCCGTCTGCATGTCCGCGAGCTTGTGGGCGATCGCCTGATGGTTGCTGATCGGCTCGCCGAACTGTTCGCGTTCGTTGGCGTAGCTTACGGCAGCGTCGAGAGCCGCCTGGGCGACGCCGACGGCCTGACTGGCGATCGCGATCCGGCCACCGGTCAGGATCGAGAACGCGGCCTTGAGCCCGTCACCGACTTCGGTCAGGCGATTCTCCTCGGGGATCCGCACATCGTCGAAGAGCAGCGTCGTGGTGTCGCTGGCACGCAGCCCGAGCTTGTCCTCTTTCTTGCCGATCTCGAGGCCGGGCGTGTCCTTGGGCACCAGAAACTGAGTCACGGTGTCGGGATCGTCGCGGTCGGTCTTCGCGAACAGGATAACGACACCCGCACGTTTGCCGTTCGTGATCCACTGTTTCTTCCCGTTGATGACGTATTCGCCGTCCTCGAGGCGGGCCTCGGTACTCATCTCGGCCGGGTTCGAGCCGGCGTCGGGTTCCGAGAGCGCGAACGCGCCGACAGGGCGACCGTCGACCATCTTCGGCAGCCACTCCTCTTTGTGTTCGTCGGTGCCGAACTGACGGATACACGAGGTGGCCAGACAGTGGACCGACAGCGCCGTCGCAACTGCCAGATGCCCCCGCGCAATCTCTTCGTTGACGATGCTGTAGGTCACTTTGTCGGCGTCGAACCCGCCGTACTCTTCAGGGACCGTGAGCCCGGTCAGATCGAGTTCCGCGAGCCCGTCCCAGACGTCTTCCGGAAACGTCTGGGCCGCGTCGTGTTCGTCGACCGTGTCGGCGACTTCCTTCTCGACGAACTCCCGAACGGTGTCCTGTATCAGTTGCTGGTTGTCTGTTAGCTCCATACACGCTGATTCGTGGGCGGGATAGTAAAGCGTACGATTCCGCTGTGAGAACGCCGTCGATACCGGTACGAGCGCTTGCTACAGTGGCGTGGCGCGGAGATAGGTAAGTAAAAGTAGCGGCTCCCGCGAGAGGGAGGTATGACGATTCGACAGTCCAGAGAGGCGGCAGTCGAACGTATCGACGGCGGCGATACGGTCGGCGTTGGCGGCTTCGTCGCCGTCGGGATTCCCGAATACGTTCTCGAGGCACTCGGCGAGCGATACGCCGAAACGGGCCAGCCCCGCGATCTCACCCTCTATCATCCCGCCGCGGAAGGCGACCGGCAGGGCCGTGGGCTCTCGCATCTGGTCCAAGAGGGGATGCTCGAGCGCACGATCGCGAGCCACTGGGGCTTTACGCCCGACCTGATGGAGAAGATCGTCAACAACGAGATCGAGGCCTACAACCTCCCCTTCGGCGTGATGGATCACCTGCTTCGCGATACCGCCGCGGGCAAGCCCGGCACGATCAGCCACGTCGGGCTGGGAACGTTCGTCGATCCGCGCCAGGACGGTGCGAAGGCCAACGACATCACCGACGAGGATATCGTCGAGGTCATGACCGTCGACGGCGAGGAGTATCTCTTCTATCACTCGGTGCCGATCGACGTCGCGATCATCCGTGGGACGACGGCCGACGAGGACGGCAACATCACCATGGAACGGGAAGCCCTCGACTCGAACGTGTTGGCGATGGCCCAGGCCGCCCACAACTCCGGCGGCACGGTGATCGCCCAAGTCGAGCGCGTCACGGAGTCGGGCACGCTCACCGCCCGCGACGTGGCCGTCCCCGGCGTGCTGGTCGATTCCGTCGTCGAAGCCCCGCCGAGTCACCACCAGCAGACGTACGCGGAAGACTATAACCCCGCCTACAGCGGCGAGATCAAGCAGCCGACCGACGACGACAGCGAGCCGCTCCCGCTCGACGAGCGGACGATCATCGCCCGCCGGGCAGCGATGGAACTCGAGCCGGATTCGGTCATCAACCTCGGCGTGGGCGTCCCGGAACTCGTCCCGGTGGTCGCGGCCGAAGGCGACATCGCAGACGAGATCACCCAGACCGTCGAATCGGGACCGGTCGGCGGCGCTGCCTCCGGCGGCATCAGCTTCGGGACCGCCGTCAACCACGAGGCGCTGGTCTCCTCGACCCAGCAGTTCGACTTCTACGACGGCGGTGGCCTCGACATGGGCTTTCTGGGGATGGCACAGGTCGACGCGATGGGAAACATCAACGTCAGCCGGTTCGGCTCGCAGCTACCCGGCTGTGGCGGCTTCATCAACATCACGCAAAACGCCGAGAAGGTCGTCTTCTGTGGCACGCTGACGACCGACGGCCTCGAGATCGAGGCCGGCGACGGTGAACTCTCGATCGAGAGCGACGGCTCGAGTTCGAAGTTCGTCGACTCGGTCGAGCAGATCACGTTCAGTGGCGAGTACGCCGTCGAAATCGATCAGCCGATCGTCTACGTGACCGAGCGCGCGGTCTTCGAACTCACCCCCGAGGGCCTCGAACTCACGGAGGTCGCACCCGGGATCGACCTCGAAGCCGACGTGATCGACCGGCTAGGCTTCGAGCCGCTCGTGGCCGACGATCTCGCGGAGATGAACCCGGCACTGTTTGCCGACGAGCCGCTCGACCTGACCGACGCGATCTAGACGGGGCCGCGCCCGTTCTCGAACCGACAAAGCAGGAACCGTTAAGCGAGATTACGTCAAATACCGATCCGATGGTTGCATACGACAACCTCTCGATCGATCACGACGACGGCGTCGCAACGGTGACCCTCGAGAGTACTGCCGGGCGAAACGCGCTCACACTCGAGATGGCCAACGAACTGGTATCGGCGGCGACGACCCTCGGCGAGGACCCCGACACGCGGTGTATCGTCCTCACGCATGCGGGCGATTTCTTCGGCTCCGGCGCGGACCTCGGCGCGCTCTCCGGTGACGAGTCCGACGCGGCCCACATCCGGGAACTGGCTGGACGGGCCCACGAAGCGATCGTCCAGTTTCACCGGACGAAGACACCAGTCGTCGGCGGCGTCAACGGCATCGCCGCCGGGATCGGCTTTAGCCTGACGCTGTTCCCGGACCTGCTCGTCCTCGGCGAGGACGCGACGCTCAAATTCGCGTATCCCGGGATCGGCCTGACCGGCGACGGCGGCGCGACGTTTTTCCTGCCGCGGCTCGTCGGGCTGCGGGCCGCCAAGGAACTCGTCCTGAAAGACGACCCCATCAGCCCTGCGGAGGCCCACGAGCTGGGACTGGCAAACGAGGTCGTCCCCAGCGACGAGTTCGACGACCGGCTGGCCGAACTCGCCGCCGAGCTTGCGGCAGGGCCGACCGCGGCGTTCGGGACGACGACCCGACTGCTGACCGACAGCTACGAGCGCTCGCTCGAGCAACAGCTCGCGGCGGAGACTGACGGCATCGCAGACGCGACCCGAACGGAGGACTACGAGCGCGGTCTCGATGCCTTCTTCGACGACGGCGAGCCCGAGTTCGTCGGCCGCTAGTGGGGACCGGGTTAGACGTAATCTAGGTTGACCTGTGTCACGTTCGCCGATCGCTTGACGATGTCGGCGATCTCCTCGCGGCGTTTCTCGTCGATTCGACTCTGCGGGCCACAGACACAGATCGCCCCACGGATTTCGTCGCTTTTGTCCAGCACCGGCGCGGAAATACAGACCATGCCGGCGATGCGTTCGCCCTCGTCGATGGCGTACCCCTGCTCGCGGATCTCCGCGAGCTGCTCGAAGAGGGCGTCGGGGTCGGTGATGGTCCGGTTCGTCATCTCCACGAGGCCCTGCCGGTCGATGATCCCCTGAACGCGGTCCTCGGGCATGTGTGCCAGAATCGCTTTCCCGGGGGCTGCCGCGTGCAACGGCATGCGCGCACCGGGATACGCGAACAGATTCACGGCGTCGGGACCTTCCTGGACCGCGACGATCACACACTGGTCGTTTTCCTCGACCAGCAGCGTCACGTGTTCGCCGGTCTCGGCTGCGATGTCCTGAAGTTCGTCGCTGACGGCCTGAAACACCTCCAAGCGATGGCGCTGTCGGTGACCGACCTCGAGAAACCGGGTCGTCGTCGAATACTCCTTGTCCTCGACCGTGACGTAGCCCGTCTCGACGAGCGCCTGGAGATAGTTATGGACGGTACTGACGGGCATCTCGAGACGATCCGCGAGTTCCGATACCCGCCCGCCACCGTTTTCCGCGAGTTCGTCGACGATCCTGAACGCCCGTTCGACCGATCGGTTTGCTGTGCCCGTCATCACCCACATCATTCCACTGCGCTCATAGAAATGTTTCGGCTCTGTTGAATGGTGTTTCGAGTCATACCGGGCGATCGTGACCGGAATTCCGAACCGACCGCGGCCGCTATGGACCCGAGCCGTCGGTTTCTGTCGGATACCGACCCAGCAGTACTCGGAGGGTGATGCCGTCGCTGTGTGATCGCCGTCCGGGCGCTGCAGTCAGTTTCGGGTGTGACGAAATGCGGCAAGCCGGATATCGGCGATTATTTTCCATATACCGCTCGCTGAGCGCATCTCGTTGTCGAAATCGCCTCATTCTGCTCTCCCGAAACTAAATCCGCGCGCCGACGGTCGTGTGACTGCTCCGAAACGACCACGCGACGATGCTCGAGCGGTCGATCCACTCGACCTTTACGATCGTATGATTGTAAGATAAAGATGGAGTTGACGGTGAGTTGGTCATTGAGAAATCCACTAGAGTCGCGGACAGATATCACTCTACAGTCACGAACAACGCCAGTCGATAAGCCGACCCCACACTACATCGGCGATTTTTAGCCATGATAAAAACTGACCGACTCAATGGGTTGAGCAATCGAGTCGAGTCGCGTAGTGTCGCTCGAGAGCCGACACCGCGTCAGTTGCTGGAACTCGGGATTCGGTTTCAGTCTGCCAACCTCTCTCTTTCGAACACTACTCGAGAATTGTATAGTTTGGTGTCAAACGGAGTCGCAAGGCAGTCCATAGCTGGGCTCATACGTGTGATCAACAGCAGAGGGGAATTCGGAGTACGCACGCTCGAGGGAATGATGCTGCAACTCGATGGGTATCGCTATCGGCTGGACGCTGCTATCGATCCGGAAACAAACGATATCCGTCAGTACCGGCTGTGTTCGACGATCACGACCGCACCGACGGGACGATTTCTTCACGAACGTACGGCGGATCACGAGTTCGATGATGCCGTGTTTCTCGCCATGGTGCAATTTGTCTCCAGACTGTACACTACCGATACGGGCTTCGGCTTCGATACCCAGATCGTGGAAATCGGTGTGCTATCGAACCCACCATCTGTAATATAGAACGGGAAATATACTCGTTCTCAAAGTATCTTGGCCGCGGACAACTGCCAACAGGCGAACCGTGACCGGCAGAACGCGGCGAGCGGGACCGGCCGTCGCCGACACCACAAGAGTCCCCCGCTGGCGACCAAGCAGGAAGCCCGGAGTGAGATTCCCACCTCATCTCGAGACAGCGGCCTCCACGGGCGGAGCTGACCCCGCCTTGCAGGTCACGAGCGGTTACTGGGGCGGTGGGCGACGGTACTGCCACGGGTGTCCCCCCTGTGACAAGCCACCGGTATCGGAGTTGCAGGGACAACGCTCACCACGGTGCTAGAACGGAGTTCGATACGACATCGAACGAGCAGGTCCCCAGTCGGTTCAGATCAGTTCGTCGGAAGCCGCGCCACGCCACCGCCGTCGCGGTACGAAACGTACAACGCCCCATCGGCCGTCGTCACACCGATCCGAGAGGATTCCGGCTCGTAGTGCCACCAGCGTTCCCCAGTAGCAGAGTCGTAGGCAGCGAGTTGGTTCTCGCTGGCGGCAAAGAGGCTCTCACCGGCACGGCCGAATGCCTCGACCGTCCCGCCGATCGCGATGTCAGTTGTCGTCTGCCACTGCCGGGTCCCATCGAGGGAGAATGCGTCCAGCCGGATTAGAATGCCGCCGTCGGGGTTATCGACTGAACTTGCAACGAACACATCCCGTGAGGTCGTCGTCACTGCCTCGAGTTCGTACCCGACGGCCCGACGCCACCGGATGGTCCCACCATCACGCTCGATGGCAACCAGTTCGTCCGAGCGATCATCACGGCGGACACGCACGTAGACGTGTTCGCCAAGCCAGACTGGCGGCCCAAAGTGGCTAGTCACGTCGCCGTCAACCGGGGTCCGCCATAGGACGTGTCCATCGCGGGCCCGGTGCATCCGTACGGTAGAATCGTAGACCGTCACGATCCGGTCGCCAGCAGCCACGACGTCGGGATAGCCAGTACGAGGTGGGGACTCCCACAGCATCTCGCCGGTCGCCGGAGCGAACGCAACCAACTTCGTCTTCTCATCCGAGTCGGTGACGGGGAAGAGACAGGTGGAATCACTGAGTGTGGGAAGCTGATACGCTTGGCCGGGCCGCTGGAAACGATGCGTACCGTCGCTCGCATCGTAGCCGGTAACCACACCGTCGACCGGATCGGTGCCGACCAGCAGCGAGCCGTGTCGACCGAGCCACCCGTACCGGGCCTGTCCCTCCACGTGCCACAGTCGCTCCCCCGCCAGCCCGACCGTGTAGAGGTCGCCGTCGGTACTGTGGACGTGGACCGGGCCGCCCGACGACGGGACAGCCGGTCGCGCGTCGATGGGCCCACCGGTTTCGACGGTGAGGATCCGTTCCCCGTCGGCGGTAAACCCATGCAGGCGTTTGTCCTGTCCACCGACGACGACGTGGTCGTCGGTCGCGGCCGGTGGGCTTGCCGCCGTTGCGGCCGAGAAGTCACGCTTCCAGCGGGGTTGGACGCTAGAAAACGCCGACCGCCAGCTACATCCTGCCAGCGCGACCGTGCCCGCCGACGCGAGCGAGGCGAGCGCCCGGCGGCGCGACCAGTGCCGACTGTCCTGTCGGTCGGTCGCGTTCCCCGGCGGATCGTACGTGTCGGCAGCGGTGTCGGTATCACGCATCGGTGATCGCCTCCGGTGCGACCCGTGTCAGACCGAACGTTTGTCCCAAATAGACCGTCTCACCGGCCGTCTGTGCCCACTCGACGCTGCCGGCCTCGAGCGACTTGTCGTCGAGTCTGACTTTCCGGACCCGTGTGCCATCTTGCTCGTGGACATAGAGTACAGTCGGGCTAAAGGGGACGGTGCCGCTCGAGCCACGGATGCGGTGTGTCCCACCGACCAGCGTCACCAGCCGGTCCCCGACCTGCATCGGTCCGTGAGTCACGGCGTTCCCGAGGTCATCACGCCACACTTGCTGGCTCGAGGCCGCGTCGAACGCCCGGAGCGTGTAGTCCGCGCCGCCGACGTACACCCGATCGTCGGTCACCAACGGCCGCGTGAACACGGTGTTGGCCAGCGAACCACGCCAGGTGACTGTGCCGGTCGCGATTTCCAGCGCAAGCAGTTCCTCGGTAGCGGCACCGAGGTATGCGGTCCCGTCAGTAGCCCCGACGGCCGACAGCGGAGTGCCAATATCCCGCGTCCATTCGGCTTCGCCAGCCCGGTCGAGGAGACGCACACGACCGTCGACCAGGGGTGCAACCACGCCACCGGATGTCACGCCAGGAGCCCCTGACAGCGATGCGGGCAGGGGATGGGTGAACAGCGTCTCAGCGTCCGCCCGGTCGACACCGACCAGTCGGTCGGGCACGTCATCCTCGGTGCCCGAAATCGGGACCACGATGCGATCACCGAGTGGGAGTGGGGCGAACTCGACGACCCCAGGGTCGGCCGCGTCGATCGGCTCGAGCGGGCGTTGCCAGACGGACTCACCCGTGGCTGCGTCGACGGCGACCATCGTTTCGGCTTTCGAGATCGCGTAGGCCCGTCCATCACCGACACCTAGGGGCGACTTCTCGCCCTTCGCGATCGTCACATCCCAAGAGATCTCACCGGTCTGATCGTCCAGCCCCGCGACGATCGGCCGATCACGGAACGGGCTATGCGAGCCAGTCAAGAGCTGCCCGCCAGCAGTCATGGCGACGGACGACGGCGCACGGACCCCCGTCTGCCACGACCGTTGGATGGGAAACGATTCCTCCTCGAGGAGACCAGCACAACCGGCAACGCTGCCGGCGAAACCGGCGACCGCGCCGAGGGCCGCACGGCGTGTCATGGAGGGCATTTGTTGATCGTTGCGACGGCAATGGTATCAATCTTGATGTTTGAGCGACAAATTCTGTCGGCCGGGGCCGTGAGCGGCCCGCCGCCTTACGGTTGGATTCGGCGTGGACTCCCGTGCTGGCCGAACTCTCGGCAGAAGAGTACTGTCTCGTTGAGCCAGTGTGAGCAGTGAACCCTCGGATGGGAGCAGTGCCGACGAGAGGGAAGTGCCACCGACTTCAGTCCGCTTTCGGAAGTGTGACGCTGAAGACGGCTCCTTCCGGTTCGTTGTCCTCGACCTGGACAGTACCGCCGTACTGGTCGACGAGCGTCTGCACCAGATAGAGCCCGATGCCCGTACCACTGCTTTCGAGACCCATCTCGTCTTTTCCGAATATCCGCTCGCGCTGGGTCTCAGGAACACCCGGTCCGTTATCGGCGACCGCTACGTATACGTCGTCTTCTCGTTCTTCGGCAGTAATCTCGACTATCGGGGTGTCCTTGTCGTTGTGCTGGACGGCGTTGTTCAAGAGGTTCCGAAACACCGAGGAGAGCATCTCGTTCGCCCGAACGGTGACATCCGGAATCGGTTCGTCGACGCTGATCTCCGCGTCCGGGTGTGCATCTCGACGAAGGGCGATTTCGTTCGTTAGTACTTGCTCTAAGCGCGTCGGCTTGACGTCTACCTCCCCGTCACTCGTCAGCGTCTCGACGTAGTCACGGGCGATCTCCGTGAGTTCGACGATATGTTCGCCGCTCGTGAGAATGTTCTCGAGGTGTTCTTTCCCCGCGTCGTCGATGTGGTCTTCGAGCAGTTCGCCCCACCCGAGCATGACCGCCATGTCGTTGCGGATGTCGTGACGAACGACTCGGTTTAGCACCTCCAGTTCCTCATTGAGGCGTTCCAACTCGTCTTCGTACTGCTGTCGCTCGGTTACGTCTCGGATCGACACGAGATCTGCCGGCGCACCCTCATACTGGATGTCGGCGAAACTTGCTTCAGCGACTCGCTTGCGTCCATCCTTGGTCTCAAAGGTCAGAGTATATCGCGACGGCGGCGGGTCGACAGTGGGATCGAGACGTCGTTCGTACCGCTCCCGGACGAGTTGGCGGTCCTCCGGCGCGATTAGCTCAGTGACCGGCATCCCCCGGAGTTCGTCCGTTTCGTAGCCGGTGATATCCGCCAGCCGAGAGTTGACGAAGACGGACTTCCGGTTCTGGAATATCGCGATGCCGTCGTGGCTCTGTTCGACCAGCGTCGCGTATTTTTCCCGTTCCTCTTCGAGTTCCTCTTCACGTCGCTTTCGGTCAGTGATGTCCTGAAAGACGCCACGAACGAGTTCCGTCTCCCCGTTCTCGTCCGTGCTAACTTCTCCCTGTGTACGGACGTCCCGGACTGTGCCGTCGGGGCGGACGATACGCAATTCGAGGTCGTACTGCTCTCCCTCCTCGATCGCGCGGGTAACTGCAGCGGCAATCTCATCGCGGTCATCAGGGTGATAAAAGTCGAGTCCGTCCGCTAAGGCCGGCTCGTAGTCATCAGCCACCCCGTGAATGCGGCGGACACCGTCGGACCATGTGAGATCGTTCGTTCGTGTATCGTACTCCCAGATGCCGATGTCAGCGATTGCTTGGACCCGACTGAAGAGAAATTCCTGTTGTTCGAGTTCCCGCTCGCGCTCTTTGCGCTCGGTGATATCACGGAACACCCACAACCGGCCGTAGTGGGTTCCCTCGTCACCAATGACCGGAGCTGAATAGCGGTCGAAGACTCGGCCGTCCCTAAGCCGGACCTCGTCGCGACTCGTTTCCTCGGGGCGTTCGTAGAGATCGTCGACTAACTCCATGAACGCTTCCGGCTCCGCAAGCTTGTGTTCGACGATCCAGTCCAACAGCGCCTCGTCCGATTCCGTCTCGATCAACTCTTCGGGTATCTCCCACATATCGACGAACTTGTCGTTGTAGGCGGCAACAGTCCGGTCCTCGTTGACGACGAGTAGTCCGTCGATCGTGGTCTCCATCTGGGCTTCCAACAGAGAAGACTGATACTCGAGTCGTTCCTGGGACTCCGATCGCTCCGTTATATCCGTGACAAACCCCTCGATAGCGACGACCTCGCCGTCTTCGAACACGCCCTGCCCCTGCTCCCAGACTCGCTTCTCCGTGCCGTCAGCAGTGCGAATGCGATATTCGACGCGGAACGGCTCTTGGGCCTCCAAAGCGTCCTGGACAGTGTCCCAGACTCGGTCGCGGTCGTCTGAATGCATTACGTCTCGACCGTAACGACGGTCGCCGTCGAGGAGGGCTGCCCGCTCATATCCCGTGAGATCGGCACAGTCATCGCTGACGAAGAGCATCGGCCAGCCACGTTCGTTTCGACATCGATAGGCCATCCCCGGAACGTTGTCGAGCAGCGTTCGGAAGCGTCGCTGACTTTCCTCGAGGCGGTGTCCCGCTCTGGTTCGGTGGACCGCGTTTTCGATGCGGTTGGCTAGGACGGAGAACTGGTCAGAACCGGGCTTCTTTTGGAGGTAATCAGTGACACCGGCTGAGATAGCGTCACCCGCGATGTCCGAATTCCCGGTGAACAGAATGAACGGCACCTCCGGATACTCTTCTCGTACAGCCTGCAGAAATGCTAGACCATCCATGTCTGGCATCTGGTACTCACTGACGACACAATCGAACTCCGCTTGGGAAAGTCGCTCAAGCCCCTCACTGGCACTGGGTTCCGTCGCAACATCGAATCGCTCATCGTTTGCCTCGAGGAACTGGGAAGCCATCTCGGCAACGGTAACGTGATCGTCAACGAGAAGTATAGAAATCGTATTTTTGCCGTTTGTATTTCCTGGAGAAGTAGTATTCTCTCGGCGAGGGGCAACCATGCTCAAACAATTATCGGGTGAGGATATATAAATCTGAAGGCCAATTTATCGGCCGTGTTTAGTTAAGCGTGAAAAGTGAGGCGGCACGGAGGAATGCGACACTTGACTGTCTGTCCACCAACTATGACCCGTCGCGTTCTAGGCACTTCGCGCCCTCGAGCATCAAGCCCTTCCAGGTGTAGCCGCGCTCGTCTTTGAGATCGCTGAGGCGTTCGTGCTGTTCGTCGCTGACTGTGAATCGGACTTCTTTGCTCATACATATGTGTAGCAACCGTGTTCTTTTTGTGAGTTCCGGTCGTAACATTCACTGTCGAATNCTGACTGTGAATCGGACTTCTTTGCTCATACATATGTGTAGCAACCGTGTTCTTTTTGTGAGTTCCGGTCGTAACATTCACTGTCGAATGACTGCCGAAACGACCGTCACGAAGACGCTTGAGGCGACGACGGTGCCACCGACGGCACACAAGCAGCGTCGGCTCGAGGATACCGTGGCGGCCTACCGCGACGCGCTCGAAGCCGCCTTCGAGAGCGGTGCGGACACGCAATCGGCAGTCAACGATATCATCACCGGCTACGACCTCACCTCCTACGCCAAGGACGCGCTCAAACAGTACGTCCCGCAACTGCGCCGAACCTACGACGCCGACGAGTTGGCTGACGACCATCCGGTGCGGTTCACCAACCGCGGTTTCCGAATCGACTACTCGTCCGATCGCGAGTACGGGTTCTGTTGGCGCGTCCCGCAGGCCGGCCGTGGGAACGCGTTCTGGATTCCGTTGCGGATCAACCCTAGCCAGGAAGACCTGTGGTTCGACCTGCTC
>AOIR01000024.1 GCA_000337115.1 Natrinema thermotolerans DSM 11552
CTCGAGGACCTGTCGTACATCCGCGAGCGACTGGATTACGGCGCGTACATGAATCGGCGGCTTCACGCATGGGCGTTTGCCCGACTGCAAGGCCGAATCGAGGACAAGGCACTCGAGGCTGGAATCCCGGTCGAGTACGTTCAGCCGGCGTACACCTCACAGACGTGCCACGCGTGCGGTCACATCGGCCGCCGTGACGAACAGGCCGAGTTCCGGTGTACGAACGACGAGTGTCACATTTCGACGTTCCAGGCCGATATCAACGCCGCGGCGAACATCGCTCGCCGCGTCGATCCGTGGGGTGAGAGCGTTCCCTGGAAACCGGAGCGCGATGACACGCCACGGAATGGGAGCCCCAGTGACAGGGCCACGGAACGCCGGGAGGCGAGTCGGCAACCCCGACAGACGACCCTCTCGGAGTATGGTTCCGAAACCTCCGACGACGAGGCTTCTCTTGTAGGAAGCCCCGTCCTTTAGGACGGGCGAGGATGTCACNCGACCCTCTCGGAGTATGGTTCCGAAACCTCCGACGACGAGGCTTCTCTTGTAGGAAGCCCCGTCCTTTAGGACGGGCGAGGATGTCACTGGAAACCACATCGGGGCACACCGTTAAGCGCGCCTCATGCCTCACGGCACCGCGAAACTCGCTGCTGGAAGCACAGTCAGGGGGACCATATCAGAAGCTGAAGGTGCATACAGATATTAAGAACCCATTCAAGTGGGAGTAACCAAGTTTACTCTGGAATCGTTTCCTCGAGTTTTAGAGGAAGTCGCTGAAGACAGGTTTCCAGAAAGCTTAGCGGCGCTTCTGCTTCGAGATACCCTGGTTCGTGGGTTAATTCCTCATCGGTCTCGATCTGGAAATGGGTTGTCCCGGCTCTGTTGAAATCCTCTTCTTTAGACCTAATCTCGTGAGATTACAGCTCACTACACGTGCGTATCTATCGGTGGTTCAAATAGTTGTTTCACTAAAAGATATTTATATAGATATGCTGTAGGATTCAATATGAGACGCCGAAGTTATGTTGCGACGCTCGGAGCTGGTATAACGTCGCTCGTGGGCTTCGTAGCAGTTGGAAAGCCTAACTGGCTTCTGGAGTTGGGGAAAGGGAAGAGTGGAAAAGGAGAGCAAGTATCGGTGGAAAAAACAATCACTGACGACGCAATAACATACCTTGAAAAGTCGGATGAAGTACGGTATCCTATCGTATATGCTGGGGGAGAACCGCAGGAGTACACTACAAATAAATTCAAACACTGGGCAAAGCGGAAATCTGCATTTGTTGGTTCAACAGCAGTGCTATCGGCTATTGAAGAACGTTTGACTATCCCTGTTGACGGAATAGGGAAAAGTGTTGGAAGCCGATTATTTAACACAGTGATTTTTGCCGAGTACATAACCCCACGTGAGGCAAACGATTATCCACCAAAATTGACCTTTCAGAAGGTTATTGACGTAACTCCACGGTCGGTAGAGGCAACAGTAGTTCTAGAAGGGGAGAAATATACGAGGTCTGTTCCAGTAATTGTTCGGAAGAGTAACGACGGACAGCCCGATTGATAGTTGCCTTCTCTATACTGGTCGTTAGATTGCTTGGTCAAGATTGTGGACGATACACGCAAGAGCGAGTTCACGGAACTGCTTCCACCAGCGCCGTGAACGGACGAACGCGCCGTACTTCCGCTTGAGCGTTGAGTTGACTGTCTCTGATTGACTCCGTTGGCCATAGAGGTCGGCGTCTAAGCGTGCATTCCATGCCTTGTGAAGCGGTGTGAACTCACGATGCTTGATTAATGGACGAATCTCGTGTTGACGGGCAAGCCGTCTGATTTTCTGGTCGTCGTAGCCTTTGTCCCCGAGCAGGATGTCGATCGTCTCGGGGTTGCGTTTGATTAGCGACGGAGCGATCTGGCTATCGTGTTTTCGTGTCGTTGTCACGTGTAGATCGAGGACTGCGTTCACTTTGGAATCAACTACCAGTGTTACTTTGAGTTGCTGAATCGTGAGTTTGGCTCGTTTCGTATAGTGTTTTGAGACGTGACTGCGGTCGAAGCCAGAGGCATCAATCCCCGCAACGCCGTTGGTCGGGAGCAGTGAAACAGAGAGATTGAGCAGCACTCGCCAGACGGCCATATCGAGCCTATCAAACGCTTTGCACAGTGTTGATGGGGCAGGCAGTTCAGTGAGATTGATCGCGTTCCGAATACGGGGTATTTCGATGAGTTCGTCGAGGAGTGTTCGATACGTTGTGTCCTTTCGAACTTTGAGACAGAGGAGAACGATGTGCTGATGGAGCGTATAGCGTTGTTTCGAGAACTTCGAGGAGTATCGAGCTACAGCACGTTGCGCTAACTGAAATGCTTCCTCGACAAATTGGAGCAACCGAGACTTTGGGAGGGTCTGCATCTACTCAAACTACCGACTGAACCTGTAACTCATTAAGGGTTTCAACAGAGCCGTTGTCCCAAGTTCTTCATGATCATCGTCTTTGTGCCACCCCAGGCAGACTACGTCATCAGCCCACTGAACACGCTGAACATCGATGTCGGTACGTGGCCGCCATGTGACCTCGAAGGTGGCCTGTTGCCGTGGAAATTCTTCGCCTAAGAATATCTCAGTCTTGACATCAGTAACGACAGATCGAGGACGGAGTCGAGATGGTCGATACCGAACATCGAAAAACCCCGGTTCTTTTTCCAGTCGTTCTTTGAGGCGACGAAGTCCTTCGCGCCGAGTGAATCCTCGGCCACCAGCAAGAAAGAGTACCATCTTTCCCTAGCCCTCTTGGGGAAGCGTGTCTGAACCACGATTTGCGAGACGCGGGTCTGCATCGAGTCGCGTTAGCGAACTCTGAAGGCTGATCGCAAGCTGAAGTGCTTCACGCACCTGAATGTTGTATTCCCATTCTTCGATCACTTCGAGGCGCTCGCGTCGATCGTCAGCCGACAGATCCTCACGTCCAATGCTCTGTCGAAGTTTTTCGAGAGATTCAACATTGTACGTTGACTTCCACGAGTCGATTTCCTCACCAATCGCACGCAGTTCATTGGTGAGTTCGTCGACTGACTGCTCTTCAGCAAGGGACCGAACTTCACGGAGGAATTGCGTAATCTCATCGGGCTTGTAGCATGTGCCGTCAGCTGTTTCAATGGCCTCGAGATCTCCTTGATCAGCCATTCGATCAAGGTATTTAACAGCCGTATCTCTCGAGACATCCGCCTCTTCGGCGATCCAGCCAGCATTCCGTGGTGTCGTTCGCGTCAAGGCGACATGCCTGACACGATCTGCACTATCCATCTCTTCTGGCCACACCTGTGATCGGTCGCTCATTACTCGCTTTATGACTCCTATGAACTAATAGTTTAGTGTCTGTCTGAATTATTTTGTACCCTGATGCTGGGGGCGCGGTCGAGTGGAAAGTACTAGGTAATGCGTACTGGAGCCAGTGATCGATATTCAACAGCAGGCTCGAGTACTAAGGGCTGGAGATTACCTCTTGCTGGTCCATCGATCTGTTCTCAGTTGCCACGTTTGCTCCACCTGGAACGTATCTGGTCCCTCAACAGGATGGGGATGACTCTGATTCGTCGCCAGTGACGCGGGTCGTGCGAGGCGATTGATTAGTTCATCACGTACGTCCTGCCGAGACATCGTCTGTTCGTGCCAGCAGAGCCGTTCGTCGTAATGACACTTCCTGAAGAGCTGGCCGGTCGTCTCGGCGGCAATGTACTGAGTTCGTTTGACTCCCCCAGACGTTCGACGATCGATACCACGGTTTCGTGGGTGCTGTCGCTCAGAAGTCATTCGCTATCTCGGGGCAGTTTGATCGCCCCGCATCCCTCTCGGGGGTTTGACAAACAACTCCGGAAATGCCGTCTCGCCTCTACTGGCTGGCTGAAGAGGATCGTCCCATCAGCCCGGTCGACCCGGACCAGCCAGTCCGAGGTTCGCTGCACGTGACACAGGACGGACTTTGAGAACTCGTACGCGAAGACGACGTGATCGTCATCTATGACGTCGAGACGTGGGAGGAGACTCTGGAAGATCGCCGGCTCATCAAGCACATGTTGGCGCTCTACTCCGACGTCGAAGCCGCTCGCGAACAGCGGATCAATGTGACTGACTGCGACACAAACTAATTCTCGTGGCTTTCGAACTTACGGGCGTCATCGAGGGCGACACAGCTACTTGCTGGGTTGCTCGTTCATCTTCTCCCGGAGTTCGACCGCAGCCTTCTCGAAGTGTTCCGCGAGGAACGGCGTTCCCGATGTCGCCCGCTCATTGAGGAACCCGATGGCGTCAGTGACAGCATCAGCGTCGCGCTCCGCGGCCGCGACACAGTCGACGTACCCATCGAGTGCCTGACTGAACGCACTCGAGAAGTGGTCGTACGCGCCGTCGACACGCTCCATGTTGTCGTCGAGCGACTCGACGAGTGCCCGGTAGACGGTCGCCGCCGACGCGTACCGCTCCTGCTCGCGGTACTCGTTCGCGAGATCGAACCACTGCGTGAAGTCGATGGGCTCGAAGACAACGTGGTACTCAGGGTTTGTCTCTTCGAACCGCCGGTCGATCGAGGCACGAAGCTCGTCAGCCGACTGTCTCGTCGGCTCGCCGACTCGGGCGAGAAACCGGGCGCGGAGATCCGCATCGGTCGCGAGTTCGTCACGCAGGAACGCGCGGAGTTCGTCGGCGTCGACGCCATCGAGTGCGGCGTCGAGCTGATCGCCTTCGTCTGGCGGTGGGTCGTCAACACACCGAAGCAACACGGCGACGACGTGCTTGCACGCTCCCGGCCCGTCGTACGGACAATCACACCACGGGGCAAACCCGTCGGTGGCGAGGTCAACACGAACATCGTACTGACGGCTGCCGCTCACGGCGGCGGTTACGGTGGTGTCGACGCGGTGCATTTCGTGGATACGGCCCTCAGTAAGATATCGTTCGCCACGTTCGAAGACCGCGTCCGTGCAGACATCTCGAACCGTGTCCTCGGTTACGTCCATGTGCGTGTTCCAGTGCGAACGGGAAAACCGATACGTCGATCTCGCTTTCGCTCCGGATTGGAACGGTCTCGCTCTACGAGAAGCCACCGTACTGTTGCAGTACTACGGAGAACCCGCAGCTTGGAGAGAGTCCTACTCGGTCGCGAGTTCGTCGTAGATTACCTCATGCTCGTCGAGGTCCTGCCGGCCGAGGAACCGAATGAGATACTGCCGCGCCTCCTCGGGGGACATCTCATCGGGGATTTCGGGCTGGTCACTTTCGGCGGCCATACTTACTTCTTACTATGGGATTCGTGGCCATAATCGTTCGGTTCGTGTTGTTCATCGTCGCCTGTGTCGTGCTTGGGATCTCTGGGTAGCTGATCTGTGCCTTCGTTGCGTGACAGCCACAGGTTGATGGTTGCCTCGAACTCTGGGACGAGCGGCTCTGTATGCGCTCGTAGATACTTCGAGACGGCCGAGTTCGACGCGGAAGCGCGTGAGCCGGGCGGGACCGTCGGTCCCGCTGGAAGCCGGCGTGAAACGCCGGCGACGCCGCGAGGGCGTCGACAACGAGCCCACCGCTGTCGCAGGGTAGTGACACTTTTGGAAGAAGATCCCCTTCCTTTATACAGGACTGCGATCAAGTAGATAAAACGCATGCGTGTCACATACCAACATGCGAACATTAACAGCGGCAACGAATCGACGCTACTGCGATTTACAGCCGCGGATGGCACGTGTGCCTGTATTCTCGTCGACGCGGGAGATGGCGTCAATCTCGACACACTACTCGCAGACGATGAATATCTGACTGCGATCTTACTCACGCACCCACATATCGATCACTATCGCACGCTCGCGACGAACGTCCGACACAGTGCCCCGATCTATACCGCAGACACGACTGCCGCGATCCTCGAGCAGGCCCTGCCGGAGGCCACACAGGACAACGACCTCGGGGATGTCTCCACTGCTCTCGACGCGCTCGAACCGATCAACGAATGGACGTCGATCCTTAACGGACTCGAGGTCCGACCGATTGCCGCTGGCCACACGCCCGGTGGGGCAGGGTTCCTGATCCGGTTTCACGACGAGACTGCGACTGACGACCCCTTACATGGCGAGCAGCACATTCTCATCTCGGGCGACTTCACGACGCGACCGTGTGCGGGATTCCCGGGGCTGGCAACATCGTACCCGTTCGATATCGACTGTCTCCTGCTCAACGTCGCGAGCAACGATTCCTACACGACGTCGCTGAACGAGTCCCTTCAGTTGACCCTCGAACACGCGTATGCTGGTTCACGAGTGGTCGTCGCGGCAAGTTCATTGACTGGCGTTCACTACGCGACACTGCTTGGTCACTGTACGGAAGTACTCGAGCGCGAGGTTCCGATCACGCTCGTCGGTCAGGCTGCGAAACTCTATGACAGCCTCGAATACGATGTGTCTGGGGTCGAACCGACAGCAGTCTTCGACCGGCCGAACGAGGTCCTGGCAGATGGCGGGATCACGATTGCAGGACCGGAGACGCCGACGACCGGCAGTACACAGCGACTCCTGCAAGCGATCGGCGACGATCCTGCTGCTGCGTTCGTTCAATTGACGATGGAAGACGAGGTCGACCCGTCAGACACCCGCTGTACCACACAGGCGTTTCCACTGCCGAACCATCCCAGTAGCGAGACGATCTCCAACATCGTTCACGACATCGCGCCGAAAGAGGTCGTCATCAAGCACGCAAACGGTAGCACGCTCAAGGAATTCCAGCGGCGCTTCGACCACTGCTTTACCTGGGGAACGAACGATACAGGGGTCCACTGCCTCTACGAGAACGGCGAGTGGCAGGTTCCCGACTGGATTACCGACTCGACTGCAAGCCGAATTCAAAGTCGACAGTGGGACGCTCTCCAAGAGCAGCCACTCGAGACCGATGTCT
>AOIR01000025.1 GCA_000337115.1 Natrinema thermotolerans DSM 11552
CAGAGATGTGTATAAGAGACAGCCGACAGACCGATCGATCGTTCGAAGCAGCCGTTCTCGCTCGTCTCGAGGCGATTGAAACGACACTCGAACAGTCCGAGGAAACGGTTTCAGCCCGCGTGTTGAGCGATGGTGCGGACACACAGGTCTTGGAACTCCTAGAGCAAGCTAATGTCGAAGCTGGTGACGTGGTTGACGTAACGATCAAAACAGAGCCAAGCGACGACTAGGACGGAACCACATAGTCACTGTCGCGCTTCTACGGACAAATTATGGAAACTCGCTGATCACGGCATCGAAACAAGAGAACCCGCACTCACTGTGACTGCACCGCTGACTCGTGGGGACGTCGGACAGTGGTGGTTCAAGGAACACGAACTGGATGTCCCCGGTCTGACAGAGGACGGGCTTGTCGCTGGGGAGTGTAAGTTCACCTCCAACCCCGTCAGTGAGGGCATCTTGTCCGATCTCGAACGGACAGCGGACGAAGTACGATGGTCAAAGCGACCCACCGGTGGAGAGCCGCTGTACGTGCTGTTCAGCCGGTCAGGATATACTGATGATCTCGAACACGCCACCGAAACTCGAGATGACGTCCGTCTTTTCGACCTGTCTGACTTAGTCACCACTGAGTACAACCAGAGCTGACGTTGTGTAGGGTGTCATAGAACTCTTGCCACAGTATTTATTCCACGGATCTCTAACTGAATCATCCGCGAGAGGCTGCTTGCGAAGTGAACGCTAATGAGTAATCAGAATACAAACAAATGTCTCAAGTAGCTTTGCTCGGTTGCCGAAATGCATCTCGAAGGAGAAGGCACCCACCGACGATAGCCAGTATGCCACCAATCGACTGTAACAACACTGGAACGGAAACTCCTACGAACACGTCTCCTGAAAAGACGGGGGTTAAGAGTGCCATCGAGAGTCCACAAATCATCGCGCCAAGAAATCTATTATTCATTTACATCCAATTATGTCGGAAACCTCAAATATTTTCCGTTGACTGGTAACCACACCACCAGTACTGAGCGATTCCTGTTTGGGAAGTCTTCTATGACACCCTCAGATGTAGCTACTGAATTGCTCGTCACAGTTTCAGGCATTTCTGAATGAAGAAATCGCGATACTGACTATTAGATGACAGCAAGGTCGTGGAACGGATTCATGCTGTGGCGAAAGCCCGGCAGCGTGGTTCGAAAATCGCACAGATTCTGCGTTTATACTCCCACAAGCCATCAAACCTCTAATATTTATCCTGCGGGCGGAAATCAATAGGTGTTCGCGTCAACTTCAACACAGGCACGGAGTAGGTAGTTCCTCGTGTATCAACCGTGGCAGGTGTGTACAATCGGCTACACTTCAGACTGGTCTCTGAACCGCAAAGTGATCAACCTGGCTGAGAAACTACATCCCGAGTGAAAAAAGAACCGTGTCTGTCCCAAGGAAATGCTCAGGCCATTCGTGTGAGTACGCGCTCCCGAACCACGAGCAGACACGGAAGTACCGTCACGCACGCGAGAAAAGCGTAGACGATACTCAACCCTGTGACGATGCCAAAGCGTTGGAGCGGGGGTGACAGCGCCAGTGCGAGTACCCCAAAGCCCGCCGCAGTCGTCACCGCACTTCCGAGTAACGCACCACCAGTTCCCTCAAGTGCTGTCCCCAGCGTTTCGGCGAGCGAATCGTGGCGAGCGCGTTCATCGACGAACCGCTCACTGACGTGAATGCTGTAATCCACGCCGAGACCAATGGCTAAACTCGTGATCACGACGGTCTCGCTGTTGAATGGGATATCGAACACGGACATGGTGCCGAGCAACCACGCGAGCGCGATTACGACGGGTGCGAGCGTCACGATACCCAGCCCCGGTGCATGGTACCGCCACCAGTACATACTGATAAGAAGGGCAAGGATGACCCCTAAGGTGATAGCAAATCCCTCGACGAGCGTTTCGAACAGAGCACTCTGGACGACAGCAGTGATGACCGGACCACCCGTTGCAGTAGCTCGTACTGGGGCGTCCTGTTCAATGGTCGAGGAGATGTCTCGTACGTCCCTTGCGACCGACTGAGCCGAGGCGTCCCCCTGCACGCCGACAGTTAGCCGTGCAGATTCGTATGATCCGTTCTCGGCACGATAGAGAACCGACGATGCTTGTTCGGGAGCAACATTGAACATTAGGTCATAGACTGCCGCGACGTCTCTGTCTGGGAGACCATCACCATCCGTGTCACGGGCTGCAATTGCATCCGCAACCGTTTGATTCTCCGAAGCGACAGCTCGAAGGACAGATGTTGGACTTTCGATAGCTGGTCTTCCATCGGAACCGATAACGACTGTCCCGCTGCTCTTAGTATTGCGGACCACATCGTCGGTCGCGGTAAGGAGTGCTGGCGCGGTCACGTTCCCACGTATCAATATTTGACCTTCTGATCCCTCTCCACGTTGACGGAAATTGTCGCTGAGGTATGCAAGATTCTCACTCACCTCGTACTCACCGGGTGCGAACGGTTCCGGGAGGGAATCCATCCACGATGGCGCATCCTGTGGGATGAAATCGGCTTGGTTGAACTCGGTGTCGATACTGGTCGCGCCGTACGCCCCTGCGGAGGCGAGGAGTAACGATAGAACGATGACGACGAGGGGGACTCGCCGAGCAAGCGTAGCGGTACCCGAGAGAACACGGTTCAGCCACCCCGAACCGACGCCGACGGCGGGGGTATGCCGGTCGCGGCCACGGCGGTCGAAAAACCGTTCGAGTTCGAGTTTGACGGCTGGTACAAGCGCGGCGAAAACGACGAAGATGGCGACGATTCCCACACCGCTCAGGATGGCGAAATCCTGAATTGAGCCCAACGGACTGACGTAGTTCGAGAGGAACCCGACAGCCGTCGAGAATGCGGCGGTAGCGAGGGCGAGAACGACCCCAGCGATTCCGAGACGCATCGCTGTCGTGGGATCTCGTCGACCGACATTCTCATCGTCGGTGTCGAGCGCTTCCTCTCGGGCTTCGCGGTAGCGCATGACGACATGGAGCGAGTAATCGATACTCAGGCCGATAAGCAAGAACGGAACGGCGATCAGGGTCGAATTCGACGGAATCCCGAGCCACCCCTGTATACCAGCGTACCACACCAGCACGACGGCCACGCCGAATATGCTCACGAGAACGTCGATGAGGTCCCGGTAGGCAATCGTAAGGACGGTGAGCAAGAGAACGATTGCGACGGGCGTGATGATGATGAACGTGTCGCCGATGGCCTGCGAGGATTCCGCATCGATGAGACCCTGCCCGAACACGAACGCGTCGTCGAAGCGATTCTCGACGAGAGAGCTGATGACCAGCTGTGCATCGTTTACCGATTCGGTGGTTGTAGTCGAACTGCTCGGACTCTGTTGAAAGACGAGAGTCGTTCTCGCGTCTGCACTCGTCGTCCCTGGTTCGTACTCCGTCGGTAGAAATTGAGTTGGCTCGTTGCCGGGAACAGACGTGTCTGGGTCGAGGATTCGGCTGAGATACGTTTCCACTTCCTCGTCGGTGCTGGATTCAAGTGCCGTAATCTGCTGGTCGAGTGTCGGTGCTGACGACTGACCCTGTCTTGCCATCGACGTATTGTTTCCAGAATCATTGCCGGTAGCTGACGAACCGCTACTCTGTTGGTGTGAGTACGCAACGTTTGCAACGATATTCTCAATGCCGACCATCCCCGTTCCGTCACGAAGTGTCGCATTGACCGATTCGTTTTCTCGGAGTTCCTGCTGAAGACGTAGACTTTTAACTAATGATTCGCGGGTGAGAACGTTACCTCCTTCGTCCCTGATCACGACCTGTGCAACAACTGCATCGTCCGTCACGTACGTCGCTTCGATACGGTCAAGCGCCGCCTGTTCCGGAGAATCGATTCCGGCTTGGCCAATTTGGCCTTCCGCAGTGGTGCCTACAATCGCGCCAGCACCAATGACGGCACTGATGACGAGCAACAGTACAATAACCAACCTGCTCCGCGATGCGACGAAATCTGCGTACTCAGAAGTAAGGCTTCGCTTCATCGATTACTGACACCCCCAGCTATACCAGAAAATACGATGTCTAATCGAGTTCGTTCTGTATCGGACGTGTCCATATGCGTATTCCGATAGGGATTGATAAGGAGCGATGGAAGCGTCCCAAGATGTGGGAGAACCAGTCGTAGCTTCGAACGTCCCTGCTGGAGTAGCGACCGTCGGCGACGACAGATCGGATTCTACGTTTGCTCGAGCCCGTAGATCATCACGACGAATCCAATGCTGATGATCACACTCTCAAGAGTCATCCCGGTGATAGTGGACGCTCCACCGATGTGATGGAAGACTCCGACGAGAAACGTTCCAAGTGTGATGACTGCTAATCCTATCGCAAAGAACTGGAGGCCCGCGATTCGCGTGCGACTGTATGCTCTGTACGCCATCAGAGACACAATTCCCCCAAGAATGAGGGCAGTGATCTTCACGACGCCGAGTAACACGATAGAGAGGTTCATTCTGATTCCTCCTTCATTGCAGACCAGAACGTTGCCATGCGGTCTTCTGGGTCTTCTTTGGGTCGGGATACCTCTATCGTGAACTCGTCATCGGTGACGCTAATTGAGATGTCAGTAAAATCGCGTTCGTAGAGAGTCACGTTGGGTCCGTCACGTCGAACCTCGGTGTATTCACGGACGAGCATTGATTCACGGAGCAAGTCGAGCTTTCGATACACCGTCGAGCTTGAGAGACCGCACTCCTCGCAGAGTTCGCTGGCAGATTTCGGTTCGGCCAGTAGCGTGAGTATGGTTCGACATTTATCATCGTCGAGGGATTTTAATACCGTCTGGAGGCCGGGTTCGTCGAGTTCCTCGGACGACCATCGATCCATTTCAGTAGATGAATTGCAGAATGAATTCTTCGACGGGATTAGTGATAGACGATTCGGATCAACGTTTTGTTCGGTCATCTCAAGTGATGAATATTATAGAACTGCTGTGACATTTCACGGACATCGTATTTTGTAGTGTTTAATTCATCCGGCGCGATGGCTTTAGAGTCCCCCGGTTATTCCCAAGTTGCTGGAATAGCACGCTGTGGTGCGTTACTGCTGTTTCTGGTCGTTTACAGGTACTACTCCCAGACTCTGGGACACCTCCTTTGGTGTATATGCCCGGCCTCGGATAATCGACTGATGACACACGGAGCTAGTAATCGAGTCAACCCGCGAGACGCGGGGTGTGTAGGGTCAAGCACAAAACGCCGATCGAGCAACCCCAATTCGATTGTCGCACAATTGAGCGCGGAGGTGCGACAATGACAACTATGCTTGATGTGGTAATAACCATCCACACGATCTTCGCCGCATTATGAACAGGCGAGACACTCGTGGTTGCAGGGGCCGTCATCCCGGCAGTACGCAGCGATTTGCTGAGTACAGAAGGGGTGACGCTTATCGCAAGAAGATTCTGGTATCTTACGGTGGCCTCAGTCTTGCTACTGTTGTTCAGCGGCGGCCATCTCGCAGAGACGCTCTATACTGCCGAATCGCTCCAGGCGCCGGGCCGAGGAAACCTCGTCCTGACGATGGTCGGCCTGTGGCTTGTCCTCGCAACCGTGCTGTTCTTCGGGTTCCGTCGACTGACCGGCAGCCAATCTGAGACGTCAGCGGTCGCAGCTGCAACGCGAGCGCGACCGTGGTTCCTTGGCGCGAGCGGTGTCTCGATAGCGCTTCTTGTCGTTGCCGGGCTTCTGTGAGACGAGGCGACAGGAGTTATCAGAGCCGTTTATTAGGATTCTACATTATTAGGGTGTCAAAAGACGAATGACTGTTGCGGAGGGCATCATTGCTCACGCAGAGACGCTTTGTGAGCGTGAAGACCACCGCTGGAACGTCATCCAAAGGCTCTCGATTCCCGTTAGCGAACTTGAGGACGCACGCGACCAGAACCGCGTCACCTACGGAACCGACGAGATGTTTCGTGCGCTGCTGTTCATGGGTCCGCGGCATCTCCCAGAACAAACTCGCGGCCAGATTAGGACAGAGTCCGGCCTTGACAAAGAGCTTCCAGTTCGACATTACTGATCTCTCCAACACCCCCACCCAACAAGACCTCTCGTACACGCACGGGAAGTTCAGCGAGGACACGCAAGAGGTTCTCAACAGGACGGTTGCGGGCGTGCAACAGGCTGCACTCGACCACGGCGTGATTACAGAGGGGCTGGTTCCGACCGGTCCAACTGAACTCGAGGAGGAGAACTCGAAGAGCGAGAACGAGTACAAGAAGGAGAAAGTCCAGAAGACGCTGGCCGGAACGGCTTCGACGGACTCCCGTATCGACGCCAGCGAATCATCCGGAAATGTCCCGGACTTGGTTTGCGTGCGCCGTTCACTCAATCAGGTGACCAGCTCGGCGACGACCATATTCGCTCTCGAGAATAAAATCAGCCATACTGAATGGTCAGGACGGCTAGCCGCCATGGGATGCTACCTCAAGCGAGTGGTCGTGTTCAGTTGTAGCGTTCAGTCAATGTCGTAGTCGTCGAAGCTAGCCGTGTATGAGAATTTTGTTTGTTTCAGATAGAGTACAGTGTACCGGGTAACTGCGAGACGCCGTTTACCGCAATTTTTCGTCGAGATTTACCGAGATATTTTTCGTCTGTAGGTACGATTCAAGCGCTTCAGTTCCTTTCTCACGACCGATTCCGCTCTTTTTCATCCCGCCGAACGGAGTCTCGATTGACCCACCGAACCACTCGTTTACGTAGACGCTTCCCGCGTCGATATCGCGGGCGAGTCCCAACGCCTGCTTGATGTCCCGAGAGAACACGCCACCGGTGAGTCCGTACTCGACATCGTTCGCAATATCAATCGCTTCCTCACGGTCAGAGAACGGAATTACCGAAAGAACAGGACCGAAGATTTCCTCCTGAGCGATCTGCATTTCGGGATCGACATCGGTGAAGACCGTTGGCGGAAGGAAATAGCCGTCTCGATCGAGCGGTTCGCCGCCGGTCTCGAGGGTGGCTCCTTCGGCGACACCGGTCTCGACGTAGTCCAGGACGGTCTCGAAGTGGTCGGCGTGGTTGAGCGGTCCCATATCCGGATCGTCTGTACCGGGCCCGAGTACGTACGATCCCGCTTGGTCGACGAGTCGGTCGACGAACTCGTCGTAGACCGACTCGTGAACGAGTGCTCGATCGGCCGCCGAACAGATCTGACCGGCGTTCGTGAAGATTCCGGTCGCGACCCAGAACGCGGCCTCGTCGAGATCCGCATCGGGCATCACGATCGCCGGATTCTTGCCGCCTAACTCGAGCGTTACGGGAGTGATCGTTTCGGCGGCGGATTTCATCACGACCTCGCCCGTGGGGACGCTGCCGGTGAACGTGAGCTGGTCGACGTCATCGTGTGACGACAGCGCTGCGCCCGGTTCCGCGCCGCCGGTCACGACGTTAACGACGCCGTCCGGAACGCCCGCCTCCCGACAGAGTTCGGCGAAGTGGAGCGCCGAGAGCGGCGTCGTCGGTGCCGGCTTGACTACGGCTGTATTCCCGGCCACGAGTGCGGGAGCGACGCCACGAGCGGTGATACTCAACGGGAAGTTCCACGGAACGATCTGACCGCTGACCCCGTAGGGCTCGCGAGTGGTCATGTCGAACGTCTCCGCCCCTCTCGGGACGCTCTTTCCCTCGAGTTTGTCGGCGGCGCCCGCGTAATACTCGAAGTAACGGACTGCGTCGTCGATGTCGCTGCGCGCTTGAGAGAATGGTTTCCCCTGATCGAGACTCTCGATCCGGGCGAGATCGTCGGCGTGATCCCGGAGGATATCGGCGACCCGATGGACGATCCGACCGCGTTCGACGGGTGATTTCGCTTGCCACTCGCCAAGCGAGTCGCGAGCGGCCCCGACCGCGCGGTCGACATCCGCGCTGTTCGCTGCCGCGAACTGCGCGATGGCGTCACCGGTCGCCGGATCCGTAGTCGTACTCGATTCGCCGGTCGACGCCGCTACGAACTCGCCGCCGATAAACAGCTGATACCGGTCTTTCGTTCCAATAGTCATGGATATACTCACAGCGGATTAATTCGGACTGGATCCGAACGTCACCGCTGTACGTAGACCAATGAACAAAACGCCAATAACGCTATCCATGCTCGATCGTCGCTAGTAACCAAAAATAGTTTCATAATTGCGCCAAGGGTAGACTATTGTGGTCGAATGTAGTTACTCGACTATCGGTAGCGGACGCTGTCGGCGACCGGTGGATCGGGAGCTGACCGGCGACGAACTGAGACCGGCGCGGCCTGCCCGACCCAGAGACGAACGATTCGAACCGATCACGCAGCAGCCTGCTCCGACGCGTGAACCTACCGTCGAATGGGTATCGTTTCTCCGACAGTCATCACCGGTGTCGAGTCATCAGGGCCGATCAGCACCAGCGTCCCGTCAGACCGACGCTCCGCGGGGAACGACGGCGCAGTCGGAACGCCGTAGTCGGCGGGAGTCCGAAAGTTCGCGGCGATAACCCACGTTCGGGCGAGCATTGTTCCCGTTCGATCGTCGTCGGTGTCTTCGGAGTCGTCTCGATTCATATCAGTCAGTTTTTGTTTCCGCGCGGTCGTGGATCGGACCGCCTCGCCGACCGAGGTGTTGCGGCGTTCGATCGTTCGTGACCGCGACGACCTCCGCGACGATACTGAGTGCGATCTGATACGGTGCGTCCCCGCCGAGGCTCAATCCGATCGGCGTGTAGATCCGCTCGAGTTCCGCGTCGGTGATCGGGCGGTTCTCCGCGGCGAACTCCTCGCGCATCTCTTCGAACCGTTTCTGGGGGCCCATGATCCCGATATACTCGATCGGCGTCGCCAGCAACCGCTCCAGGGCGAGGCGATCGTCGAGGAAGTTGTGGCTCATGACCACCGCGTACGTGTCCGCGTTCCACTCTCGGAGGTCCGGTATCTCTCGCGGCGACGCTGAAACGACTCCATCCGCCTGCGGGAACCGATCGTCGTCCGCACGGCCGCCGCGGAACGAGACGACCGTTACGCGGAAGTCGACGCGGTTCGCCAGTTCGACGACCGGGTCGACGTCATGACCAGACCCGAACACGACGAGCTCCGGCGGCGGCCGTACCCCGTCCACGAATACCTCGACGCGTCCGGCGTCCGTCTCGACGGTCAGCGTCTCGCCTTTCCCGGTCGCAACGAGCGTTCGCGTCGGCTCCTCGAGTTCGTCGAGTAGCACCGCCGGGAGATCGGTGTCGTCGGCGAACCCGTCGGCCGGCGTGTAGTGTACCCGATCACCAACGGCGAGGTCGATCTCGGGCTCGTCGCTGACGACGGTGGCGACGCCGATCGCGTCGCCGGCGCCTCGAGCGTCGACGATCGGACGATGCGATTCGTCGAGCGGCTCCAGCAGGACCGTTATCACGCCGTTACAGCCGATCCCGAGACCCCAGACGTCGTCGTCGCCGGTCAGATCCCACGTCTCGACGCGCGGGGAATCGTCGGCCAGTACGTCGGCGGCCAGCGCGCGGACCTCGTCTTCGAGACATCCCGCCGTAATGCTGCCCGCTCCACCGCCGTCGGGCCGAATGAGCATCTTTGCGCCGGGGCGGCGATACGCGCTCCCGTCGACTGCGATCACTGTCGCTAGGACGGCCGCCGTCTCGTCGTCGAGTGCCGTTCGTATTCGATCGAACACTGCTGTTTCCGGGAGACTCCAGTCGCTCGTACTCATGGTTGATTTATCGTTCGGGTAGTCGTCTGCCGATTCGACCGCGTATCAAACTCGTAACCAATTCGGTCGCCCACGTCCCGCTGTTGGAGTTGTTGGGCCAGTTCAGCGACGTCATCCGGTCCAGCGAACGCGAACAACCCGTCGATATACGGAACTGCGGCGGCCATTCCGCGAGCGGCCGGCTCGTAGGATGGCGATGTCGCCAGCGGATTCAACCACAACACCCGCTCGGCTCTGCGATCGACCCATGAGAGTTCGCGCTCGAGGGCGTCGACATCACCCCGCTCGAGGCCGTCGCTGACGACGAACACGACCGTACGTCGATCGATGGTCTCCGGTGCCGTCTCGCGAAGTTGCTCGAACGAACGCCCGATCCGCGTTCCGCCGCCCCAGACGGCTTCGGCGGCCTCGAGCGCATCGAACGCCGTCGCCGCCGACTCCGCGTCGAGTGCGTCGGTCACCTCCCTGAGGTCCTCATCGAAGAAGAACACGCGAGCGTCCCGCCAGTCGCGGCGGGCCCGACGGAGGAACGCCAGCAGGAACCCGCGATCGACGGTGTCGAGAACGGATCGGCTTACGTCGACCAACAGTACTGCGCGGACTGCCGTTCGTCGTCGGTCTTGCTTCGGAACAGAGAGGACGGTTCCGCCGGTACTCACGCTCGCGCGGAGCGCCCGCCGGACGTCAGGGCAGGCGGTTCCCGACCCGAACCGCCGCCCCTGCAACCCGCCGAGTACTCGAGTGAGGTCGCGAAACGGCGTTGCGAGGGCACGCGAATCGGTCGGGAGTCGTCCGTCGACCGTCTCGGCCGATCCCGACGGGCTGTACAGCGCCGTCGTCGCCCCGCTCCCGCCGTTGTCGGGGGCGTCGGGAACCGCCGCCGCGAACGATTCGGCGAGCGACCGCCCGGTGACCCGATCAGCGTCCTCGGGATCGCCGGATCCGTTCGAACCGTCCCCGTCCACGTTGGGGTCAGCAGGCGACTCGAGGGCAGCCTCACGTCCATCGTCGGTCGGAACGGTCGGTCGGTCGTCCTCGAGGCCCGTCGTGAGCCGACGCCAGAACGTCTCGAATAACCGGTCGAACGCATCGAAGTCCTCGCTATCGGTGAGAAGGCTGGCTCGCAACGCCGTTCGAACGCGGCCGCGATCCGCGAGGCCGATCTCGGCGATCGCCCTGGCAGCGGTCGTCCCGTCGTTGGCCGAGACGGCAGCGCCGTTGCGACGGAGGTCACGGACGAATCGGACGAGTTCCGTCCGGACGTGGTCGTGGACGTCCGCGTCGCCGTCGTCCGCACGTTCGCTCACACGTCACCTCCCGCCCGCTCGGCGGCCTCGAGCAGTTCCGTCACGAGGGCGTCGTCGACTCGGTTGACATCCTCGCCCGCTTTCAGCAGACAGCCGAGCGTGTTGCGGATCGTTTCTCGCTCGAGCGTCCCGTCACCGTCGTCACGCAGCGAGGCGATCGCTCGAGCCCAGTCGATCGTTTCGGCCGCGCCGGGCGGTTTTCGCAGCGGTTCCTCGCGGAGACGAGCGGCGATCGCACAGAGGTCCGCGGCGACGGTAGCATCCAATTGCGGTACCTTCCGGCGGAGAATGGCAGTCTCCTTCTCGAGGGACGGCGGTTCGACGTACAGATACAGACAGCGGCGCTTGAGCGCGTCGCTCAACGCTCGCGTTCGGTTGGACGTGACGATCACGATCGGCGGCCGGGCGGCCGAGATCGTCCCCAGTTCCGGGACCGATACCTGAAAGTCCGAGAACACTTCGAGCAATAGCGCCTCGAACTCGTCGTCGGCGCGGTCGACCTCGTCGACCAGCAGGACCGGCGGCCGGTCGGCGTCGCTGCGAAGCGCTCGGAGGAGCGGTCGCTCCAGCAGGTACTCCTCTGCGAACACCGACGATTCGGGATCGTCCCCGCGCTGGACCGCGAGCAACTGTTTCGTGTAGTTCCACTCGTAGAGCGCGTGTTCGGCTGTCAAACCCTCGTAACACTGCAGCCGTATCAGTTCGCTCCCGAGGGTCGACGCCAACACCTTGGCGAGTTCCGTCTTCCCGGCGCCCGGCTCTCCCTCGACCAGCAGCGGCTTTCCCAATCGCAGCGCCAGGAGTACGGTGGTGACGATCTCGTCTTCGGCAACGTAGTCCTCCGCCGCGAAGGCGGATCGAACGTCGGACTCCGTCAGGTCCGCGAACGTCGCGGGCGGTTCGTCCGTCATGTGGGTAGGGTCAGTTTGCCGGTTCGTTTGACGTTCAATCCGTCGCGAAGCGCGTTCTCGGTCCCGTTCACGCTCGGTCAGTCCGCGGACGCGGGTGCGGAGACCCGATCGACCGCCGCTTCGAGGGCGCGCTCGGTGTACACCTCGAGCAGTTGGGCGCGGAACTCGCCCGACGCTTGCAGGTCGTCCATCATGAGAGCCGTATCGAGGTCGTCGGTCGCACGGCCGGCGGCCGTTGCGATCGTCTCCTCGTCGAGCGACTCCCCGGTCAGAGCCTCCTCGACCGGCTCGAGTCGAACCCCATGATCCATCGCTCCGTTCGCGCCGATTCTGGCCGACGTGACGGTCCCCTCATTAACCGTCAACAGGGCCGCGACGCCGACCATCGCGTACCCCGAGGACGGACTCGGCTTCTTCGCGTAGGTTCCGATGGCGTCGGCCGCCGAGGGGACCTCGATCCGCGTGAGGATCTCGGCGGGGCCGAGGTCCGTCGCGTACATCCCGTAGTAGAACTCGTCGGCGGGGATCGATCGCTTGCCGTCGGGGCCTTGCACGACCAGCGTCGCGTCGGAGACCAGCGCGGCACCGGGGAGATCCGAGGCCGGGTCCGCGTGCGCGAGGTTGCCGCCGATCGTGCCCCGGTTGCGGACCTGTCGATCCCCCACCCGATCGATCGCTGCGGTCAGCGCCGGCGCGTGTTCGTGGGCAGCCTCGGATCCGAGGACGTCGCTGTAGCGGTTCATCGCGCCGATCTCGAGTGTCTCATCGTCGACATCGACCCCGTGGAGCGCGTCGACCTCGCCGATGTCGATCAGGACATCGGGACTCGAGAGACCGGTCTTCATCGCCGGGAGCAGACTGTGACCGCCGGCCAGCAACTCCGTCTCTTCCATCGCGTTGTCCTCGAGCAGGTCGATCGCTTCCTCGACCGTCGCCGCCTCGTAGTAGTCGAACTCGTCGGGGTACATTACGAATCACCTCCGGTGTCGTCGGCGCCAGCGGCGGGGNCGCCAGCCTCGTCGGCGCCGTCGACCTCCGAGTCGGCGGTCCCGCCGTCCGCGGCAGCGGCCGACATCTCGGTCACGGGTTCGGTTCGCCCGTCGACGGCGTTCCAGATCCGTTCGGCCGTCATCGGCATCTCGACGTGGTCAACGCCGAACGGCTCGAGGGCGTCCGTGACGGCGTTCACGACGGCCTGCGGGGCCGCAATCGTCCCGGCTTCGCCGACTCCTTTGACGCCGAGCGGATTGTGGGGACTCTCGGTGACGGTCGAGCCCGTTTCCATCTCGGGGATGTGCATCGCCTTGGGGACGGCGTAGTCCTGCATCGAACCCGTCAGGAGCTGCGCGTTCGAGTCGTACTCCGCGCCCTCGTAGAGCGCCTGGCCGACGCCCTGGGCGACGCCGCCGTGGACCTGCCCCTCGACGATCTTGGGGTTAATCTGGTTGCCGACGTCGTCGACGGCAACGTACTGCTCGAACTCGATCTCCCCCGACTTCGGGTCGACCTCGACGACCGCGACGTGGGTCCCAAACGGGAAGACGAAGTTGTCCGGATCGTAGAACGACGTGGCCTCGAGGCCGGGCTCCATGTCCTCGGGCATATCGTGAGCGAGATAGGACTGCTGGGCGACCGCTTTGATCCCGATCGATCGGTCGGGCGCACCCGCAACCCGGAACTCGCCGCCTTCGAACTCGATGTCGGCCGGATCGGCCTCGAGCTGGTGGGCCGCGATCTCGCGGGCCTTATCAACGAGCTTCTGCGAGCTCTTGACCAGTGAACTCCCGCCGACCGCCGCCGATCGGGAGCCGTACGTTCCCATTCCGTGCGGGATTTCGTCTGTATCGCCCTCGACGACCTCGACGTCCTCGTAGGGGATGCCGAGTTCGTTCGCGACGATCTGTGCGTACGTCGTCGCGTGTCCCTGCCCGTGGCCCGACGTGCCACAGAAGGCCGTGACTGTCCCGGAGGGGTGGAACCGGACGAGACTCGACTCCCAGAGGCCGGCCTGTGCGCCGAGCTGGCCGGCGAGTTCCGACGGCGCTAACCCGCAGGCTTCGATGTAACAGGAGAAGCCGACGCCGAGGTAGCGGCCGTCTTCGCGGGCCTGCTCCTGCCGCTCGCGGAACGACTCGTAGTCGGCCATCTCGAGGGCCTCGTCGAGCGTCTTCTCGTAATCGCCGCTGTCGTAGACGACGGCGACTTGCGTCTCGTAGGGGAACGCGTCCTCGGGGACGAAGTTCCGCCGCCGGAACTCCGCGGGGTCCATATCCATCTCTTCGGCACCGAGCTTCGCCAGTCGCTCGATCACGAACGACGCCTCCGGACGGCCGGCACCTCGATAGGCGTCGACCGGCGGGACGTTCGTGAACGCGCCGGTCACCGAGCAGTGGATCGCCGGGATGTCGTACTGCCCCGAGAGCAGCGTCCCGTAGAGGTACGTCGGGACGGCGGGCGCGAACGTCGAGAGGTACGCGCCCAGGTTTGCCGTCGTGTCGACACGGAGACCGACGATCTCGCCGTCCTCGTCCATCGCGAGGTCGGCAGTCGTCCGATGGCCGCGGCCCTGTGCGTCGGTCTTATACGTCTCCGTACGAGTAGCGGTCCACTTGACCGGGCGCTCGAGGTGCTTGGCGACCCACGCGACCAGCGCCTCGTCGGCGTAGTGGTGGATCTTGCTCCCGAACCCGCCGCCGACCTCGGGAGCCTTGATCCGCAGTTTGTGCTCAGGATGCCCGATCACCCCCGACATGAGCAGGCGATGCAGGTGCGGGTTCTGGGAGGTCATGAACACGTCGAGCTCGTCCGTCCCGGGGCTGTAGTCGGCGACGGCGGCCCGCGGTTCCATCGCGTTCGGGATGAGCAACTGGTTCTCGAGGTCGATGCTTGCCGTGTGTGGGGCCGACTCGAACGCCTCCTCGGTCCGCTCGGCGTCGCCGATCTCCCAGTCGAACGCGACGTTGTTCTCGGCGTCGTCGTGGAGTTCGGCCGCGTCCTCCTCGAGGGCGTCGGCCGGATCGGTCACGGCGTCGAGCCGCTCGTAGTCGACATCGACAGCGTCGACCGCGTCGTGGGCGAGGTACCGGTCCTCGGCGACGACGACGGCGATCGCGTCGCCCTGATACCGGACGCGATCGTTCGCCAGTATCGGGTGATCGACCTGCCGAAGGCTGTCGAGCAGCCAGCCCACCGGGAGCGAGTACGAGCCGCCCCCCGGCGTGTCTTCGCGGTGGAGGTCGTCGTGGGTGTAGACGCCGACGACCCCGTCCATCGCCTCAGCCTCGCTCGTATCGACGTCCTCGAGCGTCGCGTGGCCGTGCTGGCTCCGGCAGATCGCCATGTGGACCATGTCCTGACGTTGGATATCGTCGGTGTACTCGGCGTCACCGGTGATCAACGCGGGATCCTCCCGGCGCTCGATCGCCGAGCCGAGGATGTCGGCGGCGTCGACCTCGTCCGGATCGATCGAGTCGATACTCATTCCGACGCACCTCCGTCGTCGGGCCAACGCACGTCGTCGGCAGCGGAGCCACAGCACGATCCCGACCCGTCCGCGGCGTCGGCCGGACACCCGCCGTCGGCGACGGCCCCGGCGTGCAGTTCGTCGGCCGCGTTCTCGACCGCGTTGACGATGTTCTGATAGCCGGTACACCGACAGAGGTTCCCCTCCAGTCCCTCGCGGATCTCCTCTCGGCTGGGGTCGGGGTTTGCCTCGAGGAGGTCGGTCGCGGCCATCATCATCCCGGGCGTGCAGTACCCACACTGGAGCCCGTGTTCCTCTTGGAATCCGGACTGGATGGGGTGAAACTCGCCGTCCTCGGCCAGTCCCTCGACCGTTTCGATCGTCGCGCCGTCGGCCTGTACCGCGAGAACGGTACAGGACTTGACTGCGTCGTCGTCGAGGTGGACCGTACACGCGCCACAGAGGCTGCTCTCGCAGCCGACGTTCGTTCCGGTGTAGCCGAGTTCGTCTCGAAGCGCGTGAACCAGGAGCATCCGCGGCTCGACCGTGAGTTCGTGTTCCGTTCCGTTGACCGTCAGCGTGATGTCGTGTTCAGTCATAACTTACGAGTCGCTCGCGTCGCTTCCCGACCGGCCGAGTACCCTGTCGACCAGTCCTCGATCGTTTTCGGTCGGGTCCGATTCGTCGGCCGGCGCGTCCTCTTCAGTGGCGAGCTGTCGCTCGCGAAGCTGATCCTGTACCGACGAGAAGAACCGCTTGACCACGCGATTCGCGACCGGGTTGACGACGCGTTGGCCCATCTGAGCGATCTTCCCGAACACGTCGGCTTCGGTCTCCCACTCGACGGCGACGCCATCGTCGGTTTCGGAGAGGGCCATCCCCGACGACATCTCGAAGGAACTGTTACTCGACGACCCCTCGCCGACGGCGGACATCTCCGGGTACTTGCGGTGATCGATCGTCACCACCGTCTCGAACGTCGGATTCACCGGCCCGACGCTGATCTGCATCAGCGCCGCGTAGTGACCACCCTCCTCGAACGCGCGTTCGGCGATCACCTCCGGATCGGCGGTCGGTTCGACCACCCGATCGGTCGCCTCCTCGCGCAACTCGTCGAAGTCGACGTCGGTATCGTCAACGCGCATCAGGAACTCGCATCCCGGTAACGACTGCTCGACCAACATCGGATCCGATAGCGCGAGCCACACCTCGTCGACCGTTGTCTCCTCGAGTTCGAACGTCCCACTGAATTCCATATTGACACCGACTGGCATACGCCAGCCATTACCGTGGTACGGCAATACACATAACTATAATACTTTGCATTACGATGGTTCTACGGCCTATTTGAAACCAATAGTGGTTATACAGAGGGAGACGATGTAACCGATCCACAGACCAGTACACCGTACTGGCAGTCACGTTCGACCGGATGAAAAGTAGCCGCGGATTCTCGACGGCCGGCGCAACGATCACACCCCTCGAACGATGTCGAGAGGCCCGAGAGAGACCGATCCCTCCTTCGGGAACGGCCTCCAGGAACCCGACTCTTCAGCGGATTCCGTCCGGAGCGTGACCGGTAGATAGCGTGGGTTCTGGATCGGTCGACGATAGGGTCACCGTGAGCCGACCGCCGACGAGACGACAACTCACTACCGGAATATTTGTACACGAACCACGTACGGGTCGGATAGACGGCCGACCGCTGATCCGACGTCCGTTATGATCTCGGTCGGCGGGATCACACGATAAATGAGTTCCGACGACTTCCCCCGCTATGGGCCCGAAGCGGTCGCCGATGCGCTCGAGGGAACCGACCCCCTCGAACCGACGATTGTCGGCGTCGTCCTCGCCGGCGGGACGAGTTCGCGGTTCGGGTCGGCAAACAAGCTCCTCGCCGAGTTAGACGGGGAGCCGCTGATCCGACACGCGACGCGGACACTCGTAGACGCGCCCCTCTCGGACGTCGTCGTCGTACTCGGATACGAGGCTGGGGCAGTGCGTGCCGCCCTCTCCGGAATCGACGCGCGGACCGTCTATAACCCCGACTACGAGGAGGGACTGTCGACATCCGTCGAGAAGGCGATCCGCGTCGTCGGAACCCCGGAAACGGATGCAGTAATGTTCCTTCCCGGAGATATGCCGGCCGTCGGTTCGTCCACTGTCGAACTACTCGTCAACGCGTACCGAGCGGAGCTGGGGACAGCGCTGGCGGCTGCCTTCGACGGCCACCGCGGAAATCCGGTGCTGTTCGACCGCAGACACTTCGATGCCCTTCTTGAGGTCACTGGTGATGTCGGTGGACTCCCTGTACTGTCACAGAGTGACGATAATGCCCGCATAGAGACCAACGATCCTGGCGTCCTAAGAGACATCAACACGACCACCGATCTGCGGCACCGGGGGTGAGTTCGATCGGTATTGTCGGCTGATAGCGATTTCGATGACAAGATTCAGGAAGACGATTTCGATAATCGATCGGCGACGCAGTTCTTTTGGGCACTCCCAGCCGTTTTTAGTGTCGCTGCCCACCTCTTCGTCGTCACTTGCCTGATTCGCGCCCTTTCTCAGTAGTTGCTTGTTGTGAGCCACGCTGTTTCAGGTCCCGAACAGAGGGTGAACCGCCACGGGCGCGGTGGCCCGTGGCTTCCCGTGGATTAGTCTGACACACCCGCGACACCATCGGCATGATGACCTCTGGCGGTGTCGTGGGTCACGGTCGGCTGGTCCACACAGCCCGATGCCTGCCGTCGTCGTCCGAAAATCGAAGATTTTCGTGATCACGAAAGACTTCGTCTTTCGAACGACACCTTCCGCACAGTGGGAAGTGTCTTGAGAGCAGGCACATTCCTATCCCGTTTCTCCAATTCTTTCTTGGCGATGTTGATGGCCGCGTTCCGGTCAGCATGGTCTTGGCGGCCACACTCTACACACTTGAATCGCTTCTTGTTCCGGTTTGCACGAGTCGTATGCTCGCACGTTGTAAGTGAACACGCCTGACTCGTGTATTCAGGGTTAATCTCCTCGCTCGGGATGCCTTGGAACGCGGCTTTGTACGTGATGAACTCCCGAAGTTTGCGGAACGGAAGTGAGTGGAGGCGACGGTTCATCCGGGTACCATAGTCAATCGAGTCCCGCATCTCTTTGAGGTCTTCAAAGACGATGACGGGGGTCTCAAACCGTGACACCCACTCCACGACTCGTCGAGAGACTTTGTGGAGTTGGTCGTGAACGAACCGTTCCTCCCTCTGCTCGAACGCCCGGTCAAATGACGACTTCCCAGCGTTCTGCATCCGCTTTCGCATCGTGAAGTACCGATGCCGTTCTTTCTTGATTTCAGGGAAGTCGATGATCACCGAGTCACCAATGTCGTTCTCGTAGAGGGCAGCGAGAGCAACGCAGTCCTCGTTAATATCCACACCAACCACTGTTCGTGACTCCGCTTTGTCTTGGACTTCGGTTTCGGTGTGGGTGATGTTGATGTGGAGTTCGTAGTTCCCATTCCGCTGTATCGCTTCCGCCGTTCCAACACGCCACTCATCGGATTGGATAGCTTGGCGAAGTTGTTCAAGAGAGTCGAGCGAGCCACTGAGTGTCCCCTTCACCGGGTTGTACGGTTTCGCACTGACCCGATAGCGGATGCAGTCGTCTTCGAGGAACAGGTTGTAGCCTTCCTCGTAGTTCGACCGGAGCGGGTATGCACCGTCTTTGGTGTGGCTGGGTTGGTTATAGTCGTCGTACTCGTAGTAATTCTCCATCGCTTCCAGCGATTTCTGTACGACGAGCTGAGCGGTGTTGTTCACGAGGTTGGCGTCAGACTCCAAGTCCTGCCGAATCTCATCCCAGTCCTCACCGTTCTTCGCTCGCCGGATCGTTTCGTTGTACACGCGCCGGGCTTCAAGGAAGGCGTCATCCAGAAGTCGCTGACCGTCCTCGTCGGGTTGAAGTTGGAAGACGAGTGTTTTGGTCAGCGACTTCTGCATACCCTAATCGTCGTACTGCGGTCTTGTAAAGGTATGGAACACGGTTGATAGGTTGTCCGAGTGTCGGGCTTCACCCCCGACCACGGTGGGTCGGGGTACTCGCCCTCGCTCTTCTAGGATAGAAGTCTTCTTACACCGTGATCGCGGTACTTCCTGGATTGTCTCCACGTCGTAGTTGGTGATCGAAACGTGCTGACTTCCGATGTAGAGTTGGCACTCGAGCAACGGGACGTCGAGCACGCACTTACTCGCCTCCTCGAACGAGGCTACTTCTACGAAGTCGAGAACGAACTTCGGATCACATCCCCAGAAGAGCAGTGTTGACGGCTCTTCGAAGAGCTATCCTGCGTATCGATAGATCAACGCACTATGCCGAACTCGAGCCACTGCACTCGACTCGAGTCGATCTTCCACCTCGCCGCCCCATTATCGAAATTGGCCAGAGGAGACGCCTTCACTCTGCTGGATATCTACCTCATACTCATCAAACACGGACTCGAATCCTTCGTCGACGATCTGCTGGACGAGTTCAGCGAACGAACTTCGATTTCCTGGTTCCTCAACGAGCGACCGATACAAACTCTCGAAGTGATGCCCGTGTGAGGGTCGATCCCGACTCGAGGTCTCGTGGGCTGCCTCGTGTAACATCACGAGATACAGATCATGCATCCAGACTGCACGCTGGCGGCTCGTCATGGCTGAGTCGGTGATCACGATGTACGTCCTACCGTCAGTCCAGGCATCGGCACTCGCCTCGCCGTAGTACACATCTCGCTCAATCCCAAGCTCTCGTGCGAGCACTCGAGCGAAGCGAAGATACCGCCGCTGATCAGCGTTCAACTGCGATTCATCCTCGATGCGATGATAGCCTGTCCAGACACCTTCTGACTCGGCTTGTTCGCCAACATCGAACGTCTCTGGCACCGTTATCGATGTGTCCTCGTCAGTAGCGAAATCACGAAGCCGTTGAGTTGCCGAATCACTTGTATCGAGGACGACGTAGCCACGCTCGACGAGTTTGTCCGCGCCTTTCTGGGCTCCGTCGCCCCACCCAATCTTCGGGGCTGCTTGGATCTCCTCGAGGCTGATACGGGACTCGGTCGCCAGCTGGAACAGCTTGCGCTCGGCCCACTGCTCGTCCGATGACTCGGACGCCATCGCTTCGATCATTACGGAAGTGCGAGGAGAAAGCCCCGTGCTTTAGTGCGGGGATGAATCCGACAACAGAGACGCCAACTACGAGTTTTATTATGCCTGACAGCATATCGTGAGGTAAGCACATCAGGCGAAAATTGGAGTTGGATTGGGGTCTCCGTTACCAAAAAGCAACCCTGCGTCGAGTGTTCTACTCAACCACGGTGGTTGAGTCGGGTCGATGGCACGGCCTGTGAGGTGTAAGCGGATACCCAAGCAAACCACGCCTCCCCACGGAGGCCCGACGCACTACTCACAAACCACAGCCGAGACCCCAGCGGTCTCGGTCAGGGTGCCTTCGGGGACGCACGAACGGCGTGCTGTCCCACGAAGGAATCCTCGCGCTTCAGCGCGGGGAGGATGTCAATTCGAACTAACGAAATTACGATTGCGACCTTTTCGCTTCCTTGGAAGGAGTCGATCGTGTCGACCGTGATGTCCCTTCCAGAATCAATATGTCTCGCTAACTTCTTTCGAATAGCGTTAGCCTGGGCCGTGTATGGCGTAATGACGCCGACTTCGGATGGGCTGAGATCTGCATCGGCGAGCAGTTCGCCGACGATATGGGCAACGAGTCGCACCTCTGCGTCGTTGCGCTTGGAGTGATCGATCGTCTCCTCGCTCCCACCGATATCATAGCTGACGAACGCCGGACGGTCCTCAAGTGCGGTAACGTCACGCCCTTGCCGCAGGGCCCGGTCGTAGAAGCGGCTGTTCGGAAACCAGGCGATATCGCGATGCATCCGGTACTGCGTTCGGAGCTGGATACCGACACCCTCGTAAATACCGCCGTCAGCGTAGAGGTGTTCGAACAGGGAGAGACCGGCTGCAGACTCTGGCGGCTCCTCGGTTGCACTGAATGGCGGCAATTGCTTGTGATCGCCTGCGAGGATCACTTTGTCCGCTCGCGCAAGTGGAATACACGAGGCGGTGCATGTCGCCTGTGTCGCCTCGTCGAGGACGAGCACATCGAACTCTCGCTCGAGGGTCGCTGCGCTGCTGTTCGTCGCTGCGACGACATCGGCTAGTCCGTCGCAGGTAGCATACTGGGTGCTAACGACTTCATTTGATGATCTGCTGGCGTTCACGCGTCGGAGTACGAACTCACCGGCACCGTGTTGTGCATGGGCGTGCAGTGATCGGTCGTCGGTCTCAGTCGCTGTACTCGAGCCAGCAACGAGATTGTCGACTGCTTGGTTCGAATCGGCACAGACGAGGACGTCGTCCCCAGCCTCGACTGACCGTCTGACGACTTCGACGAGCGTTCGCGTCTTGCCTGTGCCTGGTGGTCCATGAATGCAGAAGAGGTGATCAGCAAGGAGGGCACAGGACACTGCAAGCTCCTGTTCTTGATTCAGTTCGACATCTTGCTGACTACTCTTGACACCAGCCGTGTCCCCGAAGGTGACTGCTGTGTCGCCTGTCAAGAGCGCGCGTTGATCATCACGCTCGCGAACGCGCGTAATCGCAGCAAGTTCGCGCTCGTACGGAACGGGATTTAACAGTTGAGTGAGCGCAAAATCCCGTCGCTTCTGGCGGAGGAACGCACCGACAGCCGACCGGTTCTCGATCGTATACCAGTCGATAGCGAGACTGACGGTTAGTCCCTCGATCGCATCGACTGTCGCTGGAATCGGGAACACGTCTGGTGAGTGTTCTTTACTTGGTGGGTGTAGGAGCACTTCGTTTCCTTCGAAGATCCGGAATTCGCTCTGGACGACTCGATACGTGTCATGCTGCCGATCTACTTGCCCGTCATCGATTCTGAATCGGTAGACACCATCTTCTGGTTGACCAAGGGATGCAAGCGATGGAACCGCACCGAACCCCTCGGCACGGAGTGATTCGGGCGTTGATGCGGCTGCTTTCGCTCGGTTTTCATCACGTTGGGCATCCATCTCCGCTTGGACAAACGACTCGAGTTCGTCAAAGAAGGTGTCCGTGTCGTTGTCGTCAGAAAGCGGATTTCGCGGTGGTTCCCGCTCTGCAATGGGAGAGTCGGAGTACGACGGCGGATCGTCAGGCGCGTAATCGGAGTGCCAGAAGCGTACCCGGTTGGCTAGCGATGAGACGGCAAACGTGTCTTGATCGACCAAAGCATAGTCGCCGCCATCATCGTAGATGAAAACATCGCCATGGAGTGCGTGTTCTGTGAAGGCGAGATATTCGCCCGAGAGTGCTGCGCTATTGCGCGCATGGAGTGGAACCACAATCCAGTCGTCTTTCTCGGGATGTACGAGTTGGTCGTGGTAGCTCGCATATTCAACGATCCCATCGATTGGAATGGGGTCATCACGCACCGGTTCGAACGTCTCGTCTGCCGGTGAATGGAGGGCAGCACTCGAGAGGTCGAACTTGCCGATCGCACTCTCGAAGAGGAGAGACATGTCGATCAGAACGAAGCACTGAGTCCTAAATCTTCCCGTTCAGTGAAGTCATCACATGGCTAGTAGTTTTGATAGAGTGTGTCACAGACCACTTCTCATGAGGTTAATTACCTCTACTTCTCGATGAATCGGCCGACAAATGGCTCTGCTTATTGAACAGATAGCGGGGTTTCACTCAGTCGCATAGCCGTTTTAAGGCTTAATACAGTATCACATAGTGGCAACCCCTCTGAGAAGGTTGGGGCCAAGGGAGTGGTTGAGGGGCCACCGCTCCCTTCACGTTATTTGAATTGACCGTATCGTCCCTGTACTAGAACGTCTGGAAAGAGATCCAGTGGTTTGCTATGTACACCTGCGTACTTAGCAATCCAGCGGACTATCGGAGAATCTGATGCGGTGAATCACATCTTCGGCATCTAGATACCACTGGCCGCCGAATGCCACCGGTACGCGCCTCTCCTCTCCTGAGGCAGTTCTATGAACCCTCTCAGAATGGGAATTGATCCTTGGCCGACTGGAACGCGAGCCGTCCGAGCAACTGACTGGGGCCGCGCTTCGGCAGGTCGTGGGCAACATTCAACTTACTCGGCGGGACACTCCCGCCGACCCCGAGTTCCCAGTCCGTCTCCGACTCGAAACGCTCAACCGCAGATTCGACCTGCTCACGCACGGCGTCGGCATCCATTGTTTTCACATCACCGTCTCGCATCAGCACGTCACCGTCCACGATGACTGTCTTCACGTCGGCGGGTACCGCGTTGTTGACGATCTGTGCCGGGATGTTGGTCATGGGGATGAACTTCGGCTTCTCGATGTCGAGCACAATGACGTCGGCGCACTTCCCGGGTTCGAGACTCCCGACCTCGTCATCAATTCCGAGTGCCGCTGCCCCTTCGATGGTGAGCATCCGCACCAGCTCCATCGAGTGGTACTGCCCCGTTGACCGTTTGAGATTAGCTGCGAGCCGGGCCTGCCGCGCTTCGCCGAACAGGCTGTAGGAGTCGTGCCAGTAATGGTCGTCGATGCCCAGCCCAACATCGACACTCGCGTCCCGAAGCTCCGGCACAGGCGTCCACTGCACGTCGCCGTCCGTGTTCCAGTACGCGAAAATCGACGGGCAGTGTGCAACCGACGCGTTCGCGTCAGCAGTTCGCTGGATATCCTCGTTGTTGGCCAGCCGGAAGTGAGCGGCCACCAGCCGATCGTCAAGGAGGCCGATGTCGTCAAGCAGGTCGAGCGAGTCCTCGGCACCATTTGACCGCGCCATCGTATTACTCGCCTCCAGTTCGAGCAGATGCGTGTGAACGAGTAGATCAGGATATTCGTCAGCGAGGGCGGCAGTACGCTCCCACAGCGCTCGTGTACACGACCAGTCATCATGGGGATTGATCGTTGCCCGGATGCGGCCGTCGTACGCGCCGTGGTACTGGTCAATAAACTCGCGGGCGCGTTCGAACTGCTTATCGACCGGGACGTCCCAGAAGAGATCGGAGAGCGCCATCCCAAAGAATCCGCGGAGGCCAGCCTCGCCGAACGTCTCTGCGCCCCCGCTGGGACGGACGTCCATCGAGTTGACGGTCGTGACACCGCCTGCGAGGAAGTTGAGTGCGGCGAGTTCGTATCCCGCGTCGGTAAGGTAGTCGTATTCGCCGTCAGCGATGTGACCGAAAATGGCGGTCATCCCGCTCATCATCTCCAATAGGTCGAGGTCACTGAACGCGCCGATCAATGGCGTCAGCTCCAGGTGGGTGTGTGCGTTGACGAGTCCCGGCATCACGAGGGTACCCTCGCCGTCGATGACACGGTCAGCGTCACAGTCTCGGTCACCGTCTCGTGTCGTTCGCACGTCGGTGAGGACACCGTCTTCGACTACAACCGTGCCGTTTCGGTAGATTCTGTTATCTTCGTCTACAGTCACAACCACTGCGTCGTGTACTACGAGATCCGCGTCGTTGACCGCAACCTCAGTGTTGTCTCCCAACTCAGCGGCATCTGGCGTCATAATTGGAGGTAAGAGGGGTCGTCCGGTGAGCCTTCTGCCGAGTATTGTCATGGGATTTTTAAACAGAGCTGGTGAAACGAGAGGTACGCTCTGCCGATGTCGTTGACTCGACTTCAGGTTTCAGCGACGCTGGCTCCCACAGTCCTTCCGTCATTTTACGCCACGGTGACGGAGTCGTCAGCGATCTCGCAACTGCGGCTCGTTGACTGGAATCTTGCAGCAGAGGACCTAGCAACTGTTCTGTACGACGTTGACGGTGACACGAGTGTGTTCGTTGATGCAGCGCGTGGCACCGATGGAATCGAGGATGTCGCGGCACCCACTTCTACCGGTGGTTCGGGGTACGTGTTGGTCACGGCGAATCCCGACGCACTCCCATTCTTTAGAACGTTTCTCGTGTTGACGGCGCGAGCGGGGTTGCTCGTCAGGTCTCCAGTCGTGTACAGCGACTTCGAAACAAGAGGTGAGGTGGTGGGAGACGCTTCGGCACTGCAAACCGCGGTTGACGCCGCACCACGGACTATCGACGTGACGATCGAGAACATTGGGTCACGTCCGTCGCAACGGACGGACCCATTTTTTGAGCTGAGCAATCGGCAGCGTGAGGCGGTTTTTACCGCGTTCGAACACGGGTACTATCAGCATCCCCGGGAGACAACTCACGCAGAATTAGCCGAAGAGCTTGGGTGCGCGGCCAACACGGTCAGTGAACACCTCCAGAAAGCGGAAGTGAAACTTATCAAGGCGCTCGTAGAGCTTCAGTCGTGACTTTTAGACGCTTGTGACAGATTTTCTATATAGGGGTCTATCGGTTTCTCGTTGATGAAGCACTAGATTGAGTTGTGCACTGGTATGTGTATCCCCTGTACTTACCGATTCGGGAGGGCAAAGCAAGAATCCAGATCGCTTCCGATTTCGATTAGTCGATGTACTGGGATTCCCACTCATAACGATCCTCGATCGCTTGCTCTCCCTCGTCTGTAATTGCGTAGTAGTTTGTGCGCCTGTCGAGTTGTCCTTTCTCGACGAGTTTCTTATTCACGACCGTATCGAGATTCGGGTATAGCCGACCATGATTGATCTCTGAACTGTAGTACTGCTCGATCTCGTCTTTAACATCCTGTCCAGATGGCTTGTCAGCGCCCACGATCACGTACAGCAGGTCTCGTTGGAATCCTGTAAGGTCGTCCATGGCCCAGCCATTCAGGCGAGATGATATTTGTTATTCTACACGTACGTAGGTGTAAGGTAATCCAACTAGTCGATTCTTTATACCACTAGCTGACTCTCGTTCCATTCACGCCATCCTGAAACTATGGTTGTAATAGAGTACTCGGGAGATCAGATCTAGCGCGCACGCTCAGTGGTCAGGGCCGTCTCACTCTGTACTCGAGAGTAGCTCACCGACGTACTGATTTTCCCACTCTCGCCGGGCCTCGAGTTCGCGTTGACCACGCGCTGTAATCGTGTAGTAGTTCGTTCGTTTGTCGGCCTCTCCTTTCTCGACGAGCCCTTTGTCGACGACGTCGTCGAGATTCGGATACAGTCGCCCGTGGTTGATCTCGTTCTCGTAGTACTCCTCGAGTTCGTCTTTGATCGCGAGCCCATGTGGGTTGCTCTGGCCAGCAATCACGTACAAGATGTCACGTTGGAACGCAGTGAGATCGTACATATCTGAATGTAAGTATATCGACTGATGAAGGTTCCGAGAGCAAGTGACACCTTAGAAATTTCTCGTATGTTGAAGATGTGGGAACGGCGAGACAGACTTGCACAGGGTCTGCGCCGAACAGAGGCTCAGGTACGGACGGGTATTCAGAGCGGTGACTGAGAACCGATGGGCGACAGCGTCGGTGTCAGGGCTCCTCGAGCAGTGACCGGGCACGTTGCACGTAGCTGTTTGCGTCCCAGCTGCGGGCACCGCTGATCTCGTCGAGAATAGCACGAGCATCGGCAGCTGACAGCTGTTCGGTGCGAACGAGTACTGAGAGCAGCGTTGGCGTCGTGACGAGCCGGGTATCGGCGAGCGAGGCGTGGACCAGGCCGAGTTGATTGAACTCATCACAGAGCAATAGTGTGGCGTCGAGGTCATTCGCGAGGGTGACAGCAGCGTTTTCACCGTCATCAAGCGGAAATTCGGCGTCGAGATCGACCGATCGTGCCTCGAGCATCTCAGTTCGGTCGAGGACGGTCGTTGCAGCCCGACCGTGTACATCATCATACGAAGCAATCTCTCGGAGTTCCTCGATGACCACTGTTGGGACGATGACCTCGTAGCAGGACAGACAGAGCCCGAGTGGATCGGGGTCGTCGTCAGCAACGGCTCCGAGACTCACGAGGGCAGAGGCGTCAGCGATGAGCGTCGACATTTATGCGTCGGCGACCTCGTCGATGAAGTCCTCGTCCAGTTGCTGTTTCAACACTCGGAGGTTCGCCGCCTCTTCGGCACCGACGAGCGCTTTGAGTTGCTCGAAGGAAATCTCGTCGTCGTAGTAGGCAGCTGCGATTTCCTGCGTGAGCGCGTCGTCATGGGCCGCCTCTTGGAGGTACTCTCGCAGCGCAGTCACGAGGACATCCGTCCGGTCTTCCCCGAGGACGTCTGCGAGCGCATCGGCCCGGTCGATGAGTCGGTGGGGCGCCCGGAACTGAACGCGCTTCTTGTCACCACTCATTATGTGTACATTGTGAGCCAGTCCACTTAGCAGTTATTGTGTGTACAATGTGAGCTACGTTCCTCTCACGTCGACGACCGGTCGGCCGATCGTCAGTCAGATACAATATGCTTCTCGAGGTCGCGCGTCCAGTAGGTGGCTGGCCCACCGGGACTACACCTTGCACACCGCTGTAGCGAGTCCTCGAGATGGCCGAGTTCGACGCGGAACCGCGTGAGCCAGGCGGGACCGAAGGTCCCGCTGGAAGCCGACGTGAAACGCCGGCGACACCAATCGTGTCGACGACCACTCCACACCCGTCGCAAGCGTGGTGGTCACGCTTGTCCGGATCCGGCCACGTCTGGAAGTCGTCACAGATCGGGTGGGAGACTCGCTTGTCCTGCCACCAAGTATTCGTGTTACCTGCTCCGATATCACTCCTACTTCCCGGTGTCGCCGTTGACGACAGCACGGTTCGCTCAAGAAGAAATGTAGCTGATTAACTGTGTGGCCACGTCCTCAGTCCGTTCGTCAACGAGAGCGGTCATATGGAATTCCACCTCTGTCGCACTGTTGAGGGTCGCGAGCGACCACGGAAGGACGTGACTTCGTTCCCCGAGTGGCTCGCCTTCGTAGTCGTCGTCGCGGAGCGTGAGCGACTCCTCATGGTAGGTCTTCGTGGAGATCAGGACGGTGATCAGCTGTACGCCGTGGTTCGGGAACCGAGGTGTTCCTAGAACAAGCATCGGACGGCCTTTGTCCGAGAGCGGATCGGTCCCCCAGATGATGTCGCCGCGTTCCAGTTCATCGAACGCGGTCACTGCACTTCCTCCATCTCGTCAGTTTTCAACTCCTCGAGATTTTCCTCGCCGTACTGCTCGTCTGCAGTCTGGTGGTGCTGATGAAGCCGGTAGGCGGCTCGAAGCCGGTCTTCGTTGTCTGTGATCGCCCAGTACGGGCGCTTGTGCCGCACAAGACCTCGTTCCTTCAGTCGCGAGAGGATGGCACTGACGGCGTCCGTATCCAGTTCGAGTTGGTCAGCGATCGTCGCCGCCTTCCACGCCCGGTCGTCGTTCTCATCGAGGAATAGCACGATCCGCTCGGTGTCGTTTCGTTCCTCGAATTCGTCGTCGTCGGCGTTCTCGAACTCGTCGATATCGATGGTGCCGCTCGACATAGATTACTGTTGGTAGCGTGGGTGTATAGCTATTTTGGGTGTTTGTTACTAGAGAAGCACACTCACGTCTGAAGGCAGGTCAAACTCTGTTATTCACTTTGTCGGCGTCGTGATGAGGTGCTCCTCGAGATCACGCGTCCAGTAGGTGGCTGGCCCACTCGGACTACATCGCGCACACAGCTGTAGCGAGCCCTCGAGATGGCCGAGTTCGACTCGGAATCGCGTGAGGGCTGCAAGCGTGTCGACGACGAGCCCACAGCCATCGCAGGTGCAGTGATCGCGCTCGTCAGGGTCCGGCTCCGCCTGGATAGCGCAGTCGACACAGATGGGGTGAGAGACTCGCTCGTCTTTTCCCCAGGTATGTGCCTCACCGGCCTCGGTGCCGGGCGGGGCGTCGCAGAAGGCACAGCCAGCGAGCGTCTGCTGCATCACTCTCCCTCCTTGTCGGCGTTGCGGGCCGCCGTCCAGCCTTGATGGAAGACAGCAAGCTGGGTGCTCGAGTCAAAGGCGGTCCCACTTGGCTCGTGGACGAACACCCGCTTGCCAGGAACCGGCGTCACCACACCGTTATCGATGAGTTCAGTCACGAGCTGTCGGGCGGTTGTCTCGCCGAGATCTGCTGTCACGACGCGAGTTGCATCCAGATCATGGGCAACTAGTCTGGCTTCGAACCGGCTGTAATCGTCTGCAGTGTCGTCAATCGAATTCGGATTGGTCATTGGAAATCACATGACGGCTCACTGTTGAGCGCGCCTCGTTCCTCATGGCGCCAATAAACTCTCTGCTGGAAGCACAGTCAAGTCGAAGACACTGCGTGATGCGTATGGAGTCAGTGATCGATATTCAACAGCGAGCTGGAGTACTGACGACTGTTGATTACTTTTCGCCAGTCCGTCGACCTGTTCGCAGTTGCCACGTCGGCTTCACCCTGAGCGTATCTAGTTCTTCAACAGGATGGGAATGACTCTGATTCGTCAACCACGTGTAGCGAGAACAGAGTGCGAAGAATTCGTTTCCGGATGCCCAAGAACAGGATCTTTCAGGGTGCTGCTGCATCGACACTCCCATTCGATCCTGCAAACGGGATATCAATTTCAAGACCGTCGTAGGCCAGTTTCGGTTTCTTTGCCTGACCAGGCCCGCCATTTTCAAACTCAATGACGCCGATGTCTTCGAGTTCGGAAAGGTTCCGATGGACCTGTTTGTAGTCTCGCTCCACCAGATCAGCGGCTTCGCGGATGCTCTCGGGCTGGTGTTTGGAGATTGCTTCCAACAGCTCTAGATTCTTTGGGCTGAGCAGACGACTGAGTTCTGCATACGATCCGAAGTTCAACACCGGCTGGGCATCGTCAAGGTCTTCACCCTCCTGGGCGGCCTTGATGCGGCTACGCGTGCGCTGGTTGAGGCGATCACGTTCACCGACGGTGACTTTGAGCGTGGGCATGGTGTATACCTCCTGGAGACGTCCTACTCCGACCAGTTCCATGAGACAGGCGACATCTCCTCGGTTTCGCGTTGAAAGCGATCGTAGAGCGTCAACATCCCGGGGAATTCGATGATTTCAATACCGTTTCGGGTGTGACGCTCATGGCCTTTCGTCTGTTCATGGGCGTTGTCGTATCGAAGGATGGTGTCGCCGCCGACTTCCCCGTGGTGGAGGCTGTAGTCCCATCCACACGGGTACTTCTTATCCTCCGTCTGCCGGATGGTCACATCGATGACGTACCCATCTTCGACATCCTGCCAATCTTCAATGGTGGTGTAGGACGCCATCCGTCATCTTATGTGATGGCCTCCATAGGCATAAATCTATGGACCTCATAACATAGGTATGTGATTTGCTTCTTTACAAGAGCATGAGCCGCTTGACTAACCTGATTCAGAGACATTGAGAACGAGTTCACCTCTCGCTGGCCCGCAGATCTGTTCGCAGTTGCCACGTTGGCTTCACCTGGAACGGATCTGGTTCCTCAACAGGATGGGGATGACTCTGATTCGTCGCCAGTGACACGGGCCGTTCGAGGCGGTTGATCAGTTCCTCACGGACGTCCTGCCGAGACATCGTCTGTTCGTGCCAGCCGAGCCGTTCGTCATAATGGCGCTTCTCGAATCTCTCGCCAACCGTATCGGCAGCGATGTACTGCGTCAGTTTAATTCCCCAGACGTTCGACGATCGATACTCGGCACCAACGTCTGCATGTGTGAGTTCTACGAGAACACACTCGACGAATGAAATGAGTGATTCCCGACTTCGGTCGTTCGGAACACGTAACTCGAGGTCAGACCAGGGTTGCTTGGAGGGTTGCCGGTGAGTTGGTGTCCGATCAATTCCACGGTCTCGTGGGTGCTGTCGCTCAGTGGTCATTCGCTATCTCGGGGCAGTTCGATCGCCCCGCACCCATCTCGGGGCGAAAAAACACTCCGGTGGGATCGTTTTAGAATACGTAGATCTGTCGAAATCCCATTCTTTAGTTATTTATCCCCGTGGAACCACTGCACACTACGGGTGCGAATTGAATATGGGCTTTCCATTACTAACAATGTATAGATATATGACCTTCTGGGAAGTACCAATAAATGAAAAATTATTTTTCGCCCCGATGACAATAGTACACATGAACAACATTCGACAAGTGTATAGACGCCTCGACAGTTGGGCGTGTGGACTATCTCGCGGTAAATATGCCATCCTTATTGGGGTCTCAGCCGCTCTTGGTGCGCTCGCAGTTACCTTGGCCCTCGGGGACCCGGATTATGCTTTCGCAACCGGAATCAGTCTCACAATGACTGTTCTCTATTATTGGTCCAATCCGAACCAAAAAGAGGAGTGAAGTGCTACGTCGCTTGACAAATTTTATCGTAGAATACTCTACGGTCACTACACATCCTGTACTTATCATTTATTGCGGTTACCAGCTCAACAGATGAGATAATCTATGACGTCCTTGTTTTGGCATCCCGTTCTACGAAACCTTGACCGTGACCTCATCAGATGGTGTCACTACCACACAGAACTCACCAACCGAGTATCGAATCTCGAGATCAGTATCGGTCTGTGGGCCCGTCGAGTCTACAAGCCGCTCGAGGGCTTCGGCGTCGATCATCCGCTGTAGTTGGTACTCGTCTTGATCGAGGCCCTGTTCCTCGAGTACAGTGATGATCTCGAGCAGAAGCGGTCGATCACTCATCGTCGACCTCTTCACTGACGATGTCGATGATCTCCTGGGCGGTCGAACTGATCCGCTCAAGCCGGTCGAGGATCGTCTCCGGTTCGTCACCGTGCCACGCGGCAAGGTAGAACGCTGACCCACTGGTATCCAACTCGAAGTACCGTCCAACGATGTAGCCGACTGCTTCGGCCTCGAGTTCGCGTTTCGATCGCTCAGCCACGTCGTCGACGCCACTGTGTAACAGCGCATGTGCGTACTCGTGAACGAGCGTGACGGCGAGATCAGCGTCGTTCTCACGATCTTGGACGGCGACGCCTGGTTGCCCTTGAGGGCGATACTCACAGACGCCCTTAGCGTTCTCATATGACCAGTCCCGGGGTGGCACGACTTCTACGTCAACCTCGAGTGAGTTTGCTGCCTCGAGGAGTGCGGGGACCAACTCGTCAGCTTGTCCCCTGGCTTCGGTCTCGAGGTCGGGCAGTGGCTCGCCGTCAGTCTGTGAGATATCGAAGACGGGCGCTGGCCGAAAGCCCACGAGTCCTTTCTCCCAACTGTCCGGCGGTGTCTCGTCATACTCACAGTCACTGCGCTCGTGATACGACGGCGAGTTTCCGCAGTCGGGACACTGCTTTGCGATGATGGGTGCCCAGATCCAGATCGCTGTCTCCCCTTCTTTGACGTGTCGGTCAAACTCGTTTTGCCATGTTCGGTAGCCGGCAACGCGTGCCGCGTGTGGACACTGGAGCTTGATCAACAGCGTGTTTCGGTGGGAGTAGTCGTGGAAGCGGCTCTGAACGTCCAACCACTCTGTGAACTGCTCGCTCGAGACGGCGTCATTAACCTCGTCGACGAGGTCCTGGATCCACGTCTCGATCGTGCTGTGCATCTCGTCGTGCCGGGTGTCCGAATCGTCGAACGTTTCCCGGGAGTGGCTGCTCGTAGCCATGTTCTATCACTGCTTCTCGAGTCGGATCGAATCGAACTGAACTCGAGGAGACCTCCGCCCCTCAGGGGTCTCACAAAAAACGCCGGACTCGAGCAGGGCTTGTGACTGCGGTTCCTCACAGAGAGTTGTGAACTCGTCGCGATGGTTGCGCTCGTGGCCGCATTTTCGACAGCGCCAGTACCGGGTCCGATACTCGTCGCTATCTGTGAGATCGATGTCGTAGGGTGATGGTGCTTTGCCGGGGAGCCGCTCGTCGATCGCAACGAGTTCGTGTCCGTTTTGACGGATGGTATCGCCAGGATAGCTCTGGGATCGGTCGTTCGCTCTTCACTGTCGGTACTGCTGGCTACACACTGTCGGCGAAAGCCCGGCAGCGAAACGGCCTTTGGCCGTAAGCAGCCCGGACCGTGGAGGTGGTGGGCGGTGGCGGTGACCGACACACACCAGCAAAAAAGGGGGACGACGACCGGCTACTCCCACCACGGGTATCGATCTGGGAACCGGACCTCCGACCACCGGGTGAGCGCGATTGAACACCGACCGTTGTACCAGTTTTTTGCCGCGGCCCTGAACCGGACTTGGTCACCTTCTCTGACCTTCGTCTGCTCGCTGGCCGTCCAAACAGTAAACTTCGTTCGCCCAGTTTCATCTTCGATCAGCCCGACCTGCTGCTGACTGGGACAGGCGGGCTCCCACAGTTCGATGATGCGCCCTTCGACGCTGACCTCTCCACGGTTGATCTCCTCGAGTCGCCCGATCGGGACGATGGTTCCAGCCTCGTTCAACAGCTCTTCTTTTGTCTCCATGACTGCCTCGAACAACTCCGCACCCCCGAGAATCCGACTGGCGATGCGCCTCGCGATAACGGCCCGTGTGTAACTACTGTCGACGTCGTCCGACAACCGTTGCGCGAATTGATTGACCTCCGCCAGCGTCTCCCGCTCGAGTTTTGCTCGGGGATCGACCCGTGTGCCCGTCCGCTCGTCGCGACGCATTGCTTCGACCTTCTGCCGGGTACGCCACGCTCGGCCGTCCTGCTGTCCGAACTCGGCCTGGTCACTGATTCGCTCGAGTTCGTCCTCTCGAGCCTGAATGCGCTCTTCCTGGGCCAGTGTTGCGCCATGAATCCGATCTCCGCTGGTGTCTGCGATCCCCTCTGGGTGATTCGCATCTACCTTTGCCTGTGTCTCCTGCTCGACTGCCGCCTCGAGTTCCGGTGTCTCGTCGACGACCGGGAAGCGGCCCTCATTGACCGTCTGCTCGCTCGCTTGTTCGAATGCCTGTTCATCGACCGTAACGACCTTGCTACTCGAGTTGTTACTAGACATTGGAGTTCAACTCCTGAAGGCGCTCACGCGCCTGCCACCGCGATGCCCTTACACCGCGGTTTTCCGACGACACCAACCGACTAGATCCATCTGCGCGCTCTCGCTCGCGCCTTCGCGAGCGCCCTCCTGGGCGCGAGCGAGAGCGCGCCTCGTTGAGGTGGCCCCAACCAGCACCGCGCGGCGACCCGCCCGGAGCGAGCAGCCAGCGGAGTAAGCCCGCTCGTGTCCGGCCCGGACGGCGGGTCCGTGTCCAGCGCGACTGTCGCCGAGCACCCGCGCCGTAATGTGGCGCGGGAAGCGCAGGGGCACCAAGCGCTGGAACGCGAAAGCCCGTGAGGGGCGCAACCGACGGGCTTACCCGCTGGCGTCGAGGGCACATCCATTTTAGCCCGGAACGGCGAGCAAGCTCGCCGCATGCCCGGAATGGTCGGTCGCGAGCGACGCGGAGGGCGGCAGCGGCGAGCGGGGCGTGCCGTTGACTACGACTGACCATCGGCCAAACTGGAGCCGGCTGATCTTTCCATGCGGGCGGGACTGAAAGAGGCTGGCGGGCTCGAGGAACCCCGGCGACGCAAGCACCGCAACTTGAGAGGAGCGCAGCGAGGTACGGGACTCGAGCGCGTCAGAGGCTTTCAAGGTTCAAGCCTGCTACTAGTGTTGGTACGTATACCGCCAGAAATCCCGCGAAACTCGAGACTTCGAACCATTGATTCAAGTCGTGATACCGCAAATGCGGTCAACTAAGGTTACGGGAACCCCACCATGTCCGCTGTTCTTCCGAAGTGTCGAAGATTGCTGCGGACATAGTGGGGTCAGGTATACTTTCCAAGCGTTGTGTCCTGATCGAACTTATCAGCAACAGACTCATGGACTCCGACTTCTGTAATAGTTTCTTCAAGTGCGGTAAGGACCATATTGAGATCCATATCGACAGAGTATTCTCGATAGGTTCCACCACGTCTCCCCTCATTTCGTTCCACAGCTGAGATAATTCCGAGCATAGAGAGTTCACCAAGATGATCCCGCATCCGCCGCGGGACGAGCGGGTCAACGCTAATCTGTTCCGCGAAACTCGTGTATCGCGGTCGTATATCACGAGACCGGACGGGTGTCTCACCCTGCTGTTCGAGAGTGTTGACCTCCTCCCGCGCCTGAAGACGCGGGAATCCCGCCACGGGATTCCAGGCCGAGTGCAACGACCCTGTGGTTTCAAGACGCATACGATCCACGCGTCACCTGCTGAGTTTCAGCATCGGCGTGGCTGTCTTGTGGC
>AOIR01000026.1 GCA_000337115.1 Natrinema thermotolerans DSM 11552
ACAGTCCAAACCGAAGCCCTCACGGGCAATGTGGTGTTCGGACTGACGATCACTTCCCGAACGGCGACGCGAAGTCTCTTGGAATAGAGCACGAGACAGGGTGACAGTCCCGTACCGTCGACAAGTAAGGAACGAGTCAGTTCCAGAGTATCGGGGGTTGGATATCCCTCGTGAATATCGCGGGCATCGACCGCGAAGACTAAACACTCCTCAAGACCGATAGCGAACAANTCCAGAGTATCGGGGGTTGGATATCCCTCGTGAATATCGCGGGCATCGACCGCGAAGACTAAACACTCCTCAAGACCGATAGCGAACAAGTAGCGTGAGCGAACGCTGAAAAGCACCCCACGAAGGGAGGTGCAATAGGGCGTGAAATCAGTTGGCGATGGAGCGACAGGGCACACAAGGTCCCGGACAAAACGATCGAGGTGCGAACCTCTAGTAGGAAGTTTGGGAAGCCGGTGTTCTGTCGTACGTTTTGAAAAACGAACCAGGGAGTGTGCCTGTTTGACGAGTCTAACTCGATCATCGAGGAAGGCGTAGGGAAACCGACATGGCCGCAGTGCTTTGCACGAGGGCCGCCGTGTTCAAGCGCGGGGAGTCAAACGGGCACGACCCGAAACCGGACGATCTAGGCGTGGGCAAGGCGAAGCGTGCCGAAAGGCACGTGGAGGCCTGTTAGAGTTGGTGTCCTACAATACCCTCTCGTGACCTACGTCTAGGGGTGAAAGGCCCATCGAGTCCGGAAACAGCTGGTTCCAACCGAAACATGTCGAAGCATGACCTCTGCCGAGATAGTTCATGGGGTAGAGCGACGGATTGGGGGACCGCACTCCGAGAGGAGTGTGCCCCCCTGTCCAACTCCGAACCTATGAACGTCGTTTGACGCAGGGAGTCCGGTGCACGGGGTAAGCCTGTGTACCGTGAGGGAGACAACCCAGAGCTGGGTTAAGGTCCCCAAGTGTAGACTAAGTGCGATCGAAGGTGGTCTCAAGCCCTAGACAGCCGGGAGGTGAGCTTAGAAGCAGCTACCCTCTAAGAAAAGCGTAACAGCTTACCGGCCGAGGTTTGAGGCGCCCAAAATGATCGGGGCTCAAGTCTACCACCGAGACCTAGCAGCACCACTCAGACTGGTGATCTCGTAGGTTGGCGTTCTGTTCGGGTGGAAGCACGGCTGAGAAGTCGTGTGGACCGTTCAGTAACGAAAATCCTGGTCATAGTAGCAGCGTTAGTCGGGTTAGAACCCCGACGGCCGAACGAGTAAGGGTTCCTCAGCAATGCTGATCAGCTGAGGGTTAGCCGGTCCTAAGTCAGCCCGTAAGTCGAAGCTGACAACAGGGNGCCGAACGAGTAAGGGTTCCTCAGCAATGCTGATCAGCTGAGGGTTAGCCGGTCCTAAGTCAGCCCGTAAGTCGAAGCTGACAACAGGGGAATAGGTTAATATTCCTATGCCAGTGTGTACTCAAAGCCAACGCTTTGGGGCCGCCTCTGCCGGGCTTTCGCCCGGTCGAACTATCGAAGTTCGTGGAAGCCGTAATGGCACGAAGCGACCGAATGGTAGGATAGCGCAAGAGAGGTCAACCTAGAGCCCGTGAAAAGGCAAACACACTGTCCGTACCGAGATCCGACACAGGTACTCGTGGCGGC
>AOIR01000027.1 GCA_000337115.1 Natrinema thermotolerans DSM 11552
TAGGATAGCGCAAGAGAGGTCAACCTAGAGCCCGTGAAAAGGCAAACACACTGTCCGTACCGAGATCCGACACAGGTACTCGTGGCGGCGAAAGCCAAGGTCTGTCGGGAGCAACCGACGTTAGGGAATTCGGCAAGTTAGTCCCGTACGTTCGCAATAAGGGATGCCTGCCCTGCAATGGGGCAGGTCGCAGTGACTCGGGCGCTCCGACTGTCTAGTAACAACATAGGGGACCGCAAATCCGCAAGGACTCGTACGGTCACTGAATCCTGCCCAGTGCAGGTATCTGAACACCCCGTACAAGGGGACGAAGGACCTGTTAACGGCGGGGGTAACTATGACCCTCTTAAGGTAGCGTAGTACCTTGCCGCTTCAGTAGCGGCTTGCATGAATGGATCAACGAGAGCGCCACTGTCCCAACGTTGGGCCCGGTGAACTGTACGTTCCAGTGCGGAGTCTGGAGACCCCCAAGGGGAAGCGAAGACCCTATAGAGCTTTACTGCAGGCTGTCACTGAGACGTGGTCGCCATTGTGCAGCATAGGTAGGAGNGAGACCCCCAAGGGGAAGCGAAGACCCTATAGAGCTTTACTGCAGGCTGTCACTGAGACGTGGTCGCCATTGTGCAGCATAGGTAGGAGGCGGTACACAGGTACCCGCGCTAGCGGGCCACCGAGCCAACATTGAAATACTACCCGATGGTGACTGCGACTCTCACTCCTGGCGGAGGACACTGGTAGCCGGGCAGTTTGACTGGGGCGGTACGC
>AOIR01000028.1 GCA_000337115.1 Natrinema thermotolerans DSM 11552
GGTCGAATCTGGGCTCCGCAAGGGGGCTTAAGTCGTAACAAGGTAGCCGTAGGGGAATCTGCGGCTGGATCACCTCCACAGACCGGGACCGGGGCGTCGCCCCGGCCCACCTTAACTCGTGGCGCTTTGCGCCACGCGGTTTCACGTTCGATCGAGCCACGTCGTGGCCGATCGGGCACCTTTGAACTACCAAGGCTAACGTTTCACGCTCTGTCCGCCCTCGTGGCGGACGTGGGCCCATAGCTCAGTGGTAGAG
>AOIR01000029.1 GCA_000337115.1 Natrinema thermotolerans DSM 11552
TGGCCGATCGGGCACCTTTGAACTACCAAGGCTAACGTTTCACGCTCTGTCCGCCCTCGTGGCGGACGTGGGCCCATAGCTCAGTGGTAGAGTGCCTCCTTTGCAAGGAGGATGCCCAGGGTTCGAATCCCTGTGGGTCCATGTCTCGGGTTGGATCGAATCGTGCCCCTTAAGTGGGGCAGACGACTTCGATCTAATCCGAACGAACCGATGCACCACCCCGCGCAAGTGCGGGTGGGAAGGGTTAATGCAGGCCGGCCGTCTACCGGCGTGCAGATGAGACCGTGTGTACGTGTAGTCCAGGCGTCCACTGGACCCGTTCCCGGGTCACGATGTTGCGACTCTGTCGCAACGCCGATCCGATGAACGTGGCTACTGTGCCAGCTGGTGGATCGCTCGGCTTGAGAGCTGAAGAAGGACGTGCCAAGCTGCGATAAGCCCAAGGGAGCCGCACGGAGGCAAAGAACTTGGGATCTCCGAATGGGAATCCCCACCGCAATTGCTTCGCGCAATGGGGAACGTCGAGAATTGAAACATCTTAGTATCGACAGGAAAAGAAAGCAAACGCGATGTCGTTAGTAATGGCGAATAAACGCGACACAGTCCAAACCGAAGCCCTCACGGGCAATGTGGTGTTCGGACTGACGATCACTTCCCGAACGGCGACGCGAAGTCTCTTGGAATAGAGNACAGTCCAAACCGAAGCCCTCACGGGCAATGTGGTGTTCGGACTGACGATCACTTCCCGAACGGCGACGCGAAGTCTCTTGGAATAGAGTACGAGACAGGGTGACAGTCCCGTACCGTCGACAAGTAAGGAACGAGTCAGCTCCAGAGTATCGGGGGTTGGATATCCCTCGTGAATATCGCGGGCATCGACCGCGAAGACTAAACACTCCTCAAGACCGATAGCGAACAAGTAGTGTGAACGAACGCTGAAAAGCACCCCACAAAGGGAGGTGCAATAGGGCGTGAAATCAGTTGGCGATAGAGCGACAGAGCATACAAGGTCCGCCGAGTAACGACCGAGACGCGAGTCTCTGGTAGGAATCGACGG
>AOIR01000030.1 GCA_000337115.1 Natrinema thermotolerans DSM 11552
TCGCCCCATTCGACAGTGTATGCGTCCTTTCGGACGACGCCTTTGAGGAGACGTCCATCGTCTTTGTTGCCACGGAAGCCCGGTGGTTCCGGGTGTTCCGCGACAGACGTGTTCGACTCGTCATGATACGCCTTCTTGCTCCCGAAGAAACTGCGCCACGCTTCGGTGTTTGCCCGTCGTACAGTTTGGGCGGTGGACGCACCGAGAACGGCTTTGTATTT
>AOIR01000031.1 GCA_000337115.1 Natrinema thermotolerans DSM 11552
GATCGACTCAATCGGGCGCGTTGACGAAGAGGGCGAAAACCGTTACAACGTTGCTCGGTCCGGCGTGATCTTCACGACAATCGAGGATGCCCAGCATCTTGATCCGCCAAACCCGCAGCCGAACACACCCCCACAGCCGAGATACAAGAATGAGAAACTAGATAGCTACTAATCACTACTCACTGCAGGTGTAGGTTCATTTGGGTCATACATTTATGGCCCACTAGCATGAGTGACAACTATGACGGACTATCCCGATACAAAAGAAGTTTCCTGTCCATTTTGTGGAGATACAGTAGAAATTGAATTGATTGACCCCCAGAGAGGAGAATACGAAGCTGTTCCGCCGAAGGGACATTTCTGCGGCGAAGAACCAGAGATGACTGAGATTAGCGGAGATGAAGATCTCGATCCAGCACCAGAACTGTCTTCAGAGCCACCCAAACCACCAGAGGAAAGATGAGTCACAGAACAGCAGGCATATAGCTTATTCCAGATTTTTAGACAGTAAGTAGCGATAATATGAGTGTAAAAGAATTTGGTATATCTGTTTTTGTTATACTACGAAATCGCCCAGTTGCAGTTTTTCAGTTATTCGTTGTGTCGTTGGTGACCCCATCAATATTAGCCATATATCTAACGTTGATTTTTACGCTTCCTCTCTTGAGAAGCATGGTTTCGATACCAGCAAATGTGTTGATTGGAATGTATGTGATCACCGCGATTATAACGGGATTTTTACTAAATAACCTAACAAAAGAAGGAGAGAGTAAGACAATTTGGTACAATTATATTTCAGAGCTTACGTCCTCAATAATAGTGTTAGCTGTTACACTGCTAATTATACTTCTTGTGGCTGGAATGACTCCTCTTCGTCAACCCAATATTGGGCAGGTTCCAACGGAAAATGCAGATATCTTATTCTTAGTCGTTTATTTGTCACTTGGGATATTGTTGGCAAATGTATATACCTTATACCCGTCCATTAGATCTCTTGTCAGATCGTTAGTGAAATTTTGTAAATCATTTCTCATTCCTCCTTATCAAGACTCTAATGTTGATGTGCAAGGCCTAGAAAGACCGCCGATAGGAGATGAAACTAAAACTCGACATGCCTTTAGTATAAGTATATTTTCATCAATTGGTGTTTTGAGCCTATCCTGGGTAGCACTATGGTTAGATGAATTTGAGGAGTTGATTGAGGGGCATTTGAACTTACTTTGGTATCTTAATAGTCTGGTCACAGATAGTCCAGAGAACATCTTTGATGGCACCTTAGGAGCTGTTGAAGAGATCATGGGAATTCTCACTCCGTCCGTGTTCATATTGTACATTACTATACTAATACTATCATTTTCTTATGCAACGAGTGCGATTTTCTTTGTGAGAACAATACAGGAGAAAATTCGTATTCGTATCGGACTATCCCCTCTGGGGATGACAGCGGTTACGATGATCTTTTGCATTCCATTATTGATTGTCAGTATACTGATCGCCGAGTACTTAATCGGGATGGCCCGAGTGATAGCTACTCTAGCGATTCATCCCGAGTTCTCGTAAAATATTGCGGAAGAACCGTACAGCAGACAGCCGCCTTTGAGATTTATATGTTTGGGCTTAGCAGAGCTTTGTACACCGATGGACACCTACCGAGACTGTTCCGGACACTTAACACATGACAAACATGGTTGTCCGCGGTTCATACATCAATTCCACAAACATGACTGACGACTATACAGTGTTGACAGACTGGTCTGGTACCGATGAGAAGTCACATCGAGAAATCGCAGAAGAATTGCTTCCGAAATTGAGAGAAGAAATGCCCGAAGAAGAGTATCGGCTTAACTTTGGTTCCGATCTCCGAAGAGCTGTTACTGACTCGATCGCGCAGGATCTTGGGGCAAATCTGAAGACGATGGACTGGCACGAACACGGTTTCGAAGAACCAGAAGACATACTTAATGCAAAGGATGTTTCTAAAGCAATTGCTCGTGAAGCAGAGCAGTACTTTGAGGACGACCAGACAGGGAAACCTTCAGCCGTTTTCCGGGTTATTATAAAATATGCAGAAGAATACAACGTAGACGTAGGCCATCAGTGACGCTTTCAATCTGAATTTTGTAAAGACTCAACCTCTTCAGGCGTCAAAATTCTATATGATACAAGGTCTTCTGGGCCACCGATGATTTCAGCAGGAATCTTCTGACGCATTCGAGCAAACCCTTCATCACTGATCCTGTAGTGACCCCGCTCCACTTTCTCTACCATTCCCCCTGCCTCTAAAGTATTCAACCGGTTCGAAACCGAACTGCGAGGACGATCTATGTTTTTGGCGATAATCGCAGGCGTCATAATCAGCCTTGAGTTCCCTAGAAGCGCTAATATTTCGCGGTCTAAATCGGTGATCCAGTCTGGCGGATCTAGTTCCTTCCAGTCGTATTCGTCCACTGGGATATCGACACGATGTTTATCAGCGATGGATACTTTCGAGAATTCGTCGTTACTCATTAGTCTGTGCCAAGTAGTGAGACGCCAAAAGACTAGCCAAAAGTAGCTCTCTAATTGGAGCTAACTAATTAGCACAAACCTTTTGTGACATTAGTAGAATCTTACATCTGCGGCACCGCCAGTAGGCTGCAGAAGATTCTAGTTGGTAGGTGATGAGAGGCCAGCGTTAGGGCGCTGGCCTAAGGTGGTTCCGAGTTCAAACCATGCTCAGAACCTATTGGGGTCATCATAACCCCGCTAAAAGCGACGGTCGCATTGTAGATAATTCCGACGGGACCTGTTCATACTGTACTGACAAAGCGGAAGGTATTGATGCTGAGGAGTTGGTCGGTACCTGCAAAAAATGTGCTAATGGAGGCCGATAATGGCCGCCGACAACCCATCAAACCTCACGCCGCGCAAAGCTTGGCACCGCTATCTTAATAGCCGACGGACGGAGCTGACCGAGGAAACAGCGTCGACGTACCACTACCGGCTGAAACTCTTCACTGAGTGGTGTGAAGACAACGGAATCGAGACGGTCGCCGAGCTGGATGGCTGGCTCCTTGACCAGTACGAATCCTTCCGAGCTGGACAGGGGATCGCTTCAACGACGATCCATAACGAAATGGAGACGTTGAAATCGTTCGTCGAATACCTCGAACGGATCGAGGCAGTCGACGACGATCTCGGTGAGAGGGTGAACGTGCCCGATATTCCACGCGGGGAACGCTCCCGCGAGACGAAGCTCTCAGCCGATCGAGCGATACCGCTAATCCAGAACTACCGCAACGACGAGACATTAAGCGGAACCCGGAGTCACGCGCTTCTTGAAACAGCTTGGCATACGGGTGCCCGACTCGGTGGCCTCCGCAGCCTCGATCTCCGTGACTTTAATCGCGAAGAACGGACGCTCGAATTCGTCCACCGGCCAGAGACAGACACACCGCTGAAGAACAAGAACAACGGTGAGCGAATCGTCGGGATCAGCGAGCAGGTGAGCAAGACGATCGTCGAGTACATTCAGAGCGACCGCTGGGACAAGCACGACGAGAACGGACGGCAACCGCTGTTCACATCGATGCAGGGTCGTCCGAGTTCGAATACCGTGCGGATCTGGATGTACATGGCGACGTTCCCGTGTCTGCACGAAGAGTGCCCGCACGGCTACGAGAAAGCAGCCTGTGAGTTTCGGTGTCATTCGAAAAGCAGTCAGTGCCCGTCTTCGCGAGCCCCTCACCACGTTCGTACCGGCTCGATCACCTGGCACCGTGATCGAGGCGTTCCCAAGGAGGTCACCGAGAACCGGGTGAACGCCTCACAAGACGTGATCGACGAGTACTACGACAAGGCATCTCGCCAAGAGCGGATGGAACAGCGCCGACGACCGCACCTACATAAACTCGACATCGAATAAGACCTATGTCCACCGAAATCACCAACCTGAGAGCCGCACAGCCGCGAAAATTAGCCCGTATCAACGCCGGGCGATCCCATATTGCTGCTGCGAGCAAATCGCGAGCAGCAGCAATTGGAACGAGCCCGGATTCGAACGAGAGAACGGCGAGCGATAGCGAGCCGTTCGCGTGGTTCAAATCCGGGCGATCCCTCCGTTATCGTGAACGATCGGTAAGCGGTGGCTACAAGATCGGATTCTAAGGTTCTGCGCGGAGCGCAGGTTCTCGAGCGTGGCTCGAGTTCCAAATGAGACGCGAGAAGCGTATGCCCTCGAGTGCGACGAGAACGCCTTGGCGGGTGTCGCCAAGGCGACAGCGCCAAAAAATTACAGCATCCTACCCTCACCTTTGCGCGGGATATCTAGGTGAAACACACGAACCCATAGAGATGTATATACTTACCTGTTTTTCTGTAATAATATCTTGAAAATAGCGAGGGAAAGATGGTATTTCGATTACTTAATCAGTGAGACAAGGATCTATTTTGCTCGCCGATACACACCATTCTGGACTTTTGTGAGCTGACCCTTTTCTACAAGTTGCCCGAGTGAGCGACTGATGCTTGATTTTGGACGGTCAATCTGGTCGGCTATTTCAGCAGTAGTAAGCGTTGTTTCCTTAGAACTTCGGAAACAGTCCAGTATTTGTGTCTCAACACGGCTCGCCACTTTTTGTAGAAGATCATATTCATATGCAAGCTCTCTCACAGCCTGAAAGTCCATTTGAACGCCGTCTATCCGTTGGCCTTTTATTCCACTTCCACTTCGTAGCTGTGTGTCTTCTATGATACCCCATCTTTCTAGTCGATCAATGTCCTCTGGAGTGAGATTTACCGAGCGGAACTGGAGCGTAGTCTCATTATCAATCCTATAGACCTTGTCTTGTGTCATACTTGAACATCATAATGTACCTGCATATAATTATCGCATTTGTTTTGTCTATTGACCGTATCTGGAAAGAGATTAACGCTATTGTATATCCTCTAAACGGGATACGGAGAGATTGAGCATATAACATAGTTTATTTGATAATTAAGTGTTATTTGTGGATGCCTGGATCAATACTATTCACAACTACGGTAATCTACATAACATACTGGATGATATATTTGATGTTGGCCTATATTACATTGATAGTACTGCAAACATCTGATAGAAGGACTTATGAGCAGAGAGAGGGTACTATGAGATGAGGATGCGGTGCTGGCGGTTAGCGTAACGCGCCGCCGCACCGGTGAGGGCAGTGAGGTAGTAGCTCACAGCCTAATGACATCCGGTTCATTCCGTTTCAACTTCTGTGAGGAGATACTTCCGAACGCTCTCGTCTGTGATTTGGGTTACAATATCCCGATATGGATCTTGTGTAGTTGGTTCGGGATCTTGTGGAATCCCTTTTCCAATTAGCCAACTCAGAATCCGGGATCGAAGGCGGTCTTCTCGAATTGGATCAAATTCGGCTAATTGATAAAATGGGACCGACTCACCTGCTGTCCGAATCCACGATGGGTCAAGCCGATGAATATTTTCGAATGGGAGATCCCCAATAGTGTGATCGTTATCCAACTTCTCGCGTATATACCCTGCAATATAATCTGCCGCATTGGATTGTGGATATGTGCGATCGGCGTCTTGAATAAATGTCAGGTGGACAGGGCAGATCTCATATTGAAAGCTATTATCAAAGTCTGCTGAAATCTGTTTCCGGAGGTGTTTCTCATAATCTGAATACTGGTCTTGTGTCCCATCATGGAGGAGAGCAGCAGGATCAGACTTCCCACTAAAGATATCTTGACCGATAGCGTTGGTTACTGCCTTTTTTGCTGCCATACTTGTAGCAGCGGCCTGTGACTCTATCGTAACTTCCTCTACACATGCAACTGCAGCCCATGTGACTGATGTTTGTTCTAGCGAATCTATGAAATCTTCAACACGGTTCGTTCGTTCATCAAGACACACATCCTCATATCGGACAAGAGACGAGGATTTGTGCTTAAACGGCTTTAGATTACTTTGAATAAGAGATCGGACTAGATCCAGATCTCCACTGCGCTGAGTTCGAACTGCAACACAGACACAAATTCCATCCGTTGATGCCTCATTCCCCGATTCATCAACACCAATCAGGTGCTGGGCACGAATCTGAGTGCCGGTATTGTCATGAATAGAGACAGGACGGAGAGGTGACGGCATTGAGAGTGTAGTGAATATTCGTATACTCCCTTTTAATCATATACGATTTCAGATGCAGAACATCAATGAAAGCTCAAGCCTCCCTGTGGATGTACGTCGACAGAATCCGATCCCCGAATATGCACACGAGTCGCGACATCGCGTGTGCATCTCTCGAGTCGAGCCACCACTCGAGACACTGTTCTATACGACTGGACCACGAGGGCCCGTCGTTGTTGGACTGAAACGGGGCCGTTCAGTGAGTCGAAAGCACGCGAATTTCGGGGGGCGTGTGTACGAGTCTGTGAATCCGAATCAATAGTGACGGCAACGCCGGCGGAACCGGTTCGCGCCTCGCGCGAAGGGCCCTTGCTGGGAGTCCCCGTGGCCGACAGTGCCGAAAATCACAGGGTTCGAGCTACGTCCGCTGTGTCCCAGATGCGCCGGATGACCCCAAGGCGATCCCGGAAACGGATCAACACCACGTTTTTGTCGAAGAGCCGCTGATCGAGTAGTATGGACTCCGAGAGCCTCACGTATATCGTCTCTCTCGTCGTGCTGTTCCTCCTGCTTTGTGCGGCTGTGATCCTGGCGGTAGCGTACGGGGCGGTCGATGTCGTCACCGACTACTACGGGTTGGTGTCGCTCGGGTTCTGATTCTTCGACCGGGCACCGCCGGTGGGAGATCGACCAGCGATAGTAACGACTGAACCGATTTACGCACCGATCGCACAGCCGTCGTGCGATCGGGTGTGCAATGACTTGCAGTGGCTACGATAGTGCGCCGAAAAGCGAGGGCCCGTGTGGACGAGTCCGCGGTCGGAACCGTCGACACGTATCGACAGGAGACCAGTACCAGCGCGGGGACGAGTCGTTCACCGACAGTAAATGAGAGAGGTTTTGTAGGAACGCTTGCAAGATTCGCGTGATCTGCCCCGGTTTGGTACCCATCCGATGGAACCAATCACTCTTGTCCAGAGGTGGGGCAGATCGCCGTACTCTACGGTTACACACCGATCACACAGCCGTCGTGCGGTCGGGTGTGCAATGACTTGCAGTGGCTACTATCGCGGTCACGATACCGAACGGCGGGGTCGCTCGAGCCGGCCGGTAGCGATCGAACGCTCGAGACGGGACCGTCTCGCGGTCTCGAGTGCGACGGCAACCGACGATCACGGTAGGAACAGGAGATGCCGATAGCGGGCGCTTCGATGGGACGGACGAAAACGCAGACGGTTAAACGACCGTGGATGGCGACGTTCCACGGCGGGAACAAGCGGCGTCCAGTGTCAAACCACGAGGGGTGTATGGACAAGCGGTCACAATGGCCACAGTGGGCGGGTCGGTGCTGCATTGGTCGTGTCTGTGTTCGTTGTCATCACCTCACACTACTGTATCGTCCGTTCAATAATAAAGGTTCCCACTAGCGCAATAGATGTAGTCTATGCGGGGAAGAGAAACGAATGTCCATACAGATCAGCTCAGTACGACACTGTTCGATTTCTGGAACACGGACACTGGTGTTTGTGACCAATTAACGCTCGAGGACAGGGGACGGCGACCGACTGCGACGGAACCGACCGACAGACTGGGTCAGTGCGCGACCGTCGCGGGTCGCTCGAGTCGAACGAAACTCCCGTCGCCGCAGACGCAGTCCTCGCTGGTGCCGAGCGGACGGATCGAGTCGTCGCCCGTGATTTCCGCGACGAGGATCACGCCACAGCCCTCACAGCGGACCGCGGCTCGCGTCGGGTCGGAGTGTGTCGACATCGAGTACAACAACGCCCTCCATCGCAATCACTGTCGTTCCAAAATGTGAAGGAGGACCAAAGCGGACCGTCCGCGAGAACGATCAGTTCGAGCCGGCGGCCACGGCCGAGCGCCGACCCACGGAACCGGAGCCCTCAGCGGCCAAACACATGACTGCGGGGGACACACTCCGACCGGAACAGGTCCGTGCTTGATCCGCCCGCAAGCCCAACGGTTTCGGCGTCACCGCAAGTGACAGGACGCATGGCCGATCCTGCCTCGAGCGTCAAGCGGTTGTTCATCAACGGGGTCGTCATCACGATTCCGCTGGTTGCGACGCTACTGGTTGTCTCGGTCGTCCTCAATTTCATCCTCGGGGCCCTCGCACCGGTGATCGCGGGGATCACCTACGTCTGGCCCGACGAGCCGCCGGTGCCGGTGATCCAGTTCGCGACGCTCGCGTCGGTGATCGGGGTCTTCCTGCTAGTCGGACTGGTCGCCGAATACACTCCCGGAACCTACCTCTCCAAGCGGGTCCACGCGACGATGGAGACGATCCCCGGCGTCAGCACCGTCTACGAGAGCGTTCGCCGCGCCAGCAAACTGCTCGTCGAGGACGAATCCGACCAGTTCCAAGACGTGAAACTCGTCGAGTTTCCCCACGAGGGTGCGTACATGCTCGGCTTTCTCACGGCCGAGACACCCCCCATGGTCGAGGCCAGCGCGGGCGAGGACGAGATGGTGACGCTGATGGTCCCGCTCGCGCCCAACCCCGCCACGAACGGCTACGTCATGCACATGCCCGCCGAGAAGGTCCACGAGGTCGACCTGACCGTCGAGGAGGCGTTCCGGTCGATCGCGACGCTGGGCGTGGCCGCCGACAGCCTCGGCGAGGCCAAAGCCGGCGACTGAGCGGCGGCAGGCGACGTGACTGTCCGGAACCAGTTTCGCCCCGGTATACGACCATTTATACCCGATGGCGGCCCTAGCGGTGTGCAATGGCGCAAGCGGGAAACTCCGAACTCGTCGACTCTTTCGAGCAGTTCTTCCGGAACTACTACGACAGCGAGATCAAGCAGCTTGCCCAGCAGTACCCCAACGAGCAGCGGTCGCTGCACGTCGACTGGCAGGACCTCTACCGGTTCGATCCCGATCTTGCCGACGACTTCATCAACCAGCCCGAACAGCTGCAACGATACGCCGAGGAGGCGCTGCGGCTGTACGACCTCCCGATCGACGTGAGCCTCGGGCAGGCCCACGTCCGCGTGCGGAACCTCCCGGAGACGGAGTCGCCCGAGATCCGCGAGATCCGCGCCCGCGATATGAACTCCCTCGTGCAGGTCCACGGCATCGTCCGCAAGGCCACCGACGTCCGCCCGAAGATCGAAGAAGCCGCCTTCGAGTGCCAGCTCTGTGGGACGCTCACTCGCGTCCCCCAGTCCAGCGGCGACTTCCAGGAACCCCACGAATGTCAGGGCTGTGAGCGGCAGGGTCCCTTCCGCGTGAACTTCGACCAGTCCGAGTTCGTCGACTCCCAGAAGCTCCGCGTCCAGGAGAGTCCCGAGGGGCTTCGCGGCGGGGAGACGCCACAAGCACTGGATATCAACATCGAGGACGACATCACCGGCGAGGTCACCCCCGGCGACCACGTCTCCGCGACCGGCGTTCTCCGCCTCGAGCAACAGGGCGACCAACAGGATCCGTCGCCGGTCTTCGACTTCTACATGGAGGGCATGTCCGTCGAGATCGACGAAGAGCAGTTCGAGGACATGGACATCACCGGCGAGGACAAAGAGGAGATCGTCCGTCTCTCGAGTTCCGAGGACATCTACGAGAAGATGGTCGCCTCCATCGCCCCCTCGATCTACGGCTACGACCAGGAGAAGCTCTCGATGATCCTCCAACTGTTCTCCGGCGTCACGAAGCAGTTGCCCGACGGCTCGCGGATCCGGGGCGACCTGCACATGCTCCTCATCGGTGATCCTGGTACCGGGAAGAGCCAGATGCTGGCATACATCGAGAACATCGCGCCACGGGCCGTCTACACCTCCGGGAAGGGCAGCAGTTCGGCGGGTCTCACCGCCGCGGCCGTTCGCGACGACTTCGGCGACGGCCAGCAGTGGAGCCTCGAGGCCGGTGCGCTCGTCCTCGCAGACCAGGGGATCGCCGCCATCGACGAACTCGACAAGATGCGACCGGAAGACCGGTCCGCCATGCACGAGGCCCTCGAGCAACAGAAGATCTCCGTCTCGAAGGCGGGCATCAACGCCACGTTGAAGTCCCGGTGTTCGCTGCTCGGCGCGGCAAACCCCAAGTACGGCCGATTCGATCAGTACGAACCGATCAGCGAGCAGATCGACCTCGAGCCGGCCCTGATTTCGCGGTTCGACCTGATCTTTACCGTGACGGACACGCCCGACGAGGAGAAAGACCGAAATCTCGCGGAACACATCATCACGACCAACTACGCCGGCGAGTTGACCACCCAGCGCGAGGAGATGTCCAGTCTCGAGGTCAGTCAGGGAGAGATCGACGAGATGACCGACCAGGTCGATCCGGAGATCGACGCCGAACTCCTGCGGAAATACATCGCCTACGCCAAGCAGAACTGCCACCCGCGGATGACCGAGGCGGCCCGCAATGCGATCCGGGATTTCTACGTCGATCTGCGCTCGAAAGGGACTGACGAGGACGCCGCGGTGCCGGTCACGGCCCGCAAACTCGAGGCGCTGGTGCGGCTCTCGGAGGCCAGCGCCCGCGTTCGGCTCTCGGATACGGTCGAAGAGGCGGACGCCGAGCGAGTCATCGAGATCGTCCGCTCGTGTCTACAAGACGTCGGCGTCGATCCCGAGACCGGCGAGTTCGACGCGGACATCGTCGAGGCCGGGACCTCGAAGTCCCAGCGCGACCGGATCAAGAACCTCAAACAGCTCATCGGGGACATCGAAGAGGAATACGACGACGGCGCGCCGGTCGACATCGTCATGGAGCGGGCCGAGGAGATCGGCATGGACCAGTCAAAGGCCGAACACGAGATCGACAAGCTCAAACAGAAAGGCGAGGTCTACGAACCGAGTACGAATACGCTCCGGACGACGTGATCGAGCGGGGCCGCTGAACGGGACGAGAGTGTTTTTACGCGTCGAGCGAGGTGCCACTGCCACTCGGCACCGAGAAACGGTGATTGCCGGTCAGTCCGACGGAGCGGAGACCAGTTCGGCCGACCCGAGTTCCCTGAGATCGACGACGGTCGACCGGATCGTCACCGGTGCGACGTCGGCGACCTCGGCCGCCGTGGCCTGCGTGAGTGTGGGCCAGTCCTCGCGTTCCCCGGCGGCTTTGTAGAGACAGGCCGCCGCAACGCCACTCGGGTTTCGCCCGCCGATCCGTCCCGACTCGAGCAGGGTTTGGACGTGATCGCGGGCGCGTTGCTCGACGGCCGTTCCGACCTCGAGTTTCGAGGCGTATCGGGGCAGGTACTCGGCGGGATCGATCGGCCCGGTCGGGAGCCCGAGTTCGCGGTTCAACGCGTCGTAGGCGACGGAGAGTTCGTCGCCGTCGGCGCGGGCCGTCTCGGCGATCTCGTCGGTCGTCCGGGCGATCGACCGGGTCCGGCAGGTCGCGTAGATGGCGGCGGCCGCAAACCCCTCGAGCGAGCGGCCCTGAAAGAGCCCCTCGGACTGTGCGGACTCGAAGAGGGCACAGGCCTGCTCTCTGGCCGATTCCGGCAGCGAGAGCGAGGCGGTAATCCGTCTGATTTCGGCGAACCCGTAGACCTGATTCCGTTCGACTTTCGAGGAGATGCGTGCGCGGTTGTGTTCCCTTCGGAGGCGAGCGATCTGTCGGCGCTTCCGGCCGGTCAGCCGGGAGCTGTATCCCGAATCGGAGCCGGAGCCGTAGCCGATCTCCGTCGACAGTCCACGATCGTGTCTCGAGCGGGTAAGCGGCGCGCCGGTCCGTCGTCGATCGGTGTCCTCGTCCTCGAAGGACCGCCATTCCGGGCCGCGGTCGATCGAATCCTCGCCGGAGACGAGTCCGCAGTCCTCACACACGATTTCGGTACCTCTCTGCCGTAATCTGCCATCGCATTCGGGACAGACTGCAGCCGTATCTGCCATCGGTTATTTGTTCTCCCTACAATAGATTGACAACCCCTGATATTTAAAATGTAGGACTGTTTGAATTAAACAGGACAGGGTCAGAGACTGCGTAGCTGAGCCAGCAGCGATGACGACGACGAAGTTGCGGCGTCCTGGGTCGAATCGTCTCGGTCCGCTAACAACCGTTCGTACCGGTCGATGACGGCCTGTCGGCGGGTTTCGCTCCTCGCGACGAGTCGCTCGAGCGCGGCGATTCGGAGTCGAAGTCGAGTTCGTTCGATCCGAACGGACAGCGGCAGTTCACAGGGGGCTGTCTGGTCGATGGACTCGGCCGGAGGACGACACCGGCGTGGATCGGCTCGAACGGACCGGTTCCGGTGAGTAATACGCGTCGGTTCGTCGACGGCGGATTGGGTCGGACCTCGTTCGACGGACATGGCTCGCCTGCGGGTTCGACGCTGGATCGGAAAAAGGTCAGTCAGTCGGGTGTCAGACGCGTCAGACGGCGGTCGTGCATCCGGACGACGTTACTCCTGCAGGTACTCGAGGACGCCGTCGGATCTATCGATCCGACGAGCCCTCACTCGCAAGACTCGCGAGGACGCCGTCGGTGTCGGCCGGCACGGGTTCGGGTTCGCTCCCCGCCGCAGCGGCGGCGTCGGGATCTTTGAGCAGGTGGCCGGTGGTCAGACAGGCGACGCGTTCGTCGTCGTCGACGATCCCCTCGGCTCGGAGTTTTCGCAGGCCGGCGACGGAGGCCGCGGAAGCCGGTTCGACGCCGATCCCTTCGGCGGCGATATCCCGCTGGGCTTCGGTGATCTCCTCGTCGGAGACCGCGACGGCGGTCCCGCCGGTTTCTCGGATACCGGGCAGGGCCTTCGGCGCGTTGACCGGGTTCCCGATCCGGATCGCGGTCGCGCGAGTCTCGACGTCCTCCCAGCGGCGGACCTCGTCGGCCCCGTTCTCGATCGCTTCGACCATCGGCGCGGCCCCCTCGGCCTGGACGCCGGTCAGTTTCGGCACGTCGTCCTCGTCGAGCGCGCCGGCCTGGACGAGTTCGCGGAAGGCCTTGTACAGCGCCGACGTGTTGCCGGCGTTGCCGACCGGCAGCACGATTCGGTCCGGGACGGCGTCGTAGTCGGCGAGAAAGCCCTCGAGGATCTCGAGGCCGATCGTCTTCTGACCCTCGAGCCGGAAGGGGTTCAGCGAGTTCAGCAGGTAGGCCTCGCCCTGCCCCGCGAGTTCCTGGACGATGTCGAGACAGGCGTCGAAGTTGCCGTCGACCTCGAGAATGCGGGCACCGTGGAGGCTGGCCTGTGCGATCTTGCCGGCGGCGACCTTGCCCGCGGGCAAGAGGACGAGCGTCTGCATCCCGCCACGGGAGCCGTAGGCGGCCAGGGCGGCGCTGGTGTTGCCCGTCGAAGCACAGGCCAGTCGGCCGACGTCGAGTTCTTTTGCGACCTTGACGCCGACGGTCATGCCGCGGTCCTTGAACGACCCCGTCGGGTTCATCCCTTCGTGTTTGATCCGCAGCGCTTCGATCCCGATCTCGTCCTCGAGACGGGGGACCTCGTACAGCGGGGTCGCCCCTTCCTGAATCGAGACGCCGGCCTCGAACGGCAGGGCGTCGGCATAGCGCCAGACGCCCTCGCCCTCGAAATCGTCGAACGTCGGCAGTTCGGCGTAGCGGACCTCGAGGAGGCCGTCGCAGTCGTCGCAGGTGTAGCGGACGTCGTCGAACGGAGCGAAGGTTTCGCCGCACTCGATGCACTCGAGCCAAACGCCCTCGTCGGCGTCGGCGGGTTGATCGGGTTGCTCGGCCGAGAGACTGAGACTCATTGTCGGAGGGGAGGACCGCAGGGGCAAAAAGTGGGTGGATTCCGCGGTGGGCGTCTCAGTCGGCCCCGTCGTCGAACTCGTCGATCACGTCGTGGACCGTCGCGGTCCAGGCGTCCAGGGCCTCGTGGAGCATTGCCTTGGCCTCGGGCAGCGACGTGGCCGTATACTGGTAGACGTCGCCGCCGCCGTCGAGCAGCCGCCGGTCCCGGTACACGAGCCCGCGGTCCCGGAGCGTCGACAGCGACCGGTTGACCGTACTCCGGTCGCGCTCGAGGGCCGTGGCCAGTTCCGCGATCGTACTCCCGGGCCGGTCACACAGGACGAGATAGGTCCGTGTCTCGTGATCCTCGATCCCAAACACGCAACTCATCACCTCTTCGAACGCCGGGTCCGATTCCTCCATCAGTTCTCCGAGGCGATGCTGGTGGGGCTCGGCCATACGATCCCTATGGACGACCGTCTCAAAATACCCGTTGCAGTCGGAACGGTACGAACGGCTCCGGCCGTGGGTTCGCCCCGCTACAACAGGTAGACGACGAGTACCGCCGTCGGCCCCAGTAGCATGAGCAGTGCGGCGAGTACGAATCGAAACCACATTGTAAATTTCAGTGATTATCACCCGCAGTATAATACCTCCTTTCGTTTCAACAGGTATGGGAGACGTTATATCGGAGAAACAACCGATTAATCGGAAGCGGAGCGGGTCATCGGTTGACGGTCACGAAGCGGGAAGCCCCGAGCAGCGAGTCGGTTCGGCCGACCGAATAGCCACCGTATGATCAGTAGCAGGACGTTCAGGCGGGATGATACTGCCACCGTTCAACGGGCCGGAGGCCGGTTGCCGGGCGCTCGTTCCCAGCATATGGAAACGTCACTGGACGTATATTCGAATCCCATCCCAAGCATCGCGTATGTCGACTGACCATGCTCACCACGCCGACCGATCGCTCGTCGTCCACTCGTACTGGCCGTACGCAGTCCTTCTCGGGGGACTGGTCGGAGTGATTCGGCCGGCTCTGACGATCTTTGCCGATATCGGACCGACCACGGGAGTCCTCACGACGCTGCCCGAAATGCAGTTGTGGTGGGTCCTCCACATCGGATATAGCGCCGTCTTCGCGACCGGATACGGGCTGATCGTCTACCACCACCGGCTGCGGCCGTTTTCGGAATCGATTCCCATGGGTGCCGTCCTCGGCCTTGGCTACGGGGTCGCCCTGTGGTTGGGCAACATCGTCATCGGCTGGAACCTCGTTCTCGCGCCACACCTGCTCTCGATGTCGACGCCGATCGATCCGCTGGCGGCTGGCCCGATCGTCGATCACATCGTCTACGGTCTCGGCCTCGGAGTCGTGTACGCGGCCGTCGTCCCGCGGCTGGACACCTACCGTGGCTGAGATTCGGCACCCCGTTTCGCTCACCAAAAACCTGGATCAAAAACCGCCCGCACTCCGTTCGTGATCAAACGCCTACTCGAGCAGCCAACTCAACAGCGCCTTCTGGGCGTGCAGTCGGTTCTACAACCCACCTTTTTCCGTTCGGGTCAGCAGAGCTGACCGCTCACGCAAAAATCTGGACCAAAAAACCGATCACTCACTCCGTTCGTGATCGGCCGCTTACTCCAACAGCCAACTCAACAACGCCTTCTGCGCGTGGAGTCGGTTCTCGGCCTGATCGAAAACGATCGACCGATCGCCCTCGATGACGTCATCCGTGACCTCCTCGCCGCGGTGGGCGGGGAGACAGTGCATGACCGAGGCGTCGGGGGCGTTCTCGAGCAGGTCCACGTTGACCTGGAAACCCTCGAAGTCGTTCATCCGGACGTCGCGTTCGTCCTCCTGGCCCATCGAGATCCAGACGTCCGTATAGATGACGTCGGCGCCGGTGGCAGCCTCGACGGGATCGGTCGTGACCGTCGGATCGCCGCCCAGTTCACGGGCCCGCTCGAGGACCTCGCCGTCGACCTCGTACCCCTCCGGCGTCGCGATCGTCAGGTCGATGTCGGTCAGCGCACAACCGAGCGCGAACGACTGGGCGACGTTGTTGCCGTCGCCGATCCAAGCCGCCGAGACGTCCTCGAAGCCGTCCTGGTGTTCGCGGATCGTCTGTAGATCCGCGAGCGTCTGGCAGGGGTGGGCGTCGTCGGTGAGTCCGTTGACGATCGGTACCGAGGAGTACTCCGCGAGTACCTCGACGTTCTCGTGTTTGAACACGCGGGCCATCACGGCGTCGACGTACCGCGAGAGCGCACGCGAGGTGTCTTTCAGCGGTTCGCCCCGGCCGAGCTGGATGTCGTCTTCCCCGAGGAAGATCGCGTGCCCGCCGAGTTGGGTCATGCCCGTTTCGAAAGAGACCCGGGTACGGGTACTCGCCTTCTGGAAGAGCATCCCGAGGGTCTGGCCGGACAGGTCCGCGTGGTCATCGCCGGCGTCGACGGCGCGTTTGTACTCGTCGGCCCTGTCCAGCACTGCAAGCAGTTCCGCCTCGGAGAGGTCATCGACGTCGAGGAAGTGTCTCGGCTCCGTCTCGTTCGTTGCTGTTGTCATGGTATGATAGCTCGTCTGAAACGTTATTGCTCACTGAGCGTCCGTGCGACGCGCTCGAGGACCGATACCGATCGGTCGAACTCCGACAGCGACAGTCGCTCGTCGGGCGCGTGATCGAGGTCCGAGTTGCCCGGCCCGTAGGTGACCATCGGACAGTCCCAGGCCCCGGCATAGATGTTCATGTCGCTCGTGCCGGTCTTGCGCACCAGACGCGGATCGGCGCCCTCCTTCCGGATGGCGACCCGAAACGCCCGGGCGACCGGCGTTCGCGGACTCATCATCACCGGCGGGACCTTGTCCTTCCAGGTCACGGTCCCGACCTCGAGTTCGGCCTCGGCGGCCTCGCGGACGGTCCCGACGTCGAGGGCCGGCGGCACGCGCAACTGGACGTCCATCGTCGCCTCGACGGAGAGTCCGTCGTCGCTGACGCCGCCCTCGATGTCGACCGGTTTGGTCGTCACCTGCTCGAAGACCGGTTCGTACTCGTCGCCCTCGAAGTACGCCTCGACGGCCGACCACCAGCGGACGGCGTGTTGGATCGCGTTCGGGTCCGGCCGAGACGTGTGGCCGGACTCGCTGGTCGCGACGTAGGTGCCGGCGATCAGTCCGCGGTAGCCGAGCGTAATGCCGTCGGCGCCGGAGGGCTCGCCGTTGACGACGGCCTTCGGTGGCTCCTCGCGGTCGTCGACAAGATAACGCGACCCCTTCGAGTCGACCTCCTCGCCGACGACGCCGACGAAGGAGACGCCGGTGCGAACGGCGGCGGCCGCCATCGCGGCGAGCGGCCCCGTCGCGTCGACGCTGCCGCGGCCCCAGAGGATCTCGTCGTCGCCGGTCTCCTCGACCTCGACGGGGATGTCCCCGGGGACAGTGTCGATATGCGAGGTCAGGAGGACGGAATCGTCCGCCGGCGCGCGGACGTTCCCGACCGCGTCGATCCAGACCTCCCGGTCGTGGGCCTCGAAGAAGTCCACGAGGCGTTTGGCCGCCTCGCGTTCCTCACGGGTCGGCGAGGGGATCGAGACGAGATCGACGAGCAACTCGCGGGCCGCCGCGGTCGACACGTCGCTCGAGGGGTCGGCGTTCGCACTCATGAGTCGTCGGTCGCTCCGAGAACGTCGGCGATCGCGTCGACCACTCGATCGGCCTCGGCCCGCTCGAGGACGAGCGGCGGGAGCAGTCGGAGGACGGTTCGACCGGCCGGCAGCGCCAGCACCTGGTGGTTCATCGCGAGATCGCGGGCGACGCGGTTCGCGCCGCGTTTCAACTCGACGCCGACGAGCAGGCCCTCGCCGCGGACTTCACGCACCGAATCGCCAAGTGCCGCCTCGAGTTCGGTGACCAGATAGTCACCGATCTCGGCGGCGTGGGCGGGCCACTCCTCCTCGACCAGCGTCGAGACGGTCGCGTGGACCGCCGCGCCGACGACCGGGCCGCCGCTGAAGGTGGCGTTGTGGGAAGCCGCGCCGTCGGCGATCCAGTCCTGCACCGCGACCGCGCCGACGGGCAGGCCGTTGCCCAGCCCCTTCGCGGTCGTCAACACGTCGGGCGTCACGCCCGCGTTCTGGCAGGCCCACATCTGGCCGGTGCGGCCCATTCCGGTCTGGACCTCGTCGAGAACGAGGGCCGCGCCGGCCGCCTCGGTCAGGTCGCGGGCCGTCTCGAGGTAGCCCGCCGGCGGGACGTTGATCCCGCCTTCGCCCTGGATCGGCTCGAGGATCAGGGCCGCGGTCTCGTCGTCGACGGCCGCGGCGAGTTCGTCACTATCACCGTAGGGAACGAACTCGACGTCGCCGGCCAGCGGCTCGAACGGTTTCTTGTACTTGTCCTTCCAAGTGGCCGCGAGCGAGCCCATGGTTCGCCCGTGGAACGAGCGGGTCGCGGCGACGATCTTCGAGTCGCCGGTCGCCGAGCGGGCGAACTTCAGCGCGGCCTCGTTGGCCTCGGTCCCGGAGTTACAGAACCACGCCTGCTCGAGGCCGTCGGGCGCGGCCGCGACGAGCGAGGCGTAGGCATCCTCTCGCGCCTGCACGGGATAGGAGGAGTCGACGAACGTCAGGTCGGCGACCTGCTCCTGTACCGCGTCGACGACCGCGGGGTGAGAGTGGCCCAGCGGCGTGCAGGCGTAGCTCGCGCCGACGTCGAGATACTCCGTGCCGTCGTCGGTGTAGAGGTACGGCCCCTCACCGCGTTCGATACCGATCGGTTTGCTTCCGGAGATGAAATCGAGGTCGCTCATTCGTCGGCCTCCGTTTCCGCGTCGTGTTCGTCCGCGAGCGCGCCGGGCTCGAGGGTCGTCCCCTCGCCCGCGAGCGCACTCGAGATCGGGTCGTCGGCGTTTGCCGTCGCGACGGTGACCGAAGCCGCACCACCCTCGAGGGCTTCCTCGGCGGCCATGACCTTCTTCGTCATGAACCCCTCAGCCGCCGTCTTGACGGCCGCGAACTCCTCGGGGGTCGACGCCGAGTCGATCCTGGTGGACTCGTCGTCGGGATCCTCGTAGATCCCCGAGACGTCGGTCAGCACCACGAGGTCGGCCTCGAGCGCGCCGGCGATCGCCGCCGCAGCGCGATCGGCGTCGGCGTTGACTGCCGTGTAGCCGCCCGACTTCTCCTTGCCCAGCATGGGAACGGAGACGACGGGCGTGTAACCGCCCGAAAGCGTCGTCTCGAGGAGGTCGGCGTTGACCGACTCGATTTTGCCCGAGTGGTCGCCGCGCTTGATCTTCTTCTTGCCGTCCTCTGTGACGCGGACGGCGGACTTGCGCTTGCCCTCGAGGAGCTTGCCGTCAGTGCCCGAGAGGCCGACGGCGTCGACGCCCTCGTTGTGCAGGCTCTCGACCAGATCGGTGTTCAACTTGCCCGGCATCACCATCTTGAAGACGTCCATCGTCTCCTCGTCGGTAAATCGCCCGACGACGCCGCCGGGCGTTTCGACGTACGTCGGCTCCTTCCCGAGGTCCTCGAGCGTCTCGTCGACGGCGGTCGAGCCGCCGTGGGTCAACACGACGTCTTCGCCGTCCTCGACGAGCGAGGCGACGTCGGAAAGCGCCCCTTCGGGATCGACGGCGCGTGCGCCGCCGATTTTGACAACGGTCGTCATCTCAGGGCGCCCCCACGGGGTGCAGCCCCGTGAACTCGAGTCCGGCCGTCTCCTCGAGGCCCAGCGCGACGTTGGCGGCGTGGACCGCCTGTCCCGCGGAGCCCTTCATCATGTTGTCGATCGCCGAGAAGACGACGATGCGCTTGTTCGAGGGATCGAGTTCGAAGCCGACCTCGGCGAGGTTGGTGCCAGCGACCGCCTTCGGTTCGGGGTAGCGATAGACGCCGGAACCGCCGGCGGCCATCCGGACGAACGGCTCGTCCTCGTAACAGCCCCGATAGGCCTGCCAGAGGTCCCCCTTCGAGACCGGTCCCGACGGGAAGACGTGATTCGTCGCGCTCGCGCCGCGGATCATATCCACGGCATGACAGGAGAAGGCCACCGAGGTGTCGAGGAACTGCTCGATCTCGGCCTCGTGGCGGTGGCCCGTCGGCGCGTACGGACGCACGACGCCCGAGCGCTCGGGGTGGCTCGAGGCCTCGCCGCCGCCGGCGCCGCCCTCCGAGGAGCCGACTTTCACGTCGACGACGATCTGCTCGCCGCCCTCGAGGATGCCGTGTTCGAACAGCGGGTAGAGCCCGAGGATCGTCGCGGTGGCGTTACAGCCGCCACCCGCGATGAGTTCCGCGCCCTCGAGGTTCTCGCGGTTGATCTCGGGGAGCGCGTACTCGGCCTGCTCGAGGTACTCGGGGGCCTCGTGGCCGTCGTACCACTCGTCGTACTGGGCCTCGCTCTCGAGGCGGAAGTCCGCCGAGAGGTCGACGACGGTGTCGGCGATCTCGAAGAAGTCGTCGATGCGGCCCATCGAGACGCCGTGGGGCGTCGCGGCGAACAGCACGTCGACCGACTCGAGGTCGTCGGGTTCGGTAAAGCGCAGGTCCGACCCGCGAAGCGGCGGGTGGACGGAGCCGACGCTCTTGCCGGCCTTCGACCGGCTCGTGACTTCGACGAGTTCGAAATTGGGGTGGCCGGCGAGCAGTCGCAGGAGTTCGCCGCCCGTGAAGCCGCTGCCGCCGATGACGCTCGCGGTGACCGCCTCGGCGTCCGGCGCAGCACCGATGTCGTTGCCTACCGTCATTTGGCGGACACCTCGAGTTCCGGATCGGCGGCCGTGGCTTTCTCCTCGAGCCAGTCGACGACGGTGCCGGCGACGTCGGTCTCGACGGCCTCGTCGAGGGCCTTGAACTCGACGGTGTGGTTGACTTCGTGGACGGTGTAGCCGTCCGCGGTCTCCATCAGGTCGATCCCGAGCAGCCCGCCGCCGACGGCGTCGGTGGCTCGTTCGACGAGATCCAGCGCCTCGTCGTCGATCTCGAAGACGTCCGTCTCCGCGCCTTTCGCGGCGTTGGTGATCCAGTGGTCCGAGGATCGAACCATCCCCGCGATGGGTTCGCCATCGATCGCCAGCACGCGGATGTCGCGGCCGGGCTTCTCGACGAACTCCTGGACGTAGAACACCTTGTGTTCGTAGTGGCCCAGCGTCGCCTTGTGTTCGAGGATGGCCTCGGCGGCCGACTCGGAGTCGATCTTGGCCATCAGTCGCCCCCACGAGCCGACGACCGGCTTGAGGACGCAGGGGTAGCCGAACTCCTCGATGGCGTCCATCGCGGTCTCTTTGGTGAACGCGACCTTGGTCTCGGGGGTCGGGACGCCCGCATCCTCGAGCGCGAGGCTGTTCTTTACCTTGTCCGCACAGACGTCGGCGGTCTCGTGGCTGTTGACCACGGGAATGCCGTACGATTCGAAGAACTGCGTGGCGTACAGGCTCCGGCTCGTGGCGAGACAGCGGTCGACGACGATGTCGAGCCCGTCGAACGCCGCGGGCGCTTCCGCAATGTCGAAGGTCTGCTTGCGGACGTCGATCTTCGTGATCTCGTGATCGCGCTCGCGAAGCTCGTTGAGCAGGAGCTTCTCGTCTTTGCGAATCCGTGAGTAGAGTATGCCTACGTTCACGCGAGCCACCTCTGATTGTGGGTCGCGGCGCTACGCGCCCCGCGAACCGTCGCAGCGGAGGACGGCAGTTTCCCAGCCGTCTGCAAGGTCACTCACCCCAGTCCTCTTCCAGCTCGGGGGCCTGTTCGAGGACTGGCGGCTCGGTATCGACGACTTCCAGCTCGGCACCGCAGGTCGTACAGTCAACGATCTCTCCCACTTCCAGATCGTCGTGCAGGGACACTTCTGCCCCACACTCGACGCATTCGGTCATTGTACCCGAACGTGGGTGCCGGGATCCCTTAAAGCCTTCGAACTTAACAGCAAAATTACACTATCCGCACGCCACGCTAACGGTCCGTCGGGCCTACGTTACGGCAGGTCTACTTTGACATATCATGTAGTCGGTAACTAATCCCCTCGCGGGGATCGTCGTCGTCGAACCGGTCGGTCGGCACGCGGCGAGCGCGGCCGGCGTCCCGCCGACGACGTGACGAACTCAGACATAGCCGTTCACCTCCGAGCGCAACCGCTCGTGGGCGGCCTCGAGCGCGTCGGTCAGCCCCGCGAGGTCGTCGGCGTCGGCCGAAAGCGACTCGCGGGCCCCCTCGATCTGGGGCGCGACCGCCTCGGGCGCGGGGCCGCCCTGCGAGTCGCGGCTCGCGACGCTCTCGACCGGGTCGAGGGCCGCTTCGACCGCCCCGCGCTCGACGTGGGCCTCAAGCGGCTCGCCGAGGACCTCCCGGGCCGCGGCCTCGAGGGCGTCGTAGTCCGCACCGCCCTCGGCAGCGACGGCCACCAACTCGTGTGCGGTCCGGAACGGCAACCCGTTGGCCGCCAGCAGGTCCGCGACGCCGGTCGCCGTCGAGAAGCCCTCGCCGGCTTCCGCCGCGAGCGTCTCCTCGTTCCAGTCGGCGGTCGCGACCGCGCCCGCTGCGACCTCGCTGGCCTCGGTCACCGCGTCGACGGTCTCCCAGGCGTGGGTCGTCGCCCGCTGGAGGTCGCGGTTGTACGCGCGGGGCAGCCCCTTCAGCGTCGTCGTCAGCCCCTGAACGCCGCCGGCCGCGTCGCCCGCGACCGCACGAACCAGTTCCAGCGTGTCCGGGTTCTTCTTCTGGGGCATGATCGACGACGTCGAGGAGTAGTCGTCCGCCAGGTCGACGAAGCCGCGGTTCGCGAAGATGATCACGTCCTCCGCCAGCCCCGACAGCGTCGTCGCGTGGGTCGACAGCGCCTGGGTCGTCTCGAGCAGGAAATCGCGGCTCGAGGCGGCGTCCATCGAATTTTCGACGATCCCGTCAAAACCGAGCAGGTCCGCGGTGCGCTCGCGGTCGATGTCGAACGTCGTCCCCGCGAAGGCGGCCCCGCCCAGCGGCGACTCGTTGAGCCGGTCGTAGGCCGCGAGCAGCCGTTCGGTGTCGCGGCGGACCGCGCCCTCGTAGGCCAGCGCCCAGTGTGCCACGGTGGTCGGCTGGGCTGGCTGGAGGTGCGTGTAGCCGGGCATGATCGTCTCCCGGTGGGCGTCGGCGACGTCGACGAGCGACTCGCGCAGCGCGAGCGTCGTTTCGATCGCCTCGAGGACGTCCTCGCGCAGGCGATAGCGGATGCAGGCCGCGACCTCGTCGTTGCGCGAGCGCGCGGTGTGCATCTTCCCGCCCTCGGCACCGATGCGTTCGATCACGGCCGTCTCGATGGCCTCGTGGACGTCCTCGCCGTCGGGCAGGGAGCCGTGGCCGTCGACCTCGATCGCGTCCAGCGCGGTCAGGATCTCGCCGGCCACGTCGTCCCCGATGACGTCCTGTTCGGCCAGCATGACGGTGTGAGCGCGGTCGACCTCGAGGTCGGCCGCGAAGATGCGCCGATCAGCCGCGAGCGAGGAGAGGAAGCTCCGGGCGGGGCCGCCGCTGAAGCGGTCCCGGCGGACGACGCCGTCGGATCCGGGATCCGACGAGGATCGCTCACCGGCCTCGTCGTCCGTGCCGTCGGTCGGCTCGCCGCCGTCCGTCGCGATCGCCCGTTCGGCCGCGCCGCCCTCGTGAGCGCTCTCCTCGGTCATGCTTACTCGTCCTCGTCGGTCGCGTTCGCGGCGATGGCCTCGTTCGCGAGGCGGCGCTGGAAGCCGTGGTACTTCGCGACGCCGGTCGCGTCCTCCTGTTTGATCTTCCCGACCGTCTCGGTGTCGAAGGAGGCGTGTTCGGCCGAGTAGGCCGCGTACTTGCTGTCGCGTGCGACCGGGCGGGCCTGGCCGCCCTCGAAGCGGATCGTGACCGTGCCGGTCACGCGCTGTTGGGTCTCGTCGATGAAACTCTCGAGCGCGCTGACGAGCGGCGCGTCGATCAGGCCCTCGTAGCCCTTCTGGGACCACTGCTGGTCGATCTGCTGCTTGAACTGGCGCTCCTCCTGGGTCAGGACGAGACCCTCGAGCGCTTCGTGGGCGTTCAACAGCGTCGTCGCACCGGGGTGTTCGTAGTTCTCGCGGACCTTCAGCCCGAGCATGCGGTCTTCCATCATGTCGGTGCGGCCGACGCCGTACCCGCCGGCGAGGTCGTTGAGGTATTCGATGAGTTCGACCGGCTCGTACTCCTCGCCGTCGACGGCGACGGGGTAGCCGTTCTCGAAGGCGATCTCGATCTCCTCGGTCTCGGTACCCGGCTCGTCGGTCCACGCGTAGATGTCACGCGGCGGGACGTAGTTGGGATCCTCGAGGGCGTCGCCCTCGACCGAGCGGCTCCAGATGTTGGTGTCGATCGACCAGTCGCCGCCGCTGCCGCCCTCGACGGGCAGGTCACGCTCGGCGGCGTACTCCTGTTCCCACTCGCGGGTGAGTCCGAGTTCGCGAACGGGGGCGATCACTTCGAGATCGGAACTGCGCCAGACGGCCTCGAAACGCAGTTGGTCGTTGCCCTTGCCGGTACAGCCGTGGGCGATGCCGGTACAGTCCTGTTCCTCTGCGACCTCCAGGATCGCTTCCGCGATCACGGGACGGGCAAGCGCCGTGCCGAGCGGGTAGCCCTGATAGGTCGCGTTCGCGCGAACGCTCTCGAGACAGAGTTGAGCGAATTCCGCTCGCGCGTCGACGACGTAGTGTTCGAGGCCGAGCGCCTCGGCGGTTTCTTCGGCTTCGTCGAACTCTTCGGCCGGCTGGCCAACGTCGACGGTAACGCCGATCACGTCGTCATATCCGTATTCCTCCTCGAGCAGCGGGACACAGACGGTCGTGTCCAGGCCGCCCGAGAACGCGAGTGCAACGCGGGTCATGTCGTACTCGAACGACACCAGCGGACGGCCTTAAGCCCATTGGTTTAGTGCTTGAAAATAAGCGGTAGAGCGTCTGCTAACCGAAAAATCTGCAGTTTCGGGATCGATGAAACGAATCGGAGACGTGGAGTGAAAGGGTAGACGGGCTCAAAAGGCCCGTCGAAGTCGTCGCGGTCGCCGCCGAGCGACGGTCCCGTCGGTACCGAGAACGGCGAGCGTGGTGCCGACGGAGTGGCTCATTGGTAGGGGATGGGGAATCCGAGTATTAAAACCTTTCCGAGTTCGGTTCGGCGACGACTGTGCCGACACGCCGCGAGCGGCTCGTCGATGAGGTGGCCGGCTACTCCTCGTCCTCTTCGGGCAGGGAGAGTACGTTCTCCCGGCCGATCCGAAAGACTTCGATCTCGTCGGCCTCGCGCAGGTCGCCGACGACCTGACTCGTCTTGGCCTCGGTCCAGCCCAGTTCCGAGACCACCGCCTGCTGTTTGATCCGACCGCCGCGTTCCTCGAGCAGGCGGAGGACGCGTTCCTCGTTGCTGAGCAGTTCCGGTGGCGGGCCGTCGGCGGCGTTCGACGCCGAACCGGTCGATCCGTCGGGCTGTGTCGGCCGTTCGGCCTCGCGTTTGCTCCCGTTGTCGGCGGTCCGTTCGCGGCCGAGCAGCCACCCGCCGGCGCCGACGGCCGCGAGCAGGGCCAGTGCCAGAACGACGATCGTCCACGGCATCGTCGGCCCCTCGTTCGAGGGCGTCGCGGTCGTGTTCGCGTTCGAGCCGCCGTCCTCGATCAGGACGACCCACGGCTGTGCCGTGGAGAAGTCGACCTCGCTCCCCCGCCAGATGACCATGTCGTCGGTCCGATTGCTCGGCGACGGATCGATCTGGGGCTGACCGTCGTTCTCGTAGATCGAGTACCCGGCCGGCCAGCGAAACTGCAATCGCGTATCGTCGTCCAGCGTGAACCCGGAGAGTGCGGGCCCCGCCGTGAGCTGGTTGATCTCGACGGCCGCGAACGATTCCCAGCGGAAAGAGACCTCGACGTGGCCGATTCTCTGTAGTGCGGTCTCGTTTTCCGTCGCGATCGAGAGGTTCGACAGCGACATGTTCTGCCCGGTCTCGTTTGCCCCGTCGGCGACGGTGTCGTTCCACTTGGTCCGCTCCGCGTCGACGTAGGCCTCAGTGTCGGACTCGACGTCCGTCCGCAGCCGTTCCCACGCCGCCTTGGACGTCCCGTTCTCGCCGTAGCGGAACTGGTAGTCGACGGTGACCAGCGCCGAGCCGTTTTCCGCGATGAAAACGTCCATCACGATCTGATCGGCGTCCTCGAGGGCCAGTTCGTCCTCCGCTTGCAGCGCCGCTGGTCGGCTCCCCGGGTCGGCCGCGGCACCGATCGGAGCCGCCGCGGCGACGACCGAACAAACCACCACCAGCACGATACTCAGGGCTCGCAGCCCCCTCGCGTCCATTATCGGACATGCCTCAGCCGTCCAGATAGGTTTTCCGACGAACGCGTCGGTGCGTTTTTGAGACAGTCACGCGTATCGACCGGTATGCTCGACACGCGCGGCGAACTCGAGGTCGAAACGCTGCTGAAGATCGTCCTCGGACTGCTCGCCGTTTTGCTCGTTATCGAGGTTCTCGAGGCGATCGTCGGGACCATTATCGGTCTGCTGGGACCGCTGATCGCGCTGGTGATCGCCGTCCTGATCGTCCTCTGGCTGCTCGACCGACTCTGAGAGAGAGAGACCAGCAAACTGATAGCCGTCTCGAACGAAAGGGGAACGAAGTGTACAGCGTCAACGTCCCTCTCCCCGGTCGCGTCCGGCAACTGGCGAACCGGCTCCACCCCGAGCTGATCGGGTTCGAGACCGTCCGCGAGGACCACTCCTGTCTGCTCAAGCGACTCGGCGAGGCAGACCACGTCGCACAGCTCCAACACCGAGCCCACCGCGCGCTCGAGGGCGAGCCCGCCGTCGAGGCCGCGGTAACCGGCATCGACTACTTCGCGGACCCGCCGCTTGGCTCCGCGCCCGTCGTCTACCTGACCGTCGAGAGCCCCGGGCTCGAGCGGATCCACGCCGACCTCACCGACGCCTTCGACGCCGTCGAGGGACTCGAGGGCAGCGATTACGTCCCCCACGTGACCCTCGCGCGCGGCGGCGACCGCGAGACGGCACGGCGATTGGCCGACCGAGAGATCGAGCCCGTCCGCTGGACGGTCGGCGAACTCGAGTTCTGGGACGGGACCCACAAGCTACCGGTCAGCAGCGTTTCGCTGCCGTCCTGAGTCAGGGCGTCGGCGGCTCGCCGTCGTAGGCGTCGTGGCCGCCGTAGAAGTTGAGCATCGCGAACTTGAGTTTTCCCGGCTCGATATCGATCAGCTCCTCCCGTTCCTCGTGGGGGAAGATGCCGTTGACGCTGTACTTGCCCAGATCGGGCTTTGCCTGCCGGGAGTAGCGCCGGTCGAGCAGGGCGCGAACCCCGACTTCCTCCGGCGACCGGATGACCCGGCCCAGCGCCTGTCTCGTCTTGCGGATCGTCGGGAACTCGACGGCGTAGCGCCAGCCCGTATCGGTGCCGTCGAACGCCGCGTCGTAGGCCTCCTGGACCGCCTCGGCCCGGTCATCGAGATGGGGGTACGGGACGCCGACGACCAACACCGTGTGGGCGTCGTCGCCGTCGAAGCTCACCCCCTCCGCGAGGGTGCCCCACAGCGACGTACACAGCACCGCGCCGTCGTCCGCGACGAACTGCTGGCGGAGGTCTTCGGCCGACTGGCCCGGCTCGTCCACGTATACCGTCCGGTCGGTCCGACCGACGAGTCGGTCGGCGTACCGGCTCGCCTCGCCGTAGTTGGGGAAAAAGGCCAGCGTATTACCTGGCGTCATCCGCACGGCGTCGTGGATCGTCTCGGTCACGTCCGCCTGGACCCCGGGGTCGTCGCGATCCGAGGAGAAAAGCGGCGGCGTCTCGACGGCGAACGTTCGGCGGTTTTCCTCGGCGAACTGGAGACCGTAGGCCATCGACACCGCGTCCTCGATTCCCAGTACGTCCTCGGTGACCTCGAACGGCTGGAGCGTCGCGCTCATCAGGACGGTCGCGTAGATCTCGTCGAAGAGTTGGCCGGTCACCTGCCGTGGCAGACAGGAGTACAGCTCCACGCGACCGTATATTTCGTCCGTACCGGCGTCGCGGGTGACGGCGACGACCGGATACAACCCCTCCGTCGAACCCTCGGTCATCCACGCGCTGACGAAGGCCGCTGCCTGGAGGGTCTGACACTCCGTTCGCGTGGCCGTCTCGCCCTCCCGATAGGCCTCCTCGTACTCCTCGTCTAACTCCTGGCCCAACTTCATCGCCGCCTCCAGATCGTCGTCGATTCCCCGACCCGAGTAGCGCTGGAGGAACTCGAGCGTGAGATCGTCCTTGCGGTCGTCGTTGGCAATGGGGACGTCCGTCCAGTTCTCACCGACTCCCTCCCGATCGCCGAATCCAAAGGAGTCCTCGTAGATCTCGACGAGCGCGCGGTGGAAGGCCGAGAGGACGTTCGCGGCGTCCTCGGCCCGCGGGTCGTCGCTGTCGGCCAACTCCTCAAGCGCCGACTCGAACGTGCGCTCGGAGCAGGTCCGGGTCGCATGTTCGCGGGCGGCGTCCTCGACGTTGTGGGCCTCGTCGAAGACGGCGATCACGTCCTCGGGATCGCGACCCAGCCACCGGAAGAACTGTTCTCGAATGGTCGAATCCAACAGGTGGTGGTAGTTACAGACGACTAGATCGACGCCCTCGATCCCCTCCTTGAGGAGTTCGTACCCGCAGAGTTCCTGCCGCTCGGCGTACTCGTAGATCTCGTCGGGCGTGCGGACGTCCTCGAAGAGCCAGCCGAAGAACTCGTCCGTATCCTGCGTGAGATTGTTCCGGTAGTAGTCACAGACGTTCTGCTCTTCGAGGTCCTCGAGTCGCTCCTCGATGGACTCGAGTTCGTCCATCACCGCCGAGCGGGCGTCGGCCGCCGAGCCGTCGCCGTCCTGACTCTCGGCGAGCAACTCGCGCTGGCGGCGTTCGAGTTGCTCGCGATCCTGCTCGGCGTCGACGACGGCGCGGGTGTTGTCCCGGAGCGTCTGACACTCCTCGTAGCCGACGTCGATGTGACACATCGAGCCCTTCCCCTTGAAGACGACCGTGCGGATCGACTCCTCGCGGGTGATCGCGCGGGCCTCGGCGACGAACTGGCGCATCTGCTGGTGGACGTTGGTCGTGATGACGACAGTCTTGTCCTGCTCGCGAGCCACCTCGAGGGCGGGGACGAGCGACGAGAGGGTTTTGCCGGTCCCGCAGGCCCCCTCGAAGAGGACGTCCTGTCCCCGGTGGAGGGCGTTGTGGATGCGGTCCATCGCCTCGCGCTGGTTCTCGTACGGCCGATCGTACGGGAAAAAGCGCATATACCCGGTTTCGGACACATGGGAGGATAGGTTCGCGCTCCGATAAAAGGATTCGTCTCGATTCCGGCGGTCCCTTTAAATGTCGGCGCAGTGCCTGCCAACTCGCCGACCGGCCCGGCCGGCGAACGCGCGCTACAGGGCCATACGTCTCGAGTACCTGCCTCCCGTATGACGATTCCCGGATACGATTCCAGTACCGTCGCCGAGTATACACTCGAGCAGGTGGGAGCCCGCGTCGACCTCGTGGCCGGCGTCGTCCCGGACGCGTTCGCCCTCCGAAAGAGCGGCACGGAACCGCCGGTCGATGCGCTGGCCGACCCGGTCGACATCGTGGCATGCGAGGAGCTGAAGGCGATCGAGGCCGTCCGGATCGCGCTCGTCTACGACCCCTCGCGGCTGCCGGCCGGCGCGAGCCCGACCGACGTGGCCGTCGCCGTGGAAACGGAGGCGGGCTGGGAACCGCTCGAGTCGACGGTCGACTTGGAGGAGACGACGGTGACGGCGGTGTTGAACGATCGGCCGCCGGGATCGACGGTGGTCGCGGGGTACGACGATACGGACGACGAACGTGACGCATAGCGCGGTCGGACGACAGCGAGCTACGTTTCGGGCTCGATGTAGACCTTCTGTACCTGCCCGTCGTGATCCATTAGCGCGAGTTCGATCTCGGTGATGCGTTCGTTGATCGTCTCGGCGTCGAGATCCGGTTCGAAGGCAACGTCGGCGGTGACGAGCAGTTCCTCGGCACCGAAGTAGACGGTCCGAAAGTCGACGAGTTCGGTGACATCGTCCCAGCCCGCGACGATTTCGCGCAGTTCGTCCTCGTCGTCTCTCGGCAGGCTCTCGCCGAGGATGAGTCGCTTGTTCTGCCAGGCGAGCGCGATTGCGAAGCCCATCAGCATGATCCCGATGAGAAGCGCGGAAGCGGCGTCGTACATCGGGTTCCCGGTGGTCCGGGTGAGGTAGATCCCGAAGAGGGCGATCCCCGCGCCGGCCAGCGCGATGGTGTCCTCGGTGAGGGCGGTCAGGGTCGTCACGTCGCTGGTCTTTGCGAAGGCCTCGCGGAGGGTCGTCCAGCCGTACTCGTCCATCTGGCGGCTGATCCCCTGATAGGCCTTCCAGAGCGCGTAGGACTCGAAGGCGATCGCGCCGAGCAACACGGCGTAGTTGACGTAGACCGGATCGAAGGTCTGACCCAACAGGGTAACGTCTTCGGCGACGCGGTGGACGCCGCCGTGAGTCAACGCGTCGTAGCCGTGGCGCGCGCTCTCCCATCCGGCGATGCCAAAGAGCATGACGCTGACGAGCAGGCTGTAGAAGAACTGCGCTTTCCCGTGGCCGAACGGATGGGACCGGTTGGCTTCCTGTGCGCCGTACTTGATCCCGACCAACAGGAAGACCTGATTCCCCGTGTCCGAGATGGAGTGATACGTCTCCGATAGCATCGCCGGACTGCCGGTCAACAGATACCCGCCGAACTTGAGAACCGCGATCGCGCCGTTCGCGAACAGGGCGGCGAGGACGACGGAGGTGCTACTGGCCATCGGCGTCCTCTACGAAGGCGCGTCCCTAAAATGTAAGCCGTTCTAGAGCCGGTTTCGGCGGGGCTCGAGGCCACGGACGGGACGTGGCCGACGGCCCGCCGGTCGGTCGCGTCCGAAAGCCACCTGTCGGCGCCGACCGAAGCCCGCCCATGATCGCGATCTTTTCGGACACGCACAGCAGCGCGGGCCACGAACTCGAGGGCGCGGCCCTGACCGCCGCGCGCGAGGCGGACGTCGTCGTCCACGCGGGCGATTTCACCAGCAACGCGGCGCTCGAGGCGTTTCGAGACGAGTGTGACCGCCTGTTCGCGGTCCACGGCAACGCCGATAGCATGGCGGTCAGGGACCGGCTGCCGACGGCCCGGGTCGTCGAGGCGGGCGGCGTTCGGATCGCGGTGACCCACCGACAGGACGGCGGCGAAACGGGACTCGCGATGTTCGGCCGGTCACGCGGGGCCGACCTCGTCGTCTTCGGGCACAGCCACCGGCCGACGGTCGTCGAGACCGAGGACGTCGTCCTGCTGAATCCGGGCAGCCACGCCGATCCGCGGGGAAACCGGCCCGGCTTCGCCGTCCTCGAGGAGCGCGGCGGGGGCCTCGAGGGGGAGATCCGCGAACCCGACGGGACGGTCCTCGAGACAGTGGCGTTCGCGGGAGAATGAGCGCCAGTCGGGTGGTTTCGTCCCCGCCGTGAACGGCGAGGCGTTCGCCTCGAATCTTGCGTAAATCAGCGGGCGACGAAACAGAGAAGCGTGTAGACAGCGAACCGGTCAGTAGGAGTGCAAGCGTCAGGGGGGTCCAGGGCGGAACGGCCAGCAGTGGGAAACGACCGCCCGCGGCGGTTGGCTGTCGAACGGAGCGGGCCGCGGGCGGTCGGGGGATGATCGGAACGGATGTCAGGGGAAGCTGGCCTCGATCCCGAGCCGACCCGAACGGGCGTGGAGGGCAGCGGGCCGGCGATCGAGGCGCATTCGGGGATACGCGCCGACCCACGTTATAGTCGGCGCAAGCTGAAACTCGAGTTTTAGTTAGGTACGTGGCCGTGCGGATACGACCGATCGAGGTCGAAACGATTAACCACGCTGACAGTGTACCGCCCGCGTATGCTGGACACCCTGACCGGTCTCGTCCCCGACGATCCCGTCATCATCGCGGTCGTCGTCATCCTCCTGTCGCTGGTCTTCTTCTCGTATCTCCTCCTGCGACGGACCGTCCTGGAGTTTCGAGACGGAATGCGCGGCGAGCGGTAGCACAAACGACGCGGCCGCGATCAGGCGAACTCGTCGCCGATTCGCTCGAGCGCCCGCTCTATGTCCCCGCGGGAGACGTCACGGTGCGTACAGAACCGGACCGTCGTCGGGCCGAACGGCGACGCCAGCACGTCCCGCTCACCGAGGCGGTCGACGACGGTCGACGGAGCCTCGCCCGTCCCCGAGACGTCCGCGATGACGATGTTCGTCTCGGGCTCTCGAACGTCGAACCCGTCGATGTCGTCGAGTCCCGCGGCCAGTTGCCGCGCGTTCTCGTGATCCCGCTCGAGATCGGCGACGTTCTCGAGCGCCTCGAGGGCCGGCCCGGCGACGATCCCGGCCTGGCGCATCCCGCCGCCGAACAGTTTCCGCGTCCGGCGGGCCCGTTCGACGAACTCGTCGCTGCCGGCGAGCATCGAACCGACGGGCGCACCCAGTCCCTTCGAGAGCGAGACCATGACGGAGTCGACCGGCGCCGCGAGTTCGGCGACGGAAACGTCGAGCGCCGTCGCGGCGTTGAACAGTCGCGCGCCGTCGAGGTGGACTGACACGCCGCGCTCGCGGGCGGCCGTAGCCGCCGCGGCGATCGCCCCGGGTTCGATCGCGAGGCCGCCGCGGGCGTTGTGCGTGTTCTCGAGACAGCACAGTCCGGTGCCGGGGCGGTGCAGGTCCTCGTCGACGATTGCCGCGTCGACCCGCGAGGGCGAAGGAACCCCGCGGTCGGCGTCGAGCGTCCGGAGCTGGAGCCCGGAGTGCTGTGCCAGCCCGCCGAGTTCGTATTTGACGACGTGGCTCTCCCGATCGGCGATCACCTCCTGCCCGGGCTCGGTGTGGACGCGGGCGGCGGTCTGGTTCGCCATCGTCCCGGTCGGAAAGTACAGCGCCGCCTCGGTACCGAGGCGGTCGGCAACGCGGGCCTCGAGTTCGTTCACCGTCGGGTCCTCGCCGTAGACGTCGTCCCCGACCGCGGCGGTGGCGGCGGCCTCGCGCATCGCCTCGTCGGGAGTGGTGACGGTATCGCTTCGGAAGTCAATCATGAAACTCGATACCGGATGGAGGGTGAAATACGTCCTGTTCGCGGCGGATCGACCCAACGACGGACCACTAGATGACGGGGTCGCCATTACGAACCGTTTTTTTCCTCCCGGAGTAATGTCGGGATATGGACCCGCGCATTCGCGAACACGCCGAGATCATTGCCAACCACTCCGTCGACCTCGAGGAAGGCGACAACGTCATTATCGACGCCCATCCGGTCGCCGAGGACCTCGTCGTCGCCCTTCACGAAGTGATCGGCGATCGGGGCGCGAACCCGATCACGACGAGCCAGCGGACCGGGAAACGCCAGCAACGCGCGTACCTACGCGCGTCGGACGAGGAGTTCGAGACGCCCGACCACGAACTCGCGCTCGTCGAGAACACCGACGTCTACATCGCCATCCGCGCGACGGACAACATGACCCAGACGAGCGACGTCGACCCCGAAACGCAAGCGGCCCACCAACAGGCCCACCGCCCCATCCTCGAGGAGCGCCTCTCCAAGCGGTGGTGTCTCACGCAGTACCCCGCGCCCGCAAACGCCCAGCTCGCGGAGATGAGTACCGAGGGGTACGAGCGTTTCGTCTGGGACGCCGTCAACAAGGACTGGGACGCCCAGCGCGAACACCAGGAGAACATGGTCGAGATCATGGATCCCGCCGAGGAGGTCCGGATCGTCAGCGGCGATACCACGGACGTAACGATGTCGGTCGAGGGGAACCCGACGCTGAACGACCACGGCGAACACAACCTGCCCGGCGGCGAGGTCTTTACTGCCCCTCAGCCCGACAGCGTCGAGGGCGAGGTGCTGTTCGACATGCCGCTCTATCATCAGGGCCGGGAGATCACGGACGTCTACCTCGAGTTCGAGGGCGGCGAAGTGGTCGACCACTCGGCGGCGAAAAACGAAGACGTCCTGACGGAGGTCCTCAACACGGACGACGGCGCGCGCCGACTCGGTGAACTCGGTATCGGAATGAACCGCGACATCGACCAGTTCACCTACAACATGCTGTTCGACGAGAAGATGGGCGATACGGTCCACATGGCCGTCGGCCGCGCCTACGACGATACCGTCGGCGAGGGCAACGAGGCCAACGATTCGGCGGTCCACGTCGACATGATCGTCGACATGAGCGAGGAGTCGTTCATCGAAGTCGACGGCGAGGTCGTCCAGCGGAACGGCACCTTCCGGTTCGAAGACGGCTTCGACGCGTAGGGACGGCGAGCAACGGGTAAAGCGGACCGATTTTCCGGACGGTGTTTCACGAGCGGTGGCGAGCAAAGCGGGCGGGAACTACCGGACGGGTTTATATTCCTGAAAGACCGACCACAGGTATGGCAGTACTCGTCGCCTACGATGGTTCCGAACCGGCACAGGACGCCGTCGAACACGCGTTTACGACCTATCCCGACGAGGAGGTCGTCCTCATTCGCGTCGTCGAAGCGGCGGAGGGATCGACCGGAGCCGGCATCAAACTCGCACAGGAGATGTTTCGGGAACGCGAGGAGAAAGTCGCCAAGGAACTCCCGAAGGATATCGCGGAGTTGATCGGCGATCCCGACAGGGAGTTCCGGACCGAGACCACCGTCGGCGACCCCGCCCGCGAGATCGTCTCGTTCGCGGACGAAAACGACGAGATCGATCACATCATCATCGGCAGCCACGGCCGGGAGGGGCTCTCTCGAGTCCTCCTGGGAAGCGTCGCCGAAAAGATCGTCCGCCGCTCGCCGGTCCCCGTGACCGTCATCCGCTGACGCGATTCGAACCGGAGAGTCGAGCCCGTCGACTCAGTCGAGCAGTTCGGCGACCATTCCGGCGACGAACTCGAGTTCGTCCTCGTTGACCCCGTGACCCATCCCCTCGTAGAGCCGCGTTGTCACGTCGGCGTTCATCGACTCGAGGACGGCGGCCGTGTCGTGGACCCGCTTCTCGGGGATGTGTGGGTCGACGTCGCTACAGCCGAGGAAAACGGGGGTTTCCTCGAGGTCGCCGGGATACTCGTCGTCGAGTTCCTCGCCGATGAGGCCGCCGCTCAGAGCGGCCAGTCCGCCGTAGCGGCGCGGGTTTCGCGCGACGTATTCGCTGGCGAGACAGCCCCCTTGCGAGAAGCCGACCAGCATGATCCGCTCGAGGGGGACGCCGGCACCGGTGGCCTCGTCGATGGCGTGGCGGATCGCCTGCAAGCCGGAGGTCCGGCCGGGCTCGTTGCGCTCGACCGGTGCCAGAAACGAGTTCGGGTACCAGGTCTTGCGGGCCGCCTGCGGCGCGAGGAAGGCGATGCCCTCGCGGTGGATCTCGTCGGCCAACTGGAGCATCCCCTGTGCGGTCGCCCCGCGACCGTGGGTCAGCACCAGCACAGCCTCGGCGTCGGCGAGATCGGTTCCACCGGTCACGAGCGGCTGGCCCTGATGGGGGCCGTCGGCGCTCATTCGACACCACCGACGCCCGAGCTGGCCTCGGGCAGATCGTGTTCGATCACCTCGAGGCCGAGCGCTTCGATCGCGCCGCGGAGGTGTTCGTCCTTGGCGTAGTCGGCGCCGTCGTCCTCGCGGAGTTGCTGTGCCTTCGCTAAGACCTCGCCGCGGCGGTCGTCGGGAATCTCGTATTTGTCCGTCGAGAGTTCGATCACGAGCCCGTTGTTGTCGCGGGTATAGATCGAGTGGAAGATACCGCGGTCGAAGACGTTGTAGCCGTGGCCGGCGTCTTCTAAGGCCTGCATCGTCTCCTCGTACTCGTCGGGGTCGACGCTGAAACAGAGGTGATGGACCGCGCCGACGCCGGCACGCTGGCCGCGGGCGGAGGGACGGTCGTCGCTGACGAAGAACGTCAAGATGCGGCCGTCGCCCGTGTCGAAGAACAGGTGGGTCTGGGACGGGTCATCGAGGTTCGGCTGGCGAAGCACCAGCGGCATTCCGAGCAAGTCCTGATAGAACTCGATCGTGTCCTCCTCGTTGGAGCCCCAGATGGTGATGTGGTCGGTCCCCGTGGTGTGGACGGGGCTGTCGGGTAGTTCGGCGGTGACTGGATTGATTGGGTCGTCGGACATGGTAGCTGAATCGGGTATCGGGTCGGTCCCGCGGCCGGGTCGGTCGGATTACTCCGCGAGCTGTTCGCCGAAGAGGCGCTCGGCGTCGGCGGGGACGTCGAAGTCGTGGTAGTGTTCGCCCTTGACTGCCGACAGGATGTTCAGTCCCGCGGCGGCACCGTCGCCGACGGCGATTGCCGCCTGCCACTCCTCGGCGCGGACCATCGCGCCGGTCGCGTAGACGCCCTCGAGGCTGGTCTCCATCTCGACGCCGACGTCGACGGTGCCGTCCTCGGCGAAGTCGACGCCGAGGTCTTCGGCGACGTCGCGGTTCGCGCCCGTCGCGAGGACGACGAAGTCCGCCTCGTACTCGCCGTCGTCTGTTTCGACGGAGAAGCCGTCACCGGACTCGCTCACGGCAGTCACTTCCTCGCCCTGTCGGCGCTCGGCACCGAAGTCGTCGACCTGCTGGCGGGCCGTCGCCATGAACTCGCTGCCGCCGACCGAGCCGATGCCCAGGTAGTTGAACAGGTGGGCCTTGTGCATCCAGGTTCCGTCGGTGTCGAACACCGTCGTCTCGAGGCCGTTCTTCGCGGTGAACAGCGCAGCACTCAGTCCGGCGGGGCCGCCGCCGACTACGATCACTGACGCGTCTGCAGTCGCTTCGTCGCTCATGTGTAGTCACATTGTGTTACCAGCGGTATAAACCCAGCAGCAACCCGCGGGCCACCACGTAACACCGATGTCAGTGGGGACGAACGGGTTTCAGGAGAGGCGGTACCACCTATCACTGCCAGCAGCCGCAGGCTCAACCCCTTCGCATTAGTCGGGCGTAGCGGCGGATCCAACAGGAGACGACGGGGTACCGGTCCGGCCGACCCGAGTTCCCACGAAACTCGGTCGTCGATCGTCCCCGACTAACGTGGCCCAGTGACGGCTTGCTCGAGGGCCATTCGGAACGCTCCAACGGAGACATCCATGAAAACCAGCCTCGAGGTAGAGTACTGGGTCGTCGATACGGACGGTGACCTCGTCGCGCCCGAGACGCTGCTCGACGTCTCGCCGGGAGTCGATCCCGAGTTCGTCGAGCCGATGCTCGAAATCAAGACGACGCCCTGCGAGTCGATGCCCGAACTCCGCGAGGAGTTGCTCGGCCGAATCGAACGGGTCGCCGACGCGGCACGCCGACAGGACAAACGGCTCGTCCCGCTGGCGACGCCGCTGTCGGCCTCGCCCGCCGAGGTCCCGTACCGCGAGACGGCGGCCACCGACCTCCAGCGGCGGATCGTCGGCCCGACGTTCGACGACGCCCGGGTCTGTGCCGGGACCCACCTCCACATCGAGCAGTCCAGCGTCGCTGACCAGCTCAACGCCCTGACCGCGATCGATCCGGCCTTCGCGCTGGTGACCAGCGCCTCGCACTACCGCGGCGAGCGGCTCCACCAGTGTGCCCGGCCGTTCCTCTACCGGCGCTCGTGTTACAGGCCCTGTCCCGAACAGGGCCAGCTGCGGCCCTACGTCGACAGCGTCGCCGACTGGGAACGGCGGCTCGAGGCCGACTACGAGACGTTCCGGGAGCGCGCGCTCGAGCGCGGCGTCGATCCGGCCCGGTTCGACGAGGCGTTCGATCCCTATGAGGCGGCCTGGAACCCGGTTCGCCTTCGCAAAGCGATGCCAACGGTCGAGTGGCGCTCGCCCGACGCGGCCCTGCCGAGTCAGGTGCTACGCCTCGCGAGCGAGGTCCGGTCGGTCGTCGCCCGCGCCGACGCGAACGGAACGGTCGTCGACGACGGATCCGGATCGCGGACGGCGTCCGACGCAATCGTCGACTCGAACGCGGCCGACGAGCCCCTCCGGCTCCCCGCGTTCGACACCGTCGAGTCGGTCACCGACGCGGCCATCCGCGACGGCCTCGAGGGCACGGGCGTCCGCCACTACCTGCGCGGGCTCGGATTCACTCCCGCCGACTACGACCCGATCGCCGATCACATGCCCGACGGACGGCTCACCGACCGGGAGGCGAAACGCCTGCGACTCCGGGCCGCCAACCGGCTCGAGGCCGACCTCGAGCGGCGGCGGGCTCGAGCGCCCTAGATCGGGCCGAGAACGAGGATCGTCGGCACGGCGACGACGGCGATCGCCTGCCGGAGCGACAGTCCGCGAGCGGCCGCGACGGCGTGGGCCCACAGGTAGCCCGACCAGAGCGTACAGATCACGCCGACGGCGGTCACCGTGGCGAACAGCGGATCGAACGCAGGCGGTGACGCGTAGACCCGGGCGGGAACCGTCATGCCGAGGGCCCAGATTTCGGTCGGCGGCGACGGGAACGCGACGAGGAGGGCGGCGATCGCCGGGACGTTCGCGACCAGTTGCGGGACGAACCCCCAGGCGACGAGTCCGGCGGTCCGGCCGAATCCCCGTTCGCTCGCGACCGGCCAGGAGAGCAGGTAAAACAACGCCGCGAACAGGAGACAGGAGAGTACCGGCATCGCGAGTAGGGCCCCGACGAGAAGGCCGACGACGCCGGGGACGGACACCTCCCAGCCGGTCGTGACGTATCGCAGGGTCGGCAACGCATCGAGGACCACGTCGTCGGGGATCACTGGCGACCGCAACAGCGAGACGACCGGCGGGACGATTCCCAGCGAGACCACCCCGACGGCCAGCAACACGCCGCCCGACCGCGACAGCGAGGGCGACTCGGCGTCGAAAAACGCCGCGGGCTCGAGGAGGAGTCGTCGCAAGCGACCGGTCATGCCGTCGTGTCGTTGCTCCGACTATTCATGCGTTCCGGCTCGAGGACGAACGCGGACGGACCGGTATCGCTCATTCACGATCGGTGTGACGAAATCGTATGCAAGAAAGGCAGTCGCTGGCGAGGGTTCGTCGGGTATCGAAGGGTGTACACAGTCGGCAGTGGGGAATGATCGTCGTGTGGCGATGATCCGTGTCCCCCGTATCCCCTGTAGTGCCGTTCGGCCGGCGCTGCCGACGCCGTATATAACGTTAGTTGCCGACATTAGTGTACCGGAACCAGTCACTAGATGTATATTTTCGACCAAACCGTCTCGGAGAGCGCGCTCGAGCGTCGGCGATCGGCGACGAGTCCGGCGAGAACCAGGGCGCGATGGGATTTGAACCACGCGAACGGCTCGCTATCGCTCGCCGTTCCCTCCTTTAATCCCACGTGCCAGTTCGCTCACTTCGTTCGCTGCACGGGCGCGATGGGATTTGAACCCACGACCGTCGGATTAGAAGTCCGACGCTCTTTCCGGACTGAGCTACGCGCCCTCGAGTCCGAGTCGGCGGCGAAACGGTATAAGCAGTTGGGGTTTCCGGTCGCAGTCGAGCCTGCTTCGAGCCCGACCGGGAACGAAACTCGACGACGAGTCGCCGGAGCTATTCGTCGACTCGACGGAAAAAAGAGAAGCGCTCCTGACCCACGTGACCGACGCCGCTGAGAGACGTCAGTAATCGATCTCCGAACCGTCGTCGCTCCCGTTTTCCGTAGCGTCGTCGGTCGAGTCGGTAGTGGACTCGTTGTCCGCGCCCATATCGTCGGACTCGTTATCGGTTCCGTCGTCGGATTCGTTTCCGATTCCGCCAGCGGACTCGTTTCCGATATTGCCGTCGGACCCGTTGTCCGCGGAGTCATCGGGCCCGAGACCGTCGGTGTCGTTGGCTCCATCGCTCGGTCCGTCCGAGTCGTCGCTCGGCGATGCCTCGCTGGATTCGCCGTCGTCCATACATCCTGCGACCGCGGCGACCAGTCCGGCACCGAGTCCGGCCGTGAATCGCCGCCTGTTGAGTGGCGTGTCTGTCATCGTGCGACACCAGTCTCCGCGACGGACAGCCACATAACGACGTAGTTCCGTTTTATCGATCAGTCAGCGTTCACCTGAATTATCTCGAGTTCGAGCGAGCGGGCGAGTCGCTACCGGCGAGATAATCGTTTCGACGCAGGCAAACCGACCGATAGCACCCGCATAAGCGTCCGACCTCGAGTGAGGCCGGATCACGCCGACCCCGCCTCGAGCGGCCACCGAGGCGGTTCCCAGCGTGGCAATTGGCGGCTGCAAAACCGTTGCAGGGAAACAACGGACGGCCGAACGGCGAACACAGCGTTTATGCCCGTCTCGCCGGTACGTGGGTTCGATGCACGTCATCGGAACGGTGGGACTCCCCGGCAGCGGCAAGGGCGAGGCGGCCACCGTCGCACGCGAGGACGGGATTCCCGTAGTGACGATGGGCGATGTCGTTCGCCAGGAGACGGCCGACCGCGGGCTCGATCCCGCAAAGGACCACGGCACGGTCGCGCAGGCGCTGCGCGAGGAGAACGGCCCGACGGCCATCGCCGAGCGGTCGCTCCCGATGATCGAGGACCGCCTCGAGGACCACGACACCGTCCTCGTGGACGGGATCCGCTCGGACGTCGAGGTCGACGTCTTCGAGGAGCGGTTCGGCGACGCGTTCACGCTGGTCAGTATCGAGGCCCCCTTTGAGACTCGGGCCGAGCGGATCGACGAGCGCGGCCGGGACGCAGGCGAGGCCGACGGCGGCGAGAGCCTCGCGGCGCGTGACGAACGCGAACGGGGCTTCGGGATGGACGACGCGATGGACCGGGCCGACGTCGTCGTCGAGAACACCGACTCGTTGGCGGCCTTCCACGAGTCGATCCGGTCGGTGATCCGAACCGACGACGGGAAACCCGCCGAGGCCGAAGCCGACCCATGAGCGAGATCTACCGCGTCGACGTCGAGATCACGGCACCGATCTACGACACCGAAGTCACGAACCGAGTGGTCGACGCCGTGGCCAATATCTTCCCCAACGCCGACTTGGAGGAGGAGTTCGGCGAAGTCCGCGGCGAGGCCCACGCCCTCGATCACTTCTCGGACCTGCTCCACCAACAGGAGATCCTCGACACCGCCCGCGGCGAGTTCTTCGCCAATCGCGAGGGCGACACCTTCACCTTCGCGCTGAAAAAGCAGGCGGCCTTCGAGGACTACATCAACTTCTCGGTGGGCAAACCCGACGAACTCGGCGAGATAGCCGTTCGCGTCCGCGTCGAGGATCCCAGCCTCGAGGAGTACGTCGATCACATCGCGCCGCCGACCGAAGACGGGCGGCCGGTCGACGCCTAGTTCGTACAGTCGCCGACGTCGTCGAGCGCCGCCTCGCCGTCGGTCCGCTTTCGTCTCGCGGTCCGATAGCGGCCGTCCTCGGCCGCCGCCGCCGCGTCGGCGAAGTGCCCCGACGCCGCCGCGAGATGCTCGTTCTGACACCGAGCCGTCTCGAAGTACTCGCCGAGTCCGTCCGGCGCGTTCTCGGTCCCGTCCTCGAGACGCCGGAGCGCGTCGCCGAACGTCCCTTCGGCGGTTTCGAAGGACTCCTGTGCCGCTCCGAACCGCTCGTTATCCAGGTGCGTTCGGCCGTCCTCGAGCGCGCCGTATCCCGTCTCGAGATCCAGCATCGAATCGTAGGCCCCGGTCAGCGTCTCGAGCGACGTTACCACGTCGCCGAGCGTGGCCGCGCCCTCTTCGAGATCGGCGGTATCGGTGCCGGCGATGGCCTTGAGTCGCTCGCCGTCGATCGACTGCAGGGTGTCGGTTACCCGTCCGTGTCGACCGACGGCCGCGACGACGGTCTCGTGGCGGTCGTCGACCGTCTGGTTCGCGCCCTCGATGTCCCCGTTTTCTTCGACCGCGGCGGTGACCTCATCGATGTCGTCCTCGATCGTGTCGTCCGTGACGGTCACCGTCACCGAGACCAGTCCCTCGAGGACGGACGCGTACGCGCGGATGGTCTCGAGGTCGGCCGACCGATCGTCGCCCAGTTCGGACGCGGCGGTCTCGAGGTAGTTTCGTGCGTCCGAGAGGTACTCTCGGGCTTGCGTCGAGTCGAACTCGACAGTTTCGGGGTCCTCGAACCCCTCGACTTCGTCCAGTTGCTGTGCCGCCCTGTTCAGGTTCCCGGCGGCCCGGTCGAGCGCCCGCTGGCCGCTGCGATCGGCGACCTCGATGTCGGTCTCGTCCGACGACTCCTCGAGGACGTCGAGACAGCCGGAAAGCGCCGTCACGGTCGTAAGGCTCGCACCGGCCGCGCCGGTTCGAGCGAGATACTGCCGACGATTCATTCCTACTCGAGGGTTCGTCTAGAAGGGCATTAACGTAGTGGCAGCGCGAGTGTCAATATCGCATACAATTCGAGGGAGAACGGTCCGTCACAATGGGTCGATGGGCGCGGCGTTATCCGAACGGCCCCATGCCGCCCATCCCGCCGCCACCGCCACCGCCGCCCTGTTGCATCTGTTGCATCATGCGCTGCATCTCCTTCTCCGAGCCCATGCCCTGGAACTGCTTGATGGTGCGTTCCATCATCTTGTACTGCTGGAGCAGTTCCCGAACCTCTTCCTCGCTGGTGCCCGAGCCGCGGGCGATGCGCTGGATCTGGCTCGCACCGATGGCCTTCGGGTACTCCTTTTCGGCGTCGGTCATCGAGTCCATGATGACGCTGAAGGTCCGCATCCGCTCCTGGGTGACGTCCATCGCGTCGTCGGGGAGCTGGTCCTTGATCCCGCCGCCGAGCCCGGGGATCATGTCCATGACCTGATCGAGCGGCCCCATGTTGTTCATCGCCTCCATCTGCTTTTGCATGTCGTTCAAGGTGAACTGGCCCTGGAGCATGTCCTCGGGGTCCCAGTCGTCTTCCTCCATCTCGGTCTGCTCCATCGCGCGCTCGACGCGCTCGGCCAGCTGGGAGAGATCGCCCATCCCGAGCAGCCGCGAGATGAAGCCGTCGGGCTCGAAGCGCTCGATGTCCTGGACCTCCTCGCCGGTCCCGAGGAAGGCGATCGAGGAGTCGGTCTGGTCGACGGCAGTCAGCGCACCGCCACCCTTCGCGGTCCCGTCGAGTTTCGTGATGACGACGCCGTCGATCCCGATCGACTCGTCGAACTGCTGGGCCTGCTCTTTGGCCCCCTGCCCGATCGCGGCGTCGAGGACGAGCAGGGAGGTGTCGGGTTCGACGACGCCCTCGATCTGCTCGATCTCGTCGATCAGGTCGTCCTCGAGCGCGTGGCGACCGGCCGTGTCCACGATGTGAACGTCGGCCTCGCTCGTCTCCTCGAGACCCTTGCGGGCGATTTCGACGGGATCTTCGCTGTCAGGGTTGCCGTAGAACTCGACCTCGGCGCGCTCGGCCATCTCCTCGGCCTGGTCGTACGCGCCGGGCCGGAAGGTGTCGGTCTGGATGACCGCCGGGCGCAGCCCCTTCGTGGAGAACCACCAGGCCATCTTCGCCGCGGAGGTCGTCTTCCCGGACCCCTGCAACCCCGCCAGCAGGATGGTCTGTTCCTCGAGGGGCAGTTCGGTCGAGTCGCCGATGAGGTCGACCAGTTCCTCGTAGACGATCCGGAGGACGAAGTCCCGCGCGGGGGTGCCGGCGGGTGGCTCTTCCTCGAGGGCGCGTTCCTTGATGCTGTCCGACAGCTCCATCACGAGCGAGACGTCGACGTCGGCGGAGAGCAGCGAGCGCTGGATCTCCTTGACGATCTCCTCGATGTCTTCCTCGCTGAGTCGCGACTTCCCGCGGAGCTTGTCGAGGGTGCCCCGCAGAGAACTCCCGAGATCGTCGAGTACCATTTGCTGGGTGTACGAGGCGATAGCGTTAAAGGCTTTTTCTACGCGCGACGCGATCGTTCGGTCCGTCGAGCGAGTCGCTTCAGTCTCGTCCGGACCGGTCGATCGCGATCGACGTGACTGCCATCAGTCACGGGCATCCCATGCTCGGTCGATCCGTTCCTCGACAGCGGCGAGAGCCGTTGCGATGACATCTAGCGGATGGACGGACGGCAGTTCGAGGTCGGCCGTCTCGGTTCCATCGGGCGGGCAGTGAAAGTGCAATCGCGGGTCGTGCGGGTTCGGATGTCGATCCCAGCGACACTCCCATCGATGGCCATCGGCTCCGGTCTCGACGTAATGGATCGTGAAATCGGCGGTCGTGAACCAGCGAATATCGAACCGGGCACCGTCGATCGACGGTGGAAACAGGTCACTATCGAGACGCGCCTCGAGTACCCGCGGTTCGGTGCTATCGGGATCGAACGCGGTCTCGGCGACGAGGAGGTCGTCCGCGAGGCGACGCTCGAGGAGTCGGAGCGTCCGACGATCGGGCGGCCCCGGTGACGATGGCCCGCTCTCCCGTTCCGGGCCCATCTATGCGGGAATGAGATGCCCGTCGTTTTGGGCTAGCCGTCGCGCGAGTTCGTAGAGGCGGATGTCCCGTTCGACGGCCTCCCAGTCACTGAGCCGTTCCATCAGTTCGTGGATTTCCTCGTGGTCGTCGCGCTCGAGCAGCGACACTGCGGACGGATCGTCGGCACCGAACTGATCGACGAACGCCTCGTGGCGGGCTTCCAGCTGGCGAACGCGATCGATGATCTCCTCGACGGTCAGCTCCCTCGCGATCCGGCTGGCTTCCTGCCACTCGAGATAGCCGTCGTCGCGCTCGTACCGGGCCGGTTGGGCGTCGGTGTCGGCCCGGACGATTCCCATCTCCGCGAGCCGGTCGAGGTGTTTCTTCGCTGCGTTGGGCGAACAGTCCGCGGTCGACGCGATCTCGGGATACGGCGTCGGCTCCGTGACCCCGAGGGCGGTCTCGTAAACCCGGCCGAACGTATCGGTCGTCTCGCGCCACCGCTGGCGGACGTCGTTGACGGCGTCGGAATCCGGTACCGGATCGAACTCGCTCATGGTCGTACCGACGTGATACACAGTAATATGTGTGCGGGTTCGCAAATATGTGTGCGACCACGGCGGCGGTTGCCGTCTCGATCGGCGCACGACTCGCTCGAGCGGCGTCGATGCGTATTTCACGCGACCGCGACAAGAGCCGCCCATGAGTTCCGACGCGGACGTCGATCCCGACGACTACGAGGCCCTCGCGGGCGATGACGTCACCATGCGACAGAACGAACACGGCCTGCACATCGCGGACCACGAGGCGACTGGAATCTCGAGTCAGGGCCAGACTCCCGAGGAGGCGCTGGCGAACCTCGCGGCCGCTGTCGAGACCCATCGCGAGGCCGAGTCGGACGAGACCGGCGACGACTGGCTCTGAGCGACGAGCGACGCGGACCGGCTCGCGACCCGCGTTCGCATAGCAGGCGCTCGTTTTAGGCGGCCGTCCGTGGTCGGAGGGGGTATGGAGGCGTACGACATCGTCGTGCTGGGCGGCGGCTCGGGCAGTCAGGTCGCGACCGCGGCGGCCGAGCGGGGCCTCGAGACCGCAGTCGTCGAACCCGGCCCGCTGGGCGGCGCGTGTATCACCCGCGGGTGCGTTCCCTCGAAGGCGCTCATCCACCGCGCGGACGTGATCGAGGACGTCCGCGGGGCCGAGGCGTTCGGTATCGATGCGGGGGTACACGGCGTCGACTACGACGGCATTACGGACGCGATTCACGACACCGTCTACGCGAAGGCTGACAACCAGACCTCGAGCATGCGGGAGGCGGCGAACGTGACGCGCTACCGTGGCGAGGGACGGTTCGTCGACGACCGGACGATAGCGGTCGACCCCGACGACGGAAGTGGAACCGCGGAGATAACGGGCGAGACGGTCGTCATCGCCGTCGGCGGTCAACCGATGGTCCCGCCGATCGACGGCCTCGAGGACGTCGATTTCCTCACCAGCGACGACGCGCTGTTCCTCGACGAGCGGCCGGACGAACTCGTGATCGTCGGCGGCGGCTACATCGGGGCCGAACTGGGCTATTTCTTCGGCGCGCTCGGAACCGACGTCTCGCTCGTCGGCCGGAGCGATCGATTGGTGCCCCGCGAGGACGACGCCGTCAGCGCGGTCGTGACCGACTCGCTCGCGGACTACTGTGACGTCTACACCGGCTCCGAGGCGGCCGAAGTGGAGCCGGCCGACGAGAGGCAAGGCGGGGAGGGGATCGTCGTTACCGCGGAGCCGAGCGACGACGGGAACGACGGCAACGAGGCGGTCGAACTCGCCGCCGACGATCTCCTGCTCGCGACCGGTCGCCGGCCCAACACCGACGCGCTCGGCCTCGAGGCGACGGGTGTCGAGACCGACGACGAGGGGTATATCGAGACCGACAGCCGCCTCGAGACGGCCGTGGACGGCGTCTGGGCGCTGGGCGACGTGATCGGCCGGCAGCCGTACAAGCACGCGGCCGACTACGAGGCGCGGCTCGTCATGGCGAACGTCTTCGACGACGCGAACCGGACGGTCGACTACGAGGTGATGCCCCACGCGATCTTCACGGAGCCGCGGGTCGCGAGCGTCGGGCGAACGGAGGGCGACCTCGAGGACGCCAGCCGGGAGTACGAGGTCGTGACGGTTCCCTACGACGCCGCGCCGCTGGGACTGATCCTCGAGGCCGACGACGGGTTCGTGAAGGTCCTCGCCGGACCGGACGGCGAGATCCTGGGCTGTCACATCGTCGGGCCACAGGCCCCGACGTTGCTACACGAGGTCGTCGTCGCGATGGACGGCGGCGGCACCGTCGATGACGTCGCCGGGCCGGTTCACGTCCACCCCGCGCTGAACGAGGTCGTCCACGCGGCGTTCGACGAACTCTCATCGCGGGCGTACTCCACGGCCCCGGACTGGCGGGATGTCGGCGACGGGTAAGGGCCCTCGAGGATCCCGCCCGTGGTGAGGCTTAACAGTCGAGAGCGCCAAGGGTCACTATGACTTCGATCGCCGAGTTCACCCTCGCGCCGGCGGACTTTCCACTCGGGCGAGTCTTCGAGGACAGACCCGAGGTGACGCTGGATCTCGACCGCGTCGTCCCGAGCGGTGACACGGTCATGCCGTACTTCTGGGTACAAGATCCCGACGAGGAACTGGCGGCAATCTTGGATATCTTCGAGGGGTTGCCGGAGCTTCGCTCGGCGGTTCTCATGGAGGACCTGGGTGACCGGGGCCTCTATCGCGCCGAGTGGAAGCCGGAGTACATGGGGATCATGCGAGCGATCGCGGAAACCGGCGTCACGGTCGTCTCGGCGACCGGGACCAGAACGGGCTGGGTGTTCGAACTCCGTGCGGGGTCCGTCGATCGGTTCTCGGTGTTCCAGCAGTACTGTGCGGACCACGACATCGAGGTGACGCTCACGCGACTCAATCGCCTCTCGGAGATGACGGCCGGAGCCGAGTACGGCCTCACGCCGGAACAGCGCGAGGCGCTGTTGCTGGCCTACAATCAGGGGTACTACAGCGATACGCGTGAGACCGATCAGGCGACGCTCGCCTCCCAGCTCGGCATCTCGAGACAGGCGTTTTCGTCCCGACTCAGGCGGGGGTATCGGAACCTCATCGAGGGAACGATCGTCGGGGACCCACAGAGCAGCGACCAGCCGTATAAATAGACTACATAGGTAAGACGGTGACTCACCAGTCCACCCGGAGTATCCCCACGTGATGGAAACGAGCGACCAGCGGCGGGGGGAAACGGCCACGGTGTACGAGCTTGCGGACGACGAGTCGATCAGTACGGGGGTCGTGACGGCGGTTGCGACCGCTTCGGACGCCGAGATGGTTCCGACCGGCGGTACCGCCGGTGGAACGACGGCGCTCGACCCGCTGTACACTGCCGTCGACCCGGAAGCACTCGACGCACTGTTCGGAAGCGACGGCTTCGGAACGGCCGGAACACCCGATCGAGTGACGTTTACCTACCACGGATACGAGATCACGATCACCGGTGACCGACGGATCGGCCTCGAGCGACTCGAGCGAGCGGCCGGCGAACCGGCCGAGTAACAGATGGACGGCGAGGTCACTCGGTCGAAACCGGTCCGCTCTCGGTCTCGCCGTCGTTGGCCAGCCACTCCGTGAGGCTTCCTTCGTAGAACATGACGTCCTCGTAGCCCAACGCTGTGAGGACGACGTAGGTGTGACTGATCCGGCGGGCCGTGTTACAGTAGAGGACGATCTCGCGATCGGGCGTGATCCCGTGATCGGCGAGCAGTGCGTCGAGTTCGTCTTCGGGTTTCAGTCGCCGCGTCTCGTCGTCGATGACGTCGCGCCAGTCGAACCGCACGGCACCCGGCAGACGGGTCTCCTCGAACTCGTCGCGCTCGCGGGTATCGACGAAGAGGGCGTCGCGCTCGAGGGCCGCTTCGACGGCGTCGTAGCCGACCAGCGGGCTCTCCGCGGGCTCGAGCGGGTCGGCCTCGTAGTCGACCGGGTCGATCTCGGGGGTATCGCTCGTCGTCTCGTAGGCCTGGTTCCAGGCGCTGTAGTCGCCGTCGAGCAGGCGGACGTCGTCGTGGCCGTACTCGAGGGCGGTGAGGACAAAGCGGGCCGCGAAGACGCCGTGGGTATCGTCGTAGGCGACGATGGTGTCCTCGGGCGAGATCCCGGCGTCGCCGAGCAGGGTCGCGAAGGCGTCCGCACCGGGTAGGGTCCCGCGGTCGACGTCGCTCTCGTCGCGGTAGCTGTCGAACGGGACGTTCACCGCGCCGGGAACGTGTCCGATCCCATCGAACTCCCAGGCGTCCCTGACGTCGACGACGCGGACGGCGGGATCGTCGAGACGCGATGCGAGCCAGTCGGGGGAGACGACGACGGATTCGTCCATTGGGCCGGCATAGGAAGCCAAGCCCCGAGTACGCACCGGTTTCGGGGCGAGCGGCGGATACCGGGACAGTGGCAACTCTTGCCCCTGTTTGCCGAAGGAGCCAGCCTATAAATACGGGTATCTATCGAGAGCGGCGTCTGACCGCCGAACGCGTCGCTCTTCCCGAGCGCGAGCCGAATCACGGCGAAAAGACGCGGCAAAAGTTTCCCCCACGGTCGACCGGTGTCCGAATTGACCGGTTAAGAAGTCCCTTTGTGTGTCGCCATCGTAGGACCGTCCATGGCAGACGACTACGCCAAAGACGTACTCGTTTCGGCTGACTGGGTCGAGGACCGACTCGACCAGTTTCAGGACGACGACTCCGACCTCCGACTCGTCGAAGTCGACGTCGACACGGAAGCCTACGAGGAAGAACACGCACCCGGCGCGATCGGGTTCAACTGGGAGACCCAGCTTCAGGACCAGACCCAGCGGGACATCCTCGACAAAGAGGACTTCGAGGCCCTGCTCGGCGACCACGGCATCAGCGAGGACGACACCGTCGTCCTCTACGGCGACAACTCCAACTGGTTCGCCGCCTACGCCTACTGGCAGTTCAAGTACTACGGCCACGACGACGCGAAACTCCTCGACGGCGGCCGCGAATACTGGCTCGAGAACGACTACCCGACTACCGACGAAGAGCCCGACTTCTCCGAAACCGAGTACGACGCCGCCGGCCCGCGCGAGAGCATCCGCGCCTACCGCGACGACGTCGAGAAGGCGATCGAGCGCGGCGTGCCGCTTGTCGACGTTCGCTCGCCCGAGGAGTACTCCGGCGAGGTCCTCGCGCCCCCGGGACTCCAGGAGACCGCCCAGCGCGGCGGCCACATCCCCGGCGCGAAGAACATCTCGTGGGCCGCCGTGACCAACGACGACGGCACCTTCAAAGCCCCCGACGAACTCGAGGACCTCTACGCCGAGGAGGACATCGACGGCGACGAAACGACCGTCGCCTACTGCCGGATCGGCGAGCGCTCGTCGGTCGCCTGGTTCGCCCTGCACGAACTGCTGGGCTACGAGGACACCGTCAACTACGACGGCTCCTGGACCGAGTGGGGCAACCTCGTCAACGCGCCGATCGAGAAGGGCAACTAACGCGGTCCTTCGCCCGTCCGACGCGGGGCGTGACCGTCGCGATCGTCCCGTCGTCGTTTCGTTCCCTGCTTCCGATCGATCAGCGGAGCGTCCCGCCGGAGACGCGATCACTCCCGACGCGGTCCTTGATCGGGGCCGACCGATCGCCCGGACCGGAACCGATATTACGAACCGATTAATTATCCGAAACGATGAGCGACGGCGAAGACTCGTGGCTCGCGAGCCGCGAGACGACGAACCGACTGCTCGGGTTCGCGATCGTCGTCCTCGCCGCGGGCTTCGTCAGCGTCGGCGACATCGGCCCCGCGGCGATACGGGTCGTCGCGGAGAGCCTGCTGATCCTGATACTCGTCGCGGCGATCGTCCTGTTTCTCGGGTGGTTGCTCCGTACCGACGGCGAGTAATCGTCGGGTGGGCTCGCATGCCCCCTCGTGACGATAGGCCTAACACTCGGCTGCCCGAATGCCCGCCTATGACCGATCCGGACGCATTCGTCGAGACCGTCAACGACGACAACCAGACCGCGCTCTCGCGACTCGGCTCCTCGAAGTCGCTCTATGCCGACACCGGCGGCGAGATCGACACCGAGCCCGTCCTCGAGGCGACGGCGGACGCCGAGTACGCCGCCTGGCAGACCTTCCTCGAGTGGGCCGACGACGAGGCCGACGACGAAGCGCGCGCGGCCTTCGAGCAAACGGCCGACGAGGAGCAAGACCACTACGAGACCGTCGACGGGAAACTCGACGCCGACGACTACGAACCGACCGAGACGCCCCAGCTCCACGAGTACCTCCGCGACCGCGAGGACACCGTCGAACGAGTCGGCGCGCTCGTCGGCCGCATCCTCGCGAGCCAGCGCTCGAAGGACCAAGTCGTCGGCTACTTCGTCGGCGACGCCGACCCCCAGACGGCCAGCCTGTTCCGCGGCTTCGGCGAGGATCTGGACGACCAGCTCGAGCGCGCGAAAGACCTCCTCGGCGACGTTTGCGAGAGCGACGACGACTGGGAGCGCGCTCAGGAGGCCGCAAGCGGCGCGATTCAGGCCGCCTACGACGAGTACGTCGAGACGCTCGAGGGAATGGGCGCGAACCCGAAGCCGGTCTGTTAGCGGGTTCCGCCGAACTGGAAAGCCGCCATGCGGTGGCGCGCGCTGGGGCGCGGTGAGTCGTCGACGAACCGCGGCCCGATTCCGTGCGAGGGATGAGCGAGCGGTGCGAGGCCGACCGTGAGGGAGGCCTCGAAAGCGAACGGTGACCAACGGGAGCCGTGAGCAGCGAGCGAATCGGTTGGGGAGGGTGTGGTCACTCCGTGTTGCCACGATAGCAGAACACGTCACGTTATCCGACCCGATCGACGGCCGTCCGAACGATCATCAAAAAACGGTATTTTACGAGCCGCAAGAAGCCGATCGCCGGAATCGCTAGACGCCCTCGACGGTCTCCCGGAACGCGCTGATCGACTCGAGCGCGTCGGCGAGCTTCGATTGGACGTCGCCGCCCTCCTCGTCGGCGATGTCGTTCAGGATATGTTCGTGACGGGCGAGTTGGCCGTGGTCCGGCCCGCGGTCGGCGTCCGCGTACTCCGCGAACTTCGCCGCCTGGTTCTCGAGTCGCTCCTGTGCCTCGTCGTCTGCTGCGGCCGCTGCCGCCGCCTCGATGGCGTCGGCCGCGTTCTCGAGTTCGTCTCGAGCCATACGAACGGGTTCGCCCGGTGGGACTAAAATCGTTGCAGTACGTTCCGGGAACCGGGAACACCGGTCGAACTAACGGGTTCGCGTCGCGCTACAGCGCCGGTTCGAGCCGGTCCGCGAGGTCGGCCGACTCGAGGTCGTCACCGGTGACGCCATAGACGGCGTCCTGGAAGTTCGTCCGGTAACTGCCCGGGCCCGCGTAGTCCATCGCGGCCGCACGCTCGCCGGCGATGCCGAACGCGAGCGTCCCGTGGACGGCAGCCTCGCGGGGATCCTCGAGCGCGCCGGCGAAGGTGCCGACGGTCGCGCCGAGCATACAGCCGGTGCCGACGACCTCGCCGAGCATCTCGTGGCCGGCGGTGATGCGGACCGCGCCGTCGGCGTCGGCGACGACATCGTCGACGCCCGAGGCGACGACGACCGCGTCGGTCGAGTCGGCGACCGACTGAGCGGTCTCCTCGATCGCCTCGTAGTCGCCGACGGACTCGACGCCCTCGACGTTCGCTTCGACCCCGGCCAGGGCGCTGATCTCGCCGTAGTTGCCCTTGATCGCGGCGAAGTCGACCGCCTCGAGGAGGCTCTCGGTGACCGCCTCGCGCGAGGGGGTCGAGCCGAGGCCGACGGGGTCGAGGACGACCGGAACCCCGCGGTCGTTGGCCTTCCGGCCGGCCTCGTGCATGGCCTCGACGCGGTCGTCGGGCACCTGCCCGATGTTGATGACGAGGGCGCGCGCGGCCGCGGTCATCTCGCCGGCGTCGCCGAAGGAGTCGGCCATCACCGGCAGTCCGCCCCAGTGCAGCGTCAGGTTCGCGACGTCGTTGATCGTCACCGTGTTGGTCACGTGCTGGACGAGCGGCTCGGTCTCCCGGACTGTCCGGACGGCGTCGGCGAGGTCGGCCGCGGCGATGTCGGTAACGCTCATGCGCCTCGACCTCCGTCGGCGACTCCCTTCGAAGTTTCGACGGTCTCGGCAAGCGCCTCGGTCGCCGCCACCGGATCGGGGGCCGCCGTAATCGCGCTGATGACGGCCACCCCGGCCGCACCGGCTTCGACCACCGGCGCGGCGTTGTCCGCCGTGACACCGCCGATGCCGACGACCGGGATCGAGACGGCGTCGACGATCTCGGCGATCCGTTCCGGGCCAATTCCGTCTTTTCCGTCCTCGACGTCCTTCGAGGAGGTGCCGTAGACGGCCCCGACGCCGAGATAGTCCGCACCCTCGCGTTCGGCTTCGCGGGCTTCGGCGACCGTCGACGTCGAACAACCGACGATCGCGTCCGGCCCGAGCAGGTCGCGGGCGACCGCGACCGACAGGTCCGACTGGCCGACGTGAACGCCGTCGGCGTCGATCGCCTGCGCGATGTCGATCCGGTCGTTGACGATCAGGTCGACGCCCGCCTCAGCAGTGAGTTCGCGTAGCTCGAGTCCCAGTTCGTACCGCGAGCGGGCACTCGTGTCCTTCTCGCGCAGTTGGACGGCGTCGACGCCGCCGTCGATGGCCGCGCGGACGATCTCGGGCGTCGACCGACCGTCGGAGAGCGACGCCTGCGTGACGAGGTAAGTCCGCCAGTTCGAGGGGTTCACGGGCGGTACCAGTCAGTAGTGCCACTAAGCGGTGTCGGTCGGACGCCGACCGCGGGCGACCGCCACCCGCTCGCCGACCGAGCGCTACGGCGAGGGCTCGAGCGCGTCCTCGCCGGTCCGGACGAGCGCCTCCCAGTCGTCGTCCTCGCGGACCGACGGAAACGGCCGCGGTCGGTCGGGGGAATCGGACTTCTCGGCGAGGGGACGGCGCCACCACGCCACGTCCTGCCACTCGTCCTGGGTGTAGCCGATCGCCGGGAAGTCGACCAGCCGCTCGAATCCCATCGACTCGTGGAACCGCTCCGTCTCGGGGTTGGGGACCGTCGTCACGGCGTAGACGTCGCGGATCCCCTGGCGCTCGAGGACGGCGAACAGCGACTCGTAGAGTCCGCGGCCGACGCCGGACCCGCGGGCCGAGTCGGCGACGTAGACCGACAGTTCGACGACCCACTCGTAGGCGCGGCGCTTCCGAAGCGGGCCGGCGTAGGCGTAGCCGACGACCGCGCCGTCGCGTTCGCAGACGAGCCACGGATGTCGCTCGAGGGTGGACTCGATCCGGTTGGCCAACTCGCTCTCGGTCGGTGGGGCCTCTTCGAAGGTGACTGCTGTCGACTCACAGAAAGGCGCGTAGATGTCGCGAGCGGCGGCCGCATCGGCCGGCGTCGCGACGCGGATCCGGACGTCGGAAGGCATGGTCGTGGCTCCCGTGCGATGGCGAATAAGTCCGCCGAACGACGCCGACGACGCGGCCGGGCGTTCCGACGACGGCCGGGACGCGTCGCTGGCCGATCGTGACTGCCTCGAGAAGGGACCGTTCTCCCGTCGTATCTACACCTTGTGACCAGAGCCACTTAAACGACGAACGCGGACCGCTCTCCCAGCGGTCGGCGCCGCGCCGCCATCGCAAGTGCCATACCCGGCGTGGCGAGTAGCTGCCCGCGAATGCAGCGAGCGACCGCCCACCGATCGATGAGTCCCTCGAGCCCACGAGCGCGATGCGAGGGGGCGCGCTGACCGATGGCCGACCTGCTCGCCATCTTCGGCTCGGCGATCGGGCCGATCGTCGCCATCGCGGCGGTGGGCTACCTGCTGGCTACCGTCAAAGAGATCGATCCCGAGCCGCTGAACACCGCCGTCGTCTACGTCCTCGCGCCCGCGCTGGTCTTTCACAGCCTCGCTACCACCGAACTCGAGGCGGCGACGCTAGTGCGAGTGACGGTCGGGATCGGCGTCTTCACGGGGGCGATGTGGGCGGTCGCGGAACTGACCGGCCGCGCCGTCGGCGAACGGGAACCGGCCCTGAGCGGGCTGGTACTCGTCGCGATCTTCACCAACTCCGGCAACCTCGGCGTCCCGGTCTCGGACTTCGCGTTCGGCCCGGTCGGCCGCCAGACGGCCGTCCTCTTCCTCTCGGTCCAGTCCGTGCTGATGTACACCGTCGGCGTCTACGTCGCCTCCCGGAGCAGCGGCTCCGCCGGCCTCGAGGGCGTCCGCCGGGTGTTTTACATCCCGCTGGTCTACGCCGTCGCCGCCGCGCTGGGTGCGCGGGCGCTGGGTTTCGTTCCACCCGCCGACACCGCGGCGATGGAGACCTTGGGACTCGTCGGTGACGCCTCGATCCCGCTCATGTTGCTCATCCTCGGGATCCAACTCGCGCGAGCCGATACCGCCGCGGCGGTCTCCCGGGCCTGGCCCGCGACCGCGCTCAAGACGGTCGTTGCGCCGCTGGTCAGGCTCGGCGTCGCCGTGCTGATCGGCTTCGAGAACCCGACCGTCGCGCGCGTGTTCGTCCTCGAGACGGCCATGCCCGCCGCGGTGACGCCGCTGGTGTTGGTCATCGAGTTCGCGGACGGCGCGCGAACGGAGGGGGTCCTCGTCTCGGAGTACGTCTCGACCTGCGTCCTCCTGACGACGCTGCTGTCGGTGCCGATACTGACCGCCCTGATCGCACTCTTGCAGTCCGGCGTCGTAATCTGAACGAGGGCGGTGGGTGACGGCTCGCGGCCACCGGTAACTCGGCCGGCTCGGAACGGAACCTCGCCGTCGCTCGGACCCGAGATCGCGTGCCTGCGCGCCGTCCATGCATAGGTCGGGCCAAAGACTATGCGTCTCGTTCCCACAGTCAACCATGGTCCGCGTCCGGAACTGACACTGATCCGGAGGTGGATCACGCCGACCGATCCGACACCGCGAGCGCCACGATTGGGACATTGGGGGCGGCGAACCCGGGGCTCATACCCCCTTTTGGCTCGAGCGACGGAATGCGACCCACAGCGACGGCACTCGAGCGCGACGCAACCCGGCGTACAACAGCGGAAAAAGATGGACGCGACCGCTCAGTGGCCCTGGTCGTGGGGGTTCAGCGCCGTGCCGTAGTTCTCGGCGTGGTCGGTGTAGTCGATGAACCGCGGCGCGTCGGGATCGAAGGGCCGCTCGAGGCTCTCGAAGGCCTTCTTCTTGTCCCAGCCCTGGAGCTTGCCGACCGCCGACTTGTCCTCTAAGTCGTGGTAGTCGAGCTTCGGCTCGGTCAGCTCCCAGGCGTTCATCCCCTGTTCGGTGCGGATGATGACGCTGGAGTAGTCGTCGGACGAGCCGACGGAGCCAACGGTGATGTCCGAACAGAAGCCGGTGAAGTCGGCACACTCGTCACAGCCTTTCAAGGCGGCGTCGTGGAAGTTCTCGATGTCCTCTTCGACGATCATCTCGCCGTCGTGGTCGTAGACCATCATCTTGCCGTCGAGGACGTCCATCTTGCCGATCTCCGACGGCGAGATGCCGCGTTGCTCCTCCAACTGCTCGCCCATGAGGCTGTGGTAGTTGAAGTTCTTCGTACACATCAGCGCGATCGTGTAGTCCACGGCCCGAATACCCTCGTTCTGGGCCTGGTAGTCCCACTCGAAGTCCTGCAGGGCGCGGATACCCTCGATCTCACAGGGCGTACCGACGATGGCCAGCGAGAGGTCGTCCCAGTCCTTGTCGGGGAGCTTGTGTTCCCACTGCTCCAAGTCGAGGTTGCCAAGCGCCAGCGTCTGGTTGTAGACGGTGCCGGCGTTTTCGATGAGTTCCTCGGTCGTGGTCGCGAGGTAACTCTCCGCTTTCCACTCCTCTTCCTCGCTCTCGGTCGCGACGAGCGCGCCGTCGATCTCGCCTTCCTCGAGCAGCGTCGAGAGGACGCCGGTGACGACGCCGCCGTCCTGGGCCCCGTCGGTCCAGTCGTCCTCGACCTTCGCGGAGAACTCCGTGATCGGGTCGCCCGCGCCCTTGACGTTGTCCTCGCCGCCGGTGATCTTCCACTGGCGCTCGTAGCGCATGCCGCCGCGAGGACAGAAGTCCCAACACATCGAACAGCCAGTACACATCTTGACCAGTTCCGGCAGGCCGTCGTCGCCGACGCCGATCGAGTCCGACGGGCAGGCGGCGACACAGGTCCCACACTGGATACAGCGGCCCTCGTCGATGACCGCCTCGTCCAGTTCCATGAACCAGGTCTTCTCGTCGGGCGTCTCGATGTCGTTCATTCGCGACCGGATCGAATACTCCGGCGTGTCCAGATCGACGCCCTCGGGGATCCCGACGCGCGTGTCGGGGGCGTCGTCGTAGACGTCCTGACTGACGTCTTCCGCGGGCTCGGTGAACTCGAGGTCGCCGAGTTCGCCCATCTCGTCGACGTTCGCGACGCCCGCACCGTCGGTCGCGACGGGCGGCGTTTCGGACTCGGCGTCGGGGGCCGTTTTCTCGCCGCAGGTACAGGTGTTCGGCGAGCAGCTCTCGCCCTCGGTACCCGCGTCGGCTCGCTCGCCGCCGTCCGCGGCGATGGCGCCCTCTCGAGCGTGGTCGGTATTCTCCCGGGACCGGGACGCACCGCTGTCGGCGTCGGGGACAACGACGGCGTCGTCATCGTCGTCCGAGGCCGGCACGTGGGGGAAACGCTGCTCATCCTCGCGGCTCGCGTGTCGCTTCTCGCTCGCGGTTTCACCGCTCGCATTCTCGGGATCCTCGCCTTGCTCGGATCCCGCCGCTCCCGCTCGCTTCTTCGAGGCCTCCCGTCGGTCGGCCTCGCTGTCAGTCCCCATGGGCAACACCCCGTGCGACCGGGGCGTCGGCCCCTTGCATGATCGACCGCAGCTGCCCGTTGTCGACGCCGCGACACCACTCGTAGAACTCCTCGCCGTCGTCACGGTCCGCGGAGTAGGCCTCGAACAGCTGCTCGAGAGCGGGGATCACGGCGTCGGCGGGGACGGCGCTCTCCACCCAGTCGAGGAACTCGTTGTCGGCACCGAGCGAACCGCCGAGGCCGAAGTCCATCCCTTCGACGATGTCGTCACCGTCCTCGTCCTCGAGCTTGACCGTCTCGCCGCGGAAACCGATGTCGGCGATCTGGGGTTGGGCACAGGAGGCCGAGCAGCCGGACATGTGCATCCGGATGGACTCGATGTCGTCGGGGACGTCGATGCGGTCGTCGAGTTCGCGGGCCCAGCGCTTGGTCCGCTTTTTGGTCTCGATGATGGCGTAGTTACAGAACTCGTTGCCCGTACAGCCGACCGCGCCGCGGGAGAACGCCCCCGGATCGGGGCTGTACTCCTGGGCGAACGGCTCGGCCAGCAGGTCGTCGACGTTTTCGTCGGGGATATGGGTGATGAGGAAGTTCTGATCCGTCGCGAGGCGGACGGAGGCGTCCTCGGTCCCGTACGTCTCGGCGGCGCGGGCCGCTTCGGCGAACTCGTCGCCACCCATGCGGCCGGCGATGACGTTGAAGCCGACGTAGTTGAGGCCGTCCTGTTTCTGCTCGTGGACGCCGACGTGGTCGCTCTGGTAGCCGACGGTCAGGTTCTGGCCGCCGGTCGGCAGGTCGATCGTACAGCGGTCGCGGACGGCCTCCTCGAACTTCTCGGCACCCATCTGCTCGACGAGATACCGCATGCGACAGACACCGCGGTTGTTCCGGTCGCCCAGTTCCTTGAACGTCTGGGCGACGGCGCGGCAGAACTCGACGGCGTCCTCGGGTCGGATGAAGACGTCCAGTTCCGATCCCATCCGCGGGCCGTCGGAGAGGCCGCCACCGACGCGGGCGTGGAAGCCGTAGAGGGACTCCCCGTCGATCTCTTTCTTCGCGGGGACGAGCCCGACGTCGTTGATCTGGGACTGGGCGCAGTCGTGGGCACAGCCCGTGATCGTGATCTTGAACTTCCGGGGGAGGTTGGCGTACTCGCGGTTCTCGGTGAAGAAGTCCGAGACCGCCTCGATGACCGGCTGTGCGTTGAAACACTCGTGATCGTCGAGGCCGGCCGCGGGGCAGCCAAGGACGTTCCGGGCCGAGTCACCGCAGCCCTGGACCGTCGTCAGACCGACCTCGTCGTATCGGTCCCACATCTCGGGGACGTCCTCGACGCGGATCCAGTGTTTCTGGATGTCCTGTCGGGTCGTGATGTCGAGGTACGCGTCGCCCCAGAGTTCGTTCTGTTCCTCGCCGCCGTACTCCTCGGGGGCGACCGCGAGGTCGTCGGTGACCTCGCCGATGACCTCGGCCTGTTCCGGCGTGAGCTTCCCGCCGGGGACCTTCGTCCGGATCATGAAGTAGCCCTCCTGCTTCTGGGCGTACATGCCGGCCCACTTCAGACGCTCCCACTCGCCGCCGCCGGCGCGCTCCTCGATCTCCTCGAAGGAGAGTTCCTCGTCGGCGTAGTCGTAGACGTCGTCGACGACGTCGAGGGGATGTTTCTCCTGTTTGTGCTGCTCGACCGTGTTCATCGGGACCACCGCCGGTCGGCAGCCACTCGAGCGGTCGGACTATCTTCAAGGACCATTGTTTAGCGGGTAATACAACCCCGTTCGTATACACCCCCGCAACTCGGCGAATCATGACGTGGGTCGTTCCCACCAGTAAATATTGCCCCGACGTGGTGCCACCGACGAGGGGGGCGGATGGAAATCGTCGGCAAGACACCGGCACGGACGGGAACGAGGCGACACCGGGACGCCACGCGTCGTCGGTAGCGGTAATTGATTCCGGTACTGTACCCGCCGGCGACGCCGGATTCGGAGCAGGGCCGGTTAGTCGAAACAGGCGACGAGTTCGCCCTGGGTTCGTGGATCGGGCTCGAAGCGCAACTCCTCGGCGAGTCCGTGGTACCGGGATCGAAGGACGACGTTCTCGTCGACGTAATAGACGGCGCGGATGTCCCACCTGTCACGCGGGTCGACGCTCGAGCGGCCGGTCCCGGTCGTCAGGTCGTATCGGATCGCGACCATGACCGCGTTCGGGTTCGTCGCCGACCCGACGGCAGCCACACGGCCGTCCGTTCGGCGGAGGTCGACGGTCCGTGCTTCGGCACCGTACTGGCCGAGAAACGCGTTGTGTTGATACGCCCGCTCGAACGTCGTGACGTATTCGACCATGGTATCGTCCAGCGACGACGGCGACGACGGATACGTCCGCGGCTCGAGCGGGGCGTCGTCCGGCGGATCGGGATCGGGACGGTTGACGTCGTCACACTCGAACCAATCGGCCGGGACGGTTCCGGAGTCCAGCGGCGGGCCGGTCGGCCCGTCCGACGCGTACTCGAAACCGCCCGTCGTGACCGCGACGGTCGTGACGACCGACGCGAGAAACCCGCGGCGAGGTCGGAGGCGGTTCATACGCTAACGTCTCAAACTAACAATAAGTATCTTCTGAAAGAACGATCGATCCACTGGCGCGGTCGGGGCTCCGACCCCCCGAACAGTCGATCGAGGTCCCGTGCCAGCGTCGGACCGACGGTCCGACGAGGCTCACCACGGTTGGGTTCTCGTTACCCGCCGTGAGATCGGGAGAATCGTCGTTCAAGCCTTCGACTCCGGGGACGATCTTTCGAGAATCCAGCGGCGACGAATGGGCGTTACGCCTCGTCCTCGAGCAGCCGGTCGAGCATCTCGTCGGGATCGAACCGCTCCAAGTCGTCGTATCCCTGCCCGACGCCGAGGAACAGGATCGGCTTCCCGGTGACGTGAGCGATCGAAATCGCCGCGCCGCCGTTGGAGTCGGCGTCGGCCTTCGTCAGGATCGCGCCGTCGATCTCGGCGGCGTCGTTGAACTCCCGAGCGCGGTTGACCGCGTCCTGTCCCGCCACCGCCTCGTCGACGAACAGCGTCATGTCCGGGCCGACGACGCGGTCGATCTTCTCGAGTTGATCCATCAGTCCCTCGTCGGTGTGGAGCCGGCCGGCGGTATCGCCCAGCACGACGTCGACGTCGTTGGCCTCGGCGTACTCGACGGCGTCGTACAACACCGCAGCGGGGTCGCCGCCCTGTTCGTGACTGATGAGTTTCGTCTCGAGCGCGTCGGCGTGTTCCTGGATCTGCTCGTTGGCACCGGCGCGGTAGGTGTCGCCGTTGGCCATCACTGTCGAGTAGCCCCGCTCCTCGAAGTAGCGGCTCAGTTTGGCGATCGAGGTCGTCTTCCCGACACCGTTGACGCCGGTGAAGACGATGGTGACCGGCTTGTCGGCCTCGGCGATGCGCTCGTCGAAGTCGAACTGACCGACGCTGATCACGTCGTAGATCGCGTTGTGTAGCGCGTCCTCGACGACCTCGCCGGTCGAGGTCGTGAAGGTCCGGGTCTCCCCGATCAGTTCGTCGCGGATGTTGTCGAGGATCTCCTCGGCGACGCCCATCTCGACGTCGCTGGAAAGCAGCGCCATCTCGAGTTCGTGCAGCGGCCCCTCGAGGTCCTCTTCCTCGATGACGAACTTCCCCTTGACGAGGGACTTGGCCTTCGCGCCGAAGCCGGTCCCGCCGTTGTCGGCGGTCGCATCGTCCTCGTCGGCGTCGGCCTCATCCGTGGTCTCGTCGGCGTCCCCGGCGACTGGCCCCTCGTCGACCGCCGTTTCGGCGGCCGGGTCGTCGACCGTCGCCGTCTCTGCCGCCGCCTCGTCCGGCGTCGCGGCGTCGACCGGCTCGTCGTCGGAACCGGTTTCGTCGGCATCGGATTCGGCGTCGTCGGACGACCCCGAAAAGAGCGAGCGGGCTCTGGCACCGAGCCCGGTCCGACCGCCGTCGTCTTCGTCGTCCGCCGCGGCCTCGTCGTCTTCGTCGACGGCCGGCCCCTCGTCCGAGACCGGTTCGTCCGGGGCCGAACCGGCGTCGTCGGCCTCGAGATCGGGGCCGGTCGCTGGTTCCTGCCCCGCGGATTCGGCCGCGTCCGCGGTGGCGGTCTCGGTCGTCGGCTCCGTTCCCGACTCGGAGGTGACCGACGCGTCCGGTTCGACCGTGGCGGCCGCCGTCTCGGCGTCGGCGGTAGTATCGGTGGCTTCCGCGTCCGCCGACCTCGCCGGTTCCGCGTCGGCCGACTCCGTCGGTTCGGTATCGGCGTCGCCGTCGGCGAGTTCGTCCGCTTCGAGGTCTTCCTCGTCGACCTCCTCGACGTTCTCCTCGGCGGCTTCTTCGGCGTCGTCGCGGAAGCTTCCGAGCTTGTCCTTCAGGTTATCGAACATGGCTGGCGATGAAAGTATCTACGCCGCGTTACTCGTCGGGCTGGCCCTGGCCCATTCCCTGCATCTGCTGTTGCATCGCCTGCTGCTGGAGCTGCTGGGCCTGCTGCTCGAGTTCGTCGCTCTCGGTCTCGAGTTCCGAGATCTCCTCGTTGAGTTCGTCGATCTGGTCGTCGAGGTGATCCTTCTTGTTCTCGAGGGCGTCGACGGCGTCGCCCTCCTCGAACTCCGCGGCGTAGTCGGCGCCGAGGTCGACGATGACCTCGTCGATGTTTTCGATCGTCGTTCGCAGGTAGGCACCGCCGCCAAGCGGCATCTGGACCGTCGAGCCGGTCTCGAGGGTCTCGATCGCTTCGATGGCCTCGTCGACCTCGGTCTGTTCCTGTCGCAGGGCTTCGACGTTCGCCTGCAGACCTTCGATCTGTTCTTCGATCTCCTGAAGCTCCTGGGACAGCTGCTGGAGTTGCTGCTGACCCATTATTGGGATACCTCCTCGAGTTCGATCTCGGTACGTTTGAGCCCGTGCTGGCTTCCGAGCTGCGTGTAGGCGTATTCGCGAGCGACGTTCTCGTTCTCGGCGTCGATGGTCGTCTCGAACTCCGCGAACCCGTCGCGGTTCTTGAACCGACCACTGACCGTAAATTGACTCATGCCTATCCCTCCGGCAGGCAGTCGGAAGAATCTTCCCTTCCCATTCGACGGCCGCCGACCGACGCGAGGTGCCGGAACGAGGGTCTCTCCCCGACGTTCCCCACGAGCGAAGGGTCAAGCGTTTTCCGACGGGCGATCGAACCCGGCCGCATGAGCGAACTCGATCCCGACGAGTTGTTGCCCAGCGAGCGAATGCGAGAGCAGGCCCTCGAGGGCGCGGTCACCCAGATCCATCGCGGCCAGCAGTATGCCGACGAAGGAGACACGTTCGTGATCGACGACACGACCTTCGAGGTGACTGCGGTTCGGGAGCGGACGCTCGGGGACCTGACCGACGAGGACGCCCGAGCCGAAGGGATGGACGACCTCGAGGGGTATCGACGCATGCTCGATCACGCTCACGAGAACTTCGAGTGGGACGACGACAGCGACGTCGTCCGCCATCGGTTCGAACGGCAGTAATCAGTCCTCGAGTCGCCGAAGCGGCCGTTGTCCATCGTTTTCGACCGTACCGACCGGCACGTTCGGGCGAGAGCGAGCGGGCGCGGGCGACGACGGCGACCGGGACGCCGCGAGCAGCCCCCACATGAGCCCGGTTGCGAGGAGGCCGACCGCGGCCAGCGACATGCCCATCGTCGCGAACGTGATCGCGTAGACGCCACCCAGCGCCATTTTGGGAACGCTCGTCGCGAGAGGGATCCGCGCGTTTACGTCCCGAAGCGCGGGCGCGAGAACGACCACCGAGAGCAGACTACCGGCCATGAAGAGCAAATCCTGCCAGACCATACAGAGAGTACTCGCTACCGAGTAAATATAGACATCGGTCGGGAACGGTCTCGAGAAGACGAAATACCGGCGTCAAGCGGCGTCGATCGCGGCCGCTCGAGAAGACGTGAGAATCGAAATCGGGGGGACTGACCGTCAGTCGAGATAGCCCAGCGCGTCCTCGATCCGGCCGAGTTCGGGGCCGGTCGTGTCCTCGCCGACGACGTAGCCGGCCTCGTTGGCGATCAGGCCGGAGCCGACCAACGGCGCGCCGTAGTTGACCGTGCCGACGTCGGCCCGAACGTCCAGGGCCTCCTCGAGCGCGTCGAGTTCCTCGTCGGTGGCTTTCGGGTGACAGAGGACGCCGGTGTTGGTCGCCACCGCGGCGGTTCCGACGGTCCGGACGCCGGCGAGGTCGCCGCGTTCGACGGGGACCTCGAGGGTGTCTTCGACGATCCCGATCGCCTCGCGGGGCAGATCCGGATGGACGTAGGCCCCGTAATCGTTCGCGAGGACGACGTTGCCGGCGGCATTGATACTGCCGGGCAGTTCGGCGACGGGCACGTCGATCTCGTCCGCGAGGGTCTCGAGTTCGTACTCGAGGACCCGGGAGCTGACGAGCAGGCCGTTCTCGTTACCCGTCGCTAGGGCACCGACCGTCGAGGAGCCGCCGACGGTCGTGGGAACGACGGGGACCTCGAGTTCGTCGGACAGATCGGCGACGACGTCGTCGTCGACATCGTGGCGAACGAGTACGCACGAGTCGGTCGCGCGGGCGAAGACGCCGACGTAGGCCGACCCGGCGAAGGCGAGGCGTTGCAAGTTTAGTCGGCGACCTCGGCTTCGACGACCGCTTCGCCCTCTTCGTCGAAGCGGGCCGCGCGGACGCGAAGCTTTCGCGGCGGGTTCGAACGCCCGTTCGACCAGACTTCCTCGTTGATCGAGGGGTCCAGTCGGATGGCGTCTTCCTCGACCGCGAAGTGTTTCGCGAGGTGTTCGCGGACCAGTCGCATCGCGTAGTCGGCGGCCTCGTGGTTCGCGCCCTTCTTGACGTCTCGCAGGGGAACGGTGACGACGCGTTCCTCGAAATCACTTGCACTCATCGTTACTCGTCAGTGTCGTTGCGCCGCCAGTTGCGTCGCTTGGGGTTGCGCTGGACTTCCATGTCCGTCTTCATCATGACCCAGGCCGGCACGCGGCTGTTCTGGTTCTCGAGTTTGGCAAGTCGCTTCTTCTTGCCCTTCGATTTCTTACCCATAGTAGCCGGACGTAGCCCGCGGTGGCTTAAAATCTTGTCCATCTGGTGGGGCCGGCCGGTCGGCCCTCGAACGGGCACGAGACCGCGCGAACACGTCCCGAAGACGGGGTTCGGTTCTCGAACCGCCGCCCGAGAACGGGCGTCACGTACGGTGAGACCGGTCCGTCCCCGACGGTCACTCGAGCGGGAACGACGCCACGGTCGAATAGACCGGTCCCTCGTCGGTGAGGGTACTCTCGGTGAGTCGGACCTCGTCGACGCGGGCCTCGCCGATCGCTGGCTCGCGCTCCCGAACGAGTTCTTGGACCAGTTCCTTCCCGCCGGCGTGCGTCATCCGGGCGAGCGTGACGTGTGGCGTAAAGTCGTGGTCTTCGGGATCGAACCCCATCGCCGTCGTTCGGTCCTCGATGGCCTCGTGCAGCCGGGTCAGCTCCTCGCCGCCGTCCGCGACGCCCAGCCAGACGACGCTGATGTACTCGAGGCTCGGGAAGACACCCAGCCCGCCGTAGCGAACCGTGAAGGGGTCGACGGCGGCGTCGGCAACCGCCGCCCCGAGTGCCCGCTCGAGGGCCGGCAGTCGGTCCTCGTCCACGTCACCGAGGAACTTCATCGTGACGTGGGCCTGTGCCGGGTCGGTGAACTCGAGGCCGCTCGCGTCCGCGAACTCGTCTTGGAGATCGGCGACCGGCTCAGCGAGATCGTCGGGGAGGTCGACGCTGGCGAACAGTCGCATACGCGGAGCCTCGTCGGCGGGCCACTCAAGCGTGACGGGTACCCGAACCGGCGGCATCCGCCCCGGGCAGTTCGTAGTTAGGGGGTCGCGTTATGACGGCTGGGACCCCAGAGAGGGTAATGACCGACGTAGCCGTCCTCGGCGGCGGGATCGGCGGCCTCACCGCGGCCCACGAACTCGCCGAGCGGGGACTCGAGGTGACCGTCTTCGAGGCCAACGATCGCTTCGGCGGCAAAGCGCGCTCGATGCCGATCACGGACGAGCCGGACGCGTTACACGGCGAACACGGCTTCCGGTTCTTTCCGGCGTTCTACCGGCACGTCATCGAGACGATGGAGCGGATCCCCGACGGCGACGGGGTCGTCGCGGACAACCTCGTCGAGACCGAAGCGACCCTGATCGCGAGTACCGACGGTCAGGAACGGATCGCCGAGACGAAGACGCCCGACTCGGTCCGTGGCTGGCTCGCGGCGCTGCGCCCGGCCTTCGCCGAGGACCTGCCCCGTGAGGACGTTCGATACCTCCTCGAGCGACTGCTCTACCTGCTGACGGCCTGCCAGCAGCGACGCGAGGAGGAACTCGACGACGTCTCGTGGTGGGAGTTCATCGACGCGGAGAACCGCTCGCCGGAGTTCCGGGACCGACTCGCCTACGCCACGCAGGCGCTGGTCGCGCTCCGACCGCAGGTCGGCAGCGCCCGGACCGTCGGGACGATCTACCTGCAGTTGCTGTTCGGCCAGCTCGACCCGACCGCGCCGACCGAGCGGATCCTGAACGCACCGACCAACGAGGCCTGGATCGACCCCTGGGTCCGCCACCTCGAGTCGCTGAGCGTCGATTTCCGGCCAGACGCGCCCGCGCGGGCCCTCGAGTTCGACGGCCACCGGGTCACGGGCGCCACGCTGGCGGACGGTGAGACGGTCGCGGCCGACGACTACGTGCTGGCGGTGCCGGTCGAGGTCGCCCCCGAGTTCGTCACGCCCCAACTGCGCCGGGCCGCACCGGAGCTGGGGCGGATCGAACGCCTCGAGACGGCCTGGATGAACGGGATCCAGTTCTACCTCTCGACGGACATCGAGCTGACGCGGGGGCATCAGGTCTACGCGGACGCCCCGTGGGCGCTGACCTCGATCTCACAGCGGCAGTTCTGGACAGACTACGACCTCGAGGGGCGCGGTCCCGACGGGGTCGAGGGCGTCCTGTCGGTGATCGCCTCCGACTGGGACACCCCCGGAATCCGCCACGAGAAGCCGGCCCGGGAGTGTACCCGCGAGGAGATCGCCGAGGAGATCTGGGCGCAGCTGAAAGCGCATCTGAACGGTCCCAACGAGCGACTGCGGGACGACCATCTCGTCGACTGGTTCCTCGATCCGTCGATCGTCGAGAGCGTTGCGTCGGAGACGCAACGCGCGGACGGCGGCGTCGAGAACCGCTCGCCGCTCCTCATCAACACCGTCGGCTCGCTCCGGAACCGGCCGCCGGCCGACGTCGGCGTCCGAAACCTCGCGCTGGCCAGCGACTACGTGCGGACGAACTCGGATCTGGCCTCGATGGAGTCGGCCAACGAGGCCGGCCGACGGGCGGCAAACGCCGTCCTCGACCGACGCGGTGCCCGCTGCTCGCGGGCGCGGGTCTGGGACCTCGAGGAGCCCGGCGTGTTCGAACCGTTCAAGCGCCAGGACCGTGTCCGGTACCGGCTCGGGCTCCCCCATCCGGCTGCGGTCACCCAGTCGCTGCGGGGCGTGACCCGGCGGCTCGGCGAGCGGATCTGACGCCCGAGCCCCGCCGCTACCCGGGTCGCAGCCCTTAACAGTCGCCGTCGCCAATTCCTGTTAATGACTGACCGAGACGACGATCGCGACCATCAGTTCTCCGAGGGCGAGGGCTTCGGCGATCCCTACGAGGAGTTCGATCTGGATCCGCCGGAACTCGGCGTCGACCCCTCGAAGGTCGACCCCGTCGACTCCCGCGTCGTCACCGACACGCTGGACAAACACAACATCGATTCGGACGAGGTCGACGCCACCGAGTTGCTCGATGTCGGGCTGAACTACATGCAGATCAACCGCTACGAGCAGGCCACCGAGGCCTTCGAGCGGACCGCCCGCTACGCCGAGGACGAGCGCTTGGAGCAGGAGGCCTGGGTCAACAAGGGCGTCGCCCACGCCGAACTCGAGGAGTACGACGAGGCGATCGGGGCCCACCGCGAGGCGCTGCGGATCGACGACGAGAGCGAACACGCCGCCACCGCCGAGACGAACCTCGCCTACGCGCTCTGGGAGTTCGGCGAGACGACCGAGGCGCTCGAACACGCCGAACGCGCCATCGAGATCGACGAGCGCTTCGCCGCCGGCTGGTTCAACCGCGCGTTCTTCCTCTCGGAGCGGGGCCTCTCCGAGGAGGCCTTACACTGTATCGACAACGCGATCCGGCTGGGCCTGCGCAACGCGAAGGTCTTAGAGGAGAAAGCCGAGATCCTCGAGGAACTCGGCGAGTTCGATCAGGCCGAGGAGATCGCCGAGGAGGCAAACGAGATGCGCGAGCGGGCCGAACAGGAGCTGATGGACGACCGCAAGGAAACCCTCGGCGGCGGCCAGGGCGGCCCCGGCGGGGCCGGCGGCATGGGTGCCGGGCCGGGAGCCGGCGGCCAGCCCGGACTCGGGACCGGCCGGCAGTCGCGACCCCAGCAGGGCGACATCGGGCTCGAGGATCTCGGACTCGGTGACCTCGACACCGGCGACGAGGACGAGGACCGCGAGTGGGAACTCGAGTGATCGGATGATCGTCAACGAACGACAGACCCAGGAGGGGCTGCTGGTGGCCGTCTGCGACGAGGACGTGCTGGGCGAGACCTTCGAGGAGGGCGACCTCTCGCTAACCGTCACCGAGGAGTTCTACGGCGGCGACGCGGTGGAAGAGGACGCCGTCGTCGAGAGCCTCGCGCAGGCCGACGTGGCCAATATCGTCGGCACCCGCGCCGTCGAACTCGCCGTCGAAGAGGGCTTCATCGACGAGGCGAACGTCCTCGAGGTGGGGGCGACGCTGCACGCGCAACTGCTGTGGATGTAGCGCTCGCGGGCGGCGTTCAAAGACAGTGGAAGCAATCCGATCGAGCGGACACCAATCGATTTGAACCCGGGGACGGCTCGAAGACCCCGTTTTTCGAGAGACGAAACGGGTTTTCACGGGAGAAATTCTGACCGTTTACGCCCCGAAAGCGACGAGGAGAATGGATTGAGACACGACGGTGTACGCGAAATACGGAGCGGAAACGGACGACAGAATCCTGCGACATGCCGTTTTCGAACCTCATGAGTCGACGCGTTTGCGTAGCAGCGAGGCGGCAGAACCTCCCTTCGTGACCCGCTTTCACGACCACCAGTTCAGTAATATCACGGCCCTCTTATCAGACTAATAATCAATCCCCTAAGTTACCGAGCGTTCACTCCCTCCCGCGGCTTCCGCTGCGGTATTCTCATATCGGCCTATTAGACCGCTCAAACCATCGTAGACGGTGTATTCATTCCGAGGTCGGAAATAGCATGTCAAATATTTACCGTACCACCAACCAGTGACATTCTTCATACATATCTATGATCGTTAGAAAAATTCTTAATTTCTAACCTTTATACACTAGATGGATATCCGATAAAGACAGCAAAATAGACAGGCGCAACGTGCTAAAAGGACTTAGCAGTGCCGGGCTGGTCGGAATCGGGGCATCGATGTCGGTATCTGTTGCAGCAGCCGACGGTACGTCGTCAGATCCGATCACGATTCTCGAAGGTCGGGAAAAGCTTAGGGTCGCTGGCGAAATCAAAGAAACTCGGGCGTTCGCCGATCTGCTCGAGACGGCAACCGAGCTGGGTTACGAGTTCGAGTTTGAGGCCGACGCTATCGATGCGGGTCGAGTTGAGGCCGATACACTGCGCCGTGAGGTCGTCGCGTATGAACTCGAAGACGTCGAGTCGGACGCTCGTGCTGGGATCATTATCGGCCGGAACCTGGACACGCACGAGATTGAGTTCGCGCAGTTTGATGTCGAGTACTATTACGACGACGGACTCCTTGAAAAAGTAGACCGATACGAACTGTCCGTGAGCGACTATCCGTCGGAAACGGGCCTCAGTTCCGCGGCCAGTACTGAGCCGACAATCGAAAAGCGTGAGATTCGACCCGACGAGGCGTCGGTCCGGCAGTTCACGAACGACCTGCAACGAGCTAATGCCGTCACGCCGGCGCAGTCGTTACCTGATCTCCCCGACGAATTGAACATCAATTCGTGTAGTGGTTGTTACTACGCTTCGAAGCTGATCTGTCGGAACGTGTGCGGGGCGTTCGGCGGATTCCTCTGTGGACTGCTCGGGATCACGGTCGTCGGACCGGTGGGCTGCGTCGCGTTCGTAAAAGGAGTCTGTTGGGTCGCTGAGAGAGCAAGCGGTTGCGGTGACGACGTTGCAGCTACCCTCTGTAAATCGTCCGGGCTCGGTGTCTGTGGACCAGACGCTGACGGTGATATCATCGACGTCGATATCCCGTACTTCTGAGGGCGACACGAACGCACATCGTCTTCGAAGCGGTCCACGCGACTCGGACCGCTCCGCCTGACTCGGAATTTCTTTCGAATATCCGGACGAACGCCAGCGAACTCACGCAATCCCGTCGGGAAATTGATTGTTTTGTGCGCGGTCCCGGAGCGACCGCTGTAGGTTCCCCCGACTGGTGCGATGAATTTCTCGAGCCGCCTGTAGGTCAATATCGTAGATCACAGGCGTTCTCCAGGCGAACGTCCGTGAACTGGCTGTGTCCACGACGAGAGAGGCGAGTCCGAGCCGGCGTTGGAAGATCGATTGACGCGTCGAGACGGTCTGAATTCGGTAGTAGGGAACGATGGTCGTCCGGCGCCGCCAGAACCCGCGTCGGATAACGAGGCACTCGTCGCCGACGACGTACCCCAAATGGACGTATTTCAGATGGGCAGCCAACGGAACGACCGCGAAGGTGAGAACGGTATACTGCCACCGCTCGATGGTAGAGAACCGGGTGATAGCGAAGGCAGTACCGACTACACCGGCAGCCACGAGCGAGTAGCGGACGAGATATCGGCGTCGAGCGGTCGTCGGTGGACGCCGAAACTGCGGTCGGTCGATACCGGTAAGCGATTCCCCGAAGCGGAAGACGCGAGATGCGTCGGCGAGGGGAACGACCGATTGACTACTGCCGCCGCTTCTGGGTCCGTACCCAGCAGTTTCGACCCACAGTCCGGCGTAGCCGACGAATCGTTGCAGGGGATTGTCGGTCACCGTTACGGACTGGACTTTATCGAACGGGACCGATCCGCTGTACCGTCGACCCAGACCTCGTTCATAGACAAGATCAGAGCCCTGTCGACCGAGGTAGAGCCCGTAGTAGGTGCCGATCTTGTAGAGGATACTGGCGAGATACGTGAGGAGTACCCATTGGATCGCGGCGATCACGAGTAACACGACGAGAGAACTGCCCGCAGCACCCTCGAGCGATACAGGCCCGCCGAAGGGACGGGCGATCTCAAACATGAACTGCGGCAACAGCGCGGATCGAAGATCGCCGTCAGTTATCCAGAGAAATAGCAGGAGCGGAAAGAGTACGGTGTCCCATCGGAACGAGGAAACGGCGTACAGCAGTAGTTCGCGGTGTTTTAGTTCGAACAACAGCGTCGGTTCGCGATCCGTTCGAGCGGGTTCCTCGTGGCCGGTGTCGCCGGAACCCGCACCACTGCTTGACTCCGTTGTAGCTGCTCTGTCGGCATCATCGGTTGTGTCAGCGGCGGCCGTCCGGCGGCGTATCTCCCTCCGAATCCGATCGGCTTCGTCCTCGCCGACGAAATCCAGCATCGCTTCGGTGTCGCTGTCGCCGGCCGTCTCGATCGAGACGACGGCCAATCCGAGCAGTCGCTGGGCGATACGTTGTGACACATCGACGTTCTGAATCCGCCGATACGGGATCTCGCGGGAACGCCGGGCGAAGACACCGGAGGTGATGTCGAACGTGTCTGGCGTGATCTCATAGGTGAATCGGTAATAGTACGTGAGACCGTAACAGACACCAGCGATGAATCCGATGGGACTGAGACGAAGTGCCCAGATCAGATCGATCGGGAAGATGCTGGCCGCAATCATACCGAAGAAAATCGGTGCCGAGAATCCGAGGAATCCCCTCCGGAACGCGATTCGCACTGCACTTAACGGGTGTAAGTGATTGACGTCAGATGCCATTGGAAACTGCAGTTCAAACGCCGGTCCGTTACGGTATCCTCTGGACGGTGGTGCGGTGGAGTATTTCTGTTTCCGTCCACGCTGTACTGGTGAATTCGTGATTTGGGATCCGGGACTCAGAGCGACATAGTCGATCCGTCTTCGGTCAGTCTGGCTGATGATCACCGCGTTCCAGTACGGCGAACTCGGTCCGACGGCCACTGTTTGCGAGGGGCATCCCACGGACCGACCTTTCGGCGACTTACGGGAGGAACGTCGCGAAGAAACTCAGCAGACGATCGAGCAGTTCGTTCTTTTCGTTCTCCTCGTCGTCAGTGCCTGCATCGGTGTCGGACTGGGAACCCATAGTGACTCATATTCCCAGTACGCACATATATTTTGTGCAGAGTACGAAGAAATATTCGCTGGAGTTATTCGAACGACCGAAGCGAACGCGACTATCGGGTTTTCTGCAGCGGGAATTTGCGAGACTTCCTCGAAGAGCGGCCGCCGAACCGGCACCAAAACAGTTTGAAGACACCGATATGTCGATCGGTCTGGCCCGCACCGTCTTGTTAGCGAGAAAGTATTAATTCGTTGTGAAACGATGGCTGATGTATGGAAAGCGTCAGGACCGGGTTCGGCGGTGAAGTCTCGATCGAGATCGCGGCGCTCGTCGTTGCAGTCGGGGCGGCGCTGTTGTTGCTCGGGTTCCCTCTCGCTATCGGGCGCAACCTCGGAGCGAGCATCGCCGAAGTCGTCGTTACCGGGGCCGCAGCCGGTATCGCGTACTATCTCGGGCACCGCATGCGATCCTAACCGGCTACGGACACCGGCCCGGTGGCCGCCGCGGCTCGAGCGTTCAGAGATCGGTTCGCTTGAACCGGTAGTAGCCGATCGCGACGGGCACGGCCAGCCAGGCGAGCATGACGACGACGCCGAACCAGTCCTGCAGATAGAACGGTGCGTCGCCCGGGAACCGCTCGGCAGGGGTCATCTGATAGGCCTCCGGCGACTGCAGGCCGTACTGGAACTGGAAGGGATAGATCGTCCCCTCGACGACGCTGCTGGCCAAGTTGGTGTACGCGAAGATGGGGTTGAATTGCTCGAGGAGGAGATACCACGTCTCGGCCTCGATCGGCGGCCCCTCGTCGTAGAGGAGGTAGTACGGCCCGGCAGTGAGCAGTTCCCAGAGCGCGACGAACACCATGTAGCACCCGACGACGACGGCCATCGACTTGCCCCGCGAGGAGACGGCCGCGGAGACGCCGACGGCCAGCCCGACGAAGGTCGTCCCGAACAGCAGGGAGACGGCGGCGAAACCCAGCCAGTCGGCGAACGGAACCGAGCCGAAGAAGACGGCACCGAGGACGAGCGAGGCGAGGAAGGCGAGGCCGACCGCCACCCCGACGACCGCCGTGCGGCCCAGTAGCTTGCCGAACACGACGTCGGTCCGGTTCGGTGGCAGGCCGAGCAGGAGCTTGATACTGCCCGATCGGCGCTCGCCGACGACGGCCATGTAGCCGGCAATCAGCGCGGCGATCGGAATGATCACCTGCAGCGGGAGCCCGAGGAAGTTCAGCACCTCGGCCGCGGTCACGTCGTCGATCGTATACCAGATCGCGGTGTAGCCGATCGCGACCAACCCGACGAGCAGCCCGATCAGCGACCAGAGGAGCTTCGACCGGCCGGCGTCGTCGAACTCCTTGCGGGCGACGGTCGGAATGTGCGAGGTCATCGGGTCACCTCCGGTTCGACCGCGGTCGCGTCCGCCTCGGCCGCCCCCGTTATCCCCCCGTTCTCGGCCGTGTCGCCGTTCGTCAGGGCGGTAAACAGCGACTCGAGGGAGACCTCCTCGATCCGCACGTCCGCGATCGACGCACCCGCGCCGGCGACGGCGGTCACGACGTCGGCCTTCGCGGGCGGCTCGGTGACCGTACACTCGAGGGTTCGCCCGGACGCGGTGACGTCGGTGATCCCGGCCAGGTCGCGGACGAGATCGCGGGCGTCGGCCCCGCTCCGATCGGCCAGGGTCAGCGTCATCGTCGCACCACCGCCGAGTTCCTCGCGCAGCCCCGCGATAGTGTCGACGGCGACGAGTTCGCCTTCGTTCAACACGCCGACGCGGTCACAGACCGCCTCGACGTGTTCGAGAATGTGACTCGAGAAGAAGACCGTCGTCCCGCGCTCGGCCTCGCGACGGACGAGGTCCTGCATCTCGCGGATGCCGTGGGGATCGAGCCCGGTCGAGGGCTCGTCCATGATCAGCAGGTCGGGGTCGCCGACCAGCGCCATGCCGGTCGCAAGCCGCTGGCGCATCCCCTTCGAGTAGTCGCCGGCCGGTCGCTCGGCGTCCGCGGGGTCGAGCCCGACCCGCTCGAGGAGGTCGTCGGGGTCGTCGTCGGCCCCCTTCGTCTTGGCGGCGAACTCGATGTGGCGGCGGCCGGACAGCCGGGGGTAGACGTCGAACCCCTCGGGGAGGACGCCGACGCGGGGGCTGATCGCGTCGGCCTCGGCCTGTGCGTCGTAGCCGAGTACCGTCGCCGACCCCGCGGTCGGCCGCGCGAAGTCGAGCAACATGTTGATCGTCGTCGACTTCCCCGCCCCGTTGGGGCCGAGGAAGCCGAACACCTCGCCGTCGTCGACGGTCAGATCCAGATCGTCGACGGCGGTGAGATCGCCGTACTCCTTGGTCAGACCGGTCGTTTCGATGGCAACCATCTCGAGCGGGGCTACAGCGGGCACGTGTATAGGGCTGGAACCACGGTTTCACGGTCGGAAACTGTGGGGTCTTTTATATCATCCTGTCATACGAACGATCGAATGACCGACGGTGAGGATCAAGAAGTACTCGCCTTACTCGACGACGAGTACGCGCGTCGCATCCTCATCGCGGCCAGCGAGGAACCGATGTCCGTCGACCGCCTCACCGAACGCTGCGACGCTTCGCCGCCGACGATCTACCGGCGGATCGAGCGGCTCGCGGACCAGGGGTTCCTCGACGAGTATCAGGAACTCGATCCCGATGGACACCACTACAAGACCTACAGCACGCGACTCGAGCGCGTGGCGATCGAGATCGCCGAGGGCTCGATGGAGATGGACGTGTACCGCCGCGACGAGGATCCCGCCGACCGGTTTACCAGACTGTTCGAAGACCTGTAAGCGTCATGTTCGGACCACTACTACAAACGGTCGGAAGCGAAGGCGGGACGACGGCGATCGCCGTCGCCGTCTTCCTCGGGCAAGCGACGGCGTTCGTGGTCGCGTGCTGGATCGCAAAGCGGTCCTACGACGGCTACCGGGACGTCCGCCGGAAGCCCCTGCTGTGGCTCGCGCTCGGGATCACGCTGCTGGCCGCGGTGCCGACGGTCCTTCGGTTCCTGTTACCGACGGTACTCGGTGCGTCGTCGGTGACGACGTCCGTCCTCGCGACGAGCAGCGAGATCGCGGGCCTGGTCGCGATCCTCTATACCGTCTACGGGCGGCCGTGACCGATAGCGGCCGAATCGCTCGAGCGAGCGCGAGGTGGGGCCGATGACCGGGCCCGGGCTCGCGACGGCCGCGCTCGAGACGACCGTCTTCGGGCTCGACGAGGCGACGACGATTTTCCTGACGGGGCTGACAAGCGCCGCGCTCGGAACGGTCGTGGCGTGGACGGCCTATCGGGGGCACGCGCGAAACGACAGTCGGCCGATGCTGTTTCTGGCCGTCGGCATCGCCCTCCTCACGGTCGTACCGTTCGTCTCGTCGTACGCGGTCGACTGGGGCACCGACGCGACCGATGCGACGGTGTTGCTGGTCGTCACCGTCTCGCACCTGCTCGGACTGCTCGCGATCGTTCGCTCGTTCAGGAGGCCCGATTCGACATGACATCAACACCCATGACTTCAGCACGTACGACAGTCGGAACCGTATTCGACCGCGTCCGCGCCTGGAGCCGCTGGTTCTTCGGCGTCGTCGCCCGCAAGCAAACCTACGCCAACATCGCGTACCTGCTGCTGTCGTTCCCGCTCGGGATCGGCTACTTCACCGTCCTCGTGACCGGCGCGGCGATCCCGATCGGGCTCGGGTTCGCGGTCGTCGATATGGCCATGACGGAGCCGATCGCGTTGCTTATCGCCGGGATTCCGCTCTCGTTGGTCCTGGTGTGTATCGGCGGCCCGCTCGTGGCCGGCGTCCTGTTCGCGTCGATCGAACTGACCGCCCTCGAGCGGCTGCTGGCGACGCGATTACTCGGTGCGGACGTCCGAACCAGTGAGCCGGCCGACAGCATCCGCGAGCGGGCCCGCCGGCTCGTCTTCGATCGAGGGACGTGGAAGGGAGTCGGCTACCTGTTCAGCAAGTTCGTACTCGGACTCTGCTCGTTTATCGCGGTCATCATGGGGTTTGCGTTCACGTACGTCCTCGTCGCCGCACCGCTTCACTACCGGAACCAGCTGGTCGGGATCCACATCGGCGACCCGATCGAGATCGTCCCCGAACTCACCTACCAGCACGAGGACTGGGCCGTCGACCTGACCTCGCCGATCCCGCTGTCGATCACCGACGGCGAACTGGTGTCGGTGTACGTCGACGCGCTGCCGTCGGCGCTGGTCGTCTCGGCCGTCGGCGTTTTCATCGGACTGATCGTCCTCCATCTGCTCAACGCCGTCGCGTGGCTGTTCGCCCGGTACGCGGAGCTGGTGTTGGACGGCACCCAGCCGTCGGTCTTCAGAGAACCGCCGACGGAGTGAACCACGCGGCCACCGTGGCTCGCCGTCTCCGGTCTCGCATCCGTCGGTCCGCAGCCGGGCTCGTCACTCGCGCCGTCGGCGTCCCAAAATCGTTTGGAGGTAGCCGTATGCCCGTGGCGCTCCACGTACCCACTGCGGCAGGGCACCCACCAGATCCGACCCCACTCCCCCCTGCCGTCACCTCCCGAACCCCGCCTCACCCCACCCCCTTCCTCCCCACCCACCGTCCGTTTCGCCCACGCGTCCGAAGCCGACCGGCCGGCGATCGCGGCCCCGAACCGACGCGGCCGATTCGACGCGATTCCGGAACGTCGGCCACCGCCGGACCGAAGGAGTGTTTTGCGTGCGGTCCCTGCTAGTCGCCAATGAGTCAACAGAACCTCGAGGCGCTCGACGTCGGGGCGATCCGGGAGGAGTTCCCCATCCTCCAGCGGGAGTTCGACAACGGCGAGCAACTCGTCTACCTCGACAACGCGGCGACGACCCAGACGCCGGACCCGGTCGTCGACGCGATGAGCGACTACTACCGCGAGTACAACGCCAACGTTCACCGCGGCATCCACCACCTCAGCCAGGAGGCCTCGATCGCCTACGAGGAGGCCCACGACCGCGTCGCCGAGTTCATCGGCGCGGACGGCCGCGAGGAGATCGTCTTCACGAAGAACACGACCGAGGCCGAGAACCTCGTCGCCTACTCGTGGGGACTGAACGAACTCGGCCCCGGCGACGAGATCGTGCTGACCGAGATGGAACACCACGCCTCGCTGGTCACGTGGCAACAGATCGGCAAGCGCACCGGGGCCGAGGTGAAGTATATCCGGATCGACGAGGACGGCCGCCTCGACATGGACCACGCGAGCGAGATCATCACCGACGACACCGCGATGGTCTCGGCGGTCCACGTCTCGAACACGCTCGGCACGGTCAACCCCGTGTCCGACCTGGTCGACATCGCCCACGACCACGACGCGCTGGCCTTCATCGACGGCGCACAGGCCGTCCCCAACCGCCCCGTCGACGTCGCGGCGATCGACGCCGACTTCTACGCCTTCTCCGGTCACAAGATGGCCGGCCCCACCGGCATCGGCGCGCTCTACGGCAAGAAAGCGATCCTCGAGGACATGCAACCCTACCTCTACGGCGGCGGCATGATCCGCAAGGTCACCTTCGAGGACTCCACCTGGGACGACCTCCCCTGGAAATTCGAACCCGGCACGCCACAGATCGCGGAAGCCGTCGGGCTCGTGGCCGCCATCGACTACCTCGAGGAGATCGGCATGGAACGCATCGAGGCCCACGAGGAGGAACTGGCCCGCTACGCCTACGAACAGCTCGACGCCGAGCCCGGCATCGAGATCTACGGTCCCGAACCCGGCCCCGAACGCGGCGGCCTCGTTGGGTTCAACTTGGAGAGCGTCCACGCCCACGACCTGGCCTCGATCATGAACGACCACGCGGTCGCGATCCGCGCCGGCGATCACTGTACCCAGCCGCTGCACGACAAGCTCGGGGTGGCCGCGTCGGCTCGCGCTTCGTTCTACATCTACAACACGAAAGCGGAGATCGACAAGCTGGTCGCGGCGATCGACGACGCCCGGCAGCTGTTCGCATAACTACCGTTCGTCGACGCCTGGGGAGTGTTTCAGTGGATTTTGGAAAGCGTAGTTCCTGTCTCTTATACACATCTNCCGTCAGTAACCGACCAGTACTGCGACGGCACGGACGAACGATCGACTCGAGCCGAGCCGAATCGCGACCGGTCGGGAACGAACACTGTTCAACGCGAGTGACACGGACGTTTTACCCGCTCGCTCGCTACGTAACGGCGATGGCCACGGACGACGAGGGCACGGACGATCCGATCGATATCCTGCTGGTCGAGCCCAACCCCGGCGACAGCCGGCTCTTCGAGGAGCAGTTCACGGATGCGAAGTTGCTCAACACCATCCACACCGTCTCCGACGGCGACGAGGCCCTCGCGTTTCTCCACCAGCGTGGCGAGTTCGCCGAGGAACCCCGACCCGACATCGTCCTGCTCGAGCCACAACTGCCCGGCAAGAGCGGGATCGAAGTCCTCTCGGAACTAAAGAACGACCCCGTGTTGAACGAGATCCCGGTCGTCGTCCTCACGAGTTCCGATGCGGGAGAGCAGGTCGTCCGGTCCCACGGCCTCGAGGCCGACACCTACCTGCAAAAGCCCGTCGAACCAGAGGACTTCGTCGAGTTCGTCCGGTCCGTCGAGGACTTCTGGTTCGCGATCGTCCAGAAGTCCGCCGAGTGACCGCCGCGAGGACGGCGCGTTTATTTTCCGGCCGGCGAAAGGCGGGGACGATGCTCGAGGCAGTTCGCGACCGTGCCCGCACCTATTTCGACGACGCGTCACCGGCCCACGACTGGCACCACGTCCAGCGGGTCGAGCGGTTGGCCGAGACGCTGTGCGAGCGCCACTCCGACGCCGTCGACGATCGGGTGGTCCGCCTCGCCGTCTACTGTCACGATGTCGGCCGGACGAAGGAAGACCGCGGCGAGATCGACGACCACGCGCAGTGGGGCGCGCGGGAAGCCGAGGGGATCCTGCGCGAGTGCGGGGCCGGCGCGGCGACGATCGAGCGGGTCCAACACTGTATTCGGGCTCACCGCTACTCGAACGACCTCGAGCCCGCGACGCTCGAGGCGAAACTCGTCGCCGACGCGGACAACCTCGACGCGCTCGGTGCGGTCGGCATCGCCCGCGTGTTCGCCTACGGTGGCGAGATCAGCGATCCGATCCACGATCCGGCCCAGCCGATCGCGGAAGACGACACCGACGCCGGCGCGACACAGTACAACCACTTCCACAAGAAGATCCTCGACCTGCCGGCGCGGATGTACACCGACGTTGGCCGGGACCTCGCTGCGGACCGCGTCGGGTTCGTTCGCGAGTACCTCGAGCGATTCGATAGCGAGGTCGTCGGCGAGCGATAGGGGCCGGTCGCCGACCGGACCCGACGGCCCCGAACCCGTCGGAAACCGACGCGATCGGCCGTTTCGGCCCCGGAACCCTTTTACAACTCACTGGCCTATCCGTAGCCAACGATGGGACTGGGCTCCGATATGTACCGACAGCAGATCCTCGACCACTACAAGAACCCGCGCAACTACGGGGAACTCGAGGATCCGACGTACACACACATCGGCGAGAACCCGATGTGTGGCGACGAGATCCGCATGGACATCGACCTCGCCGACGACGGAGAGACGATCGAGCGGGTCGCCTTCCAGGGCGACGGCTGTGCGATCAGTCAGGCCTCCGCCAGCATGCTCTCCGGGGAACTCGTCGGCAAGACCCTCGAGGAACTCCAGGAGATGGATCGCGACGACGTGATCGACATGCTCGGGGTCGAGGTCTCGCCCATGCGAGTCAAATGTGCCGTGCTGGCCGAGAAGGTCGCACAGGACGGCGCGGAGATCTACGAGGGCGAACTCGACGTGGAGAAGACGACGACCGAAGACTAAAACCCACCTTTTTACTTCTCGGGTGCGCTCGCGCAGCGAGCGCACCACTCGAAGCAAAAATCTGGACCAAAAAACACCGGAAGAGCGCAGCTCTTCCGAGCCCTCGTTCACTGCGTTCACGAGGACGGCCGCTCGCTCACTCGGCGCGGCGCGTAGCGCCGCGCTCTCGTTCGCTCGCGGGTGCTATCTCTGGACGTCACATCTCCCCAGCAACGCCTGCCGCACGTCTCCGGAGTAGCGAGACGGCTCGTTTCGGCGGCGATGGGTTCGTGTCCATCGCTCGAGCGAATCGCCGCCTCCCGACTCAGTTCACCGCTGGGGATCGACCTCGGCCAGCGGGTTCGGCACCGTGCCGTGTTCGATCGCGTGGGGCCGCTCGGGGAGGTCGCCGTACCCCACGTCGACGATCCGATTGCGGTTCAGCGTCAGCTTCGGGAACGACGGCTCGAGCAGGTCGAACAGCTCGAACCGCTCCTCGAGGTCGGGGAAGCGATCGTGGTAGTCCTCGATGGCGGCCCGGACCCGGCCCCAGAACTCGGTTTCGGGGTAGTCGTGATGGCGCGCGAGCAGGTCGGCGAGGTAGCGGTAGACGCCGACGAACAGCCCATAGACGACGAACAGCCGCAGCTCTTCCGGCGGGACCGACAGCAACACGTCGTCGAGGTCATCGGGCAGCCCCTGCAGTTCCGCGAGGGGCGCATCGGCGACGTTGACGTCGTCGACGAAGTCCTTGACGGCCAGCCGGGCGGGCCGATCGTCCTCGAGGACGAGGATCGTGTTCTCGCCGTGGGGCGAGAACGCGGTCCCGTACCGGTAGAGGTAGTGCAACAACGGTGGCAACATCGTCTCGAACAGCTCGTCGAGCCACGCCGACAGCGACAGATCGGAGCGCTCGACTAACTTCGAGACCACCGGCTCGCCGTCCTCGACGTGAAGGAGTGCAGCGAGGCTCATCGCTCGCTGATCGTCGTCGATCAGGTCGGTGACGCTCTCGCGCCAGACACAGCCCAGCAGTTCGTTGTACTGGTAGGGCGGTGCCTCGAGCGCGTCGAAGGTGGGGTGATCGAAGTTGACGCCGGCGATCTCGCCGGGCAAGACGAGTTCGCACTCGTCGCGCAGGAACGGGTCCGAATCCCGGACGTCCTTGACGTACTCGGTGACCAGCGGCGCAGCCTCGGTGCGCTCGCCGGGCAGGCCGCGCCAGACGAGCGTGTTGACGATCTGCAGCGGGAGCTTCACGTTGTGTTTGGCCGGCTCGTCGGCGTTGACGAAGGTCCGAACTGACTGCATCGGCAGGTACTCGTCCGGGCCGGGGCCAAGCGGGACGATGTCGTCGGTCGCGAGTTGGCGGCCGAACAGGGGAACGATCGCGTTCTCCCACTGCCAGTCGTGGACCGGCAGGAACAGGTAGTCGTCCGGGTCGAGCCCGCGGTCCGCGAGGTCGTCCCGAAACCGCCCGTAGTAGTCGCCGAGTTCAGCCTCGAGCAGCGCCTCGTGATCGAGGCCGTCGACGCCCACGAACGTGGCGGCCTCGCGGGAGACGCCACACCACGAGAGCCGGATCGGTTCGGACCGCTCGGGCGCGTAGTCGCGGTAGTCGTCGTACCCCCAGCCGACCCGGCCCTTGTTGAACGTGAGCCACGGGTGGCCGGTCATCTCGCCCTCGATCTCGGCGTAGGGCATATCGAGGACGGAGCGGGCCGTCGCATCGGCGGCGTCAGCGTCGGCCCCGTCGTCGGCATCGATGTGGGCGTCCGCAAGCAGCGTGTTGGTGTACTCGCGAACGAGATGGCCCGCGGTGATCGAGTCCATCTCGATCGTCGGCTCGAGATCCACGACGAACTGCAGCGGGTCGGCGGCGGGCTCGAACCCGTCGCCGTCGTCGCGCTCGAGCGAGTCGACGCGGACGCTGATCGAGTCCCAGAACCGCTCGACGGCGTCGAAGCGGTACCGGGTCCCGTCGAGGTCGGCCTCGTAGGTTGTCCACTCGCCGTCGGGGTCGGCGACCGGCTCCGGCTCGAGGAGGTCTTCGTAGGTGAACTCCCGGACGATCTTCGCGAGGAGTTCGCGGCCGGCGTCGTCCCAGCGGGCCTCGGTCAGCACCGTCTCGAGCGTGTCGGTTCCGTCGAATCCGTACTCCTGGTCCGTGGTGTGTCGTGTGTGTTGCATGATTACTCCGTGTTGAGCGACAGCGACTGGGGCGCGTCGGCACGAACTGACGCGTGGTCGGCGAACTGGTCGACATCGAAGTCCTGGAAGACGGTGTCCCGGTCGACGGGGTAGATCTCGCGCCCGGCGAGCTGTTCGACGATGATGGCGTTCCGGTAACAGCCCAGCCCGAGGTCGGGTGTCCCGACCCCGTGGGCGTGTAGCGGGGCGTTCTGGACGAACACGCGGCCGGCATCGGGGCCGCCGAACGCGCCCTCGAGACGGTAGTCCTCGGTCACGCGGAACCGGCCCCGGTCGTCGAAGGCGATCCGGTCGGCGATCGGCTCGAGGAAGGTCGGCGTCGGCCGCTGATACCCCGTCCCGAAGATCACGGCGTCGGTCTCGAGGGCGAACGACCGCTCCTGCTGGCGCTGTTCGCAGGCGAGCCAGTAACTGCCCTCGAGGCGCTCGAGGTCCCGGACCGCGGTCGTCGCGAGCATGCCGAACTCGGGGTCGCGGTCGCCGATCGAACGCTCGTAAAGGGCGTCGTAGATCCGCTCGCTGGTCTCGGGATCGATCCCCTTGTACAGCAGGTCCTGGTCGGCCAGCAGGTCGTCCTTCTCCGACTGGGGGAGATCGTAGAAGTACCGCGAGTACTCGGGCGTGAAGTGCTGGAGGCCGAGCTTCGAGTACTCCATCGGGTAGAACCCGTCCGAGCGGGTGAGCCAGTCGAGCCGGTAGCCGCCATCGGGCTGGCGCTCGAGTAGGTCCAGTACGACCTCGGCGGCGCTCTGTCCCGAGCCGACGACGGTGATCGCGTCGCGCTCGAGGGCCTCATCGCGGCGCTCGCGGTAGTCGGCGGTGTGAAACAGGGGAGCCTCTCCGTCGGCGTAGTCGCGGGCGAACCCCGGCAGGGCGGGCCGGGAGCCGACGCCCATGACGAGGTCGGCGGCCCGGTAGCGGTAGCGCCGGCCCGTCTCGGGAGAGCGGGCTTCGACGACGAAGGTCCCGCCATCGCCGGGGTCGGCACCGCTCGAGTCCGGCTCCGTGCCCTCCGAGTCGCCGTCGGATTCGTACTCGACGCTCGTGACCTCGCGGTCGAACGCCGTCGTCGGAAGCCGGTCGGCGACCCACCGCAGGTAATCGTCGTACTCCCGGCGGGGGATCTGGAACGTCTCGTAGAAGTAGAACTCGTAGAGACGGTCCCGTTCCCGGGCGTAGTTGAGGAAGCTGTGAGGGCTGGTTGGGTCGGCCATCGTCACCAGATCGGCGAGGAACGGGACCTCGAGGGTGGCCCCCTCGATCAGCATCCCCTCGTGCCAGGCGAACGCGGGGTCGCGCTCGAGAAAGACCGCCTCGAGATCGGCGTCCGCGCCGTCGAGCAGCGCCGCGAGCCCGAGGTTGAACGGACCGAGGCCGACGCCAAGGACGTCGTAGTGACCCCGATCGACGACTGGTTCGTCGGCGTCGTCGGCATTGCCTTCAGTCATCGTCGTCCACCTCGGTCGGCGACGCGGCGGCCCCGTCGGCGGTCGGCGGCCAGACCTCGCGTTCGAACCGCTCGCGGGTGCAGACGACGAGGTTGGCCGTCTTCTCCTCCTCGGGGAACTCGAACTGTCGCCGGAACTCGAAGCCACACTGCTGGGCGACCGTCAACACGGCGTCGTTGCGGGCGTCGGGCTCGCCGACGACCCGGTCGGTCTCGGGGTGGCTGAACTGGAAGGCCGTCATCGCCCGGAGCAACGGGATCGCGTCCCCCTCGCCGACGTACTCGGGCGGACCGAGCAGGAGGTGAATCCCCTGGTCGGCCGGCTCGGCGTCGTAGTACGCCGCGAGGTCGTCCTCGGCGACCCAGTAGCGCTCCCAGTAGCTCATCGGGACGTGGTCCAGACAGCCGATATACAGCGACTGGTGGTCGTCCGCGAGTTTCTCCCGGAGCGTCTCGCGGAACTCGGGCAGCGGCTCGTCGAGGTCCCAGGAGGGCTTGACGTGGTCCGAACCCAGCCACGCGTGCAGGCGACCGAGGTCGCGCTCGAGGTCGACCGGCCGGAAGCCGATGTGTCGGTCGATGGTCCGGTCGTAGTACTCGAAGTCGTACTCGGCGACGGCGGTGGCGTGGGGGCCACGTTCCGGCGTCCGGGCCGTCATCGGTTCACCTCCGGTCCCGACGACTGCCCCGTACTGGTACCGGCCGCGTCCCCGGCGTCGACCAGCGGGTTCCGCACCTCGGCGTAGACCGACTGCTCGTCCAGCGACGGCGCGTCGAGTTCGTCCAGTCCGCGAAACCGCGTCAGCAGGTTCGCCTTGCGGGGGACGGTCTCGGACTCGAGCAGCGGGTCGAGGATCGACGTGCCGGGCCGGTCGAACTCCCGGAGCGATTCGAGTTCCTCGCGGAGGATCGCGAGCAGCCGCGTCTCGTCGACCAGCCCCGCGGTCCCGAAGGCGTTGATCACGCCCAGCGCGTTGTTCAACACGACGTAGTAACGGATCCGCTCGTCGGCGACCGCGTCGGGACAGATCGAGTTCGCCCGCTCGCCGATCCCCGGACAGACCGCCTCGAGCCGGTCGTAGGCGCTCTCGGGGAAGTAGTAGCCCTGATTGTCGCGGTAGCGGAACTCGTCGGGATACCCCGCCTCGTCGAGCGTCAGGACGCTGTTTTGCTGGTGGGCCTCGAGGCCGATCCCCCGCTCGAGGTAGAGCCACAGCAGCGGTCGCACCGAGATCGACAGGTAGCGCCGGAACCACTCCTCGCTGACGGCGGCGGGGTCGCGGCCCTCGCGCTCGGCGATCGAGGCGACGATCCGACCCAGCCGCGAGCGGCCGTCTCCGATGGCGTCCTGACAGAGCCCGACGACCGGCGTCGTCTGCCGGGCGTCCTCGCCACGGAATGGGTTCTCCCGGAGGACGACCTCGAAGCCGGACTCGTCGCCGTCGGTCCCCAGCGCGTCTGGATCGACGGTTAGGTAGGCCGGATCGCGGATCACGTCGAAATCGGGGAACCGGTCGCGCAGGTCGTCGCCGAGTTCGGTCGCCAGCAGGGTCGAGATCGCGACCCCGCGCTCGAGTTCCGGCCGCTTGTTCGTTCGCAGGGAGTTGGTGATCTCGACGGCCAGCGACCCCTTGACCATGAACGGCGACTCGGGGGCATACAGCGTCCGCACCGACGTCGTCGGGGAAAACTCCCGTCCCAGCGGACCGATGGACTCGAGTTTCCCCGCCGCGACGAGATCCTGCACGTCGGGGCGATCGAGGAGTCGCTCGGCCTGCCAGGGGTGGACGGGCAGGAGAACGTCGTCGTCCCCCAGATACCCCTCGAGGACCGAGTCGGCGACGGCCGGATCGGCCCGGAGCGCCTCGCGGACCCAGTCGGCGGCCGAGTCCTCGCGGGCGGACTCGCTCTCGACGATCTCGGCGTCCGCGCGGACGTAGTGCAGCCGGAACGAGCCCTCGAGTTCCGGGGCGTAGCGCTCGGCGTCGTCGCCCATTCCCCGACGGCTCTTGGGCGTCGGGTGCTGGAGATGGCCGAAGACCAGCGACTGCTCGGCCTCGCGAAACGTGAAGTCCGTCCCGTACAGGGCGTCGCCGTCGTCGGCGCGGGCCGCGACGTACCGTTCGACGTTCCGGCAGGAGCGAACCACCCGCTCGAGGAGGTCGTCGCGGTTGGGGTCCGCGCCGCGGGCGAGTTCGAGTTCCTTCGTCGCGAGCGTCGCGAGCGTCGCGTAGTCCAACGGCTGGGGCTCGCCGTCGCCGGCCCGGTAGGCGGCCGGCAGATCGAACAGATGACGGCCCGTCGGGGACCGGTACCTGACCGGAACGAAGAGGTCGATCCCCTGGTTCGGAAGCGAACACCGCAGGACGAGCCCGCTCTCGGGCCGGCGGTCGATCGGCGTCTCGGCCGCGGGAACGAACTCGCCGACACCGGTCTCGAGGCAGTAGCAGTTCAGGAAGCTATGCACCGTCGCGTCGCGTGCGACTCGCGTCGCGTCGACGCCGTCGTCGGACGTACTCGTCCGTGTCGTGGGTCGTACTGTCATGTGGAATCGGTCTCCGCTTCGAGTGCCTCGCCGCGGTCGACGACCGCCGCGAGGACAGCTTGGAGGTCGGAAAGCGTCGTTTTCGGGTTCAACAGGGTGAGTTTCAGCGCGGCCGTACCGTCGACTTCGGTCCGCGCGAGGATGGCCTCGCCGTCGGCGAACAGTTCGTCGCGGATCCCGCGGTTGAGCCGATCGAGCGCGGGCCGAGACGCGGAACCGGGCCGGTCATCCGACTCGCCCGCTCGAGCGCCGCGGTCCGAGGGCCGATACCGAAAGACCACCGCGCTGAGTTCGGGGTCACAACACAGCTCCAGCGCCGGCTCGGCCCGGATCTCGGCGGCGACGGCGTCGGCCAGCTCGCAGACGTACTCGACGCAGTCGGCCACGCCGGCCCGGCCCAGCGCGTTGAACGTCACGAACGGCTTCAGCGCGTCGAACCGGCGGGTCGTCCGCGGCGACTTCGAGACGAGGTTCGGCACCCCCGCCGCGTCGTCGCGCTCGGGGTTGAGGTAGGCCGCGTTGCGCTCGAGGAACCGATAGCGGTCGCCATCGCGCAACAGGAAGGCCCCACAGCCGATGGGCTGGTAGAACAGCTTGTGGAAGTCGACCGCGATCGAGTCGGCGCGATCGATCCCCGCGAGCTTCGATCGGAGCGAGTCGCTGATCGCACAGGCCCCGCCGTAGGCGGCGTCGACGTGCAGCCACAGGTCGTGTTCCGCGGCCCGATCCGCCAGGTCCGCGAGCGGATCGATGCTCCCGAAGTCGGTCGTGCCCGCGGTTCCGACGATCGCGAAGGGGCGGCGGCCGTCGGCTGCGAGGGCCTCGAGGGTCTCGTCCAGCGCCGCGAGGTCCATCCGGCGGTCGTCGTCGGTCGGTACCGTGACGACCGCGTCCTCGCCGAGCCCGAGGTGGTGAGCGGCCTGGTCGGCGGTGAAGTGGGCGGCGTCCGAACAGAGGATCCGGAGGTCGGCCGCCTCGGGCGGGAGCCCCGCCGACTGGACGTCGCGGTCGAACCGCGTCCGGCAGTACCAGTCCCGGGCCAGCAAGAGCCCGAGGAGGTTCGACTCCGTGCCGCCGCCGGTGAAGACGCCGTCGGCACCGGCCGGATAGTCGAACAGGTCACAGCAGGCGTCGACGACCCGTTCCTCCAGGACGGAGGCGGCGGGGGCCTGATCGAACGAGTCCAGCGACTGATTGGTCCCCGAGAGCAACAGCTCCGCGGCCAGCGCCGGGATCGCCGGCGGGCAGTGCAGATGCGCGACGCAGTCGGGGTCGTGGACCCGGACCGAGTCGGTGAGGATCTCGTCGCCGACCGTCTCGAGGACGGCTGCGAGCGAATCGCCCGTCTCGGGGACGACCGTCAGCTCGTCGATCCGTTCGCGGAGCGTCTCGTGGTCGGTTCCCGCGTAAGGACCGTCGATCGTCGCGAACGACTCGAGGAGGCAGTCACGGGCCCGGTCGATCGCCGCCGCGTACGCGGCGTTGCCGTCCGGGTCGCCGAGGAATGAGCTGGCCGCGTCCGGTGGCGTCGGACCATCGCCCGCCGGGCGACGCCGCCCGGCGAGGTCGCTGCCGGTCATGCCGGAGCCTCCGTGCGATCCCGCCCGGTCGCGACGGCTGAGCGGACGCTCTCGTGGACGATTTCGGCGACCGTGTCGATCCGGGCGGGCGAGATCGTCAGCGGGGGAAGGAACCGGACGACGCTCCCGTCCCGACCGCCGGTCTCGACGACGAGCCCGCGATCGAACGCCGCCGACTGGACGGCCGATGCGAGGTCACCGTCGGCGGGATAGTGACCGAGCGAGTCCGGTTCGCCGTCGGGATCGACGAGTTCCATGCCGAGCATGAGGCCGCGCCCGCGGACGTCCCCGACCACCTCGAACGTCGCCGCGGTCTCCTCGAGACGGCCCCGCAACCGATCGCCCATCGCCGCGGCGTGGTCCTCGAGGTCGTTCTCGAGGACGTACTCGATGGTCGCCGCGCCGGCGGCCATGCCGAGCTGATTGCCGCGGAACGTGCCGGCGTGTGCGCCGGGCTCCCAGACGTCGAGCGACTCGTCGTAGACGACGACGGACAGCGGGAGCCCGCCGCCGATGGCCTTCGAGAGCGTCATCACGTCCGGGACGACGTCGGCGTGTTCGATCCCGTACAGTTCGCCGGTTCGCCCGAGCCCGGTCTGTATCTCGTCGACGATCAGCGGCACGTCGCGTTCGCGGGTGATCCGGCGCATCTCGCGGAGCCAGTCGGCGGGGGCCGGCACCGCGCCGCCCTCGCCCTGGACCGGCTCGAGGATCATGCCGGCGGGGTCGACGATCCCGCTATCGGGGTTCGAGAGGGTTCGCTCGACGTACTCGGCGCTCGTCCGCCAGCAGTCCTCGCCGCCGAGCCCGAACGGACACCGATAGGCGTAGGGATAGGGCAGGTGCTGGACGTTCGGCATCAATCCCGGCACGTCCTCCTTGGCCGCCGTATCGCCCATCAGTCCGAGCGCGCCGTGGGTCATCCCGTGGTAGCCGCCCTGGAAGGCCAGCATCGACCGGTTCCCGGTCGCGGTCTTGACCAGCTTCAGCGCGGCCTCGACCGCGTCGGTCCCGGCCGGACTGCAGAACTGTACGTTCGCGTTCTCGGCGAACGCGTCGGGGAGGCTCTCGAGCAGCCGGTCGACGAACCGCTCCTTGACCGGCGTCGTCAGATCGAGCGTGTGGATCGCACGTCCCCGCTCGAGCAGTTCCTCCATCCGCTCGACGACCGCGGGGTGATTGTGGCCGAGCGCGAGCGTCCCCGCACCCGCCAGACAGTCGATGTACTCGTTGCCGTCGACGTCCTCGAGGATCGCCCCGTCGGCGCGTTCGATCGCCAGCGGCAGCGATCGGGGGTAGGTCCGCGCGTTCGATTCGCGCCGGGCCTGTTGTGCGAGGAGCTGCTCGGCCGACGAACTGCCGTCGGTCACGGTCGCTCACCCGATGACCGATCTTCGAGTCGGGTCGGTAGTAGTCGTCGCGTCGTCATGCAGGTTTTAGGCCAGCCTAAATATTGAAAAGCGTATCGGTTTTTAGGCCAACCTAAAGCTTATACGGGAAGTGCTGAAAGAAAGCAAAACGGCGTGGAACGGAGCTAAGCGGCGATCACAGTGGACGAATCGACCCACTGAAGCAGCCAGCGATCGGGCCCGAACCGCGGAATCAGCGGCCGGCAGCCGGTCGCCGGATCGACCGGTAGCAGGCGGTAACTACCGCTACCCGGCCGGGTTCAGGATCGGACCGTCCCGACGCCGACCCGCGAAACAGGGCGGGTTAATTTAAGTGACCGTCGTACTGAGGGATCGGTTCGGACGCCGCGGTCCACCGTCGGCCCCGGATCGAGGGGCGACAGAGAGCCGGCGACGGGTCCAGTACCGGCCCGTCGTCGGTCCGGCCGACGCGACCGTTGCCACCGGTGACGGCGACCGTCTCGGTCATGGTCGCGCTTCGACGCGAGCGCGTAAAAGCGGCCGCCGCGTGAGTGGCGGGGCGGCGAGACGGTTGAGATCGGTAGAAAAAGGAGACAAACCGATTACTCGGGCTTCAGGCCGCCGTCCTGGACGCGCATGACGGCCTCGCCGTCGGCGAGGTTTGGCGCGTCGACCAGTTTGACGATCCGCTTGTCGCCCTTGGACTTGCGCAGGTAGATCCGGAAGGTAGACTTGTGGCCGAGGATGTTGCCACCGATCGGTTGGGTCGGGTCACCGAAGAACGAGTCGGGGTTCGAGGCGACCTGATTGGTGACGATGACGGCGGTGTTGTAGAGGTTGCCGACCTTGTCGAGGTCGTGGAGGTGCTTGTTGAGTTTCTGCTGTCGGTCGGCGAGTTCGCCGCGGCCGACGTACTCCGCGCGGAAGTGGGCGGTCAGCGAGTCCACACAGAGGAGACGGACCGGATACTCGCTGTCCTCGTGTTCGCTCGCGAGTTCCTTGGCCTTCTCGGCAAGCAGCATCTGGTGGTTGGAGTTGAACGCCTTCGCGACGTGGATCTTCTCGAGGACGTCCTCGACGAGTGCGTCGACTGCGTCCTCGTCGTCGGCCGAGCCCTCGATCTCGCGGTCCTCGAGGGTCGCGTTGATGGCCTCGTCGGACAGGCCCCGAACCATGTCGTCGATCCGCTCGGGCCGGAAGGTGTCCTCGCTGTCCACGAAGATGGCGCTGCCGTGGAGGCCGCCGACTTCCTGGGGAAGCTGGACGTTGACGGCCATCTGGTGGGTGACCTGGGACTTGCCGGCCCCGAACTCGCCGTAGACTTCGGTGATCGACTGGGTCTCGATCCCGCCGCCGAGCAGGTCGTCGACCTCGTCGATGTGCCAGCGGAGCTTGCCGATTTCGTTCCGCCGCTCCAGTACCGTCGAGCCGGTCTCGAAGCCGCCGACGTCGGCGGCGTCACGGGCGGCGTTGACGATGTCCGCAGCGGTGGACTCACCGACATCGGCCGTGTTCGACAGCTCCGACGGCGAGGCGACGGCGAGACTCTGGAAGGAGTCGAAACCTGCATCGTGGAGTTTGTCTGCGGTCGCGGGTCCGACACCGGGGAGTTCCTCGAGATCTGCTTCGGGCATACTCCTCCGTTGTGCCGGACCCCCCATAAACCCTCGTTTACAGGGGAGTGAAAGTGAAAGTGCAAGCGGGCAGCGGGGGACACGGGAACGGAAGCAATGGGTTTAGAACGAAAGGCGCGGTCGACGGAGTCAGCGGGCAGCGGTCAGCGCCGCGGTTCGTCGTCCCACTCGAGGCAGTGGAGGCGCGCGTCCTCACAGCCGACGAACAGCCGGCCGTCCCCGATCGCGGGCGTGCCGATCACGCCGTCCTCGAGGGCGACGTGCCACGCGAGGTCACAGTCGTCGGCGACGTCGATCCCGTATATCGAGCCGCTGGCGTCGCCGACGCAGACGACATCGCCGGCGACGACCGGACACGACCGGATCGGGCCGTCGAGTTCGATCCCCTTCCGGGAGAAGAGCCAGCCCCGCAGTTTCCGCCGGCCAACGGTCGTGTCGGTGACGTGGCAGTAGCCGTCCGCGGCCCCGACGAAGGTTGTCTCGGCGGCCGGGAGGACGGTCGCGGACGTGGTGAAGGCGTCGCGGATCTCGTAGGTGAACCACGACTGGCCGGTACCGGCGTCCATCGCGACCATCGTGCCCTCGTCGTCGGCGACGTAGACCCGGCCGTCGGCGACGGTCGGGCCGGCCTCGATCGCGCCGTCGGCCGGCGCAGTCCAGACCTCCTCGCCCGTCTCGGCATCGACAGCGACGACGGCCCCGTA
>AOIR01000032.1 GCA_000337115.1 Natrinema thermotolerans DSM 11552
CCGCCGGCGCGCCGACCACGGCCGATTCGGTCTCGTGGCGCCACAGTTCGGTCCCCGTCTCGGGCTCGAGCGCGGTCAGCCCGTCCGCGTGGCCGACGTAGAGCCGGCCGGACGCGAGCGCGGGGGCGGCCTCGAGACCGTCCGCGAGGTCGACTTCCCACTCCACCTCGCCTCGGCCGGGGTCGAGCGCGCGAACCGTGCCGTCGGCGGTCCCCAGAAACAGCCGATCGCGGGTCACGAGCGGCGCGGCGTCGGTCGCGGCCGTCGTCTCGACGACCCACCGCCGACGGCCGGTCGCCCGCTCGAGGGCATAGCAGTTGCCCCGTGTCGTCCCGACGTAGACGGTATCGCGGTCACAGACCGGCGATCCCGGCGGCCCGGCGAGGTCGGCCGTCCAACCCTCGGTCACGCGGGTGGGCCCGTCGATCTCGCGCCGACACCCGGAGTTGTGCGGATCGCCCTTGAACTGGTTCCACTCGGTCACTGTCCCCGGCTACCGAGCGAACCGTCATAACAGTGGGTGGAGCCACTGCCGTCGCTCATCGAACGGAGCGAGCGGCAGGAAAAGATTGCAACTGGTGTATGGCGCAGTTGTGATGATGATGTGGCTTCCTGCCGCGTACCTCCTCCTAGACGGGGCGCAGGCATACCACTGACTCCTACACGATTTGGAAGTCGGTCGATCCGCGAGGGAAACCCCGACGACGTGATCCCCTCGTCGGGCAACGGCGGGTTCGACCCGTTCGAAGACGCCGCTACTCCCAGGGGTGGGTTCCGCTCTCGCTGGGCCAGAGCGGGTACCAGTACTCCTTCTCGCGCTCGATCTCGAGTTCGCCGTCCAAGGCCGACTCGAGAGTGAACTCCGCGCTCGAGTCCCGTTCCCGGCCCGACAGGGGCACGAAGGGGTAGAAGCGGCCCCGGCGGAAGGAGTAGATCCAGTACGCCGGTCCGTCGCGATTCTCGTAGGCGAACACGGCCGCCAGCAGCCGCGAGCCGTAGCCGTGTTCGATGAACGTGTCCGCCGCGAAGTGCATGCTCGTGATCAGGTCCTCGGGGTCGTCGTCCGCGAGGACGACCCAGTGATAGCCGTGGTCGTCACTGGTGACCGAAAACTCGGTGCCGGTCTCCTCGCGGCCGGCCTCGAGGATCGCCTCGACCTCGTCGACGGCGTCGCGGAAATCCGCGGAGTCGACGCCGGAGAAACAGAGCGCACCGACGTCGAGCGACTCGTAGCCCAGATCGGCCTGCATCGTGAGGTAGGCGGTACTCATCCCGAAGAGGTCGTCGGGGTCGGCGTCGCGGCCGGCGTCGGCCTCGGCCCGGGAGCCGAGGATAGCCCGCAGCCCGTCCAGCAGTCCCATACCTCGAGTGACGGGCGCCGTACCTTAGAACGATTGCATTTCGCGCTCGAGGTCCCGGAGCTGTTCGACGCGCTTCTCCGTCGGCGGATGCGTCGAGAACAGGCGGCCGACGACGCCGGACTTGATCGGGATGATGAAGAACGCGTTCATCTCGGCCTCCTCGCGCAGGTCGTCCTTAGGAACCTTGTCCATCTCGCCCGAGATCTTCAACAGCGCGGAGGCGAGCGCCGACGGGTTGCCGGTGATGGCCGCGGCCCCGCGGTCGGCGGCGTACTCGCGGTACCGGGAGAGCGCCCGGATCAGCAGGTAGCTGATGATCCAGACCAGCAACGAGACGAGGATGGCGACGACGATACCGCCCCCGCCCTGCCGATCGCCCCCGCGTCTGTGGCCGCCGCCGAAGAACGCCCCCCAGCGAACCATCATGAACGCGATCGTCGAGAGGAAGGAGGCGATAGTCATCACCATCATGTCGCGGTTTTTGACGTGGGCGAGTTCGTGAGCGAGGACGCCGTCGAGTTCGTCCTGCTCGAGCGTGTTCAGGATGCCCGTCGTCACGCAGACGGCCGCATTTTTCTGATTGCGGCCGGTCGCGAAGGCGTTTGGCGTGTTCGAGTCGACCACTGCTACCTTCGGTTTCGGGAGGTCGGCCTGCTGGGAGAGCCGTTCGATCGAGGCGTGCAGTTGCGGGTACTCGTCGGCCGAGACCGTCTTCGCGCCCATACTCTTCAGCGTCAGCGTGTCGCTGAAGTAGTACTGTACGAGCGAGAAGCCGCCGAAGAACAGCCCGAAGACCAGCAAGCCGCCGCCGACGTAGGCGGTGATCACGGCCGCGAAGACGATATACAGCGCAAAGAGCAGAAACATCGTCACGAACATCCGAAGTCGCAATCCCCAGTCCGCCTGCCAGTTCATGCCTAGAGCAACGGGCTGGGCCGAAATAAGTACCTTGACCATCGGGCCGAGAAACGCACCGGCCCGTCGAGGGGTGGAGCCGTCGGACCAGTCCGTGAAAACGTATATTTTGGTCGACGCGTTTCGACGAAACAGCAATGCCCTCCCCACAGTCGGTATGCCTCGAGGAGTGTACGTGGACGGAAGTCGAAACGGCACTCGAGAACGGAACGCGGACGGCGATCGTCGCGGTCGGGTCGATCGAGCAACACGGACCGCACCTGCCGCTGAACATGGACACGCTCGATGGCGACGAACTCGCACGTCGAATCGCCACGGAACTCGGCGACGCGCTGGCTTCCCCGACGATCCGCCCCGGCTGCTCGGACCACCACATGGAGTTTCCGGGGACGATCACGATGCCGCCGGAGACGCTGATGGACGTGATCCGTGCCTACTGTCGCTCGCTGGACGATCACGGGTTCGGCCACGTCGTCCTCGTCCCGACCCACGGCGGGAACTTCGCGCCGGTCTCGACGGTCGCGCCCGAAATCGCTCGCGAGATCGATGCCTCCGTGATCGCCCTCGCGGACCTCGACGATCACATGGAACTGCTGAACGAGGGTCTTCGGGAGGCCGGCCTCGAGTATCAACAGGACGTTATCCACGCCGGTGCCGCCGAGACGGCCATGATCCTCGCGATCGAGGAGGGGCTCGTCCGGACGGACCGCCTCGAGACGGGACCGGAGGGATCGTTCTCAACGGCGCGACTGCTCAGCGAGGGGTTCGAATCGATCACGGAGAACGGCGTTCTGGGAGATCCCAGCGAGGCCACGGCCGACGCCGGCGAGGCGATTTTCGACGCCGTCACCGACGCATACGTCGAGCGTATCGAAGCCGAACGCGACGCCGTAAGCGACGGGACGCAGTGACCGGCGACGGCTCCGCGTCGTGACCGCCGGCGGTATTGTAATCGTAGTTGATACGTCTCGAGTCGGTCGATCGAACCCCTTCGTTTCGCATGGAGACCCTGTGACGGAGTCACGTCTGACGCGACCGTACCGGCAGTAGTGTGACGGGCGTCTGACGTTTTGCTACTCTCCCCCCGTTCCGCGTAGAGCGGTGCGAGGGTCACGGAACCGTACCGGTCGTAGACCGGAAGCGACGGGGGCCGATCGGACGGCTCTCGAGCGGAGACGGGCCGCTTAACTCCGCGAGGTCCCAAACGGGGCCAATGAGTGAGTCGCGCGCGTTCTGTCCCCGGTGTGGGGATCCGGTCCCCGAGCGGTCGACCACCGACGCGAACGATCCGTTACGCCCCGGTGCCGAGGTCGAACTCTGCGATTCCTGTTACTTCGAGGACTTCGACTTCGTCGATGCGCCGGACCGGATCGACGTCCGGGTCTGTGCCCAATGTGGCGCGGTCTACCGGGGGAACCGATGGGTCGACGTCGGCGCACAGGACTACACGGACATCGCCATCGAGGAGGTCAGCGAGGCGCTTGGCGTCCACGTCGACGTCGAGGACGTCGCCTGGCAGATCGATCCCGAACAGGTCGACCAGAACACGATCCGGATGCACTCGTTTTTCACCGGCGTCGTCCGCGAGACGCCGGTCGAGGAGGAGGTGACCGTGCCGGTCAAGATCGCCCGCCAGACCTGTACCCGCTGTGGACGGATCGCCGGCGACTACTACGCCAGCATCGTCCAGATCCGCGCCGAGGACCGGACCCCGACGACCGAGGAGATCGAACGGGCAAAGGAGATCGCGAACGGGATCGTCGCCGACATGGAGGCCACGGGCGACCGCAACGCCTTCGTTACCGAGATCGGCGAGCTAGACGACGGCCTGAACATCAAGGTCTCGACCAACAAGATCGGGAAGAAGATCTCGAACAAGATGATCGAGGAGTTCGGCGGCACCGTCAACGACGCCGAAACCCTCGTCACGGAGGACGAGGACGGCAACGAGGTCTATCGGGTCACCTTCGCCGTCCGCCTGCCGCCCTACAGGCCCGGCAACGTGATCGATCTCGCCGACGACGATGGCGGCCCCGTCCTCGTCCGCAGCGCCCGGGGCAACCTCAAGGGCGTCCGCGTGACGACCGGTGAGCGCTACGAGGCCGGCTACGAGGAGGGCAACTCCCCCGACGCACGGAAACTGGGCGACCTCGAGGACGCGACAGAAGCGACGGTCGTCACCGTCGAGGACGACAACGCCGTGCAGGTCCTCGATCCCGAGACGTTCCGGGCCACGACGGTCGCTCGGCCGGACTACTTCGATCCCGGCGCCGAGACCGTCCCCGTGCTGAAGAGCCGTGCCGGCCTGCACATCCTGCCCGAGGACGATGACTGACGAGGACGCCGACCTCGAGCCGGCGGCCGACGAGGTCTTAGAGCGGGCGACGGCCGACGGCCCGCTGGCCGCGGTCGTCGCGAAACCCCGAGCCGAGACGGCCGCCGAGTCGCTCCGTGCGGAGGGAGTCTACGACGAAACGCGGCGCGTCCGGGAAGACGGCCCCGACAGGGTCGCGCTCCCGATCACCGAGCCGCCGGCCGAGACCGACGTCCTCGAGGTCGTCCGACAACTCGAGCCCGAATCCCGGAGCCCCGATCTCGAGGACCTGCTCGCCGAGCGGGGCTGGAGCGATCGCGACCTCGAGTCGGTGCCGGGATCGTGGGCGGTGATCGGCTCGGTGATTCTCGTGACGGTCCCCGAGGGCTGCCCCGACGAGCGGGAACTGGGCGAGGCGCTGCTCGAACTCCACGGCGAGGCCGACAGCGTGCTGGCCGACGAGGGGATCGCAAACGACGGCGCGGCCGGCACCTACCGCGAGCCCCGGACCCGGCTGCTCGCCGGCGAGCGCGACACGGAGACGGTACATACCGAACACGGCACGCGATACGGGCTCGACCCCGCGAAAGTGATGTTCTCGCCCGGCAACCAGGCCGAGCGGGTCCGGATGGGAGAACGTGGGAGTAGCGACGAACGCGTCTTCGACATGTTCGCCGGCATCGGCTACTTCACCCTCCCGATGGCCCGGGCCGGCGCGCGGGTGACCGCGACCGAGATCAACCCGACCGCCTTCCGCTACCTGCTCGAGAACGCCGTCCTCAACGACGTCGACGACCGGGTCGACGCCTACATGACCGACTGTCGCGACCTCGCGAGCGAGATCGAGGCCGATCGGGTCGTCATGGGCTACTACGGGCACGCCGACGGCGATGGCGGTGGAGACGGAACCGCGGATCACGGCACGCGCAGCGACGAGGCCCACGACTTCCTCGAGGATGCCCTCGCGGCACTGGTCCCCGGCGGCGTCGTTCACTACCACGAGGCGACGCCCGAATCGCTACTGTGGGAGCGGCCGAGAGAACGCCTCGAGGCGGCCGCCGACGCGGCCGGACGCGATCTCGAGATCCTCGGGAAACGACGGGTCAAGAGCCACAGTGCGGGCGTTGTACATGTCGTGATCGACGCTCGGTTTGTATAGCCGGGTCCTGCATTTGACAGCTACACAAGAAGTTACTGTAGAGTGGTGTTCCGATCGCACAGGGGGACTTCGTCACCGGGTTCTGGAAAATAACAGTCTCAAATACAAGATGTGCTAGCTGTCGAATATTATCTACACATGACTCACCCCGAGTTACTGGAAGGAGAAGCATGATGACAAACAATATGAATTAAACGGGGCTAAATCAGGATTTCTGTAGCGGTCAAACCCGGGTAGCAATACGATAGCTCACATATTACCGCGGCCATTTGTCTCTTGATCAATATTTATCGACACTGATGCGTTATACGTCTGGCTATTGTCCCGTCCAACCACACCCCAACCATTAGCGGACATATCATCATTGTGGTGGGATTCGATCACCAGCGACCCGGGGGATCGATAGCGCTCGCCGCCGAGAAGATCATCAATCGGCTGTTGTAATTCTAGGTCGTGGACATACGAAGCGGATGGGAGCGCTCCTGCCCAAGTGAGTTTTTTCGTATCCTCGAGATCGTGGTCCTCGTAGGTCTTTTCGTCAACACCACCGAACAATGCTCCGAGAACACTCTTTACGGACAATGCCCATCCTACGACCGTCTTGTCTACAATCTCGTCGAGTAAGGTTTCACCGGCCGCGATCGCACCAGAAGCGAGGTCCACTTCATATTCCCTTTCGACCGTACTCTTCTCTACTTCTTCGGTGTTCTCAATCACGGGCCCTTCCCAGACTTCACCATCGTTAGCAGTGACGGGCATCTCAACATGTTGGTTTGCAGTCGGAGAAGTGAACGCCAACCCATGCCCGGTCATCTTGTCGTGCCAAGTATAGTCTTCACTGATTGTCCCCCACACACGAGCCGACGATCGAGAGTACGAGAACACGCTGAAATTGTGGATAACGGAATCAGACGTACAGGTACCGTCGTCAAAATTACTCCCATTGTATCGGACAAAGAGGTATTCATCAACATACCAGTTTGATTCCTTGTCGGAGTGGAAGTTACGATCGTTAACTGATCCGGAATCAGTGACGGAATCGACCCACGTATCTCCTTCAGAGATGTTTAGTGGAGGTATTTCGGAGCAATCACTGCCAGCACTAGCAGTACCGGACAACGCCGAAAAGATGCCGGCAGTACCAGTCGTTGCGAGGCCAATTCGCTTGAGCATGGACCGTCTATTTTGGTCTCGGGACACAACATATTTTATTAACCATTATTATAAATAATTTTGGCTGATCCAACATACTATAATTAAATAGGGGGTGATGTATTACTACAACAACCTATTTTATCATCTCGTATTTAGTTTCACAGTCCAGGCCTATTATTTCTCACTAGACATCTACTTATCCGTTACCTCACCTGCTGAACGCAGGTATTGGAATACGGTAATACAGAGGGTTCGCTACTAGTCGTGACATTGATCTTCGTAGAGCAAATTCCATCCAATATGGATAAAAACCAGCTCATCGCCCTTGTCTTCGCGATTCTCATGATTTCCTCAATGGTTGCATGGAGCGCAACAGCTATCTTCTAATAGGGGGTCCCTGATCCGACTGTCAGAGACGATCCAACACAGTTGAAAACGGACGGCCGGTCGTCGCTATTCGTCCGTTTCCCAGACATCCGCCAGCGGGCTCGAGCCCGAGGACCGTCGCGATCCGCTCGAGCGCGATGGTGACCGCCCGGATCCGCCGCTCCCGTCGGCGTTCGCCCCGCGCGAACGCGTTCGGGACCCGCGGCCGGAGCGACCGCCCGCGTCCGTCCCCGCAAGCGCAGCTCGAGGCTCGAACGACGGTAGCTCCGGCCGTTTCATCCGGTCGACCTGTGCTGCGAACCAGTCGGGCATGTCCGTCCGAGCCCGCTCGAAGCAATCGAGCAGGCTCGAGTCGGCCAGATACGTCGCGCCGTAGTCGTCGGGGGCGCGGACGACCCGGCCGCAGGCCTGGATGACCGTCCGGAGCGTCGTCCGGTAGTACCATGCCCACTGGCCCTCCTCGAGGCGATGCGCGACCCTCGAGTCGCCGGTGTTGAGGAAGGGCGCTTTGCAGATGACCTGCCAGCGACAGAGGTCGCCCTTGAGATCCAGCGCTTCCTCCATCTTCACCGAGAGGAAGACGTCGGGGTCGTCGCTCGCTTTCCACGCGTCGAGGGCGGCGTCGCGGCCGTCCCGGTCGTGGGTGCGGACCCGGTCGCCGACACCGAAGTCAGAAAGCAGGTCGGCGAGTCGGTCCTGGATGTCGTAGGAGTGGGCGTGGATCAGCCCCTTCTCGTCGGGATGGTGCTGCATGAGCCGGACGATCGTCCGGGCGATCTTCGGCGTCGTTTCGTCGCGCTCGTCGTAGGTCATCTTCCCCTGGGTCACGTCGTACAGCGGGCGGTTCTCGACGGGGAAGGTGTGGTCGACGTCGACCAGCGCTACCCGGTCGGGCTCGAGGCCGACCTGCCGGCAGAAGGCGTCCTTGTTCAGGATGGTCGCCGACAGCAGGGCGAACTTGTTGCCCCGGTCCCAGACGGTGTGCTGGAGGTACTTCTCGGGACTCATCGGTTTGATCGTCAAGGGGCCGCCCTGCGGGTCGTCCCCGTCGCCGCCGTCTCGCCCGCTGGAACGCGGGTCGGACTGGTCGACCAGCCACGTCGTCGGGCTCTGGGGGTCGCGGAAGTCGGAGACGAACCACTCGAGGTCGCCGATGAGTTCCTGCAAGCGGTCGCGTTCGCGCACCTCGGCGGGGGACAGCGAGTCCTGGGCGAGCAGGTCGTCTTTCCGGCGTTCGCAGGTCCCTGCGAGGCTCTCGGCGTAGCGGACGGCGCGCTCGATCGAGTCGACCTCGGGGACCCGCAGGTCGTCCCAGAACGGCACTGTCCGGGGGCCGAGCTGGATCGTCGCGTACATTTCGGCCCACTCGGCGAGGCCGTGGGCTTCGTCGACGACCACGACGTCGCGCTTGCGGAAGACGTCGCTGCCGGCAGTTTGCATGAAATAGGCGAGCGTCATCGCCGCGATCTCGCGGTTCGAGGCGATCGCCCGGTCGGAGAAGTACGGACACCGGTGTTTGACCGAGCAGTCGTACCCCCGCTCCCGAACGCAGGGGGCCTGATTGACCGGCGTGTCCCGCTCCTCGGGCAGAATACAGGTGTAGTTGGACTTCCCGCGGATGACGTTGAGGTCGGCCAGCAGATCGTCGGCGGCCACGTCGTCGAGTTGGGAGACCTGCGGCGTCGTGTAGTAGGCACCGGTGGCGTCGCTGGGATCGCCCGCGCCGGCACGGCGCGCACAGCCGGCGACGGCGCGGGCCAGCAGGGACTTGCCGCTCCCGGTCGGCGCGCGAACGAGGACGACGTCGTTGCCGGCCGCGAAGGCGTCGCGAACGTCGCGGAGGGCCTGTTCCTGCGTCCCGCGGTAACTCGGCGCGGGGAACTCCTCGAAGATCCGCTCGGGATTCACCGTTCGATGCAGGGCGCGGCCACGTCCTAAAGGCTACGGAGCGTCGCGCCCGCTGACGAACGACCGGTCGACGAGAGCCAGCGGTCGATCGACGGCGACCGGCGCTCGAGGCCGAAACTACCGTCTACCGGCCGGTAGCAGCCGCCTACCGTCGACGGCTGTCCACAACCGGGCCGGTAACCGACTGATTACAAATACGGACTCCGCCCTTCGGTTCAGGTACGGAAGGGTCGCTCAGCGGTAGAGTACCGCGGTACCATCCGGGTCCGCGGCGGCATTTCGCCTCGTGGCGTTCGAATCCCACCCCTTCCGCTTCCGGCCGTGAGGACCGCGGCGGTCCGACCGGCCCGGCCGTACTCGCGCTCGAGCGATGCGGTGGACCGACCCGTCTCTCGAGGCCGCCGACTCCGTATTTTTTGCGCCGACGGATCAGAGGCAGTAGCGACGACGGCACGACACTGCCGACCGCGGCCTACGGCGATCCGACTCGCGAGGTTTCCTCGTCGACCTGCTCCAGCTGATCGATGTCCGCGTCGGTCGGATAATCGGGCAACGCCTCGAGACACGGATAACACAGCAGGTACGACCCCCCGTCATCGAGTTCGAGCGTTATCGCGGTTCCGACGGTGCCGGCGTCGGTCCCGAACGACCAGATGTTGGCGATCCCGCCCGAGACGGTGACGGTGCGACCACAGCCGTCACAGGAGTCCTTCGACATACACGGTCGTCGGTGCCCGACGATGAAAACCGTTCGCCCGAAGGCCGTCATCCGAACCGGAGGCCGTCCGCAGGGGCCCGCACAGCGGTTATGCGTCCTAGTAGCGTACGATCGAACATGGAGGTGAACTGCGAGGGCTGTGCCGGCTGTTGCATGGACTGGCGATCGCTGCTCGAGGAACACGGATCCGCGCCTCAGGACGACGGCGAGGGCGGCGAAACCGATCACCGACACCGGCAGCGGGACGACCCGTTCACCGGCGGCGAGGGCGAACGACCGTCTCGAGAGCCCCTCGACGACGACACCAACTTCGTGGCGCTGACCCGCGACGAGGTGCGCGGGTTCCTCGAGGCGGGGATGGGCGAGGTCCTGACGCCGCGGTTCTGGGCGGCTCGAGAGGAGGACGACGGCGTCGACGTGGACGGCCACACCCTCGCCGCCGTCGCGGGCCGGCCGGCCTTCTTCGTCGGCCTCCGGAAGCCGCCCAAGCCCGTCGCCCCCTTCGGCCTTGAGGAGCCGGCCTGGCTCCCGACTTGCGTCTTCCTCGATCCGGCGACGCTGCAGTGTCGGATCCACGGGGACGAGCGCTTTCCCGACGAGTGCGGCGCGTATCCCGAACACAATCTCGCGCTCGAGGGAACGACCGAGTGCGAACGCGTCGAGGCGATCGGCGGGAGCGAACGCTTGCTCGATGCCGACCACGACGATCCCGAGGGGCTGTTGCTGGGCTCGCAGGCGATCGGCGCGAAACTGTTCTGTCACCCCCAGCCCGCCGAACTCGAGGGGATCGTCGGCCGGGCTGCGGCGGGCGAACTCACGCGGGACGATCGGGCTGAACCCGTCGCGATCGCAGCCGCCTCGAGCCCCGGAACGCTGGCCATTTCCGACCACCATTACGAGCGAGCCAGAGAGCGCATGCTCGGCGATGCGGACGGCGACGCGAGTTTCGAGGGGGACAACGAGCGGTCCTCGTGGGTCGGGCCGGCGATCCGCGACTGGCAGCGCCGCTTTCGGGACGCCGACGGCACGGTACCGTCACCGGCCGTCGCCGACGCCGTCGAGACCGATCGGGGCGCGCCCGAGACGCCGGGCTGGGACGCCCTCGAGTGACGGTCCGTCGCCGCGGGCGGCGACGGGTGTGTCGAAGGTCCGGCGGCGAAGAAGGGAGAAGCGAACGACCGTCGTTACTCGGATTTGATCTGCTCGAAGGTGTCTAGCAGGTCCTCGGCGGAGTCGCCGGAGTCGTACTCGACTTCGCCGTGATAGATCGTCCGCTCGTCGTCGAAATCGGTGTCCACCTTCGAGGCTTGCTGTTCGCGACGCTCGTGTTCGTCCTCGTCATAGGCACCCATTGACATGGTAGGTATGTACATAGTAGACGCGTGGTAGGTATGAATGTAACGGTCCATCACACCCCTCGGACGAGTGAAACGTAGGCGCGCCATCGAGACGCGCAACGAACGATATATGCGACCCCGACCCGTAGGGACGGCCGTGGCACGGCCGCTTCGCTTTCGGTACTCGCCCCAGTCGTGGAGCGACGGGCGAGTTCACAACGAGATTCTCCAGCCGCTGCAGTCGAACATCGGCGCACAGTCGGTCACGCCGTGGTTCAAGATCGGCGGCGACTGGCAGACACACCGCTTCGAGATGGCGAACGGCGACATCGCGCTGTTCGCACGCACCGACGGGGAGGCCTACTGGATGGGCAACACCGAAACACCCTCCGCGCTGTGGAAGACCGACAAGTTCGGCTGGCGCGAGATTCCCTACCCCGTCTCGCGGTGGGCGACACGGGAGCTGACCGCGACGCTGCACGAGGAAGATCCGTGGCTCGCCGAGTATCCGCATCTCTCGTGGTTCTTCCTCCCGGTGTTCATGTCCAAGGACGGCCGCGAGTCGACCCGCGCGTTCTTCCGCGAGCATGCGGCCGGCTTCCCCGATGCCGGCCGCCGGGAGACGACCCGCTTTTTCGAGGACTTCCTCTCGACCGGCGTCCTCGACGAGTACCGACACGTCATGTCGGGCAAACTCGGCACCAGCGACCACGTCGATCGCGTCCGGATGAGCGCCGCGATGGCCGAGTTCATCGCCGCGAAGATCCTCACGGAGGCCGGCTACGACGTGGTCCCGGAGATCGAGGTCACGACCGGCCACTCGCTTGACTTCCGGGCGGAAGACGCCGAGACGAACGTCCTCGTGGAGGTCACGCGGCCCCAGCCGCCGATCAACCGCGCCGCGGCCGGCCCCGTGGCCGCCGTCCGCGATACCGCCGAGACCAAGACCAACGGCCAACTCGCGGAACACGGCGGCGGCGCGACCCTTTTCGTCGACTGCTCGAGCTTTCGCGACGACGCGTGGGCCGCCGTTCGGGGCGAACAACCCGACGTACGCCACCGCCCCGCGGTCGTCTACCGCACCCGTCCGAACGACCACGTCGAGGGCTATCGCAAGGGCGCGGTCCCGCTCGAGCTGGCCGACGCGATCGACTTTCTGGACTGAGCGCGGTCGCCGACCGTTCGGCTGCGTGAATTATCAGGTTCTGAGACGGGGTCGGGTGTATTTGACCACTGGCAACGATAGCCACAGCCATGCGCGCAGCAGTCCTCGAAGAACACGGCGAACCGCTCTCGATCGAAGACGTCGACGCGCCGGAGCCGGCACCGACCGGGGCCGTCGTCGAACTCGAAGCATGCGGGGTCTGTCGGAGCGACTGGCACGGCTGGCAGGGCGACTGGGGCTGGCTCGGCCTCGAGACCCAGCCCGGCCAGATCCTCGGCCACGAGCCGGCCGGCCACGTCGTCGCCGTCGGCGACGAGGTCGAAAACGTCGCGGAAGGCGATCACGTCGCCGTCCCGTTCAACCTCGGCGACGGGACCTGTCCGCGGTGCCAGCGCGGCCGCTCGAACATCTGCGAGAACGTGATGCCGCTCGGGTTCATCGAGCAGGCACAGGGTGCGTTCGCCGAACAGGTCCACGTCCCCGTCGCCGACCACAACCTCGTGGAACTCCCCGACGGCGTCTCGTCGGTCGATATGGCCGGCCTCGGCTGTCGGTTCATGACCTCGTTCCACGCGCTGGCCCACCGCGCGGACGTCGGTGCGGGCGACTGGGTCTCGATCCACGGCTGCGGCGGCGTCGGCCTCTCGGCGGTCCACATCGCCGACGCGCTCGGTGCCAACGTCGTCGCGGTCGACCTCAAAGACGAGAAACTCGAGAAAGCCGAGTCCCTCGGCGCGGTCGAGACGATCAACGCGGACGACGTCGGCGACGTCCCCGGCGAGGTTTCGGCGATCACCGACGGCGGCGCTCACGTCTCGATGGACGCGCTGGGTATCGCGACGACCAGCCAAAACTCCGTCTCGAGTCTCGACGCCCGCGGCCAGCACATTCAGGTCGGGCTGACGACCCAGGACGAACAGGGGATGATCTCGCTGCCGTCCGACGCGATGGTCATGCAGGAGATCGAGTTCATCGGCTCGCTGGGGATGCCCCCGACCCGCTACGACGAGATCTTCCGGATGGTCTCGACCGGCAAACTCGAGCCCGAGAAAGTCGTCTCCGAGACGATCGGCCTCGAGGATGTCAGCGACAAACTCGAGTCGATGACGGACTTCGAGACGGTCGGCATTCCGGTTATCGACGAGTTCTAAGAACCAAACTTTTTGCGCGGGATCCTCGCTCGCTTCGCTCGCGCTCAGTACAGCTACTTGTACTTACCACAGGCGGGAATCAACTATTACCACCCGTGAGCGACCGTAGGGAGCGAGCGGGCCGACGACTGACTTGGAGTGAGCAACGCGAACGGAAAGGAAGGAGGAGTGCTTTTCATCGAAGTTTTGCCGAGGGCGCGGCTTCGCCGCGCCCGCAGAGCAAAAGTTCGGTTCTAGAAGGAAACGGCGTCGGGCGCGTACGGGCTGCCGACCGGCGTCGGGTCGCGGTCGCTGTATCCGACGCGGCCGACGGCCTTGTCGCTGACGGCGGAGTAGACGGCAAAGCGCGCGTCCTCCGAGTTTTCGAAGGTTTCGGACTCGAGGCGGGCGAGTACATCGCCGACCGTCTCGGTCCCGTTGGGGAGTTCGAGCGTGCGGTCCCCGTACTCCTCGATCAGTTCCTCGGTCGTGGCGGGGTACTCGTGGTCGTCGATGACGTCGCCGGTGCCATTGAGCAGCATTACACCAGATCCTCCGTGAACAATGATTATAAACATTGTCCATCTATGTTTCCTAGTCGCACTGTAGACCTAGAACACCTAGTAGACCCCTAGAGATCGCGAAAAACAGAACGCGGGCACGGAGAAACGCCTTTAGGAGCGGCCCGGTTCGGATAGCGTATGCCTCACGCGGACTTACACGTTCACACGACGCGGTCGGACGGGAGCCTCGATCTCGAGGCAGTGCCCGAGGCCGCGCGCCGCGGCGGCGTCGAGGTGGTCGCGGTGACCGATCACGACCGGGTCCAGCCGTTCGACGGCCCGGTCGTCGAACGAGACGGCGTGACGCTCATTCACGGGATCGAGCTTCGCGTCGAGACGCCGGGCGGCCAGCGGCTCGACCTGCTGGGCTACGGCCTCGAGCCGAGCGGCGACCTCGAGGCGATCCTCGAGACGATTCAGGAGAACCGCATCGAGCGCGGCCGGGCGATCGTCGACTGCGTGGAATCCCGGCTGGGGATCGAACTGGACGTGACGGTCGACGGCGGGTTCGGGCGGCCCCACATCGCGCGGGCGATCGAGGCCCATCCCGACACCGAGTACGACTACCAGGGCGCGTTCGACCACCTCATCGGCTCGGATTGTCCGTGTTACGTGCCCCGGGACGTGCCGTCGTTCGAGCACGGGCGGGCGGCGCTGGCCGAGTCGTGTCGGCTCGTCTCGCTCGCCCACCCGTTGCGGTATCGCGACCCCGAGAGCGCGCTCGCGCTGGCGGCCGATCTCGACGCCGTCGAGTTGCGATATCCGTACGGCCGCGACGTCGATCGCGCCCCCGTCGAACGGGCGATCGAGCGCCACGGTCTGCTGGTCACCGGCGGCAGCGACGCCCACGACGACCGAATCGGCGTCGCGGGCCTCTCGCGAGAAGCCTTCGAGCGACTCGAGTTGAGAGTCGATTGATCCAAACGTTGGCCGCTAGCGGAGGGTTCAATGCGACGTGGTCCCAACGCGTGAGTATGAACTGCCACTACTGCGACCGCGAGGCCGCCTTCGCAGCCGAGTCCGATGGACTCAAAGTCGGCCTCTGTGAGGAACACTTCCGCGAGCGCCTTCAGGAACTCGCCGAAGCCGACGGGCTCGAGAGCCTCAAAGAGAAGGTCGACGTCGACCGCGCCGAGTAATCAGGCCGTTCGTCCGGCGTCGACGTCGATGGCGTCGACCGGACAGACGTCGACACAGAGCATACAATCGATACACTGTGCCTCGTTGGCCGGGTCGGCTTTCTCCTCGCTTTCGGGATGCCCCGGCGTGTCGATCCACTCGAAGACGTCGACCGGGCAGTCCTCGACGCAGGCCCCGTCGGCGATGCAGATGTCGAAATCGACCGCCACGTGGGTGCCGTGGATGCCGAGTTCCTCCGGCTCCTCGACCGGGCCCCAGACCGCGTGGCCCTCGTGTTCGTCGACCTGTTCGCGGTTCTCATTGAACTGCGGATCTATGGCCATTGCTAACAGGTTCAATGCGGGACGCGCACTTAAATTTGCGTACTCGTTGCGACGCGTGACTCGCCGACTCGAGCGACCGCAGGACGCGGTCGCAGGAATGCAGCCGCCCGTCGTCCGGTCCGCGTCGCGGTCCGCCACCCGGTCGTCGAGCAGTTCGCGGGTCCAGACGGCGAAGCCGTGATTCCGGCCGTAGGTCCGGACGGCCGATCGTGTTCCGGTCGGCCGGGCCCCCACTATAGTAGCCACTGAAACGATTCACACACTGATCGCAACGCTGTCGCGCGGTCAGGTGTGCAATGACTGTCAGTGACTACTATAGCGAAACGGGACACGGGAACCGCTTCGGCGGCCGAGACCGATCGAGACCCTCCGCGACACAAAGGCGTATGGGTGCAGGCACAGACGAGATGAGTACACATGTCACTCGAGACCGAATCCCGAGCGAACGTCCTCGCGGCGACGGGCATCTCCGCGAGTCGACTCGCGGCGCTGGCCGATCGAGTCGACGCCGACGGCAGCGAAACGATCGAGGTACGAGCGCCGGCGACGGACACCGCAGTCGGTGCGGTTCCGGACTGCGACGGCGCCGACGTCGAGCGGGCCGTCGACCGCGCTCGAGCGGCCCAGTCGTCGTGGGCCGAAACGGCGATGGACGAACGCCGCGAGATCGTCGCCCGGTTCGGCGACCTCGTCCTGAAACACCGGTCGGAACTGCTCGATATCCTGCAACTCGAGACCGGTAAATCCCGCCGCCACGCCGTCGAGGAAGTCGTCGACGTGGCGCTGACGTGTTCGTACTACGCCGATCGCGGGGACGCGGCGTTTCGCGAGGAGCGACGACGCGGTGCGATCCCGCCGGCGACGACCGCCCGCGTGACCTACGAGCCGGTCGGCGTCGTCGGCGCGATCTCCCCGTGGAACTACCCGCTCACGCTCTCGCTGACCGACGTCCTCCCCGCGCTCATCGCGGGCAACAGCGTCGTCCTCAAACCCGACGAGAAGACGCCGTACACCGCGCTGGCACTGGCGGACCTGCTCGAGCGAGCCGGGCTTCCGGACGGCTGTTTCGAGATCGTCACCGGCCGCGGCGCGACCGTCGGGCCGGCGCTGATCGACCGCGTCGACTACATTTCCTTTACCGGGAGTACCGAGACGGGCCGGCTCGTCGCGGAACAGGCGGGCCGCAACCTGATCGGCTGCTCGCTGGAACTCGGCGGCAAGAACCCCTTGCTCGTCCTCGACGACGCCGACATCGAGGAGGCCGCCCGCGGCGCAGTCCAGGCCTGTTTCTCGAATGCCGGCCAGCTGTGTCTCGCGGCCGAGCGGGTCTACGTCGCCGACTCGATCCACGACGAGTTCGTCGAGGCCTTCGTCGCGGCGACGCGGGACCTGACCCTCGGAACCGGCTTCGACTACGAGGACGACGTGGGCTCGCTGATCGACGGCGACCAACTCGAGCGTGTCGAGCGCCACGTCGAGGACGCGCGCGAGCGCGGTGCGACGGTGCTTACCGGCGGCGAACGCCGCCCCGACGTGGGGCCGTTCTGTTACGAACCGACGATCCTGACGGACCTCGAGCCCGAGGCGACGGCCGCCTGCGAGGAGACGTTCGGTCCGGTCGTGTCAGTCGAGTCGGTCCCGAACGTCGCGACCGCGATCGAGAAGGCCAACGACTCCGAGTACGGCCTGAACGCGAGCATCTGGACCGGCGACCGCGAGCGCGGCGTCGCCGTCGCCCGCGAGATCGACTGCGGCACGGTCTGCGTCAACGACGCCTACGTCTCCGGCTGGGCGGCCGTCGACGCACCGATGGGCGGTTTCGGCGACTCCGGACTCGGCCGCCGCCACGGCCCCGAAGGGATCACACGCTACCTCGAGTCCCGGACGATCGCCACCTCCCGAACCGGACCGCTCGACGTCCCGCCGGGGGTGCCGACCGCGTGGTACGCTCGCGGGATGTTCGCGCTGGCGCGCCTCCAACAGCGGCTGCCAACGGTTGCGAGCGTCACGCGGCGACTCCGGGACGCGGGCTTCTGACGAGCGATTCTTCGAACGAGGCGCTTTTGCGGCTCCCGTCGAATACTCGGGTATGGACCTCACACATCGCCCCCGGCGGCTCCGACAGGACCGGGTTCGCGGGCTCGTCAGCGAGACGAGCCTCGAGCCCTCGGACCTGATCGCCCCGGTGTTCGTCGACGCGACGACCGACGAGCGCCGGCCGATCGAGTCGATGCCCGGCCACGAGCGGGTCCCGATCGCGGAGTCGGTCGCCCGCGTCGAGGACGTCCTCGAGACGGGCGTCGAGGCCGTCATGCTGTTCGGGATCCCGGAATCGAAAGACCCCGAGGGGACCCGTGCCTGGGCCGAGGACGGCGTCGTCCAGGAGGCGCTGCGCCGAATCACGAGCGAGACCGACGCCTACGTCATCACGGACGTCTGTCTCTGCGAGTACACCGACCACGGCCACTGCGGCCCGCTCGAGGAGGAGCTGCGAAGCGAGAGCGGCGTCGCCGCGGACGGTCCGGCCTGCGAGCCCACGATGACCGTCGACAACGACGCGACGCTCGCGGCCCTGGAGAAGATCGCGACGTCTCACGCCCGGGCGGGCGCGGACATGGTCGCGCCCAGCGGAATGATGGACGGAATGGTCGGGGCCATCCGGTCGGCGCTCGACCGCGAGGGGTTCGCGAACGTCCCGATCATGAGCTACGCGGCCAAATACGAGAGCGCGTTCTACGGGCCGTTCCGGGACGCCGCCGACGGCGCGCCGACCTTCGGGAACCGTCGACACTACCAGATGGATCCGGCCAACGCCCGCGAGGCCATGCGGGAAGTCCGACTGGACGCCGAGCAGGGCGCGGACGTGATGATGGTCAAGCCCGCGCTTTCCTACCTCGATATCATCAGTTCGGTCCGCCGGGAGTTCGACCACCCCGTCGCCGCCTACAACGTCTCCGGCGAGTACGCGATGCTACATGCGGCCGCCGAGAAGGGGTGGCTCGACCTCGAGGCGGTCGCGACGGAGTCGCTGCTGTCGATCAAGCGAGCCGGCGCGGACCTGATTCTGACCTACTTCGCCGAGGACGTCGCAAAGCAACTGTAGATCGGTCGGGTTGCCGGTCGACCCGCCCGTAGTCTGCCACCGTCGAATCGACCACGTTTGACCGCTCTGGACCGAATAATAGACGATCGTCAATTAGCAGTCCGCCGCGGAGCAAGGAGTGGCAAGATCTGCCGCGCGCGAGCGGAATCGCACTGATAGGCCCCGCCCGGCCGACGATAACCGGTAATTCTCGCAACAGCGAGTGGATAGCCCGTACTGTCCGGGTTTACAAACAAGCAAAATATAACCGCCGTTCGAAAAGGACGTAATTTCCAACACCCTTATACACATTAAAGCTGCTTTAGCTTTGAACGGATGACCCTATTACACCCACAATTTTAGCCATTTGTCAACGCTAACCCTTAAATGGTGTAAGTGCAACCAACTCAAACGTGATTAAGAGGTCAAACATGAGCGCAATTGCATTGGAAGACGACGATCGTTTGGTCGATGGGAGTAACAGTGCGTGGCAAACTGGGGTGGACGCCTGATGGAGCCGACGCTCCTGCAGAGCGAGGCCGAGGTCGAGATGTTGATCGACTCGATCAACTACATGTGGATCCTGGTCGCCACGTTCCTGATCTTCTTCATGCACGCCGGCTTCGCCATGCTCGAGGCGGGGCAGGTGCGCTCGAAGAACGTGGCGAACCAGCTGACGAAGAACCTGCTGACCTGGAGCGTCGGCGTGACGGTGTTTTTCCTCATCGGCGTGGGTGTCGAGGGCGTCGTCGCCGGTGACGGCTTCGTGCCGGCCTTCCAAGGCGATGCCGCGGGCTGGCTCGACTGGCTGTACGGTGCGGTCTTCGCCATGACCGCGGCGACGATCGTTTCGGGTGCCGTCGCCGGTCGTGCGAAACTCCGTGCGTACGTCAGCTACACCTTCCTGCTGGCGGCGGTCATCTACCCGGTCGTCACCGGTCTCACGTGGGCCGGCGAACACCTCGCGTACGGCGACGTCCTGTTCCACGACTTCGCTGGCGGGATGATCGTCCACGGCATGGGCGGTATCGCCGGTCTCACCGCCGCGTGGGTCCTCGGTCCGCGCATGGACCGATACAACAGTGACGGGAGCGCGAACGTCATTCCCGGCCACTCGCTGACCTTCGCCGTGCTCGGCACGCTGATCCTCGCCTTCGGCTGGTACGGCTTCAACGTCGGTACCTCGGCGATCATCGGCGAGGGCGCGTTCCTCGGCGATCAGCTCGGTCGCGTCGCCTTGACCACGACGGCCGCGATGGCCTGCGGTGCGATGGGGGCCGGCCTCGTCGCGTGGCTCAAGACCGGCAAAGTCGATACCCTGTACGTCGCCAACGGGCTGCTGGCCGGCCTCGCCGCGATCACCGCGATCCCCGACACCACGGCGTGGTGGGGCGCGTTCGTCGTCGGCGGCCTCGCCGGCGTGCAACTGCCCCTCGTCTTCGAGTTCGTCGAGCAGTACCTGAAGATCGACGACGTCTGTGCGGTGTTCCCCGTCCACGGCTCGGCCGGGGTCCTCGGGACGCTGCTGTTCCCCTTCGTCGCCGCACCGGGGGTCGTCGATAGCATCGCGAACGCGTTCGTCGCCCAGGTCATCGGCGTCGTCGTCATCGCTGCCTGGACGATCGTCGCGACCGGCGTTATCTGGTACGCGTTCAAGGCCACCGGCCAGGCCCGCGTCTCGCCGGAACACGAACGCGACGGGCTCGACGTCTCCGAACACGGCGTCGACACCTACCCCGAGTTCGGCCAGCCCGACGTCGCCACCGACGGTGGCTCCGACGAAGTCATCCGCGCCGACGGGGGTGAGCGACTCGACGAGTCGCGATCCTCGTCAGAGCTTCGCTCTGACGGCGGCGAGCCGAACGACGGCGAGATCAAGATGGTCACCGCGATCGTCCGCCCCGACCGCCTCGGGGCGATCAAGCAGTCGCTGGCCGAAGCCGGCGCGCCGTCGCTGACGGTCACCAACGTCTCCGGCCGCGGCTCCCAGCCCGCGAAGAAGGGCCAATGGCGCGGCGAGGAGTACACGGTCGACCTCCACCAGAAAGTCAAGATCGAGTGCGTCGTCGCCGACATCCCCGCCGGAGAGGTCGTCGATGCCATCCGCGAGGGCGCGGAAACCGGCGAGCCCGGCGACGGCAAGATCTTCGTCATGCCCGTCGAGAGCGCGACCCAGATCCGGACCGGCAAGACCGGCCGGGACGCGGTCTGATCGCGGCCACACCCCGTTTCACTGCTTCTGTGGGTCCTCCTCCCTCGTGTGTCGCCCGAGCGCTCGCGTGATGCTCGAGCGAACCGACCAGTACACTGATTTATCTGCCGCCGAGACGGATCGTGAATGAGTCAGCAACGCGACGGGTCGAACGTAGCGTACGACGAAGCTCAAACGGTCGGTCGCGATCCGGACCGGTCGGATCGAACCGACTCGACGAGCCCACTTTCGCTTCTCGAGGGCGAGGAGGTCCTCGTCGACGCACAGCCGACGTGGTGGAACTGGATCGGCCACGCCGTCGTCGGCGGACTGGCTGGACTGGTCGGGGTAGTCGGCCTCGCAGTCGGGAGTACGGCGGCGGCGTTGCTCGGGTTCGTCACGGCGCTCGTGATCGGGGGCTACATCTGGTACCGACGGAACCGGGTCCGCTATCTCGTCACCGATCGACGGATCGTCGTGATCGCGGGATTTACCGCCAGAAAGACCACCGAGACGTGGATGGAAGACATCCGCGGGCTACAGACGAGTACGACCGCCTTCAGCCGCGACCGGGGGTTCGGAACGATCGCCGTCTCGCACGCAGTGATCCCGCAGGGGTTCACGCAGGGGTTCAGCCGAACGAACGCGCTGGTACTCTCGGGCGTGCCGAACTACGACGACGTGGCGAACACGATCCGACAGCGCCAATCCGAGCGGAAGGCCGGCGATTACTGAGACAGGCTGTCGGCTCGGTGACGGATGGATGGGTCTCGACCGCACCGAAATCGACTCGTAGCCGTCCGAACCGCCGGTCCGGAACCGCCAGCGAGGAGACCTCGGTACTACTTTCCCGTCGGGTTTCCAAGGCAGCGATATGAGCGACGACAACTCGCGTGACCTGTACGATCGAGCGCTGTCGGTGCTGCCCGGCGGCGTCAACTCCGCAGTTCGCGCAGCGATCGAACCCTATCCGTTTTTCGTCCGGAAGGGCGAGGGCGGCCACGTCATCGACGCCGATGGCAACCGCTACATCGACTGGGTAATGGGGCTCGGCCCGCTGCTTTTGGGCCACGACCTACCCGACCCCGTCCAGGCGAGCGTCCAGCAGAAGGCAAGCGAAGGGCCGATGTACGGCACCCCGACCGAGATCGAGGTCGACCTCGCGGAGTTCGTCGTTCGCCACGTCCCAAGCGTCGAGAAGATCCGCTTCGTCAACTCCGGCACCGAGGCGACCACCTCCGCAGTGCGGCTCGCACGGGGCTACACCGGCCGGAACAAGATCGTCGTCATGCAGGGCGGCTACCACGGCGCACAGGAGTCGACGCTGGTCGAGGGCGACGCCGAGAACCCCCGACCCTCCTCGGCTGGCATCCCGCAGTCCTTTGCCGAACACACCCTTCCCGTTCCGTTCAACGACGAGGACGCCATCCGAGAAGTCTTCGAGGAACACGGCGACGACATCGCCGCGGTGCTGACCGAACCCATCCTCGGGAACTACGGCATCGTCTACCCCGAAGAGGGCTACCACGAGTTCCTCCGGGAGATCACCGACGAACACGGCTCCCTGCTGATCTTCGACGAAGTGATCACCGGCTTCCGCGTGGGCGGACTGGGCTGTGCCCAAAGCGAGTTCGGCGTCACCCCCGATCTGACCACGTTCGGCAAGATCATCGGCGGCGGCTTCCCCGTCGGCGCCATCGGCGGCCGCGCCGAAATCGTCGAGAACTTCACGCCCGCCGGCGATGTCTTCCAGGCCGGGACCTTTTCGGGCCACCCCGTCACGATGGCCGCCGGCCTCGAGACCCTAAAGTTCGCCGCGGAAAACGACGTCTACGACCACGTCAACGGGCTCGGCGACCGGCTCCGGAGCGGGCTCAGCGACATCGTCGCCGACCAGGCACCGAGCTACACCGTCACCGGCACCGACAGCATGTTCAAAGTCATCTTCACGCGAGACGGTCCCGGTCCCGACTCGCTCGAGGAGCAGTGTTCGGCCGGCTGTCGACAGGATCCGACCTGTCCGCGCTACGACTACTGTCCGAAAAACGCCGCCGACGTGAAAAACGCCGAGACCGAACGCTGGCGGCGCGTCTTCTGGGGAGGGATGAAAGACGAGGGCGTGTTCCTCTCGCAGAACCAGTTCGAGTGTCAGTTCGTCAGTTACGGCCACACCGACGACGACGTCGAGCGGACCCTCGAGGCGTACAAGAACGCGCTGTAGCCGACGGATTCACTTTTTCGCGGACGCGACCGTCGCTGCCCCCTCGTCGGGGGTCGACAGCGGGGGGTCGGCCGTCGGCAGTTCGACGGCGAAGCGACTCCCGTCGGGGCCGGTGTCGACGAGTTCGACGGCGCCGTCGTAGCGAGCGACCAGTTGGCCGACCAGATAGAGCCCCAGCCCGTGCGTACTCCCGCGGTGTTCGACCCGCTCGAAGAGGGAGTCGACCTCGGCATCGGGGATACCGGGACCGTTGTCCGCGATTTCGACGCGGACGGTCTCGGGACCCGGCTCGACCGTGACCGAGACGCGGGGCCGCGACGCGTCGTTGTGTTCGACCGCGTTCGAGAGGAGATTGCCGAAGACCCGCCCGAGCAGGTCGTCGGCGCGGACGAAGACGCCGTCCGGGATCGACGTCTCGACCGCGACCGACTCGTCCCTGTCGGTCAGCTTCCGGACTTCGTCCGTCAGTACCCGAGAGACGTCGATCGGTTCGGGCTGGTAGCTCCCGTCGGTCGTCCGCAACAGCACGCGGACATCGTCGATCACCGTCGACATCTCCTCGGACTCGTCGATGACGACCTCGAGCCAGCGGCGGCTGCGGTCGTCCAAGTCCGACTCCGCCTCGAGGACGCGCGACGCGTAGCCGTCGATGATCGTCGCGGTGTTCAACACCTCGTGGCGGAGGATGCCGTTGAGATAATCGAGGTAGTCGCGCTGTTCCGCGACGTGTTCGGCCCGAAGCGCCGCCCGCTCGGCGGCCAGTGCGCGCTCGATCGCGCGGCCTTCGATACAGCCGACGAGCAGCCCGGTCCCGGCACCGAACGCCGCGGCCCATCGGAGCCACGAGACGATCATCGGCCACGAGTCGGTCGGAATGACCGCCATCAGCGCGACGTTGACGAACAGGAACGTGGCGAAGCCGCCGACGACCCACCACGCGATGCGCGGATACCGCGCCGGCGAGAGGACGGACGAGCGGAGCCAGTACCCGGCGTACGTGATGCCGACGAGAAAGGGCACGGTCGTGACCGCGCCGACCAGAAACTCGCCGTCAGTGACGTGGGACGACCCGATTGCGGAGAAGAGCGCGAATTCGCCGAGCAACACGAGAGTCAGCCCGACGCCGAGTCCGATCAGATACGTCGGCAGCCGATCCGCGGGCAGCACACCGACTCTCCGGGACCGTTGCATACCCCGTTTGTCCCGGTCGGTTCGGTTAGTCGTTCCGGCCGTCACGCCTCGAGTATCCCCATACCGCACGATACCGCGGCCGCCGACGCGGACGTGTTCGGGGGAGCACGTATCGGGGTCGTCCGGAAAGCCGTCGGCATGAATCGACGGGCGCTGCTTTCGTCCGCGGCAGTCACGAGTATCGGCGCTTTTGCCGGGTGTCTCGGTGCCCGCGCACAGCGGTCACCCAGTATCGGTGGCGGAACGGTCTCGCTCGGTCCCGGCGAAGAGACAACCCTCTACCTCTCGGCCACGACCGTCGGCGCGATCGAGTTCGAGCGCGTCCCGGCCACCGAGACGGTGGTCTTCGAGATCGACGCAGCGACGCTGTCACCGTCGCCGTCGGATCGGACCGACTCGTCGCCGCCGTGCTGGCGCTGGGCCGAGACGCGTTCGAACGTCGACCTCGAGGTGCCGATTCGGGCCGCCGAAGACGCGGAGCCGGGGGAGTACGCCTACGCGGTCACGGCCTGGGCCGATGCCGACCGCGACGACGCCGACTCGGTGACGAAGGAACACACGATCGCGGTCACGGACTCGAGTAGCGACTGAAATCGAACGTCCCTGCTCGTCCGGTGCGGTATGATCGGTGGAGAATCGTTTCAGTAGTCGGGGATCGGGTTCCGGCCCCGGCGATCTGTTTTCGGTCTCGACGGGAACGGGACGGCCGAGGGGGCCGTCACTGATCGGCAGGATACCTCGAAAAGAGCCGCCGGCCCGCGTCGGGTTAGTCGTCGTCGCTGACGGGGTCGACGACGTCCGACGGGTCACTGTCGCCGAAGATCCGGTCGGCGATGACGTGACTGCTCGACTCGCCGGCGGTCGCTTTCCGCTGGAACAGCAGCTTCGCGACGACGTCCCAGGCGAAGAGGACTGCACCGGCGATCAGCATCGTGTCGCCGGGCATGCGCAGCCAGAACAGCGTCTGGATCAGCTCGCCGTTGTAGAACTCGAGGCTCCGTGAGGCGGCATACCCCTGCGTGAACCCGACCTCGAGCTGGAGGAAGCCGACGGGCAGCAGGGAGAGGAAGATCATCAGCGCCAGCCCAAGGTTACACAGCCAGAACGACCAGCGCAGCCGGCGCGTGGTCCAACTCTCGGCGCGGGTGGTCACCCGGAGGATGTAGACGGACATCCCCATCGCGAGCAGGCCGAAGGCACCGAACATCGCGCCGTGGGCGTGGGCGACCGTGAGGTAGGTCCCGGTCTCGTAGTAGCTGATGATCGGGAGGTTGATGAAGAAGCCGATGACGCCGGCCCCGAAGAAGTTCCAGACGCTCGAGGCGACGATGAAGTAGAAGGCCATCCGGTAAGGGAAGTCCTTCCCGGCGGTATCCATCGCGCGGTACTGGCCCAGCGCCTCGTAGAGGATAAAGAGGAGCGGGATGAACTCGATGGTCGAGAAGACGCTCCCGATGGGGAGCCAGACCTCGGGGAGGCCGGCCCACCAGTAGTGATGCGAGACGCCGATGATCCCGCTGCCCATCACGAGGGCGGCCTGGAAGATCACCGCCTTCTCGGCGGACTTCTTCGAGAGGAGGTTCATCGAGACCAGCGTCAGAGCGATGACGACGAGGATGAAGAACTCGAAGACGCCCTCGACCCACATGTGGACGACCCACCAGCGCCAGAACTCCGTCACGACGATGTTGGTCTTGGGCGTATAGAGGAAGCCGGCCATGAACAACAGGCCGATCGAGCCGCCCGCGTAGACGATCATGTGGGCAAGTCCATAGCGGGGTTCGCGATCGAGCAGCGGCTTGAAGCCCCGGGCCACGAGGGCGGTCCAGCCGAGGAAGCCGACCAGCAGACCGACCTGCCAGATCCGGCCGATCTCGACGTACTCGAGGCCTTCGTTGCCCAGCAGCCACCACAGTTGGCCGTCGAAGAAGTTGTTGATGCCCAGCCAGATGCCGGCCAGACCGCCGACGGCGACGACCAGTAGTGCGCCGACGAGGCCTTTGACGTACAGCGCCTGTTTCGGCGGTTCGCGGCCGGTCAGCAGCGGCGCGAGGAAGAGCCCGGCGCCGAGCCACATGGTGGCGATCCAGAGGATACCCAGATCGACGTGCCAGGTCCTGACGATCGACCAGGGGAGCCACTGGAGGATGTCGACGCCGATCAGTTCCCGCATGCCGAAGAAGCCGTCGCGCTCGATGTAGTAGTGGGCGAGCAAGCCCCCGAGGAACGTCTGGGCGACGAACAGCAGGGCACCAATGAGGACGAACCGGGTACTCAACAGCTGACTGGGCGTGAGTTCGATCTCGCTGGGGTGGGGAATCGACGCGCCCTCGGCCTCCGGTTCGGGGAGGTCGATGGACTGGTAGAGCCAGATGGCGGCCCCGGCACCGCCGACCAGCAACACCATGGCGATGACGCTCCAGATCATGATGGGGCCGCCGGCGTCGTTGCCCGCCGCGGGCGAGTACGGCCAGTCGTTGGTGAACGAAGCCGAGGAGTCGGGGCGGTCAGTGTGGGAGATCCAGGCGGTCCAGAGCGCGAAGTCGGCGAACTCCTCGGCTTCCTCGGCGCTCTCGATCTGTCCGGCGGGGATACCGCGCTCCCGGTCGCCCTCGTGGTAGCGCTCGACGTAGTCCTCACGCACCTGCTGGTGGGCATAGACTTCCGCCGCGGAGTACTGGACCTGCGAGCCGTACTCGCTGTCCTGCAGTTCCTGCCGGACCTGCTGGTCGATGCCGGCCTGGACCGAGGCGTTCAGCGCCGAGTAGTTCTCGTCGTGGCGCTCTTGCGCGTAATAGTCGCGCATGTACTCGGCCTTGGAATCGAGCGTGTCGGCAGTGTAGTCGGTGTCGTAGTAACTACCGCGCCCGAGGATCGACCCTTGGTTCATCAAGCCGTTCTCCTGGAAGACAGCTTTGCCGTCCTGGACGTCCTCGCTCGTGGCGACCGTCTCGCCGTCGGGCCCGACGATGGTATCGGGGATGTCGGGCGAGTTCGCATAGGAGAGCCACGCCCCACCGCCCATGACGATGAGGTTGACGACGAAGATCGTGGCGAGGAACGTCGCCAGCTGTTTTCGCGTTACTTGCATGACGATCGCAACTCAGTCCGTGACCCCCGTCAAACGTCCCGGGAGTTCCTACGGTCTGGAAAAACATACGAACGTGTTCGCGACAGCGGTTAGGGGAACGGAGCGAGTATCAGTTCGTTCGGGAACGAAAATTACGGGGCTACGAAGGGACGCGGCCGCCGCTGCGAGGCAGTGATCGCTCGAGTCACGAAAACGGTGCTGGACCCATCATACGACGGGTATGGTCGATCCGCGATTCGGATGGACCGTCTCAGTCGGCGGCCGTGACGATCGCGTCCTGATAGCTCGCGATTTCATCGAGGACGGCCTCGCGGTCGTCCTCGTCGACATCGAACTCGGCGAGCGCGTCGTCGAGGTGGGTTGCGATCGCCTGAAAGTCCGACGGCGTGATACCCATGTCCGCGTGGACGGCTTCCATCTCCCCGCCGGCGTACTCGACGGGACCGCCGGTGACCGAACTGATGAACTGGGCCTGATGGGCCCGCTGTTTCTGCATATCGACATCGTCGAAGTACCCTGCAACCTGTTTGTCCGCCATGATGCGGTCGTAGAATTCGTCGACGACGGCCGTAATCGCGTCTTCGCCACCGAGTCGCTCGTAAAGCGAGTCTGTCATCGGGTCATATGTACCCACTTGAAGTAGATAAAGTCCGGCCCGAACACGTTGTGGAAAAAACTTGTGTGTGGTTACCAAACACATGAAAAGAGACCGACTTCATTCTCGATCGACGGGTCCGAGACCGATCCGCCACGCGTCGGACAAGCGTGCGCTTTTCATACCCGAGGCTCGGACTGACGCCTATGAGAACACGCGGGACGTTACGACTGGCGACGAGGGGGTCCGCTCTCGCCCGGCGACAGGCCTCGCTCGTCAAGGAGGCCCTCGAAGACCGCCGGTACGAGGTGGAACTCGTCACGGTCGAAACGACGGGGGACCAGATCCGGGACGAACTGATTCACCGGCTCGGCAAGACGGGCGCGTTCGTCCGCGAACTCGACGAACGGGTCCTCGAGGGCGACCTCGACGGCGCGATCCACTCGATGAAGGACATGCCCACCGAACAGCCCGAAGAACTCGTGACCGCCGGGATTCCCGAGCGCGGACGGCCGGGTGACGTCCTCATCACGCCCGACGGCTCGACGCTGGAAGAGTTGCCGGCGGGTGCGACCGTCGGCACCTCGAGTCTGCGCCGGCGCGCGCAACTGCTCTCGGAACGGGACGACCTCGAGGTCGAACCCCTGCGTGGCAACGTCGATACGCGCCTCGAGAAGCTGTTGGCCCCGTCGCTGCAGGCGGAACATCAGGAGCGCTCGGAAGCCGACAAAGAGCGGAAGGGGAATACCGGCGACGACGATTTCGAGGCCGAGTACGACCGCACCACCGACGAGTGGTTCGACGATCTCTCGGAACTCGAGCGGCAAGCGCTGGGCCGGGAGGTCGAGACGGAGTACGACGCCATCGTGCTGGCACAGGCCGGCCTCGAGCGCAGCGGGCTCGCCCACTACGTGGAGTATCAGGAACTGCCGACCGATACGTTCGTTCCCGCGCCGGGACAGGGGGCGCTGGCGGTGACCGCCCCGGACGGCGAGACCGCACGCGAGATCAAGAGCGCGATCGATCACCCGCGGAGCCGCGTCGAGACGACCGTCGAGCGGACGATCCTCGCGGAACTCGGTGGGGGCTGTATCGCGCCGGTCGGCATCTACGCGATCCTGCAGGGGGAACACGTCCATGCGACCGTGACCGTCTTCGATCGGGACGGCGACGAGTCGGTGACCGGGAGCCGCGACCTGCCCGTCGACAGCCACGCCGAGGCCGCCCGGGAGTTCGCCCGGGACCTCGCCAACCGCGGGGCCGCGGCGCTGATCGAAGGGGCACGGGAGGACGCCGAGGGCGACGACGAGGGCGTCTCCGAGGAAGATAAGCCCGAGGGGAAATAGCTAGCGAGTAACGAATGTCAGGCAACGCCATCGACGCCGAACCCGGCACCGTCTACCTCGTCGGCAGCGGCCCCGGCGATCCCGACCTGTTGACCGTGAAAGCGAAGCGGCTGCTCGAGGAGTGCGACGTCGTCCTCCACGACAAGTTGCCCGGCCCCGAGATCATCGACCGGCTTCCCGAGGACCGCCGCGAGGACGTGGGCAAGCGCGCCGGTGGCGAACGCACGCCCCAGTCCGAGATCAACGAGCGGCTGGTCGAACTCGCCCGCGAGGGCAAAAGCGTGGTCCGGCTGAAGGGCGGCGACTCGTTCGTCTTCGGCCGCGGCGGGGAGGAAGCGGAGTATCTCGCGGCCCACGAGGTCCCCTTCGAGGTCGTTCCCGCGGTCACCTCGGCGATCGCCGCGCCCGCGGTAGCGGGCATTCCCGTCACCCACCGCGATCACGCCTCCTCGGTCTCGTTCGTGACCGGCCACGAAGACCCGACCAAGGCGGAATCCGCGGTCGACTGGGACGCGCTGGCCGCGACCGGCGGCACCATCGTCGTCCTGATGGGCGTCGGCCGCCTGCCGGATTACACCACGGCCCTGCTCGAGGCCGGGATGGCCCCCGAGACGCCGGTCGCGCTCGTCGAGCGCGGCACCTGGCCCGGCCAGCGAGTCGCGACGGGCACCCTCGAGACGATCGTCGACGCCCGCGACGAGGCGGGGATCGAACCGCCCGCGGTGACGGTGATCGGCGACGTGGCTGGGACGCGGGAGTCGGTGGTCGAGTTCCTGCAAAACGACTACGGCGCGGCCGGCGACGCCGGGGCCGGGGAGTAACCGATGACCGAGACACCGACAGTCGCCGTCTTTCGGCCCGACGACGACCGCATCGAGCGGGCGACCGAACTGCTCGCGGAACTGGGTGCCGAGCCGGTCCCGGACCCGATGCTCGCGGTCGAGGCGACCGACGCCGTCCCGCGGACCGATGCGGACTACGTCGTCTTCACGAGCAAGACCGGCGCGGAACTGATCGCCGCAGCCGGCTGGGAGCCGACCGGCGAAACCGTCTGTGCCATCGGGCCAGCGACGGCCGACGCGCTCCGCGCGGAGGGATACACGGTCGATCTCGTTCCCGAGGAGTACACCTCGAGCGGGCTGGTCGCAGCGCTTTCGGACGCCGTCGACGGCGCACGCGTCGAGGTCGCCCGCAGCGACCACGGCAGCCCGGTGTTGCTCGACGGGCTCGAGGAGGCTGGCGCGTACGTCCACGAGACGATCCTCTACCGGCTGGTCCGTCCCGAGGGAAGCGGCGAGTCCGCCCGGCTGGCAGCGGCGGGCGACCTNCCTCGTCGCTGACCGTCGACCACTTCCTCGAGGCCGCCGCGGAGGCGGGGGTTCGGGAAGCAACCATCGCGGGACTCGAGGACGCTGTCGTCGGCGTTATCGGCGAGCCGACGGCCGAGACCGCCGCCGAGCGGGGCGTCGACGTCGATCTGGTCGCGAGCGAAGCGACCTTCGAGCGGCTGGCCGCGGAGACCGTCGACGCGGCGACCGGCGGCGAATGACCGGCCGTCGCGCGTTTCTCGCGACCGCAGGTGCCGCGGCGCTTGGCGGCTGTGCCGCGCCCGCGGTCGAGCCGACCGCGTTCGAGGACCACGAGCGCCACGACGCGACGATCGGATTCGTCGGCGACGCGATGCTCGGCCGCAACGTCGACGGGCGATACGGACGCGCCGGAACCGACCCGGCAGCCGTCTGGGGGGCCCTCCGACCCCGACTGCAGTCGCTGGACGGCGTCTGCTGTAACCTCGAGTGTTGTCTGTCGACGCGAGGCGAGCGGTTCCCCGACCGAACCTACTACTTCCGAGCCGATCCCGGGTGGGCCGTTCCCGCCCTCGAGGCCGGAAACGTCCGCTTTGCATCGCTAGCGAACAACCACATGCTGGATTACGGACCGGCGGCGCTTCGCGACACCGTCGACGCCCTCGACGACGCGGGGATCGGGTTCGCGGGTGCCGGCGAGACGCCGACGGCGGCCCGCGCGCCCGCGACGGTCTCGATCGGCGATGTCGACGTCGCGGTCGTCTCCTTCGCGGACCACTACACCGAGTACGGCGCGACCGACGACCGACCCGGGACGGCCTACGTCGAGTTCGACCCCGAGTCGGAAGAGAGCCGGCGGCTCGTCGGCGAGTCCCTCGAGCGCGCCGCGGCGACCGACCCCGACCTGCTGGTCGCGTCGGTCCACTGGGGACCGAACTGGGTCGAACATCCCGACGACGACCTCCGGGCGTTCGGCCACTGGCTGATCGATCAGGGAGTCGACGTCGTCCACGGTCACAGCGCCCACGTCGTCCAGGGCGTCGAGCGCTACGGCGACGGCCTCGTCCTCCACGACACCGGCGACATCGTCGATGACTACGTGATCAAAGAGGAGTTGCGCAACGACCGAACCGTCCTCTTCGAGCTCGGGCTCGAGGACGGAACGCCGGCGGAACTGCGCCTCGTTCCCGCCGTCATCGACGACGAGACGGTCACACCGGCCGACGGGGACGAGGCGGCGTGGCTCCGGGAGACGATGCGCGAGCGTTCGGCACCCTTCGACACCGAGTACGACCGCGACGGCAGGGACCTCGTCCTTTCGCTGTAAGTGCGTCGGCGGCCGCTCGCTGCCGGCGATCCGCTGGTTTATGGGCGAAGCCGCCCCACAGTGTGTCGATGGCAGGGCCGGTTCCCGACCTCGAGGATCGTGCGGTAGCGTGTGCCCAGCGGCTGTGTGCGGCCGACCGCGTGTTGCTCGCCTCACACATCGACGCCGACGGCCTCACCAGCGCCGCGATCGCCACCCGGGCCCTCGAGCGGGCGGCGATCCGTACGTGAGTTGCATCATCGCTCGAGCGATCGAAGCGCGAGCAGCGCCGGCAGCGCGAACCCGAAGGCGTTGACGCTCCCGTGCCAGCGGATCATCTCTTGAATCGACACGAGCGTGGCGGTGCCGGGAAGGGCCGAGTAGGCGAACGCGAGCGCCAGTGCCATCGTCCAGCACAGCGAGACCGCGGCGACCGCGAACAGCGCCCCAGCGAACCGCGGGACCGTCGGGACGACCGTGCGGAGGAGACACAGCGCGAACCCGACCACGGCGGCCGAGAACGCAGCAGCCGCGACCACCTCGAGCAGCGGCGAGAAGGTGATACCGACGGCGATCAGGAGAATGCCGACCGCGATGACGGCCGTCACCGCGGCCGACGCTCGTCCCGCGACGGTGGGCGGGAATCCGCCGTCGTCGGTCGCCGCGATGCGCCCGGTCAGGCCGACGACCAGCGGCAGGGCGAACCCCGCGTAGTGGAAGTGGACCCCTGTCAGAAGAACGATGATCGGTGCGAATCGTAAACTGATGTCGGCCGCGTGCAGGCACAGGAAGACTGCGGCCACTGGCACGTAGAGGAGCGCGGCGTCGATCGCGAGTTCCGGCAGCGGACCGGTGCCTCGAGCCAGGGATCGTCGGAGTCCAACCAGCGCGATCGCACCGGTGACGACGAGCCACGGAGCGACGAGCGCCACCGCAGCCGGCGATCCCTGCGGCGCGACGAGTCCGGCGACGACGGCCAGCGCGGCGGGAAGCTGGCCGCCAACGGCGACTCGATAGGGAGTCACCGTTCGGTCAGGGAGCGAGCCCGCGGCGTCGCTCATCGGCTCGAGCAGCCCGAGCCCCAGCGGCACGACGACGAACGTCGCGAGGGCGACGTAGCGTTCGACGGGCGAAAGCGGGATCGACCCGCCGACAGTCCCCATCGCCAGCGCCAGCCAGACGGCACCGCCGATCAGCGCGCTCAGGTCGGTGAGACGCCGGCCGGCGACGGTCGGGGACGGACTCGAGCGCCGCGTTCTGGCGCTCGACGGCTCGAGGTCGGTCACGCGTTCTCACCCGGGAGATCGACGCCGCCGAGATCGGATCGGGTCCGAGTCGCCGCGTCGCGGTCGACGGTCCGGAAGTCGCTCTCGAACCTGCCCGTGTAGCCGAACACGGTCCCGACGATCGGGTTGGTGATCTCCGCGGCCACGCGAAACCGGTCGCTGTCATCGTCGTACCAGTCGCGGAGTCGTCCGTCGACCGACAGCGGGCCGGGGAGCGCAACGTAGCGTCCACCCGCACGGAGCCACTGCGTCCCGATCGAGAGCGCGAGCGCACCGTCGTCGGCTCGAACGTGGAGGTCCGCAGCGACGTGGCCCCGGCGGCCGAACAGGTCGGTGAGACAGCCTCGAGCGGGATTCCACCGTAGCGTGTCCACGAACTCCCGCGGCGGGTCGGTCTCGAATCGCCGGTGAAGACACAGCGCCTCGTTCCCGGCGTCGTCGACGAACGCTTCCGTGACGATGGAGAACGGAACGTCGGTGCCGCCCTCCGGAAAGAGGAAATCGTCGAGGGTCGCGAGCCAGCGGATCGGCGTCGCGAGCGGGTTCCGTTGGAGGTCGTCCATCCGACCGACGCCGACCGCCTCGCGGTCCTCGCCGGCCTCGAGGCCGTAGCGCTCTCGGACGCGGGGATGGAGGGTGTCCCAGCCCTCGCCGACCGCACGCTCGAAGAGTCCGGTCACGGTCGTCCCTCCGCGATTGCGTCGATCCGGTCGCCTGCACCCGTCGTTCGCATCTATCGCTCACCTCGAGACCGTTCGATGTACGCCGACAGCGTGCAAAGCGCGTCCGGATCGACGCCGAAGGCTTCGAGGGCGTCGTCGGCCGTCGTATTCTCCAACCCAAGCGCGCGGTACTGATCGCGACCGAACGGGGGCCAGGGGAACGGGTCGACGGCTCGCGCCGCGAGTCCGGCGACGGCCATCGGAATCGGCACGACGACGCCACCGCCGCGAATCGTCGTCACCGTCTCCGCGAGGGTGAGCCGCTCGGGGCCACCGATCTCGTAACACCCGCCCGCGTGGCGGTCGTCCTCGAGTCCATCGGCGATCAGCGGGGCGAGGTCCTCGACCCAGATCGGCTGCAGTCGCATCCGGCCGCCGCCGGGCAGCGGCGTCACGAGCGGCGGGACCATCCGCTCGACGAACGACACGAACGCACAGCCGTCGCCGAAGACGACCGACGGGCGGTAGATCACGTACTCGAGACTCGAATCGCGGACGACGCGCTCTGCTCGCCGCTTGGCTCGGAAGTACGCCGTCTCCACGCCGTCGTCGACGCCCAGTCCGCTCAGCTGGACGAACCGCTCGACGCCGGTGTCCTCGCTGGCCGAGACGAGGTGGCGCGTCCCGTCGTAGTGGACCGCCTCGTGGCTCCGGCCGCGGGGCTGGACGTGAGAAGGGAGCGCTACGAGGTTGACGACCGCCTCGTGACCGGTCACGGCGTCGGTGAGATCCGGTTCGGTCACGTCCAGCATCGTCGTCTCGACGCCGTCCGGCAATCCGGCCGCGTCGGGCGTCCGCGAGGCGGCCGTCACCGCGTGTCCGCGGTCGACCAAAACGCGACAGAGGGAGCGGCCGACGAATCCCGTACCGCCCGCGATCAGGACGTTCATACGCTTTTATTCGGCCAACGAAACCTAATGTTACCGCTGTACTGACGGCACACAATCCGGTTCGGAACGCTCGAGCGCCGGGACGTGACACGTCGGACGGGGGAACGTGCATCCGGAAATTTATCCCCGATGGCGCCCCATCATCGACCGATGCACCGATGACAGGGCCGGTTCCCGAACTCGAGGATCGTGCGGTCGCGTGCGCCGAGCGGCTGTGTGCGGCCGACCGCGTGCTGCTTGCCTCACACATCGACGCCGACGGGCTCACCAGCGCCGCGATCGCCGCACAGGCGCTCGAGCGGGCGGGGATTCCGTTCGAGACGGTCTTCGAGAAGCAACTCGACGACGAGGCGATCGCGGCGATCGCGGCGACGGAGTACGACACCGTCCTCTTTACCGACTTCGGGAGCGGCCAGCTCGATCTCATCGGCGACCACGAGGACGCGGGCGACTTTACCCCCGTCATCGCCGACCACCACCAGCCCGCCGACCGGGAGACCGAGTACCACCTCAATCCGCTGCTGTTCGGGATCAACGGCGCGTCGGAGCTGTCGGGAGCGGGCGCGAGCTACGTCCTTGCACGGGCGCTCGCGGACGTAGCGGACGGCGGTCCCGGTTCGTCGGTCGCGACCGATGGAGGGACGATCACCGCGTCGGGAACAGCCGACGCCCGCGCGGACAACCGCGATCTCGCCGCCCTCGCCGTGGTCGGTGCGGTCGGGGACATGCAAGCCACCAGCGGGGAACTCCACGGGGCGAACGCGGGTATCGTCGAGGAGGGCGTCGACGCCGGCGTCCTCGAGACCGGCAAGGACCTCGCGCTCTACGGCAAGCAGACCCGGCCGCTTCCCAAGCTGCTCGAGTACGCCACCGACGTTCACATTCCCGGGATCTCGAACGACGAGAACGGGGCGCTGCGCTTTCTCGACGGGCTGGATCTCGAGTTGCAACGCGACGGCGAGTGGCGAACGTGGGCCGATCTCTCGAACGACGAGAAACGGACCGTCGCCAGCGCGCTCGTCCAGCGGGCGGTCTCGAGCGGCGTCCCCGCGACAAAGATCGACGAACTCGTCAGCACGGCCTACGTCCTGTGCGAGGAGCCGGTCGGCACCGAACTCCGGGATGCCAGCGAGTTCTCGACGCTTTTGAACGCGACCGCCCGCTACGAGCGGGCTGACGTCGGCCTTGGGGTCTGTCTGGGCGATCGGGACGGCGCGCTCGAGCGGGCCCGACAGCTCCTGCGCGAACACCGGCGGAACCTCTCGAACGGGATCGATTTGGTCACCCGCAAGGGGGCGACTCAAGAAGACCACATCCAGTGGTTCCACGCGGGCGACGAAATCCGCGAGACCATCGTCGGCATCGTCGCTGGGATGGCGATGGGCAACGAGGGAATCAGTCGTTCGAAGCCCATCATCGCCTTTGCAGAGAAGAACGACGAGGAGGTCAAGGTCTCGTCCAGAGGGACCCACTCGCTGGTCCGGCAGGGACTGGACCTCTCGGTCGTAATGGGTGAAGCCTCCCGCGCCGTCGGCGGCGACGGCGGCGGTCACGACGTGGCCGCGGGCGCGACGGTACCGAAAGGCGAAGAGGAGACGTTCGTCGACCGCGCCGACGAGATCGTCGGCGAGCAACTGTCCTAGTACTGTCGTCGCAGCTCGGACCGTTCGACCGGTCTGCGGTGGCGCGCGCTGTGAGACGGCGAACGACCAGTGAGCCGTCTCACGACGTCGTGCGAGGGACGAACGAGCGGTGCGAGGCCGAACGGAGTGAGGTCTCGAAAGCGAACGGTGACCGGAGGGAGCCGTGAGCAGCGAGTGAGTCGGTTGGGGAGGCCGTGGCGACTCACTGCAGCCACGATAGCAGACTCGACCCGATTTTGGAAACCTGTACGCAAGTCTGCCGGTGTGATACCGGTTCGAACGGAACGGAGACGGAACGGCGACTCAACTCGGTTCCGCTACCCACGAATCAGGTCGATCGGTCCATCGAGGCCGGCACCGTCGGTAACAGTGGCGCGCGCGAGGTGAACATGTAAGTCGCCTTGCGCACTGCTCCCTTGCCGTACTGGACGGCGCTTTTCCGGATCGGCGTGCGCTTGCCGCGGATCTGGGTCCGGCCCTCGAGGATCGCCTCGACGAGGTCGTCGCCGTCGATGTCGGCTTTGGTCGGGGTCGCGGCCTCGGGCGTGACGAGGACCTCGGTGTAAGCCTTGCCGACGTTGGGCAGGTAGTGGGCGTCGCTGGCACCGATCTGTGGGTAGTCCCGCCGGCTGGCGAAAGTCCGGGCCCGACGGTTGCGGTACCCGGTAAAGACCATCGAGTTGTAGGTCTCGATCGCGTCGGCGTCCTCGATATAGCGCTTGCGGACGCCGTGGCGACTGCGCTGAAACGGATGGGGAACGATCGCGACCCCGCCCAACTCGCGGACGGTCTCGACGGTTGCCATGAACGGCTGGCCGGGATCGGGCCGTTCCTCGACCCCGATCGCCAGCAGGTGCCCGTGTCGCGTCGACACCTCGACGCCGGGGATGCCGATCAGCCCGTAGTCGGGCGCGAGGTCGGCAGCCCGCCGCGACTCCGAGATCTCGTCGTGGTCGGTGATCACCACGCCGTCGAGTCCGATGTCGGCGGCCTGCTCGAGGATGAGTTCGATCGGTTCGTGGCCGTCGTAGGAGTCGTCCGAATGCACGTGAAAGTCAATCGCGAACGGAATCTGAGAGGACATAGGGGAATGACTGGCCTGCGCGTCGTGACTACCAATAGCTCGTTGCCGAGCATAAACACTGTGTGTCGCGGCGATCAGGGCATCGTCGAGCCGTCGCCCAATTCAATATATCGTTATTCAGTTTAATAGGGGATGGAACGGGCGACTCGAGAGCGGCAGTCGCGAACGGCGAGACGGAAGCAAAACGGTGAAAACGCGGTGTCAGCGGATTACATCAGCGGAAAGCCATACTCGATGGTCGACGAGCAGCCGTGAACAGTCATCACGGGGGTCGCCGATCCCGAGTCGCGAGCGAACGACCCCCCTGCGTCGACGGTCGTCAGCGTGACCGGTATTCACCAGTGTCCACGATGGTCGATAGCCGACGGGTGACGGGTGACGACCACTCGAGGCCGGGGACTCCGTTCGAGGGCACGACGTGACCCGTGGGAGGTCAGGAGGAGATCGGTTTCGTTCGGTCGTCGCCGGTAGGCAGCCGGCAACCGGCCGTTCATACCCGGGGACCGAGCCGACGCGACAGCAGCCAGCCGCCGAACCGCACGACCGCATCGGAGTCGCTACGTGGCGGACGACCGTCTCGAGCGTCGGTCGAATCCGTCGCTTTCGCCGCGTCGCGAGACGTAGCGGATGCCCGCGCTCGAGGAACGGCCACAATAGATGGCCGAATCCGATACGCGTGCTGTAGACGGCAGTTGCTCACCGGTTAGGGCCGAATCCTCGTAAACGGTCGTGTGACCCGGCGACAGGACGTCTCGTCGGGGAATCGTGACCCAGCCGACCGGAACGCGGCCCGATCATATATTCCATTTCGGTATACAGAATTGGTGATAGTCGGTCAGAAAGAGCGAACAGGGGATCGACCGGAAATCACCTGTTACCGGATTCTCGAGCCGGGTTTGCCGGATCGTTCGCGTGAACGGGTGAATTAGGCCGGCCTAAATTCCGATGGACTTATCATTGTTTAGGTTGGCCTAAACGATAACAACACCGTCGCCGATAGGCACTCGAGCCACCTCGAACGGCTCGGAGTCGGCTCTTCGGGGACGAGACAGGAGGAACCCATGGTCGGAACCACGCTCCGAGAGATTCGCCATCACATCGAACAGTTGGCCAGCGACGACGGGAACTACTACGTCGTCTGTGCCCGCTCCGGGGAGCGCCCCGTCCCGGTTGCCGGACAGCGGTTCCCGACGCGGACCGCCGCGGCCGACGCCGCACAGGCGACCGAACAGTACCGCGCCGCGCTCAGACGCTACGATCCACAGCTCCCGTTTTACGATCCGGTCGTCTGTCAGGAGCGGTCCGGCGACGACCCGACGCCGACGGCCTCGAGTCGGCCGACCCCGGAGTCGGGACAGCCACGGGCGGAAGAGGCGGTCTCGGCGTCGACGACCGGAAGCGCGCCCGCGGACGACGACCCCCTGATCAGCTTCTGCCACGACGTCTCCGGCTCCGTCTTCGAGGCGCTGTCGGCCCGCGATCACGACGCCGCAGAGCGAGCGATCATGGAGACGTATCTGGCCGCGGCCGAGGCGACGACAGACCCGAACACGCTCTGTCTGGTGTTGCTCGAGGCGATGGCCGCGGAGTTGGAGACCCACCTCGCGGCGGCCGAGCGGACCCGCCTGCTGGAGGCAGCGGCGTCGAACCTCCCGCCGGTGGCGTCGGCTGCGGATCCGGTCGCCGCGAGCCTCGAGTTCCTGGACTCGCTGTCGCTGCTTCGGGAGTACGGACTGAGCCGCGGGTCGACAGCGGCCGGGGACCGGGACGTATGGACCGTCTCGCTGCGGGGGTACGCCATCGAGTGTGGCGACCGGCGGTTCCCGACGCTGCCGATCGGGATCGACGTGTTGCGACGGTCGGAAACGGCCGACGCGCCGGCGGTCACCGACGTGCGGGCCCTCGGCGACGGCGACTGGGAGTTCGTCCTCACCAGCAACGCGGGAACGGCGGCCGGACTCGTCTGTACTCGAGGGGAGCGGCCATGACCGGATCGACCGCGCTCCACGGCGCCCCCGACTGCGTCGACCGGGAACTGGCGGCGGTGGCCACTCGGGACGAGGCGTTCGGGACGTTCGCCCGGCGCGTCCGTGACCTCCCAGCGACGAACCCGGCGACGGGCCGCGGAGGGACGACCGCGGCGGCGCCGGTCGCGATGACGACGGCGGGTGAAGCGAGCGGCGCGAGCGCGGCGACGGACGGGAAGGGGTGTGTCGCCGTTCGCGAGGCCTTCGCCGAGACGGTCGCACCCCACAGCACCGCCGACCTCGCGGACGACGAACCGCTCGTCGAGACGATCGCGGCCGAACTGAACGAGGACGTCGCCGTCGCGCTCGCCGCCGAAACGGGCTGGACGCCAACGCTCAAACGCGCGGTTCTCGAGGAGATCGCCACCAGACGCCGCGAGGTCGACGTCGTTCGGGAGACCCTCGAGACCGAACGGGAGACCGTCGTCGCGGCGATCGACGAGGTCGACGAGATCCTGACGTGGCTGCAGTCGACAGCCGAGGAGTCGCTGCTACAGTGTGATTTCGAGACGCTGCGGGCGAAACACGACCGCCTCGAGTGCTACCGGGAGCGACTCGACGAACTGACTGCCCGGCGGCAGTCACAGCTCACCGAGACGACGAACCGGTACGGGCCGGGCGGGACCCGGTATCGGACGCTGGTCGAGTCGGTGTACTCCGCACAGCCGGCCAGATATCCGCTCCTCTCGACGGCCGCGCGGCTCTACGGGGTCTGTGGCGACTGTCAGCGGACGGTCCGGGCCCACCTGACTCGGCGCGTGTAGTCCGTATCGCGTCTCAGTCCGGCGAGACCGCGCTACGGCGGCGACTCGGAGAGTCGGTCCGGAACGAGATCGGCCAGCGAAACGTCTTCGAGAACGGTCCCGACCGTGAGCGGATCGTCGGCCGTCGAGACCCTCTCGTGGACCCGCCGCATGCACTCGAGCAGGCCGTCGACGGCCGCCCGTCGGGTCGAGACGCGCCCGATCGAACGGGAGACCGACCGATCAGTGAGGAAAAAGCGGTACTGAAGCTCCCAGTGTCGACAGAGCCCGAGGGTCGGATGGGACCGCGCGGGGACACAGTCCGCGATCAGGTCGATCCGCGGGCGAGCGTGTCGGTAGACGAATCGACCCTCACAGCGTTCTGCGAGGCCCCAGCGCGGCGGCAGGGCCTCCTGGGGAATGGGATCCTGGTCGACAGCCATGTACGCTGATATCGCCGGGTGCAGGGGTGTTCGTTCCGCTTGCGAGCGCGGGCACCTCTGTAGGCATCCCCTACCGCGGGTCGACGGTCGGTCGCGAGGAAGCCGGGCGAACGGGTCGATCGTCCGACTTTTGTCTCCGCTCGTCCTCGAATCGGGTATGGCCGATTTCGACCCCGAGCAGTTCGAGGACAAGTACGCCAACTACTTCCCCGAACTCCAGCAGGCGTACAAGAACGCGTTCAACCGGATGAACGACAGCTACGACTCCGAACTGGTCCATGCGATCGACCAGCAGGTCCTGAACGAGAGCGAACCCTTCTACGAGGGCGACGGCGAGTTCCGGGTCGAACTCCCGGACGACCCCTATGGCCGTCTCGACGGCGTCCTCGTCGAGGAAGAGCGCTTCGAGCAACTCCTCGAGAAACACGTCACGGAGATCGAAACGGAACTCCGACGCGTCTTCGAGTTCGAGTAACGCCGTCGGCGACGGTGGCAGACGAACATGGCGGACGGAAGGTTTAGGGGGGCTGATACCCAAGAGCGTTTCATGAGCACCGAGACCCAGAACGACGGGGACGACCTCGAGGAGCGCGTGACGAACTTCCTTCGCCGGAACTTCCCGCAGATCCAGATGCACGGCGGCAGCGCAGCGATTCAGGACATCGATCGCGAGAGCGGCGAAGTCAGCATCGCTCTCGGTGGCGCCTGCAGCGGTTGTGGGATCTCGCCGATGACGATCCAGGCGATCAAGAGCCGGATGGTCAAGGAGATTCCCGAAATCGAGAAAGTCAACGCCTCCACCGGCATGGACGGCGGCGAAGAGGAGATGGGCGGCATGAGTCCCTCCTTCCCCGGCGAAACCGTCGATGACGACGACGGCGAGGTCGACGAAGGCCCCGAAGCACCGTTCTAACGCCGCCGTAGTTTCGACGCGAGTTTTCCGCTATTTCCGCCCCGATAGCCGACGGTACGGGTCGCGGAACGTCCATTATTGATCCGAGCGAACGGCGCTATCGCAACCCGCGACCGCGTTCCCACGTCCGTATCAGCGCCGCCAACGTCCGATTCGTCGGGACCGGGAGACCGTGGTCGGCCGCCCGGTCGACCACGTAGCCGTTGATCGCGTCGATCTCGGTGCGCCGACCGGCACGGACGTCTTGGGCCATCGAAGAGGTGTTCGCAGACGTCGCTTCGGCGACGGCCTCCATGGCAGCCACCGCCTCGTCGCTCGAGAGCGACACGCCGCAGGCGCGGGCGACGCGGGCCGTCTCGCGGCTCGCCGCGCGCGAGAGATCGGCCGCCGGCGCGTCGAGGACGGCCCCGTTTTCGGTTTCGGTCAGGGCAGTAACGGCGTTGATCCCCGCGTTGACCGCGAGTTTCTCCCACAGACNAGATGTGTATAAGAGACAGTCGAGGACGGCCCCGTTTTCGGTTTCGGTCAGGGCAGTAACGGCGTTGATCCCCGCGTTGACCGCGAGTTTCTCCCACAGACGGTGGGGCATATCCGTGGCGACGAGCGTCTCGATGCCCGCCGAGCGGAACCGCTCGCCGACGCGGTCGGCGAGCGACGAGGGACCGCCCGCGCGAGCGCCCAGCACCACTTCGCCGACGCCGGTACACTCGACGACGCCCGGCTTCCGCAGGACGGCCCCGTAGGTCGCCGTCCCGGCGAGAACCGGGGCCTCGAGCCGGTCGGCGAGGATCGATTCGTTTCCCATCCCGTTTTGCAACGAGAGAACCGCATCGATGGCTCCCGTCGCGAGCCGGTCGGCCGCCGTTGCCGTATCGAAGGCCTTGACGGTCACCACGGCGAGGTCCGCCTCGAGCCCGGTGCCGTCAGTCGTCGCCGCCGGGAAGACGCGGTCAGGGCCGTCGACTGCCCCCTCGAGGGACAGCCCCGACTCGCGGACGGCGCGGGCGTGGTCCTCGCGAGCGACCAGCGTCACGTCGTGGTCGCGCGCGAGGAGGCCGCCGACGAGACTGCCGAGGCTGCCGGCTCCGAACACGACGATCTCCATGGCTCGAGGTCACACGGAGCGGTATAAACGGGTTTCGTCCGATGGGCGACTCGAGGATTCGAACCGGCTGGACGAGTCCCCGCCGACACCCGAAGACGGGAGTAATACCGTCCGTAAATCTTATCGTGCTATATTAAATCGTGGACTAGCCGGTGGAGAAACCCGGTCGACGCGGTCGAGTCAGTCCTCGGTCCAGTACATCAACTGCTCACGCTCGGAGTCACAGTTCGGACACCGATCGGGCAGTCCGTCGTCGATTTCGCCCATCTCGCCACACTCCATGCAGCGCCACATCAGTTCGGCCTCGCCGAACTCGTGGCCCGAGCGGGCGTGTTCGACGCTCATCGCCTCCGCGCCCTCGCGGGTCGTGACGAAGACGCCGCTCTGCTCGAACCCCCGGATCCGCCCGATCTCGTTCCCGTCCTCGTCGTAGACCCGCTGGCCGAAGTTGAGTTTCTCTACCGCCTCGATTGCCTCCTGCTCACCTTCTTCCGCAGGCTTCTCACCGGTTTCGACCATGACCGGAGCCACACCGCCGATCGGAATAAAGACAGGGCGTGCATTGTGCGAGCGGCCGCTCACAGCCTCGAGACGGCGTGAATCGGCACGAACGGAGCGACGGCTGCAGTCGATGCATCAGCACCGCGACGAGATACGACTGTTAAGCCACACCGTGCTAATAGAAAACAATATACACTCCCAGTACTGAACCCGTATCATGATAGTTCGTCTCACCCAGGGATTACTCGCCGGCGTCCCACCAGACACGGCCACTGGTAGTGCGTGTCTCCCGTGGCCGGTCGCGGCCGGCACGGGCAACCCGGTCGCTGAGATAGTCACGAGCCCTCGAAACGGGCACGTGATTCGATCATGAGCGGGACCGGCGTCGCCACGATCGACGGCTGTCGGGTCGCCTACCGACGCGCGGGAACGGACGGCCCGCCGGTCGTCCTCTGTCACGGCGCGGGGATCGACGACGCGACCGTCTCCTGGCAACACGCGATCGACGCACTGGCCGACGACTATCGCGTCTACGCGATCGACTGGCCCGAGTACGGCGACAGCACCGGCGACGTCACCCACACCGTCGACGGCTACATCGACGTCCTCGAGGGCTTTCTCGAGACGCTGCCGTTCGATCGAGTGACGCTTGCGGGCATCTCGATGGGCGGCGGCGTCGCCCTGGGCTATACGCTTGCGAACCCCGACCGCGTCGAGGGGCTGGCGCTGATCGACAGCTACGGGCTGGGTGACCGACTACCGAGCGCCCTCCAGTGGAAGGTCCTCTCGCGGTTCCCCGGCGCAACCGAGTTCGGGAAGATCGCGGCCAGCGCATCCACGCGGAGCGTCCGGCTGGTCCTCGATAGCCTCGTCGCGGACGCCGACGCCCTCCCCGCCCCCTTCGTCGCGGACGTCAGGGAAAAGCTGCAGGAACCCGGCTCGATACAGGCGTTCAAGCAGTTCCAGGACAACGAACTCTCGTTCAACGGCCGGGTCGCGACGAACTACGTCGACGACCTCGAGACCCTCTCCGTGCCGACGCTGCTCGTCCACGGCCGGCAGGACCCGCTGGTCCCCCTCGAGTGGTCACAACGGGCCGCCGCCCGGATCCCCGAGGCCGACCTCGAGATCATCGAGGACTGTGGCCACTGGACGCCTCGAGAGCGACCGGAGCGGTTCAACGAGGTCCTCGAGGACTGGCTGCCGGACCCGCGATACGCGCCGGAACCGCAGTACACCAAGGAAGGAATGCCCGGCGTGACGCGAGCCAGCGGCGATTGAGTTCGGAGCATTCGGTTTTCGTTTCGGCCGGGAGTGCGTCTCGAGCAGACGCGAGAGACGCAGAACCCGGGGAAGGGCAGGCAGCTACCCGATCACGACCGCGAGCGAACCCGAAGGGTGAGCGAGCGGGCCGACGACTGATGTGAGCGAGCAGCGCGAGCGAACGGAACGAGGAGTGCTTTTATACTAAATTTTGCCGAGGGCCGCCGTAGGCGGCCCGCAGAGCAAAATTTAGGTCTACATGAAATCCTCGATCCCACTTTGCTTGTTCTTGTCGTTCTCGAAGATGCTCTCGAGCGAGCGTTCCAGCACCTCTAACCGCTGTTTGGTGTAGGGCCGGCAGTCGTACTCGTCGGCGACCTGGATCGCGGTCTGCATGTACTTGTTGACCGATCCCTTGTGGACAGTAAGGTTGACCCGGCCGCCACACTCGCGGCAGTCGCCGGTCAGGGGCATCCGTCGGAACTTCTCGCCGCAGTCGAGACACCGCGTTTCCTGCCGGGAGAACGCGCGTAGGTTCCCGATGAGGTCTGGCAGGAAGTGGTACTCGATGACCCGCTCGGCGACGTCGGTCTCGTCGACCGCCTCGAGCTTGCGCGATAGCTCGAGCTGGGCGTCCATCTTGTCCATCATCGAACCCAGCGTCTTGTACGCCGAGAGGTCGGGCCCCATCGCGATGTCGGTGGTGTCGTGGGTGTGGTCGAAGCCGGTGTACTCGAGGTCGGTGCCGAGGTTCTTCTCGGCGATCTCGATGTCGACGTCCTCGGGATCGGCCTGCTCGCGGGTCGCGAGGTAGAACTCGCGGGGGTACTGCGAGACGACGTCCATGTTGTGGGCCTCGTCGTCGATCTCGGAGGGATCGATCCGGGAGGACATCACCAGCGGGGCGTCCATCTTCCCGCCGCGCTGGTCGGGCAGAAACGTCTTACTAAAGTTAAGTAACCCGTCAAGTAGCAGCATCACGCAGTCCTCGTCACCGTCGCAATTCCGGCGTTTCGCGGCGTGGAAGTACGGATGAGCGTATCCAACGGCCGCGCTCGTGAAACCAATCACCCTCCCGACAGTTGCTGCGCTCGTGTGGGGAGCCATCCCGAAGACGAGTTCGCCCACCAAGTCCTGACGGTCCTCGAACTCGTAGAAGGACTCGAGCCCGTAGTACTGCTCCAAGAGGTCGTCGATGAAGTCGGCCGTCTGGAGCATGTGTTCGGCCGCGCCGTCCGAGAGGACGATGTCTTGGACCTTGAGCTCGACCAGTTGGTCCTCGTGGGTCAGGGGTTCGCCGTGGATGTCCTCCTCGTAGCCCAGCGCCTGGAGCTGACCGACGTCGACGTCGAGTTCGCTGGCCCGGACCGAGGTCACGGGGAGGTCGGTCATGTCGTAGCGGACGGTGCCGTCCTTGAACGCCGAGACGTCGTGTTTGGCCCGCAGAATCCCCTTTTCGATCGGTTCGGGAACCTTGTTCTGCGAGGAGAGTCCCTTGACGCCTTTGAGGATCTCGAAGGCGTTCTCGCGTTCGCCGACCGACTCGAGGGCGCTGCGGAACTCGTCGTTGACGTCGATCTCGCGGGTCTCGACGCAGGAGCCCTCGCGTTCGCAGTGGTCGCACTCGACGCGGCCGGCCTCGTCGGGCTCGAGCCGTTGGTCACAGTCGGGACAGCGGTAGTCCGGCGTGGTGCGTTCGTCGCAGTCGGGACAGCGGTTCTTGAACGTCTCCGTGCCACAGGAGTCACAGCGCTTGCGGCCGACCTCGAGTTCGACGACGCCGGGGGTATCCGACATCGTCTCGGCGTGTTTGGCGGCGTCGGCGACGTTGCGCTGCGTGCCGCCGGCCTCGCCGATCGGGAACAGCGTGTGGACCGCCGGGCTCAGATCGCGGCTCTCCGATTTCTCCGGCCGGCCCATTCGATTGCCGATCCGCGTGGGGGCGCGCTCGCGAACCCGGAACGGCGCGACCTCGTTGACCGCCTCGATGGCGTTGTCGCCCTCGGTCTCGTGGCCCCAGGTACGGGCGCGCTCGGAGAGGTCGCCGTCGGTCCAGGTGCGCTCGAGTTCGATCTCGGGACGCTGGTCGGGCTCGAGCGCCGCGCCGTCGGCGACGGCCTGCCGGGGCTCGCAGCCGACCGAGCGGACGAACGGCCGCCAGTCGTCGATCTCGATGCGGTCGTCGTCGGGGCGCTGGCGGTGTTCGATGACGATCGTCTCGAGGGCGTCGGCGACGCCGTCGTCGGACGCGAGGACGAGGATGCTGTCGTCCCCGTTCCCGTTGACGCTGCCGTCGCCGTCGCGCTCGATCCGACCCTCGGCGACCGCCGCCGCGAGGTCGCGAAAGGCATCGACGGAGATGTCGTGCCAGAGGTAGGTGTACTCGGGATGGAGGGGAGCGTCGTACTCCGTAGCCCACTCGAGGGCCTCCTCGGGGTCGGGGAACTCGAGGTCGATTCGGGGATCGTCCTCGAGGGCCTGGACGTCGGCACCGGCGGCCGCGAGGTCTTGGACCCACCACTCGTAGGTGTAGGAGGCGGGGGCCAGCGGGTGGTTGTTCTCGACGAACTCGCCGTAGTTAACCAGGTACTCGCCGAGGTCGAGGATCTTCTCGACGCCGTTTCTGATCTCGAGGGCGTCCTCGGGGTCGTCGATCCGGCGGACGTCGCCGTTTGCCAGTTTGACCGTCGGTCCCTCGATGGAGTCGACGGGGACGACGCCGGCGGCCTTCCCGGGCCGTTCGGTCTTGATCTGGGTGCCCGTCGCGAGGAAGTCGTCGACCAGATGCATCGCGGCGGGGTGGACGCCGGCGGTCGCGAAGCCGTGATTGCGCGCGCGACCGTAGCGCAGCCGGAAGCCGCCCTCGGCACAGGGATGGGAGAAGACCGGCCGGCCGGCGATCAGGTCCCGGAGGAACTTCTCGGAGGTGTCGACGCGGGGCGGTCCCTCGGGTTCGTCGGCGGTGTCGTCACTGTCCTCGCTCTCCTCGGCGGCCGTCTCGTCCGCGTCGTCGTCGCTATCGGCCTCGTCGGCGGCGTCGTCCTCGTCGCCGTCGTCGGAGTAGTTGCCGTCGATTAAGTCCTGCAGCCACGGCCAGTCGATCTCGTCCAGGTTGCGGGTGTAGCGCTGGATCTTCGGGGCCTTCAGCGCGATCCCTTCCCCGAGGACGAGACACATCCCGCCGCGGGCACTGTTGGTGTCGACCCGTTCGAGGTCGCGAAAGCCCGAGACCTCCTCGTCGCCGGTGGCCTCGCCGTCCAACATGATCGGGAGGTGTTTGGCGATGAACTTGGCCTCCTTCGCCTTCGGGCAGTACTGGAGGCCGGTCTCCTTGTCGTAGAGGGCGATCTCCTCGGCGTAGCGTTCGATCTCCTCCTCTCGAGGGCCGTACTGATCGATACCGACGAGCGCGCGGGTGTAGTCGGCCACGAGGACGGACAGTGCCTGTGCGGTCCCGCCCGCCGAGCGGATGGGGCCGGCGTAGTAGACGTTGACGAACTCCGTCCCGTCGTCGTTCTCGAGGATTTCGACTTTGTCGATCCCCTCGATCGGTGCCGCGACGACGCCCTCGGTCAGCAGGGCGACCGCCGTGCGAACGGCCCCCTCGACCTTGCCGGCTTTCGTCTCGTAGTCGCCGACCCGTCCCTCGGCGAAGTCCTCGGCGAGTTCGAGCGCCGCTTCCTCGCGGCTCATCTTCCCCTCGAGTTCGCGGACGCGTTCGGCGACGCCGTCGATACCGAGGATGTTCTCGACGCGGTCGGCCATGTCCCGCGCGGTCGGGATCTCGACTTCGGGTTTCGGATCGCCGCCCCGTTCCTTGGCGCGTTCGGCCACGTCGAAGGCCGACTCGAGTTGGTCCTCGAGTCGCTCGAAGTACTGTTCGTCTTCTTCGCGCATGTCAGAGCCAGAGATCCAGTTCGGTGGGCTCGTCGTACTCGCGTTCGAGGGACTCCTCGAAGACGCGCAGGTGGACCTCGCCGGCCCAGACGGTCGCCTCGTTCAAGTGGCCCGCGTAGGTCCGACCCTCGTCGTCGGAGAGGACGGCGTGTGTATGTGCGAACCGCTCATCGTCGAGCCACGAGACGTTGCCGACGCAGCTGGCGACCTCGAGCGGCTCGTCGAACTCGATCGGGGCGTACTCGCAGGTGTCCTGATCGTAGAACCAGAGTTCGGCGTCTTGGACCGCGCCGAGCGCGGTGAACCAGCCGGCCTCGGCCTCGACCGCGTCCGCCAGCGACTCGATCTCGGCCCGCCAGTCGGCACCCGTCTCGAGTCGGGCGACGTACTCTTCGGTGGTCTCGACGGCGCGATAGTTCATACACGTGTTCTGTGTCCGGCTGAAGAAAAATACCACGGGTCCGTCGGCGTTGGCCGCGCCGACCGTCGATAGCGGCCGTTCGCTCCACAAGCGTGACCCCGCGTCGTGGCCCGACTCGTGACGGCGACGGCCCCGACTTCGCGAACCGACATCGATGCACAGGTGGGTTCATCGCTGGCCGAATCGTCTCACTGATGGAACCGGTAGTAGACGTATTCTCCGTTAGTAAGAGCTGATTGCACGCCGTACTCGGTCGATACCAAAATGGGTTGGGTGATAACTCTCCACAGGATGGTGCTGGACTACCCAACGCGACGACGGCTACTCGCCTCGGGCGCTGCCGTCTCCGCGGCGGCGCTTGCGGGTTGTATCGGTGGGGGCGGCTCCGGAGACGGCGATCGGTTCCACTTCACACAGGAACAATCGCGCGAGGAGCAGTTCGATCCGGTCGTCTCGAACGACGCGTACAGCTTTCAGGTCATTCAGCTCGTCTTCGACGGGCTCTACGAGTACGACGAGGGCCTCGAGTTACAGCCGAAACTCGCGGCCGGCGAGCCGACGGTCGAGCGCGACGGCACGCGCTACATCTTCGAACTGGTGGAAGGGGCGACGTTCCACAACGGCGACGAGGTGACCGCCGGGGACGTCGCCCACTCCTTTACCGCACCCGTCGAAGAGGAGACGGAGAACGCCTCCGAGTACGACATGATCGAGAGTACGGAGGTCATCGACGACTACCAGCTGCAGGTCGACCTCGGCGAGGAGCCCTACGGCCCGTTCGAACTCGCGACCATGGGCGTGACGGTCGTTCCGGAGAGCGTCCGGACCGAAGACCGCGAGGCGTTCAACACGGACCCGGTCGGCTCCGGCCCGTTCGAGTTCGCCGACCTGCAAGAAAACGAATACGTCGACTTAGAGCGAAACGACGACTACTGGGGCGACCTCGAGCCGAATTTAGAGGAGGTTCGGTTCGTCGCCCACGGTGATCCCGCCGGTCGCGTCTCCGACATCAGGGCGGGCAACACCGACGTCATCGCGGGCATTCCAAACGACGACTGGGACGTCCTCGAGAACGAGGACGGCGTGACTCTCCACTCGGCCGAGAGCCCGACGTTCATGTACATGGCCTTTAATTGCAACGAGGGGCCGACGACCACCCCCGAGGTGCGACAGGCCATCGCCCACTCGTTCTCGATGCAGGACTTCATCGAGTCGAACGCGGGCAACGTGAGTTCGCCGATGTACAGCCCGATCCCGCCGGTTGTCAACGAGGTCTGGGGATTCCCCGAAGAGGAGTATCAGGAGATGCTGCCGGAGTACGATCCGGATCAGGCCCAGTCGCTGCTCGATGAACACGCGCCCGACGACTTCACCCCGACGATCATCACGCCCGAGGGGATCCGTGCCCAGTTGGCCGAGCGGATCGCGACCCGACTGGACGAGATCGGGTACGGCGCGGACGTACAGGTCCTGGATTTCGCGACGCTGGTCGATACCTACACCAGCGGGAACGCCGACGACTACCAGATGTACCTGCTCGGCTGGACCGGCGGTCCCGACCCCGATTACTACCTCTACCCGCTGTTCCACGAGAGCCAGGCGGGAACCAATCAGGGCCACTACTACGGGGGTAGCGACGGGTTCCACGAGGCGATCGCCGAGGGGCGTAACTCGGCAGGTCAGGAGAACCGCTACGACATCTACGAACCCGTCATCCGGGAAATCGTCGATCAACTGCCCGTCTTGCCGGCGTTTACGCAGGACAACACGATGGCCTCCCGAAACTACGTCCAGGACCTCCAGGCGCATCCGGAGGTGACGAGGAATCCGACCCTCGTCGCGGAGTACACGAACGTCTCGATGGAGTGAACTGACGAACGGCGATCCCGTCGCGGTCGGCGGGGCGTCGACTCCCCTCGACCGCGTCGCATCGTCCGACGACCAACGCGATCGACTCGCTGAGCAATGAAGCTACTCAAGTACACGGTATACAGGCTGGCACAGGCGGTCCCGGTCCTGATCGGGATCTCCGTCATCACGTTCCTGCTGGCGAACCTGGGACCGGGCGATCCGGTTAGCCTCATGCTTCAGGGCCAGGAACACAGCGAAGAACTGGTCAGGGCGATCGAACGGCGGTACGGGCTCGACAGGCCGTTACACGAACGCTACCTGACGTACATGGCGGGGCTGCTACAGGGAGACCTCGGACAGAGCATCTACTACGAGCGGCCGGTCACCGACCTGATACTGGACCGGCTCGGCCCGACGCTGTTGCTGGTCGTCTCGGCGTACGTGTTCGCGCTGGCGACCGCGATCCCGCTCGGCGTCGTGGCCGCCGACCGACGCAACGAACCGACCGACCACGTCTCCCGCATCGCCGCGCTCGTCGGCGTCAGCACCCCCTCGTTCTGGATCGGGATCGTCCTGATCCTCGTCTTCGCCGTCAAGCTCGGCTGGCTCCCCTCGAGCGGGCTCTACTACCCGTGGCGACCGCCGAGCGCCTATCGGGGAATCGATGGCCACCTCGAGCTGTACTATCAGTCGGCCAGACACCTGCTGTTGCCGATGATCGCGCTGGGGACCTTGCAGATGGCGACGATCATGCGCGTCGAGCGGACCCAGATGATCGAGTCGTTGCAAGGCGAGTACGTCAAGCTGGCCCGTGCCTACGGCGTGCCCGAGCGGACAGTCCTGCGAAAGCACGCGTTCCAGGTCGCCCAGTTACCGATCATCACGATCGTCGGACTCAACCTGTCGACGGCGATCGGCGGTGCGGTGTTGGTCGAGACGGTGTTCAACATCAACGGAATGGGACAGCTGTTCGTCGGCGCGATCCAGCGAAACGACTACCAGCTCGTGATGGGCGTGACGATGATGCTCGGCGTCCTGTTCGTCGTCGGCGTCATCATCACCGACATCTCGTACGCGTACGTCGATCCGCGAGTCACCTACGGTGAGCGAGAATAAGCATGGCAGTCAGTGAATCACAGTTCGAAGACAATCGAGAGACGGAAAGCGAAGACGACATCGAGGCCCGCGTCGGCTGGCGCTACACGGCCGCACGGATCAAAGCGGACACGACGGCCCGCTGGGGGCTGTACGTCGTCACGGTCGTCCTGTTCGTCGCGATCTACGCCGCGATCGACAGCAACCTCTCCCTGCTCACGTTCGGCGTCCTGTCGGACTACACCTTCGCGCGGCTGTTGCCGATCTTCGATCACCCGACCTACATTCCGTCGCCGGGGGAGGGAACCCAACACATGCCGCCGTACTTTCCGCTGGCCGAGCAGCCGTGGAACCCGCTGCCGGCCGGCGGCACCCTCGAGCATCCGCTGGGGACCGACCACACCGGTCGGGACTACTTCACGCGGATCGTCTACGGGACGCAGGTGTCGGTGTTCGTCGGGATCGTCTCGACGTTCATCGGACTCACCGGCGGGACGGTCGTCGGTGCCGTCGCCGGCTACTACGGTGGCCGGGTCGACGACGTCCTCATGCGGATCGTCGAGACGGTGTACGCGATCCCCCCGCTGATCCTCATCATCGTCTTCACGGTCTTCGTCGGCGGCGCGAACATCTGGTACGCCGTCCTCGGCGTCGGGATCGCGTTCGTCCCCGTCTTCGCCCGCATCATCCGGAGTCGCGTGCTGAGCGTCCGCGAGATGGACTACATCGAAGCGGCGCGGGCGGCCGGCGTCAGGGATCGGGAGATCATCCTGCGTCACGTCGTTCCCAACAGCTTCGCGCCGGTCCTGGTCTACGCGACGCTCCAGATCGGCGTGACGATCCTCATCGTCGCCGGGCTCTCCTTCCTTGGCTACGGCGCACAGCCGCCGACGCCGGACTGGGGGCAGATGCTCAACATCGCCCACGGCTACATGCACTCGAACGTCTGGCTCTCGATCTGGCCGGGTATCGCGATCATGATCACCATTATGGGCTTTAACCTGTTCGGCGACGGCCTGCAGGACGCCCTCGACCCCCGAATCGACGACTGACAATGAGTTCCGAACCACTACTCCGCGTCGAGAACCTGAAGACCCAGTTCTTCACCGAAGCAGGCACAGTACGCGCCGTCGACGGCATCTCCTTCGAGGTCCGCGAGGGCGAAATCGTCGGCCTCGTCGGCGAGAGCGGCGCCGGGAAGTCGGTCGCCTCGATGAGCATCATGGGACTCGTCGAGGCCCCCGGCGAGATCGTCGGCGGCGAGATCACCTACAAGGGCGAGACGATCTTCGGCCTCGAGGAGGGCCCCGACGGCGAGTTGCGAAAGCGAGACGACGCCCTCTCCGACGAGGAGATTCGGACCCGCATCCGGGGCAACGAGATCGCGGTGATCTTCCAGGACCCGATGGAGTCGCTCAACCCCGTGTTCACTGTCGGCGGCCAGCTGCGGGAGTTCATCGAACTCAACCGCGGCCTCGAGGCCGACGAGGCTCGCGCAGAAGCGATCGACATGCTCCGCGAGGTCGGCATTCCGGACCCCGAGGAGCGCTACGAGGAGTACCCCCACCAGTTCTCCGGCGGGATGCGCCAGCGCGTGCTGATCGCGATGGCGCTGGCCTGCGAACCCAGCCTGATCATCGCCGACGAGCCGACGACGGCACTGGACGTCACCGTCGAGGGCCAGATCCTCGAGTTGGTCGACGAGCTACAGTCGAAATACGGCACGAGCTTCGTCTGGGTCACCCACGACCTGGGTGTGGTCGCCGAGATCTGTGACCGGGTCAACGTGATGTACCTCGGCGAGATCGTCGAGCAAGCGCCGGTCGACGAGCTGTTCTACGAGACGAAACACCCCTACACCGACGCCCTGCTGGACTCGATCCCCCGACCCGACCGCACCGTCACGGAACTCGAGGCGATCGAGGGGGTGATGCCCGAGGCGATCGAGCCGCCGTCGGGCTGTCGGTTCCACCCGCGCTGTCCCGACGCGCGCGAGGTGTGCAAGCGCGTCCATCCCGAGACGAGGGTGGTCGCGGACGCCGACGGCGAGCCCCACCGGGCGGCCTGCGTGAAACACGACGCCTTCGATGTCGACTACGAGGGCAGTCCGCCGCTTGCGGGCGCGACGAGGGAAACCGGAGACGGGGTGGCCGAGGGCACTGCGTCGGAACTCGCGCCGAACCCGGCCGACGACGGGGGTGAGGGTCGTGAGTAGCGGGCTCCGATTGGACGAGGACCGCGAGTACGACAGCGAGGGGCCGCTGCTCGAACTGGACGGCGTCTCGAAACACTTCGGGCAGGAGTCCGGACTGTTCGCGGGCCTGCAGTTCGACGCGAGCGAGTTCCCGCCGTTCAGCGTCGAGCAAGAGCGAGTTCGGGCGGTCGACGACGTCTCGCTCGAGGTTCGACCCGGCGAGACGCTGGGACTGGTCGGGGAGTCCGGCTGTGGCAAGAGTACGCTCGGGCGGACGATCCTGCGCCTGCTCGAGCCGACCGAGGGAGACATCTACTTCAAAGGGGAGAACCTGGCCGACCTCGGTGGTGAGGAACTCCGGCAGACGCGCTCGGACATGCAGATGATCTTCCAGGATCCCCAGTCATCGCTCGATCCGCGGATGAAGGTCGGGCAGATCATCGAGGAGCCGATGCGGGCCCACGACATGTTAGACGACGAGAAGCGGGAGGCCCGCGCGAAGGAACTGCTCGAGAAGGTGGGGCTCGACCCGCGCCACTACAACCGCTATCCCCATGCCTTCTCCGGCGGGCAGCGCCAGCGGATCAACCTCGCACGGGCGCTGTCGGTCGATCCCGACTTCGTGGTCTGTGACGAACCCGTCTCCGCGCTGGACGTCTCGATTCAGGCGCAGGTGCTGAACACGATGGAGCAACTGCAGCGGGAGTTCGGTCTCACGTACCTCTTTATCGCCCACGACCTCTCGGTCATCCGCCATATCTCCGACCGCGTGGCGGTGATGTATCTGGGCCACATCATCGAGTTGGCGGGGAAAGAGGAACTGTTCGAGAACCCACAGCATCCCTACACCCGCGCCCTGCTCGAGTCGATTCCCGTCCCGGAACCCCGCGAGAACGGCTCCCGGGGCGTCCTCGAGGGCGAGGTCCCGAGCCCGGTCGATCCGCCCTCGGGGTGTCGGTTCCGGACGCGGTGTCCGCGCCTGATCGCCCCCGACACGTACGACTGGACCGGCGAGGAGTGGCCACGGACGCGGGCGTTCATGCGAGCGGTCAAACGGCGGACGTTCGAACCGATGCCGGCGGCGCGGATCGAAGCCGAGTTCTTCGACGGAACGCTGCCCCGTGGCGAGGCGGGCTCGATCGTCGCGGAGGCGATCGATCTGGTCGCCACCGACGGCGAGGCGGACGGCGACGAAGCCGACCGCTGGGCGGCGGCGACCGACCTGTTGCTCGAGTCCTTCGCCGAAGCGAGCGTCTGTGCCCGCGAGCGTCCGGCCTACGAACTCGAGTCCGGCGACGGAGAGCGGTTCGCCGCCTGTCACCTCCACCGATAACGGAGACGTGGCTCCGAGACGACCGCGACCGCCGGCGCGCCGATAGCACCGAAGCTGTGAGAATCATTCACTAATAGTGCCGACGACGGTCATCCAACACGGTCGATCATCGCAATAATACTTATGAGTGGACCGCCACTATTTACTCATACATGAGTAAGATGCTCGCCATCCTGGCAACGCACACGAAAACCGGCGCGAAGGTACAGCGAACGATCGAACACTCGCCCTCGTTCACGGGCGTCCAGACGAGCGACGACGGCCGGCCGGCGACGCAGGTCTCGCCCGGCGGGTTCCTCACCGGCTAAGCCGAAGGAGTTGACTGAGCATGCACCGCTCGAGTCGTCCCCGACGACGGGGCCGAACCGATACCGGCGAGTCACGGACGACACGCGGTTTTTCCGATCGGGAGCGACGCGCCGTCGTTCCCGATCGATATCCTCCTCTCGTAGCCACGCCTCGGCCAGTCAGTTGATCGTAATCGTCGTCGCGTTGGCCGGCCGAGTCGTCCCCGCAGCGGTCGCGACGAACGCCCGGATCTCGTACTCGCCGGCGTCGGGGACGACCGACTCGTGGCGGTCGCCGTCGGTCCGCTCGAGGCGGCCGTTCCAGGTCACCGACGCGCGCTTTCGTTCGCCGGCGCGGAAGTCGAACGTAGCGGGTCGGTCCGGCGTGTACCGGCGTTCGTCGGTGGCCTCGAGGTGGCCGTCGATCGTCCAGCCCCAGCGGCGCTGGCGGGGCGTCCGGAGTTCGACGGGGACCGGGAGCCGGTTTTCGAAGTCGACGGTGATCTCGACCGGGTCGTCACGCGCGTAGACCTCGCGGTCGGTCGCGACGGAGACGGCGATCGCTCGCCGCGCGAGCGCCGCCGGGACGAACCGCGAGAGGGCCGTGACGACGGACGGACGAGAGCGCGCGCGCTCGAGGCCGAACTCGTCGCCGTCGCTCGGGTCGGGTTCCGCGTCGCGTCGCGGCCGAGAGCGTCTCATGGCCGTAGCGACCACCCGAATCCACTAAACGGTATGGCCGCTCGAGACGTGCTGAAAACGGCGAGAACGTCGACATCGCGGCAGCCGTCCGATCGGGGCCATCTCGCGTCGGAACGCGGACCACGGAAAACAGCGCAGTCGCGACCGGACGCGATAATCGATCCCATCCCACCCCCAGTTATCGCCAGGCCGGAAGCGCAAGCGCGTCATCGGCCCGCATGGACAGCCAGGCACCGTCGGCCGAGATGTCCGCGATGACGTACTCATCGCTCGTGGCCGTCGAATCGATCGAACCGACGATCGTCTCGTCGGACGCCATGGCGTGGGGGTTCGTCGCCATGTGAGTGAGTGACAACCACTCACATATAAACGCATCGAATCGGACTGTCCAGCCAAATGACCGGTCGCCGATCGAACGTCGGTCCGTGAAACACTGGGTTTATACTCATTTTCGCCGTACCGACGGGATATGAACGTAGCCGACGCGATGACGCCCCGTGAAGACGTGGTTACCGCCGACCTGCCCGGGACCCGCTCGGACGTCCTCGAGTACCTGCAAGAGCAATCGTTCTCGTCGGTCCCGGTCGTCAAACCGACCGACAACGGGCCGGAGTACCGCGGTCTGATCTCCCGAGAACGACTCATCGAGGAGCCCGACGAGGACCAGCTCGTCATGTTGATGGAGGAGGTACCGACGACGACCGCCGAAACCGGGCTCGCGGACGTCGCGCGGACGATGGTCGAGGAAGGCGCGCGCCGCGTGCCGGTCGTCGACGGCGAGTTCGAGGGGATCGTCACCGTGACCGACGTGATCCACGCGATCGCGGCCGGCGATCAGGCGACCGAGGGCACCGTCGACGCCTACGCCAGCCAGGACGTGAACACGACCTACGAGGGAACCCCCCTGCCCGTCGCCGAACGGGAACTCTCCTACGCCAACGTCCCCTACACCGTCGCGCTGGACGACGAGGGACGAATGAGCGGCGTGTTGACTGAGGTCGACATCCTCGAGGTCGCCCGGATCGTCGAGGGCGAGGAGGAGACGGGCGACAACTTCGGCGACCAGGACGACGACTGGTCCTGGGAGGGGATCAAGGCCGTCGGGAGCCGCTATCTCCCGACGCGGGACATCGAGATCCCCGCGGGCTCGATCCGGGAGTTCATGAGCGACGACGTGGTGACGGTCGCGGCGGACACGTCGGTCCAGGAGGCCGCACAGCGAATGATCAGCAACGATATCGAACAGATCCCGATAGTCACGGGCGAGGACCTCGTCGGTATCGCTCGCGACATCGATCTGTTGGAGGCGCTCTATGAGTGACGACGACACCGAGGAGACGGCGGTAACGAGCGAGAAACTGGTCGAACTTGCCAAGCGGCGGGGCTACTTCTTCCAGTCGTCGGGCGCCTACGGCGGCGTCGGCGGCTTCTACACCTTCGGGCCGCAGGGTGCGGCCCTGAAGGGCAACGTCGAGGACGCCTGGCGCGACCGCTTTGCCGTCGCGGAGGGCAACATGGAGATCGACGCGCCGACCATCATGCCCGAGCCCGTCTTCGAGGCCTCCGGCCATCTGGACGGCTTCGACGACATGCTCGTCGAGTGTCCGGAGTGTGGCGAGAGCCACCGCGCGGACCACGTCGTCGAGGACAACACGGAGTACGAGGACGCCGAGAGCCTCCCCATTCCGGACGTCGAGGAGGTCATCGCCGAGTACGAACTCGTCTGTCCGAGTTGCGGGGCGGGACTCGCGGGACAGGCCGTCGAGACCTTCAACCTCATGTTCGAGACGAACATCGGTCCCGGCGACTCCGACCCCGGCTACCTCCGTCCCGAGACCGCACAGGGCATCTTCGTCGAGTTCCCCCGCCTGAAGGAGTACGCGCGCAACCAACTGCCGTTCGGCGTCACCCAGATCGGCCGCGCCTACCGCAACGAGATCAGCCCCCGGCGCTCGATCATCCGGACACGGGAGTTCACGCAGGCCGAACTCGAGTACTTCATCGATCCCGAGACCGACGAGCCCGACCTCGAGAGCGTCGCCGACGTCGAGGTCACGCTCTACCCGGCCAGCGAGCAGAACGAAGCGGACGGCGAGGAGATCGAGACGACGATCGGCGCGGCGGTCGAGGAGGGGATCGTCTCGAGCCCATGGGTCGCGTACTTCCTCGGGGTCGCCAAGCCGTGGTACGAGGCGGTCGGCGTCGACATGGACCGGTTCCGATTCCGCCAGCATCTCTCGGGTGAGCGGGCCCACTACGCCAGCGACTGCTGGGACGCCGAGAGCGAGGTCGACGGCAACTGGATCGAGATGGCCGGCTTCGCCTACCGCGGCGACTACGACCTCTCGAAACACGACGAGTACTCCGACGACCGTTTTACTATCTTCAAGCAGTACGACGAGCCCAAAACGGTCGAGCGCGCCACCGTCGACCCCGACATGAGTTATCTGGGTCCGGAGTTCGGCGGTGACGCCCAGGCCGTCGTCGGGACACTCGAGGACCTCGCCGCCCGCGACCGCTCGGCATTCGAGGGTGACAGCGTCGAGATCGACCTCGAGGGCGAGACCCACGAGATCCCCGTCGAAAAGACCGGCTTCGCGGTCGAGGAACAGACCGAGGCCGGCGAACACATCACGCCCCACGTCGTCGAACCCTCCTTCGGCGTGGACCGGCTGGTCTATACCGTTCTCCACCACGCCTACCGCGAGGACGAAGTCGACGGCGAGGAGCGCACGTATCTCGAACTCGAGCCAGAGGTCGCACCCACCTTCGTCGGTGTCTTCCCGCTGCAAAGCGACGACGCACTCGAGACAGAAGCGAACGAGATCGTCGACGATCTGCGCGCGGCCGGCCTCTCGGTCACGTACGACGACTCGGGGAACATCGGCCGTCGCTACCGCCGGCAGGACGAGGTCGGCACGCCGTTTTGTGTGACCGTCGACTTCGAGACCGTTGAGGACGAGGAGACGACCGTCACCGTCCGCGAACGCGACACGACCGAGCAGAAACGGCTGCCGGTCGACGACCTCGCCGAGACGCTGGCGGCGATCCGTGCCGGCGAGTTGGCGTTCGACGAGCTGTAAGCGACCGTTTCGCGGTTGGATCGACGGGACTGGCCGGAGAGGACGCGCCCGTGGACGACGACTGCCCCGCGAATCGGCGGCCAACGCCGCCGAGCGCAGGTGAGTCGTCGCTCGTGTCCGGGAACGTCCGCCACAAATTTTATTCTTTACAAATTACGTGATTGATGTGTGTCCTTACAAGAGACGAATACGGAGCCACGGTCGTCTAGCCAGCCAATAACGGAAGGAATCCGTCCGATCGGCGGGATAATCTATGGCATCCTATCATTCATCGCAGTATTCATAATTACGACTGGCTATTTCACCTACCGGATCTTCGATGCGGCCGAAACGGAGCCCGATCTCGAGGAGGTGTTTCCGGTGCCGGAGTTCGTCGGGTACCCGTTCTACAACGCACACCGGGTGAACACGCCGATCGAGTTCAACGCGGGCGGTGGCCTCGGCTCGCAGACGGTCGCCGACGGCTACTTCGACCTGTTCAACCAGCTCACTGCCGTCGGTGCGCCCGAGTTCAATCCGCTGGTGTTCAACGCGATTCCGGCCGCGATTCTGTTTCTCACGGGATACGTGATCGCTGGACGGGCGGGATCCTCGCTGTCGGCCGAGAGCAGTGCCGCCGCCGGGGCGAGCGTCGCCGTCGGCTATCTCCCGTTGTTCGTTCTCGGTACGTTCGTCCTCTCCGTCGAGGATCCGGAGATCGTCGCGGGGCCGGAACTCGGGCTCGGACTCCTCTTTTTCGGTGCGTTGTTCACCGTCGGGTTCGGCGGACTCGGCGGCTACGTCCGCGGGAACCGCTGACGGCGATCGACGGCACCCGCCGAGTCATCTCGTGGACCCGGCCCTCGATTCGAGACGGGGCCCGTCCCGCGAGCCTTTATATACTATATAGGTGTCCGGAGAACTAACCGACGGACTGAAGGTCACCTCTCCCGAGGCACGACGTGATGGCCGACGAACTGAAGCGCCGCCTGGTTCACGCCAGCGGTTCGGGACTGGTCGCCCTCTGGCTGCTGGCCGACGCCCTCGATGCCGGGCTGACCTGGACCGGCTTCCGGCTCCTCATGGTCGTGCTGGCGACCGGCGCACTCGTCCTCGAGTTCCTCCGACTTCGGATCGGACTCGACTGGCGGCTCTACGACGTTCTCACCCGCGAGTACGAACAGGACAACCCCGCCGCCTACGCGCTCTATCTGATCAGTATGGCGGCGGTCGTGGTCGTCTTCGAACCCGACATCGCGCTGCCCGCAATGTTGATGCTCGCACTGGGGGACCCGATCAGCGGCGCGGTCTCGGACAACACCCTCAAGCGAGTCAAGCCGCCGAAGGTACTCGGGACGATGTTTCTCGTCTCGACGCTCATCGCGATCCCGTTCCTGCCGATCACCGCGGCGCTGATCGCCGCGGTGGGCGCGACACTGGCCGACGGCGTCACCCTCGAGGTCCGGACCTACATCGTCGACGACAACCTGACGATCCCGATCTACGCGGCCTGTCTAGCGTGGGCGGCCCTCGAGTTCGCGCCGCTGTAGCGGCCTCGAGGGCAGCGCCGCAGGACCGTGGTTCCGATACCGGCAAACGCACACCGTTCTGGGTCCCTCAAGGCGATCGACAGCGAAAGAGGGGCAACAGTGTCGCTGTCAAGCGCGCGGACGAAGCTGTCGAACGTAGGGTCGTTCCTGACGGACGGCCGCGGCGAGATTCTGGTTGCCGTCGCCGCCGGCTGGTTCCTCTCGATCGGCGTTCGACTCGCCTACCCCGTCTTGCTGCCCTACCTCCGGCGGGCCTACGGCCTCGATCTGACGACGGCCGGCTTCCTGCTGACCGCTCTCTGGCTCTGTTACGCACTGGGCCAACTTCCCGGCGGACTGCTCGCCGACCGGTTCGGCGAGGGGAACGTCCTCGTCGCGAGTACGCTCGTCTCGGCGGTGACCCTCGGCGTCGTCGCCGTCGCCGGCTCCGCGCCGGTCGTCTACCTCGCGACCGGGGCCTTCGGCTTCGGGACCGCACTGTACGGCGTCGCCCGCTTCACGACGCTGTCGGACGTCTACCCCGACAACGACGGCACGGCGATCGGCGTCACGATGGCGGCCGGCCAGGCCGGCAACACCCTCCTGCCGCTTGCCGCCGGCGGGATCGCCTCGGCCTTCGCCTGGCAGTACGGCTTCGGCCTCGTCGTCCCCGCCTTCGCGCTCGTCGCCGTCGGCCTCCGGCTGGTCGTGCCGGCCCACACCTCCGGCGCGGACAGCGCCGTCGACAGCGTCTCGCTCGAGACGGTCCGATACGTCCGCTCGGAACTGCGCCGGCCCGAGATCGTCACCGTGACCGCGATCCAGATCCTGACCTACTGCGTCTGGCAGGCCTTTACCGGGTTTTACCCCACCTATCTGATCGAGATCAAGGGGTTCTCGGAGAGCGTCGCGACCGGGCTCTTCAGCGCCTTCTTCGCGGCCGGAATCGTGGTCCAGCCGCTGACCGGCCGGCTGTACGACCGGTTCGGCATCCGGAAATCGCTGCCACCGGTCCTGGGTGTCGTCGTGGTCTCGCTCGTCGCGCTCCCGTTCCTCGAGGGCTTTTGGCCGCTCGTCGTCGGGACGGTCTTCCTCTCGAGCATTCTGGGCTACGGGACGATCACCCTGCCGTACATGACCGCGGCGTTCCCGTCGGACATGCAGGGGACCGGCCTCGGATTCTTACGGACCGTCTACATGACCATCGGCGCGGTGAGCCCGGTCGCGTTCGGCGCGCTCGCCGACCGGAATCACTTCGACAAGGCGTACCTCGTGCTGGCCGGGCTGGTTGCCGTCGCAGTCGGGCTGACGTGGTGGCTCCCCTCGCTGTCGGAGCAGTGAACGGACCCGCCAACAGTACAACGGTTTCAGGCGTTCAGACGCCAGATCCCGAGATTGAGGACCGTCGCGAACGTCACCCACGCGAGATACGGCACCAACAGCGCCGCGGCGCGGCGGTCGACCCGGCGGAACGCAAGGATCGTCCCGACCACGAGCGCCCAGAGGACGACGATGATCCCCAGCGCGACCAGCGGGGCCTCGAGCGCGAAAAAGGCGGGCGTCCAGGCGACGTTGAACGCCATCTGGGCGACGAACGCGCCGATCGCGAGCCGCCGGCCGGCGGCGTCGCTGCGCCAGACGAGCCACAGGGCGACGCCAAGGAGAACGAAGAGGAGCGTCCAGACGACCGGGAACGCGATCGTCGGCGGATAGAACCACGGCTTCTCGAGGGCGCGAAACCACGGCGTGTCGGGCGAGGCAACGGCGCTCGGGGCCGCGCCGACGATGTTGACCAGCAGGACGAAGCCGATCGCGGTGAGGATCGTGCTGCCGTCCGGAAGGCGGCGACCGATCGCTAGCGATTCCATACGCCCCGTACGTCCCCCGCGGATTTATATCGATGACCCCGGCCCGACGCGGGTCGGTCCATGCTCTCGAGACCACTTTCACCACGGTACGGGAACCCTTATTCGCAGCCGGGGTGAACGACGGGTAATGGCAGCGACGGACGAGGACGGGGAGCCGGCATCGATCGACCATCCGCTCCTCGAGCCCGACTTCCTAGAGCGGCGACTCTACCAGCTGAAACTCGCGGGGACGGCCGCGAACCACCACACGCTGGTCTGTCTTCCGACCGGACTCGGGAAGACGACGGTGAGCCTGCTGGTAACGGCGCGTAGACTCGAGGAGGTCGGCGGGAAGGCGCTGATGCTCGCCCCCACCAAGCCCCTCGTCCAGCAGCACGCGGACTTCTATCGCGAGGCGTTACAGATTCCCGACAAGGAGATCGTCGTCTTCACCGGCGACGTAAGCCCGGACGACCGCGCCGAGATGTGGGAGTCGGCGACGGTCGTGATGGCCACGCCGCAGGTGATCGAGAACGACCTCGTCGGAAGCCGGATCTCGCTCGCCGATGTGACCCACGTCACCTTCGACGAGTGCCACCGCGCGACCGGCGACTACGCCTACAACTACATCGCCGAGCGCTATCACGCCGACGCGAAACGGCCGCTCGTGACGGGGATGAGCGCCTCCCCCGGCGGCGACGAGGAGGCCATCCTCGAGGTCTGTGAGAACCTCGGCATCGACGAGGTCGAGGTGATGACCGAGGAGGACGCCGACGTCGACGAGTTCACCCACGAGACCGACGTCGAGTGGGAGCGGATCGACCTCCCCGAGGACGTCCTCGAGATCCGGGACGCGTTGAACGAGGTCATCACAGAGCGCCTCGAGAAGCTCAAGGAACTCGGCGTCGCGAGTTCGACCCAGCCCGACCAGTCCCAGAAGGACCTCAATCGGATGCGGGCCGAACTGCAGGAACTGATCAACAACGACCAGTCGGAGGGGTTCGAGGGGATGTCGATCCACGCGGAAGTGATGAAACTCCGGCAGGCCGTCACCTTAGTCGAGACCCAAAGCGTCGAGGCGGTCCGGCGGTACTTCGACCGCCAGCGCAATCAGGCCCGCTCGTCGGGGGCCTCGAAGGCCAGCCAGCGGATGGTCTCGGACCCGCGGGTCCGCGAGGCCATGCGCAAGGCCGAGAGCTTCGACGAGATCCACCCGAAATACCGCAAGACGCGAATGTTGCTCGCCGAGACGTTGGGGCTCGAGGGCGGCGAGCGCGTCATCGTCTTCACCGAATCGCGGGACACGGCCGAGGCGTTGACGGACTTCCTCTCGGACAGCTTCGACGCCAAGCGGTTCGTCGGACAGGGCGACCGCGAGGGCTCCGACGGGATGACTCAGACCGAACAGCAGGCCGTCCTCGACGAGTTCCGTGCCGGCGAGTTCGAAGTGCTGGTCTCGACGTCGGTCGCCGAGGAGGGGTTGGACGTCCCCGAGGTCGATCTCGTCCTCTTCTACGAGCCCGTGCCGACGGCGATCCGGTCGATCCAGCGGAAGGGCCGAACCGGCCGCCAGTCGGAGGGGCGGGTCGTCGTCCTCATGGCCGAGGACACCCGCGACGAGGCCTATTTCTGGATCTCTCGGCGGCGCGAGAAGGAGATGGAGTCGGAACTGCGCGACCTCAAGGGGATGGCCGACGAGTTGGCCGAGGAACTCGACGACTCCCAGCAGTCACTCGCCGACTTCGGCGACGGGAAGCGTACAGCGGAAGTGAACGACGACGACGATGGAGATCCCGACGCCGTCGGCGATTCTTCCAACGGAAGCGAGGGGGTCACGGACCGGCCCGGACTGCAGGACTTCGCCGCCGACGCCGCCGGCTCGAGCGACGACGATAATCCGGCCGACGACGAGGTCGAAACGCACGAACCCCACGCCGAGGGCGAGGCCGTCGAGATCGTCGCCGACCAGCGCGAGATGGACGCCAACATCGCGCGGGACCTCTCGCGACGCGAGGCGATCGAGGTCCAACTCGAGACGCTCGACGTTGGCGACTACGTCCTGTCCGATCGCGTCGTCGTCGAGCGCAAGTCGGTCGCGGACTTCGTCGACTCGCTGGTCGGGGGCGACCGCTCGGTCTTCGAGCAGGTCGGCGCGATGGCGCGCCATTACTCCCGGCCGATCGTGATCGTCGAGGGCGAAGGGCTGTACGAACAGCGCAACGTCGCCCCCAACGCCATCCGGGGGGCGCTCTCGAGTCTGGCGGTCGACTTCGGCGCGAGCGTCCTGCGGACCGGCGGCGAGGACGAGACGACGGAACTGCTCGACGTGATCGCCGGCCGCGAACAGGAAGTGTCGGACCGGGAGGTGTCAGTCCATGGCGAGAAACAGTCCAAAACGCTGTCCGAACAGCAGGAGTACGTCGTCGCCTCGATCGCCGAGATCGGCCCCGTGACGGCGCGCTCGCTGCTCGAGGAGTTCGGGACCGTCGAGGGCGTGATGATCGCGACCGAAGACGAGTTACAGGACGCCGACGGCGTCGGGCAGGTGACCGCCGAGCGAATTCGAGAGGTCGTCGGGAGCGACTACACGGGGTAGCTCAGTCGCTCGGGCCGGACGCGATCCCGTCCTCGCGCTCGTCGGACGCGGGAGTCGGGCCGGCGTCGCCCTCCGCCCGGTCGACGATCCGTTCGGCGGCGACGACGGCCCCGACGCCGAGGACGACGCCGGCGACGACATCGATCAGCCAGTGGATGCCCAGATACATCGTCGAGAAGACGACGCACGCGCCGACGAACGACGCGATCGGGAACCATCGCGGATATTCCCGTCGGGAGCGCCACGCGAGCAACACGACGACGACGGTCAGCGACGTATGTAGCGACGGGAAGACGTTCGTGTTCGCCGACACGGCCGCGGTCACCTCCTGTGTCTGGGGGTAAAAGGAGTACATCAGTCCGTCGACGGACGACAGGTGATTGCGCGGCCCGTAGACGATAAACAGCGTGTAGAAAAGCGCCCCGATCACGTAGTTCAGCAGATACGAGACGAGGAGTTCCTTGAAATACCGCTGGGACGACAGCAGGAAGTACAGGATCGGCGCGGTCACCAGCAGGTACGGGAACCCGAACATGTACATCGCCGAGAAGAACTCGAGCGTGTGCTGGGGCGTGATCGCCTGGAGCCACGCGACGAACTCCCCTTCGACGGCGTAGATCTCGGCGGTAAGGTCCCAGTCAAGCGCCTTCGAGATGCGGAGCGTGTGGCCGTGTGTCGCACGTTTTGCCACGAAGAACAGCGCCGTGACACCGAGATAGGGGACGATCTCGACGAATCGGCGATCGTAGTCGGCCATCGTCCGGCCGAGCATGGTTCGATCGAGACACGCCACGCAGGTCGCGACGAGTCCGATGCAGACGACGAGTACCGTAAGCAGTACGACGAATCCGAGTGCCATGGGTGGGGATTAGTAGGTGATCGTGGACCGATTGACGGGGGCGGGCGAGACGTCGGTCGCCCGGGGAGGGCGGTACTGACCGGACGGGACACACGCGCCGGTCGATCTATCCATCTGTTGGAAACTCACGATAGCATACACCTATATCAAATATATATCTATTGGTACGTCAATCACCTCGAGCCGGGGCGACGACGGGAACCATGGTGCCATGGCGAGAAAGACGACACCGGCGCGTCGAACCGGTTACCGAAGCGTCGACAGCGCTTCACCAGCCTCGCGAGCCGCCGCGAGACAGTCCCGCGCGTACCGCGGGTCGTCGGTTGCGGCCGCCTCCTCGGCGAACCGTTCGAGCGACCGGACCAGCGCGTCGCGGGCCGCCTCGAGGTCGCCGTCGACCGACGACGGGGTCGCCGCGAGAGTGCGTCGCGACGGGGCGGGGTCGCTCGAGCGGTCGTCGGTCGGCGAACGCGAGGCGTCGCGGCCGGCAGCGTCGGCCGTCGGTGGCTGGCGCTCGGGTTCGGTCGGAGTCGACCGCGTGCGGTCGGTGGCGCTCGGGGGAGTCGCGTCGTCGGTGGTCGGGGTTCGGTCATCATGTCGCTGGTCGGTCGGGGCCACACCGTCGCCCGTCGTGGATTCGGTCCCAGCAGCGCCCGGTGCGGCGGTGTCGGTCGACGCCGATTCGGCCCGTTCGTCGTCGCTTCCCTCGGAGGCAGCTCCCTCGGCCGGCTGGGCCTCGAGATCGGTCCCCTCGACGGCGTCCGGGTTGCCGTGACAGCTGGGACAGAACGTGGTCCCGTTCTGCTGGAACAGCGGATCGCCACAGGTGCCACAGTGGGCGTTGGTCATCGTCGCACCCTTGAGCAGCAGGTCGCTCATCCGCTGGGTTGCCTCGCGCTCTTTCTTGTCCTGTTCGTACTTCTCGCGGAGTTTCTCGCGCTCGGCTTCCTTGTCGAAGTCGCTCATAGCCGTCTAGAAGTGACGGGGCGTCGAAAAAGCTGCGACAGCGACGGCTCGAGCGGGCTAGCAGGACTCGAGGGCCGCTTCGACGGCGTCGACGGCCGCCGCGGGGGTGTCGACGGGCTCGAGGTCGAGGCCGGCCGCGTCGACGTCGTGGGTCTCGAGGCCGACGACGGGCCGATCGTAGATTCCGGCGAAGCCGATCTCCGAGAGGGTGCCGACGCCGCCGGCCAGCGCGATCACCGCATCGCCGTTCAGCGGGACGAGCGCGTTCCGGGCGTGGCCCAGCCCGGTCGCGATCGGGAGATCGACGTCGTCGTTGGCGGCGTCACGACGCTCGCCGGGGAGGATGCCGATCGTGGTCCCACCCTCGGCTTTCGCGCCGCGACAGACCGCAGCCATCGTTCCGCCGCGGCCGCCACAGACGACCGTGTGGCCGCGCGCGGCGAGTTCACGTCCCACCCGTTCGGCGCGGGCCGCCTGTTCGTCCGTGATCGTCCCGCCGCCGATGACGCTGACGCGCATACGTGAGTGGGCGCGAGCGGCCACCATGATCGGTTCGGTCTCGAGCCGACTGCCGATCAACGGGCCGAGAATTCGGTACGACGATCGACGAAATACGTATCGGACAATCCGTTAGAAGTGGGAGGTTTCGACGGATTTAACGTGTGTGATGGGGAAGCATTACGCGGTATGACGAAAGTTAGCGTGGTCGGCGCGGCCGGAACCGTCGGGGCCGCTGCGGGCTACAACATCGCGCTTCGGGAGGTCGCGGACGAGATCGTCTTCGTGGACATTCCGGACAAGGAAGACGATACGATCGGGCAGGCCGCCGACACGAACCACGGTGTCGCCTACGACTCGAACACGACGATCCGGCAGGGGGACTACGCGGACACCGCCGGCTCGGACGTCGTCGTCATCACGGCCGGCATTCCGCGCCAGCCGGGCCAGACCCGGATCGATCTGGCCGGCGACAACGCGCCGATCATGGAGGATATCGGCTCCTCGATCGCCGAACACAACGACGACTTCGTCACCGTCACCACGTCGAACCCGGTCGACCTGCTGAACCGACACCTCTACGAGACGGGCGACCGCGCCCGCGAGAAAGTGATCGGCTTCGGCGGCCGGCTCGACTCCGCCCGCTTTCGCTACGTGATCTCGGAGCGCTTCGACGTTCCCGTCCAGAACGTCGACGCGACGATCCTCGGCGAACACGGCGACGCCCAGGTCCCCGTCTTCTCCAAAGTGCGGGTCGACGGGCGAGACGTCGCGTTCGACGAGGACGAGAAGGAGGAACTCTTAGAGGAACTCCAGACCTCGGCGATGAACGTCATCGAGAAGAAAGGCGCGACCGAGTGGGGGCCGGCCACCGGCGTCGGCCACATGGTCGAGGCCATTCTCCGGGACACGGGCGAAGTGCTGCCCGCGAGCGTCAGGCTCGAGGGCGAGTACGGCCACGAGGACGCCGCCTTCGGCGTCCCCGTCAAGCTGGGCTCGGACGGCGTCGAGGAGATCGTCGAGTGGGACCTGACCGAGTACGAGCGCAACCAGCTCGGCGAGGCCGCCGAGAAGCTCTCGGAACAGTACGACAAGATCAGCTAACGCGGTCCTCGATTGCGGTCCGTTTTCGCACAGTTTCGTCCTCGCCGTCAGCAGTGTGTCTCGACGGACCGAACGTGCTGACCGTCGACGGACGGACCCCGTCCCTGCTCGCTACGGGATCACCTGCTCGCCGTCGTCGTCGTAAATCGTGATCGCGTCGACCGGACAGGAGCGGGCGGCGAACTTCGCGTCCAGTTCCGCGTCGTCGGGTACCTCGCGGACGAAGACACCCTCCTCGACTTCCTCGCTGTCCGCGAGGATCGCCTTCCCCTTCGATTTGTCCTCCTCGAAAGCGTCCCATTCGGCGACACACTGGAACATCCCGATACAGACGTCCTCGTCGAATTCGACCTTCATGCGATGGCGTTGGATCGATCGGCGTAAATCGGTAGCGGTCCCTGCCCATGGGTCGAGATACCAGAGACCACATATCAGTATGGTTTTATTACTCGGCGGGTCGTCACTCCGAGCATGACTGCGGACCGATCCGGGCCGTCCGAATCGACGGCCGCGGCCGACCCGCTCGGACGGGCGATGCTCGCACACCACCGCGACGAGCCGGGACGACTCGTCTACCGCGACGGGACGGACGTACGGGATGGCAACGTCGCCGAGTTCTACTTCTCGAGCCCGGAGTCGTGGGCACCGGCGACGGTCGCGGTTCTCGAGCGAGTCGCCGAGCGCGAACCGATCCTCGACGTGGGCTGTGGCGCGGGCAAACACCTCCTGTGGTGGGACGAGCGTGGCGTCGAGGCCGTCGGCGTCGACGTGAGTCCGACCGCCGTGCGAACAGCCCGCGAGCGGTGCGAGGTCCGCAGTCCCACGAGGCGAAGCGGCGAAGCCGCGGAGCGCGGCATCGGGGGCGTTCTGGCTGGCGACATGTTCGACCTGCCAGTCGCGACCGGCGCAGTAGGCGCGGTCCACGCCGTCGGGACGCAGGTCGGCCTCGGGCGGTCGCTGGCCGGAATCCGCGACCTGCTCCGCGAGTTCGCCCGCGTGACCGACGACGCGGGCGTGGCCGTCGTGGACAACTACGACCCGGCGCGACTGGACGACGACTTCCTCGGCTACCGGTCGGATCCCCGCGAGGGCATCGCCCATCGCTGTTTCCACCTCGAGTTCGTTCGCGAGGCAAACGGCGAGCAGCGACGCGAGGTCGGACCCACCCTGCAGTTCCTGCTGTGTTCGCCCGGACGGCTTCGCGAGGCGACGGTCGGAACGCCGTGGACGACGGCCCGCGTCTCTCGGACTGACGAGGGCGGTCATTACAGCCTCGAGTTACGAAAGGAGACCCGCGACGGCCAGACGAAATAGCGACGGCCCGGGGTCCGCGACACGACTGCCGAGCCAACGCTTTTGCACCGGGTCGTACAACGACAGGATACGAGACGAAATGGTCGCGTTCTCCTTCGCGGTTCTCGTCGTCGCGTCCGTCAGCACCTGCCTGTTTATGGCGTGGGTCCTGGGGGCCAACAGCAACTCGCCGCCCTTTGCCCCGGCGATCGGCGCGAACGCCATCTCGACAATGCAGGCGGCGTTCGTCATCGGCCTGCTTGCGGCCGCAGGGGCGCTCATGCAAGGCGGCAGTATCTCCGAGACCGTCGGCGCGGACCTGATCGACGGCGTGACGATCACGCCGCTTGCGGCCACCGCGGGGCTGCTGACCGCGGCGGGCTTTATGGCGATCGGCATCTACACGCGGTACCCGATCCCCGCGGCGTTCGCGACCACGGGCGCGATGATCGGCGTCGGCCTCTCGCTCGGTGGCGATCCCGCGATAGCGACCTACCGCCGCCTCGGGATCTTCTGGGCACTGGTGCCGGTCATGTCCGGCGGACTGGCGTACGCGACAGCGACGATCCTGCGACGCGACGACGTTCCCGAAACGGTCGGGGTCCCCCTGCTGGCCGGCATCGTCGGCGCGATCGTCGCCAACGTCCGGCTCGGGGTGATCCCCGATCCGACCGCCGCGCAGGGAACGCTGGCCGGCTTCGTTTCCCGGCAGTTCGGCGGCGGTCCCACGCTTGCCGCCGGGATCGACCTCGGCACCGGCCTCGTGACGGTCGGAGCCGGTCTCCTCGCGTTCTTCCTGGTCCGCGAGCGCGTCCGCGTCTCCGTCGAGGACGGCATCCGCTCGTTCCTGCTCGTGCTGGGCGGCATCGTCGCCTTTTCCTCGGGCGGCTCGCAGGTCGGGCTCGCGACCGGGCCGCTCGAGAACCTCTTCCGCGTCGAACTCGGGCTGCCGGGGATTCTCCTGCTGGCGATCGGTGCGACGGGCATCCTCGCCGGCGCGTGGATGGGCGCACCGCGACTGTTGCAGGCGACTTCTCGGGAGTACGCCCAGCTGGGCGTGCGACGGTCGATCGCCGCGCTGGTACCCGGCTTTATCATCGCCCAGCTCGCCATCGCGCTTGGCATCCCGATCTCGTTGAACAACATCGTCCTCTCGGGGGTCATCGGCGGCGGGCTGGCCGGCGGCTCGGCCGGCGTCTCCCGACGGAAGATCGCCGTCACGATCACCTTCTGGCTGATCACGCTCTCGAGTTCCGTCGTCGTCAGCTACGGGCTGTACCGGCTGTTCGCGTCCGTTATCGGTGGCTGAGGGGGTTCGCACCGTCTCGAGCGGCCCGCTCGGCTCGAGTCACTCCAGCACCGTCACCGGCTCCGCGGTGCGTTCGACGACCGTGGCGGCGATCCCGCGACCCAGGAACCGCCTGAAAAAGCCCGTCGAGCCGGTCTCCGAGCCGTACAGCACGACGTGGTCGATCCCCTCGTCGGACGCATAGCGCGGGACGACGGTCCCGGGTCGGCCCTCGGCCGTCTCGATCCGAACCCGCTCCGGCCGGGCGTTGGTGACCGACTCGAGCAACTCGGTCGCGCTCTCCCGGGCGGCCGCCGTTCGCTCGTCGTCGCGCTCGAGGACGCCGCCCTCGCTGAGGGGGGCATCGAGCGGGGTGACAACGGCGAGTAGCGTGATCTCGGCGTCGGAAAACGTCTCGAGGGCGTAGGCAAGCGCCTCGTCCTCGCGGGGGCGACCGAGCGTAGGGACGAGGACGTGATCGGGGTCGGACATGCGTTGCGCTTCGGGAGCCAGTCGCATCGGTCTATCGCCGTCGACCGATCGCTCTCTAGGGAGGTATTAGAACGGTGGGTTCCGATGGTATCGAGAAAACGAAGTGCCCTGCTATCGTGGCAACAGTGAGTGGCCACGCCCTCCCCAACCGATTCGTTCAGTCGTTTCACTCCCTCACTCATCCCTCGCACGACATCATCGACTGCCCTCGCTGACGCTCAGGCAGTCGACAGCGCGCGCCACCGCANCAGTCGTTTCACTCCCTCACTCATCCCTCGCACGACATCATCGACTGCCCTCGCTGACGCTCAGGCAGTCGACAGCGCGCGCCACCGCAGACCGTTCGGCCGATGGCGGGCGAGACGTGACGGGGCAGTCGAGCGTCCAGCGTAGCGCGAGACGACAGTTTAAACCACGGGACGCGCCAAGGACGCGTAATGAATATCGAGGAGCTGTCGGGGCTCCCGGCCGGTGCCGTCGACCACTTCCGGCGCGAGGGCATCGAGGAACTCTACCCGCCCCAGGCCGAGGCCGTCGAGGCCGGGGCGACCGACGGGGAGAACCTCGTGGCCGCCGTCCCGACCGCCAGCGGGAAGACGATGATCGCCGCGCTCTCGATGCTGTCGGCGATCGAACGCGGCGGAAAAGCGCTCTATATCGTCCCCCTGCGGGCGCTCGCCAGCGAGAAGAAAGAGGAATTCGAGGCCTACGAGGAGTTCGGCGTCACGGTCGGGGTCACGACGGGCAACTACGAGAGTACCAGCGACTGGCTCGCGACGAAGGACATCGTCGTCGCCACCAGCGAGAAGGTCGACTCGCTCGTGCGCAACGGCGCGGACTGGCTCTCGGAGCTGACCTGTGTCGTCAGCGACGAGGTCCACCTGATCGACGACCGCAATCGGGGACCGACCCTCGAGGTGACCCTCGCGAAACTCCGGAAGCTCAACCCGGGGATGCAACAGGTCGCGCTGTCGGCGACGGTCGGCAACGCCGACGAGATCGCCGACTGGCTCGACGCGGCCCTGATCGACACCGACTGGCGGCCGATCGACCTGCGGATGGGCGTCCACTACGGCAACGCCCTGAACTTCGACGACGGCTCGACCCGGGAGGTGCCGGTCCAGGGCAGCGAAAAGCAGGAGGCCGCGCTCGTCCGCGACATCGTCCGGGAGGGCGGCTCGTCGCTGGTGTTCGTCAACTCCCGCCGGAACGCCGAGGCCGCTGCGGGCCGGCTGGGCGGGGTCGTGAAACCGGAGCTGACCGGCGACGAACGGGCCGAACTCGCCGAGTTGGCCGACGAGATCCGCGACGACAGCGACACCGAGACGAGCAAGGACTTGGCCGACTGCGTCGAACGGGGCGCGGCCTTCCACCACGCCGGCCTCTCGAGTACCCAGCGCTCGATCGTCGAGGACGCCTTCCGCGACCGCCTCCTGAAGGTGATCTCGGCGACGCCGACGCTCGCCGCGGGGGTCAACACGCCCGCCCGCCGCGTGATCGTCCGCGACTGGCGGCGGTTCGACCCCAGTGCGGGCGGGATGTCCCCGCTCGACGTCCTCGAAGTCCACCAGATGATGGGGCGAGCGGGGCGTCCCGGGCTCGACCCCTACGGCGAGGCCGTGTTACTCGCCAAGAGCCACGACGAGAGCGAGGAGCTGTTCGACCGCTATATCTGGGCCGATCCCGAGCCCGTCCGGTCGAAACTGGCGGCCGAGCCCGCGCTGCGGACCCACGTCCTCGCGACCATCGCCTCCGGCTTCGCCCGCACCCGCGAGGGCCTGCTCGAGTTCCTCGAGGCCACCCTCTATGCCAGCCAGTCGAGCGAAGCCGGCCGGCTCGAGACGGTCACCGACACCGTCTTGGAGTACCTCGAGTCGAACGACTTCATCGAGCGCGAGGCGCGTAGCACCTCGGAATCCTCGAGCGGTTCACCGCGAGAGCGCGACGACGACGGCGCGTTCACAACCGCGGCCGCTCTCGAGGGCGGCGGCCGCGACGAGGACCTCGAGGCGACCAGCCTCGGCCACACCGTCTCGCGGCTCTATCTGGATCCGATGAGCGCCGCCGAGATCGTCCACGGACTCGAGGACGCCGACGAGCGTCCGACGGCGCTCGGGCTCTACCAACTCGTCTCGCGGACGCCGGACATGTACGAACTCTACCTCCGGTCGGGCGAGGACGAGCAGTACGGCGAACTGTTCTACGAGCGCGAGGCCGAACTGCTGGGTGCCGCCCCCAGCGAATTCGAGGAGGAACGCTTCGAGGACTGGCTGGCCGCGCTCAAGACCGGCAAACTGCTCGAGGACTGGGCCGACGAGACCGACGAGGAACGGATCACGGACCGGTACCAGATCGGCCCCGGCGACCTGCGCGGGAAGGTCGACACCGCCGAGTGGCTGCTGGGCGCGGCCGAATCGCTGGGCGCGGAAATCGACAGCGAGTGGACCGTCGCGGTCCGGGAGGCCCGCGCCCGCGTCGAACACGGCGTGAGCGAGGAACTGCTCGAACTCGTCTCGGTCGGGAGCGTGGGTCGCAAGCGCGCCCGGCGGCTCCACGACGCGGGGATCGAGGAACCCGCGGACCTCCGGACTGCCGACAAGAGCGTCGTCCTCGGGGCCTTGAAGGGGAAAAAGACGGCGGAGAACATCCTCGAGAACGCCGGCCGCGAGGACCCCTCGATGGACGGCGTCGAGCCGAGCGCGAGCGACGCCGCTGACGGGACGGCCGGAAGCGATGGAACGGACGACGGCACCGTGGAAGCGACGGAGGCGGAGCCAGACGACAGTCAAGCGAGCCTGGGTGATTTCTGATGGAGGTACTGGAATGTACCCTCGCGATCGACGATCTGGACGAATTCGTTGCCGCGCTCGGCGAACTCGGCGACCGCCACGGTGTGACGGTCCAGGCCTTCGATTCGCGGTACGTGGCCGATCGACGACACCTCGAGCGCGCCGTCGAACTGGCCGATCGAGCCATCGACCGCGACGAGAACGTCGCTCGGGACCGCGCCGTCGAGATCCTGCTGTACGCCGCGGGCCGCCGGCAGATCGATCGGGCCCTCGAGATGGGCGTCGACGAGGGCGAGACGCAGGCGGTGGTACTCGTCGACGGCGACGGGGACGAACGCGCCGCGCTCGAGGCGGTCGAGGACCTGGCCGCGTTCCGCGGGCGGACCGAGACGCTCGAGTCGCGGGACGACGAAACGCTGTGTGACTTCTTCGGGGTTCCCGACGCCGAGCGGGCGGCGACCGACGCGGGGCTGACGGCGCTGGTCCGCGAGCGGGTCGCGCTGCTCGAGGTCGAGAAGTAGGCCGGCGTCGACAGGTCCGAATCGACACTACGCTCTTGTGTCGGCACGAGATACATCCGCCATGGCCACCCTCGAGGACCCCGTCGAGATCGGCGGTCTCACGATCCCGAACCGGCTCTACCGCGCGCCGCTGCTCGAGTGTGCGGGCAACGGCCCCGACGCGGTCGACGCGCTGATCGCGGACCTCGAGCCCGCGGCCGAGTCGGGGGTCGGGCTCGTCTGTCAGGGCGCGACGATCGTCCGCGGCGAGGGCGGCTGTGCCGCGCCGGGGATGACCCGCGTCCACTACCCCGAGTTCGTCTCGCGACTGTCGCGGCTGACCGACCGGATCCACGACCACGGGAGCCGGATCGCCATCCAGCTCGAACACGGCGGCCTCCGGAGCATGGAGACCTGGCACGCCGAATACCGCGACGAGCATCCGGACCTCGAGCAACTCGCCGTCTCGCGACCCCCGTGGCAGTTACGCGCCCTCGATCGGCTGGGCTTTCTCGCGTACGACCCGCACGTCCTCACGACCGAAGAAGTGTACGAACTCGCGGCGGATTTCGGCCGGGCGGCGGCCCGTGCCGTCGACGCCGGCTACGACGCCGTCCACCTCGCCGGCGCGAACATGGGGATCGTCCAGCAGTTCTGCTCGCCCTTCTACAACTGCCGGGACGACGAGTTCGGCGGCTCGCCCGAAGCGCGACTCGAGTTCCTCGCGGTCGTCCACGACGAGATCCGCGAGCGGGCCGGCGACGTGCCGCTGCTGACGAAGGTGCCGGCCGAAACGCCCGCCCCGCCCGCGCCGATCGTCCGTCGCAAACTCTCGCTTCGGGACGGCGTCGAGATCGCGCGTCGACTCGAGCGGATCGGCTACGACGCGGTCGTGCCGGTACAGACGTCCGTCGTCTGGGACATGAGCATCGTCCGCGGAGAGTACCCCGAGCGGGCGTGGGACAACGAGGGGCTGCAGGCGGAGTACGACGCGGCGTTCGGCGGCCCGGCCCGAAAGCGACTCGTCGCGCTGGCGAACCGGCTCCAATCGCTGCAGTACGACTTCGAACCCGCGTGGAACGAGACGTTCTGTCGCCGGGTTCGCGAGCAGGTGTCGATCCCGGTGCTGGCGGAGGGAGGGATTCGCGAGCGAGCGCAGATGGATCGGTTGCTGGGCGACTCGAGCGGGGATCGGGGCGGTGCGAGCAACGCCGACCCGGCCTGTGACATGGTCGGCATGGCTCGACCGTTCTACGCCGAGCCGCGACTTGGCGCACGGCTGCTCGAGACCGGCAGTAACGGGTCCGCCGCCGAGGGCGACGACTCCGTACGTGTCCTCTGTGAGAGCTGCAACAACTGTACGGTACCGCAAGCGACCGGCGCGCCGGGGATCTGCCGGACGCCCACAGTGGTGCGAAAACGGGGCGAACTCGAGCGAAACGGTGCCTACGACCGGTCGTAGCGCCTTACAGCGTCACGGTGTCGCTGGTCAACTCCGCGAGCGTCCCCTCGGTCCAGGTGTCGTTGACGCCGACTCTGAACCGCGAGTCGGTCGGGCCCGCATAGTGAAGCTGCAGGGTGTACGAACCGTCGTCGGCGATCGGCGCCGCTTCCTTCCGGTCCGCATCGACCTGCTCGAGTGCGATCATCTCGTCGGCGTACTCGCGACTGGTCGTCCCGCTGATCTCGTAGCGCTGGAAGTCTGCCTGAACGTTCGACCCCTCGACCGGATATCCCTGCATTTCCCAGCCGCCCAGTCCCTCGTCGATCGCGTACGTGTGTTCGTAGCCCGCATCGATCAGCGACGCGGCGCGCTGAGAGGACAGGTGATGGGGACACCGACAATAGGTAACGATCCGCGTGTCCGTCGACCACTCCTCGACCGGGTCGTTCTCGGTTCCGTCCGGAGCCGGCGAGAACACGGCACCCGCGATGCGGAGTTCCTCGTACTGATCGCGGCCCCGTGCGTCCGCGAACCGTGCCTCATCGTTGTCGTACCACTCGTAGACGTCCGTGACCGGCGCGAGCGGGACCTCGGTTCCGTCGGTCGTCGTCGTCTCGTAGTCGAACTCGTTGGCCGGCGTTCCATTGTCGTCGCCGAGACAGCCGGCGACCGCCCCGAGCGATACCGTCCCCCCGAGAGCGAGGAATCTCCGTCGATTCATAGGTTCGTCTAGCGACGAGAGGGAGATATGGTTTCTGGTGACTCTCACGTCACCACCGACCCCTTCGTTTCAACTGGAGACCGACAGACGAGGCTGGAAGATTGCTCGAGTCGAAACGGCGGAGAAGTAGTCCATCCTGGATTCGAACCAGGGTCGAAGCCCCCAGAAGGCTTCAGGATTGGCCACTACCCTAATGGACTTGACATGTTTCGTCGGTCTTCGACTTCCGACGAGGTACCAGATAGTAGTGGAGGTGCATATTAGAGTGTTACGAACTGGGACGATGACGGGGTGCGTATCGAGTCGACGCTGCCGTTCATGACGTGTCGACCGTCGGCGGTTCGTAATGCTCCGCTCGATGGCAGTTCGCACAGAGGACGCTACACCGCTCGATTTCGGCTCGTATCCGCGTTTTCGGCCGATCGTCCGCGACCAATTTCGTGACACTCGCCGCCTTCGGAGGGGCGTCGTGATGGTAATCCAGACACCCGGGATCGGACTCTCCACAGCGGTTACACCCCCGCTCTCGTTTCCGGTCGTGAACCCACTGACGGCGCTCCCGAGTCGGCTGCGAGTAATGGATTTTTCGGTGGCAGTTCGCACAGAGGACCTCACACTTCTCGATCTCGTCACGGAGCCGGTCTTTTCCGTAGCCGTAGGTCACCATCTTCCCGATTGCCATTTCCTTCGTCGCTGTCTCGAGGTGGTGGAAATCGAGGCACGCGACGCTGTCGACCGCACATCTGGAACAGCCACGCTCTTGTTTGATCTCATTGAGCCACGAACGAAGCCGCGAACGACGGCGTAACGATCGTTCCGTATTCCAGTCGACGTTTCGGTAGTGCCACCGCTGGTCGACCGAGAGTTCCTCCCAGACGAGTCCGGGCGGCAATTCGACATCAGCCGGCTTCGGCTCCACGCGGGATCCGGTAGACGGAGCCGTCTCGAGCCCCGCTCTCTCCTTCGCATCGTTCCAACCACCACAGGTCCGAATTATCGTCGCGGAAGCCGGCGTCAGTCTCAGCTCCTCGTACTGCGCCTTCGTCGGCGACTCACCCAGTCGCTCGGCGGCCTCCCGCAGCGCCTCGAGGCACTCCGCCTCGGAAACCATATCGCCGTTGGCCGCGGCATTCCATATAAACCCTCGCCGGCGCTCCGATCCGAAGCCTGGCGAGAGAGCGGGCGCGAACCGACATTCCTTTTCCCCAGTCGCGCGCACGCTCGAGTATGTACGTCGGACGATTCGTCGTCGTCGGTCCCGAGGTCGGCGCCTATCGCGTCTCCTCGCGATCGTTCCCGAACCGCAAGCTCACCGCTCGAGACGAGGCCCTGACCGTCGGACCCACGGCGGACGCTCCCGAGACGGACAACCCCTACGTCTCCTACAACTGCCTGCGGGTCGTCGAGACGCCGACCGGTGAGACGGCCGCCTTCGGCAACGGCTCGCACGTCGATCCGATCGCGGAGAAACTCGAGTTGGGGTATCCCGCCCGCGACGCCCTCGCCGAGAGCCTGCTGGCGCTTGACTACGAGAAAGACGACTACGACACGCCCCGGATCGCAGCGACGATCGGCGGCGACGGCGAGGCCCTGATCGGGACCGTTCGCAAGGACGCCCTGCTGATCGAGACCGTCGACGAGCCAACGCTGGTCGCGACCTACGAGAAGAACGCGCCCGAGGCGTTCGAGTTCGACGCCGACGGGGCCGCGGCGGCCGCGAGCGAGGCCTACGACCTCGAGTTCGAACACGCGGTCTGTGCGGCCGGCGTCGCTCGGACCGACGACGGGTTCGAGACGGCGATCGAGAACGGCAAGTGACGCCGCTTGCGGACGGAATTGATCGGCGGACGTGAGAATCGTCGGTGTCTTTTTATCAACACCTATATGATCGACATTTATGGCGACCGACCGGGATAGCCGACGGTTTGAGTCCGCAGGGCTCGTCTTCGAGTTCCTCTTCGCGCTCTTCGTGGGGACCGTCGTCTACGTCGAATGGTGGGACGGGGCGGTCCCGCCGCTTCCGGACACAGTGGTGCTGCTGATAGCCGTCGGGAGCGGACTCGCGCTGGGCGGTATGGCCGCCGTCCTCGACGACCGACGGACGGTCCGTACCGGTGCATGGCGGCGGGGACTCCGCGTGGCCGTCGCCGTCGTCGGGGGCGGATTCGTTCTGGGTACAATCGTTGTCCCGGACGGGTTGCCAGTTGCGGTCGAACTCGGCGTCCTTGCGGTAGTCTGGGGGAGCGTCGCCGGGAAGTTCCTGCTCCGGATCGGGCCGGACTGACAGCAGCAGCGTCACCACAGTTGTCGTGTCTGTTGGCCGTTCCTGAGCGGCGGTCCCCGTTCGAGATGCTCGCTGCCGGCGACCGGTCGGCCAACCTACAAGCCCCTCGCGGCGCTATCCTCGTCCATGAAGGCCGGACTCATCTCTGATGTCCACAGCAACCGGGTCGCGCTCGAGACCGTCCTCGCGGACATGCCCGCGGTCGACGTACTGTGCTGTGCGGGCGACGTGGTCGGCTACAACCCCTGGCCCGGCGACTGCGTCGACGAACTGCGTGCGCGGGACGTGCCGACGGTGATGGGCAATCACGACGCTGCCGTCGCCGGGGATACCCCGTTCCGGTTCAACGGCATGGCCAAGGCCGGCGTCGACCACGCGAAGGCGACACTATCCGACGACCAGCTCGAGTGGCTGGCCGACCTGCCGGCGGAACGGCTAGCGTGCGACGGCCGGGTGAAGCTGGTTCACGGCCACCCGGACGATCCCGACCGCTACACGCGCTACACCTACCCGGAGGAGTTCACCGAACGGATGCTCGGCGACGAGGACGTGCTGGTACTCGGCCACACCCACGTGCAGGGCGTCGAACGGTTCGGGGAGGGGATCGTCGTCAACCCGGGCAGCGTCGGCCAGCCCCGCGACGGGGACCCGCGAGCGGGCTACGCGGTAGTCGATCTCGACGCCCTGACCGTCGAGACACACCGCGTCGAGTACGATATCGACGCGGTCCAGGCGGCCGTCGAGAAGGCCGGACTGCCGAGTCGCATCGGCACCCGGCTGGCCCGCGGGAAATAGGACTCGAGCGACGCGGTCGGCACCCCGAAACGAACCCTTTTACACTCACCCCGCTGCTACTGCCGGACATGGTATCCATCGGCCACACCGCGCGTCCCGCTCGGAACCGACCCCGTCGCGCCGTGGGCCGGTGTTGTCGCTTGCCGTCCCCGTACCGCACGCGTCGCCTCGAGACCGCCGCCGCGACGGAGACCGATGTTCGAGCGCGTGCGTGAGGACGTCCGGGCGATGGCCGAGCGCGACCCCGCCGCGAAGGGGCGACTCGAGGTCCTGTTGTGTTACTCGGGGCTGCACGCGGTCTGGGGGTATCGGCTCGCCCACCGTTGCTGGAACCGCGGCGGCGGGTTCCGGTTGCTCGCCCGACTGCTCTCCCACCTGGTGCGCTGGCTGACCGGCGTCGAGATCCATCCGGCCGCCGAACTCGGCCGCCGGGTGACGATCGACCACGGGATGGGCGTCGTCGTCGGAGAGACGGCCGAAATCGGCGACGACGTTCACATGTATCACGGCGTCACGCTCGGCGGCGACACGAACGAACCGGTCAAGCGCCACCCGACCGTCGAGGACGGCGCGCAACTGGGCGCGAACGCGACGCTGTTGGGCGACATCACGATCGGCGAGGACGCGGCCGTCGGCGCCGGCTCGGTCGTCACGAGCGACGTGCCGGCAGGGGCGACCGTCGTCGGGGTTCCCGCAGAGCGGGTCGACTGAGGGCTCGAGGACGGCGCTTCTGGTACGGAGTTCGATTTTACGTTATAGGGCCGTCCGGTTCGAGACAGGCGGTCCCGCTCTGTCGGCACCCACGACTGTATCTTGCCGTTCGAATGCAGTAAATATCCCTACCAGTGATGTTAGTAACTATTATACGTGGTCTTTAGAATTCTCAGCTATGGGGGGTCAGACCAAGCGTGCGGCAGCGGTAGTATTTTCGCTACTTATTGCGACATCAATGGTCGTAACGCCCGTGCTGGCGAACGGGGGAAGTACAGGCTCAACAGCGACTCGATCGGAGTTCGTCGACGGAACGGATCCGTTCGACCGAGTAGGTCCGAACGGGCCGCCGAATCAGACGAAATCGAAAAGAGGTCCACCGGACCACGCTGGCCCGGGCAATAGCCCACCGGACGGGGCGGACGGCAACGGCACTAACCGACCGGTGGTCAATGAGAACTTCACTGCGAACACGTCGACGGGCGCGCTCCTCAGAGCGGCGTCTCACCTGTACCGACTCGAACCGGACAGCCAAGCCGAAGCGGATGCCGTCAACGACACGCTCGTGTCGATCAACGCCTCGCTATCGGAGTCCCGATCGTTTCGTCGAGCCGACTCCGAGGCGTCGTTCGAGCATCTGAAAGACGCACAGAAAGACCTCAAAACGGTCGCGAAGGAAACGGACAACGAGACGGCGGTCGAAAACGCGAGTCGCCTCCTCTACGAGGCGAGCGCACTCAATTCGAAACGCGCGATCTATCACGCCGAGTTGTCGTTCGATCGATACGGCGACGCGTTTCCGAACCACGGACAGGAGCGCAAAACGGATCAGGCGATTATCAACGCCAGAGCGGCGTTCGAACGAGGTGACAGCGCGGTTCCCCCGGGAACACCGCGGCGCGGACCGCCGGGAGATTCGCTCGAGCAGACGATTCAGTCGCACGCGAACGGCATTACGCACCACAGAACGGCGTGGCGACACGCCGAGCGAGCGCTCGAAACGATCGCGAAACACACCGAGCCTCGGTTAACGCTACGGCAGGGACACGCCTTCGAGGAGAACGAATCGATCCACGTTCGTCTCGAGGCCGTAGTCACCGACGCTCGCGCCCACGCCTTCGACGAAGCGAACGTCACACTCGAGAACGGGACCACGGAGCCGATCGAGTTCGGATCGCAAGCGACGATATCGAGAACCACTGGCAGTACGGAACTCGATCTCGGTCCTCGTCCGGAGAACCAGACGGTCACGGTTACTGTAACGTCGAGCGACAATCCGGGTCGAAGCGTCGAAGAGACGCTCGAAATTCGGATCGAGGAGCGAGACATACACTGGGATCTGCCCGCTCCCGACGAGTACGCTCGAGCCTCGGTGACCGATTCGGAGTCCAACGTTACCGTCGATGTCGAAGGAGACGGCGTTCACAAGAGCCTGATTTCGGTCGCGAACCGATCGACCGAGACCGGGAGTCAGTACCGCGCCGGTCCGATGGTTCGGATCGTTAACGAGACGTCGTTCGACCAAGCCGAAGTACGGGTCCCGATCAACGAGACGGTGTTAGAGAACACTGACGGGAACCTGACCATTTACAAATGGGATCCGAGTTCGGACGAGCGGTGGCACGCGGTCGAAACCGATATCGATCCCGACAATCTGACTGCGACGACGACCGTTTCCGAGTTCTCGTACTTCACGGTCGCCGAAGCCGGGGCCAGCCAGTCCTATCAGGACAGAGCGTCGCCCGGGTGGCCGCAGTTGGACGACTTCCAATCCGTAGACGGCTGGGATCGGACCGGTTCCGTGTCGGTGGTCAACGGGACGGCAGTCCTCGAAAGCCAGGCCGAAGACGACGAGAACGACGGTGGCAGCGGTGGCGGCATCGGTGGCGGCGGTGACGACGGCAGTGACGACGAGGACGGAGCCGACGACGGAAACGAGGTGACCGATCCGCCGGAACTCTGTTTGCCGATTGTCGGCTGTGTGGAACTTCCCCCATTACCATTGGGAGGGTTAGGAAGCGCCGCCATAGAGCAGTCGTCGCACGACATCGCGACGCAGTCTCCCGAGGAACACGCGCGACTCACGCGAACTGCCGAGATTCCGGCGGGAGCGGAGCGCGTCTGGTTCGAAACGCGTGTCAAGAGTTCCGCCACGGACGGAAACGCGACGATCATCGTTGAGGGAGAATCCGACTCGAAGCTCGTCCACCTGAATCTTGTCCAGTCAGACGATTGGATCACTGAAGAGGCCGACCTCTCCGAGTTCGAGGGCGAAGAAGTGACGGTTCGGATCGAAACTCAGGGGACCGCCGAACTCAGGGTCGACTACGTCGGCATTCTGGTCGATTCGACCGGGAGCGGCTTCCCGGACGAGGTCGAGCGGTTGGACCTGCGGATGCCAGTCGGCGAGGACGGCGTCCGTAACACCCCGCTGAACTTGGACCCGAACCGGGCTGATACGAGCGGCAACGGCCTTCGTGACAGCGAAATCGTCGATATCGAATGGGGATACGATGCGGCCGGTTCCAACGGTCAGTGGCAGCTCGAGGGCGAGGCCGTCGACGCCGAGGCCCACCCTGCACGGATCGATACGACTGGTGACGGACTGACGGACGCTGAACAACTCGAAGGCTGGGAAATAACGTACACGTCTTCCCGTGAAGATTCGCTCGAACTACTTTCCAAACTGCAAGACGCGGATAGTATCGATGAGCTAGAGGCCTCGGAAAGTGATTTCCTCGAGACCGAAACCGCATCTCCCGATCCGCTTAGCAATTACACTGACATCGACGGGGTATCGGACGCCAAAGAAAGACGACTAGGGACGGATCCCGAATCACGTGATACGACCGGTGACGGGATTCCTGACTGGGCGTACCGAGGCGGCGAGTACGATCCGACGCTGTTCGACGTTAGTTCTCCGGAAATCATAATCGAAGACGCTGACTTCAACGATCCGAACGTGGACGTATCCGGGTTGGATCTCCGTGATTGGGAGGCACGAGTAGCCGGAAGTTACGAGGTCGAATTCACCGTGGACGGCCTGGCTGATCCCGAAGAAGCACGGGTCATTTACAACGGTGACGTCGAAGAGACGGTTCCCCTAGGAAATAGACGAAGGAGCGGGGATGTCAAGTTCGATATCGGGACGGTCGATACGTTCACCGACGCCTTCACTGGGTCGCTAGTGACGGTCGAGGCCGAGGATGAACACGAAGTTATCAACGGAGTCGGCAGTACCGAAGTGCCTGCCGTCGAAGTAAACGGTGTCTGGGCTGCAGCCTCGGAAGAAATTCGCGCTCAGGGCGTCTCTGACGCTAGGATAGAGCGAAATTTGGGGACGCTACAGGGGGTCACATACGGTGCCGGTGAATCGGCCGAATCCGTCCAAGCCCTGTACGAAAGTCCGGTCGAGAGTATCGCTGCCTTGCGAGAGATTCCTGCCGCCATCGTCAATTTGGACGAGGTTATTGCGGCGATGCCAGAGTCGATCGAAAAGGAACAGCGTGATAACAACCCACACGATCCAGGAGATCGTTACTACGAGTCATATCGCCAAGGCTGGTACGAGGGCTACATCGCTTGGTTCGTCATCGAAAGCGCGATTCCGGTCGGAAAAGCCGGGTCTGCAGTCAAGAGTTCCAAACGGATCCAGAAGACCGTTGATCGACTCAGCGGGCCACGCATTCGCCAAGCGGCCCGGATGGCTGGCCGAGTAGACCACGCCACGAAAGCGCCAATTCGATACGGGAAACTGCAGTTCTCGCGTGGGCTCTCTACAGGAATCGGCGTCACTAAGAAAACCGGTGAGCGGATACTCAGTCCGGTACCGACGGTCGGGAAGCAGTATCAGGTGTCGAAACTGCTCAGCCGACACGATATCGATGGGGGAAAACTGAACCGCTACTCACCCGATGAGCAACGGAAAGTCGGGGAATTCACCAACAGGTACGGTGACGAGGGAGCAGAAATCGCCTCAGAAGGTGGTCCGGTTTTCCAACAAATCGCCGCAAGTGATACGCTCGACGCTGCGACAACGGACCGGATAGTACGTGCATACGATCAGCGTATAATTGACGAAGACGACATCCAACGGATTGCGCGTGGTCTTGACGAGGGTGATATCGATCAGGAGGCTATTCATCGTGCGCTCGGGCAGGCAACCAATCTCGACCAAAACGGTCACGCCATAGAGCGTCTTCGGGCAGCCGATGAGGTGAATGCAGAGTATCCTTCTAATTACGACGACCCGTATGCCTCCGGAACAATAGCTGTTGAATATGTGACTGAAACGGAAGAGAAGTTCGTAAGGGTTCACAGAGAGAGTAATCAAGTGCGATCGTGGACCATGCGGAGGCATCAGATAGAAGGACTAGAACCTGTCGAAATACAAGAAAAATTCTCGTTACCTGAGGAACCAGTCTACGTGTCTGACGTAGGCGTTCCAGCAGGTACCAGAATGCGGACTGGTGTTGTTGAATCCAACTTCGGCGGACAGCGCGGAGCGACCCAGTTCGAACTGCGCGAGAAAATCTCCTCGGAGAATTTCGATAATCAACGTGAAATTCAGCCATGAGTATTGTAACTACAAACGGACGTGAGCTAACGATCGATGGAAAAACTATCGAACTCCCAAATCAGATCGAAACGGTCTTGGAAATCAATGGTCTGGCGGTAGTCCTATTAGATACCACTGGGCGTTCCCCGGCTCGAGATAACGTCTGGGCGTTCGATATGGACGGGAGTCTCGTATGGAAAGCTGAACCAGTATTCGAACCATCGAACGACGCCAATACGTACGTGCAAATTCGACGAGAGGGGAGTGATCTCTGGGCGAGTGATTGGAAGGGGATGGAGTACAAGCTCGATCTCCAAAACGGCAAGCAGATCGAGGAGAAATTCAGGAAATAATCGAATGGTACTCGTCATACAAGGTGTATCGTTCTCTTGGAGTTCTCAGACTGTCTCACAGATTTCTCTGCGGGCAAGCTACTGGCTCGGGGGACACCGATGATCCTGCAAATCAACACGGGACACTCCGAGATCGTGATCAACAACCGAACGATTTCCCTCTCTCACGGAGCGCAAAGCTGTACGGTCGTCGATAATACAGCGATCGCGTTGCGTACCGGCTGGTGCCATCCCGACATCGAGTTTTGGGAAGACCTCGGGGTCGATATGAGTCATAAAACTGGCGGCGCTGACTTCGAGTTAGAGAACAAATATCGGAACGTAGTTGGCTTCGATGGCGATGCAAACCCACAATGGATACTCCCTGAAGCACCACACGAACCGCCTGAGGACGAGGAGCCCTATTACATGAGCCTTTGGCAGACCGACGGGTCCCTCTGAGTCCAGAACAAGAACCAGCACGCCTACCGCGTTGACCCGGACTCCGGTGAACTACTCGAGAGCGTCTCGGCGAACGTCCTCTACCTCGGCAGCGAGAAGATCGAATTCGACGGCGGCTGGGTCGGGAAGGTTCTCCCCCATCGACGACGATCTCGTCGCCGTCATGCTCGAGACCTCGAGCCACCCGGATTCGGACGGGCGGAATCCCTACGTGTTCGATCGCGACGGGACAGAACGCTGGTGGGTCGGTGACCACCCCCACAGTGATGCGCCAGCGTCGGCACCGCCGTTTACCGACATCTGGCTCGACAACGGCAACCTCTGTGGCTACGCGACCGACGGCTACGAGTATCGGTTCGACCCGGAAACGGGAGAGTTACTCGACACGATCTGGCGGAAGTGACACGAGCCGACGAGCCGTCGGAACTCGAAACCACGCCAGAGAGCGGACAGAAATGGCCTCAGCGGCCGTGTCTCAAACCAGCGGTTCGACCAGTTCCCGACCCGCCTCGAGCAACGCCCCCACCCGCGCCTCGTCTTCGGCCTCGGCGTAGATCCGCAGCACGGGCTCGGTCCCGCTGGGACGCACCAGCAGCCACGAGCCGTCGGCCAGCAGCAGTTTGAACCCGTCGGCGGTGTTGACGTCCTCGACGGCGGTCCCGGCCACTGTCTCGGGGATTTCGTCCTCGAGTTCGGAGACCACCCGCGCCTTCTCGTCGTCGGGACAGTCGACGCTGGTCTTGTCCTGAACGACTGTTCCGTGTTCCTCGAGCAGGCGATCCACCCGGTCGTCGATCGGCTCCGCGGCGTGCATCACGGCCGCGAGCAGGGCCATGAGGACGCCGTCCTTCTCGCGGACGTGGCCCCGGACGGTGAACCCGCCCGACTCCTCGCCGCCGACGAGGGCGTCGTGTTCGCCGATCGCCTGCGCGACCCACTTGAAGCCGACCGGGACCTCGTGAACCGACTCCCCGTGAGCCTCGGCGACCCGGTCGATCAGGTAGGTCGTGGAGACGGTCCGGACCGCCGGCCCCGAGTCCGTCTCGAGCAGGTAGTCGTAGAGCGCGGCGAAAAAGAGGTTCTCGTCGAGATAGCCCCGCTCGGGCGTGACGACGGCGAGGCGGTCGGCGTCGCCGTCGTTGGCGATCCCCAGCTCGGGCGCGGTGTCGTCGGCGGTGACGAGGGCGATCAGCGTCTCGAGGTTCTCGGCGGCCGGTTCCGGCGCGCCGCCGCCGAACTCGGGGTCGGGCTCGCAGCGCAGACACTCCAGGGACGCGCCGGCCCGCTCGAGCAGGGCGTCGGTGGTCCCGCGGCCGCTGCCGTGCATGGCGTCGTAGGCGACGGTGCGGTCGGCGAGGTCGACGTCGCCGGCCATCGATTCGACCAGCTCGAGGGCGGCGTCGGCGTGTGGCCCTGCGAAGTCGACCTCGGTGACGGCCCCGTGGTCGGCCTCGGGGAGCGGATCTGGCTCGGCGAGCCGGTCGGCGATGGCGTCGGTAACGTCGGGGAGGGCCGGCGCGCCGTCGCCGGGGATGAACTTGACGCCGTTGTACTCCGGCGGGTTGTGCGAGGCGGTGATCACCAGCCCGCCGGCGAGGTCACGGTCGGCGATGGCGTAGGCGACGAGCGGCGTCGGTCGGTCCCGATCGGCGAGCAGGACGTCGAACCCGTTGGCACACAGCACCCGTGCCAGTTCCTCCGCGAACCCCCGCGAACCCTCGCGGGCGTCGTACCCTACTGCGACCGGCCCCTCAAGGCCCTCGTCGGTGAGATACGTCGCGACCGCTTGCCCCACCATCCGAACGCGGGGCGACGTGAACTCCTCGAGCGTCGCCCGCCAGCCGTCGGTACCGAAGCTGATCGACTCCATGCACCGGTGGTCGAGGGCCGGCGCGAAAAAAGCGACGGGACGACGGGGCCGGTCGGAAGCGATCAGGCGTCGACGTCCGCGAGTCGCTGCTCGAAGAGCCGCTCGCCGGTATCCTCGCAGGTGACTGCGATCACTTCGTGGGAGCTACAGCAGGACTCGACGACCTCCTCGCCCATCCGGACGTCGCCGCCGGAGGGACAGGTCTCGAGGAACATCCGGAGTCCGTTGAGGACCTCGCCTTTCGTCTCGGGCGCATAGGCGTCCCAGTCGTCGGTCCACGACGCGAGCGCGCGGCTGGCGGCAACGTCGGCGAGCAGGGCGGCGTGGGAAGGCCAGCGGCCGGCCGCGCCGGTCTGCGAGAGCAGTCGGTATGCCTCCCCGTGTTCGCTGAGTTCGAACCGCTCGGGGTCGGCGTCGAACCCGAAGGCGTCGACGGCCGCCTCGACGTCGACCCCCGACTCAGCGAGCGGGTCGATCTCGCCGAACCAGACGGCTTCGAACTCGTCGGTGAGACAGAGATCGTCGCGATCCTCGCAGGGCTCGAGGACGTCGTTCTCGAGGAAGAACGTCTCGAGATCGGCGACAGGATCGGCGTCGGCTCCGGCAGCGGCGGTCCCGTCGCCGTCGGCGGCTGACGTCGTGTCGTCGGTCGCGACGGCCGCGTCCTCGTCGAACGTGACCGCGTCGGCCGCCGTCGAATCGCGGTCGGTTTCGGTCGTCGGGCTGCCGCCGAGGCCGCTCGCGACCGTGGGCTCGGGATCCTTGCCGAACCAGCGCAGTACTGCAGGCGGGAGGTACCGCTTGGTCAGCGTCGGCGTCCCGGGGACGAGATACCCCCGGAGGTAGATCAGCGCGATCGAAACGCCGACGGCGACCAGTCCGCCGAGACGGGACTTGCGGGCGACGATCGAGCCGAGTATCGCCGCGATAACCAGGTTCAGGACTGTACAGGGCTCACACCGGTTGTCACCGGTGTACTCCGGTTGTCTGAGTTCGTCGACGACGTCGATTTGCATCTCGAGAGAACTGTCATTCCCGATGGATATCTATTTTTCGGCGTGTGTCAGAAGGAAATGACCGGCGAGACATTCGTCGTGACCGGCGTTACTCGAGGCCCACGAGCCGTTCCTTCTCAGTTCGTGAGAGTTGTTTGATCTCGTACTCGCGGGACATCGCCGCCGATTTCGAGTCGAAGCGCTCGTGGTAGCGGAGTTCGACCGGCGTCCGACCGCGGGTGTACTTCGCGCCCTCGCCCGCATCGTGTTCGGCGACGCGTCGCTCGAGGTCGGTCGTGTAGCCGGTATAGAGGGAGCCATCGGCACACTCGAGGACGTAGACGACGTGATCGGCCATCGGTCGTGAGCAGGGAGACCAGCCTAAAAAGCGTCTCGTCCGTGGGGGCGCGTGGTAGTCGTGATCGATCGCGATGGTCAGGTGCCGCGAGCGCGCTCTTTCGCGGCTTCAGCGATGCCGGCGTTGGCCGAACAACTGACACACGCGTGGATCTCGCCGCGTTCGTCGGCGAAGACGCGTGCGAACCGTTCGGAAACGTGCGCGCCGCAGTGGTCACACTTGGGCATTGGTCACACCGGCCGGAGCCGGTATCAGGGTATACCGGGTGTACGGTTAAATAGCCTTCTCCAAACACTGTTTGGCTTTTGGGTTGTGGAAACTATTTTTGCCGAACGGGGTAGGGCTCAGTCGCGGCCGGCGGCGATCGAACGGGCGATGAGGGTCGCCTGTGCCCCGGCGACGAAGCCCGCATCGACGTTGACGACCGAGAGGACGGTACAGGACTGGAGCATCCCGGCAAGCGCCGCCTCACCGTCGCCACCGTAGCCGTAGCCGCTCGCGACGGGGACACCGATGACCGGCGTATCGACGAGGCCGGCGACGACGGTTGGCAACGCACCCTCCCGGCCGGCGACGACGATCAACACGTCGGCCCCGCGGAGCCGGTCGAGTTGGTCGAGGGTTCGGGACAGCGCGGCGACGCCGATGTCGTCGACGCGATCGACCGTCACGCCCGCGTCCAGCAGGACGGTTTCGGCCTCGTCGGCGACCGCTTCGTCGACCGTCCCGCCGGTGGCGATCCCCACCGTCGCATCGAGCGACGGTGGCTCGTAGTCGGGAGCCAGCACTCGCGCCGTCGCGCTCCGGCGCTCGAGCGTCGCGTCGGGGGCGGTCGCTGCAAAGTGATCCCTGAGCGCGTCGAACTGCGGCTCCGACAGACGCGTCAGCAGCGCTCGGCCCGTCGTCTCGAGGGCGGTTTCGGCGAGCGCGACGACCTGTTCGGCCGACTTCCCCTCCGCGAAGATCGCTTCCGGGATCCCGCGGCGCTGTCGACGGGCCGCGTCGAACCGGCCCGCCTCGCCGACCACGTACCCCCTGAGTTCGGCTTCGGCCTCGGCCGGCGACAGGTCGCCGTCGGCCACGGCCTCGAGGAGTTCGCGCATACCGCCGTTCCGGGGTCGACGTACTCGAATGCGTCGGCTGGCGGTCGGTCCGGGACGAGTCACGGCGCGGACGCCGTCGAGGATCTTGTGATCTCGTAACGTACGTGCGAGCCCCGGAGGACCGCGCGCGAGGCAACTCAGCCGATTCGCGACCCCCGTTCGGCGGGGCCGCCACTCATATGCCATATACTTTCCGGTGAAATCGGTGGTCGAAACGGGCGAATCAACCGCTGCAACCCCCGTATTTCCGCTGCTAACCAAAATTCTTATATGGAGTTATGCGAAACCGATACACCGTATGGCAGATCTTATCGTCAAAGCCGCCGTAAAGGAAGCGCTCGATGACAAAAACGTTGCCTCCGACTTCTACGACGCACTCGACGAGGAAGTCGACGAGCTTCTCGAGGACGCCGCCCGACGCGCGGAAGCCAACGACCGGAAGACGGTCCAGCCCCGCGACCTGTAAGGGACGCCACCCCAATTTTTTCGGACGCTACGGTCGATAGCGATAGCTGTCGCCGGCCGACACCCGGGCGACGTTGCCGGCTCGAGTTTTTTGCCCGATGCCGTGATACGGACGGATATGTTGCGCAGACTGCTGATCGGCTTCGGCCTCCTCGAGATCGTGAAACCCGAACCGGTGATCGCCGCCTGCGAACGGATCGGCCTCCGAAACCCCGGCGAGCCCCAACCGCGGCCGCTCGCGCTCGCCGGCGCTCGGCTCGAGGGGCTGGTCTTCGTCTGGCTGCTCGTCCGCGGCCGGCAGGGATCGACGCTGGTTTCCGGGCTGCTCGGGCTCGCCGGGCTGACGCTCGTCCTCGTCCCGCGGCCGATCATCGACCTCAGTCAGCACCTGGTCTATGCCAACACCGACGACCTCGAGTTGCAGCCGTGGGTCGAGCCCGCGGCGCGGCTGCTTGGCGTCCTCTATCTGACCGTGACGCTGCTCTCACGGAGTACGAACGAGGAGTCGGCGATTGAGGAAGGGGAATCCGAGATCGCGGAGTCGTCGGGTCGGCCCCCGCTCCCGGCGCGGTAAGGGGCTCCGGCCCGAAACCGTTTCAGTACCGGCGGACCTCGACGCCGTCGTCGGTGCCGACGTAGGTCGCGTCGGCCATACCGACGAACAGCCCGTGTTCGACCACACCCGGAATCGCCGAGAGCCGCGCCGCCAGTTCGTCGGGATCGTCGATCGCGCCGAACGCACAGTCGAGGACGAGATTGCCGTTGTCGGTCACGACCGGGCCGTCCTTCTCGCCGGCATCTCGGAGCGTCGGCTCGCCGCCGAGGTCCCGAATTCGGTCCGCGACGACGGTATGGGCGTCCGGAAGGACGGCGACCGGGACCGACCGCTCGAGGCGAGTGGTCAGCTTCGAGGGGTCGGCGACGACGACGAACCGGTCGGCCGCCGCGTCCACGAGTTTCTCGCGGGCGTGTGCCGCGCCGCCACCCTTGATCAACGCGCCGTGTGCGGCCGCGTCCGCGTCGTCGACGACCTGATCCGCCCCGTCGATCGCCAGATCGAGGCCGTCGACCGCGTCGAGGTCGGTCAGTTCGATGCCGACCTCGAGGGCCAACTGGCGGGACTGGAAGGAGGTCGGGACCCCCCGGATCTCGAGGCCGTCGTCGACGGCCCGGCCGAGCGCGCGGATCGCATAGGCGGTCGTCGAGCCGGTGCCGAGGCCGACGACGAACCCGTCGGCGACGTCCTCGGCCGCGCGTTCGCCGGCCCGTCGTTTCGCCGCGTCGGAGCCACCTGCCGTCTTCATACCTCCTCACGGGAGCGGCGAGGGCAAAAACGTTGTAATTCGCGGTCGGCCGCTCAGAGATCCGCTCGTCCGAACCCCCAGAGACCCAGTGCCAGCGGCAGGAGCGCCCAGACGGCGAGGATCACGAAACCGAACCACGGCTCGGCCACCAGCGGCACGCTCTCGATCAGTCCCTGTGACTCGTAGGCACCCGCCGAGGTGAACTGCGATTCGCGGAGGACGAACCCGATCGCGGAGCCGTAGGCGGCATCCGGCGTGATGGAGTTGAAGACGAGGTACCAGCCGGGGAACGTCTCGGGAAGGAACGTTCCCTCGATGGCGTAGAGCAGGACCTGTGAGAGTATTCCCCAGAGGGCTTTGAACAGGACCACGAGTGCGATCGCGCCGACGGCAGCCTTGGTCGTCGACCGGGTCATCGCGGAGATGCCGACGCCGAGACAGACGTAGACGAACCCGAAAGCGACCGTCACCAGCGTAAAGGCGAGATAGTCGACGGGCGAGACCTCGCCGACGAAGGCGACGAGCCCGATCAGGCCGACGGCGAAGCCGATCAGGATCGACACTGCGACGACGCCCGTTCGACCGAGGACCTTCCCGAGGACGACATCCCGACGGCGGTGGGGCAGTCCGAGCAGGAACTTCAGGCTCCCGGTCTCGCGTTCGCCCGCGATCGCACCGTAGCCGACGATCAGTGCGATCACGGGCACGAGAAAGCCCGCCGGCGTCTGCAACGCGAAGATCAGTCCGATCGTCGACTCGCCGCCACCCTCCGAAAACAACCCGGAAGCCCACGAGGCCAGCGCGGCTCCGCCGACGGTAAACAGGGCAAAGAGCGCGGTCAGTCCCAGCAGCAGGCGCGACCGGACTGCGTCACGAAAGTCCTTCTTCGCGACGGTGATCGCGCTCATCGAACCACCTCCCGGCCGCCGTCGGCCCCCGTAGTGTAGGCGACGAACAGGTCCTCCAGCGAGGACTCGTCGGTCTCGAAGTCCTCGACAGTGACGCCGTACTCCTCGACGACGTGGAGGACCTCGGTCTTGGCGCGGTCCTCGCAGGCGACGACGAGGGACCGTCCCTCCGGGGTCACCGAGGAGACGCCGTCGATCGCCTCGACCGCTGCGAGGGCAGCATCCGAGTCGTCGGGGATCCGATCGAGGGTCACGCGGAGTCTGGTCTGGTCGGGCATCGAGTCGCGCAGTCCCTCGACGGTGTCCTCGGTGATCAGGTCGCCGTCCCGGAGGATGCCGACGCGGTCACAGACCGCCTCGACCTGCCCGAGGACGTGACTCGAGAAGAAGACGGTCGCGCCGCGTTCGTTTTCCTCGCGGATGATCTCGCGCATTCGGCGAGCCCCGTTGGGGTCGAGGCCGGTGGAGGGCTCGTCTAAGATCAGGAGGTCGGGCTCGCCGACCAGGGCCGTCGCGAAGGTGAGCCGCTGGGCCATCCCCTTCGAGTAGCCGCCGGCCTTCTTCGCGGCCGCGTCGGGCGAGAGACCGACCCGCTCGATGAGTTCGTCGGGGTCGTCGTCGGCCCCCTTGGACTCGATCGCGAACTCGACGTGCTGGCGGCCGGTCAGGCGCTCGTAGAGTTCGGCGCCCTCGGGAAGGATACCGGTTCGCTGGCGGATCTCGAGGGAGTCCGCCTGCGCATCGAGGTCGAACACCCGAACCTCGCCGGTAGTCGGCCGAATGAAGTCCAACAGGAGGTTGATCGTTGTCGACTTACCGGCCCCGTTGGGACCGAGAAAGCCGTATATTTCGCCGCGCTCGACGGACAGCGAGAGCCCGTCGAGTGCCGTCTCGGTACCGTACCGTTTCGTCACGTTGGATATATCGATGGAGGGCACTGTTTAACTATACTACTATTTTGGATGACAAATAACTTTCTGCATGCCGGAACGATAGTCGCCACTGAAACTCACTGCGAACCTGATCGTACGACAGCGTTGCAATCAGTGTGTCAATCGCTTCAGCGGCTACGATATCCGTCCCGGCAGCGAGGACGTATTGTCAATTACGGAATCGGATCGGAAGAGCTATAGTACCTGTTGGGACACAATCACTTGTATGCGAGACCCTGCTCTCCACCCCGCCGATTACGCCGGTCCCGATCGGCAACATGGTCCCGCTCGACGACCGACCCGCCGCTCGAGCCGGGTGGTATAATGTTGCAACTCGCCCTCCTTCCGCTCCAGTCCGGCGGTGAAGAACTCCCCGTCGACTCGACGACGATGCTCGCCGCGATGGTGATCGGCTTCGTCATCGCCGTCGCGATCACGGTCGGCGTCGCCTACTGGGTATACAAGGACGCCGCGAAACGCGAGAACAACGAACTCGCGTGGGCCGTCGGCGTCGGCGCGTTGCTGTTCGTCGTCTTCCCGATCGGTATCCTCGCCGTCATCGCGTACGTCCTCCTCCGAGGCGACGAGACGGCGTCGGAGCCGATGGGCGGCGACGCGACGAGCGGCGAGTGGTAGCCGCCGCGGGTCGTCGCCGACTCCGAGACCCGACGTCCGTGCAGTCGGCCGCCGTCGCGGACACATCGTTACGCCGAACTTTTTTTGAGCCGTCCGTCGATCAACGCTCATGGCAACGGCTGAGACGGCCGTCTCCCTCTCGGACGTCCGCAAGACCTATCGGATCGGCGAGCCCGTCCACGCGTTAGACGGCGTCTCGCTCGAGGTACCGGAAGGGTCCTATACGGCGATCATGGGCCCCAGCGGCTCGGGCAAGTCGACGCTGATGAACCTCGTGGGCTGTCTGGACACCCCGACGGAGGGCGAGGTCGTCGTCGGCGGTCGAGCGGTCGACACGCTGGACGACCGCGAGCGGACCCGCCTCCGGGGCACCGAGGTCGGCTTCGTCTTCCAGACGTTCAACCTCATGCCCCGACTGAACGCCGTCGAGAACGTCGCCCTCCCGCAGCTGTTTCAGGGGATCGACCGGACGGAACGGCGCGAGCGAGCGCGTGACCTGCTCGAGCGGGTCGGGCTTGCCGACCGCGGGGATCACCTGCCCAACGAACTGTCGGGCGGCCAGCGCCAACGGGTCGCACTGGCCCGGGCGCTGGTCAACGACCCGGCGATCGTGCTGGCCGACGAGCCCTCCGGCAACCTCGATACCGACACCGAGGCCGAGATCCTGGATCTCTTCGACGAGTTCCACGACGCCGGGACGACGATGATCGTCGTTACCCACGAGCGCCACGTCGCCGAGCGGGCCGACCGGATCGTCCACCTGCTCGACGGGCGGATCGAACGGATCGAGGAACTCGAGGGCGACGGCGCGGTGGAACCGGCCTCCCGAACGGGTTCGTCGGAGCCGACGGAGGCCGATTCCGAGTGAACCCGCTCGAGAGCCTGCGGCTGGCGTGGCGCTCGATCCGGGGCCATAAGCTCCGGTCGGCGCTGACGACGCTGGGGATCGTGATCGGGATCGCGGCGGTGATCGCGTTCGTCACACTGGGTGCGAGCCTCCAGGCCGGTATCATCGGCGACATCAGTCCCGACGATCAGCGCAACGTCTACGGCTGGGCCGCCGATCCCGACACCGAGGGCGGGCCGCTGGCGGGTGCCCAACCGGTGTTTACGGACGACGACCTCGCGGCGGTCGGGGACTTAGACGAGGTCGAGGCGGCCTACGGCTACGCGACGATTCAGACGCAAGCGATCTCGAACGGCGAGGAGACGGTCGCCCAGGGGAACGGACTGATCGCCTCGGGACCGTCGTACATCCGCGAAGAGCGGTTGGCCGAGGGCAGACAGTTCCGGCAGGGCGAACGCGAGGCGGTCCTCAACCCGGCGGCGGCCAACCAGTTCGAGGAGAACGTCACCGTCGGCGACGAACTGACCGTGACGATCCTCGGCGGCGAACGACGGACCGTCGAAGTGGTCGGGATCACCGACACCAGCGAGGGACAGAGCCCCTTCGAGGGGTTCGAGTCCTCGCCGCGGGTGTACGTCCCGACCGATCCCTACTACACGGAACAAGCGTCGGGACTCGGAGCCGGCGGCGGTGACGACGGCGGCGACAACGAAAGCGCCGGCGAGAGCGGCGAGGCCCGCTTCCTCGCGATCATCGTCGAAGCCCCCTCCGACGACGAGGCCGACATCGACGCCGCCCGCGAGAGCGCGACCGACTACCTCGAGAGCGATCGGTCCGACGCCAGCGAGTTCCTCGGCGACGACCTCGCGGTCACGTTCCGGACGAGTACGGAGCTGCTCCAGCAGCTCCAGGACGTGCTGGATCTGTTACGGAACTTCATCGTCGGCATCGCGGCCATCTCCCTGCTGGTCGGCTCGATCGGCATCGCCAACATCATGCTGGTCAGCGTCACCGAGCGAACCCGCGAGATCGGCATCATGAAAGCCGTCGGCGCGCAGAACCGCGACGTCTTGGGCCTGTTCCTGACCGAGGCGGTCATCCTCGGGGTGATCGGCGCGATTCTGGGGACCGGACTCGGCCTGATCGGTGGCTACGTCGGGGCCGAATACGTCGATCTACCGCTCGTCTATCCCCTCGAGTACGTCGCGCTCGCGATCGTCGTGGGGATACTCGTCGGGGTCCTCGCGGGGCTGTACCCCGCGTGGCGGGCCGCGCGGACGGACCCGATCGACGCGCTGCGCTACGAGTGATCAGAACCGGTCGCGGTTCCGTTCGTGATCGTCGTCCCGTTCGTCGTCGATTCGATCGGCACCGAACTCCCTCGAGTCCGCGGTTCCCGAGTCGGGGTCGTACTCGCGGTCCCGCGTCGGCGCGCCCTCGGTGGGGGGAGCCCCACCCGACTCCGTTTCGTAGCCGATGGTGGCCCGCGTCCGGTGGTGTTGGTCGGGATACTCGCGGGCGAGATACGCGCCCAGATAGCCGCCGAGCAAGGACGGCCCGACCGTGTAGGCGAGCGCGAAGAACCCGGCGACGACGATCACGACCGAGACCACCGCGAACCCCTCGAGCGGAACCCCGCCGGCGAGGCCGATTCCGAGGAGCCCGAACAGGAGCAGTCCCAGCCCCGCGATCGGCAGGAACGCGATCGCACCGGCCAGCGCACCGACGATTGCGCCCTCGCGGCCGTCCGGCCCCTCGAGGAACCCGGCGACGAGGCCGCCGAGGACGGTCGAGAACGGGATGAACGAGAGGACGACACCGACGACGGCACCGATGACGGCGTTGAGAAGGGTTCGAGTGGTTACCATACTGAACGTATGACCGGTATCCTAAAAGTTGTAAGGTGACGGAGACGGCGGGCAGAGCCGCGAGGACAGCGATCGCTTCGGGGACTGAACGCGGCGTTACAGCCCGCGTCGAATGGGCCCGGCGAGGTCGAACCAGAACGAGAGAACGCCACAGCCCAGCATCCCGACGACCGCACCGAGATACAGTTCGAGCCCGAGCGTCTCGAGCATCCACTCGGGATCGAGGAAGCCGGACGCGATGACGAGCGCACAGACGGTTGCGATCCCTACGATCAAGAGGGCGACGGGAAGCGGGGGCTGACGTTTCATGCGAACGTGTTTGTTACCCAACTAGATCAACGTGTCGTTCACCCCGCTCCGACGGCGACCGGCCGCGCCGGCGATATCCCGCCCTCAGTCGTCGGCCGTCCGCGGACTCGACTCCTCGAAGGTCGTCTCGGTGTCCTCGGAATCGGACTCGAGGTCGGCTTCGATGATCTCGCTGAACGTGGCGTCGGTGTTGACCTCGTCGGCCAGCAGGTCGACGGCCTCGACGAAGACGGCGACCAGCAGCGGGCCGACGACGACGCCGATCGGGCCGAGAGTAAAGAGCCCACCGGTGAAGCCGACGAAGTAGAGGCTGCCGGGGAGGCCGGCGGAGCGACGCGCCAGCCGCGGCCGGACGACGACGTCGGGGAGCCAGCCGACGAGGACGAGGCCGAGAACGCCGATCAGGGCTGCCGCGACGAGGTCGCCGGCGACCGCCTGATAGAGCGCGATCGGCGTGATCAGCATGCTCGGCCCGATGATCGGGACGAACTGTAACACGGCGGCGACGATCGCGAGCGTCAGTGCGCCCTCGTATCCCAGCGCCCAAAACAGCGGGTAGGCAACGGCAAACGTCGCGAGCGAGGTCGCGACCTGCAGGACGTAGATCGCGTACAGCGTTTCTCGAGCCCGCGTGGCGAGCGCGTAGACGACGTCGCGATAGTCGTAGGGGATCGGCGCGACGGCGGCCCGGCCCGCCTCGTCGCCTTTGAGCAGGACGCCGAAAATGAGGACGAGAAACAGCGCGAACTTGATCGCGAGGACCGGGAGGGAAAGCGCGAAGTCGGTCGCGACGCCGCTCAGGGAATCGACCGCCATCGATTGAACCTGGCCGGCCTCGATGGTCTGGGTCGCTCCGAAGGCCGTGATCGACAGCTCACGCGGCAGGGCCTCGACAGCCTCGAGGACGCCCTCGATGCGGAAGTACAGCGTCACGACGATCGGCGCGAAGACGGCGGTTGCGCTCGCGAAGCCGATCACGGTCGCCGCGAGCGCGGCCGTCCACTCAGAGAGCCCGCGTCTGACGAGCCACCCCTGGACCGGCATGAGGACGTAGGCAACCGTCAGTGCGAAGAGGATCGTTCCCAGTACCTCGAGCAGGATCCCGCCGGTCACGACCCCGAGCGCGACGACGATCCCCGCGAGGACGTAGCGGCGCTTTCGTCTCGAGCGATCGTCCCCGCGAGCGGTCTCAGTCACAGCCGAGACTCTCACTCGAGCGGTAAAGTCTTTGTCCGATTGACGGGACCGATCGGCCGATCACGCCGTTTAAGACCACTCAGTGTAACCACCGAGTAATGGATCGACGGACGTTCATCGGGACGGTCGGTGCGGGGACGGTCACCGGCGTCGCCGGCTGTCTGACTCGCGACGGCGGCGGGAACGGCGACGGCGACGACGGAACGCTGCGGATCGCGACGTACGATTCGATGGTCAACACGGAGAACTCGGCCGGGCCGTGGCTCAAAGAGGCGTTCGAGGCCGAACACGACGCCGAAATCGAGTGGACGGTTCCCGACCAGGGACTCACACAGTACGTGCGGAGCGCGCGGGAGAACGCGGACATCGACGCCGACGCCTACGTCGGGGTCAACGTCGACGACCTCGTCCGGATCGACGACGAACTCGGCGACGGCGAACTCCTGCAGGAACTCGAGGTTGACCGGCTCGACAACGCCGATCGGATCCGCGACGAACTCGAAATGGGCGACCCCCACGGTCGCGTGCTGCCCTACGACACGGGCTACATCTGTCTCGTCTACGACGAGACGCTCGTCGACGAACCCGAGACGCTCGCGGACCTGACCGAGCCGGCCTACGAGGACGCGTTGCTGGCTCAGAACGCCCAGAACTCGGATCCGGGACGAGCGTTCCTGCTGTGGACGATCGACGCCCACGGCGAGGACGGCTACCTCGACTACTGGGGCGACCTCGAGGACAACGGCGTTCGCGTCCTCGACGGCTGGACGGAGTCCTACAGCGGCGCGTACATGGAGGGCGAGCGGGCGATGGTCGTCTCCTACTCGACCGATCAGGTGTACGCGAACGAGTACGATTACGAGATGAGCCGCCATCAGGTCGCGTTCCCGAACGGGCAGGGCTACGCCAACCCCGAAGGAATGGGGATCCTCGAGGGAGCGACGGACGTCGACGTCGCCTACGACTTCTTCGATTTCGTCCTCTCGAGCGAGCCCCAGGCCGAAATCGCCCAGCGAAACGTCCAGTTCCCGGCCGTCGCGGACGACCACGTCGACCTCGATTCGACGTTCGACGAGTACGCCCACGAGCCGTCCGAAACGGTCGCGTTCGACTACGATGCGCTTCGGGGCAGCCTCGGCGGGTGGGTCGACGACTGGGCCCGCGAGTTCGTCGGCCAGTAAGCCCGTGCCCGCATCGGATCGCCGGGGGCTCCGGAACGCGGTCGTGACCCTCCGGTCGCGCCTCGAGCGCCACGCCCTCTCGCTCGCGGCGCTCGCGACGGCCGCGGTGCTTGCGATCATGCTCTACCTGCCGGTCGGGGTCGTCTTCGTCGAGGCCGTCCTCGAGGCGGGCCGGCCGACGCTCGCCCATTTCCGGTCGGTCCTGACCGATCCGTTCTATGTCGGGGCACTCGCGGACGTCTTCGCGGAGCCGCTTGCGGTCGGGAGCCATCTCGAGGGCGTCGCCGGCTGGCTCGGGGCCGTCTCGGTGTCCGCTACCGTCGTCCGGCCGATCCCCGGCCTCGAGCTACCGGTGCCGTGGCTCGCCCTCGAGACGCCGGGGGTCCGGTTGGGACTGTTCGGCTTTACCGCCTATCAGGCGGCGCTGTCGACGCTCGCAAGCGTTGCACTCGGGCTACCAGCCGCCTACGTCCTCGCGACCTACGAGTTCCGGGGCCGGCGGACGATTCGCTCGCTGACGATCCTGCCTTTCGTCCTGCCCGGGATCATGGTCGCGGTCGGCTTCTACGCGATGTTCGGACGGGGTGGGACGCTCAACGGCCTGCTCGGACTGGTCGGGCTCGGGCCCTACCCCTTCATCGAGGGGAACCCGTTAGCGATCGTGATCGTCGCCCACGCCTTTTACAACGCGCCGCTGGTGGCCCGCGTGACCGTCGCCGCGTGGGAGTCCGTCGACCGCCGGGCCGTCGAGACGGCCCGCAGCCTCGGCGCGAGTCCGCGACGGGCGTTCCGCGACGTGGTCGTCCCGCAACTGTTTCCCGCAGTGTTGACCGGCGCGTTGCTGACCTTCATCTTCACGTTCATGACCTTCCCCATCGTCCTCGCGCTGGGCGGGCTCCAGTTGGCGACCGTCGAGGTCTGGATCTACGACCGGGTGCGCCAGTTGGCCTACGGCGAGGCCGCGACGCTTGCCGTCCTCGAGACGCTGCTCTCGCTGGGACTCACGTACGCCTACCTCCGGTACGAGTCCGCCCAGTCGGGACTGGCGCGGTCGGCCGGCACGCCCGCGCGGCGGCCGCTCGTTCCCGACCTGCGGACCGCGCTGTCACCGCGCCGGCTGGCGATCGTCGCTTACGGACTCGTCGTACTGGTGGTCTTCGTCGGCCCGATGGCGAGCCTGATCGTCGGCAGCGTCACCGACGGGAGCGGGCTCACGCTGCGACACTACGCGTTCCTGCTCGAGCGCCAGCTCGAGGGGGCCAGCTACCAGACGCTGCCGTGGATCGCGATCCGGAACTCGCTGCTGTTTGGCGTCGCGACGCTCGCGGTCGCCGTCCCGATGGGCGTCGTGATCTCGGTCGTAACTGCCCGGGCGGGCCGTGCGGGGGCCATCGTCGACGCGCTGGCGATGTTGCCGCTTGCGGTCAGCGGCGTCGTCTTCGGGATCGGCCTGCTCCGAGGACTGGTCTTCGGGATTCCGTTGCCCGGCGGCTGGCGGTTTCAGGTGACGGGTGCGGTCGCGATCGTCGCGGCCCACGCGGTCGCGGCCTACCCGTTCGTCACGCGCAACGTCTCGCCGCTGCTCGCGAACCTCGACCCGGCGATGGTCGAGTCCGCCCGCGCGCTGGGTGCCTCCCGGTACCGCGCGCTCCGGGACGTCGAGCTGCCGCTCGTGGCCAGCGGCATCGTCGCCGGCGCGGCCTTCGCCTTCGCCATCTCGATCGGGGAGTTCTCTTCGACGGTGATTTTGGCGGGCGGCGGCGACACCTACACGATGCCAGTCGCCGTCGAGCGCTATCTCGGCCGTCGCTCCGGCCCCGCGATCGCCATGGGAACGGTGCTGCTGTTCGTCACGGCCGCCAGTTTCGTCGTCGTCGACCGCGTCGGCGGGAGGTTCGAGCGATGACCGACCTCGAACTCGAGGGCGTCGCCAAACGCTACGACGGGACCGCCGCGCTCGAGGGGATCGACCTGACGGTCCGTGACGGGGAGTTTTTCACCCTCGTCGGCCCCTCCGGCTGCGGGAAGACGACGACGCTGCGGACGGTCGCCGGCTTCGAGTCGCCGACCGAGGGGAGCGTCCGCTTCGACGGCCGGGCGATGGACGGTGTCCCGCCCGAGGAGCGAGACGTCGGCGTCGTCTTCCAGAGCTACGCCCTCTTTCCCCACATGAGTGTCGCCGAGAACGTCGGCTACGGGCTGCGATTTCGGGATCCCCCGGACGGGCAGACCGTCGACGAACGCGTCCGGGAGCTGCTCGAACTGGTCGACCTCGAGGGAATGGGCGAGCGCGACCCCGATCAGTTGTCGGGCGGGCAGCGCCAGCGGGTCGCACTGGCGCGGGCGCTCGCACCTGCTCCCGACCTGCTCTTGCTCGACGAGCCGATGAGCGCGCTCGACGCACAGCTTCGGGAGTCGCTGCGCCGACAGGTCAAACGGATTCAGTCGGCACTCGCAATCACGACGGTCTACGTCACCCACGATCAGGCCGAGGCGCTGGCGATCTCCGATCGCGTGGCGGTGATGAACGGCGGCCGGGTCGAGCAGGTCGGCCGGCCGCAGGCGATCTACCGCGAGCCCGCGACGCGGTTCGTCGCCGAGTTCGTCGGCGACAACAACGTTTTCGAGGGCACGGTTCGGGCTCGAGAGGAGGATCAGGCGCGGATCGACGTCGGCGGCGAGACCCTCGCGGTGTCGGCGGTCCCGCCGGGGGCCGACCGGGTCACCGTCTGCGTGCGACCGGGTGCGCTCTCCCGGAACGTCGGGACCAACCGGCTGCCGGTGACCGTCGAAACCAGCGAGTTCCTCGGCGAGACCGTCCGCGTCCACGGCCGCTGGAACGGAGTCGAGATCGTCCTCCAACTGCCCGGGGTCCCCGAAGCCGACGAACTGACGGTCGGGTTCGACCCCGACGACGCTCACGTCGTCGCGACCGACTGAGCCGCGCGCGTGACGCGGCGCCCCGTCTCCGGACCGGAATACACAGGGTGGCCGCTTTTCGATCGGATCGTGTTACTTACCTGCATGCAAGTTACTCGTCGGCTCCGGGTCGACCTCGAGCGCCACGAGGTACCCGTCGGAACCGAGTTCACCGTTCGCGTCCGCGACGACCGGCGACGGCCGGTCGAAGGGGCGTTCGTCGAGGCGGGACGGAAATCGGCCCGCACGGACGAGCGGGGACTGTGTCGGCTGCGACTCGACGCGCCGGGCTTCTGGAAGCTCGTCGCCGCGAAGTCCCCGACCGACCGCGTGGCCTACGAGCCGGGGTCGGCGCTCGTTCGGGTCGTCTCGACGGCCTCGAGACGCCGACCGCGTCGTCTCGTCGGGTCCCGGTGACGAGCGCTCGGCGGGCGGACGGCGTTGAAGCGGCATGGCACAGCGTTATCCCCGTCGGCGATGTGTGTGAGATTATGGCAGACACCAAGGACGGGCGCGAGGACCAGGCCGACGACGCCGAGGAGCGCCAGCGCGAGCGGGAACTCGAGGAGGCCCTCGAGCGCGACGACGAGGACGAGCCGCCGGCCGACGAGACGGACGACGGGGCCGAGTCGGCCGCGGACGACGGTGAGGAATCGGCCGCGGGAACCGCCTCGAGCGACGAGTAGCGATCGGCGCGATACGCGAGGGCTACAGCCCCCAGAAGAAGTTGATCCCGAGGACGGTGACGATCGAGAGCAGGAACTGCAGCGGCGCGCCGACCCGGACGAAGTCCATGAACTTGTAGCCGCCGGGGCCGTAGACGAACAGGTTCGTCTGGTAGCCGACGGGCGTGAGAAACGCCGTCGAGGCCGCGAAGGTCACCGCCAGCACGAACGCGAACGGGTTCGCGCCGATCTGGGAGGCGGTCTCGACGGCCACCGGGAGCATCAACACGACGCTGGCGTTGTTCGAGATCACGCCCGTGATGAGCCCTGTCGCGAGGTAAAAGACCCAGAGGACGCCGAGCGCCGGGAGGTAGGTCCCGGTCGACGCGACGAGCGACCCCAGGAGGTCGGCCCCGCCGGTCTGTTCTAAGGCGATCCCCAGCGGGATGATGCCCGCAAGCAGGAAGATCACGTCCCACTCGACGGCGTCGTAGATCTCGGTCGGCTTGAGGACGCCCGACGCGACCATCGCGACGACGCCGGCCAGCGCAGTGACCATGATCGGTAGGGACAGCGCCGACATGGACTCGAGCGCGGCGACACCGGTCACACCGGCCAGCGCACTCCCGACCGCGCCCCACGGGATGGCGACGAAGCCGACGACGCCGGCCATGATCGCCGCCGCGTGGGGAATCTTCTCCGTTCGGTAGTCGGGCTCGTCCGGCTCGTGGGCAACGATGAAGTCGTCGTTTTGCGAGAGCCGGTCGATGCTGTCGGGTGCCGCCTGGACCAACAGCGTGTCGCCGACTCGAATGCGGCGTTCGTCCATGTCGCTGCGGACCGTTTCCCCTCGACTACGGAAGGCCAGCACGGTCGCGTCGTAGCGCTGGCGGAACGTCGACGTCTCGAGCGACTCGCCTACGAGGAAGGAGCCCCGGGGGACGACGACCTCGACCAGCGTGCGGTCGGAGATGTCCTCGGGCTCGAGTTCAGCGTCGGTCTCGGGACCGCCGTCGATCGTGAGCGTCTCGCGTTCGACGAGTTGTTGGACGGTCGGCCGGTCGGCCCGCAGCCGGAGCGTGTCGCCGGCGCGGATCGTCTTCTGGCCGATGGGTTCGATGAACTCCTCGCCGTCGCGGACGACCTGCAGGATGTCGGCGTCGAACTCGACGCGATCGATTGCGTCGGCGACCGTCGAGCCGACGATCGGGGAGCCCTCGTCGACGATCGCTTCGGTCAGGTATTCCCCGATGGCGTACTCCGTGACGTAGTCCTCGTCGACGGGGACTCGCTCGGGGAGCAGCCGGTGACCGACGGTCATGAGATAGAGGCTGCCGACGAGGAGGACGATGACGCCGAGTTTGGTGAACTCGAACATCGAGAAGGCGTGGAGTTCGGGGTACTCCGCGCCGAGGCGCGCGGAGACGTCGCTCGCGAGGATGTTCGTCGAGGTCCCGATCAGCGTGAGCATGCCGCCGAACATCGAGGCGTAGGACAGTGGAATCAGCAGTTTCGACGGCGACGTCTTGCCCTTGTGAGCGATGTCGGAGACGACGGGCACGAGGATCGCGACGACGGGGGTGTTGTTGATGAACCCGGAGATCGGACCACTAACCCCGATCGTCGCGAGCAGCTGTTTATCGAGGTCCTCGCCGGCGAACGCGGACATCTTCCGGCCGATGATCTGGACGACGCCGGTCTGACTGATCCCCGAACTCAGAATGAGCATCGCCAGCACGGTGATCGTCGCCGAATTGGAGAACCCGGAGGTCCCTTCCGTCGTCGAGATTTCGGTGAAGTTCGCGACGCCATCGGCACCCAGAATCATCAACAGCACCATGATCAGGATGGCGGTCACGTCGATCGGCAGCCACTCGGTAATAAAGAGTACCAGCGCCAAAAGGATGATCGCGAACACCACGAGCATCTGGGGCGTCACCGCGAGCCCGCCGGAATCGGCGGCCAGCGGTACGACTCCGCCCTCGGAGAAGAGACGTCCGGTCACGGTTGATAGTACGGATTCCTTGACGATGCCGCTTGAAGCCCCCGGTTCGCCGACGCCGTCGCGATCGGCTGTCCTCCCGGGCGATCGGCGGCGGGTCGGCCGTCGGAATGCGGCGAACATCATCGGCCACGTTCCTTTGGTTCGAGAACCGGTGGGCGTACTCAAGTGACTGTTCCGAGGACGAACGGGTACGGAGACGGCCGACGGTCGACCACCTCTCGTCGCCGCGACTCCCCACCGCTTCTCGCGGCGACCGACTCGAGAGGGCGGCTCGGGCGGCGGCCGCTGCCCCACCGAGCCATGAACGAGTACACGCTCCCCATCGCGATCGCGAACACGGCGACGGTACTGACCGGCGGCGCAATCGCGTTGCTCGCCTATCGGGCCTTCCGACGGACCGGGTCGGCGGCGCTGCGTGCCGTCGCCGCCGGCTTCGGCGTCATCGTCGTCGGCTCGATCCTCGGCGGCGGCGTTCACCTCCTCGGCGAGACGATGGGGCTGGGCATCGCCCTCCAGAGTTCGGCGACGGCGCTCGGGTTCGCGATCTTGCTCTACTCGCTGTACGCCGAAACCACCGACATCACCGTCACCACGGAGCTGTCAGTATGATCGACGGACCGTCCGGCCGACCGACGCGAGTCGTCGCTCAGGGCACCTTCGACGTCCTCCATCCCGGCCATGTCCACTATCTGGAGGCGGCCGCCGCGGCCGGCGACGAACTCCACGTCATCGTCGCCCGCGCGGAGAGTGTCACGCACAAACCCGACCCCATGCTGCCGGGCGAGCAGCGTCGGGACGCCGTCGCCGCGCTCGAGGCGGTCGATCACGCCCGGTTGGGCCATCCATCGGACTTCTCGGTCCCGATCCGCGAGATCGATCCCGACGTCGTCGTGCTTGGTCACGACCAGCACCACGACGAGGACGAGATCGCCGGGCTGCTTGCAGCGTGGGGAATCGACTGTCGCGTCGAGCGGGCGAGCGGGCTCGAGCCGACGGCGGAGCGCCTGCACTCGAGCAGCGACATCGTCGACCGGGTTCTCGCGCGGCGGCGGGACGAGCGACGGCCGTCGCTCGAGGCCGAATCGGACGACTGAGCGGGAACGGGCGACGCTACTGCGAGGAGAGCCGTGACTGAAACCGATCGAGACCGACATCGAGCATGTCGGGACTGACGGGCTGGAACTCGCCGTCGTCGGGGAGATACGGGCGAACCGAGTCCCAGCTGTCGCGTGCGTACCGTTCGTCGAGCAGGACGCGAACGCCGACGTCGTCGGGGCTGCGGATGACCCGGCCGATGGCCTGTCGAGCCTTCCGCACCGCGGGGATGGTCAGCGCGTACGTGAAGCCGTCGCCGAACGCGTCGTCGTAAGCGCGTCGGACGGCCTTCGTTCTGGGGCTCGAGGTGTTGACGATCGGGACGCCACAGACGACCGCGGCGGCGAGTCGGTCGCCGCTGTAGTCGACACCCTCGGTCAGGGTTCCCCGCAGGCTCGTGACCAGCACCTTCCCCCCGCCCGCGAAGAACTCGTCCTTGAGTGACTCCGTGGTCTCGTCGTCGCTGGCGACGTCGAGCAGGACCGGTTTGTCGACCCGATCCTTGAGCCGACCGGCGATCCACTCGGCCTCGGCGTAACTTGGCATGCCGACGAGGACGTTGCCGGGGAGGCGGGCGACCGTCGCGACGGCGTTCGCATAGGATCGGCGGGTCGGGTTCTCCTCGCCCGGTCGGCCGCGGTTGTCGTAGGTGTACTTCGGCGCGGCGACCGCGAAGCTCTCGCGGTTCTCGGCGGGGAAGTGCAGGCCGTACCGGCGTTCGACGACCGGTCGGTCCTCCTCCCGTGCGAGGTACTGCAGGCCCGTCACCTCGGTGAAGGCCTCGATCGGCTCGAGGGTGGCACTCATCAGGACGCCACCGCCGAAGTGCCCGAGTCGGTCGCCGATGGCGTCGCTTGGGACGCAGTTGTGAAGCGAGAGGCGAGCGTTGTAGGCCCGTCGCCACGAATCGGGCGGCTCGGTGTCGTCCCAGGTGCGCTCGAGTTCGATCTCGCGGAAGTAATCGGTGTGGCCGCGGCGGTACCACTCGCCGAGGACCCGCCCGACGGCGGGCGCGGCGCGGGTCCGGTCCTCGTCTTCAGCCTCGTTTAAGACCCGCTGGACGACCGCGCCGACGGCCTCGGCGCGGACCCAGTCGGCTGTCTCTTATAAACATCTCTGATGGCGCGAGGG
>AOIR01000033.1 GCA_000337115.1 Natrinema thermotolerans DSM 11552
GTCGAGGGAGGCGGTCACGCGCCGATCGAGTTCGGCCCGGAGGTCCTGGACGAACTCGAGGGTGCGGTTGAGTTCCTCGAACGAGACGTCGCTATCGTTCAGTTCGCCGCGGACGAGGTCGGCGTCGGCGGTCTTCGAGCCGCCCTCGGCCTGCCGGCCCTCCCGTTCGAACTTAACCGGCTGGATGACCCGCGAGAGTTCGGTCTCGGCGTCCCGAAGCGTGCGGTCGGCAACGCCCTCGCTGACCAGGTCGCGGACGCGGGGCTCTAACATGTGGGCCTCGTCGCAGACGACGAACGTCGAGTCGTCGAGCAGCGCGCCGGTGAAGGAGCCGACGGTACGGGGATCGAAGGCGTGGTAGTAGTTGCCGATGACGACCTCGACCTCGCCGAGGGCGGCCCCCATCACGGAGTGAGGGCAGGTGCCGCGTGTCACCGAGCGGGCCACGAGGTCCTCGGGCGTGATCATTCCCGCATCGGTGAAGTCGTAGGGTATCGCCTCCGCGGGCGATCCGCCCTCGTCGTCCGGCAGGTCCTCCAGATACTGTGCGTAGAACGGACAGTACTCGGTCTCGGCCCCGACCGGCCCGCCCTCGCCGTACTCCGGCAGGTCGGGCGGGTAGGGAGTCGGCTCGCCGGCGGTCTCGAGGAACGTGTTTTTCGACTGGCTCCCGCTGTCGGCCAGCCCGATCTGCTGGCTGCGGGCGCGGGCGGCCAGGTTCTTCGCGGTCGTATCGCCGCCCTCGCCGGTGAGATCGCGGGTCCGATCACGCAGGGTCTCGCAGCGATCGTAGACGGTTCCGTCGTCGAACCCAGCCGTTTTCTCGCGGTTGTACGGACAGACGTCGGCCTTCCCGACGAGGGTCAGTCCCGACACGGGGTTCCAGTCGGCCGGCAGGTTCTCGTTGATCGTCTCGAGGTCCGCTTCGAACTGGCGCAGTTGCTGTTTGACGCTCGTGAGGACGAACACGCGCTCGTAGTCGGTGTCGGGATCGCGCACCAGATCGATCCCGGCAGTGAGCGCGATCATCGTCTTCCCGGTACCACAGGCGCCTTCGATGACGGTGTAGCCGCCCTCTCGCCCGGTGTCGATGGCCGTCTCGATACCGTCGACCTGCGGCTCGTAGGGCTCGTCGTGGCCGAACACCGTCCGCCAGTCCGTCATTCTGCCAGTACTCATGGTCGGTCGTCCATAGCGTTGACGGACTGGAGTGGTCGCTCGCTCAGTGATAAACCTCGGGTCGCTCGGTACGATGCCGGATCGGTCGGGATCGAGCGGGCGGTCGCGACGCTACGGGGCCGACGATCGATCCGCGATCGACCCACCCGATTGCTGCCAGCGTGACCCTTTACTAAGCTCAGTCCCTAGGTCGCATGTGAAGGTTCCCCACTCCCTCGAGAACGTCGACCGAGACGTGGTCGTTCGGACGTTCGAATACGATGACGGTAGCACCATCGCGGTCGATTTCGGCACGTCGGCCGCGGACATCTCGGTCGACATCGTCGGGTCGACCGCGATCATCATCGCGGACGGCGAGCAGTTCGAGTTCGAACTCCCGCCGGAAGCGACCGCCGTCTCGGCCCGGAACGGCGTACTCACGATCGAAGAGTAGCGCGCCGGAGTACAGAAATCGAACGGCGCAGTGATGGCCCGATCGACCGTGTTTTCGACGTGTCGATAGAGCGCGCTCATAGCGACCGAAATCGAGCCGAAGCACAACGCCTTCCCCGCTTGGCCGCCTACGCCGGCTATGAGCGATTCCATCGACGTCGACCGCTGGCGAACGGAACTCGAGTCCAAACGCGCCGAGAAAGACGACTTTTTCGCCGACCATCCGCAGTCGCCGATCCCGCCCGAGGAGCGCGAGGACTTCGCGGGACTGGACTACTTCGAGCCGGATCCGACCTACCGCGTGACCGCGACCGCGACGGTCCACGACGAGCCCGAGGTCGTGTTGCTAGACACCACTGCGGGCCGGGAGATGCGCTATCTGCGGGTCGCGACGCTCGAGTTCGACCTCGACCGCGAGGACGAGGAGCTGCAGGACGGCACGTTCGAACTCGCGGCCTACCAACAGGAGAGCCCCGAGGAGCAGCCGCTTTTCCTCCCCTTCCGGGACAAGACGACGGGCCAGCAGAGCTACGACGGCGGCCGCTACATGGAACTCGAGCCCGATCGGGACCTCGCGGACGGCGACGAGATCGTCGTCGACTTCAACCTCGCGTACTCGCCGTTCTGTGCCTACAGCGATACGTTCGACTGTCCGCTCCCGCCCGAGGAGAACTGGCTCGAGGTCGCGATCCCGGCCGGCGAACGCCACGAATAACGACGGCGAAACGCCACAGTCACGAGCCGATGATTGTCACCGATCGGACGGGACCGTTTCGACTCGAGTCAGCGGCCGTGTGACGGCCCCTCGAAGGGGGTTACGAACCTCGAGTGGAAACCGGGGGGTTTCGACTCATGACTCCGGGTCGATCGCGGACGGCAGAACGCGATTCTTGTGTGGCGGGCGGCCGAATGCGGGGAATCAGGGTGCGACGCCGACGGTCAAGAGGGTCCCGAACTCGCGGTAGCGTTCGACCATCGCCTCGCGGGTCTCCCAGTCCTCGGTCGGGAACTCGGCCGCGGGCGGAATCGTGATCTCGCGGTCGGGAATGTTGTCCTGTTCGGCGACGTGCAAGCCCGCCTCCCGGAAGGCGTCGCGGTACTGGTGGCGGTCCCACCGGGTCATCTCGATGGCGATGAACTCCTGCCACTCGTGGGAGTGGACGTTCTCCTCGTAGTAGTTGACCGCACAGTAGAAGGTACCGCCGGGCCGGAGAACGCGGGCGATCTCCTCGAGGGTGTGGTGGGGGTCGGCGGCGTAGTAGAACGCCTCCATGCTCCAGATGTGATCGATCGAATCGTCGGCGAAAGGCAACTCGTCGAAGTCCCCGACGAGGTAGCCAACGGCCGACTCGTCCGTGTAACCGGCCGCGTTGTGTGCCATTTCCGGCGAGCCGTCGAGGCCGTAGACCCGCCCTGCGTCCTTCGTGTCCCGCAGGGCGCGGCCGGCGTAGCCGCTCCCGCAGCCGAGATCGAGGACGGTGTCGCCGGACTCGATCGGCATCCGTGCGAGCGCGTGTTTTGCGGTGTGCCAGTGTCGTTCTTCCATGCCTCTATCCCGACCGCTGGCCGCCCAGTCGTCGAACTCCTCGCGAACGCTCATATCCACAAGCGTCGCGCCGCGACCCTAAACGCGTTCGCATCGAGACGGAAGCAACCCCGATGGAATGGGACAGCAGTAGCGCAGGGGTATCGATGGGACGGCGATCACCGGTATCGCCGATCGTTCTCATCGTCACGAGAACCACCGACAGATTCTTTAGGTTGGCCTAAAAAGTAGTGGGCGAAGGGTCGTCGGATCGAAATCCGTGGGCATCCGGATTTCGTCTCGACGTTCGGTGAGTCGCACTGTCCCACCCCTCGCCAGTTTTTCAGACCCTTCCACCGCTTCCGACTTCCCCGGGAGAGACATCCGCACGCTTAAGGGAGTTCCCGGAGTTGTTGCGGCCAGTATGGAGTATACGCTCGAGATAGACGGGACACCGGCAACCATACCGGGCGGCACCGGGGTACTCCTGTTGCATCCGAGTACCGGCGAGACCGACCGTATCGACACCGACTTCTTCAAGACCGATACCGACAACTTCCTCGTCGTCTCCACCCGAACCACCGCCCGCGAAGTCAGACAGAAACTCGAGTACTACGATGTCGACGAGGAACGGGCCGAGATCCTAGACACGCTGAGCATCGAACGCGGCTACTCCCGGCGCTCCTCCGATACCGTCCACTACGTCGCTGCCCCCGACGACGTCGACGGCATCGTCGATCACATCGACGGCTTCCTCGCGGAACACGACGGCAAACGCCGCATCAGTATCGACTCCGTCACCGAACTCGCCTACTACGCCGGCGACGAGCAGGCCCTCGAGGCCGTCGACCGGATCCTCGAGTTGCTCGCCGAGTACGACGCGGTCGGACTGTTCCACCTCGCCAAGGACCCCCACGACGAGGAACTGGTCGACCGATTCCGCGACCGGTTCGACGGCGTAATCGACCTCGACGAGGACGGCAGCATCGACGCCGACTTCTGAGCGGCGATCAGCGGTGAGTTCGGGTTCCCGGTCACAGAAAAGCGTCGCAGCGTGGCGCGTGCTGTGTCATGACTCGTTTGGACGATCGAGTGCAGGCGTCTAGTTGCCGACAGCCGACGCCAAACGAACTAGTTCTCGAGCGACTCGAAGGTCGTCTCGGCCCACTGGATGGCGTACTCGGGGCCGTGATCGAGGTAGGCCTCGGTGTCGAGCGCGGCGAAGGGTGCCGGCAACTCGATCGCGTGCTTGATCGCCGCACACGCCAGTTCAGTCGCGTCGGCGAAGTCGGTGTCGCCGCGTGCGACCGCCCGCGGCAGGTCCGAAACGCGATCCTCGAGGCGGGTCCCCGCGTCCTGCCAGGCGTCGGCGAGGTCGGGGTGGTCGTCGTGCCACTCGGCGAATACCTCCCGGGTCTGCAGTCCGACCCAGCCGTCGTACAGCGCCGCGGCGACCTGATAGGTGCCGTTCGGGTCCAGTTCGACCGCCCGATCGAGGGCGGGATAGGAGTCCTCGAAGAAGCCGATGAAGTGTTCCGGAACGCCGAGATCGAGTTGGACCAGCGCCTCGGCGATCAGGAAGTCGATGAAGGCGTCGGGCGAGCCCTCGACGCGCGGTTTGACCAGCACGAGCGGGGGCTCGGTCTGGCGGGTCCAGGCGACGCTGCCGTCGCCCGGCATCCCGATCGTCAGCTCCGAACTCGCGTAGCGAGCGAGCAGTGTCGGTGCGTCCTCGGGCAGCCACGCTGCCGGGTAGCTCGCGGGCTCGAGCGAGTCGACGACCAGCCCGAGATCCTCCGCGCGTGCCGGGTTCAACGTCTCGAAGTCGCGTTCGCAGTCGAGGACCCGAACATCGGGTGCGTGGCTCTCGCGGACGGCGTCGACCGCCGCCGAGAGCGCACGGGCCTCGAACATCAGGCGAGTGCGGTCTGGAAGACGAGCAGGATCGACAGTAGCGCCGATACTCCGACCGTCGCGAGAACGACCTTGGTTGCGGTACTCATGTTCGAGGGGTCGTAGCCGCGTCGTTTAAATCCATCTTTCTTCGTTCGGAGACTGCCCTCGAGCGGCTACAGTGGATTCGACGGTCACACCGAAGTTGCATGAGACTCCGTCGTCGGATCGCCGTCAGTACGACCTGTTGGAGAGCCGGATTGTGGGCATCGTTTCCAATGGAACGGGTTTCACTGTGTGAGAGAGCCACGAAGGAGACGACAGGTGAATTACAATCGAAACGGAGGGGTGTCGGAGGCCGTGTCACTCGTCGTCGGCGTCTCGCCACGAGTCCGGTACGTCGATCACGTAGCGGCCGTCCTCCTGGAGCGAGATGATGTATTCCTCGCGGTTGTACAGCTCCATCAGGTTGAGTTCGTACTGACCCGGGCGGACGATCTTGATGCTCTCGAACTGTTCGTTGAGTTCCGCCCGGAGTTCCTCGATCGACGGGCGCTGGCCGCTCGGCTCCTGAACGACCCGTCCGTGGTCCGGTGGCGCGTCGGCGGCGTCGGTCACGGGTGAGGAGTCGCCCGTGGCATCGGTGCCGGGATGGGACTCGTCGCCACTCTCGGTCTCGAGTCGGGGTTCGTCACCCTCGTGTGCCGGCAGTTCGTCCGTGGGAACGACCTCGCTTCGGGCGTCGGCCTGTGCCGTGTTCTCGTCGTCGGCGTACGTCGTCGTCGGGCCCTCTGTCGGCCGGCTCGAGCCGTCCGACGACTGATCGGCCCGGTCGGTGTCGTCAACCGTCCGATCCGCCGGCGGGTCGGAGCGGTCCGCGGGTCGGCGTGCCGTCTCCGGCCATTCGTCGAATTCCCCTGCGGAACCGGCATCGTTGCCGGTTGCCGGCTCCGAACCGTCCGTCTCGGCGGCCCCGCTCGAGGGCCAGGAACCGTCGTCCGCGGTCGGTTCCGTGTCCGCAGTCGGTTCCGTGTCCGCCGGTCGTCGGTGGTCGGCACCGTCCGATTCGGCGTCGTCGGCCGAGCCGGCGGACATCAGGTTCCGGACGGTTTCGGCGGCTCGAGTCGCGACGCCGTCCGGGGACTCGGTGTCGCTCGAGTCCGGTGACGATCCGGCGTCGACTGCCCCTGAACCGTCGGTTTCGGCCTCCGTCGGGGCCGACGAGTCGGTTGCGGCCGTCGTGGTCGGCGCGAACTGGAACTTGTTCCCGCCGCAGTCGGGACAGCCCGACAGCATCTCCTTCGAGCCGTCGGCGAATTGCCGGCCACAGTTCGTACACTGATGGGGCATTAGTTGCGGGACACGAGCGCGCTGATGAGCGTTTCGTCCTTGTGGAGCGTCTCGATCTGGTTGGCCGGGCCGATCACCGTCAGTTTCGCTTCCGTCTCGTTGCTGCCCATGATTCGGCCCAACAGCGACGAGTCGCGGGTCTCGGATTTGGGATAGGTCTCGATCTCGATCCCGTTGAACTCGTCGGGACTGATCTCGGCCATCGTCACCTCGATGAGCCGGCTTTCCTCGTCGGGCGTCAGCCCCTCCTCTAAGATGACGATGTTGCCGTCGTGAACGCCGTCGAGGATCATCCTGATCTTCTCCATCGTCGCCATGCCGGCCATGCGTTCGCCGCTGATCAGGTCGATCTGGACGCCGTCGGGGGCATCGGCATCGTCCGCGTTAGTTGCTTTTGGCATCGGTGGTCACCCGAAGTACTCCGCGATGTTGTCGTAGACTTCGTCCATGTTGTCCCCCTCTTTGGCCGACAGAGGGACGGTCTTGTGTTGGGGGAACGCGTCTTCGATCCGTTTGACGCTCGAGTCGTCGAGGTCGGTCTTGTTCGCGAAGATGAGAACGGGGAGATCGCGCGATTCGATGATGCCGATCAGCATCGTGTTGACCTGTGTGATCGGATCCTCGGCGCTGTCTAAGACGTAGATGACGCCGTCGACGTCCTCGCGCAGCCAGTGCATCGCCTCGGCGACGCCTTCGGTCGCTTCCCGGGAGCGACGGATGGCGTCTTCCTCGTCCATATCGTCGGTGAACTCCTCGTAGTCGACCTTCGTCGTCACGCCGGGCGTGTCGACGATATCGATGGTCACCGTCTTGCCGTCGCGTTCGATCTCGACGTTTTCTTTCCGGCGTGCGCGTCGCGTCTCGTGCGGGACGTGACTCTCCGCGCCGACCGCGTCACCGGTCCAGTCACGCGCGATGCGGTTCGCGAGCGTCGTCTTTCCAGCGTTGGGCGGACCGTAGATACCGATTCGTTTGGGCTCCTGTTCCGAAAACAGGCGATCCGTTGCCCGAGAGATACTATCTTTGAGTTCTGTGAACAGTCCCATCTGTGGGGCCTCCAGCACCGCGGGGTGCAGTTGCGCGTACTACAAACTGAACTCACTTAAGCCTACGTCAGACATGTAGACAATTCGATGAACGGGAGTTGTCGGTCGGACGGACAGTGGTTTACCTAGAACTGACGAGAAGTGACTGATAATCGAGGGAAAACGGCAGTAGGACTCGAGAACGCGTTCCTCTCCGAGCCGTTAGCATAGAACCGTGTTTCGAAGGGCAACATTGGTCTCTGGTAACGAGTACCCCGACACGGTATGTCGAACTGTATGTGATAAAGGACCACCTAGTAGGATCACGGAGCGGAGCCCCCCACCCCTTCGTTTCGAGTGGAGACCGACGAACGGGGGAGTGGATCAAGAGACGGAGTCGGTGCGGATTCCCCCTTGACTTCCACTCGAGCCGCCGTTCGGGAGGGTCTCGAGGCCGAACGCGGCGGAGGGATCGGTTCTAGTAACTCGAAGACTAATCTAGTAATTAGAGGAGCTATGAGGTGTCGATCTAGTAGGTACTAGCAATACCAAATAACCCTCTAGCAAAATACTGTTGTCTGCTAGTTCTGCGGATACTGTTTCTAGTCTATCTAAATAAAGCTTTCCCCCCAAAATGACCCCCTCCCCCCGCCCCACCCTTGGACTGCGTTCCACCCGAAACGAAGGGGTGGGGGGGGGGGAGAGGTATCGGCTATTGGTATCGCACACCACACATTCTCTTCCGACTCTGTCAGTCGGTCCCACATCCACTTCCGATACAGAACTCGGCCGCACTCTTCGGTTACTACCCCAACATGTATCGTCGACATGTACGTCGACATGTAGATACCAACGCACACGCAGTACGTCCGTCCGTCCGTCCGTCCGTTCCAGTCGAAGCCAGCCCCCTGCCGGTCGACTCGAAATTCCGTTCCCAATGCTCTCCCCTGCCCCCGATCCCGGGTTCGAACTCACCTTTCGGACGGCGGTGTCGCTCGTGACTCAAGCGTGTGAACAGCGGCGATCGGTTCCGTTCGGCCACCGAACGGCGGACGCGACGTCGTTGGCAGGGCCGAGTCACAGCCATCGATCGGCGGCTGCTTCTCGATCCGGACGGGGAAGGGACAAATTTATTAGCGTGGTTTTCCTCTGTTTCGTTTGCATCAACTGGACCCGAATCGTGTAACCGGGATCGCGAATCCACTGAAGGAAGCCATCGTACGAGGCTCTTCCCGGTTGCCGGCTCGGTACTCCACCCGAAACCAGGGGGTTCGTGTACGACCGATGTCAGACGACGATTCAGAGATCACGGGTTCGGACGAGGTCGAGGTCGACGGAGCGAACGGGTTCTCGGGAAACTTCGAGAACGCTGATCTCGGCGACGAAGAGTCGAATCAGGGCCTGTTCGATGATCTGTTGAGCGGCGAACCGATCTTCGAGAACAAGGAGGTCCTGCGACCGTCCTATACCCCACACGAACTCCCCCATCGGAGCGATCAGATCAACAAGATGGCGACGATTCTGGTCGCCGCGCTCCGCGGGGAGACCCCCTCGAACATTCTCATCTACGGGAAAACCGGGACCGGCAAGACCGCGAGCGCGAAGTTCGTCAGCAAGGAACTCGAGAGTACATCACAGAAGTACTCGGTCCCCTGTGACGTCGAGTACATCAACTGCGAGGTCACCGACACCCAGTACCGGGTCCTCGCACAGCTCGCGAACAAGTTCATCGAGAAAAACGAGGCTCGAATCGACGAGCGGATCGACGAACTCCAGTCCCTGCTGGACGATCTCGAGGCGTACGACCGCGCTATCGACGTCGATGCCTCGAGCGACGAGCCGGCGGACGGGACGGCGTCGGACCCGTTCGATTTCGTCTCCGAGGACGAGGTTGACGGCGACGCCGAAACTTCGACTGGAACTGACATCGGACCGCAGTCCGGTGATTCTCCACTCGAAAAAGGGGGGTCCGGTGACCGAACAGATTCATCGTCCGAAACCGAACCGGCAGCACTCGAGAACGCTGCCGACGGGACCGAGGCGTCCGGAGATGGGGCCGCCGATCCGACGCCCGACCACCCGCTCGCATCGACGCCGTTCGACGACCGGGACGAGATCGAAGCCCGGATCGCGGGGTTACGAGACGACAAGGACTCCTTCGAAGAGGTACCGATGACCGGCTGGCCGACCGACCGGGTCTACAGCGTCTTCTTCGATGCCGTCGACTACGACGAGCGGGTCGTCGTCATCATGTTAGACGAGATCGACAAACTCGTCGAGAAAAGCGGTGACGACACGCTGTACAATCTCTCGCGGATGAACTCCGAACTCGAGAACTCGCGGGTCTCGATCATCGGCATCTCGAACGACCTGAAGTTTACCGACTTCCTCGATCCCCGCGTGAAGTCCTCGCTGGGGGAAGAGGAGATCGTCTTCCCGCCCTACGACGCCAATCAACTGCGGGACATCCTCGAACATCGCTCCGAAGTCGCGTTCAAGGGGGGCGCGCTTTCAGGCGACGTGATCCCGCTGTGTGCGGCCTTCGCCGCACAGGAACACGGGGACGCACGGCGTGCGCTGGACCTGCTGCGGACCGCCGGCGAACTCGCCGAGCGCTCCCAGTCGGAGACGATCGTCGAGGAACACGTCCGACAGGCTCAGGACAAGATCGAACTCGATCGGGTCGTCGAGGTCGTTCGCACCCTCCCCACCCAGAGCAAACTCGTCCTTTTCGCGATCATCCTGCTCGAGAAAAACGGCGTCCACAGCATCAACACGGGCGAGGTGTTCAACATCTACAAACGGCTCTGCGAGGAGATCGACGCGGACGTCCTTACGCAGCGTCGCGTAACGGACCTCATCAGCGAACTCGACATGCTCGGCATCGTCAACGCCGTCGTCGTCTCGAAGGGCCGATACGGCCGGACCAAGGAGATCAGTCTCTCGGTCCCGCTCGAGGAGACGGAGGCCGTCCTCCTTTCCGATTCACGGCTTTCCGATATCGACGACGTCCAGCCGTTCGTACAGGCTCGGTTCGAGAACTGAGTTCCGCCGGTCTCCGGTGGTCTTTTCCTCGCCGATTCGTTTCGCTGCCAGTACCGACGGGTGACGCTCCAAGAACGGAACTGCGAGTCAGGACCGGTAGCGACCGGCAGCGAGGACGGCACCGCCGGCGAGTCCGGCGATACCGGTCGCGCCGGCGACTGCCCCACCGAGTCCTGTCCCTGACGCTCCGGAGCCAGCAGCCGACGCGGTCGTCGCGGGAGCGGCCGAACCCGCAGGCGAGCCGGGGACGACCATGCCGCCCAGGAAGCTGTCGACGGTCAGTCGAACGTGGCCAAGCCACGGGATCCGGTACATGGCCTTGCCGGTCACCCACTCGGGTTTGACGACGGTCGTTCTGGCACCCGACCCCGGCAACTGATCGTAGCCGGGGTTGTTGTCGCCTTTCGTAATGAACCCAGCATAGGGAGCGGGACAGGACGCGATCTCTTCGCAGGTCGCGCCGTTGACGAACTCCTCGCTGGCCTTCGTTTCCACCCACCTCTCGTTCTTCTCGACCCAGAAGTGGGCGCGATGGATTATCGGCGTTGTTTCGGTCACGCCGTTCGGCCGGAAGACGATCACGTCGCCGGGATTCCCGAACTCCGAGTAGCCGGTTTCCTCGCCCCGCTGCATCGTGACGATGCCGGTGTCGCCGACGGCCCCGTCGCCGGTGAACCGCCCGTCCTCGACGATGAAGATCAGGTCGCCCCTGTGCATGTTCGGTTCCATGCTCGGACTTTCGACGGCGACCAACGGCGGCCAGAGTCCGCTGACCGCGAACAACAGGAGTCCGACGACGGCAACGAGAGCAACGCTGCTCGCGACGTCGCGAACCAACACGACGTTCTCGTCGTCGGTCTCGAGGAACCAGCGGACGATGCCGTCGTCCTCGATCGTGACGCCGTCGCCACTGGCGTGTTCGCGGTCACCGCGCTGCTGTGAACTCTCGGCGTTGTCATCCGGCGAGTCGCGGCCGGGACTCGCCGCCGACCGCTCGCGATCGTCGCCGGAATCGCCGGGGGGATCCCCGGAATCAGAACCGCTCATCGTGCCCCGTTTTGCCGGGGCCGCCAATCAACTTTCCGTTCGTCGCGACTGCCAATCGCCGCGACGGATCGTAGTGCCCGGCACGAAACGTCCTACGGATCGCGGCCGTCGGCAGCCGCGGCAAACAGCGCGATCGCGACCAGTCCTGCGACGACTGCGACGCCCGCCGGACCCACGCCCAGCAGCGAACGGGCGGAATCCACCGCCAGCCGGATCTCGCCGAGCCACGGGAGCCGAACCATCGCTTTGCTCCGGACCCACTCGGGTTTGACGACGGTCGTGTCCGCCCCGGACCGCGGGATCTGATCGTATGCTGGGTTGGCGTCGCCTTTCGTGATGAACCCGTCGTAGGGTGCCGGACACGACGGGATCTCGGTACAGGTCGCGCCGTTGACGAACGCCGGGTCGGCCTTCGTCTCGATCCAGCGTTCCCCTTTCTCGACCCGAAACGCGACCCGGTGGATCGTCGGGGTCTGATGCGGGTCGCCGTTCGGTCTGAAAACGACGACGTCGCCCGCATCGCCGAGCGTCTCGTGGCCCGTCTCCAGTCCGCGCTCGCGCGTGACGATGCCGGTTCCGCCGACGGCACCGTCGCCGGCGAATCGCCCCTCGTCGACGACGATCACGAGATCTCCCCGCTCGAGGTGGGGTTCCATACTGCCGCTCTCGACGGCGACCAGCGGCGGCCAGGTACCGGCGACGGCAAACAGCAGGAGGCCGACGACGCCGACGATCGCGAGGCTCGCAGCGATATCCCGACCCACGGCTGCCGCTCGGTCGTCGGCCTCGAGGAACCAGCGGACGATCCCGTCGTCGATCGTGACGCCTTCGCCCGGGCGGGGACGGGACGCGAGTCGGTCGTCGGCTCCGTCCCGCTCGGCCGCCGAATCGGACACGTCGGCGGTCGGCGGATCGTCGGGTGGCCCCGATCGGCCGCGGTCGCTCTCGCCGGCGTCGGGCCCGTCCATTGACGAGCAGTTGCGTCGAGTCGCGCATGAACCTTCCGGCGGCGGCCGGTCGGTCGACCGATCGCTCGTCCGGCTTCGGACGAACCCGTCCCGGCGACGGAGCAGCCCGATCGGTCGCCGGTTGCCGGCGGACCCGGCATTCGCTACCCTTTTTGTTCCGCTCGCGAATGTGACGGCTGTGCCACTCGAGGCCCCCGCGCGGATCGTCGGCGAACTCACGAGCCGCGGCTACAACGCCGAACGCGAGGCCGTGACGCGGCTCGCCGGGGCCTCGGATCCCGGTGCGGCCCTCGAACGCGTCCTCGAGGCGGTCCCCGAGGACGCCTTAGTCGTCCGGACCGAACACGTCGAGGCGGCGCTCTCGGCGGACGCCCCCGACGCCGCTCGTGCCGAGCCGACCGCCGTTCCCGACGGCGATTCGACCCCCTCCGTTTCAACTGGAACCGACCCGGACCCGGGCGACGAACCGGCCGGAGCCACTCCAGTTGAAACGGGGGGGTCCCTGCCCGCCGATCGCTCCGTCGATCCCGCGAAACGCGCTCTCGAGATCGTCGGCGACATGACCGGCCAGAGTACCGGGACGGGCGAGTACGAGGACTTCGTCTCGGTCTTTCGCGACCGGCTCGACCGGCTGGGCGGCAAGCTCAAGGGACGGGTCAACCACCGGCCGGCGACCGCCATTCAGGACATGCCCGGCGGCAGCGAGGTCGCGATGGTCGGACTGGTCAACGATATCCGATCGACTGCCAGCGGCCACTGGCTGATCGAACTCGAGGACGCCACGGGAACCTTTCCGTGGCTGGTGATGAAGGATCGGGAGTACGTCGATCTGGTCGACGAGCTGCTCTGTGACGAGGTGCTGGCGATGGAGGGGACCTTGGCGGACGACTCGGGAATCGCCTTCGTCGACTCGCTGCATTTCCCCGACGTTCCTCGGACCCACGAGCCGTCGACGGCCGACCGTCACGTGCAGGCAGCGCTGATCAGCGACGTCCACGTCGGCAGTCAGGAGTTCATGGCCGACGCCTGGAACGCCTTCGCGGACTGGCTTCACACCGCGGAAGCGGAACACGTCGAGTACCTGCTGCTGGCCGGCGACATGGTCGAGGGCGTCGGCGTCTATCCCGATCAGGACGAGGAACTCGACATCGTCGACATCTACGAACAGTACGAGGCCTTCAGCGAACATCTCAAGAAGATCCCCGGCGACATCGAGATCGTCATGATCCCGGGCAACCACGACGCGGTCCGACTGGCCGAACCCCAGCCCGGCTTCGACGAGGAACTGCGCGAGATCATGTCCGCCCACGATCCCCGGATCGTGAGCAACCCCTCGATGGTGACCCTCGAGGGCGTCTCCGTCCTGATGTACCACGGCGTCAGTCTGGACGAGGTCATCGCGGAACTGCCCGAGGACAAAGCCAGCTACGACGACCCCCACAAGGCCATGTATCACCTCCTCAAGAAGCGCCACGTCGCGCCGCAGTTCGGGGGTCACACGCGACTCGCGCCCGAGGAGGAGGATTATCTCGTCATCGACGAGGTACCCGATATCTTCCATACCGGTCACGTCCACAAGCTCGGCTTCGGCAAGTACCACGACGTGCTGGCGATCAACTCCGGCTGCTGGCAGGCCCAGACGGACTTCCAGAAGAGCGTCAACATCGATCCCGACGCCGGCTTCGCGCCGATCGTCGATCTAGACACGCTCGACGTGACCGTCCAGAAGTTCAGTTAGCTCCGTGTCACTCGATATGGCGTCCGAAGTCACACGTTAGATGCATCTCCAATCACTTCTACAACTCCTTTGGCAATATAGAGCGGGAGGAAAAAGAAGAGTGCGAGTCCGACCACGTCGGAGACTGCTCCCATTGTCCCTGAGAGGTGAGTCATATCGAGAGCGATTCGCACAACGTACCAGAGGAGTAATACTTGAACGAGGTCGGAAGCGTCCATGAATCTACATGTGTAGCGTCACACTGGTTAAAAACTTCCTTTGGTCCCCCTCATTTTTGTTGCGTAGGTCATTCGTGATCCACTCACCCGTACCGGTGCATCGCCGTTCCGAACAGCACCTCGAGTTGGGATCACGGTGGGGTCGAGTAAATCAAGTCCCAGCGAAAACGCTCTCGTCGCCGTACGCGAGTCGACCGTCGGCTGAGGCGGTCGCTACCGACCGGGGTCGAACCTAGGGCTCGAGTCGAAACCGGACCGTCGGGGAGCCGTTGAACCGCGGGCCGCGGCCCCGGCGCTCGAAGCCGAGGTCCTCGGCGGCGGTCTCGATCGGATCGGCGTCGCGAGCGGCCAGCACTTCGACGGCCATCGACTCGCGTTCGGCGAACCGGACCGGTTCGGCCAGCAGCCGTTTGCAGGCTTCGTCCGTCCCGTCGAGCTGGGTAACGTGAACAGTATCTTCGCGCGCGTCGAAGCTAATGAACCCGAGGAGGTCCTCCGGATCGGAGCCGTCGTATTGCGACCCCGAGACGTCGGCGTTGGGATCGTGATTCCCGTCTTCCGCGACGCGCACCGTCCGGTCGTGGACGAGATTCCGCATCACGTCGGTCGGGGAGTCGGCGATCGACGCGAGCGCGTCGGCGTCGGCCTCGAGAGCGTCCCGTACGTTCATCGGCATGTGGTAATGCTACGCACGACAATAAATCCCGGTCGCGAGTGTCTTCCCTGACTGGTATCGTTACTGTCAGTTTCGGGCCGTTGCGGGCCGAACGACCGGGGCAAAAACACGGTCGATGGGACACAGTTATCTGCACGCCTTGGTAACGGAACGAGTATGAGTCACACCACCGTCACGCACACGGTCAGCGAGGTGTCAGCATGCGCGTCGTAGCCAAGTTCGGCGGCACGAGTCTCGGTAGCGGCGACCGGATCAACCGCGCCGCGGACTCGATCGCCGCCGCCGTCGAGGACGGTCACGAGATCGCCGTCGTCGCCAGTGCGATGGGGTCGACTACCGACGAACTGCTCGAGGAGATCACCTTCGAGACCGACGAGGAAGACCGCGCCCAGATCGTCAGCATGGGCGAGCGCACGTCGGTTCGGATGCTCAAGGCCGCACTCACGGCCCGGGGCATCGACGCCGTCTTCCTGGAACCCGGCAGCGATCGCTGGCCCGTCGTCACCGACGAGTACGGCGAGGTCAACGTCGAGGAGACCCAGAAACGCGCCCAGGAGGTCGCCGCCGACCTCGACGGCACGGTTCCGGTCATCACCGGCTTCCTCGCCGAGGGGCCGGACGGCTCGATCACGACGCTGGGTCGGGGCGGTAGCGACACCACCGCCGTCATGATGGGCAAGTACATGGACGCCGACGAGGTCGTCATCGTGACCGACGTCGAGGGCGTCATGACCGGCGACCCCCACGTCGTCGAAGGGGCTCGCAACGTCGGCGAGATTTCGGTCGACGAACTCCGGAACCTCTCGTTTCGCGGGGCCGAGGTCGTTGCCCCTTCCGCGCTCTCCTACAAGGACGGCAAGCTAGACGTCCGCGTCGTCCACTACCAGCACGGTGACTTGCTGTCGGGCGGGACGAGCATCGAGGGCGAGTTCAAGAACCTCGTCGACCTGCGCGAGCGGCCGCTGGCCTGTCTCACCGTCGCCGGCCGGGCGATCAGGAACCAGCCCGGCATCTTCAACCACCTCTCGGAGGCGCTTGCCGAAAGCGACGTCAACGTCGACGCCGTCGCCAGCGGGATGGACACCATCACCTTCTACATCGACGAGGAGGAGGCCGAACGCGCCGAGAACATCCTTCACCGCGAGGTCATCGCCCGCGACGAACTCTCGAGTGTCACCGTCGACTCGCCGGTCGCGGTCGTCCGCGTCACCGGCGGCGAACTCCCCAACCAGCCCGGCATCATCAGCGAGATCGTCAACCCGCTGTCCGAGGCCCGGATCCACCTCAACGACATCATCACCAGCGCGACCAGCGTCGCGCTGTTCGTCGACTGGGAGGACCGGGAGAAGACCCTCGAGCTGACGCAGGATCTGTTCTAGGCACCGGTTTCCGGCGTCGGCTCCGCTTCGACGCCGCTCGATCGATTCCAGATCGTGACTGTCGCCCGATCGAGACGAATTTTAGTACGTGACTATCACTACCGAAACAACGGTAGCGACGCCGTAACGAAGGGGTGGCACCGAATGGGGCGAGTCATGAGCCCGGATTCAACCCCGACTGAAGTGTTCCCCGACGTCGAGCCAGATCCAGACGCGGTCCTCGCCGAGTTCGGCGTCGACTCGCCGGCGGACCTCGAGGGTGACGGCGCTCACGACCCGATCCCCGACGACGCTGCCGTCAACGACACGACGGCGGCCGAACTCTTCGCCGACCTCCAGACCGCCACGCCGGCGGACGCGGACTCAGCGGCTGACCCGGACCCGCCCGATCGGAGCGACGCGGCCGACGGGGTGGCCGACCCCGCTGCTGCCCTCGCGTTCGAATTCGTCGGCGATCCGGACGTCGTCGTCCGTGACGACGGCGACGTGATCGACGCGACGGCGACCGAACTCAGCGCCGTCACGGCGACCGGGTCGAGCGAGGACGCGTCGGGCGATACCGACGGCGGCTCCGACGCCGCCTCGAGTGGCGGTGCCACGGCCTCGAGCCGGCGAGCCGAGACGACCGAGACCGGCGATGCGGGCGGGGACGGTGGTGACTCGAATTCCGCGCTCACCGTCCGGGCCGGAACCGATCTGGAACTCGTCGGTCCCGAACCGACGCCGACGCGGGTCGGGAACGACGCGTTCGGCGACACCGGTGCCCGTTGACTGCGGTCGACGAGGCGTTCGGCAGCCGCGTTCGACCGCAGGCCGCCCGTTTCGGCCGTCGATGAGCCGATCCATCCTGCAACGGACGGTTCGCGCCATCGATGGACACGGAGCCGCAACTAGACTGAACACGCGCGCCGTCCTCGTTGCCGTATGGTCGCCTACAAGTCGAAAGTCGTCGAACGGATCCGGCTCCCCTCTCGAGACCGTCGCGAACGAGCGCTCGCCGAGGCCGGCTACAACGTCTTCGATCTCGATGCCGAGGACGTCTTCGTCGATCTCCTGACCGACAGCGGCACCGGTGCGATGAGTGACGCCCAGTGGGCCGCACTGTTGCGTGGTGACGAGTCCTACGCGGGGTCGCGGAGCTTCGACGACCTCGAGTCCGCCGTTCGGGACGTGATGGGATTCGAGTGCGTCGTCCCGACCCACCAGGGTCGCGGCGCGGAGAACGTCCTCTACGGCGCCCTTCTCGAGGAGGGCGACGTCGCGCTCAACAACACGCACTTCGATACGACGCGGGCCCACGTCGCGAATCAGGGGGCCGACCCGGTCGACTGTCCCGTCGAAGGAGCCCACGACCTCACGTCTGACGAGCCGTTCAAGGGCAACTTCTCGCTCGAGCGGGCCCGCTCGGTCGTCGACGAGGTGGGCGCTGAGCGCGTGCCACTGGTAATCCTGACGATCACGAACAACTCGACGGCGGGCCAGCCGGTCTCGGTCGAGAACACCCGTCGGGTGCGGGCGTTCGCCGACGAGATCGGCGCGACGTTCGTCGTCGACGCCTGCCGGTTCGCCGAGAACGCCGGCTTCGTTCGCCGCCGCGAGGACGAGTTCGCCGGCGCCGACATCGACGAGATCGCCCGCGAGCAACTCGGCTACGCCGACGCGATCGTCATGAGCGGCAAGAAAGACGGACTCGCCAACGCGGGCGGCTTCGTTGCGACCGACGACGAGGCACTGTTCGAGCGGTGCAAGCAGCGCGCGATCCTCTACGAGGGCTTTCCCACGTACGGCGGGATGTCCGGACGGGACCTCGCCGCGATGGCTACCGGCCTTCGCGAGGCCGTCGAAGCGGCCTACGTCGACGACCGCCTCGACGGTGTCCGCGCGTTCGCGGATCTACTCGAGGACGCGGGCGTCCCGATCTACACGCCGCCCGGCGGTCACGCCGTCTACCTCGACGCCGGCGCGGCGCTTCCCCACCTCTCCGACGACGAGTTCCCCGGTCAGGCCCTGGTCTGTGAACTGTATCGCGAGGGCGGCGTCCGCGGGGTCGAACTCGGGAGCTTCGCGTTCCCCGACACCGACCGACCGGAACTGGTCCGCCTCGCTGTCCCGCGCCGTACGTACCACGCGGAACACTTCGAACACGTCGCCGAGACCGCCGCGACCGTCCTCGAGAAGCGCGAAGCGGTCGACGGACTCGAGATCACGTCCGAGCCCGAAAACCGCGAACTGCGTCACTTCACTGCCAGCCTCGAGCCGATCCCGTCGTGAGAACGCGACCGATCGCTCGAGACGGTCGCTGTACTGGGCAATCAGCGACTCGAGAGGACGCGCTGGGCTCGATCCTTCAGGCTCGGTTCCGCTTGCGGTTCCGACACACGCCCGAGACGCTGTTTCGCGACGTTTCGCACGCCCTGCTTTGCCGGCTCGGAGGTCGCCAACTCGATCGCCCAGTCGGGGACCTGTGACTCGAGTTCCCGGCGCTTCTGGGCCCGCATCTTGCCGAACCGGCGCAGCGCCAGCCCGACGCCGAGGAACAGGCCGGCGTCGCGTAGCTCGCGTCGGAACCGCTCCCGGTCGTTGCGGACGGCGATCGCTTTCGCCAGCGAGAGCGCACCGATCGCCAGATAGACCTTCGAACTCTTCGACGGATCACCGCTGAGCAGCCGTTGGAGCGCCATGCGACGGTGGCTACCACGTTCCGTCGGGATAAAGCTGGGCCGGCAGGCGACGGGTCTCGGTCAATCGTCGTCTCCCTGCACCGCGACGCCGCGGTGTCGCCGGTCGTCGATCGCCTCGATCGTAAACCCCAGTCGCTCGTAGAACGGTCGGACGCTGTCGTCGAATCGGGCCGTGAGCCGGCGCTCGCGCTCCAAGGCGCGATCGATCAGGGCCGACCCGAGCCCCCGATCGCGGTGGCGACGGCGAACGCCGATCGACGCGACGTGGGCACCCCGCTCGTCCGGGAGGGGCTCGAGGACGACGGTGCCGAGGATCCGGTCGGTTCCGGCCGTTCCGTCGGCGCTCGCGTCGCGCCGGTCGCCCGCCACGAGGACGTCGCCGTCCTCGATTCGGGCCTCGACGTCGCCGGGCTCGAGCATGGCGGCGTCGAGGATCCGCCGCACGTCGAGGGACTCCTCGGGGGTCGCGGGACGGACGAACATCTCTACCGGCTGCCGCCCTTGATGAGCCGCAGCACGGTCACCTGCTCGCTCTCGACCGGTCGATCCTCGGGCACCGGACGGCCGTCGATGAGGACGCTCACCTCGTGGGGACTCAGGTCGATCTCGCGGAGGAGATCGGCGTAGGTCGGCGGGTCGGCGTCGCGCCCGTCGGCACCGTCGGCGGCGTCAGCGTCGGCTCCCGCGACCGCCTCGAGATCGAACTCGTAGGTGTCCTCGCCCTTGACGTCGACGGTGACCTGCATACCCCCACTTGTAACGGGGCGTTCTTGAGCGCGTCGCTCGCAGTCGATGGCGGCGGGGCCGACCCCGTCTCGTCGGCCGCCGTCAGTCCACGGTCGGTTCGTCGGAGCCGGGAGCCGGCCGCTCGCGGTCGCGATCCCGTGCGGTCCGCCAGTGTCCGACGAGGCCGCGAACGAGTCCACCGAGCCCGAGCAGGAGGACGACCAGTCCGATGACCTCGCCGACGATCGGCACCGGCAGCCGCGAGAGGAGCGCCCCGGCGACCAGCCCGACGATGAGTGCGAGCCAGCGGTTCCCGAGCCCGACGAGCGACAGGACCCAGGCGGCGATAGCAAAGCGACCGTAGATGACTCCGACCCATAGCAGCAGGGCGAACGCGAAGCCGCCGACGAACGCCAGTGGGAGGCCGACGATGCTGATCGCGAGCGCGATCAGGAGGACGGGAATCCCGATGAAGGCGGCCAGCCCGACCAGTCCCGACCGGAGCGGACTGCTTGCGACGCGGTCGGCCACGCCGTCGGAGAACCGCGGGAACAGCCCGAGCAAGAGCGCGCCCAGCAACAGGTTCACGGCGAAGGCGTAGGCCGTGAACAACCACGACGCGAACGGCTGAATCGTCGGCGCGACGTCGACGCCGAGCGAGGCATCCTCCTCGATCTCGCCCGCGACTGCGTCGGTGTTGCCCTCGAGGTCGCCGTCGTACCGCAGATCCCCGGCGATCGACGCCGTCTCGCCCAGCCGGATGGTATCGGCCCCGATCTCGGCGTCGCCCTCGATCGTGCCGTCGATCGTCGCGGTCCCGACGCCGGCCGTGAGGGTCCCGCCGACGGTTCCGTCTTCGGTGATCGTCAGACTCCCCGCGCCGGCATCGACGTCGCCATCGACGGTACCCGCGATCGTCACGCTCCCGCCGGCCGTCTCGAAGTCGCCGCCGACCTCGCCGGTGCGTTCGATCCGGACGTCACCGCCCACGGCACTGACGTCGCCGGTGACGGTTCCCCGAACGACGACGCTGCCCCCGAACGCCTCGAGGCTGTCGACCGTTTCGTCCTCCTCGACGACGACGGTGCCGCCGGTCTGGCCGTTCGACTGGGCGGCGACCGTCAGCGGACCGATGCCGATGATCACGATTGTGACTAGCATCGCGACGAGGAGCCGTGAACCGTAGCGCTCTCCCTGCATACGCCTCCCGACCACGAGCAAATAGAAAAACGTGTTATGAGGTATCAATACCCATTCCGGTTCCGTTGTCGGCTCGAGATGCGAGAACTCCCTTCGGGCGATTTATCTTGCGTCCGCACCTTCGACCGGTATGAGCGAGGCCGACGCCGAGGCGGCGGAGCCCACCCCCGGGAAGACGGAGGTCTGGATCGAGAAGTACCGGCCGGAACTGCTCGCCGATATCAAGGGCCACACGGATATCGTCCCGCGACTCGAGAACTACGTCGAGCAGGACGACCTCCCCCATCTTCTTTTCGCCGGTCCTGCGGGTACGGGAAAGACCACGGCCGCACAGGCCATCGCCCGCGAGGTCTACGACGACGACTGGCGGGAGAACTTCCTCGAGCTGAACGCCTCCGATCAGCGCGGGATCGACGTCGTCCGCGACCGCATCAAGGACTTCGCACGTTCTTCGTTCGGCGGTTACTCGCATCGAATCATCTTCCTCGACGAGGCCGACGCGCTGACCTCCGACGCCCAGTCCGCGCTCCGGCGGACGATGGAGCAGTTCTCGAACAACACCCGCTTCATCCTCTCGTGTAACTACTCGAGTCAGATCATCGACCCCATTCAGTCGCGGTGTGCCGTCTTCCGGTTTACCGAACTCACGGAAGACGCCATCGAGGCACAGGTTCGTGAGATCGCCGCGAACGAGGGGATCGACGTCACCGACGACGGGGTCGACGCGCTGGTCTTCGCGGCCGACGGCGACATGCGGAAGGCGATCAACGGGCTGCAGGCCGCCGCCGTAATGGGCGAGACCGTCGACGAGGAGACGGTCTTCGCGATCACCGCTACCGCCCGCCCCGAGGAGGTCGAGGCGATGGTCGAACACGCCATCGACGGCGATTTCACCGCTGCCCGCGCCGCCCTCGAGGACCTCCTGACCGAGCGCGGGCTGGCCGGCGGCGACGTGATCGACCAACTGCACCGTTCCGCGTGGGAGTTCGACGTCCCCGAGCGGGCGACCGTGCGCCTGCTCGAGCGACTCGGCGAGGTCGACTACCGGATCACGGAAGGGGCGAACGAACGCCTGCAACTCGAGGCGATGCTGGCGTCGCTGGCCCTCGAGAACGAGCCCTAACGCGCTTTTCTACGCGGGTCCGTCGTCGGCCGAGTCGACGCCCCGGAAAGCGAAAGCGATGCGGTCGCCGTCCTCGGCGACGCCGACGTCCCAGCCGTGGGCGTCGGCGATCCGTTCGACGGTGCCGAGCCCGTACCCGGTGCCGTCGGCGGCGGCCAACTGGCCGGGTACGGGCTCCGTCGCCGGACTTCCCTCGTCGGCGTCCTCACTGGCCCGCCGGGCGACGTAGAACCCGTCGTCGGTCGCGCCGACGGTGACGACCGGTGGCGTCTCACCGGTGCCGTCGTCGCGCCCGCCGCCACCGTCCGTGCCGCCCTCGCTCTCGGCCGTCTCGTCGATAACGGCCGCCAACACGTGTTCGAACAGCTCCCGGAGCCGCGCCTTGTCCGCCTCGAGGACGCGGTCGTTTGGCGCCTGCGTCACGAGCCGCGCGTCGCCGGTGTCGACGGCGACCCAGGCCCGCCGGGCGACGTCGTGGACCGCGACGGGTTCGGTCTCGACGAGGACGTCGTCCTCGCGGGCGATCGCGGCCAGTTCGTCGATCCGTTCCCGCAGCAGTTCCTGTGCCTCGTCGACCTCCGCGAAGTGGTCGGGGTCGCCGGTCTCGGCCGCGAGTTCGAGATAGCCCCGGGCGACGTTCAGCGGCGTTCGAACGTCGTCGTCGACCAGGTCCGCGATCGTCTCGAGGCGTGCCCGCGCGGCGGCCAGTTCCCGCTCGGTCCGGTTGGCCGCGGTGACGTCGCTGTAGACGATCAGCCCCTCGGGGTTGTGATCGTCGCGCTCCGGGTCGGGTTCGACGGGGACCAGCGTCAGCAGGAACTCCCGGACCCCGTCGACCGACTCCCGGCGGCTGACGAGCTGGCGACGCTCGCCCGACCGGAGCGCGTCCGCCAGCGCAGTCTGTCGGTGTTCGAGTCCCGGTGGGACGGCGTCTTCGCCGACTGGCGTCCCCGTAATCGACTCGGGATCGACGTCGAACACCTCGTGGAACGCCGCGTTGACATCTCGGACGACCGGCTGGCCGTCGTCGGTCTCATAACGGACTGTCGGCTCCGGGACGTTCGCGAACAGCGCCCGGAAGCGATCGCGTTCGTCTTCGAGTCGGTCGCGTTCCTCAGCGAGTCGATCCCGCTCGCTCCGGAGCCGGTCCCGTTGGTTCTCGAGGCGGTCCCGCTCGCGTCGGCGACCCGTTTCGTCGTCGATCCGCTCGCGGACCGCGCCGGCGGCCCGACACCACGCCGAGAGGACCTCGCAGTCGGCCTCGCCGAACGCGTCAGGTTCGGCGGCGGCGACACAGAGCAGGCCGACGTCGCCGACGGGGACACAACACAGCGACGCCGCGTCCGCGAGCGGGGCGGCCAGCCGATCGTCGGCGGCGAGGTCGTCGATCCGAAGCGCCTCGCCGGACTGCAGGATGCCCTCGAGCGGTCCCTCGCGGGGAAGCGGCGATAGCTCGTCGGTCCCGACCGCCGATGTCGTCACCCGTGGCTCGAACGTCCCGAAGTTGACCGTCGACAGCCAGCAGCGATCCCGCTCGAGGGCGTCTGCGACCGTCTCGACGACCAGCTCGAAGAGCCGGTCGCGGTCGCGACAGGCGGCCAGCTCGGGGACCGCCTCGAGCAGTCGCTCGGCCGCCCGGTCGGTCGACGGCGCCCGGTCGCCGGCCAGCGCGATCGCATCGGGTTCGGACTCGGGCTCTCGTTCCGGCCCGTCGGCCACGGTCCCGGCCCCCGCACAGACCCACTCGATCTCGTCGGCGAGATGGGAAACGGCGTCGTCGGTGTCCCGGCGAACGTAGCCGTCGATCCCGTCGGTCGATCGGGCGGCCGTCGGCGCGTACGACGACTCGGTAAAGAGGACCAGCGGCGTCTCCCCGCAGGCGTCGACGACCTCGAGCAGCGTCGCTCCCGCCGCCGTCGTCGGCGTCTCGGCGAAGACGACGCAGTCGGCTTCGGCCGCCCAGTTGCGAACCCGCTCGACCGTCGTCACGGCGTGGACCGACCGCGTCGGCCCCGACTCGACGGCCTCGAGCGCGGCGGCACCGTCGCTGGCGGCCCGTTCGGTGTCGGCCACGTAGAGAACCGTTCGGGGTCGCGAGGTCGCCGAAGGGGGTGTGCCGTCGCGGCTCACGTCTGTCCGACGTGACTGGACCGGCGGGATAAAGTTCTGTCGTCGCTATCGACCGGTGAGCCGGGTCGTCAGAGCGGCGGCCGTCGATCGGGAACGCCACGCCGACCGGAGCCGGCGGAGCCAGTAGCTCCCGACGACGACCGCAGGGACGAGCCAGAGGGCGCCGAAGGGCGCGTACCACTCGTAGACGTACGCGGGTGCGGCGGCGACGAACCGGGCTACGCCGAACGCGCCGACGAGCGACACCGCCGTGACGAACAGCAATCCGTCGTCGTCGATCGGGGCCTCCCAGAACCGCAGCGAGCCCGCTCGCCGGGCGTCCGCCGCGACGAGCGCGAGCGCGGCCGCGCTTGCACCGACGGTCAGCCCGGTCGCGAGATCGAGATCGAGGACGTAGCTCCCGACGACGAGGTCGCCGAGCGCGACCGGGACCAGCGGGAGGAGCGCGGCCAGTCCGGGACCGCCGTTCCAGAGCGCATAGCAGACGGGAACGACCAGCAGCGTGAGCGTGACGAGCGCGATAAAGACCATGCTGAGCGCGTCGAACCCCGTCGTCGAGACGGTGTCGAGGACGTCGCCGCCGACGCTCACTCGCGCCCCGAGGTAGCTCCCGGCGAACATCGCGACCAGTCCGCCCAGATACGCAATCGTCAGCGCCGTCCGTCGCCGATAGCGGCCGACGAGGGGATGCTCGAGCGCGGCACCGATCGACGTGGCCGCGCCCGGCGAGTGCCGGCCGTCCGTGCCGGGACTCATGGCTCCTCCGCGATGACGGTCGCGAGCCCGTCGTGGTCGGGCTCCGTCTCGTTTCGCAGGTCGATCGCGCGCGGGGAGACGCGCCACCCCTCGTCGGCGAAGATCCGTTCCATCGTCTCCCGGCCGCGCAGGTAGGACGTGACCCCGTGTGTCGGCCGGGCGGGGGTGTCCTCGTGGGCCTGCATCGAGACGACGCCCTCGAACGACCAGCACCGGACGTGTCGCCGCCCGTTGATCCCGTAGTAGGTCTGGGCGGCCGTCGCCTCCTGACGGACGTACTCCTCGGTCGTCCGATCCCAGGCGTACCGGGTGTACTCTTCGGGGTTGCGGACCCACCCCTCGTCGACGAGGACGGACATGATCCGCTCGAGGCCGCTCTCGCCCTCTGCAGCCGGGAGGACGACGACGTTGAACGGGGCGGTCGCCCGGTAGCCGTCGAGCGTCGGCTCGTAGTGGTAGCGGCCGATCGGTGTCTCGTCCTCGTCGGTGATCGGGTCGTCGACCCAGTCGCCGGCTTCCGCGGGCGGTTCGGCGGCCTCGACCGTCCCGCTCGAGTCGGTCGCGTCCGGCGGCGACGGGAGCAGCGCCGCTCCGACGACCGTTCCGACGCCGGCCAGCCCGAACTTCCCGAGGAAGTCCCGTCGCGTCGACACGGTTACCTCTGCCGTCGCTGGCGTCCGACTCCCGAATCCGGAGTCGACGGCGGGCGCTCTCCGCCGTCGTCGCCGATCGCTCGTCGTTCGCCTCGGTTCCGCTGACCCTGTCTCATTGGTCACCAGTTCAACAAGATCTTATTTATTAGTTTTCCAATTTGACACGCGGACAATAACGCGCAGCGGCGGTCCCTCTCGGGACTCTCACGCCTGATCGTCGTCGGTCGACATCCGCGTTCGGCCGTTACGTTCCCGATCACGTTCGCCCCGCTCGCCGGCGGGCGGCGGGGTTGCGGAACTGTTTTACGCGCTGCAGGGCCAATAGACGCGTAATGAGCGAACTGGCGGCGGAATACCGCCTCGAGTACTTCGAGGAGGAAGGGTTCGAGCGCAAGGAGTGCCCGGAGTGTGGCGCGCACTTCTGGACGCGCGATCACGCCAGGGAGACCTGCGGTGAACCACCCTGCGAGGAGTACGGCTTCATCGACAACTCCGGCTTCGAGGAGTCGTACGACCTCTCGGGGATGCGCGAGGCCTTTCTCTCTTACTTCGAGGACCACGACCACGAGCGAATCGATCCCTACCCGGTCGCGGCGAACCGCTGGCGAGACGACGTCTTGCTGACCCAGGCGTCGATCTACGATTTCCAGCCGCTGGTGACCAGCGGCGAGACGCCCCCGCCCGCGAACCCGCTGACGGTCTCCCAGCCCTGCATCCGGATGCAGGACATCGACAACGTCGGCAAGACCGGGCGACACACGATGGCCTTCGAGATGATGGCCCATCACGCGTTCAACACGCGCGAGGAGGTCGAGGAAGACGAGTACGCCTACCACGGCGAGGTCTACTGGAAGGACCGCACCGTCGAACTCTGCGACGGCTTCTTCGACTCGATGGGCGTCGACCTCGAGGAGGTCATTTACATCGAGGACCCGTGGGTCGGCGGCGGCAACGCCGGCCCCGCCATCGAGGTCATCTACCGCGGCGTCGAACTCGCCACGCTCGTCTTCATGTCGATGGAACAGGACCCGGACGGCGAGTACGAGATGAAAGACGGGAACCGCTACAGCCCGATGGACACCTACATCGTCGACACGGGCTACGGCCTCGAGCGCTGGACCTGGGTCTCACAGGGGACCCCGACCGTCTACGAGGCGGTCTACCCCGACATGATCGCCTTTTTGAAGGACAACGCCGGCCTCGACCACACCGACGAGCAGGAGGCACTGATCCATCGGGCCGCGAAACTCGCGGGCCACATGGACATCGACGAGGCCGAGGACATGGAGACCGCCCGCGGCGAGATCGCGGCCGAACTCGACGTCGACGTCGACACCCTCGAGGAACTGATGGAGCCGCTCGAGGACATCTACGCGATCGCGGACCACTGCCGGACGCTGGCGTACATGCTCGGCGACGGCATCGTCCCCTCGAACGTCGGCACCGGCTACCTCGCGCGGATGGTGCTTCGTCGCACCAAACGGCTCTGTGACACGGTCGGCGTCGACGCGCCGCTGGACGAACTCGTCGACATGCAGGCCGAACGGCTCGAGTACGAGAACCGCGACACGATCCGGGACATCGTCCGCACCGAGGTCGAGAAGTACCGCGAGACGCTCGAACGGGGCGGCCGCCGGGTCGAGACGCTGGCCGAGGAGTACGCGAAGAAAGGCGAGCCGATCCCGACCGACGAACTGATCGAACTCTACGACTCCCACGGTATCCAGCCGGACATGGTCGCGGAGATCGCCGCGGAGTCGGGGGCTGACGTCGAGATCCCCGACGACTTCTACAGCCTCGTCGCGAAGCGCCACGATACGCCCGAGGTCGTTGCGGAGGCCGAAGACGAGGAAGACGAACGTTTCGCCGACCTCCCCGAGACGGACAAGCTCTACTACGACGATCAGGGGCGCACCCAGTTCGAGGCGGTCGTGCTGGACGTCTTCGAGCGCGAGGAGGGCTACGACGTCGTCCTCGATCAGACGATGTTCTACCCCGAGGGCGGTGGCCAGCCCGCGGACACGGGGACACTCTCGACCGACGACACCACCGTCGAGGTCGAAGACGTCCAGATCGAGGACGGCGTGATCCTCCACCGGACCGACGAGAGCCCCGGCAAGGGCGAGTTCGTCAACGGGCAGGTCGACGGCGGTCGTCGCCGTCAGCTCATGCGCCACCACACGGCGACCCACATCGTCATCCACGCCGCCCGGCAGGTACTCGGTGAACACATCCGCCAGGCCGGCGCACAGAAGGGGGTCGACTCCTCGCGGATCGACGTCCGCCACTACGATCGGATCTCCCGTGCGGACGTCAAGGAGATCGAGTCCCTGGCAAACGAGATCGTCATGGACAACACGCAGGTCACACAGGAGTGGCCCGACCGCCACGACGCCGAGGCCGAACACGGCTTCGACCTCTATCAGGGCGGGATCCCGCCGGGCGAGCAGATCCGCCTGATCACCGTCGACGAGGACGTCCAGGCCTGCGGCGGGACCCACGTCGCCCGCACCGGCGACATCGGCACGATCAAGGTCCTCTCGACCGAGCGCGTCCAAGACGGCGTCGAGCGGATCACCTTCGCGGCCGGCGAGGCCGCCATCGAGGCCACGCAAGCGAAGGAGGACGCCCTCTACGAGGCCGCCGAAACCCTCGACGTCTCCCCCGAGGACGTCCCCGAGACCGCCGAGCGATTCTTCGAGGAGTGGAAAGCTCGAGGCAAGGAGATCGAGGACCTGACCGAACAGCTCGCCGCGGCCCGCGCCGGCGGCGGTGGCGGCGGCGAGGAGGTCGAGGTCGGCGAGACGACCGCCGTCGTCGACCGCATCGACGCCGACATGGACGAACTCCGCGCGACCGCCAACGCCCTCGTCGAGGACGGCAAGATCGCCGTCCTCGGCAGCGGCGAGAGCGGTGCCCAGTTCGTCGTCGCCGTCCCCGACGACGTGGGCGTCAACGCCGGCGAGGTCGTCGGCGAACTCGCAGCCAAGGTCGGCGGCGGCGGCGGCGGCCCACCGGACTTCGCACAGGGCGGCGGCCCCAACGTCGAGGACCTCGACGACGCGCTCGAGGACGCCCCCGACGTGTTGCGCCAGATCTTGAACGCCTGATCGGCGGTTCGACGCCGTTCGATCTCCCGCTCGAGTCGAAACCGTCCCCTTCTTTCACCGCCGCCCCGTCGATTCTCTCATGCCGACCGCAACGAACGGCTCCGTCTCGCTGTACTACGACCGTGCGGGCGAGGGCGCGCCCGTCGTTTTCGTCCCCGAGGCCGGCCTCGGCGGCTGGCTGTGGGGCTGGCAACACGCCGCCGTCGCCGGCCCCCACGAGGCCGTCGTCTGGGATCTCCGTGGGACGGGTCGCTCGGATGCACCGCCCGGTCCCTACGACCTCGAGACGCTCGCCGCCGACCTCGAGGCGGTGCTGGCCGACTGCGGGATTCCGAACGCACATCTCGTCGGCTGCGGGCTCGGCGGTGCGATCGCACTTCGTGCCGCTCGAGACTCGAGTCGCGTCGCGACGCTGACGCTGTTCGGAACGGCGGCCGAGGGCGAGGCGTTCGACCTCGAACCGCTCTTTGCGCCGCCGGACGACCGGGACGCGCTCGAGGCGTCGCTCACGGCCGGCCTCTCGACGGACTTCCGCGAGGCCCAACCCGACGCACTCGAGGGAATCGTCGACTGGCGGGCCGACGGCGACGCCGAACGGGACGGCTGGGAGGCACAGGTCGCGGCGCTCGAGGGGTTCGACGCGACCGACTGGCTGGTCGAGGTGACCCAGCCGACGCGGGTGATCCACGGCGGCGCGGACGAACTCGTGTCGCCGGCGGCCGGGACGGCGTTGACGCGGGGACTGCCCCGCGGGGAGTTCCGCAACCTCGAGGACGCGGGGCATCTCTGTTTCATCGAGCGCTCGCGGACGGTCAACGATCTCCTGCTGGGCTTTCTCGCGGATCGGACGGATGAATCCACGTAACGGCTCGGCCGACGCGGGGAGTGCTTGCGACTGACCCCCGCCATACTACGTATGCGAGCGTGGAAGCGACCCCCGTGACCCTCTCGCTGGCCCGCCGGGCGGACCGCTTCCCGGATCGGACGGCGGTCGTCGACATCTCCGAGGATCGGCTGTACGCGCCCGCGGAGACGATTCACGAGGACCGGGTTTCCTACGGAGCGCTGTCGGCGATCGCGGACCGAACCGCCGAACGGCTCGCCACGCTCGGGATCGGACCCGGCGACACGGTCTGTCTCGTCACCCGAAACCGGGTCGCGACGCTGGGGCTGTTTTTCGCCTGTCGACGGCTCGGGGCGACGCTCGCGCCGGTTTCCCATCTGCTGACGCCCGCCTCCGTCGAGCGTCCCTTCGACGTCCTCGAGCCCGAAATCGTCGTCGCGGAGGCGGCCCAGCGCGATCTAGTGCGGTCGATCCCGTTCGACCGATCGGTGACGCTTGCGGAACTGTCCGAGACGGACCGCGCCGGTATCGAGGTCGACGCCCGGCGGCCGGGCGAGTCGCCGCTGCTCGCGCTCCACGGCGAGTCGGGGCGGCCGATCGCGGGCTACGAGAGCGAGACCCTCGAGCGCAACTGTCGGACGGCGACCGCGGTGTGGGGGCTGACGGCCGACGACGTCGTCCCGGTGACGACGCGGCTGTCGGCCCCGGACGCGCTCGTCCGCGTCGCGTTGTCGGTGCTGTACGCCGGCGGGACGCTCCTGCTCGACCGCGCCTTCGACCCCGGCGACGCCGCGACCGCGATCGCCGAGGAGGGGGCCACGCTGTTGCCCGGACGGGAGGCCGTCCTCCGGGACATCGCGGCCGAACCCGGCTTCGACGCGGCCGCCGCCTCGCTCGAGCGGGCGGTCTGCGCGGCCCCGGTCGACGGCAACGTGATCGACGCCTATCGGGACCGGGACGTGCCGGTCGCGCGGGTCTACGGCCGCCTCGAGTGTCCGACCGCACTGAGCGAGGGGTTCGCCGACGACGACCGCGCCCGCGACGCCGACGAGTCATCGGTCGGTCGTCCGGTGCCGGACTGTCGCGCCCGACTGGTCGACGACGACGCGGTCCTCGAGGGAGCGGCCGAGGGGCGACTCCAGCTTTCGGGCCCGGTCGTCGCCGACGGCTACGTAAGCGCTGCCGGAACCGACGACGGGGGGCGGGAGGAGTCGACCGACCGCGAGAGCGCCGACGACGACAGCGACCGCGGCCGGTTCCTCGACGGCTGGTTCGATACCGGTGACCGGTTCCATCGGGATGGTGCGGGGTGCTATCACCTGCGATGAGCGACGGCGATGCGACCGTGTCCGGTTCCGGCGTCGCGGGCTCGAGACGCGGCAGCGCTAGCTGTCGCCGGTTGCGGCAACCCCCGCACTGGGCGCAACACCTATTTTCACCGAGTAGCCACTAGCGCGTAATGAGTAAACCCCGAATCGCCGTCCTGAACGCGGCTCACCGGGACGAGAACACGACGCGGAACTTCCGACGGGAACTCGACGCCTCGCTGGCGGAGTTCGACGCCACCGACGGTACAGTCCCCGACGACTTCGACTACGACGGTGCCGTCGTCACCGGCTCCCGCTCGTCGGTCTACTGGGACGACGACTGGATGCGGCCCGTCAAGGAGTGGGTCGGCGAGGCGATCGATCGCGGGATCCCCTTCCTCGGGGTCTGTTGGGGCCACCAGCTGCTCGCCGACGTCCTCGGGGGCACCGTCGAAGACATGGGCGTCTACGAGGTCGGCTACAGCGAGATCGAACACACCGGCGACTCGCGGCTGTTCGACGGCATCGACGAGACCTTCCTGTCCTTTACCAGCCACTCCGACGCGGTTACTACTCTCCCGCCCGGTGCCGACCCCCTCGCCGAAAACGACTACTCGAACCACGGCTTCCGCACGGGCCGCGTCTTCGGCGTCCAGTTCCACCCCGAGTACGACGCGAAAACCGCCCGCGAACTCGTCCACCGCAAGGACCTCTCCGACGAGCGCCGGGAGTCGATCCTCGCCGAGATCACCGACGAGAATTACCAACGGGCCAGCGAAGCGAAACTCGTCTTCGACAACTTCCTCGAGTTCGTTCGCGAGGTGCGCGCGGACGGTGTCGATTCCGGGACCGACAATCGGACTGCGACTCGAGCCGGTCGCTCCGACTGACTAGCCGGTTCCCCCTCCGATTGCTATCTGCTCGAACGGCATTCGATAGCGACTGTAACGTTCTGAATTCGCCCGTCGGAAGACATTGCTCGTAGCGGGAGAACAGTTTTCTCAGTGGAGTCCGCTACTAGCGCATATGAGTACCTCGATCAAGGTCACGGATGTCACGAAATCGTACCTCGAGGAACTTCAAGCAGAGATTCGCCTCGAGACGGGAACGAACGTGACTCAACAGGACCTCCTCGAACGGATCGTTACGAACACGTACGAATCGAAAGACGAGATAATCGACTCGTATCGGGACGATTTCGAGCCACTGTCGGAGGACGAGATCGATCGGTGGCTGTCCGGAACCGTCGACTCAGGTGTCGAGACGACGGAAGAAGACATCGATGAGGTTCTGTACGGCGAATGAGCGTATTTATCGACACTGGTGTTTTCTTCGCGCAGCACGATCGTGCCGCAGCGAGGCATGAAGCGGCAGCCAATGCAATGCAGACAGTCCTCGCAGGCAGTCTCGGCCGTCCATACACGAGCGACTACGTGATCGACGAAGCGATCACGCTTACCCGGAAACGAACGGGTAGCTACGACGCCGCGTGGACTATCGGACGGCGAATCCTCGGTCGTGGTGGATACCCGGATCGGATCGAACTACAGCAGACGACACCGGAACTGTTCGAGGAGACGCTCGAAACGTTCGAGAACTATCGGGATCATTCGCTTAGTTTCACGGACGCGAACACGATCGCGATCGTTGAGCGGGACGGTATCGATTCCGTTCTCAGCTTCGACGACGACTTCGACGGCCTCGTCGATCGGATCGATCCGACGATAATCGGCGACGACTATAGTAGCCGTTGAAACGATTTACACGCTGATCGCAACGCTGTCGTGCGATCAGGTGTGCAATGACTTTCAGCGGCTACTATAGCAGTACAACCGTTCGAATTCTCCCGTTCGACCGATCCGCAAAACGAATCCGATTCGTCGGCTACCGGACCGACCGGAGTGCCAATCAGTCCGCGGCGACTTCGACCTTCGCTTCGTCTGCCTTGCCGATGGCCTCGACGATGAGTTCGGCCACGTCGACGATCTCGATCTCGTCCTCGAAGTCGCCGGTCTTGCGGCCGTCCTCGTACATCGTCATACACATCGGACAGGCGACGACGAACTTCTCGATCCCGCTGCCGGCGTCGGTGTCCTCGAGCGCCTCTCGAATGCGTTCCTCGCTTGGCTTTGGCTCTTCCTCGAAGTCCATCCAGAGGCCGCCACCGCCGCCGCCACAGCAGAAGGAGTTGCTGCGGTTGCGGGGCATCTCGTCGAGCGTACAGCCGGTCGCTTTGATGAGTTCGCGCGGGGCCTCGTACTCGTCGTTGTATCGACCCAGATGACACGGGTCGTGGTAGGTGACCGTGTAGTCGAGTTCGGTCCCGTCCAGGTCGAGTTTGCCGTCCTCGACGAGCTCCTCGACGGCCTGGGTCCAGTGGTAGACGTCGATCTCGCCGTCGTCGTTCCACTGCTCGTCGTACTCGAAGGGCATCATCGGATCGTCCGAGAACTCGTCGAAGTTGAGTTCCGGGTACTCGTTCTTGAAGGTGTTGTAGGAGTGGGGGTCCGTACAGACGATCTTGTCGAACTCGCAGTCCTCCCACGTCTCGACGTGGTGGCCGGCCAGCTCGACGTAGAGCAGTTCCTCGCCGACGCGGCGGATGTCGTTCCCGTCGAACTTCTCGTCGTCGAAGAGGATGCCGAAGCTGACGTCGGCCTCCTTCAGGATGGTCGCCAGCGAGCGGGCGACCTGCTTGTTTCGCTCGTCGTAGCTCGGGAAGTCGCCGACGTACCAGAGGTAGTCGACTTCCTCCTCGCGTGCGTCGGTGACGTCGAACTCGAGGTCCTCGGTCCAGTCGCCGCGATTGCGTGGCGAGTCACCGAAGGTGTTGCCGTTCTGCATGACGTTCTGGAAGACGTCCTGCATGCTCGAGGAGACGTCGCCCTGATCGGTCTGTTGGCGGTTGAGCCGGGTGAAGCTCTTGAGGTGTTCGATCTCGACGGGGCAGGCGTCCATGCAGGCCATACAGGCCATACAGGAGTCCATCGTCTCGGAGTTGATCACCGAGGTACCGCCGTCGGCGATGATCGGTTTCTCCTCCCCGCCGGCCTCGAGATCCTCCCGGTAGGACTTCAGGTCGAGGATGACGTTCCGCGGGTCGAGCGGCCGGTCGGAGGCCTTGGCCGGACAGACCGACGAACAGCGACCGCATTTGGTACAGGCGTCCTGGTCGAGGATCTCCTTCCAGGTGAAGTCGTCGATGGACTCGGCGTTGGTCGCGTCCAGGTCCGAGGGGACGTTGGGCAGGCGCTTGCCTGCTTTCTCGTCGCGCGTGACGACGTTTGCAAACGAGGAGATCATGTGGAACGGCTTGGCGTAGGGAATCCACGCGATGAAGAAGAAGGCGATCAGCGAGTGGGACCACCACGCGAGCCAGTGGAGGTTCTCGACGTTGAAGCCGGCCCCGTTCAGTCCGGCCTGCTCGGCGCCCATCGTCGGGAGCCCGACGGCGTCGAAGCCAAGCGCCATTCCGTAGGCGACGAAACTGACGACCTCGTGGTCCGGAATCCCGGCGCTGTAGACGCGCAGCCCCTCGAGCAGGAAGCCGCCGATGCCCAGCGCGAACAGCGTCCAGATGAAGATATCGTCCTCGTTGGAGGTGTGTCGGCCCCAGAGACGGTGGTTGCGCACCCAGTAGCGCCGATACATCGCCATCCCGATGCCGACGACGAACAGCAGCCCCAGCGCGTCGACCATGAACTGGTAGGCGAGATAGAAGTCACCGTCCCAGAACGACATGTGAAGGATCTTCTGGGCGGCGTACTCCTCGGCCATCAGGATCAGCGTCGCGATAAACAGCGTCAGGAATCCCCACAGGATAAACGAGTGCATCAGGCCGCCGTAGAGGTCCCTGTTGAACTGTTTCTCGTTCGAGAGCACGATCTTAGCCGAGCTCACGATGCGGTTCGGCAGGTCGTTCAGACGCGCGAAGGAGTCGTCGTCGCCCTGCGAGTAGCGGGCGAACCGCCGATAGACGCCGTAGGTGAAGACGGCGATGGCGGTAAACGCGAGGAAGTAAAACGTCGCGTACTCGACGCTGGTGATACCCCAGTACGTCTCCCTCGCCACGTCTGACTGTGCTAGTGCATGCATATCCAATGACGGGGAGGGCGGTAACTTAATTCTTGCCACACTCGGTCGAAGGCAACCCCGACGCCGTCTTGCGAAAATTTTCCTACTATTTCGAGTTTATAATAGTCGTCCATGTTCGTTTCGCCCGCCCAACCTATCTGGCAACAGGCTTAAATAGCCGCCCGTCGGGAGTGTCCACCCATGAACGACAAAACCGAGGAACTCCGGGACATCTTCACCGACGTCACCGACGGCGAGGAGACCGTCACCGAATCCCAAGAAGACACCCGCGGCTCCTTAGAGCGGGACGAACGGACGGATCAGGAACGCCTCGAGAGCGTCGTCCAGCAGATGCGCGAGCGCTACGAGTTCGAGACGCCCCTCGCAGACGAGGAGTTGATAACGGTCGCCAGAGCCTTCTACGACGGTCGGAGCGACGACGAGATCGCCGACGAACTCGGCGTCGATGTGGACGCGGTCTTCGAGGCCCGCATGTCGCTGCATCTCGTGGACGAGGACGACGCCGACGAAGTCGACCTCGCGGCGATTCGCGATCGCGGCGAGGACGACGCGACGCTGGCGGCGGAGTACGGCGTCAGCGAGGATCGGATCCGTCGGTACCGCCGTGTCGCCGAGGCGGACGACCAGTCTCGGACGGCGAACGACCGCTATCGCGACGAGTTCGATAGTGTCCTCTCGGACGCCGACCTCTCCGAACGCATGGCCTCCGACCTCCGCGAGGACGGCCTCGAGGATGCGACCGAGGGGATGGAGACGGACGTGGAGTTCTAGAACCGAACTTTTTGCGCCTCGGGTTCGCCGCAGGCGAACCACTCGGCGCAAAAACTTCGATGAAAAAGGCCGAGCGCTCGCTCCGCTCGCGCTCGGCACGACCGATTGCACCGCCGTTTCCGGCGAGACTTCTTATACGAAGCCGCGGCCAGACGAGGCGTGACCCGCTCTCCCGTCTCGTTCAGCGACCTGCGGACCGCCGCCTACTGCCCTCGGAAGTGTTACTATCAGCAGCGACTGCCGGCCGAGGAGCGCGAGCCACCGCCCGAAGTCGACTCGATCCGGGCGCTCGAGCCCCGCTACGAATCGCTGCTCGCGGCCCCACCGGGAGATCTCGAGGACGAACCGATCGCCGTTCCGGCGGTTCGGTACCGGGATCGACTGGCGGCGACCCGGGACCGGCTCGCGGAGAGCGGGCAGTGGGACCGGCTTCGAGACCCGCGCGACCGCGACGTGTTCGCGACCGGCCGCCACTGTCGCGGGATCGTCCACAAGGTCCTTTCCGACCCGCTCGAGCCGGTGCTGGTGTCTTCGGGGGAGCCGCCCGAGAACGGCGTCTGGGAGTCCCAGTCGGTCCAGGCGGTCGCGGCCGCGAAGGCAGTCGCCTGGGAACACGAGACGTCGGTCGAGCGGGCCTGGTTCGAGTATCCCGCCCATGGCGTGATCCGCTCGGTCGACATGACGACCCGCCGGAAAGCGACCTACAGAAGCGCGTTGCGGGCGGTCCGTGAGCTTGACGGTCCGCCCCCGCGGACGACCAATCGCTCGAAATGTGAGTCCTGTGAGTTCGCTGCGGAGTGTGGTGTCACGACGCGGACGTTGCGGTCGCTGCTGGGATTGTAGGCCGGTCGCTCGAGCTACCGTCCCAGTGCCGCTTTCAGGACCGCGGTCGTGACGGCGAAGACGAGTCCGAAGGCGATGCCGATGGGCACCGCGCTCTCGGGCGACTGCCCGCCGATCACGATCTGGCTGCCGGCGTACACACCGCCGGGGACCGTCACGGTGAGGAGGTGCCATAGCACTGACCGCGTCCGAAACCACGAGTCGGTGATGGGCTGACTGCTCATGGGCGGCGTACGGAAACACGTCGGACCGTTGTCGTATGTGGGTTTCGTTGTCAAAGGGGGCAGCAGCGACGTGTTCGGAGCGACCGGCAGCCACGGCTGCTGCGGTTCAGTGTCGCTCGAGCCAGGCCTCGATCTCGTCGGCCATCGCACCGCGGCGGTGGATCGTTCCGCTCGAGACGTCGACGACGGTACTCTCGGTCCCGCCATCGGTCTCGCCGCTGCCGAGGACGACGGTCGCGGCCTCGCGGATTTCCGGATCGAGGTCGTCGATCCGGCGTGCGCTCTCGCGGCCGCTGACGTTCGCGCTGGTCGACGTAATCGGCGTCCCGGCCCGCTCACAGAGTCGCAACGCGACCGCGTGGTCCGGGACCCGGATCCCGACGCGGTCCTGGCCAGCCGTGAGTTCGTCTGGAACCCTCTCGCGTCGCCGACAGAGGACCGTCACGGGGCCGGGGAGAAACGTGCCCATGAACTGCCGTTCCCGCTCGGTCGCGCGGACGTGCTGTAGCGCTGACGGGACCGACGGCACCGCCATGGAGACCGGCTTCGATCGGTCCCGGCCTTTCACCTCGAAGACCCGCTCGACGGCGGCGGGCGAGAGGGCGTCCGCGGCGAGGCCGTAGACCGTCTCCGTCGGGTAGACGACGAGTTTCCCCTCCTCGATCGCCTCGGCTGCGCGGTCGTACTCGCTCATTCGGGTCGAACTCGGCGGATCTCGGGCAAAAACCTGTCGCTCAGCGCCGGTCACTCGAGGCCGAGTTCGGCCTCGAGGGCGTCGTAGTCGGGGAAGTCGGGCCACTCGGTGGCGACCCACGCGCCCTCGATCGTGCGGTCGGCCGCGAGCGCGAAGAAGGCGACGCGGGGTTCGCCGAGGCCGGTCATGCCGTCGAGGTCGTGGGCGATGCCGTAGGACGCAGCGACCTCGTTGCTCGGGTCGCTAAAGAACGTGAAGGGGTAGTCGTTGTCTCCGAGGAATCGCTTGACGCCGTAGGGTGTCGAGGCCGTGAGGCCGACGACGCGGCCGGCGCGGTCGTCCCAGTTTCGCTCCGTCAGTTCGTCCCAGACGTACTTGGCGAGGAACGAGCCGGTCATCGGCGTGAACACGAGGATCGTCGGGCCGTCGGTCTCGGCGACGATCTCCGACAGCGTCCGGTCCTCCCAGAACTCGTCGGTGACCAGCGGTCGGGTGAAGTCGGGTGCGTCCGCGCCGGGTTCGGGGTGATCCGCCGGCCCCAACTCGACGACATCGAACTCCGGCATCAGTCGTCACCTCCGGCCGTCGCCGCGGCTCCCTCGCCGTAGGTCGACTCGAGGTAGTCGACGATGTTGGCGCTTTCGGCCATCGTGACGCCGGTGTTCTCGTCGACGACGACGGGGACGGTCCGGACGCCGGCGACGCGTTTGACGACGTCTCGCTCGGAGTGCATCGGTTCGACGAACCGCGAGCGATAGCCCAGCTCGTACTCCTCGAGGAGCCGCGCGACTCGCTCGCAGAACGGACAGCCTTGGAGCCGGTAGAACGTGATCTGTCGGTCGTCGGTGTCGCTCATCGTCGCGTCTAGGGGAAACAGCCGGGTAAACGTGTCGTCGGCGGCGGCGATGGCCGTCATTGTAAAATGGGAAACGGTTAACCGATCCGGCTATTAGGCTGTACATCAATGGCGTTGTCTCCGTCGCTTGCGGTCCCGATGGTTGCCTACGAGCTGCCGGTCGTGGGCGTCGAGTTCGATCAGTCGATAGTGGCGGCCCTCGGCGCACTCGTGATCGTCGTTCTCGTCGCCCTGTCGGCGTTTTTCTCCTCCTCGGAGATCGCGATGTTCAACCTCCCGAAACACCGTCTCGAGGGGATGTTAGAGGAAGAGATCACCGGCGCGGAGCTGGTGAAATCGCTCAAAGACGATCCCCACCGGCTGCTCGTGACGATTCTGGTCGGCAACAACCTCGTCAACATCGCGATGTCGTCGATCGCGACGGCGCTGCTCGGCCTGTACTTCGAGTCGGGGCTGGTGCCGGTCGTGCTGTCGACGTTCGGCGTGACGGCGATCGTCCTCCTGTTCGGCGAGAGCGTCCCCAAGTCCTACGCCGTGGAGAACACCGAGTCGTGGTCGGTCCGCATCTCGAAACCGCTGAAGCTCACCGAGTACCTGCTCTTTCCGCTGATCGTCCTCTTCGACTACCTCACCCGGCAGATCAACCGCCTCATCGGCTCGACGGGGGCGATCGAGTCGCCCTACGTCACCCGCGACGAGATCCAGGAGATGATCGAGTCCGGCGAGCGCGAGGGCGTCCTGGAGGAAGAGGAACACGAGATGCTCACGCGGATCTTCCGCTTTAACAACACCATCGTCAAGGAGGTGATGACCCCGCGACTCGACATGACGGCGGTGCCGAAAGACGCCCCGATCGACGAGGCCATCGAGACCTGTATCCAGAGCGGTCACGCCCGCATCCCGGTCTACGAGGGCAGCCTCGACAACGTGCAAGGCGTCGTCCACATCCGCGACCTCGTCCGGGACCTGAACTACGGCGAGGCGGCAAACGACGAACTCGAGCTAGCGGATCTCATCCAGCCGACGCTACACGTTCCCGAGTCGAAAAACGTCGACGAACTGTTGACCGAGATGCGGGAAAATCGGATGCACATGGCCATCGTTATCGACGAGTTCGGCACCACCGAGGGGCTAGTGACGATGGAGGACATGATCGAGGAGATCATCGGCGAAATCTTGGAGGGCGGCGAGGAACAGCCCATCGAGGAGATCGCCGACGACACCGTCCTCGTCCGCGGCGAGGTCAACATCGAGGACGTCAACGAAGCGCTGGACATCGAACTCCCCGAGGGACAGGAGTTCGAGACCATCGCCGGCTTCATCTTCAACCGCGCCGGCCGGCTCGTCGAGGAGGGTGAGGAGATCACCTACGACGGCGTCCGTATCACCGTCGAGACCGTCGAGAACACCCGCATCCTGAAAGCCCGACTCACGAAACTCGAGCAGCCGGCCGACGACGAACCGGAACCCGACGACGCAGCGCCGCTCGAGGCCGACAACGACCACGAGTAGCCCGCCGGGTCACTACTTCCTGTCGATCGGGCGCGACCGCGGGACGGATCAGTTCTCCGAACCGACGAGTGCGGCGACATCGCGTGCGACCGCCGGCGGGACGACGATTCGACGGGGTCCCTGCACGTACTGCCCGTCCGGCTGGGCGTACGTCAGCGAGAGGACGGCAGCGTCGCCGAGGCGGCGGATCGAAACCGCTTCGATGACTGCGAGATCGATCACCTGTTCGGGTTCGTAGAGATAGATCGTTCGCTCTTCGGGGTCGAGCCTGCCGACCGACTGGAGAAACGACGCGAGAACGAGCGCGACGAGCGCGAGCGGAACCGATACCGCCGCGACGAAGGTAAAGGGACTGGCACCGACGGCCAACAGTTCGTTTTGCGAGACGTACCGCCCGACCCCCATCAACAGGCCGATGACACCCCCCATTACGACGGTCCCGACGGCCGCGTCGACCGCGCGGTCCAGTCGCTTCTCGCCGGGGATGTCGACCGGGAGTCGCTCGAGGTGGCGTTCGGTGTCGCTCGAGGCGGCGACCGCGAGGACGGTCGCGGCGATGGCTGCGATGAGCGCGACGACGACGGTGTGGCCGGTCCCGCCGGCTGCCTCGCCGGCGAGCCTGTAGAGCCGCCAGCAGACGACCGTCAGGATCGCGGCGAAAAAGGTGCCGACGCCGAACGTCCACAGCAGTCGGACGGTACGTGAGGTACTGGCGTCACGACGCCACTGGATCGTCTCGTCGTCGGCATCGGTGACGTCGACGGCGTCCTCGTCCATACGTCGGACTCACGACCCGTCGGGTAAAGACCGTTCGATGTCGGCCGGCTCACAGCAGGACCGCGGCGACGGCGGTGTAGCCGACAAAGGAGACGGTGATCGCGCCGGCCAGCGACCCGATCCACGCGAGGACGGTCACGCCCATCTTGCGGGCGCTGACGCCGCCGCCAGCGCCGGCCGCGGCGTAGCCGCTCCCGATGATCGCGCTGACGATGATCTCGTTGAACGAGACCGGAATGCCGTAGAAGACGGCGGTCTGGGCGATGATAAACGAGGGAATGAGCGCGGCGATCGACCGCCGCGGACCCAGCGAGGAGTAGTCCTGCGAGATCGCCTTGATCATTCGTGGCGCACCGGTCCACGACCCCAGCAGGAGGCCGAACCCGCCACCGACCAGCATCGCGAGCAGGGGCAGATCGAGTTCGCCCGACAGCGGGATCAGCGGGCCGATCGCCAGCCCGACCTGACTGCCGCCGGCGGAAAAGGCCACGAGCCCGCCCAACACGAGCAGGAAGTGCCGCTCGCCCCGTTCGGTGCCGTTGCGCAGGTCCAGTCCGATCGCGACCGCCCACAACGCCGCGATCACGGCCGTCGCGAGGGCGGTCCCGGCGATCGCCGGCCCGGGAAGCGAGACGCTCGAGGCCTGTGCGATCGATTGCCCGCCCGCGTCCGCCGGACCGAGGATCGCGAACTCGATGTTGGCGACGATCGCGCCGACCACGGCGGCCAGCACGACGATGAGATACTCCTCGGGGACCACCTCGGCGCGCAGCGCTCGAGCGACCGCGTAGGCGATCGAGCCGCCGACGAACGGCGTGAGAACCCACAGGGTGGCGATCTCGCTGTATTTCGCCCACGCCGGATCGCCGCCCATCGCGAGGCCGACGCCGATGACTGCCCCCGTGACGGTAAACGCCGTCGCGATCGGGTATCCCGTAAAGATCCCGATCGCAACCAGGGCGGCCGCGATCAGCAGCGCCAGCGTCGCGGCCAGCGAGGAGAGAGTTACGCCGCCGATCAGTTCCGTCCCCACCGCCTCGGAGACGTTGGCACCCTGCAAGACCGCGCCGGAGAAGCCGAGCAGCCCGACGAGAAAGCCCGCTCGCATCACCGAAATCGCGTTCGCACCGACCGCCGGCGCGAACGGCGTCGACCCGCTCGAGCCGGCACCGATCGCCCACGCCATGAAGAGGCTCGCGATCGCAGCGACGCCGAAGGTCCCGAGCGTGGCGATATCGACCATCTACTCGCTTCCTATTAGCGGCCCCTACAAGTGTGTGCCGACCTGCGGCTGCCAGTGGCGGCCGTTCGGGTAGCGTAACGGCACCGGGCCTGCTCGAGTTACTGCAGGTGGGAAGCCGTGAGAATCCGCCTGGTCTCCACGTCCATCTGTCGCCGTTTGGACAGTCAATATTACCTGACTGACTCGGAATCGGTCGCGACGTGGTCGAGAAAGAACCCCTTGTGTCTGTATAGGATCCACAGTCCGGTCAGCCAGAGCGCCACGGCGGCCACGACACCGAGTAGCAGATCGACATCACTCTCGAGAGTACGTGCGCCGAGAATCCCGAAAAACCCCGATAGAATGTGACCACTCCACGCAAGGACGCCGCCGGCGAGGCCGATCGGCCGGCCAGTGATGATCGTCCAGCCGATAGCGGCTGTACACCCGCCTACGACGATTACCGGCCATGTCCAGCGAGACGTTTCCCCACTAATGCCGCCGATACCGATTCGGAGCCCGTTGACGAAGATCAGCCACCCCAGTATTTCGACGCTGAGCGGTGCCCCATCGGCGGTCGGCTCGAGGAGCCATTTCGCGGTCGCGCGTCCGTCGCGCTCCATACGACATTTCTGTCAGTCCAACATATAATAGCCCTATTTTCGAGCGGATCGCTCCGGGACCGAGCGAGGCGGCGATCCGACGGGTCGTCTCAGTTCGTCGTCGACCGCGAGTTGTCGTCGGGTTCCGGCGGCGGCTCCGCGCCCTCGATGGCCTCGGCCGCGTCGGTGTCTTTCTCGACTTCGACGTGCCAGCGGTCGATCTCGTCCTCGTACTCGGCGAGTCGCTCCGAGACCGCCTCCTTGAGGTCGTCGTCGTTGACGTTGACCTCGAAGACGAACTGTTCGCCGTTGCCGCCGTTGCGCGTCGACTGCTGGACGTTGGCGCTGACGAGTTCGTTGTCGAAGTAGTACGGCGCGAGCTGAGTCATCACGTTCTGGTAGACCGTGTCTTCGACCCGACGCAGGGCCTTGCGGCTCGCTGAGTCGGCCGCGCGCGCGACGTAATCGATCGACTCCTTCCAGTTGTCGACCGCGGCCCCGGCGTCGTCGTCCTCGAGGCTCTCGTAGGACTCCGAGAGCTTCTCGCCGGCGGTCTTGATGTCCTCGTCGGGCTCCTTGCCGGCCTTTTCGCCTTTGCCTTCCTCGACGCTGGCTTGGTCGGCGGTCTTTTCGCTGACGTCGGAATCGAGGGTTTCGTGGGCTTTGGGTCGCCACTCGTCCCATTCCTCGAAGGCACGCGCGAAGCGCGCGCCCCACTCCTGATCGGGATCGTGGACGTCGACGTCGCGGAGCGCGCGCGTGATTCGCTCCCCGTGTTCGACGATATCGCCCCAGTCACCGCGGACTTTGAACCCCGAGATGCTCTCTTCCATTCGGCTGGCCGAGTGGTAGCGTGCGGACAGGTATAAACTTCTCTGCCGTCGGTCACGTGGATCGGTACCGGGGGACGTTACCGCTGGCCGCTCGTCCCGCGGCCGCCCATCGACTGCTGGCCCATCCCCTGGCCGCCGGACCGTTCCATCGATCCCTGCGTTCCTTGGCCGCCCATCGACTGCCCGCCGACCATCTCGAGCAGCGTCGTACAGGAGTCCATCGTCCGATCGATCGCTGAGATCGTCTCAGCGACGTGGGGATGTTGCTGGTACTGCTGGAGTTCCGGCAGGCCCTCCCGGGCGATCCGGATGAACGTGTCCGCGATCTCGGGGCCGAACATCGAGTCCCTGGCGATCAGCTTCTCGTTGAACGCGGCCAGTTCCGCGATGTCGCGACAGATCGCCGCACACGTCGCGAGCTGTGGCCCCTCCGAGGCACACATCTTCGCACACCAGTCGGCGACGTGGGACAGTTCGGTGAAGTCCTCGAGCGCGATCCGCAGTTCGTTGGTGAGGTGGTCCTCGAACGATCGCTGGCCCTGCGTTCCCTGGCTTCCCATCCGCTGGCCGCCGCCAATCGACTGCTGACCACCCGTTTGTTGGCCGCCGCTGGTCGGCTGCTGGCCGCTCATTCGTTGCCTGCCCATCGGTTGTTGCCCGCCCGTCCCCTGCATTCCGCCTCGGCTCGTCGGTTGCTGTCCCGTCGGTCCCTGTCGCGGCTGCTGGTGGTGCTGGTTGCTCATTGGAATTCCTCGCCCGTGATCGGGCACCGGAGGCTACGCCGATCGGCCGATTAAACCGGAGCCACCGTTACGACCGTTTCGGCCGGGCGAAGGCCGGTTTCGGGTGTCGTAGCGACCGCCCGAATTTCGGGCGGAGTGTGGCTTGCGCCTCGGTAAAACCCTGTTAGCGGTCACAATTCATCCTTTCCCCCGGTGCGACCGTCTCGACACGGTGTCGCGTCGCACGGTCGTCGCCGCTGATCGACACTGTGAACTACCCGGCGGGTGGCCATACGGGTATGCCGATCGAAGACCGGGACAACGCCTATCTCATCACTCACGCACTGGCCAAGGACACGCTGAGTCGGCTCCGCGACGTCGAAACCGAGCAGGTCAGCTTCCGGAAGGGACTGGTCAAACTCGGTCGGATCTGTGGCTACGAGATCATCGACGGCCGCATGGAGACCGAGTACGTCGAGATCGAGACGCCCTTAGAGCAGACGATGGGCGAGCGCGTTCGCGGCCTCGACGACGTCGTGATCATCAACGTCTTACGCGCGGCGACACCGTTCGTCGAGGGACTGCTAAAGGCCTTCCCGCGGGCGCGACAGGGCGTCATTAGCGCGAGCCGCGACGAGGAGGCCGGCCGCGAGGAGGACGGCTCGTTCCCCATCACGGTCGACTACGTGAAACTGCCCGAAATCACCGAGGACGACACGGTCATCATCGCCGACCCGATGCTCGCAACCGGGAGTACGATGTGTACCGTCCTCGATCACATCGTCGAGAACGCGGTGCAACCGGAGAACCTGATCGTCCTCTCGGCGGTGTCGGCACCGGAGGGACTGCTCCGGGTTGACGATGAGTTCGACGAGGCCGACCTGCTGACGGTGTCGATCGACGACCGACTCGACGAGAACGGCTTCATCGTCCCCGGACTGGGCGACGCCGGCGACCGCGCGTTCCGCACGACCTGATACGGTTTGCTGTCCCGATGGCCCGGTGGGACCGCGACCACCCTGCGGTCCCACCGGCAATGACGGACAGTCGACCGTATGAACTCGCGCTCGAGGTATCACCGAGCGGACTGGTGGCGACGGACTTTTGCGGACCGCCTCGTACAGACCCCCATGGAGTACAGCGTCGTCGATCCGGACGACCTCGAGTACGTCGACGAACGGCCCTGTGACCTCCGTCGACTGAGCGACGCGGCCGGCCTGGACAACGTCGCGATCAACCGCTTCGACGCGGCACCGGGCGAACAGTTACCGCTGGCCTATCACGTCCACGACACCCAAGAGGAGGCGTTCCTCGTCCTCTCTGGGACGCTCCACGTCGAGACGCCCGAGGGCGACCTCGAGGTTCCCGAGGGATCGTTGTTCGCGGCCCGGCCGGAGTCGCCACACCGGGCCTACAATCCCGAAGACGCCGACGAACGGGTGTCGGTCGTGGCGATCGGTGCGCCGGCGGTCGACGACGTCGCGCCCTACGAACCCGAGGCGTAACCTCGAGCGTCCGCCACCTCCCCGCTGCAGGCATCGATTCCCAGCGCCGCGTTCACCGGCTACTGCTGGCTGACCGCGGTGGCGAGCAGGTCACTGCCGGCGATGAACGTGGGGTGCCGATCGGCCGGATATGGTCCGGTAGCCGATTGAGACGCACTGCGAGGACGATGCAACCGAGACCGCCGACGTTTCTGGCCGTGTTCATTCGAACGATCCCGGTGTGGGTATGGGTGTCCGCGACCCCTTCGTTTCCAGTCGAACCAGACTTTTGTCTTCCCCTCATCTGTCGCGAGGAATATAAGGCTATATAGATAATTATGTTTTTGAACGAATATTCGTCATTAGGGCCTGTAATGTAGGGATGCAAACTAATACTGGGGATACGATTGACAATCAATAATGTATATATAGCCCCGTTACTTGGAATCGAAGTATGTCATCTCATTTCAACAGGCGCAATTTTGTCAAGGCAGCGGGTGCTGCTGGGATCACCGGTCTCGCCGGCTGTCTCAGTGGTGGCGGCGACGGAAACACGCTTTCGTGGCACGCGGGCGGTACTGGCGGCACGTACTACCCGCTCTCGAATAACTTCAAAACGATCGTCGAAGACAACACGGAGTACTCCCTGCAGGTCCAGTCGACGGGCGCGAGTCTCGAGAACGTCGGAAGCCTCAACCGTGAGGACGCCGAGTTCGCACTGATTCAAAACGACATCGCTTACTTCGCGGTCAACGGCACGGGTCACAAGGACCTCGAAGGCAACGCGATGGAGAACATCCGGGGCGTCGCGACGCTGTACCCTGAGACGATTCACGTCATCACGCAGGCCGATTCGGACATCGAGACGGTCGCGGACCTCGACGGCAAAACGGTCAACACCGGCGATGCAGGCAGCGGGACGCAGGTCAACGCGTTGCAGATTCTCGAAACTGCCGGCATCGAACAGGGCGACTTCACCGAGCAAAACACCGACTTCGATACGGCGACCGACCAGATCCGCGACGGCGACGTCGACGCGGCGTTCGTCGTCGGTGGCTGGCCGGTCGGCTCCATCGAGAACCTCGCGACCAGTGCGGGTATTTCCATCGTCGAGATCGGCGGCGAGACCCGCGAAAACGTAATGAACGAGGCCGACTGGTTCGCCGAGGACACGATCCCTGCCGACACCTACGACGGGGTCAGTGAGGCCGTCGAGACGGTGTCGGTCCAGGCGATGATCGCGACCCACGAGGGGGTCGACGAGGAGACCGTCGAGGCCGTTACGACGGCGATCTTCGACCACACCGGCGACATCGATCAGAAGGCGGAGTTCATCGATGTCGAGTCGGCACAGAACGGGATGTCGATCGATCTCCACTCGGGCGCTGCAGCGTACTTCGACTGATCGGCTCCGCCGTTCTTGATACGCACTCACTGACCGTGACCCGCTCAATGTCGCGCTACTTGGCCGGTATACTGGCTCTTCTCGTCCTGCTCGGAGCGGCAGCGACCGTCGCGCCGACGGCGTCAGCGGATCGGACGCTCGTCGTTACCGACACGGAAACCGACGAGCAACTGCTTTCGGTGCCGGTAGACGACGGCGACGTCGTTACGCTCTCGTATACGCACAGCGTCGAGAAGACGCCCGTCGAGGATATCTACGTCGTCGACGGCACCCAGCTCCGAATGGATCGGATGGTCTTTCACTCACACGGTGCTGGGCTGCCCTCGGACGCGCCGATCGAGACGACCGACGAGGGGCTCGTCCTCGACCTCAACGAATCGTACGACGAAGTCGGGGTCGTTCCGGGATCGATCGCCGGACACGAACTCATCGTCGACGGCGAGCGCTACGATCTGGTCTCGCTCTCCGATGGGGCAGTTTCCCTCTCCATACTCGAGTCGACGTTCGTCGACGATTTCCTCCGGGCCGAGGCTCGCTTCGCGCCGATAGACGATCCGAGATCACTACACATGCAACCATGAGTACGGACACACGAGACGAAGACGCGCTTTCGACTGAGGAACAGGACGACGTACTACAGGAGGTCGATCGAAGCCGAACCCATCAGGGACTCTCGGCTGCGCTCGTCGCCCTGATCGGGATCACGTTTTCGGCGTTCCAGATGTGGATCGCGGCCCGGAGCTATCAGTTCAGCGTGACGCTACCGGTCGTCGGATCCGTCGAGATCGCCTCGCTACAGCCACTGCAGGTGTACTCGATCCACGTGACGTTCGCGCTCGTCCTCGCGTTCCTGTTGTTCCCGGCGAGCGGCGGCGACGGGCGCATCGCCCGTCGACTCGGCGCGATCGTTCCCGCTGCCCGACGCCGATTCGGTCCGGACAGCTCCGTTACCCGGGCCGTCGAACGGCTCGGAGACGGGCTCCGTTGGGCGGCCGTCGATCCGAACCTGCGACGGATTACGCCGCTCGACGCCGTCCTCGCCGTCCTCTCGCTGTTCCCGATGTACTACGTCGTCACCTCGTACGACGAGATCAAGCGGCTGGCGACCTTCGGCATCCAGTCGGGCGAGCCGCTCGGCGAGGCCATCCCGCTACTCGAGCCGTTCGTGGTCGCACTGGCCACGCTCGGCGTGCCGATCGACGAGCAGTCCGGTGCGTTCCTGCTTGGCGCGCTCGGTATCGTGCTGGTGCTTGAGGCGACGCGTCGGACCCTCGGCGTCGTCCTCATGTCGCTGATCGCGTCGTTCATCGCCTACGCTCGCTGGGGGTATTTCATCCCGCACGACTCGGCGATCGGGGCGCTGTCGATTCAGCCCGATACCTGGGCGAGTATCGTCTACGACCTCTGGTACACCACCGAAGCGGGCATCATGAGTACGCCCGTCGCGGTCAGCGTTCGTTTCATCTACATCTTTATTCTCTTCGGTGCCTTCCTCGAGATGAGCGGTGCCGGCAAGTGGTTCATCGACCTCGCGTACTCGCTGACCGGCACCAGAAAGGGCGGCCCGGCGAAAGCGAGCGTCGTCTCGAGCGGCTTCATGGGGATGCTCAGTGGCTCGTCGATCGCCAACACGGTGACGACGGGCGCGTTCACGATCCCGCTGATGAAACGGTCGGGTTACTCGCCATCGTTCTCCGGCGCGGTGGAGGCCTCGGCGTCGTCGGGCGGGCAGGTTCTCCCGCCGGTGATGGGTGCGGCCGCGTTCCTCATCGTCGAGTTCACCGGGACGGCGTATTCGGACGTGATCGTGGCGGCGACTCTGCCCGCGATCGCCTTCTTCTTCGGGATGTGGGTCATGGTCCATTTCGAGGCGGTTCGTGGCGGGATCGGCGGGATCGCACGCGGTGAGCTTCCGAACGGTCTCGAGAACTTCCGCACCGGATGGTTCTATCTGATCCCGCTCGTCCTCCTGATTCACTTCCTGGTCATCGCTCGACTGTCGATCAACCGCGCCGGCTGGTATACGATCATCGCTATCGTCGCGTTGATCGCCGTCGTGGCCGCCTACGACGAACGCAGTCGCGGCCCGCTGTTCGGATCGATCACCGCGATTACGCTCGCCCACGCCGCGGCGTTCGCGACCTACGGCGTCGGGCTCGGGACCGCGATTCAGGTCCCGATCGGCCTCGAGTCGGCGGCCGATCCGTACGCGCTCGGTGCTGCGGCGACCGCCGCCGCGTCGGATCTCGGGACGATCGCGATCCTCGTCAGCGTCGGCTTCCTGCTCGCTCGGCCGCGGTCGGACGCACCGCTGCTCGAACTCGACAGTGCGGTCGACGACTCCGCACGCCGGAGCGCGGAAGCGATCGGCCGTCCGTCGATCGCCGGTAACGCCGGCTACCGCTTCGGCACGTTCGTCGTGAAATCGATGGATTCGGGCGCGCGGACCGCAACGACGGTCGTCATCGCCGTCGCAGCGGCGGGCGTCGTCCCCGGCGTGATCAGCGTCTCCGGGCTCGGCCCGAACCTCGCCGCGCTCATCGAGGCCGTCAGCGGTGGGTCGATCCTGATCCTGCTCGCCTTGACGGGCGTCGCGGCGATCATCTTCGGAATGGGGATGCCGACGACCGCGATGTACATCATCCTGGTCGCGATGCTCGGCGGACCGATGGAGGACCTCGGCGTTTGGGTCGTCGCCGCCCACCTCTTTATCCTCTACTTCGGGCTGATGGCGGACGTCACGCCACCCGTCGCAGTCGCCGCGTTCGCCGGTGCAGGCGTCGCGAAAGCCGACGAACTCAAAACCGCGATCACTGCGTTCCTCCTCTCGCTGAACAAGATCCTCGTCCCGTTCGCGTTCGTCTTCTCGCCGGGTATCCTGCTCGTCCGAGAGACCGGTGGTGAATGGGGACTCATCGGCTGGGCCGATATCTCGGACCTCGGCTTCTTCCTCCCCGAGGTCGTCGTTCCCGTCCTCGGAATGTTCCTCGGCGTGTACGCGCTCGGCGTCACGATCATCGGCTGTCAGTACTCCCCGGTCGACTCCGGTCGCCGGACGCTGTACGCGGCCGCGTCGATCTTCCTGATGGTCCCCGAGGTGCCGCTCCTCGTCCTCGAGGGTGTCCTCTCGCTGGCCGGACTGTCCGTCGGCCTCACCGACCTCCTCGTCACGCTCCCGCTCCGGGCGCTCGGACTGGCGATTCTCGTCTCGCTTTCCTACCGCAACTCCGCCCGTGCATCCGGTGCCGAGTTGGGGGCCGCCACACCGACGCCGAACGACGTGTAATCGAACCGTCGACCCATTACTGTTTTAACATAATCTGCCCAAGAGTCGTTCGTGACTGCTCGAGAGTCGGATCGCTCGATCGTTCCTAACGACGTGCCCTCACCGGACCGCGTGTTTCGACTCGCGTTCGGCGGCTACGTCGGCGTTCTCGTTGCGGGTCTCGTGACGGTACTGGTCGTGCTGGTCCGTCCGGAGACGACTTCGAACGGCGTGGCGGGAACGTACGCCGCTGGACTGGGCGGCGGCTGTCTCGTCGGCGTCGTCCTCGCGAGTCGAATCCGTGGGCTGGCCGTCCGGCTCGGCCGAACGTGGGGTCGACGGGCCGCGCTCGTCCTCTTGCCAGTTCCAGTCGGGATCGCGGCCGGCGTCTCGCTGGTGACGCCGCTCGAGTCGCCCGTCGGCGTCGTGGCGCTCGCGGCGTCGATCGCCGCCGCCGTCGCGGGTCTGGTCCTCCGCTGGCTGGTCGCGACCCGCTATACCGACGCGTGCACGCCCAGTGACCCCATCGCAACGTGGCGATGGAACCCGCCGAGTAGCCCCAAGCTGGACGCCCTCCTCCTTGCGATGTGGCTCCTGTTGGGAATCGGCGACGGGCTCGCCGGGAACTGGGTGGGCACGCTCGTCTGGACCGGGCTGGCGATCGCGTGGGTTGCCAGCGGACTCGTCGAGGGTCGCTGGCGGCTCGGCGCGTTCGGAGCCACGCCCGAGATACGGGTCTACGCGGACGGTCTCGTCAAGCGTCGGCCCTACACCCGGGAGTTCGTTCCCTGGGACGATGTCGCTCACGTCCGACTCCGCAAAGACGAACTCGTCCTCGATCGGGGACTCTTCGACGTGCGTTTCGACCGCGAGGAACTCCCGGACCTCGAGGCAGTCCGAGCCGAGATCGAGGGCCGGCTCCCGAACGGCGCGGCGGGGTGATTTCAGTCGAGGTCCGCCCGACCGCTCGTGGCACTCCGGATTCGATCCCGGACGGCGTCGCCCTCGGGGAGGGGAACGCGAACGGCAAAACGGACCTCGGCCTCGTACTCGGCGTCGAACTCGTGGCCCTCGCTTTCCAGGATCGAGCGGACGGTCCCCGAGTCGTCGTAATCGACGGTGATCTCGAGCCGTTCGTGGGGGCGTTCCTCGACGACGCCGGCTCGCTCGAGGGCGTCTTTCACCGCCCTGGAGTAGGCCCGGACGAGGCCGCCGACGCCGAGGTTCGTCCCGCCGTAATACCGCGTCACGACGACCGCACAGTTCTCGATCTCCCGCTGGGTGAGGACGTTCAGGGCCGGCTTGCCGGCCGACCCGGAGGGTTCGCCGTCGTCGCTCGAGTACTCCCGGAGGAACTCGCCGTCGTCGCCGGCCCGGACCCGGTAGGCGGGCACGTTGTGGGTCGCGTCGGCGTACTCCTCGCGGACTGTCTCGACGAACGCCTCGGCCGCTGAGACGGAGTCCACGGGACGGACGTGGCCGAGAAACTCCGATCCCTGGACGACGAACTCGGCGGTGGCCGACGCCGCGACGGTCCGGTAGGTGTCGCTCACGGGCGTTCCCTCCGCGATCGAGTCCGGACGCGTGTCATATTTGCCGCTACAACGGTCGGCGAAAAGAGCCCGTCGGTTGGCGCTCGTCGGGACCGCCTCGACCGGCTTGCAAGCGTTTGCCCGGTGTCACGCGCCGGCGGTTCGTCGCTTCTCACGGGGTATGTCGCTGGCTCCCATACGCTATTATTCCCCCATGCCCAATGTGGACACATGGACGGCGATGCAATCCATTCCGACCTCGCAGATGAGATCCACAGCGTCTGCCGAACGACGGTCGGCGACGAACTCCGCAGTATCACCTACTTCACCGAGGACGACGTCGAACAGTTGTATCTCCGGTCGGACTTGGAGCAGACGGCCGATCTGATCGGCTTCGCCGAACACGAACGGCTCGGGTTCCACTCGCAGTCGGCCTACCGGAACACCCAACTCGGCGAGTACGAGGCGACGATTCGAATGTTCGAGAACGGGTTCCTCTCGCGAGTCATCCGGGGGCCCCACGGCGTCTGGGTGACGACCGACGACATGTCGATCGAGCGCTTCGAGGAACTAACGAGCGCGCTCGCGTCGGTGTTAGACGAGTACGCCGACAGCGTCGACGCGCCGACCCCCGACGGGACCGACGCCGCCTGACCCGTTACTGGAGTTCGATCTTCCGGACGAACTCGAGATCGCGGATCTCGGTGATCACCTCGCCCGGCAGGTCGCCGTCGGCGATCAGGTAGAGTTTCGGCTCGTCGGTGAACTCGGGGTCCTCGCTGATCGTCTGTCGGATCGAGATGCCGTTGTCCGCGAGCGTTCCCGTGACCTCGGCGACGATCCCCTCCTGTTCGGCGTTCTGAACCGCGACCGACAGGACGGTCAGATCCAACACCGGGGCGAGATCCATCAGGCTCGGGACCTGCGAGATGTTCTGGAAGATACGCCGCAGTTCGGGGTCCTCGAGGATGACGTCGGTCGTCGAGTCAACGACCCGCCGATCGACGCCGATCTCGCGGGCGATGCCAGTGTTCGGGATCTCGATCCCGCCGGAGACGACCCGGCCGTCGTCGTTGACCGAAAAGCCCCGCTCGAGTAGCAGCCTGATGACCGCCTGCTGGCTCGGTGATCCCTCGAACTTCTCCATGATCTCGTCGAACATTCGTTGTCGTCCCTACGGCCGGGGTGGTATAATGTCCGGTGATTGACCTCGTTCGACGACGGCGTCCCCGATACCCGTCTGACGTGTGCTTTTGTACGCCCCGTCCGATACCGTCCGTATGCGCCAACTCCGGACCTGCGACTTCTGTGCGGGCGACGCCGCCGGGACCTTCGAGATCGTCCCGTCCGAACTCGAGCCGACCGAAGCCGAACAGCGACGGGTCGTTCTCTGTCCCGACTGTCGAGAGCGACTCGAGGGGCTGCTCGAACCGTTGCTCGCCCGGGCCCGCGACGGCGCGGCTGCCGGTGGGACGGCCCCCGATGCGACCGGCGACGACCGATCCGACGGGGGCAGTTCGGCCGCGACGGTTCCGACGACTGCCGACGCGGCAGAAGCCGATTCAGGCCCCGATAGTGGCTCCAACGACGCCGCCACCGCGACGGCCGACGCCGATGCCGCCGACGCATCGCTCGAGGACGGGATCACGTTCGAACGCGACGAACGCGGTGCCGCCACCGAGTCGGCCGACGAGACGGCGGCCGATACCGCCGGCGACGACGGTGCCGGCGCGGCCGACGCCGCCGATGGCGAGCCCGACCGAGGCGACGATCGGGACGGGACCGCGACCGGCCGACCGGCGGCCTACGCCAAGGTCGTTCGGCTCCTGCGCAACCGCGAGTTTCCCATGGACCGCAGCGCCGTCGAGGAACTGGCTGCCGGGGCCTACGACCTCGAGCCCCGCGAGGCCGAGGCGATCGTCGATTACGCGATCGAAGACGGAGAGTTCGTCGAGAAGGGGGAGACGCTTCGGCGACCGTGACTAGAGCGTCCCTTTCGTACTGGGCGTCCCCTCCCGGCGCTCGTCGATTCGGGTCGCGTCGTCGAGCGTCCGCGCCAGCGCCTTGAACAGCGCCTCGACCTCGTGGTGGGCGTTCTCGCCGTCGACCTCGAGATGGAGCGTCAGGCCGCCGTTCATCGCCAGCGATTCCCCGAAATGACGGGCCATGTCGCTGGTGAACCCGCCGATCGACGCCTGAGAGAACGTCCCCTCGAAGTAAAAGCGTGGGCGGCCGCTGACGTCGACGACGGCCCCCGCAACTGCCTCGTCCAACGGAACGCGTCGGTCGGCGTACCGGACGATACCCGATCGATCGCCAAGCGCCGCGTCAAATGCCTCGCCGAGGACGATCGCGACGTCCTCGACCGTGTGGTGGTCGTCGATCTCGAGGTCGCCGTCGCAGTCGACCTCGAGGTCGAACAGGCCGTGTTTCGCGAACGACGTCAGCATGTGATCGAAGAAGCCGATGCCGGTGTCGACCGCGGCCGTCCCGCTCCCGTCGATCTCGAGAGTACACTCGATCGACGTCTCGGCCGTCTCGCGCGTGACCGTTGCCGTTCGCTCGCTCATGTCGAACCCATGCCGCCCCCGATACAAGGCGGTTCCGCTCGTCGGTACTCGCATCGCACCGCCTCCCGAATCGACCGCCGAATTCGGCGACTCAGCTCTGTACTCCCGATAGCGGAGGAGATGCTATAATAAAACGTCTAAAGGGATTTCAGCCGCCATAAAAAAGTCATTCACTCGCCACGTACGGGCTGAAACGGGCCGAAACGACGCCAACCGTCGACCCGTTATATGACGTTTGCAGTGAATCTCACAGTCGAGACGAGGTGCCCCGATCCGATGTCAAACCCCTCCCCACTGTCGAACGAATCGATCGCTCCGTCGAACCCCGAGACGGAGCGTGACCGCGGCCGACTCCGCCGGTCGGTCAAACGCCCCGCACAGTTCCTGTCGTTCTGGGGCGCCATCGCGTTGCCTTTCGTCCATGTGCCGCTTCTCATGCAGGGACTGGGCGATCCCCACGTGACGCTGGCCTTCCTCGCCCTGCTTGCGATCAACGTCCTCGCACTCTACCTCGGTCACGGCTACAACCAGTAACGCTGCATCGCGAGGCGGTTTCGCACCCGGTTCGACCGGTCGGTCGCCGCCCGCCGTCCGAACCGGTCCGTCGTTCTCCCGCGACTGGCCGCCACTACCGATCCGCGACGCTACTCGGCGGCGTCGACCGCCGCCTGTGCTTCCTCGAGCGTGAACTGCCCCTCGTAGAGCGCGCTCCCGACGACGACGGCTGCTGCGCCGGCGTCCGCGAGGTCGCGGACGTCCGCGAGGGTCGCGACGCCGCCGCTGGCGATCACGGGGATGTCCGTCGCCGCGACCAGTTCGCGGACCGGTTCGGTCGCGACCCCCTCGAGTCGCCCCTCGACGTCGACGTTGGTAAAGAGGATCCCGGCGGCACCGAGATCCTCGTACCGTTTGGCTGCCTCAACGGGGCTGATCCCCGCGCCTTCGGTCCAGCCCTCGACGACGACCTCGCCGTCTTTCGCGTCGAGGCTGACGACGACGCTCTCGGGGTGGCGCTCGCTGATCTCGCCGACGATCTCGGGGTTCTCGACCGCCGCCGTCCCGAGGATCACCCGGTCGACGCCCCGCTCGAGCAGGTCGACGGCGTCGTCGACGGTGCGGATGCCCCCGCCCAGTTGCGTGGGGACGTCGACGGCGTCGATCACCGCATCGATGGCGTCGGCGTTCCCCCGTTCGCCCTCGAACGCCCCGTCGAGATCGACCAGGTGCAGCGACTCCGCACCGGCGTCGAGCCACCGCTGAGCGGCCTCGATCGGCTCGCCGTAGCTCTTTTCGGTGCCGCGTTCTCCCTGGACGAGTTGGACGACTTCGCCGTCCTGTACGTCGACCGCCGGGATCACCTCGAACGTCCCGCTTCCGTCGTTGCCATCAGTACCCATACTCGAGTGCGCGAGGCCGGCGCGAGTAAAGGCGACGGTTTCGTCGACTGCCGTCGCCGCGTTGTGGGCGTCGTCGCGGTGGGCACAATCGGCGTCTTAGCGCCTATCGCCTTCGATGAGTCCGTCGAGTGGGAGATCAACTTCCTGTTGGGCGGTGCGATTTCGCGTGGGATCGGGCTCGAGGAGGCCGGTGGCGGGGCATTGGCTGGTCGTCCAGCCGACGGGGTTCCTATCGACTCGGCGACGTCCACCTGATTCCGACCCCGGCAGCTACCGGTTCGGTACCGTCGGCCAGATCGGTGTACCTTACAGCTGCTTCCGTCGCTCGGGACAGTGTTTGCGATCGCGTCCTTCCGGGCCGTTCGATGCAGATTCCCCAAAGTGCTTTCACACGTTGTCCTGAAATGACGGTATGTGATGCGATCCCGTATGGCTCGAGTTCGAAACCGACCCGCAACTGCGCTGAAGGGGCTGACCGAGCGATGAAGCCACGCTATATCGACGCGATCATCGATCTCGCCTACGGCGGTCTGATTTTCGTGTCGGTCGTTTTGATCGTCGTCGAGGGAACACGAGTCGGGTTAGCGCTCGGGTTAGGCGTCCTCGTCTCGTACGCACTACACGTCATCTGGAAGATGGCACGCTTCGATCCGGAATGGATGACGACGGAGATGGAGGAGACGGTCGAAGAGGCCGTCGAAGAGACGATCGGTGAGCAAGTCGATACGGTCCAGCAACGGATCGAAACCGTCGACGAACGCATCGATCGTCGGCCACGCGAGGACGAAATCGAGAATCTCCTCGAGGAGACTGTCGTCGACACTGACGAATCGGACGAGACCGACGACCCCGCCCGATAGTCCCTCGTCGACGATCGAAATCCGTGTCCGACGGCCGTCGATCCTCTCTGCGTACGAGACGGCACAACGAATATCCGAATCGGCGTGATAGCTATCTCTCAGTATGGTGTCCGCGTTGCTTCTCGTCGGGATCCTCGTGGCCGTTTTCGTCGGATACAACGTCGGCGGTGCGACGACCGGACCGGCGTTCGGCCCGGCCGTCGGTGCCGATGCGATCTCGAAGACCGCGGCCGGCGTGTTGATGACGGTGTTTTTCTTCGTCGGAGCGTGGACGATCGGTCGCCGCGTCGTCGATACCCTCGGCCGCGAACTCGTCCGGGATCCCGGCGTCTTCACGCTCGAGGCGAGTATCGGCGTCCTCTTCTTTATCGGCGCTGCGTTGTTCGTCGGGAACTTCTTCGGCGTCCCCGCCTCGACGTCGATGACGGCCGTCGGCTCGATCGCGGGACTCGGGCTCGCCGCCGGCGAACTCAACGTCGCGGTCATGGGTGAGATCGCTATCTGGTGGGTCGTCTCGCCGTTTATCGGGTTCTGGGTCTCGCTGATCATCGGCCGCTACTTCTACTCGTCGCTCAATCGACGGCTCGCGATGGTGCGCAGTGAGGGGCCCCTCTACCGGATCGATCGGTCCCGTCGGGTTCCGGTTCCGGTCCCGACCGAGACCACGAATCGGCGCGAGCTGGGGGGCATCGCGATGGTGATCGTCATCGGCTGTCTGATGGCGTTCTCCTCCGGGACCTCGAACATCGCGAACGCGGTCGCCCCGCTCGTCGGCAGCGGCGAACTCGCGATGAACCCCGCGATCGTCATCGGCTGTGCCGCGGTCGGGATCGGCACGGTCACGATCGCGCGGCGCACCCTCGAGACGATGGGGAACGATCTCACGGAGCTGCCGTTGACGGCGGCGATCGTCACCGCGACGGTAAGTGCCTCGCTCGTCATCTTTCTCTCCGCGATCGGCATTCCCGCGAGTTTCGTCATCATCGCGACGATGTGTATCATCGGCCTCGGCTGGGGACGGGCGACGCGCCCGATAACCGTGGCCGATGCCGTCCGGGGCGAGGAATCGGTCCCGATCTCCGTCGACGCCTTGACCGCCGATGCGGAGGGCGAAACGCTGCCGCCGATCGGCGACGAGGACCCGGAACGGATCCCACGTGCGTCCGATCTCTTCGATCCGGCGACGACGGCCCGCGTGGTCCTCATGCAGAACATCGTCCCGGTCATCGCGACGGCCGGCGCGTACGCCACCTTCCGGTTCGTTCCAGTCTTCGGCCTCTGACTCGACGTGCCCGCTCAGCTCGACCCGGCCCCCGCGTGTTTATTCGTCCCAACGGTGAAGGGGACGTATGGTCTCACGTGTCCTGGTCCCGATGGAGGACTCGGAAATGAGCGACCGTGCCCTCGAGTACGCCCTCGAGGTCTTCCCGAACGCCGAGATAACCGCCTTACACGTCGTCGGCGAACCGTCACAGATGTGGGGACACGCGACGGGGCTCGCGCTCGCCGACGATCTCGAGAAAGCGGCGGAGGAACACGCGAAAGAGGTGTTCGATCGCGCACGCGACATCGTCGCGGACGCCGACGGCGACGCGGAACTCGAGACCGCGATCGAATTCGGCCATCCCGCGCGTGCGATCATCAACCGGGCGGACGACTACGAGACGGTCGTTATCGGGACTCACAGTGGATCCATCGCGGATCGTATCTTCGTTGGCAACGTCGCCGAGAAGGTCTTCCGGAGTTCCCCGGTTCCGGTCGTCGTCGTCCGGTAAGTCGCGGGCCGACGACCCGCCGGTCGGCACGGCGATCGATCACGACCCGCTCGCCGCCTTCCGCGACTCCCTCGAGCGCGCGGTCCCGTGGTGTGATCCACCGTCGTGACTGTAGCAGACGCGCGCCGATTCCGTCAGCTGCGAGTTCCTTCCCTGCCGACACGAGCGGACGACCGGCGCGATGAATAGGCGTATTTTTAATATCCGATCGCATGACTACTGACCGTGAACGCGGAACCGCTGCTTATCGTCGGGATCCTCACCGCCATCTTCGTCGGCTACAACATCGGCGGCTCGACGACCGGCCCCGCGTTCGGGCCGGCCGTCGGCGCGAACGTGATCACGAAGGTGATGGCCGCCGGCCTGATGTCGATCTTCTTCTTCGTCGGGGCCTACACCATCGGTCCGCAGGTCGTTACGACGCTCGGCGAGGAACTCGTTACCGACACCTCGATCTTCACGCTGCGCTCGAACGTCGCCGTCCTCTTCTTTATCGGCGGCGCACTGTTCGTCGGCAACTACGCCGGCGTCCCCGCCTCGACGTCGATGACCGCGGTCGGCGCTATCGCCGCGCTGGGGATGGCGACCGGCGAACTCAACTGGAACGAACTCGGCGAAATCGCCGTTTGGTGGATCGTCGCGCCGATCATCGGGTTCTGGGTGGCCGGCGTGGTCGGACGATACTTCTATCCGCAGATCAACGCCTGGATCGCCATCGAATCCAAAGACGAGGGCCGGCCGATGGTCTCGATCGACCGGTCGGGGCTCGTCCCGCGGCTCCAGTTCGGCGTCGATGCCGACCGCCGGGAAATTACCGGCGCACTGACTGTCGTCGCCATCGGGTGTCTGATGGGCTTTGCGTCCGGGACGAGCAACATCGCCAACGCGATCGCGCCGATCTATGGCACCGGCGACGTCGACATGGTGCCGCTGATCCTGATCGGCTGTGCGGCGGTCGCGGTCGGCTGTTTCACGATCGCTCGCCGGACCCTCGACACGCTCGGGAGCGACATCACGAACCTCCCGCTGACCGCGGCGATCGTCGTCGCGGTTATCAGTTCGGGGATCGTCGTCAGCCTCTCGTGGATCGGGATCCCCGCGAGCTTCGTCGTCATCGCGACGATGAGCATCGTCGGGCTGGGCTGGGGGCGAGCCACCCGGACGACGACGCTGTCCGACGCCGCCCGCGGCGAGGAAACCCGCGTCTCCGTCGGCGCGCTGACCGCGGAAGCGGAGGGCGAACGCTCCCCCGAAATCGGCGAGGAAGACGTCGAGGACATCCCGAAGGCGTCGGATCTATTCGATCCCTCGACGACCGCCCGCGTGATCCTGATGCAAAACGTCGTCCCGGCCATCTCGACGATCGGGGCCTACTTCACCTTCCGGTTCGTCCCGATCTTCGGGTTCTGACCGCCCGCGGGTCCCGGTCGGTTCGTCGCGTACCCTCTCATTGGTCTCTCCGTTTTGGCCGGATTGTTCGATACGTTCGTTCCGTCGTCCCGCTGTGGCCGGACCGTACGCGATCCGGAGCCGTCGCTGACGGCGACCAGCAACGATTCATGTCCGTACAGCGGCGGGTTTCGGATTCGGCAAATACCACCACCATTTGGCGGGTTCTTTCCGACATTTCTTTTTCTTCTCGTTCCTATCCACCGATTCTATAACGAACACGGGGATTCTTTCCTTCGAATTAGTCGATTCTGACTCATAGACAATTTAGGACTGAACAGCAAGCTATACCAGTGCGGGACCCGAACCGAAGACTGATGCCCACGGTAGAATACCTCAACTACGAAGTACTGGACGACCACGGCTGGGACATGGACGACGAGGACCTCTTCGACGAGGCCGCAGACGCCGGCCTCGACGACGAGGACTACGGCTCGCTCGACGTCGCCGAGGGCGAATACATCCTCGAGGCGGCCGAGGCCCAGGGCTACGACTGGCCGTTCTCGTGTCGCGCGGGTGCCTGTGCGAACTGTGCGGCGATCGTCAAGGAGGGCGAGATCGACATGGACATGCAGCAGATCCTCTCCGACGAGGAAGTCGAAGAGAAGAACGTCCGCCTGACCTGCATCGGCTCGCCCGAGACCGACGAGGTCAAGATCGTCTACAACGCCAAGCACCTCGACTACCTGCAGAACCGCGTCATTTAAAATTTGAGCGGGCCACATCGTGGCCACAACAACGTTTTTTCGAACCGACAAGTGCCGCCCAACCCGCGGGTAGTCTCGACTCTTTTCTACCGTGTGTCCGCCGACGACAGGAACTGCCGGCAGCCGTTCTCAGTCAGGTACGGACGAGATTCCGCCCGAGAGTATCCCCATCTTCGGCGAATTCCACGATTCCATCACCGATTTACCGCTTCGACGGCGACCGCTACGGTATCAGTAGTCTCCCACTGTTTACCGCGTCGAACGTAACGGAGTGATTCGGTACGGGCGTACGCGAACGTCGCGTTCATTCGATGGCGATAACACCGTCAACGGTCACTGCTGCCCCTCCGAGGAGTTCACAGACGCCCACCGTCGTACGTGCGGGGCATGTCGTCTCGAAGAACTGCTCGTACGTGTCATTGATTTCCCCGTACGCATCCATGTCTGTGAGATACACCGTTAATTGAAGAACGTCTGACGGGTCTTTGCCATACCGGTCCAGTTCCGCTTTGAGCGTTTGGAGACAGATTTCTAGCTGCCGTGACGGCGGTTCCCTACGAGCGACCTCACCGTCCCGTTCTGGGAGCAACCCCTCGAGAAAGACGAGATCGGAACTCCCGGTTTTCTTCCCGAACGCACCGACGAATTCTGCTCCGTCCCGTTGCTTCCGACTGCTTTCACTGACACGATCGAGACGAGACTCGCCTCTCTGCTGATTCTCCATACGACAGTTTAGAAAATGCTCAACTAAAAGTATTCGGCTGATTCCAACACTCTAGTCCTATGTCCGCTATATGGGGCTCTTTCCACTAGCATGGATTCTACCGGAAGCATTAATTGAGATACTGCTCAATCAGATAGCGATGGCACGAGCGACGGAGCGACTCCAACGATATCTCGAGGACGAACTCGGGGAGTGTCGCAGCGAAGATGTCGAAGAACGGCTCGACGAACTCAGTACGCTCGAGGCAGCGATCGGGCCGGAACAGGTCAACACCGAACTCGACGTTCTTTCCGCACTGGCCAACGAGACGCGCTATACGCTCGTTCGCGTTCTCGTCGCTGCAGAGGCAGAACTCTGTGTCTGCGAACTCCACGCGGTCGTCGACGTCACCGAGAGCGGACTCAGTCACGCGCTCTCGGGGCTGGTCGAGGCCGGCCTCGTCGAGGGCCGCAAGGACGGTCGCTGGAAAAAATACCGGGCGACCAACCGCGCCGTGGCGCTCGTGACCGTCCTCGAGGGGAGCGTGGATGAGTAGCGGGTCACACGACCACGGACCGAACTGCGACTGTGAGGGCTGTGGGGATCCGCGGTCGATGGATTTCCTCGACAAGTATCTCACCGTGTGGATCTTCGCGGCGATGATCGTCGGCGTCGGCCTGGGGCAGGTTGCGCCGTCGGTGACCGAGCCGATTCGAGACCTGCACCTCGTGGAGATCGGACTCGTCGCGATGATGTACCCTCCCCTGGCGAAGGCCGACTACTCGCGGCTCCCGACGGTCTTCAGCAACTGGCGGGTGCTGGGTCTGAGCCTCGTCCAGAACTGGCTCATCGGGCCGACGCTGATGTTCGGACTGGCGGTCTTCTTCTTCAGCGGGCTCGTGCCCGGCCTACCCGCCCGTCCGGAGTACTTCCTCGGGCTCGTCTTCATCGGGATGGCCCGGTGTATCGCGATGGTGCTGGTCTGGAACGAACTCGCCGAGGGTTCGACCGAGTACGTCACCGGTCTCGTGGCCTTTAACAGCCTCTTCCAGATCGTCACCTACGGGGTGTACGTCTGGTTCTTCGCGCTCGTCCTCCCGCCGCTGCTCGGAATGGAGGCGCTCGCGGCCGAGATCACGACGTTCAACGTCTCGCCCGAACAGGTGTTCTGGGCGATCGTCGTCTTCCTCGGCATCCCCTTCGCCGGCGGGATCCTCACTCGCTACGTCGGGACCCGAACCAAAGGCGAGGAGTGGTACGACGACGAGTTCGTCCCGACGATCGATCCGCTCACGCTGGTCGCCCTGCTGTTCACCATCGTCGTGATGTTCGCCACGCAGGGCGCGAACATCGTCGCCGCGCCTGCCGACGTGTTGCTGATCGCCGTCCCGCTGACGATCTACTTCGTCGTCATGTTCCTCATCAGCTTCGGGATGGGCCGGGGGATCGGCGCGGACTACTCGACGACGACCGCGATCGGCTTCACCGCGGCCTCGAACAACTTCGAACTCGCGATCGCCGTCGCCGTCGCCGTCTTCGGCGTCGGCTCCGGCGTCGCCTTCGCCACCGTCGTCGGCCCACTCATCGAGGTCCCCGTCCTGCTCGCGCTGGTCAACGTCGCGCTGTACTTCCAGCGCCGGTTCGACTGGGGCGAGCGCGATACGGGGAGCCTCGAGCCGACACCGCGAGAGACACCGACCGACGACTGATTACGAGAACACACCATGACCACCGATACCGACTCCGACGACCCGATCCGCATCGCTTTCGTCTGCGTGCAAAACGCCGGCCGCTCCCAGATGTCGACCGCCTTCGCCGAGCGCGAACGCGAGCGTCGCGGCCTCGTGGACTCCCTCGAGATTCTGACCGGCGGCACGGACCCGGCCGACGAGGTTCACGCGGGCGTGATCGACGCCATGGCCGAACTCGAGTTCGACCTGTCCGACCGAACGCCGCGGGAGGTCACCACCGCGGAACTCCGCTCGTGTGACTACGTCGCGACGATGGGTTGTTCGACGCTCGAGCTGGGCGACGTCGACGGCGTCGACGTCCGCGACTGGGCGCTGCCCGATCCGGACGGCGGCGATCCCGAGGCGGTACGGGAGATCCGCGACGAGATCGAGCGCCGAGTGGCCGCGCTGTTCGACGAGTTCAGCGACGCACCCTGAGGGCGCCCTTAGCGCCCGATCGGGAGGTCTTCGCGGAACGGACGGTCGTGGGTGACCAGTTCGTGGACGCCGACGAGGACGACGACGGCCAGCGCGATGAGTGTGCCCTCGAGCGGTGACGCCAGCAGCCCCAGCGAGACGATCAGCGTCGTCGCGCAGGCCGGCGGGTGGACCGTCTCGGTCGCGAGCATCCCACCCGCGGTCAGTGCGACGGCGGCGACGCCGCTCGTGACCAGCCGTAGCTGGCCGACCGCGAACATCGGTGCAGCCGTCGTGACCGCGAGGCCGGGCGCGATGGTGTGGTAGGCGACGAGCCCGGCGACGATCCCGACGACGTGGCCGCCGATGACCCGCCGCGGCGCGGTCACCTCTCCCTCCCGAACTGTCGCCAGCAGGAACGCCGTGGGTCCCAGGCTCGGAAAGAGCAGCGCCTGCCCGGTCACCCACGCCAGCAGGCCCGGTACCGCGAGTAAGACGCCGGTGTACAGGGTCGAGAAGGCCGCGCCGTCCCTCATGCTCGAGGCGTTCGGGGGACGGACGGATATGCCGTTTGCTGTGACGATCACCGGCCGAACGCGCGAGCCGGTGTCGGAATTCGACCGTGAGCGACCACCGCTGCTCTTGCGTTCAGTTCCCGGCCGGTTCGCTGTCCGATACTGGCACACCCGGGGAAACCGGTACGGTCGCGGTCGCCCCCGATGCCGCCCGGAGGCCGAAAACGTAACGGCACCGCGCTTCGCAGGGACGCCCGTGACGCTCGCTGGTACCGTTGCGACCGGGCCGGACCTCCTTCGACTCGTCGCCGTCCCCGTCTTCGCCTGGACCGCCTACCGCGACATCGAGACCAGGCGCGTCTCGAGTACCGTCTGGATCCCCCTCGCGCTCCTCGGGGCCGTCCTGCTGCTCTGGGACGCCCGACTGGCGTGGGCTGCCGGCGGGACCGCCTGGAGCTACGACTTCCTCGTCCCGACGGCGATCAGCCTGGGACTGGTCGTCCCAATCGCCTACCTGTTCTGGTGGGTCGGCGGCTTCGGCGGGGCCGACGCGAAGGCCTTACTCGTCCTCGCGGTCCTTTTCCCGACCTTCCCCGAGTACGCGCTGGGGCCGGTGACACTGCCGCTCGAGCCGACCCGGATCGGTGCTTTCTCGTTTACGATCCTGACCAACGCCGTCCTCGTCGCGGTCGCGCTCCCGGTCGTGCTGGCGATCCGCAACGCCGCCGCGGGCCGGATCGCGCCCGTGATGCTCGTCGGCTGGCCGGTCCCGTGGGAGCGGATTCCGGAGACCCACGGCCGCCTGCTCGAGACGCCGACGGGGCTCTCGCGGGGCGGCCTCGACCTCGACGCCCTGCGGATGTACCTGCGCTGGCGGGGACTCTCGCTGGCGCAGTTGCGCGAAGCCCCCGAGCGGTACCGCGACCCCGCCACCCTCCCCGACGAGCCGAACCCGCCGACCGACGGTGCGGTGACTGCCGACGCCGATATCCGGGGCGACGGCGGCGCGCTCGAGGGGGCCGAAACCGAGACGGCCGCGACTGCGGCGACCGACTCGCAGGGAGTGCCCGCTGACGATCCGTGGGGTGCCGAGGCGTTCCTCGACGACATCGAGGGCTCGGCCTACGGGACGACGCCCGAGACGCTCCGGGAGGGACTCGAGGTGCTAAGCGAAAACGAGACGGTCTGGATCTCGCCGGGAACGCCGTTCCTGGTGCCGATCTTCGCCGGGTTGGTGATCGCACTGGTCTACGGCGACCTGCTGCTCGGGACCCTACTCTAGGGTCCGCTCGTAGAGCGGCACCAGCGCCGTCCAGAAGAGGACGAACGCGACACCGAGCCCGATCAGGACGAGCCACGGGTCGCCCCGCCCGGTCGGCACGCCAGTCGAGAGCAGGACGAAGGTACCGGCAAACAGCAGACAGCAGACGAGGACGCTGCCGAGTTCGAGGACGGTGGCAACGGGGTGGGCGCGAAACTGGGCGACGATGCCGGCGAAGGCCATACGCCAGCGTCGCGTGCGGACGGCAAAAACGTCACGACAGCCATACCGTGGCAGCCAACGGGTCGTCCACCGACGGCACCGCCGTCAGTCCACGACGTAGGACTGGTGGTCGCCCCGTGTTTCGGTATCGACGAACTGGTGACGCGTTCCGTCTTCTAAATCGCCCGCGAACGAGGGATCATCCGCGTCGGTGTCGTACTCCGCGTTCGCCCCACGAAGGTCGTGGGCCGCAAGCAGCTCGCGGATCTCCGTCGGCATCGACTCCCCGTCCTCGAGGTCGACCAGCAGGTGGTGGTCGGTGAAACTCTTCGCGACGAACGCGTCGGCGACGGCCTCCTTCTCGCACAGCCGCGCCGCCAGCTCCCGCAGGGTCTCCTCCCGATCGCTCATTCGTTCCTGACCTCGGGGCGACGGTGCAAAGCCCTCGGGACGAATATATTCGCCGGCGGCGGACGACCGAGGAATGGTCGATTCGCTCACGGAACGCGGCCGGCGCGCTCGAGCAGGCGAGCCGCTCGAGCGACGGCGAGAACTGAGCCGCCGATCTCAGGCGCTGGACTCGATGTCGTCAGCGATGTCGTCGAGTTCGTCGTCGTCGAGATCCGGGCGGTCGCCCGCGACGGCGTGGATCGGGCCGCCGCCGTCGCCCTCGAACCGGGGGACGATGTGACAGTGGACGTGGGGCACTTCCTGACCGGCCGCTTCGCCGTTGTTGAACGCGACGGTGGTCGCGTCGGCGTCGACCGCGTCCTCGACGACGGGGACCATGTGGTGGACGGTCTCGTAGAGGTCCGCGGCGACGTCGTCGGGGACGTCGTTCAGCCGCTCGTACTCGTCTTTCGGGATGACGAGCGTGTGGCCCGGCGCGAGCGGATTGGCATCCAGGAAGGCGATCGTCGTCTCGTCCTCGTACACGATCCGTGCGGGGATCTCCCCCGCCACGATCTGGCTGAAGATCGTACTCATACGCGGGTATGTGTCGTCTCGTCGTAAGAAGCTTACTCGCCGCCACCGCTGTCCCGGCCACGACACAGGTCGTCGAGCGTCTCGCGGATCGCCGCGAGATACTCTTCGGGTTCGTATCCCAGCCGGCCGATCCAGACGTCCTGATACGAGGGATGGAGGATCGGTACGAGCCACACGCCGAGGCGGTCACACCACACCGGCTCGAGGACGCTGTCGAGAAACCCCTCGAGGTCCCGTCCTTCGGCCGAAAGTACCGTCTTCGTCGCGTGTTTGCCGGTCGCGAGGACGACCGTCGGATCGATCGCCTCGAGTTCGGTCAGCAGATGCGATCGGCAGTTCGTTCGTTCCTCGGGCGTCGGTTCGCGATTCGTGGTGGGGTCGTCCGGATCGGCTGGAAAACACTTCACCGCGTTCGTGTAGTAGGCGTCGTCGCCGTAGCCGACTCGCTCGAGCATGCGCCGGATCCGGCGGCCGGAGTGACGCGAGGTGTAGGCCTTCCCGGTCCAGTTGCCGCCCTGCCAGCGGTCCGCGTCGGGGGTCCCGTAGCCGGGTGCTTCGCCGACGACCACGACGCTCGTGTCGAGCGGGCCGGTCCCCCACGAGATGCACTCGCGGCTCTCGGCCAGGTTCGGACAGCGCGTACAGTCGGTCTCGAGGACGTTGCGCTCGGTCGGAACGGCGGGATCGTCGCCGGTCGCCGACCCGTCGTCGGCGTCGGTCTCGGAATCGGACGCGGGCACGGTCCGGACTACGTTCCCAGCGGTTTAGCCGAGTCGGTTCCCGGCCGCGGCTGCCGGTCGAGTAGTCGTCGCCGACCGTGTGGATGCGTCGCACTCGAGGGGACAGGTTTACGTTGGGTGGGTGGGTAGAGAAGTCCTAATGACATCCCTCGGCCCGGAACTGCTCGCGGAATCACTGCAACTGGTCCTGTATACCGTCGTCGCCGGCGTCTTGACGGTCGGTGGCGTCCTCGTCGAGCAGGCGAGTCTCCAACACCTCGGTACCGGCGAGGCGATGATCGCCCTGTGGCTCGGCGCGCTCGGCGGCCTCATGCTGTATGCCGGTGCGTACGGCGTCGGCTACCAGAAGGTCCTCTCGGAGTACGTCTGAGTCGTCCGTTCGCCGGTCTATTTTGAACCCCGCGTCGCACCTGCTCTACCGACCAGCCGCTGACAGTACGTCACGGCCGATCGCACGTCCGTCGTGCGATCGTCGTGAGCGCCGCTTCGAATTCCGCTTGCCGGTCGTCAGTGGACGCCGGTCAGTTACGCTGCGTTGGTTTTCCAGACGACCGTCGAGCCGTCGGTGTCGATCCGGCTACTCTCACTGGCTTCGAGCAGCGTAGCCGCATCGACCGACACGTTGCCGCTGGACGGGGAGACGACGACTGCCGTCTCGGGGTTGTCACCCGGTGCAGTAGCGTCGACGTGTACGTCTCCGCTCGGCTCGACGCCGTGGACGGTCAGCGTGATCGTCTCGGCGGTCGGGAACCGATCCCGTAACCGCTCCGTCGCCGCTTCGTCGTTCGTCACGAGCGTTCGAACCGTCTCGAGTTCGGTGTCGGTCAGTTCGTCGTCCGGATCGCGGACCACGAGATCGGCGTCGGTCGTCGCTCGATCGGTGTCGTCGGCGTCGGTATCGACGGTGAACGTCTCCCCGTCGTCGACGGTCGCTACCGATCGGATGTCGAACCGGGTGATGGACTCCACGGTGGACACCACGTCGGTCGTCAGTTCGTCCACGACTGCGCCGTCGTCGACGAGTGTGACCCGTCGGTCGGACATGTCGATATCGGTCGATTCGGCGGCCTCGAGTCGGTGAGCCGACTCGACGGGCTCGGTGTCGGTGCCGACGACGTCGACGGTGCCGGTCTCGGTGTCGACCGTCGCCTCCAGCAGGGGACGCGCGTCCCCGTGTTCGGCCGTTCGGTCCGGATGGATACGGACGTGTGCGCTGTCGTCGTCTCGCTGTAGCGAGCCGTAGACTTCGAGGACGAGGTCGTCGTCCGTTCCGACGTGATCGCGGAGCCAGTCCCCGGCTTCGTCGTCGTTCAGTACCATCGCCGGTATCGCCTCGAGGTCGGCGGTTCGATCCGCGCCGAACCCGTCGTCTTCGGTCGAAACCGTGAACTCGTATCCGTCGACGTCGACCGTCGACTGGTGGTGCGGTTCGTCGGCCAGTTCGTCAGTCCCGGAACTCGCGCCGGTCGCGGCGGCGATGCCACCGGTCCCGATGGCAAGCAACACTGCGAGCGCGAGTGCGGTCAGTTTCGTTTTCGTTTGCATGATGTCTCTCTCGGGCGAGCGCGTCGACCGGCCGTCGACGAGCGTCGGTCGTTCGTCGGGTCGGTCGTTCGCGCCGCCCGGTTACGGGTCGTTTGAAAGCCCCCTTAGTCACCCGTTGAAAACGTGTTTCGGAACGGTTACGGGCCGAATTTCGGCCGATACGCCGGTTGTGGCTACAACAGCAAGACCGTGTTCCCCATCCCGCGGCGCTTCCGCTCGACGAGGTTCTTGGTCTCGAGGCCGTCCAATCCCCGACTGACGGTCGCTTTCGAGAGGTCGGTCCGCTCGACGATCTCGCTCTGGGGCAACACGCCGTCGGCCTCGAGCAGCGTCTCGTAGATCGTCCGCTCGTTGTTCGCGAGCCGCTCGGCCGTCTCCTCCCACTCCCGGCGGCGGGCCTCGAGGAGTTCGTCGCTCGGTTCGCCGTCGGGTTCCGTCTCGACGGGAGCCGGCCCCGCTACGTCCCCGTCGCCGGTTCGCCGTTCCCGTGCGCTCGCCGGGTCCCCGACAGACCCGCCGAGGAGGACGTACGTGCCGCTCGCACCGAGCGAACACGCCGCGATCGCGATCACTGCAACGTCGGTGTATTCGAAGTAACCGCCCAGCTCGGCGACTTCGGTCCCGTTTTCGCCGACCGTGACCATGACCGGCGACGGGTTGATCAGCTGGATCGCCAGTACGACCGTCGATGCGAGAAAGAGGACCGCCGCAAAGAGTTGTCTCGTGTGGAGGGCCCGCAGATCCATAGTTCGCCATTCGAACACGTCTCCTAATGACCACCGATTCTGACCGGGAGAACCGCCGTGAAACACCACTGAAACGCGCTTGAAACGCGTTTCAAACGAGTTTCGACACAACGTTGATGAGGGCTTCCGGACAACGGAGAACGTATGAACCGTCCCGTCGCCGTCCGGCTGATCGCGCTGCTCGCTCTCGCGTCGTTCGGCGTCGGAACGGCGTGGGCGGGGGCCGCTGTTGGACTCGGCGACCCGATCGCGACCGGCTCCGGCGGCGAGTTCAGCGTCTCCGAGAACGGGGTGACGTTTTCGGACGGCGACAGCGAGGTCACCGTCCTCGAGAACGTCTCCGGAACCGAATCGATCGAGATCGCGGCGGCCGACGGTCGGCTGACCGTCGATTCCGAGCCGGCCGATCCGCTGACGGACGCGGAACGCGATCGCGCACTCGAGATCGCGCGCGCCAACGAGACCGTCACGCGGCGGCTCGAATCGATGGACGAGTACGAACTCGCGGTCGAACCCATCAAGGGGATCCACGCCGACTCGATGCACCGGATGTCGATCTCCCTCTCGGAGACGACGACCGTCGAGGCGGAAAACGGGACCACGACCCGGACGTTCACCGGCGAATCCGGGGACTTCACCGTCGAGCGGGGAGCCGACGCAGTCGTGGTTTCGCCGGCCGAGCAGACGTACGCCGAGGACGACGTCACCGTCGCGATCAGCGATCCCGACTCGAACGAGGTACGATACGAAGCGCAGGTCGATCTGGCGGCCGAGCGGGTCGTCGTCGTCACGGACTGAGCTGCCCGCCACGACGCCGAGCCGACACTGCGGCTAGCGCGGGACCCGCGATATCGATTCCTCTTTACTGCCGGAGGCGATTAGGTCGGGTATGAGCAGGTTCGCCGAGGTCGACGACCAGTACGACCCCCACGAACTCGAGCAGCGGGTCTTCGAGTACTGGGACGACGTCGACGCCTACGAGCAGACGGTCGAGCATCGGTCGGACGGTGAGTCCTTCTTCTTCGTCGACGGCCCGCCGTACACGTCGGGCTCGGCCCACATGGGGACGACCTGGAACAAGTCGCTGAAGGACGTCTACCTCCGCTTCTTCCGGATGCAGGGGTACGACGTCACCGACCGCCCGGGCTACGACATGCACGGGCTCCCGATCGAGACCCGCGTCGAGGAGCGGCTGGGTTTCGAGAACAAGAAGGACATCGAGGAGTTCGGCGAGGAGAACTTCATCCAGGAGTGCAAGGACTACGCCGACGAGCAACTCGAGGGCCTGCAGGCGGACTTCCAGGACTTCGGCGTCTGGATGGACTGGGACGACCCCTACCGGACGGTCGAACCGGAGTACATGGAGGCCGCCTGGTGGGGCTTTTCGAACGCCGCCGACCGCGGGCTCGTCGAGAAGGGCCACCGCTCGATCTCGCAGTGTCCCCGGTGTGAGACCGCGATCGCGAACAACGAGGTCGAGTACGAGGATGTCGAGGACCCCTCGATCTACGTCAAGTTCGACCTCGAGGATCGGGACGGGAAACTCGTCATCTGGACGACGACCCCGTGGACCATCCCCGCCAACACCTTCGTCGCGGTCGACGAGGCGGGCGACTACGTCGGCGTCCGCGCCGAGAAAGACGGCGAGGAGGAACTGCTGTACGTCGCCGAACCGAAGTTCGAGGACGTGCTGAAAGCGGGCCGCTACGATGACTACGAAGTCGTCGAAGAACACACCGGCGAGGACCTGCTGGGCTGGGCCTACGACCACCCGATGGCCGACCGCGTTCCGGACCACCCCGACCACGAGGGAGCCTGTCAGGTCTATGCCGCCGACTACGTCGACACGCACGGCGACGGTACCGGCCTCGTCCACTCCGCGCCCGGCCACGGTGAAGAGGACTTCGAGCGCGGTCGCGAACTGGACTTCCCGATCTTCTGTCCAGTCGGCAGCGACGGCGTCTACACCGAACAGGGCGGCGACTACGAGGGGCAGTTCGTCCGCGACGCCAACGAGGACATCATCGCCGACCTCGAGGCCGACGGCGACCTGCTCGCGTCGGAGACGATCTCCCACAGCTACGGCCACTGCTGGCGCTGTGACACGGGGATCGTCCAGATCGTCACCGACCAGTGGTTCATCACGATCACCGACGTGAAAGACGAGCTGCTCGACAACATCGAGGACAGCGAGTGGCACCCCGAGTGGGCCCGCGACAACCGCTTCCGGGACTTCGTCGAGGAAGCGCCGGACTGGAACGTCTCCCGCCAGCGCTACTGGGGCATCCCGCTGCCCGTCTGGACCCCCGAGGACCGCGACGACGACGAGGACCGAATCGTCATCAGCGACCGCGAGGAACTCGCCGAGCGGGTCGATCAGGAGATCGATTCCCAAACCGTGGACCTCCACAAGGACACCGTCGACGAGTTGACGATCACCGAGGACGGCACCACCTACACCCGCGTCCCCGACGTCTTCGACGTCTGGCTCGACTCCTCGGTCGCCTCGTGGGGCACCCTGAACTACCCCGAGGACGACAGCCGGTTCGACGAACTCTGGCCCGCCGACTTCATCCTCGAGGCCCACGACCAGACCCGGGGCTGGTTCTGGTCCCAGCTGGGGATGGGCACCGCCGCGCTCGGCGAGAGTCCCTATCAGGAGGTCCTGATGCACGGCCACGCGCTGATGCCCGACGGCCGCGCGATGAGCAAGTCCAAGGACATCCTGATCGATCCCCACGAGGCGATCGACCGCCACGGCCGGGACGTGATGCGGCTGTTCCTGCTGTCGAACAACCCACAGGGCGAGGACATGCGCTTCGACTGGGACGGGATGCAGACGATGGAGAACCACCTCCGGACGCTGTGGAACGTCTTCCGGTTCCCGCTGCCGTACATGCGGTTGGACGAGTTCGATCCCACCGAGACGACCCTCGAGTCGGTCGACGACCACCTCGAGCCCCTCGACGAGTGGGTCCTTGCTCGACTGCAGTCCACGAAAGCCGAGATGACCGCGGCGTTCGAGGAGTTCCGCCAGGACAAGGCGATCGATGCCCTCCTCGAGTTCGTCGTCGAGGACGTCTCGCGGTTCTACGTGCAGGCGGTCCGCGAGCGCATGTGGGACGAGGCCGACAGCGACTCGAAGCAGGCCGCCTACGCGACGCTCTACCGCGTGCTGCGGGAGACGGTCGCGCTACTTGCTCCCTATGCGCCGTTCATCAGCGAGGAGATCTACGGGACGCTGACCGGCGACGACGGCCACCCGACCGTCCACATGGAGGACTGGCCCGCCGTCGAGGAGTACTGGGCCGACGAGCAACTCGAGACCGACGTCGCGCTCCTCCGCGCGATCGAGGAGGCCGGCGCGAACGCCCGTCAGCAGGCTGGCCGGAAGCTGCGCTGGCCCGTTCCGCGCGTCGTCGTCGCCGCCGACGACGAGCGGGTCGTCGAGGCCGTGTCCCGCCACCCTGGCCTGCTCGAGGAGCGGCTCAACGCCCGCGAGATCGAACTCGTCTCGCCCGACGAGCGCTGGGGCGAACTCTCCTACAGCGCCGAGGCCGACATGAGCGAACTCGGGCCGGCCTTCGGCGACCGCGCCGGGCAGGTCATGAACGCGCTCAACGAGGCCCGCATCGACGAGCCGGGCCTCGAGGCGATCGAAGACGCCGTTTCGGACGTCCTCGAGGACGACGAGGGGATCACCGACGAGATGGTTTCCTTCGTCACCCAGACCCCCGACGGCGTCGCCGGCACCGCCTTCGGCCTCGACGGCGACGACCGCGGCGTCGTCTACGTCGACGCCTCGCTGACCGACGACATCGAGAGCGAGGGCTATGCCCGCGAAGTCATCCGCCGGGTCCAGGAGATGCGTAAGGACCTCGACCTCGACGTCGAGGAACGGATCGCGCTGGATCTCACGATCGAGGACGACCGCGTGGCCGATCTCGTCGCCGAGCGCACGGACCTCATCAGCGAGGAAGTCCGTGCCGACGAGCGCCGCGAGGTCGAGGACGGCCACCGCAAGGAGTGGGAGGTCGAAGGTGTGACGATGGAAATCGCGCTCGAGCCGCTGGCGGCTGCTGAAGCCTCCGATTAAGTCCCGTCGAGCGTAGCGAGACGGCTTTTTTGGTCCAGATTTTTACGCGAGTGGTGAGGGAGGAAAGCGAGGGCGAACAGAGTGAGTCCTCGGACAGCGAGCGGTGACCAACGGGAACCGTGAGCAGCGACCGAACCCGACGCGTAAAAAGGTGGATGTCGAGGTCGCGCTCGAGCCGCTGGCGGCCGCCGAGCCGTCGGACTGAGACCGGGAGGCGAAGCCGACCGGTCTGCGTTTTGGAATCTCGAGAAACTCGCGATGGCCGCTCTTTCGTCGTTGAGTGACACTACGGCTGCCATAAAAGTCTTGTCCGCTGATTCACCAGTGGGGGGTAGTGACCTCCCGGTTCGTGACCCTCGCGTTCGTCGTCTTGCTCGCCTGTAACCTCCCGGCCGGCATCGCCGCCGGGACACCGACCGATCGAGCGCCCGCGAGCGCCGATCTCGAGAGTCCATCCGTCGGCGCGGCAGCGACTGGGAGTTCGTCGGACGTCCTCCATCGAACGACGACGCTCCGCCATCGGCCGACCGACACCGACGTCTTCGAGACGGAAACGACGTTTCGGGTGCCCGAATCGGTGACTGAACTCGAGATCGAACTCGAGCGAGGTGCGACCGTCGAGTCGACGACGGGGTTCGAGCGGACCGGCGAGCGGACCCTCGAGTGGACGGGGACGACCGACGAGCCGACGGTCCGATATACGATGCCGGCCGATCGAACGGGTACCCAGGGTGCCAGCGCGACCGGCGAGGGATATTCCTTCGTCGACACCGGCGAGTGGGCGGTCGTCCCGGTCCCGGACGTGGCGATCTCGCTGCGGCGGACGGATCCGGTCGGCATCGAGGAGACGGTTCGGGTGGACGGCCCCGGCGCGACCGGCGGCGATATCGCCTTCTTCGGCGCGGTGACCGAACGCGAACGGACCGTCGATGGGGAGCGGTTCCGGCTGGCCGTCCCCGAGGCCGCGACGCTCGAGGAGTCGCCCGACACGATCCTCTCCGCACTGGTCGACGCGAGCGACCGGCTCGAGGTCGGAGCGCGACCCGACGAGACGTTCGTCGTCGCGGTCCCCGACACCGTCGACTGGGGTCCCCGGGGCATCCAGTACGGCGAGTCCGACGCCTGGGTCGTCGCGGACGAACCGCTCGACAGTCCGAACCCGGCCTGGCTCCACGAGTACGTCCACGTCCGCCAGCGCTTTGCCAACACCGCCGACGGGACGACGACCGAGACGGAGTGGGTCGTCGAGGGACAGGCCGATTACCACGCGGGACTGCTTGCTCTCGAGGCCGGTTATACCGATTTCGAGGGGTTCAGCCGACTGCTCGTGCGCGGGACGGAGTCGCCCTACGCCGACGGCGCGCTCGCCGACCCCGGGACGTGGGAGCACGAACGGACCGATTACGTCAAAGGCGCGCTCGTGGCCGGCGAGATCGACCGCCAGTTACGAGTCGCGACCGACGGCGACCGGACGCTGGCGGACGTCGTCCGGGAACTGAACGCCGACGACGATGCGGCGACCGTGGCGGGCCTCCTGGGATCGATCGAGGCCTACGGCGGGACGGCCGTTCGGACCGACGCCGAGCGCTACACTCGCACGGACGCGACGCCCGCCGTGTGGAGTCGAACGGACCACCGCGCCGCGTTCGACCAGTCGGTCGCGAGCTTCGAGTACGGGTTCGGGACGGGTCCGATCGAGGTCGCTGGCGAGGAGTGGCCGCGGTGGTCGGCGTCCGAGGCGGGCGTCGACGCCGGCACTGACGAGGTGATCGTCGTGCCCGCCGGCGAGTCGGTGACGCTCCCGGCGACGGTCACCAACGTCGGCGAGCGCGAGGGGACGTACGATTTGACGCTGGGGGCCGACGGCCGAACCGTCGCTCATCGGCAGGGGACGCTCGCACCCGGCGGGGAGCGCTCTCACCGGCTCTCGTGGACACCCGCAGAACCCGGGACGTACGTCCTGTCTCTTATACACATCTCTGATGGCGCNTGTCACCGACCTCCGGCTCGAGCCCGAGGCGGTCGACCCCGGCGAGCCGGTGACGGCGACCGCCACCGTCGAAGCCGCCGGCGACGGGTCCGGGGCTGCCGTTCTCGCGTTCCGGACCGTCGACGGCGTCGCCGCCAAGCGACCGGTAGCGGTTCGTCCCGACGGGACGGCGACGGTCGAAGCCGAACTCCGGTTCGACGAGGCGAGTCGGTACGAGGTCGGCGTCGGCGAGCGAACGGCGACGGTCAGCGTCGGCGAGACGGGGCCGGCCGCGGCGATCGACGACGTCCCCGGCTTCGGGGTTTTGGCGACGCTCGGCGCGTTCCTTCTGCTGGTCGTGACCGTTCTGGCGGCTCGGCGACGATAATTCCCGTGCCGGCACTCACTCGAAGTCGACCCGGAACCGACAGGCGTCGGCCCCGTCCGCGACGCAGTCGGTTTTCGTGACCGTCGCGTCGGCGTCGAACGCAGCGACGAGCCCGTCGAGAATTCCGTGGGCGAGCCCGCAGTACTGGCGATCTCGGTGAGTGTCGTACGTGACGATCGCGTGATCGGACTCGCGAGTACAGGACAGCTTCGGCAGCGACGTCTCGTCGGTTGCGGTTTCGATGTCGTCGTAGACGTCTTCGAGACCGACCAGCAACTCGGGGAGGTCCCAGTCGCTGCCGACGTGTGCGCTGAACGTCGAGAGTAGTTCCGGGGCCAGCCGCCGGCCGAAATCGCGTTCGATCGCGGCCCTGTCCTGCGTCGCCATCCCCGAGAGCGTCTCGAGGATGGCGTCGATCTCGTCGTCGTCGTAATGCGAGACGGGCAGGTACAGCTGCGGCTCCAGTTCCGAGCGCTCGACGATCGTGTCCCAGGTGTCGTCGTCGGTCCGTTCGACGACGTACTCCTCGAGGGTCTTGTGGACGATTCCGTGCATCGGGCTCCCCCGCGTCGCCGAGCGGTCGATCCGACCGCAGTCGTGCGACGCGATACCACCTAGACCCGTGTCCGGCGGCTACTTAATCGTTTACTTACAGGTGTTCGGCGAGCGTGGGGGCGACCGAGACGGTATCGACGCCCCGCTCGATGGTGTCGGTACCGTAGATCGCTTCGACGCCGGCTCGAGAGAGCTTCGTGACGGCATCGCGGGCCAACAGCGGGTGAACGCAGGTGACGAACAGGCGGCCGGCGTCGCGATCACAGAGGACGCTGACGGCCTCGCTCATCGTCGATCCCGTCGCGATGATGTCGTCGACGACGACGACGTCGCGGCCGGCCACGTCGACGTCGCTTGGCGAGATTTCGACCTCGGTGCCGGAGTGGCGGGTCTTCTCGAAGTAGTCGGTTTCGCCGGTCCCGTAGACGTCGCGGGCCGTCTCGGCCAACTCGATCGCGCCGGCATCGGGCGAGAGAAAGACCGGTTCGGTGAGGTCGTCGGGAAGGGGATCGGCCAGCCGGCCAGCCGCGTCGACGGCCGTCGCCGTCGGCTCGAAGAACTCGCAGACGGCAGTTTCGTGGGGGTTGACCGTCAGCACGCGGTCGCTCCCGGTCGAAATCGCGCGGGCGACCGCTCGCGCGGAGACGGGATGGCCCGGTTCGAACGCCGCGTCCTGACGGCCGTATCCCATGTAGGGGAGGACGGTGACGACCTCCTCGACGCCGGCCTCGCGGACGGCGTCCTGGAGCTGGAGCAGTTCGAGGTGGGCGTCGCTCGAGACGGTCGAGGCGACGATCACGGCTCGATCGGGGTCGGCCTCGGCAACGCCGGGGGCGGCCGCGAGCAGTTCGCCGTCGGGAAAGCGGTCGTACTCGACGGCGGCGAGCGGTTCCTCGAGTTCGCGTGCCAGCGCCGCGGCCAGGGCCTGCGACGCGGATCCGCTGACGATCATAGTCGGTTCGACAGCGCGGGGGCTAAACCAGTTTTCGTTCTGGACCCACACCCTTGCTCGGGCAGGCGTGAGCGCGGCCGGCGGGGCCTGTCACGCGTCGGTGTCGTCGACGCTCGGATCGCCGGTGCCACACGGTCCGCCGGTCGTATCGCTCAGGAGCGTCAGTTCCCCGTTCCGATCGATCCGAACGAAGAGGTTCAGACACGACGGGTCGTTCCAGTCCGCCGGCGTGACTTCGACCGGCTCGCCCTGATCGAGCCGCGTTGTCACGCGGAACTGCCCCGACTCGGTCGGCCAGTTTCGATCGAGGGTCGTCCCGCCGCCGGCCTCGAGTTCCTCGGTCGCCCAGTCCTCGATTTCCCGGTCGAATTCGACGATGATGTCGACCGTGTGGGCATCGCCGTCTAGGTTGTCGACGGTGATCTCGCCGAGGATCGTTCCGTCGACGGTTTCGCTTTCGGTTTCCCCGTCGGCGGGGTCGTCGGTCCCGCCGTCCCCGGATCCGTCACCGTTCCCGTCGGCGCCGTCGTCACCGCCCATGCAGCCGGCGACCGCGCCGGTGAGGGCAGTACCGCTTACGGCTAGCAGTTTCCGTCGTGGTAGCTCTCCCATATATCCCGTGGGTAGCAGCCCACGTAATTAAACCTCCGTCAGACGCGGATCGGCGGTCTCCTGCTATCGCACGGCCAGCCCGGTCACGTCTCGGACCCCGATCGGATGCGGTCGCCATCCGTCCTCGGCGGCCGCTAGGAAGGTTCCGTCCTCGGTCACGGCGTAGACCGTCTCGCCGTAGCCGACGTCGACGATCGGTTCGCTCGCGTCCGGGAGCGCGTCCCACTCGTCGTCGCCGGCGTAGCCGTATACTTCCTCGCTCGCGACTGCGTGTGCGCGCGTCAGCGTCCCCTGTTCCGATCGGGGGTCCGCCGAGACGGCATCGAACGGTCCCTCGCGGACCGCCATCCACCCGTTGCCCAGTTTGTATAGGCCCTCGGCGGTGGCCGCGAGCGGGACGCCGGCGGCCGAGACGTCTCGTACGTCGGTCAGACCGGCGTGGTCGAGTCCGCCGTCGTGGATCCGATAGACGCCGTCTTCCGTTCCGACGAGATCGCCGTCGATCGCCCGTACCGACGCGACGGTCTCGTCCGTGAGCGTGGTCCACTCCGTGGCCCCTGCCGGCCGGCGGGCGACCCGGCCATCGGGACTGGCCGCGAGCAGCTCGCCGCCGTCGGCACCGACGGCGACCGCCGGGCCGAACCCGGTTTCGGCGAACGACTCCTCGCCCCCGTCTCCGTCCTCGAGCGGGGCCACCCGGACGTCCTCGCCGGTCGCGATCGCGACGCTCTCGTCGGTCGTCGCGACGCCTCGAGCCTCGCAGCGTTCGCAGAGACCGAACTCGCCGACGGTGTCGCCGGCGACGCGGACCCGAACGACACCGAACGCGCTCGCGACGTAGGCGGTGATCGCGCCCTCTCGGTCGCCGTAGACGCGTTTCTCCTCGATCGAGTGCATACGTGACCGTGGACGGGACGGGCCGAAAACGTTCCGTCCCGGGGCCGTCTTCGGGAGCGGTTTGCGGAATCACTATGGGGCGTCCCCGCCGACTAACGCGTAATGGAGATATTCGGATCGAGCGGGACGCGGGGCGTCGCCAACGAGGAGTTGACGCCCGCGTTCGTCCTCCGCGTCGCGAAGGCGGCGGGGACGATCTGGGCCGAGGACGCCGGCGCGGAGCGGGTCGGGATCGCTCGCGACACCCGCTATACCGGCCGCATGCTGGCCGATGCGGCCGCCAGTGGGTTAGCGAGCATCGGCATCGACGTCGACCGACTGGGGATCGTTCCTACCCCTGGCGCACAGACCTACGCCGAACACGAGGCGGTCCCGGTGATCGTCGTCACGGCCTCGCACAACCCGCCCCAGTACAACGGGATCAAACTCGTCGGGGCCGACGGCGTCGAACTCTCGGTCGCGACCCTCGAGACCATCGAGGACCGACTGCTGACCGAATCGTTCACCGCGGCCGCCTGGGACGAGACGGGCCGGGTCCGCGAGATCGACGGCGTTCGCCGGGCCTACGTCGAGGGGTTGCTCGCGGCCGCCGACCGCCAGCCGATCGCCGACGCGGACCTGACCGTCGCGTTGGATCCCGGCCACGGCGCGGGCGCGCTGACCAGCCCCGAGTTCTTCCGGGAACTGGGCTGTCGGGTCGTCACCGTCAACGGCCAGCCGGACGGCCACTTCCCCGGTCGTGACCCCGAACCCGTCCCCGACAACCTCGCCGATCTGGGCCGGCTCGTCCGATCGACCGATGCCGACGTCGGGATCGCCCACGACGGCGACGCCGACCGCGCGATCTTCTTCGACGAGGACGGCGAGTACGTCGAGGGCGACGCCACGCTCGCGGCGCTTGCGGCCGCCGAACTCGAGGCCGGCGACACGACCGTCTCGGCGGTCAACGTCTCCCAGCGGCTCGTCGACGTCGTGAACGAGGTCGGGGCCGACCTCGAACTCACCCCGATCGGTTCGACGAACATCATCACCCGCATCCGCGAACTCGAGGCCTCGGGCCAGCGGGTCCCGATCGCCGGCGAGGGCAACGGCGGGATCTTCTTCCCGAACTACCGGCTCTCCCGGGACGGGGCCTTCACCGCGGCCCGATTCCTCGAGTTAGTCGCCGAGCGGCCGGTCAGCGAAATCGTCGCCCCCTACGACGGCTACGTCAACGTCCGGCGCAACCTCGAGTACGAGTCGACGGCGGAACGCGACGCGATGCTCGACGCGGCCGCCAACCAGGCCAAAGCGGCCGACGCGGAACTCAACACTCGAGACGGCTACCGGCTGGATTACGGCGACGCGTGGGTGCTGGCCCGTCCCTCCGGCACCGAGCCGCTCGTCCGGATCTACGCCGAGGCCCGCGAGGGCGACCGCGCCGAGGAACTCGTCGCGGACATGTACGACGCGCTGGCCGACGCGAAGGCCGACGCCTGAACCCGGTTTCTATCGTCCGCTCGAGCGGCCTAACTGTTCAGTACAGGCCATGCAGGTCTCGAAGTAGTAATTAGCTCTACCCTCTATTAACAGAAGGCATATATTATAGAAATACTATACATTATCTATGAATGACGATCAGTATTTGCTGTTAACAGCACATCTCCGTTCGATTCGTTCGGCTATCGTTGCCTTAGCGTTTGCAGTTCTTGCTGTTGTGACTATTATAAGTGGAGACAAATCGTGGACAGTATATCTGATTTTCATTAGTATCGCTATTTGTCTGTATTCTTTCTTGCAAACTGCTGATAATTCGTAGCTCAATCTATCGTGTTTCATACGCATCTGTACTGAACAGCGCGACCGACTCAGGGAACAATCGTTACCGGAACCGCGGCCCGCCGCGTGACCGCCTCCGCGACGCTGCCCAACAACAGCCGCGAGACGCCCGCCTTCCCCTCGCTGCCCATCACGATCGCGTCGACGCCGGCCTCGTCGACGTACTCGAGGATCGCCTCGGCCGTCCCACCACCCTCGACGACGGCCGTCTCGAGCGACCGGCCATACTCCTCGGCGATCGCCCGCGCGTCGGCGAAGAAATCCGGCTCGTCGTCCCCTGAAACGATGCCCTCGTAGTCGGCCGTGAGGTCGTCGACCGCGTGGACCACGGTAGTCCGTTCGGCCGGCACCCACTCGAGGGCGTGGTCCAGTGCCGCCCGCGCCGGCTCGGAGTCGTCCATCGGCACGAGGACGTGTCTGCTCATACGTGCCGTTCGGTCGGCGGCGGCTAAAGTGCAGGGCCGATTTCGCGGCGACGGTCGTCCTCGAGCGGCCGGACCCTCGCCCGTTTCAGACCGGGTCGTCGATTTCGAGTGCGGCCTCGAGCCGCTCGCGTTCGTCCCGCAACTCCTCGCGTTCGGCTTCGACGCGGCCGTCGGTCAGCCGTCGGCGCTGGTCGGCCGAGAGCTGTGTGACCGCCTGGGCGGCCGTCTGGAGCCGATCGTAGTCGGGATCGGTCGCGAGCAGCCGGACCGCGCGGAGGTTCGCCACGACGTCCTCGTCGGCGATCCGGGCGACGAAGGGGCGGTACTCCCGCGCCCGGCGGCGCAGTGCGCCGGCCGGTTCGGGCGGCCAGTCGACCGTCAGCGGTTCGGCGTCGATCCCGTCGAGAAACGTCTGCTGGGTCGCCACGTTGCGCTTGAGTTCGTCCGCGCTGTCGACGTAATGAGAGAGCTTCGACCGGGAGTAGTCGGCGTACTCGAGCAGTTCGGGGATCGTGTACTCGCCGGCGTCGTTCCCGCGGACGTACCGCGACAGGTCCGCCGGTGGCCGCTCGTAGCCCACGAACGGGTACCACCGACTCCGCTCGAGCAGGTCGAACACCTCGCGGGCGCTCGCCTCGAGCCGGTACTCGCGGAACGCCTCGCGGACGGCCTCATTGTAGCGCTCGATTGGCTCGCGGAGTCGCTCGACGGGGGCGTCTAAGTCGGCGGTCGCGAGTTCGAGCAGGCGCTTGCGGTCGTCGATCTCGTCCTCGACGGTCCGGAGGCGCTTGCTCGCGGTCTTGCGGGCCTCGGCCAACTCCGCGAGAGCGCTCTCGCGGTCGTCGAGCAGGTCGGCGTACTCGGCGGCGGGTTCGAGGGCCTCGCGGGCCCGTTCGAAGTCCGACTCGCTGAGCCGGCGCTTGTCGATCGCCTCGAGGGCGTCCTCGAAGGCCTCGTGTTCGGGCAGGTCCTCGGAGAGTCCGGAGACGAGCCCGTCGAACTTCCCCTCGAGTTCGATGTAGGCCTGGAAGTTCTCCTTGCCGGTGCCGGTCGCGCGGTCGACGTAGTCCTCGAGCAGGGTCTCGGCCCGCCGATAGGCCGTCGCGACCTCGTCGACGGTGTCCTCGCCGTGGTCGGCGATGCGGTCCTCGATCGTCTCGAGACGGTTCCGGGCGGCCTCGAGTTCCTCGAGCGGGGTCGGCCCGTCGTCGCTCCCTGCGGTAGCGCCTGCGCGCGCGTCGGAGGGCGGAGCGCGTTCGCTCATCCTATTCGTAGACGGCGTCGGGGTCGAACACTTGTTCGCCGACGGTCTCGCCCTCGATCGTCCGGTAGAAGCACGACCGGTGGCCGGTGTGACACGCGCCGCCCTCCTGGTCGACCAGATAGAGCAGGGTGTCGGCGTCGCAGTCGACGCGGACCTCCCTGACGGACTGGACGTGGCCGCTGGTTGCGCCCTTTTCCCATAACTCCTCGCGGCTCCGCGAGTAGTAGTGTGCCCGGCCCGTCTCGCGGGTCCGCTCTAAGGCCTCCGGCGAGACGTACGCGAGCATGAGTACCTCGCCGGAGTCGGCGTCCTGTGCCACGGCGGGGACGAGTCCGTCCTCGCCGAAGTCGACCGAAACTGCCTCGTCCATACTCGCGGTATCGGTCGTCCGAGCGATAGGTCTTTTGCCGCGACTCGGTCGTCGCAAGCGCGTCGAAAAATGATCCCCTAGCGTCCCTGCCAACTCCAGCGGCCGACGACGACAAGCGCGACCGCGACCGCCAGCAGGCCGACCGTGATGGCGACCGTCGACGCCGCTTCGGCCAACCCCGGGGCCAGCAGCAGGCCGATCACTAAGAACAACAGCCCGAAGATCGAGACCAGCGAGACGCCGATCCCCTCCCGGATACCCCATCTCGTGTCGGCAGCGTCCTCGCGGGCGCTGTCTGTCGGCTGCTGTACGGTCCCGCGATCCTGAATTGTCATGTTGTTCGCCTCCGCTAGAACTGAGGCTCCCGACGGGCATAAAGCGCGTTCACGAGCGGCTGGACTGTCCGTGTGGTGGAGGGATCAGGTTCGCTCGAGCGTGAGTATCTGATATATAATGGCAGATAATACTGCTACTGCGGTTCCTTTAGTAGGACTCGACCCTAAGGGTACAACTAGATATGAGTAGTAATACAACGGATCCAGAGATAGTACGCGTTTCGCAGAAGGGGCAGGCGACCATCCCGAAGGCGTTACGTGAGAAATTCGGTATCGAGACGCCTGGCGAGGTGTTCGTCTACGAGGAGAGTGATCGAATCGTCATCGAACCGGTTCCGTCACCGGACGAACTTCACGGAATCCACGCCGACGCACACGAATCCGGCTCGATTACCGAACGGATGCACGAACTCAAAGACGAAGACCGCCGCCGTGAGGCAGAGCGCTTCGAACGACTACGGCCCGATAGCGACGAATGACCGAGTGCTACGTTTTCGACACCGAAGCCATCATCGCATACTTCTACGGCGAACCCGGACACGAAGTCGTTGCAGACCTCCTTTCGGACGTTTTCGCCGGTGACGCGGACGGCTTTCTCGCGGACGCGAACGCCAGCGAAGTGTTCTATCTCGTCGCTCGGTTCGAGGGGGCCAACGACGGAACGCCGACCACCCATTCGTTTCGCGTCGCCGACCGCGACCTCCGTGCCCTCGAGCGACGCGGAGTGGCCGTCGCAACTCCCGACTGGCGACTCGTCGGGGAAGTAAAGGGCGACGGACGCATTTCGCTGGCCGACGCGGCCGCCGTTGCACTCGCGTCCGAACGCGACGCGACGTTCGTCGTCGGTGGCGATGACGATTTCGACGATCTCCCGCTCGAGGTGTCGTGCGAGCGGTTCCGTGACCACGGCGTATAGTCTCCAGCCGAGACGCAATCGACGTGCGTGGACCGTCTCGACGGTCGAAAGCGGATCCGTCCCGATCGCTCAGTTCTGGCCGTTCAGCGTGATGTCGTTGATCCCGATGATCCGCTCGTCGGACTCGAGTTCCTCCTTGGCCTCGACCGGGACCTCGCTGTCGACGTTGTAGACGGTCAGGGCCTCGCCGCCGATGGTCTCGCGGGCGTTGAACATGCCGGCGATGTTGACGTCGTACTCGCCCATCACGGAGCCGATCTGGCCGATAACGCCGGGCTCGTCGGTGTTGCGGGCGATGACCATCCGGCCGTGGGGGATGGCGTCGACGCGGTAGCCGTCCACGCGGACGATCCGGGGATCGTTGCCGGCGAACAGGGTTCCGTCGACGGAGACCTCGTCGTCGTCGTTGCTGACGGTCACGGAGATCAGGCTCTGGAAGTCCTCGGCCTGTCGCGTTTTCGATTCCGTCACATCGACGCCCCGATCCTCGGCGATCTGGGGTGCGTTGACGGCGTTGACCTGCCACTCGAGGGGCTGGAAGACGCCCTTGAGCGCCGAGGCGGTGACGAACTCGACGTCCTCGTCGGCGATCTCGCCCTCGTAGACGACTTCGACGTCCTCGATGCGGCCCTCGAGCAGTTGCGCGGCGACCTTGCCCGCGGTCTCGGCGATCTCGATGTAGGGCTCGACGCGGGGGAACGCGCTCTCGTCGATCGAGGGGGCGTTCAGGGCGTTCGCGACGGGTTCCTCGGCCAGTGCAGCGTTGACCTGACTGGCGGTCGAGGTGGCGACGTTCTCCTGGGCCGCCTCCGTCGACGCGCCGAGATGGGGGGTGACGATGATCTCGTCGTGTTCTAGAAGCGGTGAGTCAGCGGACAGGGGCTCCTCGGCGAAGACGTCGATCGCCGCGCCGGCCAGCGTCCCGTCCTCGACCTTGGCGGCCAGCGCATCCTCGTCGACGACGCCCCCGCGGGCGCAGTTGACGAGGTAGCCGTCGCCCAGCAGATCGAGTTCGTCCTCGCCGATCAGCCCCTCCGTCTCGGGGGTCAGCGGCGTGTGGACGGTCACGAAGTCGGCGGCCTCGAGACAGTCCTCGAACTCGACGAGTTCGGCACCGATGCGGTCGGCGCGCTCCTCGCTGATGTAGGGATCGTAGGCGACGATGTCCATGCCCAGCGAGTCGAGTTTCTTGGCGACCTCCTGGCCGACGCGGCCGAGGCCGACGACGCCCAAGGTCTTGCTGTCGAGTTCGGCTCCGAGATAGTCGCTTTTGGCCCACTCGCCGTTTTTCAGTCGGATGTGTGCCTGGGGAATCGAGCGAGCGGTCGCGAACGTCATCGCGACGGTGTGTTCGGCGGCCGCTCGAACGTTGCCCTCGGGGGCGTTGGCGACGATGACGCCGTTGTCCGTTGCGGCGTCGATGTCGATGTTGTCGACGCCGATGCCGGCCCGGCCGACGATGGCCAGCTCCTCGGCGGCCTCGAGGACCTCCTCGGTGACCTCGGTCCCGGAGCGAACGATCATGCCGTTGGCGTCCGAAACCGCCTCGAGGAGTGCCTCGCCCTCGAGTTCGTAGCCCGTTTCGACCTCGTGGCCGGCGTCTCTGAGTACGTCCAGACCCGCGTCCGCGATCGGATCCGTGACGAGAACCTTCATGCGCGAGACAACCGGGCGGAACACGTAAACCCTTCCGTTGTGGTCGGGGCCGGCAAAAAATACCGCTGTCTGTCCGCCCTCGTCGTCCCATCGACCGAGAATTACGGCCAAGAGTTATCAATCGACGGACGACAGTATGTACGTATGTACGACAAAATTCTGCTGCCGACCGACGCTGCGGAAGGAACGGAACTCGCGATCGAACACGCCGTCGCCGTCGCCGAGGACACCGGTGCGGACCTCCACCTGCTGTACGTCGTCGACAGCGACGTCTATAACTCCTACAGCGGGGACGAGTACGTCCACGAGTTCGAGAGCCTCGAGGCCGCGCTGGAACACGTCGGCGAGGAGGCCCTCGAGTCGGCCGCCGAGGCGGCCCGAGACGCGGGTCTCGAGCCCACGACGGTCGTCAGACACGGCCGCCCCCACGAACAGATCCTCGAGTACGCCGACGAGGCCGACGTCGACATGCTCGTAATGGGGTCGAAGGAACGGTCCGGCGACTACCGCCAGCTGCTCGGGAGCGTCACCGATCGCGTCGCGCGATTGGCCTCCCGTCCGGTGACGATCGTCAAGACCCCGGTCGAGGACGGCGAGTAGGATCGTCCGTTATTTCGCTCGCGGGAGGCGGACGACGACGCAACTCCCCGCGCCGTCGCGGGACGTGTAGTCGAGATAGCCCCCGTAGTCGTCGACGATGAGGCTGGCGAGCCACAGCCCCAGCCCGTTGCCGTGTCTGACCTGCGTGATCGGTTCGTCGTTGAAGATGCCGGCCCGCTCGGATGCGGGGATGCCGGGCCCGGTGTCGGCGATCCGAACGGCGACCGTTTCGGCGCTTTCGTCGACGCCGATTTCGACGGCCGGCTCGGCCGCGTCGGCGTGGACGATCGCGTTGTGGACGAGTTCCTCGAGAACGGTCGCGAGCCGATCGTCGCCGGCGACGACGGCGGCCGTCGCCCCGGTGATCGTGATCGTACTCGCGGGATGTCGGTCACGGAGGTCGTCGACGACCGTCTCGAGGACGTCACCGACGGCCACCGGCCGCCGCGGGCGGCCGTCCTCGAGGGTCACGTCGGCGAGTTCCTTCGCCGACTCGTTGAGATCGATCAACGACGCGGCCGTCGCCGCGATTTCGGCCGCGTACTCGCGGTGGGTCTCGTCCTCGAGTTCCGCCAGCAGTGTCTCCGCGAACCCGCTGATGACGTTGAGTTCGTTGCGGAGGTTGTGCCGGAGCAGTCGGTGGAGGACTCGTAGGTGCTGTTCCCGGAGTTTCAGCGGCGTGATGTCCCGTCCCTCGGTGACGAGCAGCTGAATCTCGCCCCGTTCGTCGGTGATCGGCCGGATCGAAAAGTCGATGATCGCGGTTCGGTCGGCACCTCGGATCCGGAGTTCGTCCCGGAACAGCTCTCCGTCACCGGCGCGTTTGACGGCCTCGAGTGCGGTTTCGCGCGCCGCGTCGTCCAGTTGGAACCAGTAGGTGTCCCAGACCGGCTTGCCGACGACGTCGGTTCGTTCGACCCCGGCGAAGGAAAGCGCCGTCCGGTTGACTTCGAGGACGGTCCCGTCGGGCTCGAGGAGACCGGTGAACTGGTAGGTGTTGTTGAAGACGGCCTCGAAGCGGCGCTGTCGGGCCTTCCGGTCGGAGAGATCACGAAAGAGGCCGGTGAACAGCCGCTGGCCCTCGTGGGTGTGTTCCCGGAGGCTTACCAGCACGGGGACTTCGTGGCCGTCCTTGTGTAACGCGGGGAGTTCGATCCCGTCCCAGTCGATGTGTTTCTCGCCGGTTCGGAGATACTTCTCTAACCCGGCGGCGTGGGCGTCCTGCAGCCGTTCGGGGATCAATGTCATCTTCGAGGAGCCGATGAGTTCCGCGGGGCTGTAGCCGAGGATTTCCTCGATCGCGGGGTTGGCGAAGACGATGGTACTCTCTTCGTCGATGGTCAGCAACCCCTCGGAAGTGTTGGCGACCAACTGCCGGAAGAACTCGCCCTCCTCGAAGGGAAACAGCGGCGACTCGAGGTCGTCGGTCGAACTCGACCGCTCACGCGCCCGGTCGCCGTCGGTCACGCCAGGGAAACAGTGCGCTGAACCTATATAAACATCGGCCACCGGGCGGAAACGTGAGACGATCGTCGTCGGTTACCGAGCCAGTCCGGCCAGTCGCGAAACGGCGGCGACGGCGGCCCCGACCACGACCGCGAACGCGCTCACGCCGGCGGCGAGTCCCCTTTCCAAGGCGCGACGGCGATTCCCGTCGGCCGACCGCTCTCCGCTGGGTCGGCGTCGCTCTCGTTGGCGTCCGCGTCGCCGTCCGACCGGTCCCCTTCCTCGAGACTCGACCCCTTCTCGTACTCGAAACATAGTATCCCCGACACATACGCGCTACTGTGGGTGGCTCGATACTACGTTTCGGTTCGGCTCTGGCTGAACGAACGGCAACTCTCGCGATGGGAAACCTGAACTGGTTTATCCCGGGACCGTCAACCGGCGAGCGATGACAGTCGTCGCTTTCGACTTCGACGGGACGCTTTCCGATTCCGAGATGACGGTCCTGCTGGGTGACCGCCGTGGCGTCGCCGCGGACATGGACGAGATCACCGAGCGTGCGATGAACGACGAGATCGAGTACGCCGAGAGCCTGCGCAAGCGCGCGGCCCTGCTCGAGGGACTGCCCGAAGCCGAGGCCGAGGCCGCTTTCGACGAGGTCGTCCTCCGCGAGGGCGCGGCCGACCTCATCGCCGAGTTGAACGACGCCGGCGTCACGACCGCTATCCTCACGGGTGGGTTCGAGCGCGGGGTCGCGGCCGCGTTGGAGCGCGAGGGCGTCTCCGTTGATCACATCGTCTCGAACCGGCTGCCGATGAAAGCGGGCGAGAGCGAGGCGACAGCCTCGGACAGTACGAGCGGCGATCAGCCGCGAGTACTCACCGGCGCGGTCGACGGGCCACTGATCGAGGGCACCAAGGACGACGCGCTGGCGGACCTCGCCGACGAGGTCGGCGTCGACCTCGCCGACACCGTCGCGGTCGGCGACGGGGCCAACGACCTGCCGATGCTCGAGGTCGCGGGGCTGGCGATCGGGTTCGAACCCAAGCCGGCGGTCGAACCCCACTGTGATACCGTCGTCTCGACGATGGCTGAGGCCCGCGAGACGCTCGTCGCGGACGGCGTCCTCGCCGACGAGTGACCGTCCCGTAATCGCTGGTTGTATCACTCGCCGATATTCGATCTCCGCCACTGGCCGTCTCCCTTCGCCGTTTCCGCTCGTCCTCTAGTTCGGCGTGAATCTCGGGTCTAACTGCCGATTTCGGCACCGAGGGAGTTATTAACTCGTGACCGAGTAAGTACTGATGATGATGTGGCAAGACCTCGTATTCATGCTCGGTAGCGGCCTCTCGATCGTCTTCCTCGCGCCGACCCTGCGCGACTCGAGCGCTCGGGTCCCCCTCGGCACGAGTCTCCCGTCGATGGGGATCGGCTTCGTCTACGCGACGACGTTCTTCACGCTCGGGATGACTTTTTCGGCGATGGGCGCGTTCGCCGCCGGCTCGATGTGGTCGCTGATCGCGCTGTTCCGATCGCCCCAGGGCATCTCGATGAAGTTGTTCGCCCGGGAGAACCTCGCGCTGTTCGTCTCCGATCTCCAGTACTGGCTCGCGCGCCGCCGATCGGCCGATTCTCACGCTGAACAGTACCTCGCGCTCGAGCAGGGTCGCGAACAACAGTACTGACTCCTTCGACTATAGTCTCGTGCTGAACCCGCCATTCTACCATCCCACGGTCGTGACAGTCCGTTTGTGTTCGTCTCGACCGGGTGAGAAACCGATTGGTTCGGTCTATTGAGCGAGTCGGCTCCGTGCGTCGATGCGGACCGATCGTTACTGGATCTTCGCCATCACCGTTTCGAGGGCGTCGCGGGGCTGGGTGAGCAGGCCGCCGACGGCACCAAGGATCGCCGGCACGATGATCCCAGCGAAGAGGAGCGCGTCGGTCATCGACGGACCGAATTTGGCGTTAGTGGTGACCGAATCGCCCGCGTCGTTGAGGTACTCGGTGACCTCGAGGCCCAGCACACCGCTGCCCTCGGAACCGATGAGGCTCGCGACGGTGGGCACTTCGGAGTAGCTGTGGCTCATCAGGAACGCCGCGATGGCGGCGAACGCGACGTAGGGGAGCGCGACGGTGACACCCGCCTTCGCGGCGTCGACGGTATCGTCGGCGTCGGTGTACTTGGCGACCGCGTACCCGGCAGCAACGATCCCCCCGACCGTCACGAGGAAGAGAAACAGCGCCGACAGGAAAAATGGGCTACCCGGGCCGCTGCCGAACGCGGCAGCGTGATTCGGGGCATCGCCGAGCGCCGCGGCTTCGCCGTCGACTTCGAATCCCGTCCCGAACACGCTGAGGTAACTCCACCCGGCAGCCTTCCAGGAAGGAACCATCTCCGTGATGACCAACGAGTCCTCACCCGTTCCGACCGCCTCGGCGATCGGCGATGACTGTGCCGTCGCGATCATCGTCAGGAGCAGGTGCGTGAGATACGTCGCGACGACGGCGATGGCCCCGAACACCGCCCCCTCTTTGACCGGCAGTTCGTTCCCGCTGCCCTGCGGGACCTGCCGCTGTACATCCGATTCATCCTCGTAATCGAGTTGCTTCCCGTCTGACATCACCAATACATCAGACAGACAGGTATTATAATTTACGGCACTGTTTCCCGCTGATACCGATATTGGCTGGCGAAATACCGTGTGAATCGTCCCAACTACCTGTCGACTTTCCGTCTGGTATCGGTGCTGGCACGATCTCACTCGGAGAACAGGCTCGTGTGGACCGGCGCGAACTCACCGGAGTTGTCGGACTCGGATTCCGGTTCGGTGTCGGTGATCGCCCGGCCCTCGAGCCCGCTTGCGAGCAGGTCCGACAGCGGCGGGCCGACCTTCTCGGGTTCGACGAGGAAGGCGTCGTGGCCGTGATCGGACTCGACGACGTGGTGGGCGACGTCGACGCCGGCCGCGCGGGCGGCCTCGGCCAGCGCTTCGGCCTGCTCGGTGGTGAAGTGCCAGTCGCCGGTAAAGGAGAGCAAGAGGAGTTCGCCCTCGAAGGCCGCCAGCGCATCGGCGTCTCCCTCGTAGCCCGCCGACAGATCGAAGTCGTCCATCGCGCGGGTCATGTAGAGGTAGCTGTTGGCGTCGAACCGGTCGACGAACTTGTCGGCCTGATAGTCCAGATAGGACTCGACCTCCCGATACGGGAAGAAGGCGGCCGCGGGGTCTGGCTGTTCCTCGCGGACCGTCTCCCGGCCCGCCGACCGCCGGCCGAACTTCCGGCCCATCGAGGCCTTCGAGAGGTACATGATGTGGCCGATCTGGCGGGCTCGAGCCAGCCCCTCCTCGGGTTCGGCCCTCCCGTCGGACGAGTCCGACGACCCTCCGTTCGCGTCGCTCTCGGAGGCGCCGTAGTAGTGGCCGCCGTTCCAGTTGGGATCGCTCGTGATGGCCCGGCGGGCGACGGTATCGAGCGCGAGACACTGCGGATCGAGGCGGGCGGCGGTCGCGACCGCACCGGCGCGTTCGACGTCGTCCGGATAGCGCCGGAGCCAGTCCAGGACGTTCATCCCGCCGACGCTGCCGCCGACGACCGCGCGGAGCCGGCCGACGCCGAGTTCGTCGAGCAGTTTCCGCTGGGCGCGGGTCCAGTCGCCGACCGTGACCGGCGGGAAGTCGGTGCCGTAGGGTTTGCCCGTCTCGGGGTTCTCGCTGGCCGGGCCGGTCGTCCCGTAACACGACCCCGGCACGTTCGCACAGACGACGTAGTACTCCGTCGTGTCGATGGCCTTCCCGGGACCGACGACGTCGCCCCACCAGGCTCGAGCCTGGCCCGCGGTCTCGTCGCCCGCGTCCGGCCGGCGGGCGACGTGGGCACTGCCGGTCAGCGCGTGACAGATCAACACTGCGTTGTCGCCGGTAAACTCGCCGTAGGTCTCGTAGGCCACCTCGAGGGTCGGGATCGACTCCCCCGAGAGGAACTGGAACTCCCCGAGGTCGGCCGTCTCCTTGGTCGTCACGCCGTCTCACCCGCCGCTCGTGTCGCGGCGTCGATCGCACTCTCGAGATCCGCGAGGATGTCTTCGGGGTCCTCGATGCCCACCGACATTCGGACCAGATCGTCGGTGACGCCGGCCTCCTCGCGCTCTTCGGGCGTGAGTTGGCCGTGGGTGGTGCTGGCTGGGTGGATCACCAGCGTCTTCGCGTCGCCGATGTTCGCGAGGAACGAGGCCAACTCGACGTTCTCGCAGAAGGCCTTGCCCGCCTCGTACCCCTTCTCGAGGCCGAACGCGACCATCCCGCCGTAGTCCTCGAGATATCGCTCGGCGTTGTCGTGGGTCGGGTGGTCCGCGAGGCCGGGATGGGTGACCCAGGCCACGTCCTCGTGATCGTCGAGGTAGTCGGCGACGATCCGGGCGTTCTCGCAGTGTTTCCCGACGCGCAGCGGCATCGACTCGAGACCCTGCAGCGTCTGCCAGGCGTCGAACGGCGACTGCTGGTTACCGAGGCTGCGCAGCGAGCGGAACCTGGCCGCGGCGGCGAAGGGAGCCTCGGGGAAATCCCGCGAGAAGTCGACGTCGTGATAGGCATGGTTCTGGCCCGCGATCTCGTCGTAGCCGTGGTCGCCCCAGGGAAACGAGCCGCCATCGACGAGGACGCCGCCGACCGTGGTCCCGGAGCCGTGGAGCCACTTGGTCGTCGACTCCCAGACGACGTCGGCCCCGTGTTCCAGCGGGCGACACAGTGCCGGCGTCGCGAACGTATTATCGACGACGAGGGGGACGCCGTTGTCGTGGGCGATCTCGGCGACCCGCTCGAAATCCGGCGTCACCAGCGAGGGGTTGCCGATCGTCTCGACGTGGACGAAAGCGGTGTCCTCGTCGATGGCCGCCTCGTAGGCGTCGTACTCGAGCGTGGGGACGAACGTCGGCTCGATATCCCGTCGAGTTGCGGTTTTCGAGAAGTAGGCCGTCGTCCCGCCGTAGGTGTCGGTCGAACAGACCACGTTGTCGCCCGCCTCGGCGAGGATCAGGACGGCGGCGTCAAGGGCGGCCATGCCGCTGCCGGTCGCGACCGCGCCCGCACCCCCCTCGAGGTCGGCGAGGCGGTCCTCGAGCGTGGTGACCGTGGGGTTGGCCATCCGCGAGTAGATGTAGCCGTCGTCCTCGAGGGCGTATCGGTCGGCGGCGGTATCGGCGTCCTCGAAGACGTAGGAGGTCGTCTGATAGATCGGCGGTGCCATCGCACCGGTTTCCGGATCCGGAGACTGGCCGGCGTGGACGCTACGGGTGCCGAGCCCGCGCTCCTCGCTATCGGCGGTATCACCGCCTCCATCCCGGGACACCTCCGGTGTCTCACCGTCGGCGTCGTACCCGTCGCTGGCGTCGTCGCTCATGTTTCATATGCATACTTCTCCACATTCATATGCACCGCAGTAACGGCAAAAATAGCAGCCTAGACATTCACATGCACGGGCTCCGTCGACGACTCCACGTCACCTGCAGGCTCAATCGCTATCCGCGGGGGCCGCTACCCTCGAGCCGTGCAGACAGTGTTTCACCTCATCGCCGACGAGTCGGCACAGCGAGCGACCGCACTCACGATCGCCCAGAACCTCACCGAGGACGACTCCGTCGATGTGGACGACATCGCTATCGTCGCACAGGCCGACGGCATCGAACCGTTGACGGCCGGCGGCGACGGCAGCGGAATGGTCGAATCGCTGCTCGAGACGGGTGTCGCGGTCAAGGCCTGCGGGAACACGCTGGACCTGAAAGACCTCGCGGAATCGGACCTCGTCGAGGGCGTCGAGACCGTCCCCTCGGGCGGCGGCGAACTCACGCGATTACAGAACGAAGGCTACGCTTATATTCGTCCGTAGCCCGCCTCCGCACGGCCTCGGCTCGGGCGTCGCTACGCGTGTTCGAGCGACTCGAGCATCGTCCGAACGGCCCCGGACTCGGTCTCGAACCCGTGAACCCGGGGGAAGACCGCGACGGGAATCACGAAATCGTCGCCGTGGGTCACCGGTTCGCCGACCAGCAGGAAGACCTCGAGCGATGCGCCGGCGCTGACGAGTCGTGCGCGCGCCTCGTACCGTGCGAGCGTCGTCTCGGTTCCCAGGACCGACACCGACTCCGATCCGACGCGCTCGACGTTCTCGAGTCGGTCGTATCGGTCCTGGAGCAACGCGACGAGTTCGTCCGTCGAGTAGTCACCGACGGGGTTGAACGTCTTCCCGAGGACCGACACCTGCGGCGTCGAGAGGACGGCGACGACCGCCGCCTGGACGCGCGTCAGTCCGACGGCAGCGAGCGAAATCGAGCGGTCGTACTCGGCGTACCAGTTCCGGGCCTCGATCGTCCGTTCGATCCCGAACCGGCTCACGGTCCGTTCGACGGGCACTTCCTCGACGGTGCGTTCCTCGTACCCGGTCTCCTCGAGCGCGGCCGGGGCGACGGTCGCCGCCTCCGAGGCCAGTTCGTCTTCGAGGACCCCGGCACAGCCGGCGACGGTCGCGGTCCCGGCGGTCATACCCGTGGCGAGCAGTCGGCGACGCGTGAGTGCCATCGATCGATGCAGGTCGTTCGCCGACGAAAGCGCGTCGGTTTCGGCTACACGGGGGACGCGGCCGAAGGCGTCGTCGGAGACGGACGACTTGATACCCCCGTAGTACCAAGGGCCGCCCGTGCACTCGAGTGACCGTGATCGGGTCGTGCTGGCAGCCCTCGTCTTCGCAGTGATGTTCTCCCAGCTGCTGCTTTATCCGGGCGTCGCGACGCTCGTCGAGGCGCTGGGGGCCGACGCGGCGACGTCGGCGTTCGCGGCGACGCCGCTCGACGCGAGCATGTGGTTCCTCGTGGCCGAGTTCGCCGCCTACGTCGGCTTCGTCGGCGTCTGGGGGGTCGCGAGCGACGCGACCGGGCGACGGGTCCCGTTCATCGTCGCGGGCTCGTTCGCCGGCGCGGTCGGCTACGCGTCCCTCGCCGCGGTGCCGGCGGTCGGTTCGATTCCCTTCGAAGGCATCCTCGCCCTCCGGGTCCTCCAGGGTGCGATGACCATCGGCGCGTTCTCGCTGACGATGACCATGCTGATGGACCTCGAGGGGGGCCACGGACGAAACATGGGGGCGGCGGGAATCGCCATCGGCACCGGCGCGGCCCTGGGTGCGCCGATCGGCGGCCAGTTGACCGAGGTCGATCCGCTCGCGCCGCTGCTGGTCGCCGCCGGGCTCCTCGTCTGCGTCGGGGCGCTCGTGACCCGCGTCGAGGACCGAACGCCCGACCGTGGGCGGAGCGCTCGCGCCCTCGTCGACGGTCTCCGACGGCAACCGGTCCTGTCGATCCCGTACGCCTTCGGCTTCGTCGACCGGCTCACCGCGGGGTTTTTCGCGCTCGTCGGCACGCTGTACTTCCAGGAGACGTTTGGACTCGACGCCGGGGCGACCGGTCTCATGCTGGCGTGTTTCTTCGGTCCGTTCGCTCTGTTGCAGTACCCCATGGGCGCGCTCTCGGACCGGTTCGGACGAACCGTCCCCATCGTCGTCGGCTCGGCCTGCTACGGCGGCGGCATCCTCCTCGTCGGGGCGTCCCCGTCGGTCGCCACCGCCGCCATCGCGATGATCGGCGTCGGGATCCTCGGTGCGCTCGTCTCCCCCGCGACGATGGCGCTGGTTACCGACCTCGCCGACGAGAGCGAACGCGGCGTCGCCATGGCCGGGTTCAACCTCGCCGGAAGCCTCGGCTTCCTCGGCGGCTTCCTTGTCGGCGGCACCGTCGCCAGCAACCACGGCTACGACCTGGCCTTCCTCGTCGTCGGCGGCTTCGAGATCGCGATCGCCGTCGTCACGATCCCGGCGTTTCTCCGGCTCTCGCTCGAGCCGACCGAGCGGTTGAGATTCGGCGACCGGGGCGACACCTGATGGCGGCGCAGGCCCGATGCCCTACGCCATCCGAAAATACATATATTGTGGCATGTATACTCATATCATTGTGGTAGGAGAAGGTATCAACTTTTATGCTCTCAGTCCCTATTCCCGGTGATGGCACGAGATAATCCGGTTTCACGGCGGACAGCGCTGAAGGTGACGGGCGCGGCGGCGACGACCGCGCTCCTCGCCGGTTGTAGCGGTGGCGACGACAGCGGCAACGGCAACGGTAACGGCAACGGCGACAGTGAGGGCCCGTACACGATCGAGTCCGGCACGACCATCGAACTCAAATCGCTGGCTCAGTCCTGGGAAGGCGTCGCGCCGTCCAAGATCGAAGGCGTGGAGAACCCCGGCCTCAGCCTCACCGAGGGCGAGACCTACACGATCAAGTGGGTGTCGAACGAGTCGGGTACGCACAACCTCGCAGTCTACGACGACAGCGAGTCGGCCGTCGCAGGACCGACTGAAAAGACCAGCGAACCCAGCGACGCGTCGGTCGAGTTCGAGGCCTCGAGCGACACCGTCGAGTACGTTTGTCAGCCCCACTACCAGATGGGAATGAAGGGCAGTATCGAACTCGAATAACGGAGTCGACGCCGCGATTCGGCCGGAACGGTCGACACTGTCTGACCGTTGTAGTTTCCGATCGCTTTCTGACGTTTTTCTTCGGTGGGCGACGACGGCCATACAGCAGTCGGTAGCGGTCGCTGTTCTACGTCGAACCGGGTAACTTTAGTGCCGTTGACGTTTTTACCGAATCTATGGGAAACGACAGCGATCCGACTCGTCGTCGTCTGCTTCGGATTTCTGGACTGACGGCTGTAACCGGTGTCTTCGCGGGGTGTCTGGACGAGAGTACAACCGACGATGACCCCGGCGACTCGACTGACGACAGCGATGGCGACGGACCCGGGACTGGCGGTGAAACTGACGTAGATGACGGGTCAGGCGCGGACGGGTCCGACGGCGAGGCGGCGTCGAACGGGGACAATACCGTCGATACCGACGACACTGATTCGAAGGACGGGGAGGCCGAACCGACCGAGACTGATCGCGGGTGCGAGATTGAGCCCGGGACGACCGTCGTGTTCCGATCGTTGGCCATGTCTTGGGAAGGGGTCGCGCCGTCACCGATCGAAGGCGCAGAGAACCCGAACCTCATCCTTCAAGAGGGCGAGAGCTACACGATTACCTGGGCAGAGAACGAGCAGGGGATGCACAACCTCGCGATCTACGACGACAGCGAGTCGGCCGTCGCCGGACCGACTGAACTGGTCAGCGAGGACGAACCCGACCTGAGCGTCGAGTTCGAAGCCTCGAGTGACACCGTCGAGTACGTCTGCGAGCCGCACTACGACGTCGGAATGAAGGGCAATATCGAACTCGAATAACGGAGTCGACGCCGTGATTCGGGCGAAATCAGCACTTTTTAGCGCGCTTGAGGCGCCTTCGAACCTATGGAAAACGACAGCGATCGAACTCGTCGCGGACTGCTTCGGAGTACCGGATTGGCGGCTGTGACCGGCGTCCTCGCGGGGTGTCTGGACGAGAGTACGACCGACGACGACCCCGGCGGCTCGACCGATGACAGCGATGGCGACGAACCCGAGACCGGGGACGAGACCGATGGAGACGACGGTTCGGGAGCGGACGGGTCCGACGGTGACGCGGCCTCTGACGATGCCGATACCGACGACGCCGATTCGGAGACCGACCCCGAGGACGGGGGGACCGAACCGACCGAGACNCCGATCGCGAGTACGAGATCGAACCCGGAACGGAGATCCTGTTCGGCGGGGAGACCACCGAATGGGTCGGTCTCGAGCCGTCCGCGATCGATGGGGTAGCGAACCCGACGCTCGTTCTCGAGGCGGGCGAGGAGTACACGATCGGCTGGACCGACGGAGACGGAGCCCAACACAACATCGAGATCTGGGACGAAAACGAGGCCGTCGTCGACGACCTCGAGACCGAACTGGTCGTCGAGCCCGACGAGGGGCAGCGGCTGACGGTCACCGCCAGCGAGGAGATGGCCGCGTACGTCTGCCATCCGCACTACTTCACCATGCAGGGGACTATCCGGGTCCGAAGCGACCAGTAGTTCGATCGCGCTCGCCGCTCGAGAGCGAGTCCCCGATCGAGCCGTCCGCCTGCTCGCGTCGGGGTGCTTCTCGCCGGTGATCCCCGTCTCAGGATGGCATCAAAAGTACCATACCGCCTCGCTTCGCAGTAGCCCGTATCAGGTGATATCCGTGACCGAAAAACGCGAATACACGGGCGACTACCCCGACAAGACGCTGTATATTCCGGGCCCGACCGAGGTGCGCGAGGACGTCATCGAGGCGATGTGCGAGCCGATGTTCGGCCATCGCATGGACCGGATGACCGACCTCTATACGACCATCGTCGAGGACACCAAGGAGTTCCTCGGTACCGACAACGAGGTCGTCATCCTGACGGGATCGGGCACGGAGTTCTGGGAGGCGTCGACGCTCAACCTCGTCGACGAGAACATCCTCGTCCCGACCTGTGGTAGCTTCAGCGAGCGCCATGCCAACGTCGCCGAGCGACTGGGCAAGAACGTCGACCGCCTCGAGTACGACTGGGGCCAAGCGATCAAACCCGAGGACATCCGCGAGGAACTCGAGGCAAGCGACAAACACTACGACGTCGTCGCGACCGTCATGAACGAGTCCTCGACGGGCGTGCGCAACCCCATCGAGGAGATCGGCGACGTCGTCGCCGAGTATCCGGACACCTACTTCGTCGTCGACGCCGTCTCTTCGCTGGGCGGGGACTACGTCGACATCGACGAACACAATATCGACGTCATCTTCGCGTCGACCCAGAAGGCGTTCGCGATGCCGCCGGGGCTGGCGGTCTGTGTCGTCAGTGACGACGCCTACGAGCGCGAACTCGAGAAGGACTCCGCGTCGTGGTACGGTGGCTTCCAGCGGACGATCGACTACTACGAGCGGAAGGGCCAGACTCACTCGACGCCGGCGATCCCGATCATGCTGGCCTACCGCAAGCAGATGAAACACATGCTCTCCGAGGGCCACGACGCCCGCGACGAGCGCCACCGCGAGATGGCCGAGTACACCCGCGAGTGGGCGCGTGACCACTTCGATATGTTCCCCGAGGCGGGCTACGAGTCCCAGACCGTGAGTTGCATCGAGAACACGCAGGACATCGACGTCGCCGCGACGATCGAGGCCGTCTCCGAGGAGTACGACTTCGTCTTCTCGAACGGCTACGGCTCGCAACTCGGCGAGCAGACCTTCCGCATCGGCCACATGGGTGAACACGACCTCGAGTCGATCAAGGAGTTGACCGACGCGATCGAAGACGTCGCCGGGCTCTGAACCCGATTCGGGAACGTCGTTCGAACGGTCGTCACGCCCCCAGTCCCTATTCGCCGTCGGCGAGCAGCCGTCGAACCGCGGTCGCCGCGTCTTCGAACGCGTTGACATCCATCCCGTCAGTCGTCATGAGCGTGCCGGCATCGCCCTGTAGCACCCTGACGACGAACCCGTCGTCGTGGAACCGGACGGTGAACTCGTACGGTCCGATACCCGAGCCGTCCGTCGGGTCCGTGACCCTCGTCCGGACCGGACCCTCCGCGAACCCGACCCGCTCGAGTTCGACCAGCGTTCCCTTGACAGCTCGCGCAGCCTCCCGCGAGTCGTAGAGATCTTGCCGGAGGTAGAGAACGTCGAACGCCGACGGCGTGAAATACACGATGCTCCGGAGTGTATCGCCGAGGCCGGTGCGCGCGGCGCTTACGATTCCGGTAGCCAACTCCTCACTGATTTCTGTCCGGTACACTTCGTCGATCATCGAGTACTAGAGGCGACGAACGGTATCAAGCGTTTCGCTGCCGCTATCCCCGAAAATGACCGAATGAGCCCCGATTGACGTGATACTCCCCAAGCGGAGGGCTTCCGATACGCATCGACGAGAGACGGACGGGGTCCCAAAACGTAGCGGAAACCTGCTCGAGTCCCACGGCAGCCTCGGGGACGAGTCCACCCCCCGAGAGCCGAGGGAGCACACAGCGCGACCTCGATCTTGTCTCTCTCCATCGAGGAAGGCGAGAGTCAAGAAATCAGCTCCCAGAGCCACTCGAAAAAGCCGGTAATCAGGTCAACGATCCGCTCGAGTATCGCCAGCGGCCCCCCGCCACCGAGGAGGCCGCCGTCGCCGGCGACCGTGGGGTCGGCACCGAGCGCCCGCGGGGCGTTGACGAGTCCGTCGCCCTCCGCACACGTGCCGAGTACCGTCTCCGCCGACTCGGTGAGGGCGGCGCTGACTGACGCGTTCGGGCCCGGCCCCGCTTCCTCGCGAGTCTCCCAGACGAGCGCCGCGACGCCGGTGACGAACGGACAGGCCATACTCGTCCCGCTCGCCTGCGCGTACCGGTTGTCGACGGTCGTCGAGTTGACGTTCGTTCCCGGTGCCAGCAGGTCGACGGCCGACCCGACGCTACTGTAGGATGCCAGCCGGTCGTCCTCGTCCATCGCGGTAACCGCGACGACGTTCTCGTGGGTCGCCGGGAAGGTCATCGTCTCCGCGCCACAGGAGTCGGGCCCGTCGTTGCCCTCGTTGCCGGCCGCACAGAGCAGGAGGTGTCCCGCCGAGTGTGCTTTGTCGATGGCCCGAGCCAGCGAGGAACTCTCGGACTCACCGCCGAGGCTCATCGAGATCAGTTCGATGTCGTTCGACATGCACCAGTCGATCCCGGCGACCAGTTGGCTGTAGCGGCCGGAGCCGTCGTCGTTGAGGACCTTCACCGCGTGCAGGTTCACGTCGGGGGCGACGCCGACGACGCCGCGGTCGTTGTCCAGCGCGCCGACGATCCCGGCGACGTGTGTTCCGTGGCCGTGGCGATCCTCGTAGTCCCCGGGCGGCCCGTCGCCGGTGAAGTTCCGCCCGCCGGCGACCGACAGACTGCAGTGTCCCGACTGGATCCCCGTGTCGAGGATCCCCACGTCGACGCCCGCTCCGTTCGGGTCGACGCCGTCGGCACCGATGCGTTCTACCCCCCACGACGGTCGCTGGTCGGGATGGGTGGCACAGTCGGAGCCGTCAGGGGGATTCAGGAGGTCCGGCAGGGACGGCGACCAGTCCCCGGGAATTCCGGTCTCGTCGTCGTCTTCGACGAACGCTACCCGGTCGTCGCGACGCAACTCCTCTAGTCCGGCCGACGGGACCTCCGCGACCACGAACTCGAAGTTGTCGAACTCGAGGAGCGTGGTTCCGCCGACGGCATCGACGAGGTCGAATAGGTCGCCGAGTCCGTCGAGCAGCCCCGTTTCGGGGTGGACGAACACCCGCTCGGTGTCGGGTTCGAACTCCGTAGCCGACGCGGGCGTGCCGACCAGCCCGGCCACAGCGCCGGCCCCGATACCGCCGAGTACCTGCCGCCGGCTGCATTTCATGCGCGGGTCGATGCACAACGACCGAATAAGTCTTCTGTGTCGGCCGACAGTCAGTCGGAGCGATCTGTCTCGTCCTTGAGCGGTATCGGTGCCGGCGATAGTGAATAGTATCGGAAAGCGAAACTAACCCCACTCGTATCGTCGGCGAGTGAGCGGTGCGCGGTTCGGAACGAGCGGAGCGAGTGAGAACCGCGAGAACGTGAACGGGGAGCGTAGCGACCCGTGAGCGGTTCGGAGAACCCGAACGACGCCGCTCACCGCGAGCGCCTGTGGCGCTCGCGGGCCGACGACTGACCCGTAATGAACGCAGTGAATGGAGGGAAGGAGGAGTGTCCTCGTGAGTGAAAACGAACGAGGGCTCGGAAGACGCAAAGCGTCTTCCGGCGCTTTTCATCGAAGTTTTCCCGAGGGTGCGCCTTCGGCGCACCCGCAGAGGAAAAGTTCGGTCTACTGTATATGGCCTTCGTCGCGAAGCTGGTCGGCTTCGCTTTTCTCGTAGCGCCAGGTGATGTCGGCTTTCTCGTCCTGCCAGTCCCAGGGTTCGACGAGGACGACGTCGTCCTCACGGATCCAGATGCGTTTTTGCATCTTCCCGGGAATCCGCGCGGTGCGTTCGGTGCCGTCGGCACAGCGTACCTTGACTCGATTCGCCCCGAGCATGTTCGTGACGGTCGCGAAGACCTCGTCGTCCTCGGGCATCCGGAGGTTCTTCCGACCGCCCTCGCCGTCGTCGCTCATGGCCCCAGATTGGCGGTCGAGGGGTTTAACCCTTTACTGATTGCGTGGACGGAATCGCTAGCCGTCGCGGTTACGGCCCGATCGCTCGGCCCCCGAAACCACGCCGCTTATCTCGCTTGGCTCTGCAACCCAGCGTATGCTCCGTAATCTCGGCGCGCTCGGTCTCGCCGGTATCGTCCTCTTGCTCGCGGGAATCGGCCTCATCGCGTACGCGAACTGGATCGTCGCCGTCGGGATGGCGCTGGTACTGGCCGGGCTCGGGCTCGTGGTCAAATCCCTGATCTCCGGCATGCTCCAGAATTTCGGCATGTTCTGACGGTCTCGAGCCCGTTCCGTCCCCTGCTGTGTTTTGGTCTCCCTTTCGTCGGTTCCGGTATGGGACCGTCGCTTCACTACTCCGACCTCGTGTTGCTCGCCATCGCGGCGAGTCTCGGGATCGGTGCCCTCGTGGAGGACGCGACACCGGTCCCGTCACCGATGGGGATCCTCGCCCTCGGCGTCGTCGCGGTTGCCTTCATCGGACACGCGCTGTTTATCAACGGCCCGGTCGACGATACCGAGGATCTCGGCGTAGAACTCGATCTCGAGGAGGCGCCGCAGGTGCTGTCGCCGACCGAGTCGGCCGACTGACTCACACTTCGTTGTCGCCGGCCCGGTGTTCGCTGATCACCTGGTCGACCATCGAGGCCTTGCGCTGTTTCCGTCGTTCGCGGGCCCGGTCGTGCCAGTCGTCGATGACGGCCTCGACGTCGTCCTCGCGGGCGACGGCGAGTTCGTCGACTTCCTGCATCGCCACGTCGTCGGCGGGGCCGACCGGAACCTCGGCCTCGAAGAGGATCTCGTCGGCGATCTCCGAGAGGCCGCCCTCTTTGAGGATCACACGGGGGTCGAACTCCGCCATGAGCTGGGCCGTCGAGCGACCCGCGCCGCTGGCATCCCGGATGTAGATTACGTCGCCGCCGGCGATCCCGTATTGCTCGTCGGCCTCGCGGATCGCACCCTTGGTGAACTTCTCGACGACCTTGACCGGAACCAGCCCCTCCTTCTTCGCCGAGACGTCGCTGAAGTTCGAGTGATCGAGCTTCCAGAGCGCCTTCATTCGCTCGACTTTCTGCTCGAGCGTCTCGACCGTCTCCCGGGCCTCGTCGCGCTCGCGTTCCAGACGGGTCGCCTTTCGCTCCAGTCGGTTCACCTCGCGGTCCTTGCGAACCTGTGTGCGTTCCTCGCGCCGGGCCAGCGAGAGTTCGGACTCGAGTTCGTCGATGCGGTCGTCCCGGTCCTCGAGGCGGCCCTCGAGGGTTTCGACGTGTGATTGCAGCCGTTCGACCTGTCGCTCCAAGTCCTTGATCCGCCGTTCCTCCTCGGTGAGTTCGCGGGGTTCGTGTTCGGTGGTTTCGTCGTCCTCGCCGCCGTTGTCGTCGGTCAGATCCGTCAGGACGGCCTCGACGCTCTCCTCGCCGGCGACGACGCGGGCGGTGACTTTCCCGCGGTCGATCCCCGGCGGCAGCTTGTCGGCGATTCGGTCGAACTGATCCGCGTGGGCGTCGATCGCGTAGAGGGCGGCGGCCATCGCGTCGCGTTGGTGGTCGTTGTCGTAGGGCTGTTCGCGAGTGCGGTGTTGCTTCTCGTCGACCGGGAGGTCGCTGTCGGGCGTCCAGCCGGCGGCGTCGAAGCTCCGGCGGAACTTCTCGACGGTCTCGGGTATCGGCGTCACGTCCGCGGCGACGATGATCGGCCGGCCGCGCTCGACGATCCACTCGATCACGTCGGCGGTGTCGCTGGTCCGTGAACTCCAGACGTCTAACACCTCGCCCTCGAGGGAGACGATGGCGACGGCGGTCGTCGTCCCGGGGTCGATGCCGACGACGACGTGATCGCGCCGTTTCGCGAGCGGGCGGAACTCGATGCCGTCCCGGCGCTCCCGTTCGATCTCGACGCGGACGTCGCCCGAGCGGTTGCGCGAGACGGGGATGTCCTGTGGGCGCGCTTCGACGGTGAACACGGCGTTTGCGAAGCCGCCGTAGGCCTCCCGGACCTCGCGCTCGTAGGCGAGGTTCGCGTCCTCGAGTTCGGACTCGACCTCCCGGGCCCGTTTCTTGACGGAGCCGTGAATGCGGCGGGTGTAGCGGTCCTCGCTCCAGCCGCCGCTGCCGGTCGAGCGGCCCCGCGAAACCTTCACTTCGGTCGTGTCGGTAAATGCCGACACCTCGTGGCCGACGTTGTGGGCGGCCAGTCGGGCCGCGGCCTCGGCTTCCTGCATGGGGTCTTTCCCGTAGGGGACGCCGTGGCGTTTCGCGACCCGCGAGAGGGGTTCGGGTTGCTCGGCACCCGTCACCTGAACGAGCATGGTGTCGGCGGGCAGCGATCCCAGGAAGTGGATGAGCTGGTCCTTGTCGGCGGCCAGCTCGTACATGTTGTCGGTCGCGACGATCGCCGGCTCCTCGTCGTCGATCAGTCGCCGGAGTTTCCGGTGGGTGACGACGTCACGTGTGACGCCGTCGCCGTCGTAGACGGCCAGTGCGTACGATGGCGCGTCGCCGCGTACGTCACCGCTCTGGATGTCGACACCGAAGACGACTGCATCGAGCGCACTCGTTCGGGTACTCACAGGGGGTCGTAGGGACGAGACGGCTATAAATCCGACGCGGGGTCGCACCTGCTTCGACTGCGGGCCGGCATCGAGCGTGGCACACACTCGACCGGTTCGCCGTCGATCACGTCTCGTCGCCGTCGGGGTACGGAATCTCGAGAGCGTCCCCGTCGTCGGGGACGAACACGGCGTCGGGGTCGCCCGCGAAGACCTCACGGGCTTGCTCCTCGTGATCGGCGGTGTAGCCGGCGTAGCGCGAGGACAGATGCAGCAGTGCGAGCCGGTCCGCACCCGCCCGGTTCGCGATCTCGGCGGCCTGTCTCGCGGTGGCGTGGGCGGTCTCGGCCGCGCGGTCGGCGCGGTCGTCGGCGAAGGTGGCGTCGTGGATCAGGAGGTCGGGGTCGTCGGCGACCTCGATCGTCGCCTCGGTCGGGCGGGTGTCGCCGGTGTAGACGATCGACCGGCCGGGGCGGGAGTCACCGACGACCTGTTCGGGGTCGACGACGGTGCCGTCCTCGAGTTCGACCGACTCGCCCTCGTGGAGCCGCGAGAACTTCGGGCCGACGGGGACACCGAGTTCCTCGGCGCGCTCGCGATCGAACCGGCCCTTGCGGTCGTCCTCGAGGAGCGCGTAGCCGACCGAGCGGGTGTCGTGATCGGTTCCGAACGCGCGGACCTCGTACTCGTCGGCGCGGTAGGCGACGTCGCCGTCCCCGACTTCGTTGATCCGCACGGGAAACGAGGGGCGGTTTCCGAGCGCGTTGATCAGGCCCTTGATCTGCCCGCGCGTCCCGTGAGGGGTGTGGATCGCCAGCGGCTCCTCGCGGTCGTTGAACGCCATCGTCTGGAGCAGCCCCGGGATCCCGAGGACGTGATCGCCGTGACAGTGCGTGACGAATAGCTGCGAGACGGAAAATCCCGTACCGAAGCGCATCATCTGGCGCTGTGTCCCCTCGCCGGCGTCGAACAACAGCTCCTCACCCTCGCGGGCGACGAAGACGCTGCTCGGATTCCGGTCGGTCGTCGGGATCGCCCCGGCCGTCCCCAGAAACGTCACGCGCAGTGGCATCGCCCAAGACTCGGCGGGCCGCGACTAAACCGGCTTCGGATCGCTCGAGGGCGGCGTTCGACACCGCCGTGCGATAGTAGGCGGTGACAAACGCCGTAGCGGGGGCGCGTGCCGGTCGAGTTTCGGGTCAGCGTCCGAACGGACAGCCTCCGTGAACTGTGGTAAGCGGAGACTATTCGGGGAAACCGATTCGAACCGATTCGCCGTCCTGCGAACGGACGACGCGTTTTACCACCGTCGGCCCGAATGGGGGAACGACGACCCCCAGATGAGCCCGCAACTGACGTTCGGCACGGTAAAGCGGATCGGCGCAATCCTGCTCGCGATCGCGATCGTCCTCGCCGCCGGGATCGTGGTCGGGCAGGCCCCCGCCATCTTCGGCGTCGAGGAGGACCCCGAGGCCTCGGTCACGTTCGAGGACCAGCAGGGCAACGGTACCGCGGTCACGATCCGCGAGGTCTCACTCTCCGAGGGCGGCTACGTCGTCGTCACCGACGGCGGCGACGAGCCGCTCGCGGTGTCGAACCGGCTCGAGGCCGGCACTCACGAGGACGTCACCGTCGAACGCGCCGACGACGCGACCCGCGAACTCGTCGGCCAGCTGACGGCGACGGTCCACCGGGATACCTCGGACCAGGAGGGCTACGCCTACGGCGAGACCGACGGCGAGGAGGACCAGCCCTACCTCGAGGCCGGGTTCCCGGTCAGCGACACCGCGACGGTGACGACGAGCGAGGAAGACGCACTGAGCGATTCCTTCGCCGTCGAATCGATCGACGCGCCGGTGTCGGCGACGACCAACGAGACGATCCGGGTGAACGCGACGATCCGCAACCCGACCGAGTTCCAGACCCAACAGCCCGTCGAGGTCCGCATCGACGGCGCGGTCTTCGAACGGCAGATCCTGGAACTCGAGGGTGGCGAGTCCCGAACCGTCACCTTCGAGACCGATACGAGCGGCGCGCCGCCGGGCGAGCGGACGATCGGGATCTACACCGACGCCGACGGTGCGGTCTCGACGATCGACCTCGAGTTCCACACTGAGCCGAGCGTCTCGGTCACCGATGCGAGCAACGGGAGCGTGACGGTGGCCGCCGCCACGCCTGAGGAGGGGTTCGTGGCCGTCGAAGACAACGGGTCGGTGGTCGGTACGAGTGACCAGCTCGAGCCGGGCGAACACGAGAACGTGACGATCGCTCTCTCGGACGACGCGTCGATCGATGAAGACGACGACCTGACGGCCGCCCTCTACGCGGGGAGCCCGGCCGACGCCGAGGCGGCGTCGCCGATCGCGTTCGAGGGCGAGCCGGTCGAAACGACGTTCACGATCGCGGACGTGGGAGATGGCGCGGACGACGGCGGCGGAAACGAGTCCGACGGCGGGTAGCGACCCGCCCCGGCCGACGACTAACCGACCGATTCTTACCCGCCTGTCCCCTATCTGCTGGCGATGGACGCGCCGCTGTGGACCGAAACCCACGCCCCGGAGCTGGCCGAGTTGCCACAGGACGACGCCCGCGAGTACTTGGAGCGGGCCGTCGAGGAGCCGATCAACCTCCTCCTGCAGGGCCCGCCCGGGAGCGGGAAGACCGCCGCGGCGCGCGCACTGGCCCGCGAGGCCCACGCGGACCCGGACAACGACTTCGTCGAGATCAACGTCGCCGACTTCTTCGGCCGGACCAAGACCGAGATCACAAACGATCCGCGATTCGAACACTTCCTCGTCGGGCGCTCGTCGCTGTCCAAACGGGACATGATCAACCACGTCCTCAAGGAGTCCGCGAGCTACGCGCCCGTTTCGGGCGGGTACACCACTATTTTGCTGGACAACGCCGAGGACGTCCGCGAGGACTTCCAGCAGGCCCTGCGCCGGATCATGGAGCAACACCATCGGACGACGCAGTTTATCATCGGGACGCGCCAGCCCACCAAGCTCATCCCGCCGATCCGCTCGCGGTGTTTCCCCGTCTCCTTCCCCGCGCCGACCAGCGAGGCGATCGTCACCGTCCTCGAGCGCATCGTCGAGCGCGAGGGCGTCGACTACGACGCCGACGGCCTCGAGTTCGTCGCGGGCTACGCCGATGGCAACCTCCGGCAGGCAATTCTCGCAGCGCAGACGACCGTCGAAGACGCGGGCGAACTCACGATGAGCGCGGCTTACGAGACCCTCGGCGAAGTCGGCCTCGAGGACGAGATCGAGTCCATGCTCGACGACGCCGAGGCCGGCGACTTTACCGACGCCCGGTCGACGCTGGACGACCTGCTCGTCGACGAGGGGTTGGACGGCAATGAGGTCCTCGAGAGTATCCTCAGGATCGCTCGCAAGCGGTATCAGGGCGAGCAACTCGCCGAGATCCACCGGCTGGCGGCCGACGTCGACTTCGAGATGCACGAGGGGACCAGCGACCGACTCCACGTTTCCGGGCTGCTGGCCGAACTGGGCCGAGAGGCCTGATCGGGGCTCGAGACGCCGCGCGGTCCCGGACAATACGTCGCCGGTACGGACCGTTATCCGCCCGCCGTTCGAAGGCCGAGTATGCCGACGCTTCTCGAGACCCACATCAAGAATCGCTTTCGCGTCCAGCCGAACCACGCGAACAACAACGACACGCTCCACGGCGGCAATCTGATGAAGTGGCTCGACGAAGTGAGCGCGATGTCGGCGATGCGCTTTGCCGGCGAGACCTGCGTCACCGCCCGCGTGAACGAACTCGACTTCGAGCGCCCGATCCGGATCGGCGATACGGCCCTTGTCGAGGCCTACGTCTACGATGCGGGCCGGACGAGCGTCCACGTCGCACTGCGCGCGTGGCGCGAGGAACCCCGCAGCGGCGAGACCGAGAAGACCACCGAGTCGACGTTTACGTTCGTCGCGATCGACGAGAACGGCGAGACGGTCCCCGTTCCCGAACTCACTGTCGAGACCGAGAAAGGGGAACGGCTTCGGGATCGCGTCCACGAGATTGAGAACTGAACGGGATCGCTGCGGTGGCGCGCGCCGGGGCGCGGTTCGTCACCGACGAACCGCGACGTAACGCTGCGCGAGGGATGAGTGAGCGACCGTCGGGAGCGAACGAATCGGTTGGGGAGGGCGTGGTGACTCCGTGTTGCCACGGTAGCAGCAAACCCGTTTCCCCGTCGTTCTGTATCCGTTAGACGGATTTAGCTACCATAACCGACAGACGTTACGAAGAGTCTCGCTCGAGGACCAGCACGTACCGCGTCAGCGACCGATGCACGCGACGCTCAAACGTTGACTCGAGCTCCCAGCCCGCGGCCCGTGCCTCGCCGGCCCACGAGCGATCGGCGATCATGACCGCTCGCGGTGCGACCCGGTGGGCCTCCGCGAGCGCGCCCGCGACGAGGTCCTCGAGCCGGTGGGTATCGATCTTCGACTGGCGGCCGTAGGGCGCGTCGAAGACGACGCCGTCGACCGCGTCGTCGGCGAGCGGGAGCCGGGTGCCGTCGCTACGGGCGACGTGCCAGTCCCCGCGTTCGACGCCGGTCGGCGACGGGCGCTCGGGCTCGAGGAAGTGGGTCAGGTTCTCCCGCGCGCCCCGGACCATCTTCGCCTGCGCGTCGGTACCGATCACGTCCGCGCCGACGAGGCCGGCCTCGACGAGGCCGCCACCGGTCCCACACATCGGATCGAGGATCGTCGCTCCCGCTCGAGCGCCCGCGACGTTTGCGACCGCCCGCGCGAGCAGGGGGTCCATGCTGCCGGGCTGGAAGAACGGTTTGTCCGTCGGTGCGCGCGTGCCGAAATCGCGGACGCTCTCGGCCGCGAGCCAGCCAAGCGCACAGACCGAGGCCGGGTCGCCGTCGGTTCCGGCCCTGACACTCGTCTCGTCGCCGGCCGACTCGAGGACGTCACCGCTGCCCGCGAGCGCCCCCTCCGAAAAGACGACCCGCAGGCAGTGATCGGGGTCCTCGAGGTCGACCGAAAACCCCCGGTCGACCAACACCGCGCCCAGCTCGCGTTCGGCCCGTTCGGTACTCACGCCCGTCGAGCCGTGGACGTCCGTCGCGCGCACGGCGACCGACCCCTCGCGGTCGATCGCGGCGGCCTCGAGGATCGCGCGGGCGCTCGCGAGGTCGGCGTCGCCCCGCCCGACCAGTTCGCTCGCGCGGTGGGTGTAGGCGAGGCCGCGGACCCGCTCGGGGACGACCGCGTCGGCGACGGCCAGCCCGGGCGCGATCCTATCGACGCCGACCGCGGCGCTTTCGGCCTCTCGGGCCGCGAAGGCGTCGTCTTCGCCGCCCAATTCGAGCAGATACACGCCCGATGGTCGCGGCGGCGCGGCCATGAGCCTACCGCTTTCCGCGAACCGGATACTGTGATCGAATACCACGGCCTGAAACCGCAAGCAGCCCGGAATCGGCGTCTCGGCCGCTTCGGCACGGAGGGTATATACCGGATATATCAGGTGGCGGTACCAACCTTTATAAACCTTAAATACGTCTTTTTAAGCGACTAATGACGGATCCGAAGGACACCATCAACATCGAAAACGTGGTGGCGTCGACCGGCATCGGACAGGAACTCGACCTCCAGAGCGTTGCGATGGACCTCGAGGGGGCCGACTACGATCCCGAGCAGTTCCCCGGTCTCGTCTACCGCACCCAGAATCCCAAGTCCGCCGCGCTGATCTTCCGGTCGGGGAAGATCGTCTGTACCGGCGCGAAAAGCACCGACGACGTTCACGAGAGTCTTCGAATCGTCTTCGACAAGCTCCGTGAACTCCAGATCCAGGTCAACGAGGACCCCGAGATCGTCGTTCAGAACATCGTCACCAGCGCCGACCTCGGTCGGAACCTCAACCTGAACGCGATCGCGATCGGGCTGGGGCTGGAGAACATCGAGTACGAGCCCGAGCAGTTCCCCGGGCTCGTCTATCGACTCGACGACCCCGAGGTCGTCGCCCTCCTGTTCGGCTCCGGGAAGCTCGTCATCACCGGCGGCAAGAAGCCCGAAGACGCCGAACACGCCGTCGACAAGATCGTCTCCCGGCTCGAGGACCTCGGCCTGCTCGAGTAACGGCGTCCGTTTTCGTGCCGCGTCACCCGCGGCCGACGCTACCACCTCTTCAGTCGCGGACACGCCGGTCGATGCCGGCGCATCCGACGGCACTGTTTCCTTCCTCTCGTGTGGACTGTTGTCCGTCGTTTTCGGCACAACCGCGATCGTCCTGCGGTCGCGCCGTGAAATCGGTCCAACGGATCCAGCAGTGACTCGCCGCGAGCAGCGATGGCGGTATCGTCCACCGGTAATCCCGATTTACTCGCCTTCAGTGTCGTCCGTTCCGTTCGGCCCGCATCGCTCGCTCCGATAGTCGCCTGTTCAATCGTCTCTTTCACCGAATTATCGACTGTTCAATTCCCGCCCAGCGTGTCCCACTCGCCTGAATCGAGTCGGACTCGTCGAAACGACCGCTCGCGTTTATCGGGGTCTCCGTCCCTGACTCTCACGTGCCCATGACGATCCACCCAGACCGCTCGACGGTCGTTTCGGACCGGTCGCGGCTCGGCAACGACGGCGGGATCGGTCGCCGACCGCCCTCGCGGGAGACGATCCGTCAGGCCGTCGACAGCGACCGGCGGCGCGAGGTCATCCGCTGTGTCCTCGTCGCCGACGGCCCCGTCCCATTGCGGACGCTGGTCGGCCGACTCGCAGACGCCGAACACGATCCGACCGTCGGGACGACGATCCACCGACTGCGCCAGCGGATCCACACCTCGCTGTGTCGAACTCACCTGCCGCTGCTAGAGGATCACGATATCGTCACCTGGGACCGCACCCGGAGCCTCGTCGGCCCGGCCGCCAACTGCGGAGCGTTCGAATCCGTCCTCGAGATCGACTCGCTCGAGCGGCCGATCTCCGCTCGCTTGGAGTAAGGAGTACCGCCCGCGGCTACTCGACGAGTCGCTCGATCTCGGTCACCAGAATATCGCTTGCGCCGGCCTCCTTGACCGCCGTGATCGTTTCGAAGACGTCGCTCTCGTCGACGACCGCGTGGACGGCCACCTTCTCGCCGTCCTCGTCGTCGGCGATGTCCATGACCGTCGGCCCGCCCAGTCCCGGAATGACGTCACGGACCGCCTCGAGTCGGTCCTGCGGGACGTTCATCATCAGGTAACGTTTGCCTTCGGCCTGCTTGACGGAGCCCAGGGCGGTCCGGACCTCGTCGACTTTCGGGTCGTCGAGGACGTCCTCGCGACCGAACAGCCGGACCGAACTGGCAAGGACCTCCTCGACGACCGCCAGCCGGTTCATCTTCAGCGTGGTCCCGGTACTCGTGATGTCGACGATGGCGTCGGCCATCTCGACGTGGGGGGTGAGTTCGGTCGCGCCCGACACCTCGACGATGTCGGGGTCGATGCCGGTTTCGGCGAAGAAGTCCGCCGTGATGTTCGGGAACTCGGTCGCGACCGTCTTGCCCGCCAGATCATCGACACCATCGATACCGCCGTCCTCGGGTGCCGCGAGGACGAGCCGGCAGCGCCCGAACTCGAGATCCAGTAGCTCCGAGACGTTGTCAACGCGTGCTTCCTGCACTTGGTCGAAGCCCGTAATGCCCAGATCGGCCGCGCCGTCGGCGACGTACTCCGGGATGTCCGCGGCGCGGGCGAACAGCACCGTCACGTCGGGGTCGACGGTATCCGCGTAGAGCTTTCGGTCCGCTCCGTTCTCGAGGTGCAGCCCCGCCCGCTCTAAGAGATCGATCGTCGGCTCGTGCAGGCGGCCCTTGTTGGGAACGGCGATTCGCATATGCACGTCCTTGGACGGCGGCGGGGAACTGTCTTTTCATCCGAGCGGTCGCTCGAGGGACCGCGATTCGTGCGTCAGGTAAACGGGCCCATTGAGGGGACGCCGGTACCCTGGCCGCGCGGTATCGGGTCCGATGACGTGGGGGCCGCGATGGGACGACTTCCCGGCACGGGCTCGGTCGAAACGCTCAAGGAGTAGATCGGCACGGTCCGTCACGATCCCTGCAGCCGTCGATACCCCTCGTAGAGTGCGGGCAGCCCCAGGGGAAGCGACAGCGTTCCGAACCCGACGATGGCGATCGGTGCGAGCCCATGACGTCGAATCGCAAGCGCCGCCGCTCCGAGCCCGAGCAGCGCCACGGCGTAGGCGGCGTTGCTCCAGAGCGGGTCGTAGGACGAACAGTACAGCCAACAGACCAGCGTGTACGACGGCGCGTTCCACGTCGCGGGCTCGAGTTTCGGCCAAAAGAACCGACAGTAGGTCGTCAGGCTGAGCATCGAAAGCGCCGGGAGGCCGACGAGCCACAGCTCGGCCCCGCGTCGGACCCGCGATCCCCACCGCCGGTAGCCGGCCAGAAACAGCGACGGGAAACAACCGACCCACAGCCAGATCCCGACCGTGTAGCTGATCGGCCAGTGTTCGATGCGGGGCTGTTCGATCGGGAGCCGGAGCGACGGCGGCAGCGTCAGCCACGGAAACGACGGGTCGGGGACCGGGTTCGTCACGAGCGCCGCAAGACAGAGCCCCGTCCCGACGACGAGCCCGACGAGTCCGACCGTCGTATACTGCTCGAGCCACCGGGAGACCGCGTGCCGATCGGGGCCGACGACCGCCGTGCTAGTGTCAGGCATCGGTCTCCGTTTACTCGTCCCGCTCGAGCGCGTCTCGGCGCTGTTCGTACTCCTCGTCGCTCAGTTCGCCGCGAGCGTACGTCATCCGTAGTTCCTCGAGCGCGCGGTCGGTGTCGTCTCCGCCGGCGATCGCCCGGTAGACGAGGTAGCCGCCGCCGACGACGGCGGCGACGAACAGGAGCTGCATCAGGACGGCGACGAGCGGCAGCCAGCCCGGTGTCGTTCCGCCGTCCCACATCCCGTGGCCCCACATGCCGCCCATCATGGGGCCGAATCCCATCATTCCAATCCCCATGAACGCCATTGGCAGTACCACGAGGGCACCGATGGCGATGAGGACGATCGTGGCGAGTCGCGTGTCGCGTGTGTCGGTTGCCATGAGATCTCACCGGCGACGGAACGGTCCGTCTCCGGCTAGGGATACGGGGTTGTGACTCAATGCGGTTCTCCTTTGGAATGCAATGCGTCGGTGACGGCTCACTTCGACTTTCACAGTTCTACTGCCGGCCACTGACGCGATCGAACCGTGATCCCTCTCTGTCACAGTGAGGCGGTTCCCGTCCCATCGGGAGTTCGACGCGAGACGGCCACGAGGAGACGGTGCTGGTACCCCGGAGATCACCGCATAGTATTCCTGCACCGGTTTCTGATGCTTCTGGGCGGTCGGTCCGTACCACGACGGCGTGTGGTTCGCGACCGCTTTCGACCCCGCCGTTCCGGACGGACGATGCCATCGGTTTCCCAAGGGAAATCGCAATAGTCGATTCCCACGACCACCTACACATGGACGTATCACTCGTCGAGGGAGTCCTCGAGTCGCTCCGGATCGGCGTCGGATTCCTCTGGACGGCGGCGTGGGCGATCATCATGGGACTGACGATCACTAGCCTCGTGCAGGTCTACGTCTCGAAGGAGCGGATGGCGGGCGTTCTCGGGGAGAGCGACCTCTCGAGTCTCGCGACGGCGACGGCGTTCGGCGCGGCCAGCAGCGGCTGTAGTTTCGGTGCCGTCGCCATCGGGAAGGGGCTGTTCGCGAAGGGCGCGCACGCGGTGAACGTCCTCGCGTTCATGTTCGCTTCGACGAACCTCATCGTCGAACTCGGCCTGATGATCCTGCTCCTGCTCGGCTGGGAGTTCCTCGTCGCGGAACTGCTCGGCGGTCTCGTCCTCATCGCGGTCATGGCAGTCATCGTCCGGCTGACGCTCCCGGAGCCGCTGTTCGACGAGGTCCGTGCGGAACTCGAGCGCGAGGACCGCGAGAGCGGCGGAATGACGGATCCGACCTGCGGCATGGAGGGGTCGGACGAACACACGATCGTGACCGACGGTGGCGAGACGCTCCGATTCTGCTCCGAGGGCTGTCTCGAGACCTATCGGCAACAGACCGCCAGCAACGGCGCGTGGTCGGACGAACTCCGGTCGTGGGGCGGCTGGTACAAGATCGCGAACCAGTACCGGAAGGAGTGGTCGATGCTCTGGACGGACGTCGTCGCGGGGTTTCTCGTCTCGGGCTTCGTCATCGTGTTCGTCCCCCAGTCGGTCTGGAACGCGCTGTTTCTCGGGGGCGACGGCCTGCTCGTGACCGCCGAGAACGCAGTGATGGGCGTCGTGATCGCCGTCATCAGCTTCGTCGGGAGCATGGGCAACGTCCCGTTCGCGGTCGCCCTCTGGGGTGGCGGGATCAGCTTCGCCGGCGTCATCGCGTTCGTCTACGCCGACCTCATCACGGTGCCGGTGTTGAACGTCTACCGGAAGTACTACGGCTGGTCCGTCATGCTGTATATCCTCGGCGTCTTCTCCGTGACGATGGCGTTTACCGGCTTTCTCATGGAACTGCTGTTCGACGCGCTCGGCATCGTCCCGAACCTGGCCGGCGGCGAGACGGCGACTGAGCAGCGGTACTTCGAACTGAACTATACCTTCTATCTCAACCTCGTCGCCTTCGCCGTCTCCGGGTTCCTCCTGTTCGTGTACCGTCGCGGGCTCGGTGCCCCCGGGCAGTACCGCGACCCGGTCTGTGGGATGCGAACCGACGACGATGGTCCGAGCGCGACACACGACGGCGAGACCTACTACTTCTGTTCGACCACCTGCAAGCGGGCGTTCGAGGACGCGCCGGCCGACTTCGCGGCGCACCCGCCGCGGGTGTCGGACGACGGGTCGTCGCACGACCACCACTGACGCCGTCAGTCGTTGAAAAAACGGGTTAGGCCGACGCGTCGTAGCCGGCCTCGTCGACCGCGCTGACGAGCGCTTGCGGGTCCGCATCCCCCTCGACGGTGGCCTGTTCGGTCTCCCGGTCGACGGCTACCGATTCGACGCCGTCGACGCCCTCGAGGGCGTCCTCGACGGTCTGTTCGCAGTGTTCACACGACATTCCTTCGACGGTGATCGTCTGACTCATACGAGAACGTAGGGACGCCCCGTCTTTGTGTATTACTGCTTTCGATGCTAACGCTCGGATGGTTCTGACTTCGACTTCGAAAACTATCGCCGCCACTCTCTTTGGCAGTCGGGTCGAACGACGGGTATGCGCGACCTCGACGAGACCGACATGGAAATCCTGCGGCTGTTGGGCGAGAACGCTCGACGGCCGTTCAGCGAGATCGCCGACGAAGTCGACCTCTCCGGGCCCGCCGTCTCCGACCGCGTCGACCGCCTCGAGGAGGCCGGGATCATCAACCGGTTCACGATCGACGTGGCGCAGTCACAGCTGCGGGCCGGGGTGCCGGTGTTCGTGCGGGTCACGGCCCCGCCGGGCGCGGTCGAGGATTGCCGGACGGCGGCCGCCGAGGCCGACGCCGTCGAACACGTGTTCGTCACCGCCGACGGTGAGGTCTGGTTCTACGCCCGCGCACAGGTCCAGCGGGTCCGCGAGTGGCTCGAGGGACTGCTCCCCGACGCTGCGGGCATCGCCTACGACGTGACGCTGATGGACGACGCCGAGTGGACGCCGTCGCTCGATGGGACGCAGTTCGCGCTTACCTGTGCGGAGTGTGGCAACACCGTCGACAGCGAAGGGGAATCGAGCCGGATCGACGGCGACGTCTATCACTTCTGCTGTTCGTCCTGTCAGGGCCGGTTCGAGGACCGCTACGACCGGCTCGAGGAGGGTGCCTGACTTTCGACTCGAAAGTAAGCACCTCGATATCCTTTGGATTCTGGTCAGTAAAGGGGGTAAGACGGGATCCCCTACTAGCTGGTAATGAGTACTGAGACCACACACTTGGACATCCGGGGCATGAGCTGTGCGAACTGCTCACAGACTATCAGTGACGCCCTGGAATCCCGAGACGGCGTGGCGCAAGCGAACGTCAACTTCGCGACCGACGACGGCACCGTCGAATACGATCCCGAGACGATCACGCTGGCCGAGATCTACGAGACGATCGACGAGGCCGGCTACGAGGCCGACCGTGCGAGCCGCTCGATCGGGATCACCGATATGACCTGTGCGAACTGCGCTGAGACCAACGAGACGGCTCTCGAGTCCGTGCCCGGCGTCATCGACGCGGAGGTCAACTACGCGACCGACGAGGCGACCGTCACGTACAACCCGGCCGATGTCTCGCTCGAGGCCCTCTACGAGGCCGTCGAGGACGCCGGCTACACGCCCGTCCGCGACGGGGACGGGGGCGACGAAGCGTCCGATCAGGACCGCCGTGACGCGGCCCGTCAGGCGGAGATCCGCAAACAGCTCCGGCTGACCCTCTTCGGTGCAGTGCTTTCCGCCCCGTTCCTGTTCTTCCTCGCCGACAAGTTCCTGCTCGGCGGGACCTACGTCCCGGAGACGGTCTTCGGAGTCTCCTTCGGCTGGGTCGAGTTCCTGCTCGCGACGCCGGTCTACGTCCTGCTGGGGCGGGAGTTCCTCGTCAACTCCTACACGGCGCTGGTGCGCAATCGCACTGCCAACATGGACGTGCTGATCGCGCTGGGCTCGTCGACGGCGTATATTTACAGTCTCGTCGTCCTGCTCGACCTGCTCGCGGGCAATCTCTACTTCGACACCGCCGCAATGATCCTCGTGTTCATCACGCTGGGCAACTACCTCGAGGCTCGTTCGAAGGGCCAGGCCGGCGAGGCCCTGCGGAAGCTCCTCGAGATGGAAGCCGAGACGGCCACGCTGGTCGACGACGGGGGGACCGAGGAGGAAGTGCCGCTCGAGGACGTCGCGGTCGGCGACCGGATGAAGGTCCGGCCCGGCGAGAAGGTGCCGACCGACGGCGTCGTCGTGGACGGGCAGTCGGCGGTCGACGAGTCGATGGTGACCGGCGAGTCCGTCCCGGTCGAAAAGGGCGAGGGCGACGAGGTAATCGGCTCGACGATCAACGAGAACGGCGTGTTAGTCGTCGAGGCGACCAAGGTCGGCTCGGACACGGCCCTCCAGGGGATCGTCCAGACGGTCAAGGAGGCCCAATCCCGGCAGCCGGAGATTCAGAACCTCGCGGACCGGATCTCGGCGTACTTCGTCCCCGCGGTCATCCTCAACGCGATGTTTTGGGGCCTGGTCTGGTTCCTCTTTCCCGAGGCGCTGGCCGGCGTCGTCGACGCCGTGCCGGTGCTGGGCCTGGTCGGCGGCGGCCCCGCAGCCCTCTCGACGTTCGAGTTCGCGATCGTCGTCTTCGCCTCTTCCGTGTTGATCGCCTGTCCCTGCGCGCTCGGGCTGGCGACCCCCGCCGCGACGATGGTCGGCTCCACGTTGGGTGCCCAAAACGGCGTCCTGTTCAAGGGTGGTGACATCCTGGAGCGCGCGCGAGACATCGATACCGTCGTCTTCGACAAGACCGGGACGCTGACCACCGGCGAGATGACGCTGACCGACGTGGTCGCACTCGAGGGTGAGGCGACTGCAGCGGACGGCGGCGAGACGGCGGCCGACGGCGGGGCGGTAGTGACCCGCGACTCGCTCGACGAGGACGCCGTCCTCCGTCTGGCCGCCAGCGCCGAGCGCAACAGCGAACACCCGCTCGCGCAGGCCATCGTCGAGGGCGCTGAAGAGCGGGGCCTCGAGCTAGCCGACCCCGAGGAGTTCGAGAACGTCCCCGGACAGGGCGTCCGGACGACCGTCGAGGGCCGCGAGGTGCTGGTCGGCAACCGGCGGCTGCTCGAGGGCGCGGGCGTCGATCCCGCGCCGGCTGCCGACGAGATGGAGCGGTTAGAGCGCGAGGGCAAGACGGCGATGCTGGTCGCGGTCGACGGCGCGGTCGCGGGCGTGGTCGCGGACGCCGACACCGTCAAGGACAGTTCCGCGGACGCGGTCGCGGCCCTGCGCGAGCGCGGCCTCGACGTCATGCTGATCACCGGCGACAACGAGCGGACGGCCCGCGCCGTCGCCGAGCGCGTGGGGATCGACCCCGACAACGTCCGCGCGGGGGTCCTCCCCGAGGACAAGGCCGACGCCCTCGAGGACATCCAGTCGACGGGTCGCAAGGCGATGATGGTCGGCGACGGGGTCAACGACGCGCCCGCGCTGGCGGTCGCCCACGTCGGCTGTGCCATCGGCTCCGGGACGGACGTGGCCATCGAGGCCGCCGATGTGACCCTGATGCGCGACGACCCGCTCGACGTGGTGAAGGCGATCCGGATCTCCGAGGCCACGCTGGCGAAGATCAAGCAAAACCTCGTCTGGGCGCTGGGGTACAACACCGCGATGATCCCGCTCGCCTCGCTCGGACTGCTCCAGCCCGTCCTCGCGGCCGGCGCGATGGCGCTGTCGTCGGTGTCGGTCCTCTCGAACAGCCTGCTGTTCCGCCGGTACACGCCGGACCGGGACTACGAACTGCTCGGCCGACTCCGGCGCTGATCGGCGCTCGAGCGGCCGTCGATCCGGTTTAGAAGAGTCCACCGCGTCGCGTCGAACGTACGCGCTCGAGGAGTCAGTACGGTGCGGTCGACCGATCAGTCGTCGGCGTTCGCTTCGGGCGCACCGTTTCCGTTCCCGCCGTTTCCACCGCCGTTGCCGCGTTTCTCCTCGTCTTCTTTCTTGTCGTCCTTGTCGATATCACGGATCTCGACGTCGTCGCCGGTGCCGCTCTGGCTGATCACCGGCTTGAGGATGTACTTCCCGCTCCCGCCCGCTTTGTGGGGCGCGATGTCGTAGACGAAGTCGACCGATTCGTTGTTTCCGATGGTGAATTTCTTGTTCAGCTGGAGCTTGCTGCTCGGGAGTTTCACTCGTGTCGTACTCCCGTCTGTCAGGACGCCCTCGGTGTCGCTGACGTAGATGAAGACCTTCTCGTAGTCGCCGGCGGGGAGTTCGAACTCGTCGATCATGGACGCGTTCGCACCCTTCAGTTCGGTGAGATCGACCGTCCGCTCGTCGACGTCGTACTCGACCCAGTCGTCGCCGCCGTCTTTTTCGTCACCATCGCCCTCCTCCTCTTTTTGGTCACCGTCTTTCTCGCTGTCGCCTTCCTCCTCTTTTTCGTCGCCGTCTTTCTCGTCGTCCTCTCCGTCCCCGTCGTCTTCCGTCTGCTCCTCCCAGTCGGCGTCAGTCTCGTTGGCCGCGCCGTCGTCGTCGCTTTCGCTTTCTTCACCGCCAGTTTCGTCGTCCGTCTCGTTCCCGTCGTCCGTTTCGTCACCGCTCTCGTTTCCGTCGTCCGCGTCGGACGACCCGCCGGCCTTCTTGAAGCCGACCTTCGTGATCGTCACGTTGAGGTGTTCGAAGTCGTCGATCACGTTCGGTTCGTCGCTGACGTAGAAGGCGGCCGTCCCCATGCCGCCGTCGCTCGAGTCGTCCACGCTCGAGGGATCGTCGCCCGCCGAGTCGGTCGCCGGTTGTCCGCCCATGCCGCCGGCACAGCCGGCGACGGCCACGAGGGCCGCGACGACTACCAGTTGGATCGTGCGTCTGTCCATAGCCACTGACAGTCAGTGATTCGGTAAAAAGGGGCGCGACGATTGGCTCCGTTCAGGACCGTTTATCCCGGCTGAACTGGCCGAAACCGTCGCGTCCTACGGTGTCCCCGTCCCCGCGAGTCGATCGGCGAACAGCGCCTCGAGCAGGGCGGGCGTGACGAATGCCTCGACGAACGCGGCGACGACCAGCAGGAGCCAGCCGGCGAGGACGAGGAGGCCGGTCCGGTAGAGGTACCGCTTCGTGAGGATCGCGTCGCGGCTGCCCCGGAGCCGTTGTCCGACCCGGTACAGCAGCCGGAAGCCGACGCCGGCGGCGATAAACAGCGCGGGCAGTTCGAAGATCCCGTGGGGGAGCAGGCCGACGAGGATGAAGCCCGGCCCCACGTCGGCGGCGATGGCGGCACCGACGTTGCCGACGATGATCCCGTTGAACACCATCGCCCACGCGGTCAGGAGACCGAGCGACAGCGCGCCGACGATCGAGAGCAGGAACGCCCGACTGTTGTTCACGAGCAGGAACCGCGCCAGTTCGAGCCCGGAGAAGTCGGCGATCTCCTCGGGGAAGAGACCCTCGCCGAGCAGGTCGGCGATGATCTCGAGGAGGTTGTGGCCGGCCGCCAGCAGGAGGACGCCGACGACGACGCCGATAGCGAACAGGCCGGCCGCGAAGCCGACGAACCGACTGTGTTCGTCCCAGGCGTCGGCCAGTGCCGCTCTCGGCGGGTAGCTGGCGACGAACGCGCTGACTCCGTTCCGTCGGGGTGGGTCGTCCATACCGGATGTTCCGTCACCGAACTGTTAAACCCGCCGACTGGTCCGGTCGGGCTCGAGCCGTCGATCCTCGCCGAAACCGAACTCGGTACGCCAGATCGACAGTATAAGGCCACCCGGCGAGAACCCTCGAGCAATGACGACGCTTGCGATCACCGGCGGGCGGGTCCTCCGACCCGATCTGACGGTGACGACCGCGGACGTACTGATCGATGGGGATGCCGGCGAGGTTCTCGAGGTCGGTCCCGACCTCGGCGGCGCGGCCGACGAGACCCTCGACGCGACGGGATCGCTGGTCACCCCCGGGTTCGTCAACGGCCACTGCCACGTCGCGATGACGCTGCTTCGTGGGTATGCCGACGACAAACCGCTGGATGCCTGGCTCCAAGAGGACATCTGGCCGGCCGAGGCCGAACTGAACGCCGAGACCGTCCGCGCGGGGACCGAACTCGGCGTTCTCGAGATGATCAAATCCGGCGTCACCGCCTTCGCGGACATGTACTTCTTCGTACCGACGATCGCCGAGACGGTCGCCGACGCCGGCCTGCGGGCCCGACTCGGCCACGGCGTGATCTCGGTGGGCAAGGACGACGAGGCGGCCCGCGAGGACGCCCGCGAGGGCCTTGCAGTCGCCGAGGAGATCGACGGACTGGCCGACGGCCGGATCTCGTCGGCCTTTATGCCCCACTCGCTGACGACCGTCGACGGCGAGTACCTGTCGGAGTTCGTACCACAGGCCCGCGACCTCGACGTTCCGATCCACTACCACGCCAACGAGACCGAAGACGAGGTCGCGCCGATCGTCGACGAACACGGCGAGCGCCCCCTCGAGTACGCCGCGGACCGGGGCATGCTCGAGTCCGAGGACTTCATCGCCCACGGCGTCCACGTCGACGAGCGTGAGATCGAACTGCTGGCCGAGGCCGGGACCGGCGTGATCCACTGTCCGGCCTCGAACATGAAACTGGCCAGCGGGATGGCACCCGTCCAGCGGCTGCGCGAGGCCGGCGTCACCGTCGGGCTCGGCACCGACGGCGCGGCCTCGAACAACGACCTCTCGATGCTCGACGAGGCACGCGACGCGGCCATGCTGGGCAAACTCGCCGCCGACGACGCGAGCGCGGTGCCCGCCGAGGCGGTCGTCGAGATGATGACTCGAGGGAGCGCCGACGCGATCGGCCTCGAGTCGGGCCGGCTCGAGGCGGGTGCGCCGGCCGACCTCGCGGTGATCGACCTCGAGACGCCACATCTGACGCCGCGTCACGACCTCGTGAGCCACCTCGCGTACGCGGCCGCAGCGGCCGACGTGCGCCACACCGTCTGTGACGGCCGGGTACTCATGCGCGACCACGAGGTCCTGACCCTCGACGAGGCGGCGGTTCGGGAGCGAGCGCTCGAGTCCGCCGAGTCGTTGGTGGCTCGCGCCAGCGAGTGAACCAGTGAGACACCCCACCGACCCACTCGAGATAAACGCTCAAAACGCTCCATAAACGCTTAAACCTCGTTTGGATCCGTTTTAACACGAAGCAAACGCCGAGAACTGCCGGCGGGGTTTATCTAATAAACCGGGAAAGTCAGGAGCGGATGAAGAACAAACTGCTCACGATGACGCTGGTCGCCGTTATGGTCACGTCCGTGTTCGCCTCGGCGGGCGCGGCCGCGGCCACCGTCGACGGTGACCTCGACGTGTCCGTCGACGACGGCGAGGACGTCGTCGTCGGCGTCACGGCAAACGACACTGCGGTCGCGAACGCGACCGTCGAGGTATCGACAACTGACGAGAACGCGACCTACGAGGGGACCGGGACGTACACGACGGACAACGACGGGACGGTCGAACTTCCCGACCCCGTCGAAAACGTCACCGTCTCGGTGACCGCGACGGCCGACAATCGGACGGCCTCGACCCTGTCTCTTATACACATNCCGTCTCGGTGACCGCGACGGCCGACAATCGGACGGCCTCGACCACCGCGACGCTGACCGCAGCGAGCAACGAGACGCTGGACGGCAACGAGACGCTGGACGGCAACGAGACCGTGGATGGGAACGAGACCGACAACGAGTCGGCCAACGAGACGAGCTTCGGTTCGCTCGTCTCCGATTTCGTTGAGACCCAGCAAAACGAGTCCAACGAGTCGACCGGTATCGCCGTCGCGAACTTCGTCGTCGCCAACAACCCCGGCAACGCGCCGAGCCACGCCGGTCCGCCGAGCCACGCCGGCCCGCCGGACGCGGATGACGACGACGAGGACGACGAGGATGAAGACGATGACGACAAACGCGGTCCGCCGGAACACGCCGGCCCGCCGGCTGACGGCGACGACGAGGACGAAGGCGACGACGAGCAGGTCAACGACGATGACGACGAACAAGGTACGCCGGAACACGCCGGTCCACCGGCTGACGGCGGCGACGATTCGGACGAGACGGACGACGATTCGGACGAGACGGACGACGAGACCGCTGACAGCGAACAGTAGCGCCCTCGAAACCGATACCTGACGTCGGACGACGATCGAGCGGGTCGGCGTCGCCGGCGTCGGGCCCCGGTCGCGGCCGTCTCCGGATCGCCGCGATCGTGCGGGCACGTAGTGCGGCCGATCCACCCACCACTTTCGTTACGCCTTTTTCACAGTCGCCGAGTCGGTACGCGGCCGCCTCGAGTCCCGGAAACCGTTCGGAGCCGAACCGGGTTCGGTAGCGTTTTGGCCACGGTCCCACTCTGTCGAGCCATGACCGACACCGAGTATCCCCCGATCAGCGAGCAACTCGACGACCTCGAGTCCGCTCGCGAGGAGGGCCGTCGGAAGATGGACTGGGCCGCCCAACACATGCCGATCTGCGAGTCCGTCCGCGAGGAGTTCGTCGCCGACCAGCCCTTCGCGGGCGAGCGCATCGGGATGGCGATGCACGTCGAGGCCAAGACGGCGATCCTCGTCGAGACGCTCGCGGAGGGCGGCGCGGAGGTCGCCGTCACGGGCTGTAATCCGCTCTCGACCCACGACGACGTCTCGGCGGCGCTCGACACCCACGAGAACATCACCAGCTACGCCAAACGCGGCGTCGACGACGACGAGTATTACGCCGCGATCGAGGCCGTCATCGCCCACGAGCCGACGATCACGGTCGACGACGGGATGGACCTCGTGGCCGCGATCCACGAGGACTACCCCGAACTGATCGACGGCATCGTCGGCGGCGCGGAGGAGACCACCACCGGCGTCCACCGCCTGCGCGCGATGGACGACGACGGGGCCCTGGAGTACCCCGTCTTCGCCGTCAACGACACGCCGATGAAGCGGCTCTTCGACAACGTCCACGGTACCGGCGAGTCCTCGCTGGCCTCCATCGCCATGACCACGAACCTCTCGTGGGCCGGCAAGAACGTCGTCGTCGCCGGCTACGGCTACTGCGGGAAAGGCGTCGCCCAGAAGGCCGCCGGCCAGAACGCCAACGTCATCGTCACCGAGGTCGAGCCCCGGCGCGCGCTCGAGGCCCACATGGAGGGCTACGAGGTCATGCCGATGGCCGAAGCGGCCGAAGTCGGCGATGTCTTCCTGACGACGACGGGCAACCGCGACGTCATCGTCGAGGACCACTTCGAGAAGATGCAGGACGGCGTCTTGCTCGCGAACGCGGGCCACTTCGACATCGAAATCGACCTCGAGGCCTTGGACGATCTCGCGGTCGAGCGCTACGAGGCCCGCGACGGCGTCGAGGCCTACGAGATGGACGACGGCCGCAAACTGAACGTCATCGCCGAAGGACGACTCGTGAACCTCGCCGCGCCCGTCTCGCTGGGCCACCCCGTCGAGGTCATGGACCAGTCGTTCGGGATTCAGGCCGTCTGTGTCCGAGAAATGCTCGAAAACGGTGACGCATACGACGCTGGGGTCCACGATGTCCCCGACGAACTCGACAAGGAGATCGCCGAGATCAAACTCGAGGCCGAGGGCGTCGACTTCGACTCGCTGACCGACACCCAACACGAGTATATGGACAGCTGGGACCACGGGACATAGCGGTCAGCGCTCCGGTCCGTCGTCGCCACTCTCGACCACGAACACCAGACTCCCGTCCGCGAGCCCGCCCAGTCGCAACTGGACGGGGAACGTCTCTCCGTCCCGCCGCATCGCCGTACAGCCGCCGGTCCACCGCCAGCCGTCGGCGACCGTCGGGATCGCCGTCGACTCGAGTCGGTCGACGGTCGTGTCGGGAAACAGCGCCCGCCAGTCGGTCTCCGAGAGCGTCTCGAGGTCGTAGCCGAACCGCACCGCGAGCGAGCGGCTCGCGAACTGGATCTCGTCGTCGGGAGTGACGATCGCGATCGATTCTCCGACGAACTCGACGCTCGCCAGCGAGCGCCGCGACAGCGCGGCCAGCCGCCGCCGCTCGACGAGGTCCCACGCCCGTGCCGGCAGCCGCTCGAGGGTGTCCCGCTCGAGGACGTCGGTCAGCCGCCGCTCGTGACGGGGGGCCGTGACGGTATCGGAGCCATCGGTGACGACGATCATCGGTTCGTCGAACGCGACCGTTCCGTCTCCCCCGTGGCAGTCGGCATCCTCGGTCGTCCGTTCGTCGCCACCGAGCGCCGTCGCCGGAACGACGAGACAGTCGGCGTCGTCGCTCTCTTCCAACGCGGCCGAAAGCGACGGCACCGTCTCGAGGGCGTAGTCATCGCGCTCGCCGCAGGCAGTGGCGACCGCCTCACGGAGGTCGTCGCCGACGACACAGAGTTGCAGCTCGGTCGGTCGTACTCGAATTCCGTCATCGGCTGCGTCGGTGAGCGGACTCAGCATCGTCGATCACCGGCGTCGGGTCGTGATCGGCGGTCGGTTTCGGTGTGGTCGAACCGTCCCGACCTATCTACTCCCATGGACCGTCCCGTTGACCGTGACGGTGCCGTCGCCTCGGACTTCGACGGGCATGCCGTGATACTCGAACTCGACGCGGACGGCTGCCCCCGAACCCGACTGGAAGAGCTGGTCGAGCGCCTCGGGATCGACCACGTCGTACAGCGGCTCGAGGTCGCTGGCGTCGGTGTTCGTCGCGTCCGCAAGCGCGTCGATTACTTGCAGACTGACGGAGTCAGTGTGGTAGTCGAGAGTAGCGCCGGTCATTGTAGACTCACCAATGCGTCCCGGTGGTATCGGGCTGGCCGTTATACACGTAATCTCCTCGCGACCCCGACACTATGTGTATAGCGTCGTCCCGACGATGGGACGGTCGGGGCAGACCGACTGGGTGGATATCGTCGCGCCGTCCCCGGAACCGCCGCTCGAGCCGCCGACCGATCGGAGTCCGTGACGGTACTATTTGGACGACACACAGGGAGTGAAAGTAACCGCTCGTATCATTGTGTGTGGTTTCGTAGGGAACGTATGATCGCTGCCGTGGCTCCTCTCGAGGCGCTCGCGGGACGGCGGGGACGGCTCACGGTCGTTGGGACGATCGCCGTTCTCGTCGCGCTCGTCCTCGGGACGATGCCCGCCGTCTCGCTCCCGGCCGAGCAGATTCCCGGACTCGTCGTCTTCGGGCTCGCCGCCCGTCGGGACGCCGACCGTCCGACCGATATCGAACGACTCACGGACGAACTCCGGGGGTTCGTCTCGCGGCTCGAGGACGCCGATCCGACCGCCGACGACGGCTCCCTCCCGGCCGAGCCGGATCTGGCCGAGTGCGGGCGCGACCGAGACGACGAGATCGGCCGGCTCTCCGCGGCCGTCGACGACCTGGCGACGGCGGTCCGGGACCGCGAACGGCAACGGGCCGAGAGCGAGCGCTACCGGCGGGAAATCGCCCGGATCACGTCCGAATCGGGGCTGGGGACCGAGACGAAGATCCGCCGGCTGCTCGAGTTGGGCTGTGAGCGGCTCGGTCTCGAGACGGGACTCGTCTCGCACGTCGACGAACCGGCCGACCGGTACGAGATCGAGGCGGCCGTCGGAGCCGAGGCCGACCTCGAGGGAGCGGTACTGGACCTTTCGGAGACCCATTGCCGGAACACCGTTACGTCGGACGACGTGGTCGGGATCTCGGAGACGCCGGCGGCCGACGTCGACGTGGGTGCGGCCGTCGAATCCGTCGTCGGCTGTTACATCGGCGGGAAGATACGCGTCGACGGGGACCTCTACGGCACGGTCTGTTTCGTGAGCGACGATCCGCGGGACCGGCCGTTCTCGCCGGCGGAACGGTCGTTCGTCGATCTGCTCGCCCGGTGGGTCAGCGGGGCGTTCGAACGCCGCGAGTACGTCGCGGCCATCGAAGAACGGGAGCGCCGCCTCGAGCGGACACAGGCGTTTACCGACGACATGTTAGATGCCGTCGACGACGTTGTCTACCTGCTCGAGGAAGACGGCGACCTCAGGCGGTGGAACGAGACGCTGGTCGACGTGACGGGCTATTCGGACGCGGAGATCGCGGAGATGAACGCCCTCGACTTCTTCGACGCCGAGAACGAGGGGGCGATCCGGGAGTCGATGCAGGAGGCGTTCGAGACCGGCGAGACCCTCGTCGAGGCCGAACTCCGGACGAAATCGGGGGAGCGGATCCCCTACGAGTTCATCGCGTCGGTACTCGAGGATCCGAACGGGAACCCGGTCGAGGTCGGGATCGGCCGCGACATCAGCGACCGCAAGGAACGCGAGCGCCGCCTCGAACGGACGACGTCCCTGCTCGAGCAGTCCCAGCGGCTGGCCGACGTCGGCGCGTGGGAACTGGACGTCTCCACGGAGTCGTACGACCTCCAGTGGACCGCCGAGATCCGCCGCATTCTCGGCGTTTCACCGGACGAACCGATCGACCTCGAGAGTGCGTTCGAGTTCTACCACCCCGAGGACCGTCCCCGCATTCGCGAGGCGGTCGAGCGTGCGATCACCGACGGGGAGCCCTACGACATAGAGCTTCGCATGTGGACGGCCGACGGCGATCGGCGG
>AOIR01000034.1:0-61016 GCA_000337115.1 Natrinema thermotolerans DSM 11552
TATCTCGAGCGCGCCGAGACGGTCCTCCAGGCGCTGGACGAACTCGTCTACACGATCGACGCGGACGGGGAGTTTACCTACCTGAACGACGCCCTCGAGGGGATCACCGGCTACGAGCCCGACGACCTGATCGGCGACCACGTCTCGACGATGATGGACGACGACGACCTCGAGACGGCCCGGGACCGGATCCGTGACCTCCGCAGTGCCGGCGAGCCCACTCGAACCTTCGAGATGGACCTCGAGACCGCCGATGGCGACGTGATCGACGTCGAAAATCACATGGCGCTGTTGCCCAGCGACGACGGCGAGTTCGCCGGGACCGCGGGGGTCCTTCGCGATATCACCGATCGCAAGGAACGGGAACGCGACCTAGAGCGGTTCGAGGCGATCGTGCAGGCGCTGGACGAACTGGTCTACACGCTCGACGAAGAGGGACGATTCACCTATTTGAACGACGCTGCCAAGCCGATCCTCGGCTACGAGCCCGAGGAACTGATCGGCAAACGCGCGGCGACAGTGATCCCGTCGGCGGACGTCGAGCGGGCACAGGACCGGATCCGCGAACTCCTTCGGTCGGACGTTCCCTCCCAGACGGTCGAGATCGTCCTCGAGACCGCCGACGACGAGGTGATCGACGTCGAAAACCACATCGCGTTGTTGCCAAGCGACGACGGCGAGTTCGTGGGGTCCGCGGGGGTCGTCCGCGACATCACGGCGCGCAAGGAGCGCGAACGCGACTTGGAGCGGACGACCGAACTCCTCAAACAGGCCGAGCGCCTCGCCGGCATCGGCGGCTGGGAACTCGACCTCAGCGGCGAGACGCGGGACGTGACCTTTACCGACGGCTTGCATCGTCTCTACGACCTCCCGCTGGACGCGACGGTCGACTCGGAGCTGGCGACCTCGTTCCCCCATCCCGAGGACCGGGAACGCGTCCTCGAGATCGTCGATCGCACGATCGAAGCGGGCGAGGGATACGACATCGAACACCGAATGCGGACCATGACGGGGGACAAACGGTGGGTCCGTTCGACCGGCGAGCCGATCCGTGCGGACGGTGCCGATGACGCCGGCATCGTCGGCGTCCGCGGGACGATTCAGGACATCACCGACCGCAAGGAGCGCGAACTGACCCTCGAGTCGCTACACGACGCGGCCAGGGACCTGCTCGGCACCGACACCGAAGCGGAGGTGTCGGCGCTGGTCGTCGAGACCGCTGCGGACATCCTCGAGGCGTCGGGCGCGGCCGTGTACCGGCTCGATCCGGCGGTCAATCGACTCGTCCCCGCCGCCTCGACCGAGGCGTTCGACCGCCTCTGTAACGGGGCTCCGTCGGTCGCCATCGGCGACGGCGAGTCCGCCCTCTGGAGTACCTACGTGACCGGGACGGGGACCGTCGTCGACGATCCGTCGTCGGTCGATCGGTCGCAGGTCTTCGGTCCGGCCGTCGAGAGCGGGGTCATCGTCCCGATCGGCGACTACGGCGTCTTCACGGTCGCGACCGACGCGGAGCCGATCGACGCCGAGGCGAGGCGGCTGATCGAGACGCTCGTCGCGACGACCGAGGCCGCGTTCGACCGCCTCGAGAGCGAGGCCAGCCTCCGCGAGCGGGAGGCACAACTCGAGGCCCGAAACGAGCGGCTCAACAGACAGATCGAGACGACGGAACTGATCAGGCGGATCGATCAGGTCCTCATCGGGGCCGAGAGCCGCGGGGAGATCGAGCGGACCGTTCCCGAGCGACTACTGGAGGCCGACTCGGTCGCGTTCGCCTGGATCGGCGACCGCGACCCGAGCGGGACCCGTCTCGAGCCCCGTGCCTGGGCCGGCGACGGGGAGGCGTATCTCGACGACGTCTCGCTCGCGGACGACGCCGCCGAGCCGGCCGTCCGAACCGCCATCGACGGGACGCCGACGGTCGTCTCCAACGTCGTCGAGGGGCTGCAGGGCGATCCCTGGCGGCGTCGGGCGGTCGACCGGGGGTTCCAGTCGGTCATCAGCGTCCCGCTGTCCCACGCGGAGTACTCCTACGGCGTCCTGACGATCTACGCCGACGAACCCGACGCCTTCGGCGACCTCGAGCGGACGGTCCTGACGGAACTGGGTGAAGGGATCGCCAACTCGATCACCGCGATGAAAACCCGGGAGGCGCTCCACGCCGAACGGTTGCTCGAACTCACGCTCCGGATCGACGGCGACGAGGACCCCCTCTCGCGGCTCGCGGCGAAGACAGGGGCCGACGTCGAGTACGCGGGCATGGGGTCACACTCGAGCGACGAGACGCTGCTGTTCGTCGAGACCGACGGCGTTGCGCCCGACGACGTTCGATCGGCGCTCGCGGAGCTGGTGTCGGTCACCGACTCCCGGCTGATCAGCGAAGCCGACGGGACGTGTCGGTTCGAGGCGACCGTCTCCGGCGACCCACTGGCCGCCCGGCTGGTCCGTCACGGCGGCAGTCCGCGCTCGATACGGGCCGACGGCGAGGGGCTCGAGGTCGTCGTCGACGTCCCGACCGGGACCGACGTCCGCGAGTTCGTCGAGACGCTCGGGGAGGGACACGGTGGCGTCGAGTTGCGGGCGCGTCGCCACGTCGAGCGGTCGATGGGGACGCGCAGCGAACTCGTGACGTCGCTGTTCGACGCCCTGACCGACCGCCAGCTCGAGGTCCTCCGGACCGCCTACTTCGCCGGCTTCTTCGAGTGGCCCCGCGAGAGTACCGGCGAGGAGATCGCCGAGATGCTCGCGGTAACGCAGCCGACGGTCAACCGTCACCTGCGGCTCGCACAGGGCCGACTGCTGGCACAGCTGTTCGAGGATCAGATCCCGGCCGCCCCGAGCTGAGCGACCGTGCCGTCTCCGGCATCATGTCGTCCTCGCTCGAGTCGGCTCGAGCGACCGTCTCTATGGCCGGGAGTGAAACGCCCAAGGGTCCGGTGGCCGTACGATCGGTCATGGCAACATCAACGCGCCGCCGGACCGACGGGCCGCTCCGCTCGACGCTCGTCGCCGCCGGGCTCGCGATCGTCGGCCTGCTCGCGACGCAGTTCACGACGCTGCCCGCACTCCTGCTCGATGTCCGGCTGGCCACGGCACCGACCGAGACGTCGATCGCCAGCCGGACGCTCTTTTTCGTCCTCAACTTCGCGGGGTTCGTGCTGGTCGGGGCCGTCTATCTCGTCGTCACTGACCGGGGCTGGTCGTACGTCGACGTCCGGCCCCCGACGCGGCGCGGCTGGGCGTACGTCCTGCTCGGTATCGTCGCCAGCGTCGCGTTTTACGTCCTGATCAGCGTGACCATTCAACTGCTCTCGCTGCCGGCCTCGGAGAACCAGGTCACGAGCTTCATCGGCGACGACCAGACGATGGTCCTCGTCATGATCGCGATCGTCTTCTTCTTCAACGCGCCGGCCGAGGAGTTCCTCTACCGGAACATCGTCCAGAAACGCCTCTACGACGCCTTCTCCCGACTGCAGGCCGTCGCCATCGCCAGTCTCGTCTTCGGGCTGATCCACTTTCCCGTCTACGCGGTCAGTTCGCCGTCGCTGCTCGCGACCATGGTCCCGGTCGTGGTCGTCATGGGCGGTGCCGCCGTCTTCGGCTACCTCTACGCGAAGACCGACAACCTGCTAGTCCCGATCGCCGCTCATGCGGCCTTTAATGCCCTCCAGTTCGGCCTGCTGTATTTCGCCCTCGAGTACGACCTCGAGGAGGCGGCGCCGGCCGGCGAGGCGATCCTCGCGGTCGTCACGGCAATCCCGCTGTAACGCCTGCTGCATCGGCGACCACTTTCACTGCGCCATCCGCCGCCGTCCGGTCCTTTATTACCGCCCGCGGAAGAGAATCGTCCATGTCTCAGGCGAAGGGCGACCGCCGCGAGCGGGAACTCGTCAACGAACTCGACGAGGCCGGCTTCGCGGTGATGCGAGCGCCCGCCAGCGGCTCCGCGACCGAGCGGGAACTCCCCGACGTGCTGGCCGGCGACGGCGAGCGCTTCTACGCGATCGAGGCCAAATCGAGTTCCGGCGACCCGATCTATCTCACCGGCGAGGAGGTCGAGGCGCTGACCTTCTTCGCGCGGAATTTCGGCGCGAAACCCCGGATCGGCGTCCGCTTCGACCGCGAGGACTGGTACTTCTTCCACCCCGGCGACCTCTACGTCACCGACGGGGGCAACTACCGCGTCAAGAAGGAAACGGCGCTGGCGGAGGGCACGGACTTCCCCGAATTCACTGGGCAGTCCGAGAAGGTCACCCTCGAGGAGGCCGCCGACGGGGGCGACGACGACACCGACGAGGACCTGCGGCGCGTCCTCAACGCCGTCAAGCAGGGCGTGATGGATGTCGACGAGGCCGCCGACGCCCTCGAGTAGCCTATCTCAGTCGTCTGCCGGCACCGCCTCCGCGACCGCCTCGGGATCGACCGGCGCGTGGTGGACGATCGGCTCGAACGCCTCGAGGACGAACCGGTCGCCGTCGGTGATCCCCCGCGTCTCCTCGGCTTCGAGTTCGTTCGTGACGAACCGCCGTGCGACCATCGCCGTCCGTCCGTCGCCGTCCTCGAGGTCGGCCTGTGCCTCTTCGAGCAACAGCGCGGCCGTGAACACCTCGAAGAGGTAGTGTGCCAGCCGCTTGGCCGACAGTTGGGCGTACTCCGAATCCTCGCCGGCCAGCGTCAGTAGCGCGCCGGTCAGGTCCTCGTACTCCGCGGCGACCGTCTCGGCCGCGTCGGCGAGCGCGGGATGGGTGACGGCCTCGAGTCGCCGCTCGACCGTCTCCGTGAACGGCTCGTGGGCCTCCTCGCGCTCGAGGGCGCGGACGACGTCGAGCGAGAGAACGTTCTCGGTCCCCTCCCAGATCGGCAGCACCTGCGCGTCCCGGAGCAGGCGGTTGGTCACGAAGTCGTCGATGTAGCCGTTCCCGCCCTGGATCTCCATGGCGTAGGAGGCGGTGTCGACGGCCATCCGACCCGTGCGGAGCTTGGCGATCGGGATCAGCAGTCGCAGCAGCCGGTAGGCGTCCTCGTCCTCGGTCGCCGCGTCGTTGCGTCGCGCCCGTTCGCGCGCCGAGAACAGCCGCCCGACCTCGTGGACGTACGCTGTCGCGGCCTCGTAGTCGACGGTCATGTCGACGAGGTCCTCGCGCATCAGCGGGAACTCGTCGATCGTCGTCCCGAAGGCCTCGCGGGTGGCCGCCTGCACCTTGCTCTCGAGCAGGGCCCGCCCCATCAGTCCGCAGGAGGCCGCGGCGTTCGCGAGCCGCTCGAGGTTCAGCATCTCGGTCATCTGTCTGAAGCCGGCTTCCTCCTCGCCGACGAGGGCGGCCTTCGTCTCGTCGAACTCGACCTCGCCGGTCGGAACGGCGGTGGTTCCGAGTTTGTTCTTCAGGCGGCGGTACAGCTGGTCGTTGAGCGCGTCGCCCGGCGGCGGCCCCTCGAATTCGCGGCGATCACCCTTCGTCAGGACCCCCTCGTCGGGATCGCCGTGGGGCACGAGAAACATCGAGAGGCCGTCGGTCCCCGAGGGGGCGTCCTCGGTCCGTGCGAGCGCGAGCGTCCCCTCGGCGTCGATGTTCGAGCAGAACCACTTCTCCCCGGTGAGCCGCCAGCAGTCTGCCTCGTCGTCGTACCGCGCCGTCGTCTCGTTGGCTCCCACGTCGCTGCCGCCTTGCTCTTCCGTGAGGAACATCGCGCCCTCGATCAGGTCGTCGTAGTCGCGGCTGGTCAGCGCCCGGTAGTACGGCTCGAGGTTGCCGTCGTCGAAGCGCTCGAGGACCAGCGCCGACCCGGCAGTCATCGCGACGGGACAGCCGAACCCGGCGTCGGCGTAACACAGCAACTGCAACATCCCGAGGAAGTGACTGATCGGCATCGGCTCGTCGCGGTCCGGCGGGGCCTCGAAGGCGTCGGCCACGATGCCCGCCCCGTAGGCCAGTTCGTCGTTATCGAGCTGTTCGGCCGGATACCGGACGGCGTTGTGTACGTCGCCGTACTTGTCGTAGGTCTCTAGTTCCGGCCCGTGGTCGTCGACGTAATCGGCGTTGTCGGCGACGGTGTGCCCGATCAGCTCGCCGAACTCGGCGAGTCGGGGCTCGGCCCACTCGAACTCGTCGGCGTCGTACACCCGCCGTAGTTCCCGCTGGAGCGTGCGGTCGAGTTCCCAGTAGTTCACGTGCCGTCCCTCGTCGAACTCGCCGTACTCGATACCGGTTCCCATAGGTTGTCATTCGATACCGGGTCACAAGAAACGGGACGATAGCAACGACACGCGCGTTGCAAGCCGTTGTCCCCCGACTGGAGGGAATGGCGATCTCAGTCGCTCGCCCTCGGTGTCGCTCGCTCGAGGCGGGTCCGCGGGAAGACGTAGACCGTCAGCGACGAGGGGACGACACCGTTCGCGGCGACGGTTGCGTGGGGGTAGACCGCGCCGACGACCGGGACGTCGGAATCGTAGTCCTCGTTGGACCCGTACTCGGCGACGGTACAGTCGGCCGCCCCGATCTCGACGGCGTCGGCCCGCAGCTCGGAGACGTCGACGACGGTGAGTCGGTCGCCGGTCTCGCGATCGACGACGGTGTCGCCCGGCGAGATCGCGTGGTCGTCGCAGTAACACGGCGCGGGGTCGTCGTCCGCGACGAAACACGTCTCGCCACAGTCGTGACACGCGACGGCGATCTCGCCCGGCGGCGGGGTCCGTCCCTCCGTGATCTCGATCGCGACCCGGCGAACGTGCTTACAGCGGGCCTCGCGGAAGACGTGATCCGGGCAGGTACACCTGCCGGCCTCGAGATCGACGAGATAGGTGTGGTCGCTCGCGGACTCGACCTCGTAGAGGCCGTCGCCCAGCGCCAGCACCGACATCGGTTCGGTGCGGGCGCGGCGGGATCGCTCGGTGAGGTGATCCGCGGACGGTACTGGCAGCGGCGCTTTCGGTGACGCTGTTGTTTTCATGGATGCGTCAAGGGGTGAACTCGGTGGTCGGCTGGCGATTCGAGCGCGCTAGGGGGCCGATGGGGATAACGAACTCGCCTGAACTCGCAAGGTCGGCGTTTAAAGGAGCAAGCGAGACGGCTCCCGTCCGACCACCGCCGAGGCCCCCTTCGAAGCGCTTTTCACCGGGCCGACGAAACCGATCCGACAATGCTCGATCGCGAACAGCTCATCGAAATCGTTTCGGCGGTCGGTGCGGTCCTCCTATTGCTTGCGACGATGATCGCCATCGGCTCTTCCTACACTGCCGACAACGGGAGTCTCTCCTCCGAAGGGGCACAGCTGCTCGTTGTGGCTATTACTGGCTTTATCCTCCTGGTGACGGCAGTCGGTATCGGGCTGGCCTACACCCTGAAAGACGAGGAGGACCTCGACGCGACGGCCGACGAGACGGAAACGAACGGAACGTTCTGAGGCGGTATTCGGTCACCGTTTTCGGTTCGTCCCGGCCGATACTGCTCGAGACCCGACCGTACAGTACCACTTCCTCCGCGCGAGCGAACGCCGTCAGTCGCCGCTCGCGGCGCTGCCGTCGCTCCCGTCGTCGTTCTCCCGCCAGTCCTCTAACTCCTCGTCGTCGGCGTCGTCGATCCGCTGCTCGTAGTAGGCCATCGGGTGGGGGATCCGCTCGCAGAGGTCGTCCTTGTTCACGCAGTCGCCGTAGGACTGCATGGTCGCACACGAGGGCGGCGAGTACTCCGTCGGCGAGGTGTCCCCGCGGATGTGGTCGGTCTGGTAGCGGGTCATCTCCTCGCCGAACGACGAGTTGACCCGATAGAGGTCGACGATCTCGTCGGTGTCCATCCCGATGCTCGTCAGGAAGGCGGTGATCGCAAAGCGGGAGTGGTGGGGCAGATGCTCGCCCTTCTGGATCTGGTCGAGCAGCGCCTTCATACACGGCGGGAAGAGGTCGGGAACGACGGTGTCGATGTCCTGTGTCAGGTCCATCTCCGCGAGTACTTCGCGGATCTCGTCGGCCTCGTCCTCGAGGGCGGTCGCGATGGACTCGGGTACCTCGAAGGGGAGCCCGTCGTCGATCCGGCCCCGGATCGCCTCGCGGACCAGCGTCAGGAGTTCGTCCTCGTCGACGGGGACCTCGCCGGCCGCGAGGGGCTGGTTGACGAGCCGCCAGCCGTCGTCCCAGAGGTCCTCGGCCAGCGGCAGGTAGGTCCCGACGTCGATCCGGTACTCGTCGTCGGCCCCTTCGCGGACCGCGTCCCGCAGGTCGAACTCGGCGAGGAGGTCCGAGAGGTCCAGTCCCGTCGACTCGACGCTTTTCAGTTCGGTCGTGTCGGTCATGTCCTCGGTGAACCGGTCGTAAGCCGTCGCGGCCTCGGCGCGGGCGTACTTGCGTACGAGGACGCGTTCGTCGACCATCGAGACCAGTACCCGCGCGACCGGATACGAGAGCAACTCGATCCGAGTATCGCGGTGTGGCTCCCCCGTCTCCCCCGACTCGATCGCGGTAATAACCCGTTGACGCGCCCGGTCGACGACCGCTTCGTCCCCCTCGACGACGGTCGCCAGATCGACCGCTTCCGTGGCGACGGTCTCGCGAGCGGCCTCGAGGAACGGATACCGGGCGTGGAGTCGCTGCATCGGTAATTACGTTTTACTCCGGCGGGATAAACACCCTGATTGCGATAATCGTCTTTTATATGTGGCAGTCGGGCTCGCCGATCCGAGACGGGCGACCGGCCGCCGAGATCTCGCCCCCACTCGGCCCTTGCAGCGACGGTATACCCGTATTACCCGACGCTATCGGGCGATCGTCGATCGGTCCCGGCCGGCGGTCGTCGTCCCGCCCAGCCTCGAGGATCGATTTCAAGGGCGTTCGACACGTCGGTTCGGCCATGCCACAGGCGACGAGAGACGGCGTGTCGATCTATTACGAGTACGAGCGAAGCGACGGCGACGGTCGGTCGCCCGTCGTCTTCGTGCAGGGGCTCGGGTTCGGACGGTGGATGTGGCGCTGGCAGCGGGAAGCCGTCGCTGACGAGTACGACGTGATCGCCCCCGACAACCGGGGGACGGGTCGCTCCGACGTCGGCCTCCCGCCGCTCGTCGCGCGGCTGCCCGGCACGCTTCGGGGGCTCGTGTTGCTCAAACTCGCCGGCTACTCGATCGGCGGGCTCGCGGCCGACCTCGAGGCGGTCCTCGACGACGCGGGGGTCTACGACGCCCACATCGTCGGGGCGAGCATGGGCGGGATGATCGCCCAGCGCTACGCCCTCGAGTACTCCCGGGCGACGTCGCTGACGCTGTTCTGTACGAGCCACGGCGGCCCCGACGCCGCGCCGGTCCCCGACGAGACCCAGGAACACATGTTCGATACGCCGGACGGCGCGACCGAACGGCAGGTGCTGCGCCACCGCATGCGGCCGGCGTTCAACGAGCGATTCACCAACCGGAACCCCCACCTCGTCGATCGGATCCTCGAGTGGCGGCTCGAACAGGACGCCGACGACCCGGCGCGCGAGGCCCAGGCTGCAGCAGTTCAGGGCTTCGACGTCAGCGACCGTCTCGAGCGGCTCCGGGTGCCGACACTGGTCTGTCACGGGACGGCCGACCAGGTCGTTCCGGTCGTGAACGCGCGGCTGCTCGAAGAGAAGATCAGCGACAGCCGGCTCGAACTCTTCGAGGACGGTTCGCACCTGTTCTTCATCGAGGAGGCGGACGCCGTCAACGAGTCGCTGTTGGCGTTTCTGGACGAGCAGGACTGACTCGAGCGAGCGACCGTCCGCCTCAGTCGCTCGTCGCGGTCGCGTCCCGGATTCGGATCTCGCCGTCGGTGCGGACGCCGACGTCGAGCCCTTCGTAGGTGAACCAGACCTGATGGCTGCCCGCCGTGTCGACCCGATCGGCGTGATCGACCAGCGAATCGAGCGCGTCGAGATCGACGGCCGCGTGTAAGGGATCGAGCGCGGCCGGCTTCGAGCCCCGAACCGCGGCGACGGCGGTGACGACGGCCTCGCTGGCCGGCTCGCCGTCGGGATCGAACGTCGTTACGAATTCGAGATCGGCCGGCTCCCGGTCGCCGGTCGTATCGTTGGTGGAGGGCATACCCGACCATCAGCAGGTGATCGGGTAGCCGCTCCCCTTTGCATATCGAACGTTTAAGTGGTCGAGCAAACAGTTGGGCCGGTCAGTCGCTCTGGATGCGCGGCGCGAGCATGTAGGTGACCTGGCCCTGCCCCTCGGCGAAGCCGAAGTAGATCTTGACGGGGAACTCCTCGCCCAGCGCCAGCGTGACCTCGGTGTCACCGGGGATCGCCTTGTTCATGTCCTTGAGATAGTCCAGCGAGAACAGCGAGTGGGCGGGCCCGAGCTGGAGGTCGATCAGATCTTCCTGGGTCAGCTCGAGGTGGACGTCGTCGGTGTCGCCCGCGGCGTCGACGTAGAAGTACTCCTCGCCCTCGTCGACGCCCAGGGCGATGTGGTCGGAGACCATGTCGGCGGCGGTCACCGAGCGGTTGACGTCTTTCCCCTCGAGGACGACCTCGGCGGGGAGGTCGAGATCCGGGATGTCGGGCTCCTGTCGGATGGAGTCGGGGTCGATGAGCGCGAGCGTGTACTCGAGCCCGTCGATCTGGATGTGGAGCTTGCGGGTCTCCTCGTCGAGTTCGAGCTGGATGAGCTGGCCGGCGTCGGCCATGCCCGCGATGTCTTCGAGCCGCGAGAGATCGACACCGATCAGCCCGCCGTCGGCCTCGTAGGACTCGAACGCAGACGCATCGAGCGAGAGGTCGACCATCCCGACGTTGGCCGGATCGACGGCCCGGATCTCCAGCCCGTCTTCCTCGAGGTGGATTTTGCACTCGTCGACCAGCACGCTGATCGAATCGAGCGCGCTGGTGAGCGTTTCGGCGCTCACGATGGCCTTGAACATATAGATCGGGGTACGGACGGTCGGCATAAAAAGGCACCCTTTACGCGCGGGCGGGAGGGTGGAGCGTCCTCGAGCCGGTCGACGCGACTGCCGATCTCGAGGCCGGGCTCGAGCCTGCCACGGACCTCGACCATCGACGCGGCTCGGCCGGCCCGAGCGAGCAGCGCGCGGCCCGCTCTCGCCACACCTATCCGTCCCGGCCGCTTAGCCCGTTCAAGAACGATATATGGCTCGCGACCACTACTACAACAAGGCCAAACAGGAGGGGTATCGCTCCCGAGCGGCCTACAAGCTCAAACAGCTCGACCGACTCGAGGACGTCATCGACCGCGGCGACACCGTCGTCGACCTCGGGGCCGCGCCCGGCGGCTGGCTCGAGGTCGCCGCCGAGGAAGTCGGCCCCGAGGGGAAGGTCATCGGGGTCGACTTCCAGCGGATCGACGACTTCGCGGACCATGACAACGTCGAGACGCTCCGCGGGGACATGACCGAAGAGAAGACCCGCAAGCGGGTCGTCGACGCCGCCGACGGCACCGTCGATGCGGTCATCTCGGACATGGCACCCAACATGTCCGGCGAGTACTCGCTGGATCAGGCCCGGTCGCTGCATCTCGCGCGCCAGGCCTTCGAGACCGCGTGCGAACTGCTCGAGGCCGGCGGCGACTTCGTCGTGAAGGTCTTCGAAGGCCCCGACGTCGACGACTTCCGGGCCGACGTCGAGGAGGAGTTCCAGTACGTCCGCGCGACCTCGCCCGACGCGAGCCGCGACGAGTCCTCCGAGGTCTACTTCATCGGGAAGGGGCGGCTCACCGCACCCGTGCGGCCCGGCGACGAACTCGAGGTCGAGATCACCGACGTCGGCAGCGAGGGCGACGGCATCGCCTCGGTCGACGGCTACCGGCTGTTCGTGTCCGGAGCCGAGGACGGCGAGACGGTCGCAGTCCGCGTCGAGGACGTCAAACCGACGTTCGGGTTCGCCCAGCGCGTCGACCGGGAGTAGTCACTCCCCGTCGCTCTCGAGGCGGTCGTGGCGTTCGTCGATCTCGTCTAAGATATCGAGATTCTTTCTGATCGAGGACCGGATCGCGTCGCTGCGGTTGACGAACTTGCCGTCGTCGCCGACGTGGTCGTCGAGATCATCGAGGAGTTCCTGCGGGATTTCGACGCTGATCTTTGGCATCAGTCGGTCGATCGTTCACAAGTCGCGGCCTTAAGCGTAGCTGGTCGGCGACGTTCGTCTCGCTCGAGGGAGAACTGCGCTTCTCGGTCGCTCGAGCGGCGATCCGCTATCGTGGCACGGGGGACGGTTCGAAAGTGCGTCGTCTCGTCGATCGGTCCTCACTCCGGGGCCGCGCCTGTCTCGTCGGGTTCGGCGGTCGATCCGCCGCCACCACCGCCGAACAGCCGGCCACCGCCGGTCAGGACGTAGAGGATCCCCAGCCCGAGCAGGTAGGTGAGCGCGATCGGGATCGAGAAGATGAGCATCATCAGCACGCCCTTCGGGCTGAAGAAGGCCGCGAGGACGAAGATGCCGACGACGACCGGCCGCCAGCGCTCGAGCATCGTGCGGTAGCTGACGACCCCGCCGACGTGGAACAGCGCCATCGTGACGATGATGTTCAGCAGGAAGCCGATCCCGACGGTCGTGAAGATCACGAGCCAGAAGAAGCTCTTGATCCGATAGGAGACGACCATCTGATTGGCAAGCGCGTCGGAGACCAGATACGAGATGACCGACGGCGCGATCCAGAAGAACCCGAGGTAGGTTCCGAGGGCGAAGCCGGCCAGCAGACCGCCACCCCAGACGACGAACGTGCGTCGGTCGCCGTAGACCAGTCCGCGCTCCTTGGCGGCCGGCCAGGCGTAGTACAGGATCAGCGGGAGGACGGCGACGATGCCGGCGAGCGCGCTCACCTTCGCCTCGAAGATGAGGACCTCGACGGGATGGAGCGCGACGACGATATCCATCGCTTCGATGAGTTCGTCGAGGCTCATCTGGCTGGGATCGATATCGTTGCGGGCCGCGACCTCGTCGAGGACGTGTTGGGGGACCCGATCGAGGAAGAGCCGCAACACGTCGCCGAGGCCGCCGGAGTACAGCCAGAAGAAGGTCCCGCCCATGACGACCATGAAGAGGCCGACGATGCGGAACACCTTCGAGGTGAGGCTGTTGAGGATGAAGGCGATGTCGTAGGCGTAGCCACCGATGTCGTCCTCCGTGGTCTCGTCTTCCGTGAACGGATCGAGCATCCCGGCGGCAGTACTCGCGAAGAGTCCCCCGTCGTCGTCGGCTTCGCCGGCACCGGCTGCCGCCCCTGCACCGCCCGCAGCGGCGCTTCCGCCGCCGGAGTCCGCCGACTCCTGAATCGAATCGAAGCGATCGAGGATCGCCTGGGCTTTCTCCCGGTCGTCGTCGTACATCGCCTGCCGGGAGTATTCCAGGGCCTGGTCCTCGCTCATCGTCCGGAAGACCTGTGCTGACACGTCCCCGATGTCCTCGGTCGAGAGCGTCTCGAAGTCGACGTCCTCGTGCGTATCGGCCCGCCGGATGTCGTCCGGCCGCGGATAGACCGGCTGTTGCAGCACGTAGATCGTGTACCCGAGCAGGACGACGAAGCCGCCGGCGGCGGCGACGACGAGCCCGACCGCGACGTCGCCGGCGAGCCCGTTGGCCGTCGCCATCGTCTCGAGGGGACCCGCACCGTCGGGGCGGATCCAGGAGGGGAAGGCTGGGTAGACCGATTCGTGGAGGTATCCGAACGCGCCCTGGTTGACGGCGACACCGGTTGCGACTGCGACGGCCGCGAGGATCCCGCCGAACTGGAGGAGTCGCCCTTTCACGTGGCCGGTTCCGGAGCCGGCCGATTTCGCTGCGCCGCGTCGCCGGACGTTCGTGAGGACCTTGGCCAGCCCGAGGCTGAAGACGTAGAGGACGATCATCGGCATCGCCCACATGACCTGTGTGAACGGGTCCGGCGGCGAGAACAGGGCACCGAAGATCACGATTCCGACGACGGCGAATCGCCACTTGTCACGGAACGTCTCGTAGGGGATGATCTCGGTGTACGACAGCGCTCCCATCAACAGCGGGAGCTGGGCGGCGAGCCCGAACGAGAGCGTCAACAGCGCCATGAACTCGGTGAATTCGGTGATCCCGTAACTCGGTTTGACGCCGGCGCTGACGGCGTTTTTCGCGAGGAAGCCGAACGCGTACGGGAAGAAGATGGAGTAGGCGTAGACGACGCCGGTCACGAACAGCGACAGCGCCAGCAGGACGAACCCGGCGATATACCCCTTCGAGATCGGGACGACACTGGTATAGCCTCGACGGCGAAGCGCCTTCCGCGAGAAAAAGAGAAGCGCAGGAATCGCGACGATGATTCCGGTTATCATCCCGATCTTGGCCTGTAACAGGATCACCTCGAACGGCGTCCGGGTGATGATGTCGGTCGATCCGGCGACCCCCTCGGTCATCCGAGCCTTGGCGGTCGCCTCGAGGAAGTCCCAGACGACGATCCGAAGCGCGTAGAAGGAGCCGAGGAACCCGAGCAGAAAGACGACGAACACCTTCTTGAGGTGTTGCTGGGCGCCCGAGAGTAGTGCGCCGATCGTCTCCCGGCCGGTATTTATGGCCTGGGCGGTGTCCTCGTCGACGGCAGAACTCATTGGGTAGGTGGTAACTGACATCCAGTTATCAACCTTTCGTGTGGATACGGGCGAGTCAGCGGGCTTCTCACTCTCTCGGGGTCACCGTAAGAAAAAGGCCTATAACCGGTGGCCTATCAATATCCCGTAGATGTCGGACGAGCCGGTGGACGGACGGGACGCCGAGGCGCCCGAAGAGCCGCGGGAGGACGCTCCCTCGGAATCGCCGGACGAGCCCGAGTTCGATCGGCCGGCGTCCGACCCCGCCGCGGAGCGGCCCGACCTCGAGACGGACGGCGAGGGCGTCGTCGGCGATCGACACGATCCGACGCCGACCTATCCCGACGCCGACGAGGAGATCGGCGGGATCGAGACGCCGCCGGACGACGAGGAGATGCCGCTGGCCGACCACATCGAGGAGATGGTCCTCCGGCTGGCGGTCGTGTTGCTGTTCGGGGCCGGCGGGACGGCGATCGGCCTGCTGTGGGCCTCCGACGCGATCCAGTACGTCTGGTTCAACGTCTTCCCCTATGCCGAGGGAGAGGTGCCGCCGCCGCATCTCTACAACCCGCTCGAGCTGTGGCTGACCCGGATCAAGATCTCCTCGCTGCTGGGGATCATGGTCGCGCTGCCGGCGTTCGTCTACGAGTGTTACCTGTTTATGCGACCGGGGCTGTACCCCCACGAACGGAAGTATTACCTCGCGGCCGTGCCGACGAGCGTCGTCCTCGGCGCGCTCGGGATGCTGTTCTCGTACGTGCTGGTGTTGCCGATCCTCTTTCGATACTTCACCTACTACGCCGAGGGCAGCGCCGACGTCGCCTATGCGCTGGGCGATACGTTTAACCTGATCATCACGCTGACGGGCTTTCTGGCGATCGTCTTCCAGATTCCGCTCTTTATCATGCTGGCGATCATGATGGGCGTGACGACCCGCCGCTGGCTGGCCCAGAAGCGGCTGTACTTCTGGGCGGCCTTCGCGGGGCTGTCGTTCATGTTCACCCTCGACCCGACGGGGATGGCGCCCATCCTGGTCGCGGTCACGATGATCCTGCTGTTCGAGGGGACGCTGCTCGTCCTCAAGTGGGTCGGAACGGAGTAGCCGTCCGCGTTACTGCCGTTCGTCGCTGTCCCTGTTCGGCCACAATCAGTCGAGTTGCTCGAATGCCGTGACCGAACGTCCGATTTGACCCGACGACACTCGATATATAATTCCCTTATACTCCTCCTATTCGTTCACATATTGGCTGGTTCGGCTCCTTCTCTGAGGGAAAGCAATAGTCTGTAAACGAACATCGTTTAGTGGGTCCAAATGTTTGGCTAATCCGTGAACATCTGAATGATGGTGGGAAAAAACTCTGACAATGGGTGTGATTGTAAATCACACGTGTCGGCGCGTTTCGGCCCACGGCGGTGGTCCCGTGACTGATCTCGTTCCGACCACGTGTATGCGGTGTGCGGTCGGCTGCGGACACGTCCAGCAGGCCCCCGACCGCGGGTACGGTCTCGATACCGTCCGGGGCGACGCCGGCCACCCGGTCAATCAGGGACTGGCGTGTCAACGCGGCGTCAGCGAGACCGCCGACCCGGACGGGGAGTGGCTGACCCGGCCGCTCGTCCGCGAGGACGGCGATCTCATACCGACGACCTGGGAGTCGGCCGTAGAACGCGCCGCGGAGGGACTCGAGGCCGCGCTCGAGGGTGGCGACGACGGCGTCGCGGTCCTCGGGAGCGGCCAGCAGACCAACGAGGCCGCCTACGCGCTGGGCAAACTCGCTCGTGGCGGCTTCGGGACGCCCTACTACGACGCCAACACGACGCTGTGTATGGCGTCGGCCGTCACCGCGTACTACGACGCCTTCGGCAGCGACGCGCCGCCGCCGACCTACGACGACATCCCCGAGGCCGAGAGCCACGTCGTCTGGGGAGCGAACCCGGCGGCCGCCCACCCGGTCATGTTCCGCTGGATCCGGCAATCCGCCGACGCGGACGACTCGGAACTGATCGTTGTCGATCCCGTCCACAGCGAGACCGCCGAGGCCGCCGACCACCACGTCCCGCTCGAGCCGGGCGCGGACCTCGCGCTGGCTCGAGCCGTTCTGTCTCGAGTCGTCGAGACCGGCCGTGTCGACCGCGAGTTCGTCGACGAGGCGACCGTCGGCTTCGAGGCCCTCAGCGATGAACTCCCCGACGCGGCCGAAGCCGCCGAGATGGCCGGTGTCTCGCTGGCCGACGTCGATACACTGGCCGAGGCGCTTTCCGACCCGACCCTGCTGTACTGGGGAATGGGAATCAATCAGAGCGTCAACGGCACCGCGGCCGCGGGCGCGCTGATCGATCTGTGTCTGGCGACCGGCAACCTCCGACCCGGCTCCGGCCCGTTCTCGCTGACCGGACAGGCCAACTCGATGGGGACTCGCGTCTGCTCCTCGAAGGGGTCCTGGCCCGGCCACCGCCCGTTCGGCGATCCGGCCCACCGCCGCGAGGTCGCCGAGACCTGGGACGTTCCCGTCTCGCGGTTCCCCGACGACCCCGGCCCGGGCCCGGTCGGTATCGTCGACGCCGTCGGCGACGACGTCGAGGCCGTCTATGCGGTCGCGACTAACCCCGTCGCGGGCATGCCCGACGCGACCCGCGTCCGTGAGACGTTCGAGGACGCGTTCCTCGTCGTGCAGGACGCCTTCCGCAGCGAGACCGTCGAGTACGCCGATGTCGTTCTTCCCGCGGCGACGTGGGGCGAGTCCGAGGGGACGACGACCAACATGGAACGGACCGTCTCCCGCGTGCGGGCCGCGACCGAGACGCCTCCGGGGGTCAAGACCGATCTCGAACTGATCGGCCTGCTCGCCGACCGGCTCGTGCCCGACCTGTTCGACGACCCGCTCGAGCCCGCGTCGGTCTTCGCGGAGTTCGTCGAGCTGACCGAGGGCACCCCCGCGGACCTTTCGGGGATCAGCTACGACCGCCTCGAGGACGAGACCGCGGTCCGCTGGCCGGCCCCGGAGCCGGACGTCTCGGGCGGTTACCGATACTACGAGGGGCCCGACGCCGACGAGCGGGACGGCGCTGCCGACGACCTCGACGAGTCGTGGTCGTTCTACACGCCCTCGGGCCGCGCCGCGTTCTCGACGGGCGAGGCCCGCCCGCTGCCGGAGCCGACCGACGAGTCCTATCCGTTCACCCTGACGACTGCCCGCCGGCCGGACGCGTACAACACCGGCGTGCGGACCCGCGAGGACGAGCCGCCGACGGCCCGGGTCAGCCCGGCGACCGCGGCCGCGTTCGCCGACGAATTCGAGAGTCGGGTCGAGACCGCCGACGAGGGCGACGAACGGTACGCCCGCGTCGTCTCCCGGCGATCGTCGGTGATGGCTCGTGTCGAGGTCGACGAGGCGATCCCCGACGGCGTCGTCTGGCTGCCGATCCACCACCCCGCCGTCAACGACCTCACGCTGCCCGCCGTCGATCCCCGCTCGAACGAACCGAACTTCAAGCAGTGTGCGGTCCGTCTCGAGCCCCCGCGGGACCGAGACGTCGCGGCGGTCGCGGAAGCGAGCGCCTGATCGCCGACGCTAACGACGCTGTTGTCTTCCTCGGCCTCGCGGTCTTCTCGGTCGTCCTTCCCGGCAGACTGTATCGGACCCGCGTCGCGCCGTCGCCGGACGGGCCGATGCCGACCGGCGGGTGAACCCATCCACGCGTTGAGGCTCAAACTGTTTGTTCGTCGAAGGCTCCGCCGGTTCGTTGCTGTTGTGTTCTCACGACCGGCATTTTTTGTCCCGTCCGGCGGCGGACGCGTCTCGAGTCGGTCGCGTCGTCCGTCCCCGCGAATCAGGATCGGTCGCGTCCATCGCGGTTGACATTCCCCAGTCTCTGCTCGCGTGTCTCGCGACATACGTCCTTATACAGACTATATTCCATTGGAGATACGACGCCCACCACTGAAACTGGGAGAAAACCAATTGAATGTGAACAATTACTGTTATATGCTTCAGTATCATGCCAACAAAACGTGAATTACGACATGTTTGGCGAGGAAACTCGCGATTTCGAGTTCGATCGTCAGGTCAGTGAGGTGGTCGTCGATGGCGCATAAGAAAGAGGAGCGCAAGGAGGACTGTTACGGCGACGAGGTCCGCGACCACATCCTCGAGTTCGCGGACAACGGCGGCTACGAGGCCATCCCCGAGGACGAACGCGAGACGTGGTTCACCCGCTTCAAGTTCTGGGGGCTGTTCCACCAGCGCGACGGGCAGGAGTCGTATTTCATGATGCGGCTGACCAACGCCAGCGGCATCTTAGAGCCCGACCAGCTCCGGACGATCGGCGAGGTCGCCCGCGAGTACGCGAAGGGGCCAGTCGCAAACCCCGAGTTCGGCAACGGCTGGATCGACCTGACGACCCGCCAATCGGTGCAACTACACTGGCTCAAACTCGAGGACGTCCCCGAGATCTGGGAGCAACTCGAGGCCGCGGGCGTCCACTCCCGCTCGGCGGGCGGGGACACGATGCGCAACATCTCGGGCTGTCCGCTCCACGGCAAGGCCGAGGAGTTCGTCGAGGCCGGCCCGCTGCTCGAGCGCTTCGAGGAGGAGCTTCGCACGGACGACTCGCTGGCGAACATGCCCCGGAAGTTCAACATCAGTGCCTCGGGCTGTACGGTCGGCTGCGCCCAGGACTCGCTCAACGACATCGGGTTCGAGCCGGCGACCAAGCAGATCGGGGGCGAGGAGGTCCGCGGGTTCAACGTCCGAATCGGCGGCGGCCTCGGCGGCCGACAGCCCCGTGCCGCGACGCCGCTGGATGTCTTCGTCCGCCCGGAGAACGCCTACGAGGTCGGCCGTGGCTTCGTCGAGTTGTACCACGACTACGGCGACCGCCAGAACCGCTCGAAGAACCGCGCCCGGTTCTTCGCCGAGGACTGGGGAATGGAGAAAATTCGGGACACGCTCCAGGCGGAGTACGTCGACTTCGAGATGCACACCGCGGGCGAGGACTTCCGCGAGGAGTACACCTACAACGCCGGCCGCCCGGTCGAGGACGGCCAGCACGACCACGTCGGCGTCGGCGACCAGAAAGACGGGGGGAACTACGTCGGCCTGAGCGTGCCCGTCGGTCGCCTCCCCGCCGAGGACGCCATCGAACTGGCCGATCTGGCCGACGAGTACGGCTCCGGCGAGGTCCGGCTGACCCGCCGCCAGAACCCCGTCATCGTCGACGTCGCCGACGAGGACCTCGCGGCCCTGCTCGCGGAGCCGCTCCTCGAGACGTACCCCGCCGAACCGAGCCCCTTCGAGCGTGGCGCGATGGCCTGTACGGGTACCGAGTTCTGTTCGATTGCGTTGACCGAGACGAAAGCGCGGATGGCCCGCATGCTGCGCTGGTTCAACGAGAACGTCGAGTTGCCCGACGACGTCGGCAAGATCAAGATGCACTACTCCGGGTGTACCGCGGACTGCGGGCAGGCGATGACCGCCGACATCGGCCTGCAGGGGATGCGCGCCCGCAAGAACGGCGAGATGGTCGAGGCCTTCGACATCGGCGTCGGCGGCGGCGTCGGCGAGGATCCGTCTTTCATCGACTGGGTCCAGCAGCGCGTTCCAGCTGACGAGGCGCCCGGCGCGATCCGGAACCTGCTCGAGGCCTACGCGGCCCACCGTGTCGACGGGCAGTCGTTTCGTGAGTGGGTCGACGCCACTGCCGAGGAACAGCTCGTCGAGTTCTGCGAGCCCGAGGAGACGGACTTCGAGGCCCCCTATATGGCCGACGCCAAGCAGTCGTGGTACCCCTTCGCCGAGAGCGAGTCCGCGGCCGCCGCCGGCGAGGGGTCCGCGGTTCCCTCGGACGACTGAGACACCGGCGATGCCACGGACTCGGTGAGTCGCTTCTTCGAGCGTGTGTTTATCAGTTCACGGACCGTACTGTCACCCATGCCCGAAGAAGTACTCTTCAAATCGGAAACCGAACAGAGCCGAGCGGAGATCGCGTCGATGCTGCGTCGCGTCGCCGACAACTTGGACGACGGGAAATCGATCACGCTCACGGCCGGTGCCGACTCCGTGACGATGGAGCCGCCCGCCCGGCCCACCTTCGAGGTCAAGGCCGAGCGCGAGGGACCGGCCGACGGTCCGGGCGAACTGAGCATCGAATTCGAACTCGAGTGGGACGAGGACAACGGTGGAGACGGCGGGAGCGGGGAGTTGGAGATCGAGTGAACACATCCGCCGACCGATCGCCCGAGACCCCCGGTCGGCACCCGGCTGGCCCCGGACTGCGCCGTCAGCGGTGTTCGCGCGTTCGCTCGTGGGCGTAGTCCAGCGCCTCCTCGAGCGAACCGGGGCCGTCGTAGCTGGCCGAGAACAGGTCCATGAAATCGCTGGCGATCCGGTTACAGCGTTCGAACGTCAGCACTGTCCTGACCCGGATGGTCTCCGAAAGGTCGAGCCCGGGGTAGCTCGTGGCCGTCAGCGCGTAGCCGGGGTGGTCCTCGCCCTCCAGCGAGGCCGGCGCGACCTTCAGCCGCAGGTCTCCCGATTCGTGACGATACGTCCGATACTGCATCTCTCGGTCCGTATCGGCCGGGGTATACGTCCGAGACTCTTCGGTGGTCCACTCGAGCGGCACGTCGGCTTCCATCGGTCACTGATACCGACCCGAGTGCCACGTTCGTATCGCAATGTGCAATATTATCGGACGGTAGTCCAGGTATTCGAGAGATGGGGAATTTCCTGCCGAGAATTGGATTATATTCTGACTGTGCGTGTTCGTATCCGTGGTCTATTCGGACGATCGGTGAACTCCCGGAAATCGACGGCGGGGTTTGATATCCGGTCGGTCGCCACCGGTCGGTTCCGACGGCGCGCACCCGGGGCGGTCAGTCGTCCCGTATGACGGTCTGTTCGCCACCGGACGCCTCGTCGGGGCTGACGCTGCCGGTCCGGTAGCCGTGTAGATCGAGCGTGACGTGGTCGAACCCCAGCTCCGAGAGTTCCGCCCGGACCGTCTCGACGAACTCCCGTTCCAGCGCTCGCTCGAGTTCGTCGGGGGCGACTTCGATGCGGGCCAGCCCGTCGTGGTCACGGACCCGGAACTGGTCGAACCCCCATTGTCGGAGCAGGGCCTCGGCCCGCTCGATCCGGGTCAGCCGATCCTCGGTGACCTCGAGTCCGGTCGGGATCCGCGAGGAGAGACAGGCCATCGAGGGTTTGTCCGCGACCGAGAGATCGTAGCGGTCGGCGATCTCGCGGACCTCGTCCTTCGAGATGTCGTGAGCCAGCAGCGGCGAGTGGACGTCCAGTTCCTCGACGGCCTGCAGCCCGGGCCGGTGGCCAGCGCCCGGATCGTCCGCGTTCGTCCCGTCACAGACCGTCCCGACGCCGAGTTCCCGGGCGGTCTCGAGCATCTCGCCCAGCCGCATCGTCCGGCAGTGATAGCAGCGATCGTCGTCGTTTTCGACGAACGCGTCGCTCTCGAGTTCGGAGAAGGAAACGATCTCGTGGCGGATCCCGATCTCGTCGGCTACCCGGCGGGCGTCCGCGAGTTCGGCCTCGGGGAGGGTCTCGCTTTTCGCGGTGCAGGCGATCGCGTCCTCGCCGAGCGCGTCGTGGGCGATCGCGGCCACGGCGCTCGAGTCGACGCCGCCGGAAAAGGCCACGACGACCCCGTCACGTGCGGCGAGATCCGCGCGGGCGGCCTCGAGTTTCGCCTCGAGCGTTGTCATGGTCCGGCGTTTGGTCCCGACGGGCAAAAGCACGTTGTCGTCGGTCCGACGGCCGTAATCCGCGTGCCGAGCCGTTAAGACGCCGTCGGTGGTAGGGCGCGTGTTCAGACCATCATGGCTGTCTCAGACCACCTGCGACGGTTGCGGTCGATCACCGACACGGAGGGCCACACCAGCGACGTCGACGCCCACTCCCGCGAGGAACACCTCGCCGACGCGGTGGCCCGCGGGCTCCAGGGCGGAGTCGTCGCGACGCTGCTTATGACTGCCTTCAGACTTCCACTCTTGCGATCGCTGCCGCCGTCGGCGAACTTCTGGTCACAGTACGTCGCCGGCGGCGATCCCGACGATCACCCCATTCCCGGAATCGCACTGCACCTGCTCTACGGGGTGAGTTCGGGCGCGCTCTTCGGCGGGTTGTTCTCGCTGTACACCGCCGGCCGGTCCATCGAGCCCGAACAGCGCGGGCTCGTCTGGGGCTCGATCTACGGCATGGTCCTCTCGGCGGTCGGCGTGCAGGTCGTGTTGCAGGGACTGCTGGACATCCGCCTCGAGGCCGACGAACTCGCCCTGTTCCACGCCGGCCACCTCGTCTACGGCCTGTCGCTGGGGGCCTGGGTCGGCTCCCGAACCGAGGGCGTCGAGGACCCCGACCGGGAGTACGAGTACGACGACGGCAACTGACCGCGGCTCCGATCACGCGGCTTCGGTGGCCCGCTCGGTTACTCCGGATCGAAGCCGCCGACGAGTCGCTCGAGCGCGAACAACGCGATCGCACCGACGGCGGCCCACGCGGCGGTCAGTGCGATCGTCTCGGTCGTCCAGGCGGTGGTTTCTCCGATGTTGTGCAGGGGTGCGGGGACGGAGCCGGCGATGAGACCGACCAGGAAGAGCAGTGTCACCCCGCGATTGCGCGTCAGCGCGGCACGGACGACGCGGGCGATCGTGACGAGGCCGACGACGCCACCGGTGACGAACAGTGCGACGGTCGTCCCCGGATCGACGACGGCCGAGAGCGAGCCGCCGCCGAGCAAGTCCAACGTGGCGCGGACGAACGCGCTCAGCTCGCCCGAGAGGTAGACGTACTGGCCCAGCAGGATCAGGATGAGCGAACCGGAGATGCCGGGGAGGATCATCGCGCTGATCGCGACCGCGCCGGCGACGAGGATCACCACGGGGCCGCTCCCGGGCAGTTGGACGACATCGGCGGCGACCAGCAGGGCCAGCGTCGTCCCCCCGATCCCAGCGGCGACGTGGGTCGGCGAGGCGAACTCGAGGCTGCGCCCGAGCGTGATCGCCGAGGCGGCGATCAGCCCGGTGAAAAAGCCGAAGATCGCGACCGGGTGGGATTCGGCCAGCGACGAGACGAGATCGGCGATGAGGACGACGGCGGTGACCATTCCGACGCCCAACGGGAGCAGGAAGTCGAGATCCAACTCGAGGAGCGCCTCCCGCGCCCGGGCCCGGCGATCGGGATGGTAGCCACGCAGAATGGCGAGCGCCCGGCCCGGCGTGAACGCGGTGACGGCGGCGATCAACCGGCCGTAAAAGCCCAGCAGGAGCGCGACGGTGCCGCCCGAGACGCCCGGCAGGGCGTCGGCGGTCCCCATACAAAGCCCGTAGCCGTAGGTCCGAAGCAACTCGAGGCGGTCGCCGACGGCCTCGGATCGGTCATACTCCATGGGTTCGGTTCCGTCGTTCCGGTCCTGTAGTGGGGGTCGGTCGCGATCGCCGGTTCGACTGCATGTCCGGTAGGTTCCCGTCCACTCGTATAAATGGTCGACAACGCTGTCAGCCCGTGTGTCGCGGGGACGACACGTGAGCCTGATCGTGCGCCTGCCGACGTGGGCGGGAACTTTTTCTCGCTCCGGTTTGATACGCCGGTCGAGACTATGGACCTCGAGTCGATTCCGGGCGTCGGCGAGAAGACGGCCCGAGCGCTGGCCGAACTCGACGATCCCGAGCGCGCGCTGCGGGCCGGCGACGTGGCCGCGATCGCGGCCGCGCCGGGGATTTCACAGGGGCGGGCCGCCCGCATCGCGCGGGGGGCAATCCGTCGCGATCACGACGACCCTGGCGGGTTCCTCGCGACCGACCGCGCCCGGGAGATCTACCGCGAGGTCCTCGCGTTGCTCGAGGAGCGTACCGTGACCGACTACGCCGCCCAGCGCCTCGAGACGATCTATCCGAGTCCGACGCGCTCGCGCATCGAGGAGGTGCGGGCGTTCGCGGCCGAGGCCCTCGAGCGCGAGCCCGATCCCGCCGTCCTCGAGGCCCTCGAGGGGCTCGAGCCGCTCCGGGAGCCGGGCGACGTGCGGGTCCGCGAGCGGTGTCTGGCGACGACCGACGCCGAGCGCTACTCGGCGGCCCGCGAGGCGATTCCGGAACTCTCCGTCGAGGTCGTCGAGGACGCACAGGGGCTGGCCGAACTCGCGCGGGGGTACTCGACGGTGATCGCCCTCGACGAGTCCTTCGCCGGGGTCACCATCGAGGGCGACGTGCAGGTCCGGCCCGACGCCCTCGAGAACCCGGCCGAAGTCGTTCCCGAGCGTCCCCTCGCGTTCTTCGCGCGGAACCGCGATCGGTTGGGGGCCGCCGTCGCGGTCCACCGGGCCGCCGACATGGACGCGGCCTGTGACCTCGCGGCCTTGGAGAACGGCCTCTCGCGGCTGGCAGAGGACGGCACGGTCGCGGGCGACGACGAACTCGACCGCCTGACGACGGCGGTCGACGATCTGGACGCGGCGGCAAGCGCGGCCGAGAGCGTCGCCAACGACCGCCTACGGGAGGCGATCCGCGAGCAGGACGTCACGATCGAGGGCTCGGACCTGCTGTCGCTGGTCGAGCGCGGGGCCGGCGTCGACTCCTTGCTCTCGCGGGAGCTGGCCGACGAGTACGCCGCGGCCGTCGAGGCCGCCCGCGACCACCTCGTGGACGCGCTCGATCTCGATCAGGGCGAGAGCGAGATCGCCCGCCGCGCGTTCGGCGACGAGCCCACGTTTCCCGTCGAGCGCGACGAGGACGCGATCGGCCGGCTTCGCGAGGAGCTGACCGCGGCCAAGGAGCGCCGCGCCGGCCGACTGAAACGCGAGCTCGCTGCCGACCTCGCCGACCAGCGCGAGGGAGCCCGCCAACTGGTCCGGGACGCCCTCGAGCTGGACGTGGAGCTGGCGATCGCCCGCTTCGCGCGGGATTTCGGGTGTACGATGCCCGAGTTCGTCCCGGCGGGCGAGGCGAGAGGGACCGGCTTCGCGATCGAGGGCGGCCGGTCGCCGCTGCTCGACGAACCCCTCGAGGCGATCGACCCCGTCGACTACGCGGTCTCGAGCGTCGCCTTGCTGTCGGGGGTCAACAGCGGTGGGAAGACGTCCACGCTGGACCTGGTGGCAAGCGTCGTCGTGCTGGCCCACATGGGGCTGCCGGTCCCCGCCGAGAACGTGCGCCTGCGGCGGTTCGACGACCTGCACTACCACGCCAAGACCCAGGGGACGCTGGACGCGGGGGCCTTCGAGTCGACGGTGCGGGAGTTCGCCGACCTCGCCCAGGGCGGCGAGGGGTCGCTGGTGCTGGTCGACGAACTCGAGAGCATCACCGAGCCCGGCGCCTCGGCGAAGATCATCGCGGGCATCCTCGAGGCACTGTCGGAAAACGGCGCGACCGCGGTGTTCGTCTCCCATCTGGCGGGCGAGATCCGCGAGATGGCCGGCTTCGACGTGACCGTCGACGGCATCGAGGCGGTCGGTCTCGTCGATGGCGAACTCGAGGTCAACCGCTCGCCGGTCAAAGACCACCTGGCGCGGTCGACGCCGGAGTTGATCGTCGAGAAGTTGGCCGACGAGGCCCGGGACGAGGCGGTCGCAGCGAACGGCGGCGCTCCGAACGACGGCGNCCCCGAGCCGGTCTTCTACGATCGCCTGCTCGAGAAGTTCGACTAGTACAGCGGGACGAACCGGCGACGTGAGCAGTCGGTCACCCGGCTCACCCTACTTCTGCGGGCTCCCGCCGTGCCACTCGAGGATGTTCTTGTGCCCCCACTTCTCGCCGTCATCCCCGTCGTCGGTCAGCGCCGCGAGCGACTCGGCGTCGTTCATCTCGAGGAACTCGGCGAGGTCGTCGACGTAGGCGGCGACGGCGGCGATCGTCTCGTCGTCCTGGAGTGCGAACGCCTCCTTCACCGAGTCGGGCATCCCGTCGGGTGCGATGTACGTCTCCGAGCGGGCGTACTCGCCGATTCCCCGTAGGGTCTCGGGCGAGCAGTCCTCGAACTGCTCGAGCAGGAAGTCGGGGATCGCCTCGGGTGGGTCCGGTCCGATCATATCCATGATACCCATCCATATGGTGAATATTAACAATTATGTATTGTTACACAGGGGCATGATTGGTATCGACCGAGCGTGTGAGCCGGTCACCAACCCTTAAGACGCTGCGGAAGCAGGGTGAAAGTGATGGGTGACGACCCCGAAGAGGGGATGTTGTCGTGGGACGAATCCGTGTTCAGGGACGAACACGTCTTCGAGATCGACTACGTCCCCGAGACGTTCAAGCACCGCGAGGGCCAGACCGAGAGCCTGACCTATGCCTTGCGCCCGGCGGTGCGGGGGTCGCGCCCGCTGAACGTCGTCGTCCGCGGCCCGCCCGGGACGGGCAAGACGACGGCGATCCAGAAGCTGTTCGACGAGGTCGGGGCCCAGACGAGCGACGTGCGGACGATTCGGGTCAACTGTCAGGTCAACGCGACCCGCTACTCCGTGTTCTCGCGGCTCTTCGAGGGTACCTTCGACTACGAACCGCCCTCCTCGGGCATCTCCTTTAAGAAGCTGTTCGGCCAGATCGCCGAGAAACTCGTCGAGGAGGACAAGGTCCTCGTGGTCGCCTTGGACGACGTTAACTACCTCTTCTACGAGAACGAGGCGAGCGACACGCTCTATTCGCTGTTGCGCGCCCACGAGGAGTACCCCGGCGCGAAGATCGGCGTCGTCGTCGTCTCCTCCGATCCCGCACTCGACGTGATCGACGAACTCGACTCGCGGGTCCAGAGCGTCTTCCGCCCCGAAGACGTCTACTTCCCGGTCTACGATCAGCCGGAGATCGTTGACATCCTCGCGGAACGTGTCACACGGGGCTTCCACGAGGGCGTCATCGACCGCGATACCCTCGAGTACGTCGCCGAACTCACCGCCGAGAGCGGCGATCTGCGGGTCGGGATCGACCTGCTGCGCCGGGCCGGACTCAACGCCGAGATGCGGGCCAGCCGTACCGTCGAGCGCGAGGACGTCGAGACGGCCTACGAGAAGTCCAAATACATCAACCTCTCGCGGTCGCTGTCGGGGCTGACCGACACCGAGCAGGCGCTGCTCGAGGTCATCGCCCACAACGACGGCGAGCAGGCCGGCGCGGTCTACGAGGCCTTCCACGAGCGGACCGATTTGGGCTACACGCGCTACTCCGAGATCGTCAACAAGCTCGACCAGCTCGGGCTGATCGACGCGGACTACGCCGACGTCGAGGGGCGGGGCCGCTCCCGGTCGCTCTCGCTGTCCTACGAGAAAGACGCGGTACTGGAGCGACTCGAGTAGCACCTGTCCGCGGTCGATACCGCCAGCTCAGACCTGGTCGATGGTCCTGCGGTAGTCCTCGGCCGCCTCGATGGCCGACTCGAGTTTCGCCTCCGTGTCGCCGTCGGCCCGCTCGCGGGCCTGCCGGAGGGCGTTGAGCCGCTCGTCGAGGACGGCGTGGTCGGGTTTCGTGTCGCTCATCGCGTAGTCGGCGAACGCGTCGGTCGTCTCGCGGATGTCCTCGCGGACCTCGTCGCTCTCGGCCGACTTCGCGGCCGCCTCGAGGGCGTCTCGGGCCTGCTGGAGTTGCTCCGTCATGGGCGGACCGACGGTGACTCGAGTCATAACGATTGGGCGGGCAATCGCCACGTGGGGGCAAACGAGCGGCCGCTCGAGGTGAGACTGGGAGTGCTGTAGCCGTCCGCTACGGACTGGCGCGTCTCGAATACGAGGGCCCTACCGACGACAGGGGCCGGATACGCGCGGGTCGTCCCGTGGAAACGGCGACACTACTCGTGATACTGACTGCGGGCTTTTTTCGGTCCCAGTCCCCGGATCCGGTTGCATCATGCCAGTATCACGACGAACGGCCCTGAAAACGATGGGCATCGCGGGCGGACTGACTGCGGCGAGTGGCACCGCGTTCGCCGTCGGCGAATATAAAGACGACGAGCGATCGGTCGACGGGAAATCCGACGGCGATGGCTCGACGGGCACGCAGGGAGCGGCCGTCCGGATCGCACACTTCTCGCCGGACGCACCGAACGTCGACGTCTACGTCGCGGGCGACCGCGTCCTCTCGGACGTGGCTTACGGTGACGTCTCGCCCTATCTCGAGATCGACCCGGGAACCTACACGGTGATGATCACGGCCGCAGGCGATCCGGAGACGGTCGCGTTCGAGGGCGACGTAACGTTCGGTGCCGCCTTCTACACCGTCGCCGCGATCGGCGAACTCGAGGCCGACACCTTCCAGCCGGCGGTTCTGGTCGACGCCGGCTCGGCGCTCGTCCGGCTCGTTCACGCGTCGCCGGACGCGCCGGCCGTCGACGTCTACGCCGACGGCGAGCCGGTCTTCGAGGACGTGGCATTTACCGACGCGACCGACTACGTCCCGGTGCCGGCCGGGGCACGCACCGTCTCGGTCCGACCGGCCGGCGGCGAGGCGGCCGTCGCCTCGTTCGACGTGACCCTCGAGCGGGGCACCGCCTACACCGCCTACGCGATCGGCTACCTCGAGCCGCCGACCGCGGACGATCCCATGTTCGCCGTCGAGCCGACGGTCGACGGGCCGATGGCCGACGCCGACGAGGACGACGGGATGGACACGTCCCACTAACGGGAGCGCGCCACGAACGGCGCGGTCGTTTCAGTGGTGGCGCACCACCGAAACCGGCGGGCCGGTCGACCAACTGGGTGCTGGAAGCCGACCGACGGCTCCGGCGGTTGCCGCGGTCGCCACGACCCGCGGCCGATCCGACGCGACATGCGAGCGGGTCAAGTGGCTCGAGCCCCTGATCCCGCTAATGAGCGACGCGCAAGGACCCCTCCAGCCGGACCGTCCCGACGTCGACCGGCCGTTCTCGGTCGACGCGCCGTTCGATCCCGCGGGCGACCAGCCCGAGGCGATCGAACAGCTGGCCGCGGGTTTCCGCGAGGGGATGGACAAACAGACCCTGCTGGGCGTGACCGGCTCCGGGAAGACAAACACCGTCTCGTGGGTCGTCGAGGAGATCCAGAAACCGACGCTGGTGATCGCCCACAACAAGACGCTGGCGGCCCAGCTCTACGAGGAGTTTCGGAACCTCTTCCCGGAGAACGCCGTCGAGTACTTCGTCTCCTACTACGACTACTACCAGCCCGAGGCCTACGTCGAGCAGAGCGACACCTACATCGACAAGGACGCCTCGATCAACGACGAGATCGACCGATTGCGCCACTCCGCGACCCGCTCGCTGCTCACCCGGGAGGACGTCATCGTCGTCGCGAGCGTCTCCGCGATCTACGGCCTCGGTGACCCGCGCAACTACGTCGACATGTCCCTGCGCCTCGAGGTCGGCCAGGAGATCGGCCGTGACGAGCTACTCGCCCAACTGGTCGACCTGAACTACGAGCGCAACGACGTCGACTTCACGCAGGGCACGTTCCGGGTCCGAGGCGACACCATCGAGATCTACCCGATGTACGGCCGGTACGCGGTGCGGGTCGAGCTGTGGGGCGACGAGATCGACCGCATGGTCAAGGTCGATCCCCTCGAGGGCAAGACGCAGGGCGACCAGCAGGCGGTGCTGGTCCACCCCGCCGAACACTACTCCATCCCGGAGACGAAACTCGAGCGGGCGATGGACGAGATCCGCGACGATCTCGACGACCGGATCGCCTACTTCGAACGGCAGGGCGACATGATCGCCGCCCAGCGCATCGAGGAGCGGACGACGTTCGACCTCGAGATGATGGAAGAGACGGGCTACTGTTCGGGGATCGAGAACTACTCGGTCTACCTCTCGGACCGCCGGTCGGGCGAAGCGCCCTACACCCTGCTCGACTACTTCCCCGACGACTTCCTCACCGTCGTCGACGAGTCCCACCAGACGCTGCCTCAGATCAAGGGCCAGTACGAGGGCGACAAGTCCCGCAAGGACTCGCTGGTCGAGAACGGCTTTCGACTTCCTACCGCGTACGACAACCGCCCGCTGACCTTCGAGGAGTTCGAGGAGAAAACGGATCAGACGCTGTACGTCTCGGCGACGCCGGCCGACTACGAACGCGAGGAAAGCGAGCAGATCGTCGAACAGATCGTCCGACCCACGCATCTGGTCGACCCCGCGATCGAAGTCGCGGACGCGACGGGGCAGGTCGAGGACCTGCTGGACCGCATCGACGACCGCATCGACCGCGGCGAGCGGACCCTCGTGACGACGCTCACCAAGCGCATGGCCGAGGACCTGACCGAGTACCTCGAGGAGGCGGGCGTCGACGTGGCCTACATGCACGACGAGACCGACACCTTGGAGCGCCACGAGATCATCCGCTCGCTCCGGCTGGGCGAGATCGACGTCCTCGTCGGCATCAACCTCCTGCGGGAGGGACTCGACATCCCCGAGGTCTCGCTAGTGGCGATCTTGGACGCCGATCAGGAGGGCTTCCTCCGGAGCGAAACGACGCTCGTCCAGACGATGGGCCGAGCCGCGCGAAACGTCAACGGCGAGGTCGTCCTCTACGCGGACGAGCCCTCGAACGCCATGGAGTCGGCGATCGAGGAGACCCAGCGCCGCCGGGAGATCCAGCAGCAGTACAACGAGGACCACGACCTCGAGCCGACCACCATCGAGAAGGCGATCGGCGAGACGAACCTCCCCGGAGCCAAGACCGACACTACCGAGGTCTCCGGCCGGGAACTCGAGGGCGAGGACGACGCCGCCCGCTACATCGACGAACTCGAGACCCAGATGCAGGAGGCCGCGAACAACCTCGAGTTCGAGCTGGCCGCCGACATTCGGGACCGGATTCGGGAGGTCCGGGAGGAGTTCGACCTCGCAGGCGAGGAAGACGAGGGGATCGCGCCGCCGACCGAGGAGTTCTAGCGATTCGATTTCGTGCCGTTCTCCCGCTCGAGGCTACCCGGCACCACGGGACAGCCACAGGGCGAAGCGGTGCCGACGCCGGGGCCGGTGACGGTCATGACCCAGACGGGGCGACCGCAGCGGGGGCAGTCGGGGACCGACCACTCGTCGGCCGGATCGTCGGCCGGTTCGGAGTGGACCGGCCTCGAGTCGGGGGCGTCGCTCATCGGTTCCTCCGCGGGGGGCGTGGCCGATCCCCGCGATCGGGTGCCGTCGCTGGTCGCTGGGGTTGATTCCACCGTCGTGCGGGACGTTTATATCCCGGTAGAATGTACGATTTCATGGCTTTGAATCCCTCGTGGGATTGGAAGCCAGTCTCGGGTGGTTCCAGCACCCGGGGCGTTTCGACGGCCGCCCCCAACCGGTCGGGCGTTCGGAGACGGGCTTCCGGTTGAATGTTGGCACACTGTGACTTATAACTACTGTTAACTGTGTGGAAACTACTGCGGACACCTCGAGCGCTCCCGTCCGTCGTCGACGAACACGATTCGTCTCGTTCTCCGCCGCCGAGCGCTCTCGAGCGACAAATACCGGCAGTGAAGGCCTACTGTCCGGGTACCGAGACGGGTTCGCCGGCCTCGTTCAGGTTCGTCCAGACGTCGCCCGATCCCGTGATCACGACTTCGAACTGGTGGGGTCCGCTCCCGACGGCGTCGCCGTACGAATTGAACGACACCACCGCGACAGTGTCGTGGGTAACGGACCGAGCGGTCAAACTGTAGACGCCCGGCGCGCCGTCGAAATCGCTCACCGTCAGTGCCTTGCCGGACGCCGGAACGGTGTACTCCCCCCAGACTGGACGGCTCGTCGAGTCGTCTCGGGGCGCATAGACGAGGGTCAGCGCCATCTGCTCCGCTTGGCCCGTCTCGGTCTCGAGGACGATGCGCTCGAGCGTCGCGCGGTCGCTCCGCTCGGGCCCGGTGTTCGTCGACGGCAGGGCGCACCCGGCGAGCCCGACGATGCCCGCTGTACTCGCAGTGTGACCGAGGAGGGCGCGGCGGTGCATACCCGTCGTATGAGCGACCGTCAGCAAATACTTTCCGACGAGAGAAGGCAACAATCAGTCGATCGGAACACGGAGTCGATCGGCGTCTCTGATCGCAGGAACCTCACAGCACGCCGAACCCGAACTCCGCCATCCCGAAGACCGGCCCCCACAGCAGGTGGAGCGCAACGCCGACGACGACCGCCGGCAGGAAGTTGTATATCGTGGCGACGATGGCTGCTTTGGCGTCGACGGCCAGCAGCGGGAACAGGGCATCGCCGTCCTGTGCGATCGCGTTCGCGGTCAGCGCCGAGAAGGGCAGTCCGCCTTCGGCGTAGACGCTGGCCAGCAGGATCTGGGGACCACAGCCGGGAATGAGCCCAACCGCCGCGCCGCCGATCGGGGCCAGCACGCCGGCCGTCGCCGCGAGCGTCGCGACGTTGACCCCGCTGAAGAGGACGACGTACTCGTAGACCAGGAAGGCCACCAGCACCCAGACGGTGACGAAACTCGTCTCCATCGCCGCGTGGGTGAGCGTATCGTAGGCCGACTTGAAGGAGTCTCGAGCCCGCGCGATCTCCCCTTCACCGACGTAGTGACGACCGATCAGGTAGAGGTACAGCGACAGGACCGCGCCGGTGATCCCGACGATGGTAAAGAGGCCGTCGAAGCCGAGGCCGGTTGTGAGTGGGATTTCGGGCCCGCCGCGGAACAGATAGAGCGAGCCGAGGACGAGCCCAGCCGCGGCGGCGATCCACCACACGACGTGCGCGAGGTGTGACAGCGGCGTGAGGATCCGTGACTCCCGGTCGGGGCCGCTCTCGTGGGCGTGAGTCGGGGCCGGACCGCCGTAGTCGTGGGCCGGGTTCGGTCCGACGCCGCCGTTGACGACGGTGCCGCCGTCCGGCGTCGCGGCGGGCGAGAGCTGGGCCACTGCGGCGTCGATCCGGGAGACGCCGAGGCCGTACGAGTCGACGAGGTAGCCGGTCGCGACCGATGCGGCGAACGCGATGGCATAGGAGTACAGCGCGGCTTCGGGCGCGAGCGCGAGGATGACGAACGCCGAGTCGCCGGCGGTGGCACCCAGCGTCGCGACCACCGTCCCGAAGCTGACCGTCCCGCGGACGTACAGCGGCATCACGACGATCGCGCCGCCACAGCCCGGCGTCAGTCCCAGTAATCCGCCGAAGGCGACTTGTAGCCGCTCGTTGTCCTCGATGGCACTAATCACGGCCCCGCCGGTCCAGTACTGGACCAGGCCGAACGCCAGCACCGTGACCGCGACGAACGCGCTCACCTGTACGTAGCCGTCCCGCAGCGACCCGAAGAGGACCGTCAGGACCTCGTTCACGCGACCTCACCCCTACTGTGAGGCCGATCGACCGAAAGATTAGACATCTCTAAACCTAGGTTTAGCACCATCAGGTAAATAGCTGCTGGTGGCGACAGTCGGGCTAGGATGGGCGTTCGAGGCGGCCGCTGAGTGCGAAGACGGGCGCGGAAGGGGTCACGACGGTGGCGGTCGAAAACGGCGTCGTCGCTATTCGCGGTCGTCCCGGTGGTGGTCGTCCCGGAGGTGTTCGATCGCGTGGAGTTCGACGACGGGGAAGACCTTGGAGACGGTCAGGAAGATGAGCGCCACCATGCCGATCGTCCCGAGGATCGACAGGACCTCGATCAGTCCCGGGACGTAGACGCCCGGGACGGCCTCGTAGATGTCGAAGGTGGGGTGAAGGAACCCCTCGACGACGAACAGCACCTTCTCCATGATCGTCGCAGTGAGGACGGCGAGGCCGGAGACGATCGCTCGTCGCTTGGTAAACAGCGTCGGGCGAATCGCCTGGGCGAAGATGTACGACAGCGTCAGGAAGACCAACGACATCGACGTGAGGTAGATGGGGTTCGTGGCTCTGGCGAACGCTGCGATCGTCAGGTCGGTGGGGGCCTGGAACAGGCCGGTAATGTTCTGCTGGAGTTGCAGCCACAGGAAGAGCAGACAGAAGAAGCCGAGCCAGAGGAGCAGTCCGCGGAAGATGTCGTCGGTGATGATGTGATCCCAGTCGTACGCGCGTCGGAACGAAAAGGCGAGGATAATGACGCCGCTGATGGCCGACGTGAGTGCGATGGTAAGGAACTGGGGCCCCTGTACGCCGCCGAACCAGGTCGGATAGTTCGGCAACACGGCGAACAGCCACGGGATCACGCCGCCATGGAGGAGCAGCGGGGCCATGATGATGATCGCGAGCGCGAGCCACCAGACCATCCGCTCGACGATCGCGTCCTCTTTTTCGGTGTAGCCGATCGTCATGAACCGGTAGATCGGATCCAGACGATCCGGAAGGTCATCACGGAGCCGACTGACGTCGTACCGCAGCGTCAGCGAGAGATAGGTCGCCGTCAACACGAAATAGGCCGTGATGACGGTCACGTCCCACACCAGCGGCGAGCCGTGGATCGTGATGTGGTAGTGACCGATGACGCTCGTGACCATCCGGTCCGGCCGACCGAGGTGGACGATGATATAAAAGCCAGCTGCGGAGAGCCCGGCGATGGTCAGCAGCTCGGCGAGGCGGGCGACCGGCATGTACCGATCCATCCCCAACAGGCGGACGGCGGCCGAGAGGATGATTCCGCCGTGGGCGATGCCGACCCACCAGATGAACGCACCGATGTAGATCCCCCACGTGGCGCCACCGCCGCTTCCCCAGTCACCGAGGGCAGTGACGATTAACCCCTCTTGGAGCTGGTAGGCCCACCCGATGAGGAAGGCGAGAAACGCCAGCCCAGCGATGGCAACCATGATGAAATACGTTGTCGATACCGACCCGATCGGCCGCAGAATGTCGGCCTCGCTCGGCGTTTTCGTCCCCATGTGCGACACTATCTCTCACTAGCGGCCCACTTGCATCCGTGCTATGAATTTGCAAGGACACTGTCGATCATCGCGGTCTCACCGGCCAAGCGGTGTGATCACAGCTCGAGCGTGTAGACGACTTCGCGCCGCTGCTTGCCGCCGATCTCGACGTCGTCTTCGCCGGTCGGCTCGAACCCGTGATCCTCGTAGAACTCGCGGCCGCCCTCGTTCGAGGCGAGGTCGATCGCCCGCATCCGCTCCATGTTGAAGTCCTGGAGGTCCTCGCGTAGCCGCTCGTAGAGTCCGGTGCCGATCCCCTCGCCTTGGTGGTCGGGGTGGACGGACATCCGCAGAACATCGCCCTCGTCCTCGGTGACGACGCCGTGGGTGAAGCCGACGATGTCTCCGTCTTTCTCGGCGACGAGGAACGCGGTGCCGGGTTTCGACAGCGCCATCTCGAGGGCCTCGTCGCCGTACCACTCGTCGATGGTCTCGTCGATGGTGTCGGCGTCGAGTTCGTCGTAGGTGTCGTGCCACGTCGCCCGGGCGACGCGTCTGATCGCCGATCGGTCCTCGCGGGTGGCTGGTCGGAGTTCCATACCGGGACTACAATAGCGAGTAACAAAGCCCTTCCACCCGCTCAGTTAGGTCCCCTCGTCGATCGGCTCGGCGGGTGGCTACAGTTCGAGCGTGTAGACCGCTTCGGGGTAGTACTCGCCGTCGATCTCGACCTCGCCCTCGTCGGTCTGCTCGAAGCCCAGCCCCTCGTAGAACCGGCGGCTGGCGTCGTTGAACGCGAAGTCGAACGAGCGGACCTCCTCGGCTTCGGTCTCCTCGAGGGTCGCCATCAGCCGCTCGTGAAGCGCCGAGCCGACCCCCTCGCCCTGGTGGTCGGGGTGGACGTACATCCGGAGGACGTCGGCGGTCTCGCCCTGTGCGACCGCATGGGTGAAGCCGACGAGTTCGTCGTCGCGTTCGCAGACGAGAACGACCGTTCCGGGGGCCTCGAGCGGCATCGAGTCGTCGGTGTACCACGCGTCGACGGTGTCGTCGATGGTCTCGGCGTCGAGTTCGTCGTACGTATCGTGCCACGTCGCGCGAGCGACGGCGGTGATCGCGTCGAAATCGTCTTCCGTCGCGGATCGAACGTTCATACCGCATCATCGAACGTGAGACATAAATAACTCGCTGACATGGCCGGGCCGGCGAATATTGCCATCGCGACCGATTTCACTCCCGCACGTCGAACCCCCGCTCGCGAAGCAGTTCCGGCACCCGATCGCGGTGGTCACCCTGAAGTTCGATACGTCCCCCGTCGGCGACCGTCCCGCCGGTTCCCAGCGCGCTCTTCAGGTCCGAGGCGGTCGATTCGATCTCCGCTTTCGAGAGGTCGAACCCCTCGACGATCGTCACCGGCTTGTCGTACCGGCGGCTCTCGGTCCGGATCGACAGCACCTGCTGGGACGTCTCGAGGTCGCCCTGACTGTCGAGTTCGTCGAGCAGGTCGTCGAGGTCGTCGTCGTCGTTGCCTGCCATACGGTATCATGGGGTCCGGCCGGGGGATAGCCCTGTCCTTGCCCTCGCAACGGGGTCGACGCGACCGCCGACGCGCCGGCCTACAGCCGCGATTTGATCGTCTCGGCCGTCTTCTCGCCGACCCCCTCGACGCTCCGGAGGTCCTCGAGGCTCGCCTCGCGGACGTTTTCGACGCTGCCGAACCGCCCCAGCAGCCGTTTGCGCGTCTCGGGACCGACTCCCTGCACGTCGTCTAACACCGTCGAGACCTCGTCGCGGACGGTCTGGTGGTACTGCACGGCAAAGCGGTGAGCCTCGTCGCGGACCCGCTGGAGCAGGTGAAGGTGCGGCGCGTCGCTGGGCCACGAGAACGACCGCTCGGGCGTGACCACGCGCTCCTCGGCCTTGGCCAGCGCGATCGCCGGTACGTCCCAGCCCGCCTCGGCGAGCGCGTCGCGGGCCGCTTCGAGCTGACCCGCGCCGCCGTCGATCAGCAGGAGGTCGGGATCGGGCCGGTCGTCCCGCCCCTCGACGGCGCGGGTCGCGCGCCACTCGAGCAGGGCCCGCATGTTGTCGTAGTCGTCGTTCTGATCGGTGAGTTTCTTCCGGCGGTAGTCGCTCTTCTCGGCGCTCCCGTCGACGAAAGTGACGTCGCTGCCGACCGCGGCTTTCCCCTGGGCGTGGCTCACGTCGAACCCCTCGATCCGGCTCGCCGACTCGATCTCGAGGGCGTCGGCGAGCATGCCACACTCGTCGCGCCGACCCACGTTGCGCCGGGCGTTCTTCAGCGCGAGTTCGACTAGCTTGGCCTCCCGGCCCGCGCCCGGCACCCGGACCGAGACGCCCTCGGTTGCGAGCCAGTCGGCGACCTCCTCGTCGCCGTGGCGCTCGGGTAGGAGAAGGGCGTCGGGCAGTTCGCGCTCGGCGTAGTACTGGACGAGAAACGCCGACAGCACCGCGGGAACGCCCCCGCCGATCGCGCTATCGCTTCCCGCGGAGCCGGGGGCCTCGAGCGTGTGGCGGTCCCGGTCGACCAGCTTGCCGTCCTCGGCACGCAGGCGGGCGACGGTGGCGTCCTCGCCCTCGATAGCGACGCCCAGCACGTCGACGCCGCGCTCGTCGCCGACCGACTGGACGGCCTCGCCGCCCTCGCCGTGGAACGCCTCGACGGTCTCGAGTCGGTCCCGCAGGTTCGCCGCGCGCTCGAAGTTCTGACTCTCGGCGGCGGTCTCCATCTCGCGGCGCAGCGGGTCCGCGAGGATCCCAGTCTCGCCCTCGAGGAACCGCTCGACGGCGGTGACGTCCTCGCGGTAGCTCTCGATATCGATCTCGCGGGTGCAGGGTGCGGTACAGAGCCCCATCTCGTAGTCGAGACACGGGCGGTCCCGACCCGAGTACTTGTGATCCGAACACCCGCGGATCCCGTAGGTCTCCCGCAGGGCCTTCACGACCGTCTCGACCTGCGTCTTGCTGGTGTAGGGCCCGAATACCGTCGCCGACTCGCTGGGATCGCGGGTGATCTCGATCCGGGGTGCGTCGTGGTCGGTCAGTTGGACCATCGGGTAGGACTTGTCGTCCTTGAGCCGGACGTTGTAGCGGGGCTGGTGGCGCTTGATCAGGTTCGCCTCGAGCAGCAGGGCCTGCGTCTCGGTGTCGGTGACCGCGATCTCGACGTCGTCGGCCCGATCGACCATCCGCCGGATCCGCGCGCTGCGGGGGTCGGCGTAGGACCGCACCCGGTCGCGCAGATCGACGGCTTTCCCGACGTAGAGTGTGGTCTCCCCGTCCCGGAACTGGTAGACGCCGGGCTCGCGGGGCAACGATCCGGCGCGCTCGCGAACCCCATCGGCTTCCATCGGCGGCCCTATGGAGGCAGGGAATTTCAGCCTGACTCCTCGCCGTCCGCTTCGTGTCCCTCGCTCCGACCGCCGCCCCTGTCGATCGGCTCCGGTCGGATCGCGGCCTCGAGGTCGGCGACGACGCCGTCCTCGACCGCTGTGTCGGTGACGGGAACCGCGAGATCGGCCCCGCCGCTGACCCGAATCACCAGCCGCCGCGACCGCGAGCGGACGTAGGCCACGGCGAAAACGACCGCAAAGAGCAGCGCGGTGAGGGCGAGCGCGACCGCGCCCCACTCGAGGACGAGCAGCGCCGTCCCGACGCTCTCGCGGACGGCTCCAGCGAGGTCGGACACCGGCGGGAGGCCCGGTGCGGACGGGAGCCCGACCGGCACGAGACCGCCGAGGGTCGCCTGCGACGCCTCCAGCAGGCCGACGCCGACGACTGCCGCGGCAAGCGACAGGACGAGCCACGCGAGTCGGTCGGTCGACTCGACGGTCACCGTGCCGACGTTCGGTCGATCGACGGCGCGGAAGTTCCGGCCGTCTCGGTCGGGAGTGAACGCCAGCAGCCGACGGTTCGTGACGACGAGCGTCGCCGCCTCGAGATCGGCGCGGTGGTCGATCCGCTCGCCCTCGTCACACAACTGCTCGACGCGCTCGGTCCACGCGGTGGCCCGATCGCCCTGCGCTCTGGCCATCGGTCGCCGCTCCCAGCCCGCGGCCCAAGTACGTCGGGCTCCGTTCACGCGAGTAGGGAGCGCCTTCCGAGCCGCTCGAACACGGTACATTCTCGGTCGTCGGGGGACAATCCGACGCGTATGAGTGACTCGACGGTACAGTGCTGGCTCGTCGAACGGGAACTGGGCGACCGCGACTTCGTCACGCTCGTCTACGCGACGCCGGACGGCTCGCGCTACCAGCAACGACAGCGCTCCTCGACGGCGCTGCGGACCGGCGCGACCGTCACCGCGGCCACCGAGGTCCCCGAGGACGAACTCGAGCCGGTGCCCGACGAGGAGACCCGCACGCGTTACGCAACGGAGGTCGACCGGACTGCGGACAAATACGATCCCGACGACCCGATCTAGGAAACATTCTCCGTTTTGAAGGGAGAAATAACGACTCTCGCGGGCTGTAACGGTGTATATGGCCGATCGTAACCGTCTCGATGATGCACAAACCTTATCGGCAAACGCTGCGACCACACGCCCATGCCCGCTATCACAGTCGACGAGCTGACCAAACGATACGGTCAGACCCTCGCGCTCGAGGACCTCTCCTTCGAGGTCGAAGAGGGCGAGGTGTTCGGCTTCCTCGGTCCCAACGGTGCTGGCAAGTCGACGACGATCAACGTCATCCTGGACTTCGCCCGGCCGACTGCGGGCGAGGTCAGCGTCCTCGGTATGGACGCCCAGCACAACAGCCGCGAGATCCGGCGTCGAACCGGCGTCCTCCCCGAAGGCGTCGAACTCTACGACCGCCTGACCGCCCGCCAACACCTCGAGTTCGCCATCGAATCGAAAGACGCCGACGACGACCCCGAAGCGCTGCTCGAACGCGTCGGTCTGGTCGACGCGATCGACCGGAAGGCCGGCGGCTACTCGAAGGGGATGGCCCAGCGGCTCATGCTCGCGATGGCGCTGGTCGGCGAGCCTGATCTCCTCATCCTCGACGAGCCCTCCACCGGCCTCGACCCCAACGGGGCCCGCGAGATGCGCGAGATCGTCCGCGAGGAAAACGAACGCGGTGCGACCGTCTTCTTCTCGAGCCACATCATGGAGCAGGTCGAGGCGGTCTGTGACCGCGTCGGCATCCTGCGCGACGGCCGGATGGTCGCCGAAGACTCCGTCGAGGGGCTGCGCGACTCCGTCGAGGGCGGCACGACGCTCCGCGTCACCGTCGATCGGATCGACGACGACGCCCTCCAGGCGGTCCGCTCGCTACCCGACGTAAGCGACGCCACCGTCGACGGACACGAGCCGCCGACGGTCGTCGTCACCGTCGACGGCTCGAAGACGGCCGTCCTCTCGGCGCTCGAGGACCGCGGCATCGAGATCACGGACTTCGAGACGACCGAGGCGTCGCTCGAGGACGTCTTCCAGTCGTATACGACCGACGCCGGGACGGAGGTGCATGCTCGATGAGTTCCGAAACCGGGACGCCGGCGGAGTCGGCAGGCACGAGCGGGTCGGCCTCGAGTTCGATCAACCCAGAGAGCGTTCGTGCGGTCGCGAAGAAGGACTTTCAGGACGCCGTCCGCTCGTGGCTGTTCTGGGGGCTGTCCGTATTCTTCTTCACGATCCTCGTCGTCGTGACCGGGGCGCTCTCGTACTTCGGCGACGACATCGCAGCGCAGGGAGCGACGACGGACATGCTGGTCGTCTTCGTCAGCCAGATCACGAAAGTCATCGTCCCCCTGATCGCGCTGGTACTGGGCTGGAAGTCGATCGCGGGCGAGCGCGAGTCCGGGAGCATCAAAGTCCTCCTCTCGCTGCCCCACTCCCGAAAGGACGTCCTGCTCGGGAAGCTGCTCGGACGGTCGGCCGTCCTCTCGCTGTCGCTGACGGTCGGCTTCGTACTCGCAGCCGTCGTCGTCGCCGCGTTGCTCGGCGGCTTCGATATCGCCGACTACGCCGGACTGCTCGTGATGTCGATCATCTACGGCGTCGCCTACATGAGCATCGCCGTCGCGCTCTCGTCGCTGACGCCCTCGACGACCATCGCCGGAGCCGCGATGGGAAGCGTCTTCCTCATGTTCTACGGCGTCTGGAACGGTCTGGAGGGGGTCTTCAGACTGCTCGGCGAGCGCGACATCCTCTTTTTCGATACCGTCACGTACACGGTTGAGTCGGGGGGACGGACCTTCGAACTCACCCGGCCCGAAGATTGGGCGTACTTCGTCCTGAATCTCGATCCCGGACAGGCGTACAGTAACGGATTGACGCTGCTGACGGACGTCGAGGCGCTCGAGCAACAGTCCGCGGTCAGCGCCGAGATGTTCGGCGGCGAGTTGCCGATCTTCCTCCAAGACTGGTTCTCGTTCCTGATCCTGCTGTTCTGGGTCGTCGTGCCGACCCTGATTGCGCTCTACCGGTTCGACCGCGTCGACATCTGATCGACGGACGGCATCGATCCGACTTTCGCGTTCGGCTCCCGTTCGGCAGGGCGATTTACGGTACCCGCCGTGATACCCCCGCCCGTGACCGACTGCATCTTCTACGGCGGCAAAGGCGGCGTCGGGAAGACGACGTGTGCGGCCGCGACGGCCCTTCGGCTCGCCGACGCGGGCCGTGAGACGCTCGTCGTCTCGACCGACCCCGCCCACTCGCTGTCGGACTCGCTCGAGACCGATCTCGGTCCCGAGCCACGCGAACTCGAGGCCGAGGCGGCGGGGATCGACGCGGCGAGCGGGAGCCTCTGGGCCGTCGAGATCGACCCCGACGCGCGAAAGGAGCGTTACGAACGGCTGGCGCGGGCGCTGGCCGCCGACCTGCGCAGCGCCGGTATCCGGCTCGACGACGAGGAAGTCGGCCGGCTGTTCGCCGGCGGCGCGCCGGCCGGTAGCGACGAGATCGCGGCGCTGGATCTGCTTGTCGAGTACGTCGACGACGGCGACTGGGACGTCGTCGTCTTCGACACCGCGCCGACGGGCCACACTCTCCGGCTGTTCGACACCCCCGAGGTGATGGGGCTGGCCCTCGAGACGGCCGAGTCTCTCCGGGGACAGGCAAAGCGGGTCGGCGACGCCGCCCGGACGGCGGTGCTGGGCCCGATGTCGATGTTCGGGAGCGGCCGCGACGACGAAGAGAGCCTCGAGTCGTTCCGGGGTCGCCTCGAGCGCGCACGCCAACTACTGACCGATCCCGAGCGCACCGAGTTCCGGGTCGTCTTACTGCCGGAATCGATGGCGATTGCCGAGTCCGTGCGACTGGTGGCGACGCTGCGGGAGGCCGACGTGCGGGTCGACCGGCTCGTGGTCAATCGGGTGTTCGAGGACCCCGAGGACGGCTGTTCGCGGTGTCAGTCACGTCACGAGCGACATCTCGAGCGGGTCGCGGAGATTCGAGCGACCTTCCCCGATCTCGAGGTCGTGACGCTGCCGGAGCGCGAGGGCGAGGTACAGGGCCTCGAGACGCTGCTTTCGGTCGGAGACCGACTCCGAAGCGAACGGTGACCGGCACACCAGTCGCGGACTCACTCACTGGTGGGCTCGTCGTTCGAGTGATCTCGATCGCTGGAGGGACTGAACCAAACCGGTGTCCGCGGGTCACACCAGTGAGATATTCTCGAACGTTTCCGGGGCTAGTATCGCAACTCCAAGCATGAAGAGGCCCATACCCAATGCGGACCCCACAGCGATGTAAATCGTAAACCGGAGATCGACCCAGCCTTCGATAACCCCGGTAACCAACGGAACGAGCAGGAGTGCAAGTATGCCGGGAACAGCTGCAAACAGAAGGAGGCGTTTTACGATCTCTATTTTCTTCATATTACTCCATGTCCGCGGTTGGTAAAGTCTATTACGGGAGGTCTTCGTGACACTCGTAGACGTGCCGGGCTCGACTTTGGATCACAGTTTGGTGTTGGCCTGGATTCGCGTCCCAACTGTTCGCTACGCCAGCACTCACCCTCGGAAATACCCATCCATCACGGTCATACTCGGTTATTGTATAGTTCCGTCCGGTTCCAAGGGTAAGCATTGTCGCTACAATGACGCCAACGACCCCGCCCAAGATCGCACTTTTCGTAACGGCGACGAGTCCACCGATGACTTCGGTTAGCGTCGCTTTGCCTATCACATCAGCAGGTTTGCTTAATTTAATCGCTGTCCCCTCCTGGTAGTGTGGCCAGTTATCCGTCTTACAATAATTGAGGCCACATGATCCGATTTTCCTCGAAATGGATTTCCTCTTCTCGATGACTGCTGAATACCCGTCCACATTCGCAGCTATTTCGGTCAAACCATCCCGTTCGGTAGAGGCTGTAATCCTGTCACTGATTACCGTATGTTCGACGACCCCTTCCTTTTCTCCCTCGGTGAAAATTTTGACTCCTGCTACTCGATCAGCCGATTCTACGACGACGATCCGGTGATTTTCCCTCTCGCTTTTGCCTACCACATCGTAGTCTTCAGGCGTAGTATCCCTTCGACCGTGTTCGGATCCTGCAGCAACACCGACGGCACCGATGCTTACAGTTGTTGCTGCTGTTGTTTGTAGAATTCTTCTACGATTGTAATTGGATGCTTTATCTTTCATACCGTAACTAAATGCAAATCACACTAGGTTAAATACCATTCTAAAAGTAGACATATGAATGTAATAAGATGGGACGAACTGTAGTACTGCCTCGTTCCGCAGGACATCGACGGGTCACATCAACTATCAAGAGAGATATACTCGGATCCAGTCCGCCTACGAGCGCGTTCAATGCGGTGTCGGCTTTCCCAACAGGCTTATGATGTCAACCGTTCTTCATTCGACCATGGCACGCTCGCTCGGACGGAACTCGTCCCCGCTGCTCACGGCGATCGGCGTTGCCGTCGCGCTCATTGCGATCGTCGGCACACAGTTCCTCGGCTGGGAGTGGGGAGACGGCCGACTCGTGCCGACGGTCATCGGCGTCGTCGCCGTCGCGATCGCGGTCGTCGCGGTCCTCGCTCGTCGCGAGTGAGACGGACCTCGTCGCCTCGAGGGACCGCTTGCTCGGTTCCGTCAGCACCGAGTTCAGCGCCCATCGAACCGGCGGCGCTCACTCGAGGTCGATACCCTTCTCCGCGAGCAGATCTCGGAACTCGCCCTCCTCGAGGATCGGGACGTCGTTGTCGCGCGCATCGCCCTGCTTCGTCGCACCCGGATTCTCGCCGGCGACGAGGTAGTCCGTGTTCCCCGAGACGCTGCCGGTCGCGTTGGCCCCGTGGGCCTCGACCGTTGCTTGGGCTTCGTCCCTAGTCACGCCCTCGAGCGAGCCGGTGAAGACGAAGGTGAGCCCCGCGAGTTCGTCCCCGCCGGTCTCGACGTCGACTTCCTGCGGTGAGACGTGATCGAGGACGGCGTCGACCACGGCCGCGTTGGCCTCGCTCGTGAAGAAGTCGTGGACCGTCTCGGCGACGGTCTCGCCCACGTCGTCGACGCCCTCGAGCCGTTCGGGCTCGCTCTCGGCGGCCTCGCGGAACGCTTCGAAGGTACCGAACTCGCGGGCGAGTTCGCGGGCCGTGGTCGGACCGACGAGGGGGATCCCCAGCGCGGAGACGAAGTCGGAAAGCGGCGGCTCGCGGCTGGCCGCGATCTCGGCGAGCAAGTTCTCGGCGCTTTGCTCGCCCCAGCCCTCGAGGTCGGTGAGGTCCGCCTGGTCGAGTGCGTAGAGGTCCGCGACCGACTCGAGCAGGCCCGCGTCGACCAGTTGGCGGACGCTCTTTTCGCCGAGTCCCTCGAGGTCGAGGCCGTCGTCGCCCGCGTAGTACTCGATCGACCGACGAAGCTGGGCGTCACAGCCCAATCCACCGGTACAGAAGGCCATGGGGCCGTCGCGCTCGACGGGGCTGTCACAGACGGGACAGCGATCGGGCAGTTCGTAGTGGCCCTCGCTGCCCTTCTCGAGGACCTCCTCGACGTAGGGGATCACGTCGCCGGCCCGCTGGACGCGAACCGTGTCACCGATATTGACGTTTTTCTCGGCGATCTCCTCGGGGTTGTGCAGGCTCGCCCGCGAGACGGTGACGCCGCCGACGTCGACCGGCTCGAGCAGGGCGACGGGAGTCAGCCGGCCCGTTCGGCCGACCTGGACCGCAACGTCGGCGATCGTCGTCACTTCGGCACGGGCGGGGAACTTGTAGGCGAAGGCCCAGCGGTCGTGACGCGCCGTCCGCCCCAGTTCCTCGCGGGCCGCGCGGTCGTCGACCTTGATCACGACACCGTCGATTTCGTAGTCCAACTCCTCGCGAGCCTCGAGCATGCGGTCGCGGTAGTCGATCGCGTCCTCGATGTCTCCGACGACCTCGACGCGGTCGTTGGTCCGCAGCCCGTAGTCGGGGAACCGCTCGAGTTCGTCCCGATGGCTGTCCGCGAGGTCGCTGGCCTCGAGGACGTCGAAGTAAAAGACCGCGAGCGGGCGCTCGGCGACGACGGTCGGATCGAGCTGGCGGATCGTGCCGGCGGTCGCGTTTCGCGGGTTGGCGAAGGGGTCCTCGCCGCGCTCGATGCGTTCGCGGTTGTACGCCTGGAAGGCGTCCTTGGGCATGTAGACCTCGCCCCGGACCGCGAGGAACTCGGGGTGATCGCCGCGGAGCCGCTGTGGCACGGAGCCGATCGTGCGCGCGTTGGCGGTCACGTCGTCGCCCTCGCGGCCGTCCCCGCGGGTCACGGCGCGCTCGAGGCGGCCGTCCTCGTAGACGACCTCCATGGAGACGCCGTCGAACTTGGGCTCGCAGACGTAGTCGACGTCGCCGACCTCTCGTCGCACCCGCTCGTCGAACTCGCGTATGTCTTCTTCCTCGCCGCTGCCCTCGATCGAGAGCATCGGCGCAACGTGTTCGACGGTGTCGAACGCTTCGATCGGTTCGCCCCCGACCCTGCGGGTGGGGCTGTCGGGGTGGTCGAGACCGAACGCCTCCTCGAGGTCGCGCAGCCGGGAAAAGAGGTCGTCGTAGGTCCGGTCGCCGATGATCGGGTCGTTCTCGACGTAGTAGCGGCGGTCGTGTTCGCGGACGGCTTCCCGGAGCAGGTCGACCTGCTCGGTGGCCTCGTCTTCCGAGAGGTCCTCGACCGGCCGGAAGTCGGTCGGCGGCTCCCGGAGGTAGGGATTCTCTTCGTTCTCGTCGGCGGCTGGCATTCTTGCTCGAGGGTTGCCGTTCGGACCCGTTAATGGTACTGACTGGGGCCTGCCCGTGTCGTTCCGCGTTTCTCGAGGCGACTGTCGTCGTCGGTCAGTTCCAGCGGGGAGATGGATTCGCGACGCGAGTCACTCGAGTGTCCTTCGACTATGCGTTCGTTCGATCACGACGGTGGTGGAAGCAGTTCCGTGAACTCGCTATCGTTTGTCTCATTACGATATCGATCGATCACTTCGAACGGTCAGTATAGAAGCGCTGTCCGACAATCCGTTATGATGCGTCCGCGTTGGTCGTTCGTCGGGAGCCAACGGTGTTTGCTACCCACCCACCGACACGACCGGATCCGAGGCCGAATAGGGGTGCAACACACACCACCAATCCACTGGCGAAGACGACGAACACGACCCTCTGTAGCGACCATGTTGCCGTCGTCCCTGCCGTCACGATGAATACGAGCAGTCCGAGGGCGCCACCAATGAGACCAGCGCGGAGTCCAGCAGCACCTGGGTCCGACGAGCGGATCGCAGCGATGACTCCTGCGACGAACGCTCCGATTATCATTATACCACCGCCGATGGTCGCCTCCGAATTCGGTAGCCAGTTTAGCACGGCGATGACGGGTAGCGAAGCTATTGAACCGATGAGCGCGAACCGCCATGCCGGAGGAAGAGTGTGGACGAGGGGAGGTGACACCATATTCGTTTCTCCGTTCTAATAGTATATATTTTCGCCGGGATAGACAATGGAAGGTCTACTGAATTACTTCCACGGGTTGTCCACCAGTTCCGTGTGAACGCTCGAGCCGACCGCGATCCGACAGTCGGCCCGCGGCGCGGCGAGACACAGCAGGACGTAGCCGTTCGACAGGTGTCGATCCTTCAGGGCTCGAGGCCGTCGGCGGTGCGCGAGGGCATCGTCGGCGGCACCCTCGAGTAGCCGCCCCGTACAGGTCCCGCAGGCACCGGTGCGACAGCCGAACGGAAGTCCGATATCGTTCCGTTCGGCCGCCTCGAGGACCGTCTCGCCCTCGCGAACCTCGATGGTTCGAATGCGGCCGTCGGGCCACTCGAGGGTCACGTCGTGGCTCGTCATCTGCCGGCGCGGTGAGTCACTGCCAGACGTCGCTCGTGCAGTCGCCGTCGGGCCACCGGATCTCGTGGGCGCGGGCCGGTCCCTCGGGACAGTCGCCCCAGTCGACGAGGAAGTCCTCGTCGAGTTCCATCGTCCCTTTGCGGGGGTCGACGTCGGCTTTCAGCATCACCGAGCCGCGCTCGGCCTCCTCGGGGTAGAACTGGTCGTCCCACGAGGAGAACAGCGAGGTAGTCCAGTAGAGGCGCTCGCCGTCCAGCGAGAGCTGGAGCATCTGCGGGCCGCCGGCGAGTTCCCGGCCCTGGACCTCCTGGATCTCGCCGAAGGTGCCCCCGACCGACAGCGAGTCGGCCCGCCGCGGGTTCGAGGGGTCCGAGATGTCGTACATCCAGACCTCGCCGTGGAGCCAGTTCGAACCGAACAGGTACCGGTCGTCCATCGAGATCAGGATGTCGGTCGTCAGCCCCGGCACGGGCATGTCCCAGTCCTCGTGGTCGCGTGCCTCGAAGTCGATCACTTTCTCCGCGCGGTACGCTCCCTGCCCGTCATCCGCGCTCTCGTCCCGCCAGAAGTGGAACATGTTCGAAGAGAGCGCGGCCCCGACGAACCCGTGGGTCGATTCGGGCGTGTGAAGGAATCGCACCTCGAGCGGAATCTGTCCCTCCTCGCCGAGGTCGATCGTCTGCTCGACGGTGCCGTCTTCCCAGTCCCAGAAGTGGAGCTTCCGGCCGTAGTTACCCGCCTCGACGTCCTCGAGGTCAAAGCCCGGATAGTACGTCTTGGGTGCGGCCCACTCGCTCGAGACCATCACGTTCTGGCGGGGCTGGTACCAGTAGTCGTAGTTCATCTCGATCTCGCCCGGCGGCTCCCAGCGCCCTTCGATCTCGAAGTCCTCGTTCAGCTCGAGGAACCCGCCCGGAAGCTCGCCGTCGGCGTCGCCGAGCATGCTGATCAGGATCTGCCCGTCGGGGATACAGTGGACGGTATGGGGTGCCGAGAGGTCGTACTCGAAGACGTCCTCGGGTTCGATCACTGTCTCGAGTTCGGGATTCCGCCGGTCTTTGGCGTCGAGGACGTGGATTCGCGAGGAGCGTTGGCCGGGGACGATCAGGTGTCGCCGCTCGAGTTCGTCCACGTGACAGGACGACGAGCAGGCGTTCCACCCGAAGTGGTGGAGTTCGTCCCCGCGCTCGGGCATCTCGACCCGGTCAACGATCTCGCAGTAGGTCTCGGAGTCGGGATCGAGATCGACGACCGCGACGAAATCCGGCGCGTCGACGTCCGTACCGACGTAGAGGCTCATCACGTACGCCAACTGTTCCCGCTCGCTCTCCTCGATCGCGGCCTGGGGCGTCGTGTAGCCGGGCCCCTCGTGGTGGTGTTCGTGGTCGTGGCCGGGTTCGACGTCGTCTGGCGTGCTAGCGTCACTCATGGTACTCCCGACCACGAGCGGGTAGATAAATCTGGTCGGGGATGACGCGAGCGGACGGACCTACGCCCAGGGGCTGTCGCCGACCTCGGCGCGCACCCGCGGCCCGACCTCGATGCGACAGTCGGCCTGCGGCGAGGCGATACACAACAGGACGTAGCCCTCACCTTGCTCGTCGTCGGTCAGCGCCCGCGGCTGCCGGCGATACGCGAAGGCATCTCTCACGTCCGGCCGCGCCCCGTCCTCCGCGTCCGTCTCGCCGTCTTCGAGCCCGAGCAGTCGGCCGACGCAGGTGATACAGGTCCCGCTCCGGCAGTCGTAGGGCAGTCGCGCGCCGACCCGCTGGGCCGCCTCGAGGACCGTCTGGCTCTCGGCCACGTCGAGCGTCCGCGTCCGGCCGTCGGTCCACTCGAGGGTTACCTCGTGGCTCGTCATCGGTCCGTTCCCGCTATCGTCCGTCGTGCGTACAGTTCGTCCATGACACTGTGTACCGTTACGAGGGCCGAGAGGAAAAAGTCGGTTCCGGTTCGATGACCGGTGCCGCGACGGTCCGGCCGTGCGACGAGTCGGCTCAGTCGACGGACGGCGTCGCCGTCTCCGCCGTCGGTTCCGCCTCGGCGGACTCCTTGTAGACGATTCCCCAGCCGGTCACGCCCATCGCGATGAGGACCAGCGGCGAGAGGATCCCGAAGAAGTAGTACGGCGCGTATTCGATGACCGGCACGCCGAGCGTCGACGCCATGAAGACGCCGCCCGATCCCCAGGGAACGAACGCCGACGTCGTCGTCCCGGCGGCTTCGACCGCCCGCGAGAGGTTCTGGCTCTCGAGGTCGTACTCGTCGTAGAGGTTCTGTAAGGTCATTCCGGGCACGACGATCGCCATGAACTGTTCCGCGGCGAGGAAGTTCATCGCGATCGTCCCGGCGGCCGTCCCGGCGGTCAGCCCGGCGACGCTACTGACGGCCTGGCCGATGTGGTACGCGATCGATGCCAGCACGCCGATCTCCTGCAGGATCCCGCCGAGTGCCAGCGCGGCGACGATGATCGTAATGACCCACACGGAGCCCGAGAGGCCGCCGCTCGCGAGCAGTTCGTTCGTGAGTTCGAGGCCGGTCTCTGGGCTCGTTCCGTTGTGGACGGCTTCCCAGGCGGCGGCGAAGCTCGCTCCCTGAACGGTGGTGCTGATCCCGACGCCGGCGAAGATGCCGACGCCGAGCGACGGCAGCGCCGGAAACCCATAAAACGCGAGCGCGAACGTGATGATCAGTGGGAGGAGCGTGATCGGTGAGACGACGTAGCTGTTCGCGAGGCCGGCTTGCATCTCGGCGACGCGGTCGACGGGGATCGTCCCGCTCGTGTTCAGTCCCAACACGACGAACAGGACCAGCGAGACGGTAAATGCGATCATCGTTCCGGGACGCATCGCCCGAATGTGGTCCATCAGATCCGTGTTCGTGACCGCGGCGGCGAGGTTCGTGGTGTCGGAGAGCGGGGAGTTCTTGTCGCCGGTGTAGGCCCCCGACAGCACGGCACCGGCCGTCATCGCCTCCGGGATCCCGAGCCCGGAGCCGATTCCGATCATCGCGACGCCGAGGGTTCCGGCCGTCGTCCAGGAGGACCCGATCGCGAAGGCGACGACCGCCGAGAGGACGACGGTAAAGGGGAGGAATATCCCCGGCGACAGGAACTCCAGTCCGTAATACATGAGCGTGGGGATCGTTCCGGCATCGATCCACGACGAGATGAGCATGTAGATGACGAACAGGATGAGAATGGCCTGCAGTCCGGTCAGAATACTGCGACTGATGCCATCGTAGAGCCGCTCCCAGGAATAGCCGAAGTAGTACCGCCCGAGCAGCCCCGCGAAGGCGATCCCCCACAACAACGGCATCTGTGGGTCCATCTCGAGCCAGATCATCCCGACCGAGAGGAACAGTATCATGCCCGCGATCGGGACGAGCGCTTCCCCCAGGCTCGGTCGCTCGTCCTCGGGAATGTCGTCGTAGGCTTTTGGTGTGAAGTCAACTCCCATGTGCGAGTCTCGTCCGTGTTTGCGAAACCGGGTATAAATAGATCTTCTTTCGGACGCCGGGCCCAGTGCCCGGCGACGGCCGTCGGCCGGACCCGGTACTTTACCCGTTGGGGCGCCTAGGATCGAGCAGATGGGTCAGGGAACGGAGTTCGGATTGGTCGACCTCGAGGACGTCGATTCGCCCGGCGACGAGTGGGAGGAGATCGACGTCTCGGATACCGAAGCCGACCGGATCGCCCGCAAGCGCGACCGCGAGTTCGAGCAGTTCGAGGAGCGGATCAAGGACGCCGAGCAGTTCAAGGTCGAGCAGTCGGTCTTCGACGACGCGACCTTCGCGGCGTTGTACAAACTCGTCCAGGACGGCTACGTTGAGGCCTTCGGCGGGCCGCTCTCGACCGGCAAGGAGGCAAACGTCTACCACGCGCTGGGCGACGACCGCGAGGTCGCGGTCAAGATCTACCGGATCAACGCCTCGAACTTCCGGCAGATGCGCGACTACCTCGAGGGTGACCCCCGGTTCGAGGGCCTCGGTGGGAAAAAGAAAGACGTCGTTCTCGCGTGGACGAAAAAGGAACTGGCGAACCTCCGGCGAGCGCAGGCGGCTGGGGTCCGAGTCCCCGAACCGCTCGCCACCGAGCGCAACGTGTTGGTCATGGAGTACATCGGCACCGACGATGGCCGCGCGAAACGGCTCGGCGAGGTCCACATCGAGAACCCACAAACCGCCTACGAGGTCATGCGCGAGTACATGCGCCGGCTCTACTCGGCCGGCCTGATCCACGGCGATCTGAGCGAGTACAACGTCGTCTTCGACGAGAGCGAGGGCCAACTGGTGCTGATCGATCTGGGACAGGCCGTCACGGTCCACCACCCCAACAGTCGCGAGTTCTTAGAGCGGGACTGCCGGAACGTCGCGGGCTATTTCTCCCGACAGGGACTCGAGGTGACCGAAGACGAGTTACTCGAGTTCGTCACGAGCCCGGAGCCGGATCCCTCGCGGAACTGATCGCGTTCGCGCGGTCGTCCAAACGCCTTAGTGGATCGCTATCGCGGAAACGCGTATGCACATCGGTATCGTCTCCGACACCCACGACAACGTCGAGGCCATCGAACGCGCCACCGAGATCTTCGCTGAGGAGGGCGTCGAAATCGTCGTTCACTGCGGCGATTTCGTCGCACCCCTGATGGTCGACTACTTCGAGGGGTTCGAACTCCACGGCGTCCTCGGAAACAACGACGGCGATGTCCGGAACCTCCAGCGCGCGTTCGACTCGCTGGGCGGCGAGAGCCAACTCCACGGCCGCTTCGCCGACCTCGAGTTCGACGGGCTCTCCTTTGCCGTTCTCCACGGCGAGAGCAAGGCGGAGGTCGACGCCATCGCGGCCGGCGACGGCTACGATTTCGTCTGTTACGGCCACCACCACGAGCGCGAGCTATCGGCGGACGGCCGGACGACGGTCCTCAACCCCGGCGCACACGTACTGGCGGCCGACGACGACCGGACGGTCGCGATCGTCGATACCCGATCGCAGTCGGTGCGGTTCCGCTCGCTTCTCGAGTAGGACCGTTCGGCCGCGCGACGACTCGAGACGGCGCGCGTGACGGTGGCACGGAACACCCGGTACTCGCGGACCAAGCGCTTAACCTCGCCCAGTGAGTATCGAACAGTATGCAGCACGTGAAGATTCCGCAGGACCGCATCGGCGTTCTCATCGGTGAAGGTGGCGAGACGATGCGCGAGATCGAGGCGGCAGCCGAAGTGCGACTCGACATCGACTCGGAGAACGGCTCCGTCGCCGTCGAAACCGTCGGCGACCCCGTACTCGGCCTCAAAGGTCCCGAGATCGTTCGCGCGATCGGCCGCGGGTTCGCGCCCGAGGATGCCCTGCGACTGCTCGAGGACGACATGATGTTGTTCGACGTCGTCGATATCGACGCCGCGTCGCGCAACAAAAACGACATGAAACGCAAGAAGGGCCGGCTCATCGGCGAGGGCGGCCGGACCCGCGAACTGATGGAGGAACTGACCGGGGCCGACGTCGTCATCTACGGCTCGACGCTCGGGGTCATCGGCGCACCACAGGAGGTCGACGCCGTCCGCACCGCCGCCGAGATGCTCCTCGATGGGGCCCCCCACGGCGCGGTGTACTCGTTCCTCGAGGAGAAGCACAACGAGATGAAACACAAGGGGATGGAGTACCACCGGTTCCCCGGCGGTCAGTCCTGATCCCTGCGGTCGGTCGGTTGGCTTCAGTCGGCGGCCCTGCGAACGAGCGGTCGAGTCCGTCCACCGTCGCCGTTTTCGTCGAACCGCTTTTCTATCGTTAGTCACGGCCCGTCGGAATTCCACGCGATAGCCCGTCTCCGCGCTGGTTCTCAGCGAGTGTGAGTATATATACCCCTACGTCGTTCGGACCGAAACCGCCGTACGGGGGCATCTTCAGCCGTCCCTGTTCGTCGGATAGGAAAAGGCTTATATAGAATCACAATCAATCCTTCGACTGACTATGGCTCAACAGCAGATGGGCAACCAGCCCCTTATCGTACTCTCGGAGGACAGCCAGCGCACCTCCGGGGAGGACGCGCAGTCGATGAACGTGCAGGCCGGGAAGGCCGTCGCCGAGTCGGTTCGGACGACGCTCGGCCCGAAGGGGATGGACAAGATGCTCGTCGACTCCTCGGGCAACGTCATCGTCACTAACGACGGTGTCACGCTGCTCTCGGAGATGGAGATCGACCACCCCGCGGCCGACATGATCGTCGAAGTCGCCGAGACCCAGGAAGAGGAAGTCGGTGACGGCACGACCAGCGCGGTCGTCATCGCCGGCGAACTCCTCAGCCAGGCCGAGGACCTGCTGGACCAGGACATCCACGCCACCACCCTCGCCCAGGGGTACCGAGAGGCCGCCGAGGAGGCCACCGAGGCCCTCGAAGAAGTCGCCATCGACGTCGACGAGGACGACACTGATGTCCTTGAGCAGATCGCCGCGACGGCGATGACCGGCAAGGGCGCGGAGAACGCCAAGGACCTGCTCTCGGAACTCGTCGTCGAGGCCGTCCGCGCAGTCGCCGGCGACGACGGCGTCGACACGGACAACATCAAAGTCGAGAAGGTCGTCGGCGGCTCCATCGAGAACTCCGAACTCGTCGAGGGCGTCATCGTCGACAAGGAACGGGTCTCCGAGAACATGCCGTACTTCGCCGAGGACGCCAACGTGGCGATCATCGACGGCGACCTCGAGATCAAAGAGACCGAGATCGACGCCGAGGTCAACGTCACCGACCCCGACCAGCTCGAGCAGTTCCTCGAACAGGAGGAACAGCAGCTCAAGGAGATGGCCCAGGGAGTCGCCGACGCCGGTGCCGACGTCGTCTTCGTCGACGGCGGCATCGACGACATGGCCCAGCACTATCTCGCACAGGAGAACATCATCGCGGTCCGTCGCGTCAAATCCAGCGACCAGTCCCAGCTGGCCCGCGCGACCGGCGCGACGCCCGTCTCGAGCGTCGACGACCTGACCGAGGACGACCTCGGTGCCGCAGGTAGTGTCGCTCAGAAGGAGATCGCCGGCGACCAGCGCATCTTCGTCGAGGACGTCGACGACGCCCAGGCCGTCACCCTGATCCTCCGTGGTGGCACCGAACACGTCATCGACGAGATCGACCGCGCCATCGAGGACTCGCTGGGCGTGGTCCGGACGACCATCGAGGACGGCAAGGTGCTTGCCGGCGGCGGCGCACCCGAGATCGAACTCTCGCTCGCGTTGCGTGACTACGCCGACTCCGTCGGCGGCCGCGAACAGCTCGCCGTCGAGGCTTTCGCCGACGCGCTCGAGGTCATCCCGCGCACGCTGGCCGAGAACGCCGGGCTCGACCCCATCGACTCGCTGGTCGAACTCCGCAGCGCCCACGACGGTGGCGACACCGGCGCCGGGCTGGACGCCTACACCGGCGACACCATCGACATGGACGCCGAGGGCGTCTACGAGCCGCTGCGCGTGAAGACCCAGGCCATCGAGTCCGCTACTGAAGCCGCAGTCATGCTGCTGCGCATCGACGACGTCATCGCCGCGGGCGACCTCGCGGTCTCCCACGACGACGATGACGACGACATGCCCGCCGGCGGCCCCGGTGGCATGGGCGGCGGCATGGGCGGTATGGGCGGTGGCATGGGCGGCATGATGTAAACCTAAATTTTGCTCTGCGGGGCGGCGAAGCCGCCCCTCGGCAAAATTTAGTATAAAAGCACTCCTCCCTCCGTTCGCTCCGCTCACATCGGTCGTCGGCCCGAGCGCGGCAAAGCCGCGCTCGGTGAACGGCGTCGTTCGGGTTCTCCGAACCGCTCACTCGCCGACGCTCGACGTCGGGGCGAGATCAACGGGCGTCGATCCGTTCGAGTCGCCCACTGCAGTCGGCCCATCTGATCACTTTCTCTTTCGGTAGCGCTCCCGGAACCCCTACTCCCGCAGTTCGCGCTCCCACGAATCGCTCGAGACTCGAGCGCCGGCGCCTCCCAACTCCCATGTATATTTAGAGACAAGAAGTAGTCGTGACGAACGACGCCGACAGAAAGCGAGACGTAGCGACCGTCTTCAGCGGCGCGACGGACGGCTACCGGGACGGGGCCGTCCTCAAGGCGGGCGCAGACCTCGAGCGCCTCGCCGACTGGACCGCGGGCGCGACGCGGACACTCGACGTGGCCACCGGCGCGGGCCACGTCGCCGGTGCCGTCGCCGACCGGGACGTTCCGCGGGTCGTCGCGGCCGACCTCTCCCCCGAGATGGTCGCGACGGCGACCGCCGACGACGGCGGAGACGAGCGCCGACTCGAGTCGTATCGGACCGGCATGGTGTTGGTTCGGGCGACGGGCTGAGGCCCCGAAACCGGACCTGTTACTGTGGGAATGGAAGCAGGGGCCCTACCGGGAGATCCCGTCCGACATGGCGGCCTCGAGTTACCGTCTGACACGGTGGCCTCGAGTCACGACGAACTAAGTACGAGCCCGCAATATTCGCGGGTATGAACACACTTCTACTCGACAGCGATGACGTCGACGAACACGCTGTACTCGCGGCCGTCATCGATGCCGTCGAGGAGGCGTTCGGGGCCTTCGAACGCGGTGATACGCAGATGCCGGCCAAGTCCTACATTGATCTACCGCAGTACAACGGTGACTTCCGGTCGATGCCGGCCTACCTCGATACCGGCGACTGGGACGCTGCCGGGCTCAAGTGGGTCAACGTCCACCCCGACAACCCCGCGGACCACGACCTGCCGACCGTTCTGGGGACGATGATCTACTCCGACCCCGAGACCGCGTTCCCGCTGGCGATCATGGACGGGACGACGCTCACGATGAAACGGACCGGTGCCGCCGCGGCCGTCGCCACCGACTACCTGGCCGTCGAGGACGCCACGAGTCTCGGCCTCGTCGGGGCCGGCGTCCAGTCTTACACCCAGCTCGAGGCGATCAGCGAGGTGCGCCCCATCGAGGAAGTCGTGGTCTCGGATCCCGACGACGAGCGTGTCGAACGGTTCGTCGAGACCTACGAGGACCGGTTCGACGTTCGCGGCGGCTCGATCTCGGAGGCCGGTCACTGCGACGTGCTGTCGACGGTGACGCCCGTCGAGGACCCGATCGTCGGCCCCGACGACGTCGGCGACCACACGCATATCAACGCCATCGGGGCCGACGCCGAGGGGAAACACGAACTCGAGGACGCTCTGCTCGAGGCGGCGCGGATCGTCATCGACGACCACGAACAGTGTACCCACTCGGGCGAGATCAACGTCCCGTACCACGAAGGAGTGCTGACCGACGCGGACATCCACGGCGAGATCGGCGAACTCGTCGTCGGGTCGAAAGCGGGACGGACGGCGGAGACGGGCAACACGGTCTTCGACTCGACCGGACTCGCGATCCAGGACGTCGCCGCCGCACGGGTCGTCTACGAGCGGGCGTCGGCGGACGGTGACGGCCACCCCTTCGATATCGTCGGTGTCGACGACTCGGCGTAAGGGACGTCCGTTCTCGACGTCGCCGGCCGACCGGTCGACGGCTCACCGACCGCGCAACCGCCGCGGAATCGACCCCGTCATCGACAGTTCGTCGGCGTAGTGGACCACCGGGTCGCCGGTCGGCGTCGGCAGGCCGGCGGCCTCGAGCAGCGTGTTTTCGTGGATCGTCACGGCGGCGGGCTGGAGCGGCCACGGGTCGTGTGCGATCTCGCCGGTCAGGACGCCGGTGGGATCGGGCGCGTAGAACCGCCGGCGTTCCGCAAGCCAGTACGCGAGCGTGCCGGGGTCTGCGGTGAAGACCTCGCCGTCCGGCCGGTAGGTCGCGGCGAACCGGGCGGGGGATCCGTCTCCCTCGCGTCTCACCCGCTCGCTCTCGAAGGCCACGTGGTTTTGGTCGGTTGCCCCGACCCGCATCCGTGCGCGGGAGACCGGTAACCGGGTCGTCCGCCCGACCGTCGCCGCGACCAGCGCGTTGTCGACATCGATGTTGAAGAAGTACAGGCCGGGATCGCCCCGGTAGCGGACGTAGGTTCGGACGTTGAGTTCCGGAAAGGCGAGTCGCAGCACCGACGGGGTCCCGCGCAGTCCGACCTTCGTCAGGACGAACGGGAGAACGCTTAGCCAGGCACGGCCGTCCCGCGTCTCGAGGGGCAGCCGGTCAGGTACGTGCTGGCGCAGTCGGTCGGGATCGACCGGCCAGTGGACGAACAGGCCGTCTCGCCAGGTCATCGAGACAACGTGTGGTGCGTTCGGCGACGAGCCGTTCGCAAACGACCATCGAACGGGGTCCGTGCGTTGTTCGGTCATCCTCGAAACCAACAGGTCTGTAGCGACCCGTACGACTGCGTGGCGTATAAACTAGATAGCAAGCTGTCAGTTCCGATGGCAGTCGTCGGCGGCTCCGAGGAGCGAAGCCGCTCCTCGGCGTCAGTCGGCCGGGTCGATGACCGACTCTTCGGGCGACTCGAGCCAGGACACGGTAATGTCGGTCGGTTGATACAGTGGTCCTCGGCCGCCGGGCCGACCGTTCCCGAGCGTCCCAGAAAGAGCGCGGAAACGACGAGCAATGGGATCGCGACCGCCCTGCGTTCCACCGGTACGGCAACCGGTATCAGTCGTCGATCTCGATCGTCGGTCGTCCGGGTTCGGCGTTGGCGAGGGTGCCCTCGTCGGCGTCGACGGCGTGGACGACGTCGACGGGGGCGTCGAATTCGCGTTCGATCAGCCACGCCGCCGACTCCAGTGCCGCGTGTTCCTCGTCGGGGCCGAGCGTCATCGAGAGCGCTTCCCGTTCGACCTGCAGGTCCTGGCCGTAATCGGCCGCGGCGTCGCCCTGCTCGCGGATGTGGGACTCGCTCATGAGTTCGCCGATCAGGTTGTCGGCGTCGCTCTCGATCGCGATCTCCAAGGCGTCGTACTTCCAGTCGGGGGCGACGACGACCTCGATCCCCGTCGGGTCCTCGATCCCGGCGACCTCGACGATGTCGCGGATGTCCTCGCGGGTGTTCTCGACCAACTGCCGGCGCTTTTCGACCCGGTCGCGGTCGATCTCGGCGGTCGGCCACTCGGCCTCGGCGACGAACCCGTTGCCGCCCAGTTCGTCGTACAACTCCTCCGCGATGTGGGGTGCGACCGGCGCGAGCAAGCGGACCACGGCCGACAGCCCGCGCTCGTAGGTCTCGGCGTGGGGCTCGGTGTAATCGACGTACTGGCGCAGCGTTCGCACGAGGTCCTGCGTTTCACGCAACGCCTTGTTGAACGTCAGGTCGTCGTACTCCGCCGTGGCGATGGCGACCGTCGCGTCGATCTCCGCGTCGACGTAACTCGCGATCGCGTCGTCGTCTCCGTCTGGTTCCTCAGCCGCGTACTCCTCGACCATCCCCTGCAGGCGCTCGAGGAAGGCGTAGGTCGACTGGACGCCCTCCTCGCTCCAGTCGAAGTCGCGCTCGGGCTGGGCGGCCTGCATCATGAACAGCCGCGCGGTGTCGGCCCCGTACTCCTCGACGATCCGCTGGGGCGAGACGACGTTGCCCTTGGACTTGGACATCTTCTCGCCCTCGAGTTGGACCATCCCCTGTGCCAGCAGGTTGGTAAAGGGTTCGCGGTGGTCGAGTCCCTCGTGGTCGGCCAGCACCTTGGTGAAAAAGCGGGAGTACAGCAGGTGCATCACGGCGTGTTCGATGCCGCCGACGTACTGGTCGACGGGCATCCAGTCGTTGGCCCGCTCGAGGTCGAAGGGCGCGTCCTCTAAGTCCGGCGAGACGTAGCGCAGGAAGTACCACGAGGAGTCGACGAAGGTGTCCATCGTGTCCGTCTCGCGGGTCGCCTCGCTGCCGCAGTCGGGACAGGTCGTCTGCTTCCACTCCTCGGCGGCGTCCAAGGGATTGCCGGTCGTGTTGATGAACTCCGGTAGTTCGACGGGCAGGTCCGCCTCGGGGACCATGACCGGGCCGCAGTCGTCGCAGTGGACGACCGGGATCGGCGTCCCCCAGTAGCGCTGGCGGGAGATCCCCCAGTCACGCAGTTGATACTGTGTGGCCTCCGCAGCGCCCTCGATGTCCGCAGTGAGTCGCTCGCGAGCGCTCTCGCTCTCGAGGCCGCTGTATTCGCCGGAATCGATCAGGACGCCGTCCTCGGTGAACGCCTCGTCTTCGACGTCGGGCACAGTAGGCTCCTCACCGTCGTCGGGGTCGGGTGCGACGACGGGTCTGATCTCGATTCCGTTCTTCTCGGCGAAGGCATGGTCGCGCTCGTCGTGGGCCGGGACGGCCATCAGCGCACCGGTCCCGACGTCCGAGAGGACGAAGTCGGCGACGTAGACTGGGATCTCCTCGCCGGTGGCGGGATTCGTAGCGGTCAGCCCCGTCTCGACGCCGTTGGGTTCGTCGCCGTCGGGGTCGGCCTCCTCCTCGATGAACCGGCGGATCTCCTCGTCCTCCTCGGCCAGTTCCTCGCTGATCGGGTGGTCCGGTGCGAGCGCGAAGAAGGTCGCGCCGTGGATGGTGTCGATGCGGGTCGTGAAGGCCGTGACCGGTCCGTGGCTCTCGATCTCGAAATCGACCTCCGCCCCGTACTGGCGGCCGATCCAGTTGCGCTGCATCTGCCGGACCGAGTTGGGCCACCCCTCGAGGTCGTCGATCGCCTCGAGCAGGTCGTCGGCGTACTCGGTGATGCGCAGGAACCACTGCTCGAGTTCGCGCTGTTCGACCGGCGTGTCACAGCGCCAGCAGAGTTCGGCCTCGCCTTCGACCTGTTCGTCGGCCAGGACGGTCTCGCAGTGGGGACACCAGTTGACCTCGGCGTCGCGGCGTTCGACCAAGTCCTCCTCGTAGAACCGGGAGAAGAGCCACTGGTTCCACTGGTAGTAGTCGGGCGTGCAGGTGGTGATCTCCCGATCCCAGTCGTAGCCAAAGCCCATCGATTCCATCTGGTCGGTCATCGTCTCGATGCAGTCGACGGTCCAGTCGCGCGGGTTCGTATCGCGTTCCTTGGCCGCGTTCTCCGCGGGGAGGCCGAACGCGTCCCACCCCATCGGATGGAGGACGTCGTCGCCCTGCATTCGTCGGAAGCGAGCGTACGCGTCCGTGATCGTGTAGTTGCGGACGTGGCCCATGTGGAGTTTGCCCGACGGGTACGGATACATCCCGAGGACGTACGTCGGATCCTCGACGTCGTCGGGCGTCCGGTAGACGTCCGCCTCGTCCCACGCCTCTTGCCAGCGCCGTTCGACCGTCGCGTGGTCGTATCCCGCGTCGCTCATTTGCTTATATAGCTATAGGCGGGGACGCCGCCCTATAGCTTTCCATACCGTACCCCCGTCGACCGGTCGAACGCCCGCGGGTCGGTCGTCGAGAGCAACGTTTACGACGCCCCGCGGCCAGCTCCAGCTCGTGGGCGAACTCGCACGCGAGACGCAGGGACGGCTCCGGGACGCCCTCGCCGCCCGGCATCCCGCCCTCGAGTGGCAGGTCGAACACCGGCTGGCCGGCACCCCCGTCGACAT
>AOIR01000034.1:61024-102976 GCA_000337115.1 Natrinema thermotolerans DSM 11552
TGGCGGCGGGCCGACCCCGCCGACAACGCCGCGAAGCTCTTTCGCCACCTCGAGGCAGGCTTGCTCGATGCGTTCGACGCGATCACCGTCTGTCACTGCTTTACCGAGTACTACGACCTCGCCTCCGGTGGCGTCTCCTCGAAGCGGAAGAACGCCGAGTTCGTCGGCCGGATCGCGTCGCGGGCAGTCGACCGGTTCGCGTACCATCCCGTCGAACTCCCCCTCGAGCCGCCGAAACGGGGCGGTGACCGCCCTCCGGATCTCCCCGCGGCCGTCGATCGGGCCGTCGACTCGATCGATCGCCACCTCGAGCGATAGCGGTCGGTCGCCGCCGGTGCCCGGCTATCGGTGGCGTCGGCGGTTCCGGTAGCCGAGGAATTTTGGTCCCGTCTCACGCCCTCTCGAGTCATGGTAGCAGACTCCACAGTGTTCGTCACGGGCGCGAGCCAGGGACTGGGCCGAGAAATCGCCGTCGCATTCGCCGACGAGGGTGCGAACGTCGTCCTCGCGGCCAGAAGCGACGGGATCTACGAGACCGAAGACCTGATCGACGCCCCCGAGCGGACGCTGACGGTCGAGACGGACGTGACCGATCCCGACTCGGTCGAAAACGCCATCGACGAGACGATCGAGACCTTCGGCGGGCTGGACTGTCTCGTGAACAACGCCGGGATCGCCGGCCCCACCGCGCCGCTCGAGGAGACGACCGACGACGAGTGGCTCGAGACGCTCGATGTCAACGTCGTCGGCGTGGCACGTGTCACGCGGGCAGCGGCCCCGCACCTGCGCGAGTCCGAGCGGGGCAGCGTCGTCAACATCTCCTCGATCGGCGGCAAGCGACCCTACGCCAACCGAGGGCCGTACGCCGCCTCGAAGATGGGGCTGATCGGCGTGACCCGCGCACTGGCGGCGGAGTTCGGCGACGACGGCGTCACCGTCAACGCGATCTGTCCCGGCCCGGTCGAGGGCGACCGCATCCGAGGCGTCTTCGAGCGACAGGCCGAGGAGGCGGGCGTCCCCGTCGAGGCGGTCGAAGGCGAGGTCCGCGAGAGCCTCATGATCGACGACCTGGTCCCGCCCGAGGAGGTCGCCGACATGGCCGTCCACCTCGCGAGCGCGGCGTCGCGCCACGTCACGGGCCAGGACATCAACGTCTCGTCGGGCGGGGCGTGGTACTAGCGCCGGCCCGAAGTCAGAGGACGGCGAGAACCGCGACGAGCAGGCCGACGCCGACGAAAACCCCGCCGGCCGCCCGACGGAGCCGAACCGACGAGCGCACCTGCTCGCGCTGGTCCTCGAGGCTCCCGGCCGCGATCGCGAGCGGCGTCTCGTCGGTTCCGCGGAGGGCGTAGCCGTCGGCCGTCTCGATCAGTTCGCCCCGAACGACCAGTTCGTCGCCGTCACGGACGACGGTGGCCTGATACTTGTCGGGCATGGTGGTCTTTCCGCCGACGCTCACGTTGAACTCGAGGTCGCTGACGACGCCGTCCTCGCCCGCCAACCCGGTTCGCTCGAGGAAGCGATTGACCGGATCGAGGTCGCCGAGATAGGACTCCGTTTCGGGATCGCCCAGGAACAACCCCGGCGAGTCGAAGGGATCGTCGTCCCCGTCGGTCGCCAGCGTCGTTGCGTCCACGCGGACGCGATCCCAACCCTGATCGACGGCGAACTCGCCGATCGCCAGTTCGGACTCGGCGGTCCGCCACCGGCTGCCGTTTCCCGTGTTCTCCTTCTGACGAACGCGCCACGCCCAGAGCGCGGCCGACTCGCCCCCGTTCGGTTCGGGGCCGGTCCGCGTCGGCGACGCCGACTCGAGGACGTGGACCGGGCCGCTGATCGTCGCTTCGCCGCCCGGCTCGACCGGCTCGTCGCTCGCCGACGCGAGTTCGCCGATCGTTTCGCTCCGATCGTCGAGTTCGCCGGCTCGAGACAGTACGATCCCGCCGAACAGGAGAAAGATCCCGCCGATGACGAGTGCGAACACTTGGACCATGGCCGAGATGTTGCCATCGAGACATAATAACTGTCCGAAAGCGACCGATCTCGGCGGCGGGCCGCAGCGACCGCGCGGACGCCGTTGCCGCGCTCGCGTCGCTGGTCGACCTCGAACTCACGACCGAAAAAACGGGCGTCGCAGAGGGATCCGGCGCCGGCTACTCGATATCGATCCGCTTCGAGTCCTCGCCCTCCGAAACCTTCGGGAGGTGGACCGTCAGCACGCCGTTCTCGAAGCCGGCCGCGACTCCTTCCTCGTCGACCGGCTCCGGCAGGCGGATCCGACGACTCGCGGTAGTCTCGGTCCGCTCGCGGCGGATATACCGGCTCTCGGCGTCCTCGACCTCGTCGGTCCGGGCGGCCTCGAGGCGCAACGTTCCGTCCGCGAGCGTCAGTTCGATGTCGTCGGTCTCGTAGCCGGGCAGGTCGGCCGTGACGACGAACTCCTCGCCGGTGTCGGCGACGTCGACCGGCACCGAGCCGGGGACCTGTAGCCCACCGGCGGTCATCCCCTCCTCGACCTGACTGCTCACGCGGTCGAGCATCTCCTCGATCTCGTCGAACGGATTTCGTCGCATACGTACTACTAGAACTCCACCGGGGATAAATTCTGCCCGCGATGCGTCGACAGAAGTCGTCGTCACTCCGGCAGCGTCACGAGGCCGTCCTCGAGTGCGTCGAGCAGCACCTCGCGGGCGTGGCCGTCGGGGTCGACGCCGTCGTAAGCGGCCTGTACCTCGCCGTCGGAAAGCAGGAACGTCGTCCGCGTCGTCACGCCGCTGTCGCGCAGTTCGACGCCGAAGGCGTCGGCGATCTCGGCGTCGGGGTCCGCGAGCAGATCGAACTCGAGCCCCTCCGAATCGCAGAACGTACGGTGGGAGTCGACGTCGTCGATCGAGACGCCGTAGACATCGACGCCGGCCTCGCGGTAGGTCTCGAGTTCGCGCTGGAACTGGTTTGCCTCGACCGTACAGCCGGGGGTATCGTCTTTCGGATAGAAATACAGGACCGTCGGCGATTCGAACGAGAGGGTGACGTCCTCGCCGTCCTGGTTCGGTGCCGTTACGGTCGGCGCGTCGTCGCCTGCATCGAGTGCCATACCCGTGCTACGGCGGGGCACGGAAAACGGCTTCCGGTACGGTTCGGGATCGATCGCGACTATTATGCCGGGCGTCGGCCTACGGTCGCGCATGGAAGACGTCGTTCTTCACACCGGTACGGAACATCCCGACCTCCTGTGGATCGTCGTCCCGGCCCTGCTCTCGTTCGTCGCCGGGCTCGCGATCGGCCTCTTCGCGTATGCAGACCGCATTCGGGCGTGGCTCCGCCCGGACGGCTCGACGACCGACTGATCCGCCGGGTCGTCGTGCCGTCGACTACTCGACGACGTGTTCGGTATCGTACGAACCCAGCCGCTTGACCCACCCCTTCTCGGCCAGTTCCTCGAGGTCCGCGATCGCCGCCTGCGTTCGGGACTCGTAGAGGCCGGCCTCGAAGTCGACGTGGAAGACGTAGTCGCCGAGTCGCTGGCCGCTCGGCCGTGACTCGACGCGGGTCAGGTTGATGTCGCGGTCCGCGAACGGCTCGAGCAACTCGAGTAGCAGGCCGGGGTAGTTGGCGTTGGGGTAGACCACTAGCGAGGTCTTCCCGCCGCCCGTCGACCGCTCCGCGGCGGGCGCGATCGCGAAAAAGCGCGTCGCGTTCGAGTCCTGATCCTGAATGTCCTCGGCCAGGACCTCGAGTTCGACGCCGTCATCGGCGTTGGCCGGGTGGCCGATCCCGGCGACCGACGGATCGTCGCGGGCGAACTCGACCCCCTGTGCCGTACTCGCGACGGCCTCGAGGGTGGCGTCGGGGTACTCGCGCTCGAGGTAGGAGCGACACTGTGCGAGCGCCTGTGAGTGGCTCGCGACGGTGTCGAACTCGGGTCCTTGCGCCAGCAGGGCGTGTCTGATCGGCGTGACGATCTCGCGGACGACGGCGACGTCGTACTCCGCGAGGGCGTCGAGGCTCTCGGTGACCGATCCCTCGATGCTGTTCTCGATCGGGATGACGCCGCGGTCGTACTCGCCGCCGTCGACGGCGTCGACGATCGCCGTGACCGACTGGCGGAAGTCGATCTCGCCGTCGTCGGCGACCGCCGTCGTCGCTCGGTGTGAGTAGGTCCCTTCGGGTCCCAGCGTGACTGCAGCCATTACGAACCGATAGCAGGCTACGGGTCAAAAGACCGTTGGGTTTCTCGGCGGTGTGCTGGCGGCTCCACGGCCGGCGGCTCGTCGAACGCAGGTCAGTCGTCGGACGGTTCGCCCGCGACGGTACTCCCGGCGCTCGCGGCGACGAAGCCGTCCTCGGTCGCCCGCTCGGCGACGTGGGGCTGGAAGACCCACGCACACAGCAAGACGATGGGGATCATCGTGGCCGCGACGACGGAGTAGCCGGTGTGGAGGCTCGGTATCACCGACGCGGCGTAGACGAGCGGGTAGACGATCCCGCCGACCGTCCCGACGCCGCCGACGACGCCGGCGACGCTCCCGGAACTGTTCGGGAACATGGCCGGGACCTGCGCGAAGATAGCGCCCTCGGCGAACGCACAGCCCATCCCGACGACGAAGCCGGCGGCGACCGCGAGCATGACCTGTCCGGACAGCCCGGCCAGCGTCATCCCGATCATCGCCAGCACGATGAAACACAGCGAGACGAACGTCCACTGCTCGCGGTACCGACCGGTGAAGACGGGCAGGATGTTCTTTTCCTTGCGCGCGAGCAGGTCACTGACGTAGCCGCCGAAGGGCCGCAACAGCCCGGCCGCGACCGAGAACGTCGCCGCGAACGTACTCGCGAGGACGAGGTTCTCCGTGTTGAACCCCTCGCGGTAGTAGGTCGCCAGCCAGCCGTTCATCGACAGCTCGAGGCCGAAGCTCATCACGTACGCCAGCGCGAGGACGACGGTTCCGTAGCGAGTAGCGGTGTGAAGCCACTGTTTGAGCGTCGCGCTCTCGGCGGTCGCCTGCCGGCGCTGCTCGGACTTGGCGGCCTCGCCGATCGTGTAGTAGACGATCGCCAGCAGGATCGAGACGATCCCGGTGTAGAAGAAGGCGGCCCGCCAGTTGCTCTCGAAGAGGGGGCCGCTCCACCCCTCGCCGAACACGCGCGGGAGGATCAATGCACCGCCGGCGGCACCGGCGTTCCCGACGCCGGCATAGATCCCCTCAGCGGTCCCCAGGTGTTCCTCGTCGAACCACTCGGAGACGTGCTGGATCCCGATGACGAAGGTGATCCCCGCCGTCGCGACGATCAGCCGCGTGACGAAGAACACGCTGTAGGACTGGGCAAACGCCGACGCCATCGAGAACACGCCGACGTAGGCCAAGACGATAGCGAACACCGTCGGCGCGCCCCAGCGATCGGAGAGCCAGCCCGTCAGTATCCGACCGAACGGTGCGAGCCAGATCGCCGCGCTCGCCAGAATCCCGATCTCAGTCACCGAGAGGCCGAACTCCTCGGCCATCGGCCCGGTAAACGGCGCGAAGGAAAACCAGATGAGAAACGAGAAGTTGAACCCGATCGTCGCCAACACCAACGTCCGCCACTTGGTCATCTTGATCACGGCTGCTCACCTCCTGAAACGGCAACAACCCCTCTTTTCGATATGGCTCTTAATAGCGCAGATAAGGGGACAAACTTCCCCAATATTGCCGATATACTCTTATCTATGCTGTATGAACCGGTGAAACAGTCTACGTTCATCCACATGCTCTGCTCGAGCGAAACGCGACCGTCCGTATAAACCTACTTATTAGAACAACCCCATCTGTTGGGTCACTTCCCAACAGGTACGTCCAGTATTATTCCATATGTAGTTCTGACAAATGCAGACTATACGATCTTTCCATCGACATACAGAACCATAACGAAGGGCTGGTGGTCGATCGTCGACTTCCTGTTGCGGCCGACCCATCTCGGTCGCTTCGGGCGACGCTGGTGACGGGCTCTCCACTGCGCCCACGCCGGTGTCGTCGAGACACCGAGAAAACGACCGAGCGGGCGACTTACTCGTCTAAGTGTTCGATTCCCTTCTTCGAGACGTTCGCTTCCGTGATCTCGTCGGGCATCCAGTCGGGTTTGTCGTCCGGTGCCGTCTCCTCCCACGCCCAGCCGTCGTAGATGTGGACTTTGTCGGTCCCTTTCTCCCGCAGTCTGAGTTCGACCCGCTCGGCCGACTCCTCGCTCGAGCCGGGCTCGAGTCGCCGGGCCGCCTTGAGCGCCGCCTGCCGGGGGGTGTTCCCCGAGAAGACGCTCGATTCGTCGCCGCCCGATTCGCGCAGTGCAAAGTTTCGTTTCCCGTCTTCGCGTACCATGATTTTCGCCTCCGTGTCAGTCCAGCACACGATCCGACATAAAGATATCCCCACTAATCGACCGACTGCGTCGGTATCTTTAAGTGAGCAGCGGCCGCCACATTTCCGCAGTTTCCGCGTCGACGGTCCCGCCACCGCGTGGCGCCACCCGTCCGGGTCACGCTCCGAGGCGTCGAAAACACTTAAGTATATCCTACGGCGAAGTTCGGGATAGAATCCCGCGATGGTACGGAAAAAGAAGCTGAGTCCAAGCGGTGCGAAAGACGAAGACGGTAACTACCACAACGTCCATCTGAACCTCCACGAGGACGAACTCGAGGTCGCGGGCATGGATATCGGTGACGAAGTCTTCGTCCGAGTCCGGGACGGCAAGATCATCATCCAAAAAGCCGACGAGGACGACGTCGAACACGAGTTCTAAGACCCACCTTTTTACGCCTCGGGGTTCGCTCGCGAAGCGAGCGAACCACTCGGCGCAAAAATCTGGACCAAAAAAGCCGCTCGCTCGTTTCACTCGCTCGCGGTACAATACTCGGACTGCAACCGCAGTAACGCCGCTGAAACGAAAAAACTGCTCTCCTCAGTGCAGCGCCTCGAGGTCGAACTCGAAGGCCGACACCGGCACCTCGAGGTCGTGTTCGACCAGCACCTTCGGATGGACTTCGCCGATCACGCCGACTTCCTCACCGTCGATGACGACCGCCGCGGTTCGACCCGAAATGAAGGTCGGGTGGTCAGTCGGCGGCGTCTCGAGGTCGACGCCGAAGTTTCGGGTCAGCGCCTGGAGTCGGGCCTTGGCGTCCTCGTACCCGGCCTCGTGGTGGGCGAGGACGGCTCCGACGCGACGGCCTTCCGCGACGCCCGTATTCTCGCTCTCGTCGACGTTGGCCGCGAAGCCGATCTCCGCGAGGTTCTGGGGATAGGCGCGGTGGGTGTTTCGCTCCAGCACCATCAACAGCGAAGGCATGACCCACGTCCGCAGCATGGTGAAGTCCTCGCTGTAGGGCTCTTTGATCGTCGCGGGCTCGCCGGCTCCGTAGGCGTCGTCGCCCGGCGAAATATCGAGCCGGTCGTAGTTCTCCGCCTCGCTGATCATGTGGAAGTTCAGCAGGTCCTCGAAGCCCAGCCCGACGAGTTGCTCGCGGGCCGCTCGCTCGAGCCGCGAGCGCTCGTGGCGGCCGCCGACGGTCCCCACGTCGGGGTAGCGGGGCTCGAGGTTGTTGAAGCCGTAAGCCCGTCCGAGGTCGTCGATGACGTCCAGCGGGTGGAGGACGTCGACGCGGTAGGGTGGGATCGTCACCTCGTAGACGAGGTCGCCCGCGTCGTTCTCCTCGCGGTCGGCCTCGAGCCCGGAGCGCTCGGCGAGGTCGATGACCTCCTCGGGATCGAGCCCGATGCCGAGGATCGTCTCGATGCGGTCGTGGGCGACCGTCTTCGTCTTCGTCGCAAAGTCGGGTCGGACGACCTCGTGATCCGGGTACTCCACGTTCACCTCCTCGATGGTGGCCCCGCGGGCCGACAGCGCGTAGCAGACGATGTTCAGCATCTTGTCGATCGTCCACTGGTCGGTGCCCGTCATCTCGACGAACAGGTCACGGGAGTCCGTCGACACCTCGGTGCGCCGGCCGTTGATCACCGGCGGGAACGAAAACAGCCCGATGTCGTCATAGATCGCCGGATACCGCTCGTACTCGCTGACGAGGTCGGCGTAGGTCTGGCCCGTCTGGTGGTCCTCGAGGACGTCCGCGGGCGTCATCTCCGCGTCCGAATCGAGGGGGACGAACCGGTCCTCGTCGGGCTCGAGGCCGACGTACTGGATGGTCGGATTACCTTCGGTGGCGGCAGTGCCTTTCAGCATCGTCAGGTCGTGAATGCCGATCGCGCCCTTCGCGCGCTTGCGCCCCATCGTCGCGTGGAGCTTCTCCTGTAGTTGGATGAGCGACTCGAGGGCCTCGTCGTCGAGGTCGACGTCGCGGATCACCGCGCCCGTGACGTAGGGTCGCTCGTCCGGAACGGAGTCGTCGACTTCGATCGTCCACTCGGCCGAGTTCGGCGACGGGACGTGAATCCCTCGCGCGTCGCCGTACTGGTACCGCAGCGAGCGGGCAACGCCCTCGACGGAGAGCCGGTCGAGCCGGTCGGGCGCGAACTCGAGTTCGAACGCGCCCTCTTCGGTCCGGCCCTCGAACTCGAGGCCCAGCCCGAACAGGTCGTCTTTGAGTTCCTCGTCGCCTTTCTCCTCGCTGCCGGTCAGCTCGCGCAGTTCGTCGGGGTCGATGTCGACCGTGGGCATCAGTAGGTCACCTCCGTCTCGCGCAGCAGTTCCAGGTCACACAGCGTTCCGTGGATGTCCCGGATGTCCTCGAAGCCGTACATCAGCATGAGCAGTCGCTCTAAGGCCAGTCCCCACGCCATCACGTCGCATTCGACGCCCAGCGGCTCGAGCATTTCCTCGCGGAAGATCCCCGAGTTGCCGATCTCGACCAGCTCGCCGGTCGTCGGGTGGGTGCCGAACAGTTCGAAGCTGGGCTCGGTGTAGGGGTTGTAGTGGGGCTTGAACTGGATGTCCTCGATCCCGAACTGGGAGTAGAACTCCTCGAAGGTCCCCATCAGATCGCGAACGGAGAGGTCCTCGGCCATCACCCAGCCCTCGATCTGGAAGAACTCGAGGAGGTGGGTCGGGTCGAGCGTGTCGTTCCGATAGACCTTCTCGACGCTGAAATACCGCTGTGGGGGCTCCAGGTCGCCGACTTCCTCGCCGGAGAGATACCGGGTCGACAGCGAGGTGGTGTGGCCCCGCAGGGCCAGCGCGCGAGCGAAGTCCTCGTCCCACGGCGAGTGATAGCCCTCGCCGTCCGGGCCGACGCCTTCCTTGTGGGCGCGCTCGACGCGGTCGACGAGGTCCGCGGGGAGGTCGTCGATGTGGGTCGGCTGCTCTAAGGCGAACCGGTCCCAGTGCGTGCGAGCGGGGTGGTCCTGGGGCATGAACAGGCAGTCGTTGATCCAGAAGTCCGCGTCGACGTGGGGGCCGTCCATCTCCTGAAAGCCCATCCCGACGAGGGTGTCTTTGACCCGCTCGGCCGTCTGGCGCAGGATGTGGACCTTGCCGCCGTCGAAGCGCTCGGCGTCGGCCTCGACGTTGTAGTCGGCGAACTCGACGTCGTCCCACTCGCCGCTCGTCAGGAGTTCGGGCGTGACCTGACCGACCGTCTCGCTGGTCTCGATGCCCGCCATCAGTTCAGTGACGGCGCGTTCGGTCAGCGTGACCTCGCGGACCGTCGACTCGTGGCGGTCGACCAGTCCGCGACGCTCGAGCTGGTCGACGGTGTCCGAATCGATGTCGACGGCGTCGACCGGCGTCTCGCCCGCGTCGGCGAGGGCAGCGAGCGCGTCGGCTTCGGCGTCGGCCGCGGGGTCGGCGTCGGGATCGGCGGTGATCTCACCGCTGTCAATCGTGCCGTATCCCTTCCGCGCGTAGTTCGAGAGCGCAATGTCGACCTGCGGTCCCTCGAGCCCGGAGGAGCCGATGACTTGCCCCATCTGGGTCGATTCCTCGTCGGCGCCGGCCTCAAGGGCGGCCTCGTAGAGTCGTACCTCGGGGAGGGCGTCGCCGGCATACTCGACACCTTCGTCGGTGAGCGTCACCGTTTCGTCGACCCGCTCGCTGACGGCGACCAGCCCCTCGTCCTCGAGTTCGAAGACGGCCCCCGTGACGGTTTCGGGGGGCAGGTCGGTCGCCGCGGCGAGGGCGTCGACGGACGTTGCCTCGTCCGCGCTCGCGGCCTCTAGGACCGCGACCTGTTGTGATGGGAGTTGCATTCGCTTGGTTGAATGGCTGCGTGTCGGTCAGTTAGCGGTTCCGATACCGTGCGGGACGGGTCCCGCCGGCGTCGCGAACGGTCGGTTTCGCCGCGAGCGATCGATGTGACCGCTCTCGGGTCCACCGGCCCGGTCTCACCGGGCGAAGAAGAAACCGAATCCCGATCGCGGCCGCCGTAGCTGATCGCCGACACCGGCTTCGTGGGATTCGGGTGCCATACTCGGTGGCACTCGTGAGTGGGCAAAAACGTTGTGATACGTCTCACCACACCACCGTCGCTACTCGCCGGCCAGCCGCGTCGTCTCGAGGTCGCCGGCGTCGACCCACTCGAAGCCGTCTTCCTCGGCGACGGCCGCCGCCTCGGACGGGTCGACCGGATCGCAGCCGTCGGCGTACTCGATGCGGACCGTGTCGGGGTCGGCGGCCGGCAACTCGGGGAGAAAGTCGTCGTCCTCGAGCAGCCCGCGGACCGAGACGTCCCCGCCTGCATCGAGCGCCGCGCCGAGCGCGCGGTAACGATCGGGCGCCGACGCACCCTCGATATCGGTTCCGAACGAGTCGTCGTCGATCCGCGTCCGCTCGCTGGTCCCCGAGAGCGTCCCGAACCCGTCCGAATCCGTCCCGGACTCGTCGACGGCCGTCGATCGATCGCCGGCTCGTGAGTCGCCAGTCTTGCTCGAGCGACCGGCTCCTCCAGTCTCAGCAGCACCCGCTTCGGCCCGCTCGTCGGGCCCCTCGCCTCGCCGCGAGACCGACGGGGTCCCTCGGAGTTCGAACCCGTCGACTGACGACGCTCGCGCCGTCGCCCCGTCGCTCGAGTCGGTCGCCGTCGCGCCCGTCGCGGGCTCTGCCTCCTCGATGAGCGCATCGACGCTCCCCGCCGGCGGCTCGGTACGATGCTCGCGCCGCTCGCGCGCCCACGGCGGCCACGGCCCGTCGTCGCTGCCACCGGTCGCGCCGGCGCTGGTCGCGGGCACGTACGCCCCGAGCCCGTATTCGGGGAGCAGCGGGCGATCGAACGCGTCGATCCGCGGCCCGTACGACTCCCGGAGGCGCTCGAGGGCGGACTCGTCGACCAGCGCGGCCCGCCAGCGGTCGACGCCCGCAGAGAGCAAGACGAATCGCGCGTCGGTCCCCGCGAAGAGGTCCTCGGTGATCGTCCACAGGACGGCCGGCAGGTTGTCGGTCCCCAGCGGCGTCTCGGGGTAGGTCACGGTCGTCTCGCGGCTCCGACCGCGCGGATCGGTGGCGGTGAGTCCCAGTCCGTCGCCGGTACGCTCGACCGCCAGCGACCAGCCGACCGACTCGAAGACACCGGTCAGTGCCCGCTCGAGCGCGGCCGTCCGGTAGCGAGCGTCACAGGCGATCCCGCGGTCGCTCCGGGCGATCGTTCGCCGAAGCACTGCCGTCCGGTCGCGGTCGGTCGCGAACGCGTCGGCCAGCGCCGCCTCGAGGGAGCCGTCGCTCGACGTGGCTGCGGTCACGTCGGCCGGCGTGACGCCGAACGAGCCGAGGACGTCGGCGGCGACCGGCGGATCGTCAGTGGTCGGGAGGGCCAGGGCCATCGGTGGCTCCCGGTTCCACGAACGGGCACATATATCCTCGTCAGACGCAGGACAACGCATCCGCGAGCCGACCGGACGGACGCGGACAGCGGTCGTCGGCCCGGAAGCGACGGGCAGCGCGCACCGCTTACCCCGCCGGCCGGCGGACGATGGTAACCCGAAACCGGCGACGGATGCCGGAGAACGCGAGCGACCCCCGCGTTTCTGCCACAACTACCAAGCCGGTCGACTCGTTCTAGCGAAACGAGATCGGTGAGGGCCGGTACTGGTCGCGCTCGCGACCACAGCCGGGCGAACGGGGGGAGTCCGAGACGCGCTGTGTTCGCCCTGCGGACGGACCTGATCGACGTTTCGATACGAATGACCGAAGCGGGACACGACGGGGAGGCCGGGGCGGACGATTCGACCGTCCAGCTACTGCTCGCTGCCGACGACCGTCGAACGATGGTCCAGGCCCTGCTCTCCGATCGGTACGAGCTGGTGATCGGCGGTCCCGTCGCCGATGCGGACCTGTTCGTCGTCGACTCCGATCGTTTCTCCGAGTATGCCCCCTCGCTCCGGGAGCGAACGGCCGACCGACCGGCGTTTACCCCCGTCATCTTGCTTCGTCGCGATTCCCGTACCGACGACATCGCCGTCGCGGACCCCTCCGAGAGCGACGAGCCCCAACTCGTCAACGCGGTCGTCGATGCACCGCTCGATCCCGACCGACTCCGTCGGCGCGTCCACTCACTGCTCGTCCGACGCCACCAGTCGCGTACACTACTCGCTGACGCGACGACGGGCGACGAGCGATCTCGACAGAACCCCCTCGAGCGAGCGGCCGAGCGGCCGGCCCGCACCGATTCAGACGATACCGTCGACACCGCGGTCGATCTCTCGACCGATCGCGACGGCACCGGCCGGCCGGTAGCTGATGACCGCTACGAGGCGATCTTCAACCGGACGTCTCAGTTCACTGGCCTCCTCGAGCCGGACGGTACGATCCTCGAGGCCAACGATACTGCACTGGCGTTCGCCGGACTCGACCGGGACGATGTCGTCGGCCGTCCCTTCTGGGAAGCCGACTGGTTCGATCGATCGGCGTCGCTGCGTGAGCAGACCAAACGGGACGTCGAGCGGGCCGCCGACGGGGAGTTCGTCCGGCGAACGATCGAGATGCAGGGTACGGACGACACCGCCATCATCGACTTCTCGATCCGGCCGATCCGGGACGATTCGGGGGACGTGACGCTGCTCGTTCCCGAGGGACGTGAGATCACTTCGCTCAAGGAACGAGAACGGGACCTCCGTCGGTACCAGCGCCGGTTCGAGGCCGTCTTCGAGGACCCGAAGACCCTCGTCGGGCTGCTCGAGCCCGACGGAACGCTCGTGCAGGCGAACGAGACGGCGATGGCAGCCATCGATGCGGACCTCGAGTCGATCGTCGGCGAGCCGTTCTGGGAGACGCCGTGGTGGCCCGACGACGCGCGGGCCGACGTCCGCGAGTGGACCGATCGCGCCGCCGCCGGCGAGTACGTCGACTACGAGCGCGACCACGTCGGCACCGACGACACCTTCACCGTCACGGGGACGATCCGGCCAGTCACGAACGCCGCGGGCGAGGTCGTCTCGCTGATCGCCTCCGCCCACGACATCACCGAGCGCAAGGAACGCGAGCGGGAACTCGAGCGAACGAACGAACAGCTAGAGCGGTTCGCCAGCATCGTCAGCCACGACCTGCGGAACCCGCTGAACGTCCTCGCCGGCTGGCTCGAGCAGGCCGAAGCGACCGGGGACCCGAAGCCGTTCGAACACTGCCACGAGGCGGTCGACCGAATGGACCGGCTCATCGACGACCTACTGACGCTCGCCCGGCAGGGCGAGCAGGTCGACGCGATCGACGCCGTCGACCTCGAGCGGGTCGTCTCGGACTGTTGGCAGACGGTCGAGACGGGATCTGCGACGCTTCGAACCGACGTCTCGGGATCGATCCACGCCGACGAAACGCGGCTCCGCCAACTCCTCGAGAACCTGTTTCACAACGCCGTCGAACATGGTTCGACGAGCCCTGCTTCCCACGCTCAGCAGGACGCCGTCGAACATGGGACGACGAATCCCGACTCGCAGGCTCATCAGGGTGACGTCGAATACGGCGGGTCAACGGTCACCGTCTCCGTCGGGCCGCTCGAGGGCGGGTTCTACGTCGCAGACGACGGGGCGGGCATTCCGGCCGACGAACGCGAGCGCGTCTTCGAGAACGGGTATTCGACGGCATCCGACGGCACCGGGTTCGGCCTCTCGATCGTCGCGACGATCGCCGAGGCCCATGGCTGGGACGTCCGCGTGACGGAGAGTCCGTCGGGCGGCGCCCGGTTCGAGTTCACGGGCGTGACCGTCACGGACTGACCGAGCGGGGCCGGGGGAGTCGTTTCCCGTCAGCGACGCCGCGGCGACTCGAGTTCGATGTCGGCGTCCTCGAGCAGGTCTTCGACTTCTTCGCGTTTCTCCTGGTGGTCCTCGAGGAACTCCTTCATGAGCTGCGCCGCCTGCTCCTTGCAGTCGCCACAGAGTCGTTCGCCGTCGACACACTCGTCGTAGACGCGCTTGGCGAACTCGTCGTCGTCGCCGGACAGCAGGTAGGCGTAGAGTTCGTAGACGGGACACTCGTCGGCCTTTCCGCCCTTCTCGCGCTGTTCCTCGGCGGTCTCGCGGCCGCCGGTGGTCGCGGCCTTGACCTTGTCGTAGCCGTCCTCGGGGTCGTCCAGCAAGGAGATGTGGGAGGCTGGGATCGAGGAGGACATCTTGCCGCCGGTCAGCCCGGTCATAAAGCGGTGGTAGATCGAGGACGGCGGCTGGAAGCCGTAGCCGCCGTTGTCGACCTCGACCTCGCGGGCCAGTTCCTCGGCCGCGGCGCGGTCGAGGTCGAAGGCGTCGACGTGGTTCTCGTAGACTCGCTTTTCGCCCTCGACGGCGTCGATCAGGGCGTCGAAGGCCTCGTCGGTCGCCCGCCGGTCGAAAAACCGGGTACGGGGCCGGATCGGCTCCATGCCGGCCTCCTCGAGCTTCGTCAGGACCGAACTCAGCGTGTCGGCGTCGACCGCGAGTTCCGACAGCGGCGTCTCCTCGATCGCCTCGGCGACGTGGACACACCGCAGCTGGTCGTCGTCGAAGTCGGCGGGCTCGAGGTCCGCGTAGAACTCGGCCACGAGGGCACGCTCTTCGGGCTCGAGTTCGAAGCTGGCGTAGGCTTCCGAGACTTTGAAAAAGCGCATCCGTTCGGCCAGATCCCGCGCCAGCCTAACGTGGGGATCCTGATCCGGGCCGACCGGGATCACGGTCGGCTTGGGCTCCTCGAGTTGCGGGTAGAGGATGTCGGCCATCTGGGTGACGACCGACTGCATGTGCGAGACGTCGGTCTCGCCGTCGAAGCCGTAGATCGCCTGGAACTCCGAGAAGTTGGCGTCGGCACCGAGTTCGAACGCCAGGTCCTGCAGCTCGCGGTTGGTCGACTGCCGGTAGAGTTCGCCCTCCTCGGGGTCGAAGCCGAGCGCGAGCAGGGACAGGAGGTAATCGCGGGCGTGGTCGTCGATCTCCGCCCAGGACATGCCGCGGGCCGAATTCGCCTCGAGGTCGGCGATCAGCGCGTAGGCGTCGGCCCCCTGTTGCTGGTGCCAGATGATCTCGTCGAAGACCAGCTTGTGGCCGATGTGGGGATCGCCGGTCGGCATGAATCCCGAGAGGACGGCCGCCGGCTCGTCGTTCTGCAGCGCCTCGGCGACCGGCCGGTAATCGCGGTGGCCGAAGATGACGCCCCGTCGCATCAGGTAGTGGGGGTTCGGCACTTCCTCGAGGATCTCGTCGAACTCCTCGATGCCGAACTCCTCGAACAGCTTGCGGTAGTCGGAGACGCTCGAGGATCCCCAGGGGTCAAGCGCGACGTCGTCCGCGCCCGCTGCTCCACCGTCGGAGCGGAGTTCCGACGAGGATCGTGATCCGGCGGATCGCTCACCGCCGTCGGTGCGGGGTTCCGCAGTCGTCGGTTCCCCTGACTCGGACTCCTCGAGTGGGTCGTCTCCGGTCATTACCTGCGTTTTGGCGCGCCGGCGCGCAAAAGCCTTCGGCTTCGGCGCTCGCGCGACCGACTGACGGCTGAAGGGACGCGTTCAGGCGTCCGGTCGGGGCATCTCCTCGAGGTCACGGATCCGGGCCGTCTTCTCGACGGCTCGGTACTGCCGTCGCCACGCGTCCCGCGGGAACAGGCCGTTCCGGTCGAACAGGTCACGGGCCGCGTCGGTGAGTTCGTAGAACTTGTAGGGGTAGTCCCGAAGCCGCTCCCCGGGTTCGAACGTCCGTTCCCGGACGACGCCGACCGATTCCAGCGCGTCGAGGTGTCGCCGGATGGCGTCGTCGCTGAGCGGCGGATTCATGTAGTCCAACTCCTCGACGCTCGGGGCACCTTTCGGGTGGCCGACGATGTCCGCGAGGATGTCGGCCCGCTTCTTGTCGGTCGCCTTCTGGAGCGCCCGCCACGTATCGAACCCCTCGTCGGTAACGCGTCCCGTCCCTTGCGTCGGGTCGGCTACCGCCGTCTCTGGCCTCATACTCCCGTATTGGAGCGCAATCACCATAAACACTTGCATCTAATTGAGTCTGGTACCACAATTAGTTCCACAACTGATCTGGCACTGACCACGCAATTAATATTCTTTCCGGAACGATTCGAGAGCGATGGAACCTGGCGACGATGACGGTGATGGCTCCGAACGCGGTTTCCCGGACGAAGACGAACTCCTGACTGAACTCGAGGACGTCAGCCTCACTCCGAGCGACCACCAGCGGATCAAGGACCTCGTGAACGGTCCGGAGATGGATCGTATCAGGGGCTACGATCGCCGCTATCTAGTCGCCGGGGCAGGAGGTGAAACGGGGGCTGCAACCCGACGCGGGATCGTCTACGATCGCCTCGATGCACGGACCGATCCGCCGGCGGTCGCGATGCAACTCGAGGACTTCGGGCTCACGCCCGAGGATATCGAGTTGTGGACGCGCGTCTTCGATATCCTCTGTGGACGGGCGACGCACATCGTCGCCGTCATCGAGGACTTCGACGGCGGGTACGTCTGGGAACTCGGGTTGCTGTTCGCGCCCACCTATCGCGATAAGACGTGGGTACTGAAACGACGCTATCCGGACCCGGAGACCGAGCGAGAACGCTACGACAACGGAATGGCCGCTTCGTACGTCGAACTCCTGCTAACGGGTGACCGTGCATACGAGTGGCTCGACGCCGACGAACTCCGGGACGTCGTCGACGAAGTCCCGTGACGCTCGAGCTCCGGATCCGTCGGGCCACATACTGTTATGGGTGCGCCGTCCGACCGGGCATCCGTGACCGAATTTCCCATCCTCACGGACGGTGACGTCTACTCGCAGTTCGACTACGACGGGGTCGTCGAGGCCGTGCGCGACGCCATCGCCGAACGCGCGGCCGGAACGCTCGAGGCCCCGCCGCGCTGGACGGTCCCGGCCGGCGAGGGCGACCTCGTCTTTACCGCGGGGGCCGCGACTGGGCCGACCAACGCCGCCGGCTTTCGGGTCTACGAGACCCACGGGACCGGCGACGACCATACGGAACTGGTGGCGGTCTTCGACGCGGCGACCGGCGCGTTCGAGGGCCTGCTCGCGGGCCACGCCGTTGGCGGGCTTCGGACCGGCGGCATCGGCGGCGTCGCGATTGATGCGCTCGCTCGTCCCGACGCCGAGACGCTGGGGATCCTGGGCACGGGCTTTCAGGCGCGGGCGCAGGTCGGCGCGGCGTGTGCGACTCGGGACTTCGACGATGTCGCGGTCTACAGCCCGACCCCCGAGAGCCGCGAGTCCTTCGCCGACACCCTCGAGGGCGAGGTCGAGTCGACCGTTCGCGCGGCCGACGACCCCGAGCCGGTCGTCCGCGAGGCCGACGCGCTCGTCTGTGCGACCAATAGCGAAGAGCCCGTGTTCGACCCCGACTGGCTCGAGGCCGGCACCCACGTCACGACGATCGGCCCGCGGTTCGACGACGCCCACGAACTCCCCCTCGAGGCCGTCGACCGGGCCGACGCGATCGTGACCGACTCGCTCCCGCAGGTCGACGCCTACGACCGCCCCTACATCGCCTCGGGCGCGGACCGCGACCGGATGGTCGAACTCGCCGCCGTCCTCGAGGACCCTGATCTCGGCCGCCAGCGCGCTGACGACCTCACGCTGTTTTGCTCGGTCGGGCTGGCCGGGACGGAGGTCGTCCTCGGGAAGCGGTTCCTCGAGCAGTTCGTGTAGCGGACAGCCCTTCCTCTGGGTGGCGCGCGCTGTCGGCCAGCCGAACGTAGTGAGGGTGGTCGACGACGTTGCGCGAGGGATGAGTGAGGGAACGGCGTGACCGAACGAATCGGCTGGGGAGGGCGTGGCTACTCCGTGTTGCCAGTTTGAGCAGGACACTCGTCGTTTCGTCCTCGTTGCCGGTAGAACGCTCGTCTTCGGTATCGATACCCCGGCCGGTTACTAGGGCGTCAATCGCTCGAGCGACCACCACTCGATCCCGTCGCCGTCGGCCGCCTCGTCGCCCACCAGCGCGAACACCATCGTCTTCCGGACGCCATGTGCCAGCCGCACGTCCAGCGCCAGATCCCGCGGCTCGAAGACGTGGTCGGCCGGATGTACCCGCACCAGCAGTTCGGAGTGGCCCAGGTCCTCCACGGACTCCACGTCGGCGTAGGTCCGGAAGTCAGCGCCGAACTTGTAGCCTGTCTTCGGCACGACGCCGCGCCCCCGCAGGGCCGTGTAGACTTGCAACCGCCGATCGAACCGCTCGCCCTCGACTTCCCGGCCCCGCTCGCGGACCGTCGTCGGCTCGAGGTCGATCGCCCCCCGTTCGGCGAGATAGGCCGCCTCGAGCAGGGAACACTGCAGCGTCGGCTCGTCGTACTCCCGGCCCTCGAGGGGCTGGCCGTAGAACGTCCGCTCGTAGAGGTCGAGCGGCGGCTCCCAGACGACCACCCGGTCGGCCAGCAGGTCGGCCTCGCAGCCGTCGGGTAGGTCGGTGTCAGACCCCGACGTCCCGGTGGGATCGCGCCGATCGACCTCGAAGTAGGTGATCTCGCTCTCCTCGTCGACGACCGCCAGCACGCCCGGCTGGAGTTCGGCGGCGGGAATGTCCGTCCGCTCGCCGATGATCCGCAGGGCGTAGGCGATCTCGCCGTCGCCGGGGCCTTTCCCCCGCGGGAAGACCGCGAAGTCGGCCGCGCCGCCCGGCGGGTCGGCCACCCACGGCTTCGCGGCCGGCGAGAGGTAAAAGCCCCGCGAGCGCAGGTCCGCGTAGACCAGAAATCGTACGCCGAAATCGTCACCGGGTTCCCGAGCGATGAACTCCCGGAACCCCAACCGCTCGCCCCCGTCGGCGTCGACGACCGCCTCGAGGTCACCCCGGTAGAGCAGATGGGCCGCTTCCACGGGTGCGAGCGCGATCTCGTTCCCCTCGAGCGGGTAGCCGTACCCCCGCGAGTCGTGATACCGCTGGCGCGCGTCGCCGCCGACCCGGACGACGCCGTCGGCCGCGTCGAACCGCCCCTCGAGTGTCATGGCCGGGTGTTTGCCGGCCGGCACTAAGTGGCTGCGGATCGATTCCTCTTCGTCGATCGTGAGCGAGAGATCGCTTCGGATGCAGCCTCCCCGAAAGCCCCTGCCTCGCTCCAGTCGCAGGACTCGCTGTGGTCCTCGCCTCACTTCGTTCGGCTGCGGTCCTTGCGTCGTCCGGCTTCCCGGAGCGAGGCAGCCCCTTTCAGTCCCGCCCACCGCAGCGGCGGCTGATCGGGGTGCTGTCGTGGAGGTGTGGTCGAGGGTCGACGGGACCGGTGGTCGGTTCAGTCGTCGGCCGCGGCGTCGCTCTCGAGCGGTCCCTCGAGCGCCCGGTCACAGGTCGCATCGAGACAGCGGATCCCGCTGGCGGTTTCGAAGGTCGGCAGCCCACAGCCACACTCGCCGTCGACCACGCCGGCGGGGACGGCGAAGCCGATCTCACAGTCGGGATAGTGTTCGCAGCCGGCGATGAGCCCGCCCCGCCGGAGGATCCGGAGGTCGCCGTCGCAGTCCGGTTCGGGGCAGTCCCACTCGCGGTCGAAGGCCTCTTTGACCGCCGCGTCGAGCGATTCACAGCCCCGATCGAGACAGACGTTGAAGGCCAGCCCGCGCTCGACGCGCATCTTGGGGAGGCCACAGTCGCAGTCACATTGGTCACCTCGGACCGTTGCGTCGGCGGGGACGCCGTACTCGTCGCCACAGCCGACACAGTGGACCCCGCTCGAGCGCACTAAGGTCCCGTCGCAGTCGGGACAGGTACCGATGGGGGTCCCGGCCGCCGACGAGGGGTAGTGGGCGAACCCGTCCTGGTCGTGGGCGGCGATCCGCAGCGTCTGGGTGTCCTTCTTGGCGACGAGGGTGAACCCGCCGGTTCGGTCGCTCGAGACGCTGTCGGCGCGGGTCAGCCACGCGACGGGCTGGTAGCCGTCGGTGTCGTGGACCAACACGGTGTTGTCGGGTTTGACGATCGTGGTCACTCGACCCCGGTACTCCTCGCGGTCGCCGTTCTCGGCGATGACGGTACAGTCACCCGCAAGCACGCGGATCGCGTCGTCGATCATGGCCGCGTTGGCCGCGGTATCGTACTTAAATTCGCGGCCGAGAAACCGGGAGATCGCTATCGCGCGCTCGAATTCGGTCGCTGGTCGATCACGCCATACTGGCACCCGTTCGCGTTACTGCCGCCGATTGGCACGCGCTGTCGGAATCGCCGCGGGTTCCAACAAGCCGATCCCCAGTGCAGCGAGTACCCAGATGGCGAGGCGGTGAGGACGACCGCCACGACGATTGTCAGTGGCGAACCGATCGGCCAAGCAACAGCATCGCTGTGCTATCCGCTATTTTGCGATGTGTCCTCGTACTCGACCTGCGTCCCGTTCGCGACCGGTTGGAGGAGATACCGTTCGGTCTGACCGCGACGAACGGGTGTGAAGTCTCCCACGAAGGTCGTCGTCTGGTCCTCGCGGATCTCGAACCGGTGTTTGAACTGCAGTGGCGCATCCCCGGGCGTTCCGACGTCGGCCTCGCCCCCGTCCTCGAGGACGCCCTCGACGCCCGTCACGTCGAGCTGGAGGAACTCGTATTCTTGGGCGTCGAGTTCGCGTTCGTCGACTAGCTGCGTGTTCCCGTTTTGCAGTTTCACGAGGTCCGCCTCCTGCGGGTCGTCGAACTCGTGGTACTCGCGCCCATCGCTTTCGTCGACATCGCCTTCATCCTGTTCTTCGACGGTCTCGTTCCCGTCTTGCTGCTCGGTAGTCTCGTTGTCCGTGGAGTCCGTGCCGTCGTCATCGGCGTCGTCGCCGCTCGGTTTGACCCAGATCCCCTGGATCGTGACGATGCATGACTCGAAGTCGGCGATGTCTCCCGGTTGGTCCGTGACCTGCGTTGCGAGCGTCCCGGTCGCCGCGTTCGCGCCGGTACAGCCCGCTAATCCGATCGATCCTGCCGTTGCGATACCTGCCGATTTGAGATACGTCCGTCGATTGAGTTCTGTCATGGGTTTGAATTCGTGTGGTCCGCGTTCGACCGCCGTCCAGTTCCGTGCGTCAGTCGTTTCGTCCCGTTCATCGCAATTGTCCCTTCTCGGACAGTCACTTAATCCGGATAGTTGATGGCGACGAATTTCGCCGATTTGACCGCATTTACGCGGGTCTTCCGCCTCTCCACAACTCGAGCGGCGTCGCCGTGTTCGCGCCGCGACGGTTCGTCGGAGCGCGATTCGTCGATCCCCCGACGGTCGGCCCCAGTCACAGCCATCGGGGTCGTCGAGATGTCTCTGAGGTAGTAGTGTACGGACGCGGTCCCTGGCTCACAGCGCGCGTTCGAGACCGTCTCGATGGCGTCCTGTGGCTGCCCTCGTTCGGCAGGTGCGATTCGGTCGCGATGACGTCGGGACGTGTCTCGTCCCTCTATCCGACGGATTCGTCGGACGGCCTCGTCGCCCAGTGTACTGCTATTCACGGACAACTGGCTTCGTCGCGACTCGGTCAATACCGTCTCAGCCGTCACTCGCCGCGCCGTCGGTTCCAGTGTCACCGTCCGCGCGCTCGTCGGACTGCGACTCGCCGTTTCCGTCGTTCGATCCGTCGGGAGTCGGATCCGCGTTCGTCGATCGGCCAACGTCGTCGCCGGCGATCGAGCGAGCGGTCTCCGCCGTCTCGGGGCCGCCGAGTTCGCCCGCGCGGTCCCGGAGCGTCCGGATCGCCTCGGCGTCGACCCCGCTGTCGGCGAGCGCTCGGTCGGGGACCTCGCTCGCGGCGGTTTCGGCCGCGGCGGCCCGGCGCTCGATCCCGCGCATCTCCGCGACGGCCGTCGCGACTTCCGCCCGGTAACGGCCCTCGCTGATCTCGCCAGTCTCACGGGATTCGTTCAGGGTCGCGAGGCGGTCCTCGAGTTCCGCCAGTCGCTGCCGGCTCTCGTTGACTTCCGTGGCGATGACGGCCGCTTTCGTCTCGTTCGTCTCGGCGCTGGCGAACCGCACGCCGAAGGCCCGCTCCGAGACGTCGCCCTCGAGTTCGGCGTTCTGGACGCCGACGGCCGCGGCGAACTGTTCACCGGGGGCGATCGAGTCGTTGCCTTCCTCGTCGGCGGTCCCGTCCTGAGCGCCGCCGTTCGGGGCGACGGTCGCCGCGGCCAGCGGGACCGCGACCGCTGCGACGAGCAGGACCGCGACGAGCGTGATCGATGTGGGTCGGTTCATTGGTGGTGGGTGTCGCTCGATCGATACCAGGCGGGGCGAGGACTTGGGGTCATCGACGGTTAACGCCGTTTAACGCTGTTTTCGATCCGCTCCCGTCCGGCGATTTCGACGGTTTTCGCTCCGCATCCGTCTCGGTCGGCCCGACGCGAGTCATTCGTCCTCATCTGCCGAGTCCGGGACGATTCCGTCGTCGACCTCGGGCAGCGAGAGGACGTTCTCGCGGCCGAGCCGGAACGACTCGAGCTTGCCGTCCTCGCGGAGCCCGCTGACGACCTTGCTGGTCTTTGCGTCGGTCCAGTCCAGTTCCTCGACGACCGCCTGCTGTTTCATCCGGCCGCCCCGCTCTTTGACCAGCCGAAGGACCTGTTCCTCGTTGCTCAGCAGTTCCGTGTCGACCCCCGCGGCCGCGGCGTCGCTTGCCGGGTCGGACGTGCCCGCCGGACTCGAGTCGGCGGCCGATGCGGTCTCGGCAGCCGATCCGGATGCAGACTCGGTGTCGGTACCGGACGCGGACCCGCCCCCGGAGCCGGCCGCAGGGGTCCCGTCGCCGTCGTCGGGCCGATCCGCCGACGGCTTGCGGGTCCGGTACCACCACGCGCCGGCGGCTCCGAGGCCGAGCAGGACGACCACCCCGCCCGCGATCAGCAGCGGACTCGAGCCGGTCGCGCCGCCCGCGGCGGTGACGACGATGCGGGGTTCGTCGTCGACGAAGTCGGTGTCGTCGCCCCGCCAGATCACGGCCCGCTCGCGCTCGTCGTCCGGGTCGGGCGCGACCGACGTTCGCTCGTAGCCCTCGGGCCACTCGATCAGCAGTCGGGTCCCGTCGTCGAGGTAGAGTCCCGCGACGGCGTCGCCGGCCCGGAGCCGGTCGCCATCGACGGCGGCGAACCCGTCCCAGCGGAACGTGTACCTGACGACGCCGTACTCGCGGGCGAACGACTGGCGCTCGGTCTCGACGGAGAAGTCGGTGGCGGCCATCTCCCGCCCGGTCGCGTTGCTCGCCGTCGCGACCGTCCCGTTCATCCGCTCGGCGAACCGCGCCGTGTGGTTTGCCGGATCTTCCCGGATATCGTCGCGTAACGACTCGAACGCCGCCTCGCTCTCGTTGTCGTCGAGTCGGATCCAGAACTCGAGGGTCCAGTCGGCGCTGCCGTCGGCCCGGAGCGCGACGTCCATCCGGACCTCGTCGGCGTCGATCCCGTCCTGCTGGAGGGTAAACGGCTCCGACTGGGCCCCTCCCGTCGCCACCGTTCCGGTCGCTGCAATGGGACCGGCTGCGACGAGTAGTAGCGCGACGACCGCGACCGTCACGGCGGCGCGACCGTTCATACGGGTCGGTACTTCCCAGCTCGCTTAAAACACACGGATGTCGGAAAACGGAACCTCACCCGCTAAAACGGGATTCCGTACCGGATTCGACGAGAACGTATTGGGCGACTATCACTCGCCGTTACCGTTCGGGATGGCCGCGCCATTACCGGGCGTGACGCTCCGGATGGCCTCGCCGACGGCCTCGAGGGCACCGCCGAGGACGTCGGTGATCGTTTCGAGGAGGTCGGAGACGAAGTCCGGAACCCGATCGGGCAGGTCACTCGGCGGGCCGTCCGCGGGCTGTGCCGCCGCGGCACCGGTCGCGCCGAGGAGGAGTGTCAGTGCAACCGCGATCGTGAGTATCGGTCGTTGCATCACGGCTCGAGCGTGGCGGCTCACCCCTATCAACCGGGCAGTCGGTGACCGCGATTTGCGCCGATTTGAGCCGGATGTCGCCACCGTCGGCTGGGTATTGATCGCCGTCGGCCGATGGCAGGGCCGCTTACGCCCCCGGGACGCCGAACGCGCCGACGCCGAGTCGGAAGACGGCGTTGAGGACGAACAGGATCGCGATCGCGGCGAGCCACGCGATGAACCCGATGGCCGCGGCCGCCCCCCAGCCGCCGGGGTAGCGCCAGTTGATCACCCAGACCCAGGCGATCAGGGCGAGGATCGGGCCAAACAGGGGGATCCACGCGGTCAGCCCCCACGCGAACCCGCCGAGGATCGCCGTGACGAACGCGTGTGAGTAGTCGTCCACGTCGGCGACGACCCGCGCGCTGACGTAGATCGCCAGCCCGCCGACTACCAGTGCGACCAGAAACGCGACGAACGAGCCGACGATGGAAACCATACGAACCGGTACGCTTTCAATACACTTGATACCTCCCTCGCGATAACCGCCCGTGTGAGGCCGTCGCCGCCGGGGAGACGGTCGTGTTCGGAAGAAGCGTCAGCGGGGTGGTGGGGGATACGTCAGCGGGACAGGTACGGAACCGTCAGCGGGAGCGCGATTCAGGTGCCCGGCACGCCGAGTGCCGACACCGAGCCGATACCGACCAGCTCGAGGGCCGCGAGGACGACTACGGCGGCCGCCCAGGCGGCGACGCCGACCCCGGCCGACCGGAGCCAGCCGAGGTCGTAGCGCCACTTGACGACCGCGACCCAGGCGACGATCGCCAGCAGGCCGCCGACCAGCGGCACCGACTCGAGGACCGCCCAGGCGAGGGCGGCCAGTAGCGCGGTCACCACCGCGTGGCCGTAGTCGCGGGTCTCGGCGACGACGTAGGTGCCGGCCTGGAGGGCCGCGCCGCCGACCAGCAGGCTCACGGCGAACGCCAGCAGTCGGTCCTCGAGTCCGATCGGTGCCGGCTGTGCGAATGGGGGCATAGGTGTGTAGCGTTACCGGGTGGTCTATTCGTCGGTTTCGTCGTCAGCGTCGTTGTCCTCGTCGGCGGTGTCGCCAGCGTTGCTCTCGTCTGACTGTTCGTCGTCAGCGTCGTTGTCCTCGTCGGTGGTGTCGCCGGCGTCGCTCTCGTCGGAGTCGTCACCGCTCTCGGTCGCGTCATCTTCGTCGGCAGCGTCCTCGTCGTCCGGCGTGACCTCACTGATCGCATCGCCCAGCGAGGTCTCGAGGTCGCCGCTCAGGAACGCCGAGATCCGGTCGTGGATCGCGGAGACGTGGTCGGGAACCTGTTCAGGGAGGTCGACGGCGGGCCCCTGCCCGTTCCGGTCATCAGCGTCGGCGGCTCCGTTCTCGCTGCCGTTGTCGTGGTCGTCCGCGGATCCTGCGCGGTCGTTCGCAGGGTGGTCGTCGGCAGTACTGTCTGCGCCCGTGTCCACGGACACGGGAGCGGAGCCGGGTGCCGCGGCGGCGAACCCGGTGGCTGCGATCAATGCGGCGAGTGCGACTGCGATGATGGTCGTTCGGTTCATAGCTCGCATCCGATTCTCGGCGGGTCGACGCACTTGAAGGGGTGATGCCGTGAACGCGCTTTGCCGCCGTTTTCGGGTGTTTGACCGACGTTTTCGCCCGTTTGTGCCCGGTTTACCGCGATCCGAGTACCGGGGGATCGGCGACACCCGGGTGACCCCGGCGCGACGACGGGACGGCGCGTCGCGCGACACGTGCCGCCGCCTCGAGCGGGCCGATCGACGGCTCGGGACGGGCGATCGAGCGGAGTGTCCAGTGACGGCTGCCGAAGACACAAACGGCTTTGCTCGTCGCCGGCGACGAGGAGGTATGGCCGATATTGCTGCCGAAATCGTACTATTCGACGGCTTCGACGAACTCGATGCGATCGGTCCCTACGAGGTCCTCCGGAACGGGGCCCAGGCTGGCGCGTCGCTCGAGACGCGGCTGGTGACCCTCGCGGAGACGGATCCCGTGCGGGCGAGCCACGGGCTCCGCCTCGAGCCCGACGGGACGCTTGGGGAGCCGGATCTGCTGCTCGTTCCCGGTGGCGGGTGGACGACCGAGGGCGGCGTCCGGGCGGCCGTCGAGGACGGCGCGCTCCCGGAGGCCGTCCGCGAGCGCTACGACGACGGGGCGACGATCGCCTCGGTCTGTACCGGCGCGATGGTGCTTTCCGCGGCCGGGATCCTCGAGGGCCGACCGGCCGCGACCCATCCCGTCGCCGTCGACGACCTCGCGGCCACCGCGGCGACCGTGGTCAACGAGCGGGTCGTCGACGACGGCGACGTCGTTACGGCCGGCGGCGTGACCTCGGGGATCGATCTGGCGCTGTGGCTGCTCGAGCGGGAGTTCGGCGGCGAAATCGCAGAGGCGGTGACCGCGGAGATGGCCCATGAGCGGCGCGGCGACGTGTTCGGATTGGAGTGACCGCTAGGAACGACCGACGAGAGGCATCCTGCTACCGTGGCAACACTGAGTAGCCACGCCCTCCCCAGCCGATTTCTCCGCACGGGTGCGATGCACCCGTTCGGACGGTTCGCGGGACCTGCAGTTCCGCGCTAACGCTCGCTCCGGAGTCGCTCGCTCATCCCTCGCACAGTATCGTCAGCAGCCCTCACTATCGTTCGGGCGGCTGACAGCGCGCGCCACCGCACAGAGTAGCTACTGCTCACCGCGTCGTGCCAAACGGCTATCCGTCACGACCGGATAGCCTGAGTCACATGAACGCAGTGTTGTTCGATATGGACGGCGTGTTGGTCGATAGCGAGGACTATTGGGTCGAGTTCGAGCGCGAGGAGATTTTTCCCGCGACCGTCCCCGACGCCGAGGTCGACCTGGCCGAGACCAGCGGGATGAACTTCCGCGATATCTACGACTACCTCGAGGCCGAGTACGGGACGGCCATCTCCCGTACGGAGTTCGTCGCACGCTTCGAGGCTGCCGCCGAGGAGATCTACACCGAGCGGGTCGCCCTGCTCGATGGTCTCTACGATCTGCTCGCCGAACTGGACGACCGCGGGGTCGACACGGCGCTGGTCTCCTCGTCGCCCCACGACTGGATCGACATGGTCCTCGAGCGATTCGACCTCGAGGGGGCGTTCGACCGCGTGATCAGCGCCGACGACATCGACGCGGCAAGCAAGCCCGAACCGGACGTCTTCGAGTACGCGGCCGCCGAACTCGGCGTCTCGGCTGTGGAGTGCGTCGTCGTCGAGGACTCCGAAAACGGGATCGAAGCCGGCGACAGAGCGGGCGCGACCGTCGTCGCCTACCGAATCGCTGCCCACGGCGACATCGACCGCTCGAGAGCCGACGCGGTCGTCGACTCGTCCGCCGAACTCCGGGCGACCGTTCTCGAGTCGACCCTCTGATCGCAGCGCGAAGCCGTTATTCGACTTCGACCGTCCGGCTCGCCGTGATCGGCACCAGCGGCTCCTCCGGGAAGGCGACGCTGACGGTAAACTCGAGTTCCTCGGCATCCGCGCCGAAGACGCCGACCGGGACGGTCTCCGCGTCGCGCAGGTAGGTGTTCGAACTCGTCATTTCCACGCCGTTGACGGTCACCCGGATCCCCGCGCGGGCCGGTTTGCCGACGTTCCGAACAGTCACGTCACAGACCTCGTTCTCGCCGGTCGCGACGGTCTCGGGGAACTGCCCCCAGTCGATCTCGAGGGCGGGCAGCGACGACGCACCCTCGGCGACACGCTCGGCGACGCCTTCCGAGAGGCCGGCGTCGATCAGCCCCTCGACGCCGGCGTCGGCGACGTCGCCGGGCGTCGACAGTCCCTCTTTCGCGAGCTTGCTCGCGCGGCCCGGCCCGACGCCGTCGATGGCGGTCAGTCCGACCGCGTCCTCGGCGACGCCGTTCTCGATGCGGGCCTCGACCCGCCGTGCGAGGTTCGCGGCGTGGGGACCGACGAACCGATCGAGGAAGGCCCCCAGCGCGGAGACGAGCCGGGTCGCGTTGCGCCGGATGGCCCACGCGTCGCTGCGCAGTTCCGCCGGCGTCGAGCCGCTCGCCGCCCCGCGCAAGATTGCGAGGACCTTCCGCTCGCCGGCGTCGAGATCGTCGGTGTCCTCGCCGACTAAGACCGCCGATATCGCGTCGCGTTCGTCCTGTCGGGCCGACACCGAGTCGAACTCCTCGGCGGTCGCGACCGTCTCGAGGACGTTCCCGGCCGTAATCGGGCCCGATTCGGCCCGGTCACAGAGCGCGGCGAAGCGGGCGGCCGTATCCAGCCGGAGGTAGTACTTCGAGGTCAACACGCCCAACGGCGTCGCCTCGATCGAGAGGTCCTCGCCGGTCTCGACGAAGCCGCGCTCGACCAGCCCCTCGAGGCAGTCCCGGACCCGCTCGCGCAGGTTCGGAAAGTCGTACTCGTCGGGTTTGGACTGGCCGCGCACGTAGTAGAAGGTCGTCTCGAGCCAGTCCATCACGTCCTCGAGATCGGTGATCGTCCCCATCGCGATCTCGGCGTTGAGATGCGTTTCGAGGCTCTCCGCGAGCCGGGACTCGATCTCCTTGCCGTCCCGGAGCAAGCGGCGGTACTTGTCGGCCTCGCTCGAGTCACAGACGACCCAGCCGTAGCCGACGTCGTCGTACCCCGGGCGGCCGGCGCGGCCGAGCATCTGGAGGACGTCGAGCGGACTCATATCGACCTCGCCCTCGAGGGGATCGTGGTATTTCGTATCTCGGATCACGACACAGCGGGCCGGCAGGTTGACGCCCCACGCCAGCGTCGACGTCGAAAAGAGGAGTTCGATGTGTCCCTGTTTGAACCACTCCTCGACGAGGTCCCGCTCCTCCTTCGAGAGGCCCGCGTGGTGGAAGGCGACGCCGTCGAGGATCGACTGCCGGAGGGTGTCGTTGTCGATCGCCTCCTTCAGATCGGTATGGAAATCGTAGTCCCCCCGGACGCCCATCGAGACGTCGCGTTCGGCGATCTCGTCTCTGGCCTTCTTGGCCGCCTGCACGGTGTCCTGTCTCGAGGAGACGAAGACCAGCGCCTGGCCGTCCTCCCGGAGGTGGGGTTCGGCGAGGTCGAGCGCCCGGTAGAGCCGGCGGTACTTGTCCGCGAAGGCGTTGTCGCCGTGGGTGTAGGTCCTGACGCCCGATTTGAGATCGACAGGCCGGTACTCGTCGCCGAACTCGAAGGTGGCCTCCTCGGGGACGTCGAGCCACGCCGCCACGTCGTCGACGTTTGGCATCGTCGCCGACAGCGCGACGATGCGGGGCGCACAGAGCCGGCGCAGCCGGGAGATCGTCACCTCCAGCACCGACCCTCGTCGGTCCGCGTCCAGCAGGTGGACCTCGTCGATGACACAGACGTCGATGTCGGTGACGAAGTCGTAGCGACGGGAGTCGTGTTTGCGGGTCGCCGAGTCCAGTTTCTCGGGGGTCATCACGAGGATGTCCGCCCGGCGCGCGCGGCGGGGGTTGAGATCGCGCTCGCCGGTGACGACGTAGACCGAGTAATCCAGCGCCTCGAAGCGGTCCCAGTCGTCCTCTTTCTCGTTGGTCAGCGCCCGCATCGGGGCGATAAACAGCGCGGTGCCGCCGTCGGCTAAGGCCTTACAGATCGCCAGTTCCGCAAGCGCCGTCTTCCCCGAGGCCGTCGGCGCGCTCGCGACCACGTTCTCCGACGACTCGAGCAAGGCCGGTAGAGCCTCGCGTTGCATGCGGTTGAACTCCTCGAAGGCGAAGGCGTCGGCGAACTCGGGGAGAACCTCGGCGACCTCCATCACACGGACAGGAGAAGCGGCGGGTCAAAGGCGTTTCCTTCGAGGCGTCTCCCGGCCTACCGCGACGCGAGGACCGTCGCGATCGCGGCCCCGAGCGTGGCGAAGACGAGTGGGTAGATCACACCGCCGAGGAGGACCCCGGGTACGAGCGCCGGTGCGACCGTCCGCGTCGCTTCGATCCCGAACGCCGACACCTCGGTCGTCGATTTGGCGGCGACCGCGCCGACGCTCAGTACCGCCGAATAGCCGATCATCACCGGGAGCCCGATGGTGATGGCGTCGCCGAGTTCGCTCGCTCCCAGCCGGACGGCCAGCCCCGCCCCGGCCGCGATCAGCGCCAGCGGGACGACAACGTACAGCAGGTCCGCGGCGCCGCCCGTTCGCGCGATGAGATCGAGGGTGTCGGTCCCGCCGACCGAGCCGACCTGTCCGGTGAGTTCCACGTCGACCATGTGGGCCTCGTAGAAGTACCAGGCAGCGCCCCGCCAGTCGGCGACGCCGTCGCCGAACCGCTCGCGGACTTCGCTCCCGATCAGCAGGGCGGTGACGAGATAGCTGATCGCGGCCGTGAGGACGCCGATGCCTGCACTCGCCGCGATGCTCGATCGGCTCGATACCGCGGGTTCGCCGGCCGTCGATCGCTCCGTCGACATCGTATCGGTGATCCGAAACGCGCAATAATGGGTCTTGTGGTCCTCAGACCGCCGACTCGTCGGTCGCAACCGCCTCGAGCTGGTCGCTGAGCCGGCTGCTCGCCCGCTCGGGACTGGGGACCCGCTCGAAGGTCAGTTCCGGCTCGCCCGAGCCAGCGGTGTAGACCGTCAGATCGCCGTACCCCAGCATGCGGCCGACCCACGACTGGCGGAGGCTGGTGTTCTGGACCCGCTCGAGGCGAAACTGGGTGACGTCCCTGGAGACGACGCCGCGTTTCTTGTAGAGTTCCGTGGAGGTGATGACGTAGCGGGTGTTCGTCCAGACGAGATAGCGGGCACCGGCGACGGCCGCGCCGACGACGGTCACGAGAACGCCGAGGATCGTCAGGGTCCCGACGCCGTCGGTCCCGCTCCAGCCGGCGAGGAGAAACCCCGCGATCGCGATCCCGATCCCGACCGGGAGTCGCGTTCCCATCGTGACCGGATGGGGACGGCTCTCCCAGACGACGTCCTCGTCGTCGCTGATGTGGAACCAGTCGGGCGTCGAGCCGAGGGCCATCGGCCCCGCCTATTCCGTACCCGTCCGTAAAGCTATCGGGGTAACGGACCGGTTAACGGTCGTTGATGGCCCACTCTCCTCATTGGATACGGACTACGAAACGCCATTCAATGAATTTGGTTGCTGTGTTCAATGAGCCAGAACGTCTTAGTGTTTTTAGCTACGGGTGACACGTAATGCCCACTCGACGGGAGCTTTTGTTTACAGGTGGTGGCGCAGTTATTGGTGCTACGAGCGTCTACGCCGGTGTGTCTGCGCTCGATTCCGGATACGGCTCAGTCAGTTGGGGCAACGACCGTGACGAGGAAGTGTGGGTGAAAACGACGATCAGCTCCGCCGGCGGTCTTTTCACTGATTCTGATGTCGTGTACGAACGTCGGTATCGGATCTTTCCGACGCGACATTCCCGTAGTGGTGATACGAATATCGTCGAAACTGGAACCTACGACGTGGAAGTAGAGGTCGCGACGACGGATCGATCAGAGCGTTCGGGCCCGTTCAGTACGAGATGGACTCCTGACGGTTGTTATCATCAGAAGTTGATTATACGGGTGACTGACGACATGCGCGTTAGATTCACTCAAAAAACGTGCGGAGGATAACGTCGTCCGGTCCGTCGTTCGACGGACGACGAGAGAGTTCCATACCGGGTCGTTGATCGGGCTCGGCCGCCGGACCACCACGGTTTTTGGCTATCGGCCCGACGTACCGGTATGAGTCGCGCGCGAAAGCCCGACTGGCTGAAGAGCCGCCCCCCGTCTGGCCAGGAGTTCGCCGGCATCCGCGAGACACTGCGCGAGTACGACCTCCATACCGTCTGCGAGGAGGCAAACTGTCCCAATCTGGGCGAGTGCTGGTCGGGTCGTTCGGGACCCGGCGACGGGTCGGCCGACGGCGGAACGGCCACGTTCATGCTGCTGGGCGATCGCTGTTCTCGAGCCTGCAACTTCTGTGACGTACAAACGGGCGGCATGGAGCCGCTCGATCCCGACGAGCCCGCGAACGTCGCCGACGCGATCGCCGAGATCGGGTTGGACTACGTCGTGTTGACCAGCGTCGACCGCGACGACCTTCCCGATCAGGGCGCGGGCCAGTTCGCCGAGACGATACGCGAGATCAAGGCCCGCCATCCCGGCATCCTCGTCGAGGTGTTGATCCCGGACTTCCAGGGCGAGGAACGGCTCGTCCGGAAGATCATCGACGCCGAACCGGACGTGATCGCCCACAATGTCGAGACCGTCGAGCGCTTGCAGTTCCCGGTCCGGGACCGCCGTGCGGGCTACGAACAGAGCCTCTCGGTCCTGGAACAGGTCGACCGCGAGTCCGACATCTACACGAAGACCTCGATCATGCTCGGCCACGGCGAGTACGATCACGAGGTCTATCAGACGTTAGCGGACTGTCGCGAGCGCGGCGTCGACATCGTCACGCTGGGCCAGTACTTGCGGCCTTCGCGGGACCACCTCGCGGTCCAGCGCTACGACCACCCCGACAAGTACGAGACGTGGCGGCGCGTCGCCGAGGCGGAACTCGGCTTTCTCTACTGTGCCAGCGGTCCCATGGTCCGCTCGTCGTACAAGGCGGGCGAACTGTTCGTCGACGCCGTGTTGCGGGAAGGCAAGAGCCTCGAGGAGGCGAGAGCCGATGCCCGTCGCTCGAGGCCCCAGCAGACGGGCCACTGAGCGACGGCCGACGGACCGTCTCGGGCCCGCCGGCTCCGTCCATCACGAGTCGCTCGCGATCGAATTTCGAGTTCGTCCAGTCCGACACCGATTCTCCGATACGAATACAACGAACGTCAAAGAATGACCTCTTTCGCTCGCTTTCACCCGATACTGTTCGGTATTGGGCGGTGATTCGATAACTGCCAGGCAAGAATCACACCAATAGTAACGTATTTTGGGAAACTCCTTTACCTTGAGCGATAGTTCAGTAGGGTATGTACAGGTGGGTCTTCCTGTGAGTACGATACAACGCGATCCCCGTGAGCGAGTACAGGTTCTCGACGACACCGGCCGCGTCCTCGACGACGCCGACGTACCCGACCTCTCCGAGGACGAACTCGTCGAGATGTACGAGCAGATGCGGCTCGTGCGGCGATTCGACGAGCGGGCCGTCAGTCTCCAACGCCAGGGCCGAATGGGGACGTATCCGCCCCTGTCGGGGCAGGAGGCCGCACAGGTCGGCAGCGCTCACGCGCTCGCCGACGGCGACTGGGTCTTCCCCAGCTACCGCGAACACGGCGTCGGCCTGGTTCGCGGTCTCTCCCTTGAGCGTACCCTGTTGTACTGGATGGGCCACGAGCGGGGCAACTACATCCCCGAGGACGTCAACATGTTCTCGGTCGCGGTCCCCATCGCGACCCAGATCCCCCACGCGACCGGCGCGGCCTGGGCCTCGAAGCTCAAGGGCGAGGAGAAGGCCTTCGTCTGTTACTTCGGCGACGGCGCGACCTCGGAGGGTGACTTCCACGAGGGGCTGAACTTCGCCGGCGTCTTCGACACGCCGTCGGTCTTTTTCTGTAACAACAACCAGTGGGCGATCTCCGTGCCCCGGGAGCGCCAGACCGCGAGCGATACCCTCGCCCAGAAGGCCACCGCCTACGGCTTCGACGGGGTCCAGGTCGACGGCATGGATCCGCTGGCGGTCTACAAGGTCACCAAGGAGGCCGTCGAAAAGGCCAAAGACCCCGATGCGGACGAACTGCGACCGACGCTGATCGAAGCGGTCCAGTACCGGTTCGGTGCCCACACCACCGCCGACGACCCCTCCGTCTACCGCACCGACGAGGAGGTCGAACGCTGGAAACAGAAGGATCCCATCCCGCGTCTCGAGACGTATCTGCGCTCGACCGGGATCCTCGATGACGAGCGAGTCGACGCGATCGAGGACCGGATCGAGGACGACGTGGCCGACGCCATCGAGGGGGCCGAGTCGTTCGACCGGCCCGACCCCGAGGAGATCTTCGCCCACGTCTACGAGGGGATGCCCCGACGGCTGCAACGGCAACTCGAGTACTTCGAATCGATTCGCGAGGAACACGGCGACGACGCGCTCTTGGAGGGCTAACACATGGCAGCAGAATCAGAGAGTCTGACGCTGGTACAGGCGGTCCGGGACGGACTGCACACCGAGATGGAACGCGACGACGACGTCATCGTCATGGGCGAAGACGTCGGGAAAAACGGCGGCGTCTTCCGCGCGACCGAGGGGCTCTACGACGAATTCGGTGACGACCGAGTCGTCGACACTCCGCTGGCCGAATCGGGCATCATCGGCACAGCGATCGGGATGGCCGCCTACGGGATGCGGCCGGTCCCCGAAATCCAGTTTCTGGGCTTTATCTATCCTGGATTCGACCAGATCGTCTCGCACGCGGCGCGCCTGCGAACGCGCTCGCGCGGGCGATTCACGTGCCCGATGGTGATCCGGGCCCCCTACGGCGGCGGCATCCGCGCCCCGGAACACCACTCCGAGTCGACCGAGGCGATGTTCGTCCACCAGCCCGGGCTCAAGGTCGTCGTTCCCTCGACTCCCTACGACACCAAGGGGCTGTTGATCAGCGCGATCCGAAGTCCGGATCCGGTGATGTTCCTCGAGCCGAAGCTGATCTATCGGGCGTTCCGCGACGACGTCCCGAACGAATCCTACGAGGTACCGCTCGGCGAGGCGGCCGTCCGCCGCGAGGGGTCGGACGTCTCGGTCTATACGTGGGGCGCGATGACCAGACCGACCCTCGAGGCCGCCGAGAACCTCGCCGAAGAGGGGATCGACGCCGAGGTCGTCGACTTACGGACGCTGTCGCCGCTGGACGAGGAGACGATCGTCGAGTCCTTCGAGAAGACCGGCCGCGCGGCGGTCGTCCACGAGGCCCCGAAGACCGGCGGGCTGGGCGCGGAGATCACCGCCACCTTACAGGAAGAGTCGCTGCTGTATCAGGAAGCGCCGATCGAACGAGTCACCGGGTTCGACACCCCGTTCCCGCTGTATGCCCTCGAGGACTACTACCTCCCCGAGGCGGCGCGCATCGAGGACGGCATTCGACGGGCTGCGGGGTTCTAACATGGTCAGGGAGTTCGAACTACCGGACGTCGGCGAAGGGGTCGCGGAGGGCGAACTGGTCTCGTGGCTGGTCGAACCGGGCGATGCTGTCACGGAGGACCAGCCGGTCGCGGAGGTCGAGACCGACAAGGCCCTCGTGGAGGTCCCCGCGCCGGTCGACGGCACGGTCCGTGAGTTACACGTCGAGGCGGGCGAGGTCGTCCCGGTCGGGACGGTGATCATCTCGTTCGACGTGGAGGGCGAGGCGCCACGCGCCTCGGAAGAAGCGAGCGGCGAAGCCGCGAGCGAGGGAGCCACGGAGCAGCCCGAATCGGAGCAGGCGTCGACGAGCGAACCCGCCGGCGATCCCGGTGCGACCGACGCAGACGCCGAGGACGCCGCGCCGCCGGACGACCGCGTCTTCGCGCCCCCGCGCGTCCGCCGCATGGCCCGCGAGCGGGGGATCGACCTCTCGAGCGTTCGGGGGAGCGGTCCCGGCGGGCGGATTACCGCGGGCGACGTGCGGGCCGCGGCAGGCGGCGAGTCCGCCGGCGAAACGGCAGGGTCGCAGTCCCAGAGCGCCGGCGCGACGGCAGGTGAGGCCGCGTCCGAGACGGCCGATTCGACCGCGACCGGTACTACTGGGGAGACGGCCACCGAGAGCGCGGCGACGGCAACCGCGGACTCGAGCGCCCGGCGACACGAGACGCCAGGGCAGGTCAACTCCGCAGACCGCGACAAAACGCTGGCAGCGCCCGCAACCCGTCGGATCGCCCAGGAGGAAGGCGTCGATATCGACGCCATCCCGACTGACGAGGAGCGCGACGGCGAGGCCTTTGTCACGCCCGAAGCGGTCCGTGAGTACGCTGCGGCCCAGCGACAGGCACAGGAGGCCGACCGCGAATCGCTCGAGGCGGGCGAACCGGTCGGGACGACGGGCGCTGACTTCGCCGAGGGCGAGCGCGAACGTCGCGAGCCGTTTACGGGTGTGCGCAAGACGATCGCCGACGCAATGGTCGAGTCCAAGTACAGCGCGCCCCACGTCACTCACCACGACGAGGTCGACGTGACCGAACTCGTCGCGGCCCGCGAGGACCTCAAACCGCGCGCCGAGGAGCGTGGCATCCGGCTGACCTACATGCCGTTCATCATGAAGGCCGTCATCGCGGCGCTGCACGAATACCCCGAGATGAACGCCGTCATCGACGAGGCCAGCGAGGAGATCGTCTACCGCGATTACTACAACATCGGGGTCGCGACCGCGACCGACGTCGGACTGATGGTCCCAGTGATCGAGGACGCCGATCGGAAGGGGCTCTTGCAACTCTCCTCGGAGATGAACGAGGTCGTCCAGAAGGCCCGCGACCGGACGATCAGTCCCGACGAACTCCGGGGCTCGACGTTTACCATCACCAACATCGGCGGCATCGGCGGCGAGTACGCCACGCCGATCATCAACTACCCCGAGGCGGGCATTCTCGCGATCGGGGAGATCAAGCGCAAACCCCGCGTTGTCACCGACGAGGACGGCACCGAGTCGATCGAACCCCGTTCCGTGATGACCCTCTCGCTGTCGTTCGACCACCGGCTGATCGACGGTGCGGTCGGCGCACAGTTTACGAACACCGTCATGGAGTACCTCGAGAACCCGCATCTACTATTGCTCGAGTAATCGAAGCCGGAACTACCGAACATGAGCGCACATATCACACGCACGACGGAGGACGATAACTGATGGTCGTTGGAGACGTCACCACCGGCACGGACGTACTGGTCATCGGCGCGGGTCCCGCGGGCTACGTGGCCGCGATCCGCGCGGGGCAGCTCGATCTCGACGTCACGCTCGTCGAGAAAGACGCCTATGGAGGGACCTGCCTGAACTACGGGTGTATCCCCTCGAAGGCGCTGATTACCGCCACCGACGTGGCTCACGACGCCGCGACCGCCGAGGAGATTGGGGTCCACGCCGACCCGGAGATCGACCTCGGCGAGATGATGACGTGGAAAGACGGCGTCGTCGACCAGCTCACGGGCGGCGTCGAGAAGCTCTGTAAGGCCAATGGAGTCTCCTTGCTCGAGGGGACCGCCCGCTTCGCCGGCGAGAACACCGCCCGCGTCTCCCACAGCGGCGAGGGTCAGGGCTCGGAGAGCCTCGAGTTCGAACACGCGGTCATCGCGACCGGCTCCCGCCCCATCGAGATCCCCAATTTCGACTTCGGCGACGGGCCCGTACTGGACTCGAGACAGGCACTCGCCCTCGAGTCGGTGCCGGACTCGCTCGTCGTCGTCGGCGCGGGCTATATCGGAATGGAGCTGGCAAGCGTCTTCGCCAAACTGGGGACCGACGTGACTGTCATCGAGATGCTCGACTCGATCCTCCCGGGATACGACGACGATCTCAAACGCCCCGTCAAAGGGCGGGCGACCGACCTCGGGATCGAGTTCGAATTCGGGTATACCGCGTCGGAGTGGCACGAGCGCGACGGCGATGACGGGATCCGCGTCGTCGCCGAACCGGCAGACAACGCCGCTGCCGATGGTGGGGGCGAGGCATCACACGCCTCGGAACAGGAGAGCGGTGAAACCGCGAGCGGCGCCGAAGCCGTCGAAGACGAGCGCCTCGAACTCGAGGCCGAGAAGGTACTCGTCGCCGTCGGCCGCCAACCCGTCTCGGACACCCTCGACCTCGAGGAAGCCGGCGTCGAGACCGACGATGCCGGCTTCGTTGAAACCGATTCGCGCGCACGCACGAACCTCGAGCATATCTTCGCCGTCGGCGACGTCGCCGGCGAACCGATGCTCGCTCACAAGGGCAGCGCGGAGGGACAAGTCGCGGCCGAGGTCATCGCCGGCGAACCCGCCGCGATCGACTATCAGGCCATGCCCGCAGCCGTCTTCACCGACCCCGAAATCGGAACCGTCGGGATGACCGAACCCGAGGCCGCCGAGGCCGGCTTCGAACCCGTAACCGGCCAGTTCCCCTTCCGCGCGAGCGGTCGCGCGCTGACGACCGGCGACTCGGACGGCTTCGTCAAGGTCGTTGCCGACGAGGAATCCGGCTACCTTCTCGGTGCCTCGATCGTCGGTCCCGAAGCCTCGGAACTGATCGCCGAACTCGGCCTCGCGATCGAACTCGGCGCGACTCTCGAGGACGTCGCCGCGACGGTCCATACCCACCCCACGCTCTCGGAGTCAGTGATGGAAGCCGCCGAGAACGCGCTCGGGCACGCGATTCACACGCTGAATCGGTGACGCCGGCCATCGAACGAACGAGCGGGCCGGCATAATCGCCCCGATTCCACGCCGGCACGTTGAACACCGGTTTGCCGCCGTCGACTCACGGATCGACGTACGAGTCGTCGAGGACGGTATCACAACTCCGTGCCACTACGATTGCTCGACGCTTCTCGAGGTAGAATCGAGACGAGAACGCCACAACAGTCAGTTACGTCTGCGGCCGTGACACGGCGCCCGCTCACTGTGCGTACATCGAGTACGCGATCACGAGAAAACCGATCAACACGAGCAGACTCTCGAGCAAGATCCCCGTCACGAGCGCGACGCCGAGTACCTCGTACAGCATGCCGGCCAGGACGAACCCGAGCGTCACGATCCCGAACCCGGCCGCGAGATAGCCAAGCGCCGGCTGGCGCGTCCGTCGATAGGCCTTGAAGGCGAAGTACGTGATGACGCTTCCGACCACGAGGACGAGCGTCTTCACGACCGCCAGTGCGAGCATCGTTTCCGTCGGACCGGCAGGGAACGGGTTCATGTTTCCTTTCGCACCTCCGACCACAGCTCCGCGAGTCGCTCGTCGGCGGTCCGGGCCGGCCGCTCGATCTCGACCGTCAACTGCCGCTCCTCGTCCAGCCCCAGCGTAATCTCGTCGAACGCGACCGAGTACTTGCTCGCGTGGTGGCCGTCCTGTCGAATCTCGGTCGACTCCTCGAGCAGCGTCGCCTCGGTCAGCAACTCGAGTTTCCGGTATAGCGTCGACTGCGGGATCTCACACCGCTTCGTAAGTTCCGATGCAGTCATGGGTTCCTCGAGGTTGCGGATTATCTCACGGCAGTCGGGATCGTCCAGCGCAGAGCAGATCTCCTCCGCGGACGGCGTCGACTCCGAAGCGAACGGGTCCCGGACCATTCGTCCCTACGTTACGACGCACGTGGTTTATCGGCATCGATGCGTCTCGCGCCGCTCGAACGGCCCGTTCATACTGGTTGACATGAACGGTCGGCAGCGATCGGTGACACGAAGCCTTCTTGCGCGTCCGCGCTCGAGAACGACGCACGCGGGTATCATCCGGCCCGACTCCCTACGAGGGTGGGATGACCGGCCGACCTCCGCCCGCGTGACATTCTCGGCGACCATCGCACTGCTCGAGCGACTGGTGTTTTAATAGCAACACGTCCCCCTTTTCTCGTGGAAAACCGTGCCATGGTATCGGGATCCGATGCGGGAACCGTTCGACGGCCTTATATACTACCCGGGCACTCGATTGTAATGCGAACAACGCGGCGCTCGCCGCCGCGTCCTTCGGCCGTTACCCGGCACGGAGGAACTGCACATCCGCTCTCGACGCTCGTCGGTTCGTTCCGACGGCCTTATGGACACTCGAGGGTTCCGTTGAAGACGTGGTCATAGCCGGTTTCCGGCCGTGACAGTCCGGTGCCCTTATACGTGTCCGGGCGTTCAGTTGTGATCGCACACGCCCTCGCCGGATGCGGTTTCCGGCGTGGCCGCGATCCGACGCCCTTATATGCTCGAGGGCATTCGGATGTGAATGCAAAAGACGATGTGATCGACGGGCCGTTCAACTCGGTCCGTCATCTCGGACGGTTCGAACCCGAAGGGGTTTTATACTCCAGACGGTGTACGAATACGTCCGAAGGAAATGAGGATTCCACCCCTGCGGTCCGCCGTACAGATGGGATCTGATGTTAGCCTTGGTAGTTCGGTGACGNTCCGAAGGAAATGAGGATTCCACCCCTGCGGTCCGCCGTACAGATGGGATCTGATGTTAGCCTTGGTAGTTCGGTGACGCTCGATCGGTCAGACGACCGGCGTCAGCGAACGTGGACCCATGTGTGAGTGTGTACCAACATTCACCGCCAAACAGACTCTCCCCAACTGGGGAGATCATATAGCATTCCGGTTGATCCTGCCGGAGGTCATTGCTATTGGAGTCCGATTTAGCCATGCTAGTTGCACGAGTTCAGACTCGTAGCAGATAGCTCAGTAACACGTGGCCAAACTACCCTATGGATCCGAATAACCTCGGGAAACTGAGGCTAATTCGGAATACGNCCGAAACGCTCCGGCGCCATAGGATGTGGCTGCGGCCGATTAGGTAGACGGTGGGGTAACGGCCCACCGTGCCCATAATCGGTACGGGTTGTGAGAGCAAGAGCCCGGAGACGGTATCTGAGACAAGATACCGGGCCCTACGGGGCGCAGCAGGCGCGAAACCTTTACACTGCACGAAAGTGCGATAAGGGGACTCCAAGTGCGAGGGCATATAGTCCTCGCTTTTTGCGACCGTAAGGTGGTCGCGGAATAAGTGCTGGGCAAGACCGGTGCCAGCCGCCGCGGTAATACCGGCAGCACNATAGTCCTCGCTTTTTGCGACCGTAAGGTGGTCGCGGAATAAGTGCTGGGCAAGACCGGTGCCAGCCGCCGCGGTAATACCGGCAGCACAAGTGATGACCGCTATTATTGGGCCTAAAGCGTCCGTAGCTGGCCATGCAAGTCCATCGGGAAATCCGCGCGCTTAACGCGCGGGCGTCCGGTGGAAACTGCATGGCTTGGGACCGGAAGACCAGAGGGGTACGTCCGGGGTAGGAGTGAAATCCCGTAATCCTGGACGGACCACCGGTGGCGAAAGCGCCTCTGGAAGACGGATCCGACGGTGAGGGACGAAAGCTCGGGTCACGAACCGGATTAGATACCCGGGTAGTCCGAGCTGTAAACGATGTCTGCTAGGTGTGGCACAGGCTACGAGCCTGTGCTGTGCCGCAGGGAAGCCGTGAAGCAGACCGCCTGGGAAGTACGTCCGCAAGGATGAAACTTAAAGGAATTGGCGGGGGAGCACTACAACCGGAGGAGCCTGCGGTTTAATTGGACTCAACGCCGGACATCTCACCAGCATCGACAATGTGCAGTGAAAGTCAGGTTGATGACCTTACTGGAGCCATTGAGAGGAGGTGCATGGCCGCCGTCAGCTCGTACCGTGAGGCGTCCTGTTAAGTCAGGCAACGAGCGAGACCCGCACTCCTAATTGCCAGCAACACCTAGCGGTGGTTGGGTACATTAGGAGGACTGCCAGTGCCAAACTGGAGGAAGGAACGGGCAACGGTAGGTCAGTATGCCCCGAATGTGCTGGGCGACACGCGGGCTACAATGGCCGAGACAGTGGGATGCAACCCCGAAAGGGGGCGCTAATCTCCGAAACTCGGTCGTAGTTCGGATTGAGGGCTGAAACTCGCCCTCATGAAGCTGGATTCGGTAGTAATCGCGCCTCAGAAGGGCGCGGTGAATACGTCCCTGCTCCTTGCACACACCGCCCGTCAAAGCACCCGAGTGGGGTCCGGATGAGGCCGACGCAACGTCGGTCGAATCTGGGCTCCGCAAGGGGGCTTAAGTCGTAACAAGGTAGCCGTAGGGGAATCTGCGGCTGGATCACCTCCACAGACCGGGAC
>AOIR01000035.1 GCA_000337115.1 Natrinema thermotolerans DSM 11552
CGTCACCGAACTACCAAGGCTAACATCAGATCCCATCTGTACGGCGGACCGCAGGGGTGGAATCCTCATTTCCTTCGGACGTATTCGTAGACCGTCTGGAGTATATAACCCCTTCGGGTTCGAACCGTCCGAGATGACGGACCGAGTTGAACGGCCCGTCGATCACATCGCCTTTCGCGTTCGTATCCCAACGCCCTCGTACATATAAGGGCATCGGATCACGGCCACGCCGGAAACCGCATCCGGCGGGGACTTCCGCGTGTAATTCGGGACGGGCCTGAAGTATATAAGGCCATCGTCCTCTGACGCCGACTGCTCGACGTCGGCCACGGGAATCCGAATGCCCTCGAGAGCGAGCGGATCGTCCGCTCGACGAGGGACGGATACGTATACTCCTTCCGTGCCGGAATGCGGCCGGAAGACGCGGCGGCGAGCGCCGCGTTGTTCGCATTACTGTCGAAGCCGGGTGAACATATAAGGCCGTCGTCTCGAGAAGACGATGGGCTACGTTGGACAGTCACGCGGGCGGTCGGATTCGGATGTGAACGACGGACGGTCGATCCCGCTACCGGCCGAGTCGGCGGCTGTCATCGACGGCGGTATCGATCGTCGATGGGTACATCACTCGCGCGTCGACCGATTCGATCCGACCAGCGTGCGAGCGATCCGTCTGCAGCCGATGTAGAAATCACGGAGAACGGGCAGTCCGTCGTAGAGCCATACGAGAAACGCGAGCCCGGCGAGACCGAACTGGATCCAGACGTACGTCGACACGTCACCGGCGAGTAACGTCTGTACGTACCGCCCGAACAGCAGCTCGAACGCCTCGAAGAACCCCCGCCGAGCGGAGTCCCCAGGAACGACTGCGATCGGCCAGAGGACGATTTCGACGTAGACGACCCCCTCACTGGCGTAGGAATACAGGACGTCTCCCGGGAGATGCAGGAGGTAGCCGATCGGGAACGCGAGCGCGATCCGGGGGCGGCCGACACGGCGGGCGATCGTTCCCACGAGGATCGAGAGGGGGACGGCGAAGAACAGCGAGTGACCGATCGCATAGCCGGCCTCGAAGACGCCGAACTCCCACGCGAGCGGTTTGTCGATCAGGTCCGGCAGGACCGACGCGAAGACGACGGCGAAGGCGTCGGGTCCACTGGGGGAGGTCCGGAAGACGAGGTGACAGACCAGCGAATACGAGAGATAACCGATTATCGCGTGTTCCCACGGCCACATTGGCCGTACGGTAGCGCGGGCGGCGAATAGTTATACGGCCCCTGCACGTCCGGAATCCCGGGACGGTGAGAACCGGGCCGGCCGACGGCTCCGACTCGAGCGGCGACCCCATGGGTCGAGAAAGATGATATTACCGGGGGCGTCGTGGGGAGTACAGCGGCTTAGTCGCGCGCCCGTGCGAGCGTGCGAACACCGACATAATTTAGCACCCGTGGTCGTACGGTGACACATGGATCGATCGGGATTCGTCAAACTCGCGGTCATTGCGCTGGGCCTCGTGGTCCTGAGCTTCTTCGTCCGGGGGATCAGTCGGATCGTCCTCAGCGTGGAGACGGCCGAACTGCTGCAGGCACCGATCGCGGTCGTCGGCTTCGTTCTCCTCGTCTACCTCTTCGTACGGGCGACCCTGGATTACGTCGGCATCTGGAAGATCGAAAACCCCGACGCGTGAGACGACCACGGGTCCGTGGACCGACGGACGGCCGGAAATCGTCGTACGAGTCGTCGATGCGGTTCGCCGGGGGAACGACGACCGACGAGCGGCTGTCCGGAAGGAAACCGTTTTTCGCCCGCCCCACGAACCCAACGCCATGACAATCGACGTGCAGGCCATCGCCGACCTCGGGCCGGACGATCGCGTGGCCTTCTTCGAGCGCGACGCCGGTATCGAGGGAGTTAGAGAAACTGTCCGAGACATCGTCGACCGGGTCCGTACCGAGGGCGACGTCGCCGTCCGCGAGTTCACCAGCGAGTTCGACGGCGTCGAAGTCGGGAACCTCGAGATCACCGACGACTGCGAACGGGCCTACGACGAGATCGACGATGGGGTTCGATCGGCGATCGAGACGGCAGCCACGAACGTCCGCGAGTTCCACGAGGCACAGCTGCCCGAGGACTGGCGACGCGAGTTCGACACCGGGCGGGAGCTGGGACGGCGTTTCCGGCCGCTCGAGCGGGTTGGCGTCTACGTTCCCGGCGGGTCGGCGGCCTACCCCTCGAGCGCGATCATGGGGGTCGTGCCGGCGGTCGTGGCTGGCGTCGATCACGTTTCGGTCGTGACGCCGCCGGCCGACGAGCTGAATCCGGTGACGCTGGCGGCGATCCACGCCGCGGGCGCGGACGCGGTCTACAGCGTCGGCGGCGCACAGGCGGTCGCGGGACTGGCCTACGGCACCGAGTCGATCACGAGCGTCCAGAAGATCGTCGGACCGGGCAACAAGTGGGTGACGGCGGCCAAGGCCGAAGTTCGGGGCGACGTCGAGATCGACTTCCTCGCGGGGCCAAGCGAAGTCGTCGTGGTCGCCGACGAGACGGCCGACCCGGACCTCGTCGCCGCGGAACTGCTCGCACAGGCCGAACACGACCCGAACGCCTCGGTCGTGGCAGTCACCGACGACGCAGCGACCGCCGAGGCCGTCACCGCCGCCGTCGACGAACGCGTGGGCGAGCGCGAGCGCGAAGACGTGATCCGGGCGGCACTCGAAAACGACGCCAGTGGCGTGTTACACGCCCGATCGATGAGCGAGGCGATCCTCTTCACCGAGGAGTACGCGCCCGAACACCTCTCGATCATCGCCGCCGACGACGAGTCACTCCTCGAGCGTATCGATAGCGCGGGCAGCGTCTTCCTCGGGCCGAACACGCCCGTGGCGGCCGGCGATTACGCCAGCGGGACGAACCACGTGCTGCCGACGAACGGTGGGGCACGGGTCAGCGGCGGGCTCTCGGTCGAGACGTTCCTCCGGTCGACGACGGTCCAGCGCCTCTCCGGCGAGGGGCTGGCCGACCTCGGCGAGACGATCACCACGCTGGCCGACGCGGAGGGGCTCGAGGCCCACGCCGAGAGCGTTCGGACTCGACTCGAGGACGACACAGGCAAATAGCGCCACACCGCCCCGAGTCACAGTGTGCGGAACGCTGAGCTGGTTTTACGTGGCTGGAGGTCCGAGTAGGAACCGAGATGGAACCGCATGTCGACCCGCTGGACGGGCGCGTCCTCGAGCGTAACTACGACTACGCACAGCGAAACGTGCGGCTCCTCTCGCTGTGGTACGACTGCGACGTGGCGCGGATGCTCGAGTTGCTCGCAGCACACGACATCGAACTCTCGCGCAACGACAGGCGACAGTTCGGCACGTGGTATCGCTCGCTCCGGCGGGCAAGCTGTTAGCGTGGCTCTTGGACCTCGTTGTACGCCTGATCGGGCGGCGGTGTCGTAAACCGGTTCGGTGGCGACGATCGTAACTATCCGCGCCGATATAACCAGAATCAGCTAGTTCGTTCGGCTCGACACGGCGTCACAGTTAACATCGTCGCGCCGAAAGGGATGGGTATGAGTACGGACAGTATGGATGGTGGGACCGCGGAGACGCAGCCGGAGATCGAAGTCACGGAAGCCGCCGCCGAGCAGGCCCTCTCGCTGCTCGAGGGCGAGGGGCTGGACGTGACCGAGGCCGGACTTCGGCTGTTCGTCCAGCAGGGCGGCTGTGCGGGCCTTTCCTACGGGATGCGGTTCGACGATGAACCCGACGAAGACGATACGATCTACGAACACCACGACCTGCGCGTGTTCGTCGACCCCGCGAGCCTGAAGTACATCGAGGGCAGCGTCCTCGATTACGAGGACGGGCTGCAGGCCGAGGGCTTCCACGTCGACAACCCGAACGTCGTCAGCGAATGCGGCTGTGGCGAATCGTTCCGGACGTAAGCGACTGCGGTTCACCGCGTCCCAGGTTCCACCGGATTTTCCGATGACCGACGGCCGACAGCTGCCGGTCACGTCGGAGAACGCCTCGAGGACGGAGTGACGACACGAGGCGTCGAGCGTTCCGTCCCGGCTTACTCCTCGAGTTCGAAGGCGACGGTGACTTCGGCCTGGTACTCGCGGTCGTCGGCGCTGGCGACTTCGACGCCGAGTTCGTCGACCTCGATCCACTGGACGTTCTGCAGCGTTGCCTCCGCGCGGTCGATGGCGTCGTCCGCGGCGGCGTCGAAACTCTCGGGGCTGGTACCGATCAGCGTGATCTTTTTGAAGACCATGGCCTCGTCATCTACGGCGCGTACCGACGTAAAACACGGCGTCGGTTCGGACCGAGTGAAAAACGGGCGGCCGGATCGGCGGCTTCAGCCGGCCCGCGAGTCGAACCGCTCTCGAATCGCGCTGGTGACGTTCGAGAGGTACGCACCGCCCCACGTCGCGACGATGAGCGCACCGATGGAGTTGAAAACGAAATCGAGCATCGTGTCCTCGAGCCCGTACTGGGTGAGGACGGCTCTGGTACCGAGCGCCTCGGCAGCCAACGCGATCGCGAACTCGAGGATCTCCCAGAGGACGCCGAACGCGATGACGAAAAGGAGGATAAACACCGCAATGAACCGCTGTGGGAGGTGGACTCCCTGGGCGTGTTCGTCGAACGCGCGAACGGTGGCATACCCCACGCCAGCGACCAGCGACGCCGACAGCGCGTGGGTCATGTGGTCCCACCACCAGACCTGACTGTAGAGCGTGGCGGTCGCACCGGGGAGCCCCACCGTACCGAAGGCGTGCAGGAAGACGGCGGTCGTGATCCACAGCGTGAGCCGCGGATCCATCGGAATCTCGTAGTCGCGCTCGAGCAGTGGCGGCAGCTGCGTGACGAGCAGGGCGACGCCGGTGTTGATGACGATGCCGCCGTTACCACGTTCGATGCCGATGAACAGCATACCGATCAGCCCGATCTCCATGAGGTAGGTGAGCTGGCGTTGCCGCTTCCGAGAGGGAACGATGTCGGCGAGGCTAGTCATCGTCACCCCCACCGATCGGGACGTCGTCGACGAGTCGAGTCCGGTCGGCACGTCCGAGCCGCCTGAAGTAGAGTTCGAAGACGAGACCGGCCCCGAGGCCGCTGATGGCCGAATAGACGAACTCCCACATCACGTCGTCGTGGTCGGCCGTGAACGGAACGCCTAGGACACCGGCGGCGCTCCACCGAAGGAGAGCCCAGAGGGCAGCGGCGGCCATCGTCGCGACCACGACGAAGACGACGGCGAAGCCGGGCGTCATCCGCACGGTAGTAAACGCCTGCAGTTCGACGGTGAGGACGAGCGCGATGGCCGCGACCGAGAGGTAGGACGTGACGTGTCCCATTAGCCGGTCGGCACCGAACGCGACACCGAGGACCGGCAACGCCGCCAACAGAAGGACCTCCCAGGGGAGCATGACCAGCGGTGATCGAAAAGCGACGGGTGGGATAATCGCGAGAGCCACGAGAACCGCCGCGAACGTCATCCAGAGAACGCCGCCAGTAATCAGCGCACCGATACCGATGCTCGCGATCGCGGCGACCAGTATCCACGCGATCGCTGCGTTCGATCGCCCGTCCGCGAGCAATCCCTCGAGTGAAGCCTGCGACACAGTGGTCCGTACCGTCTACTCTCACAAAAGCATATTTTGTCCCACACTGAAACGAAGGCTGCGGCCCAGCGCTACGGCGCGATAGCAAACAGATAGACTGACGAGTAGGCGACGAGCGCAACGGTGACGGCCGCCAGCGCAGTCACCCCGGCCTCGAGTAGCGTCTCGAGTTCGGGTAGACCCCGAACGCTCGCGAACGCGGCGGGAGTCGGCGTCTCCCTGATGACGCCACAGACGAGACCGACGCCGAGGATCGAGAAGACGAAGTGGTAAGACACCTCGAGCGTCGGCGGCGTCACCGCGAGCGCGGCGAGACCGTAGGCGACGCCGACAGCGGCCCGGCGGTTGACAGTGGCGACGACCGAGCGATCGGTGAGCCGACAGAGGACGGCGGCCGCGAGCCAGATCGTCGCGAGTTCGATGGCGAACGCACCGAGCAGGTGCAACGTCGGGTCGGGATGGAGGACGAGTCGCGACTCGAGGACGGCGGCGTCGAAGGGGAAAAACCAGTCTGGGGGCGACCCGGTTACGAGATCGCCCCACGGATGCGACCAGAGTCCCCAGAGCGCGGCGAGACCGACCGTCGCCGGCGACACCCGCGTTCGACGCGCGATCAGCCGGGCGATGACGCCGCCGCTGGCGGCGAACAGCCCCGTGACGAGCGCGGCGATGGGACCGCCCCAGACGAGCGCGATGGCGACGAGCGCCGCGAGGACGGCGATCCCGACGGCCCGGACGAGCCGCACGCGAGGGGCGTAGCCGCGGACGGCGAGCAGGCCGAAGGCCGGTGCGGCGACCGCGCCGACGACCAGCGAGTGGGTGACCGAGCGGTGGACGCCGCGGCTGGCGTCCCAGAACGCCGTCGACGCGCCGAGCGCGCCGTCGCCGGCCTGCCACTCGAGCAGGCCCACGAGCGCGTACGCGACGTCGATATCGGGAATTGCGGCGAACGCGCCGGCGATAGCCCCGACGAGAAGCGCTCGTTGGGGGGCCCAGCCTCGCCAGTCGGCGACGAGCGCCGCGACGGCGAACGCGAGGAGCGCGTGACCGACGAACATGATATGTCGCCTATGCAGTGAGTCGGCTTAAACGGCTCGCAGCCACGCCGGACGGTACCACGGATCATGGTCGGTGGCGGAGATGTCGGGATACGGCCGCGTTCGCGAACGAAACCACGATACCGAGACCGGCTTCGATTCGGCCGCTCGAGGACCTGTAATTCGCCGCTGCCGGTAGGTCTTTGCGAGTGGCCGGCGAGCACACGCCCATGGCTCAGACACCGTCGAACGAGGCGGATCGCGCGCCATCCGTCGGCGAACTCACACCCCCTGACCGGACCCTGATGGGGCCCGGGCCGAGCGACGTGAACCCGAGGGTTCTCCGAGCGATGAGTACGCCGCTGGTCGGTCACCTGGATCCCTCCTTCGTCGAGATCATGGACGAGGTCCAGGAGCTATTGCGTTATACGTTCCGAACGGACAACCAGTGGACGATCCCGGTTTCGGGAACCGGCTCCGCGGCGATGGAGGCCGCGATCGGCAACGTCGTCGAACCCGGCGACACCATGCTCGTGCCGACCAACGGCTACTTCGGTGGCCGAATGGCCTCAATGGCCCAACGTGCGGGCGGCGAGGTCGTCGAGGTATCGGCACCGTGGGGCGAACCGCTCGAGCCCGACGACGTCGCGGACGCGCTGGCCGAACACGACCCCGACGTCTTCGGGTTCGTCCACGCCGAGACGAGTACGGGCGTCCTCCAGCCCGACGTCCCGGAACTGACCGCCGCGGCCCACGACCACGACGCCCTGGTCATCGCCGACACCGTCACCTCCCTTGGCGGGGTCGAGTTGCGAGTCGACGAGTGGGGCATCGACGTGGCGTACTCGGGACCCCAGAAGTGTCTCTCCTGTCCGCCGGGCGCGAGCCCGCTGACCCTGTCGGACGAGGCCATGGAGAAGGTCCTCTCGCGCGACGAGGATCCTCGCTCGTGGTATCTCGATCTCTCCCTGCTCGAGGGCTACTGGGGGGAGGAGCGCGCGTATCACCACACCGCACCGATCACGAACGTCTACGCGATCCGGGAGGCCCTGCGGCTAGTCGCCGAGGAGGGCATCGAGAACCGCTGGGCCCGCCACGAGCGACTGGCCGGCGCGCTGAAGGCCGGCGTCGAGGCGATGGGTCTCGAGATGAACGCCCCCGACGAGTACTGGCTGCCGAGCCTCAACGCCGTCCGCGTCCCCGACGGTATCGACGACGGCGCGGTCTGTGACGCCTTGCTCGAGCAGTACGACCTCGAGATCGCCGGCGGGCTGGGCGATCTCGCCGGCGACATCTTCCGGATCGGCTGCATGGGTCACTCCGCACGGCCCGAGAACGTGATCTACGTCGTGACGGCGCTTGGCGACGTCCTCGAGTCGATGGGCGCGGCCGTCGATCCGGGCGCAGGCGTCACTGCGACGCGTAACGCGCTCGAAAAATAGTCCGCAGCCGCGGTCGTCGGCTGTTCTACGCTGTTACTCGCGGTCCTGGTGGCGCTCGTTCGACCTGATAGTCCTCTCCGTCGACGACGATGATGGCCCACTCGTAGTTCGGGTTCGTCCGCTCGAGTCGTGCCTCGAGGTCGTCGGCGTCGTCCGGTTCGGCGACGAAACAGTGGAACTGTCCCGACGCCGACGTCGGAAGTTCGTCCGCCTCGAGGACGGCGTTGACGTGAACGACCTTCCATGCTCGTTCGGCACGGAACTCGGGGCCGTTGCCTTCGACGGTGTAACCCAGCTCTGCGAAGATCGACCTGGCCTGCTCGACGAGCCGCATGTTAACAGGACCCATTCAATACCACCTATGTCGGCATCCACCATAAATGTTAGTACGTGACAAGAACGAGGGGTTACTTCCGAACGAACGGGAACTATCCCGCTCTTTCGGTTCGGTCGTTGGAAGGTAGCCGGCCGTTCGCCGAGTAATCGTCTATTGGCCCCTGCAGCGATTTCGCGATCTCGAGGAGAACCCCGGCCGAATCCGGCCTCGAGGGATCACACGATCCTATTCGTGGGCGGCGTCCCACTCGGTCGGCTTGCGGAAGTTCCCACACTGATTGCACTTGATACGGCCCATCGCGTCCATCGCGTTGTCGAAGCTCTCGCAGTTCGTACAGAACCAGCCGTACCGGCGTTCGAAGTCGGACGACTCGTATGCGGCGAGAAACGGGCCCTTCGACCCCTTGTCGCCGTCCGTCTCGGACACGAAGACGGTGTTGCCGTCGTCGGTCGACCAGGATTGCATGTTCGGGCATAGCCGCGCTCACCCTAAATGACTGTCTCTCCGCCCGACCGGCTCGCGGGGATCGAACGGGGACGGCTCCCCATCCCATGGGACAGGTTCGCAGTGTAGACTGTCCGTACTGAAAGGTTTACCCGCCCGGGTGTCCTTCGGTTGTCTAATGTCGTTGGTCGTCGTCCCCGTTCGGTATCCGCTGTCGAAACACTCGCGGCGAACGCTCGAGCGGGCGATCGAGGTCGCGCGCGACCGGGACGCGGCGCTGACGGTCCTCCACGTCGACCTCTACCAGAACGGGAAGAAAGTGAGCCGGATCGACCTGAAAAACACGGTCGAGAGTACGTTCGGGCGACTCGAGAACGCCCGGTACGTCGTCCGGACGGGGTTCCTCGTCGAGGAAAGCATCCTCGACGAGGTCGGTGCGGAGGAGGCCGACGTCGTCGTCGTCGGGACCAAACAGGCCAGCCGACTCCGGCGACTCTTCCAGCGCTTTACGGACAACCCGGATATCGACAGCTATCTGCGGACACACCTCGACTGCGAGGTCATCACGGTCGAGAGCGCGCGGGCCTGATACGAACCGTTGTACGTCCGGGCTACTCCTCGCCGGCGTTCCGAACGACGAACACCGGGATCGAAGCGTTGTCGACGACCCGCTCGGAGACGCTGCCCAGCGACGTCACCTTCTCGCGGGGACTCTTGCCCCGGGTTCCGATGACGATCAGATCGATCCCCTGCTCCTCGGCGTACTCGAGGATCGTCTTCGACGGGGTCCCCTGTCGTATCTCGGCGACGGTTTCGAGGCCCTCGTCCGTCGCGCGGTCCTCGACGGCGGCGACGGCCTCCTCACCCTCCGCCTCGAGCGAGCGCTCGAGGTCGGTACTGGTCTCGTCGTCGGCGGCCGCGGTGACGCGACTGTCGACGACGTAGAGACCGTGAACCGTCGCGTCGTTGTCGGCGGCGATCGGCAGTGCGTGTGCGAGCGTCTCGGGAATCGTGTCGCTCCCGTCGGTGGGAACGAGAATGTCGTCGTACATCGTCGAGTGACTGTCGACTTGGATCGGGGAGGGCATAAATCACCCCCACGATACCGGGAGCCCGGATCCGGACCGAGACCGACCCCCGAGGCGTCACCGATCGGCCGGGTCCGCGGGGCTGTCGCCGGCTTCGGCCGGGGCATCCGGGGCCCGTCGCTCGCTGTCGATGACGCCGACGCGTGCGACGCCGCTGGTGTCGTCGAAGACGTGATGGCGATGCGGGTAGGCGAACTCGACGTCGAGATCCGCGAACCGCTCGCCGATGGCGTCCTGGACCGCCGATCGGACGACGAGTTGCTTGTAGGGGTGTTTCATCCAGAACAACAGTTTGAGGGAGACGCCATGCTTGCCGTACTCGTCGACGTAACAGGACGGCGCTGCGGCGTAGCGGGCGCTGCCGATCCGGATATCGGGGCCGCCGGAGATGACGTCGTCGACGTTCCGAGCGGCCCGCTCGGCGGCCCGGCGCGCCGCCTCGAGGTCGCTCTCGTAGGTGATATCGAAGCCGACGGAAACGCGGGTCCGCTCGTCCTCGGCGGAGTAGTTGACGACGTCGCGGGCGTGAATCTCGGAGTTGGGGATGACGATGAAAGTGTTCTGCAGGGTGAAGATCTTCGTGTAGCGGATCGTGATGTCCTCGACGAAACCGCGGTGGCCCGCGTCGGTCACTTCGATCATGTCGCCGATCTCGTAGGGCCGGTCCGCCAGCACGTAGAAGCCGTTGATCAAACTGCCCGCGATCGGGGCGAGGACGATCGCGATCACGGCCGAGATAACGGTCACCGACAGGAGGATCTGGGTGTTGCCGACGCCGATGATGCCGGCGGCGATGCCGGCCGCCCAGAGGAAGACGGTGAGCCTGACACCACGAAGCACCGTCCGAGTGACGCTGGGCCGTTCGATGCGTCGAGCGACCGTCCGCCCGGCGATCCGGACGGCGAGCTTCGAGAGATACCAGCCGACGACGAGAACGACGAGCGCGAGGCCGATCTCGATCGCTCGCGGCGGGACCATATCCGGGAGGAACGCCTGAAGCTCCTCGGCTGCCGTGGTGCTGTTCTCGGCCGCCGTACTCTCGTTCCCCTGGAGGACCGCGCGCATACCAACACGCTCAGGTGCGGTGTGGTTAAGCGTTCTGACCCTCTCTCCGTGCGACCGATTTACAAATAACCCGATTTCGAAAACGCGTGCTACTCGATGTATAATAAATCATTTAATCACTGGGGGCATAGGAGCCGGTATGGCACCAGACGAGCTTCGCTCGACCGTCGAGCGCGTCGGGGACCGGTTCAACCTCGGCGAGTACGAGATCGACGCCTATCTCACCGTGTTAGAGCAGGGCCAGCTGACGGCCAGCGAGATCGCCGACCGGACGGAGATCCCCCAGCCTCGAGTCTACGATACCGTGCGCAGCCTCAGCGACCGCGGACTCGTCGAACTGCGCGAGTCCCGCCCGATGAAAGTCGTCGCGCTCGATCCCGGCGAGGCCTTCGACGACGTCCAGACCTCCCTCGAGCGGATGGTCGACGAACTCGAGGCCCGATACACCGCGCCGGCCCGCGACACCGAGGCCGTCTCCCTGGTCAAGTCCCGATCGACGATCCTGCGCTACCTCGAGGAGGTCATCGACGCCGCGGAGTTCGAACTCGCGCTGTCGCTGACGCCGGACCTGCTGACCCGGTTCGAGGAGGACTTGCGCGCGGCCGTCGACGCCGGCGTCAGCGTCGACCTGATCGTGACACCGGCCAGCGAAGCGCCCGACCCCGCCGAGTTCGCCTACGGTGAGGTCGCCTCGACCGCCCGCGCCCGACGCGGGATCACGACGCCGGTACTCGCCGTCGCCGACGGTAACTACTCCGTCTACGCGACCCAGGACGCCCTGCGCGACGATCAGGACCGATACGGCGTCATCTTCAACCGCTCGGCGCTTGGCTTTTTGGTCTCGGGCTTTTTCGGAACCGTCCTCTGGACGACCGCCGAGGAGACGCTCGGCGAGGACGACACCGCGCGGTCGTACCCCCGCAAGTACGCCTCGATCCGCCGGTGCGTCAAAGACCTCATCGACGAGGGCGGGGAGTTCTACGCCACGATCGAGGGTCGGGACGTCGATGTCGGCGGCCAGCGGGTCGTCCGCGGTCGGGTTCTCGATATCTCCTTCGAGATCAGCGAGGAAGTCGCGAGCCTCACGATCGAGACGGCCGACGGCGAGGAACTCTCGGTCGGCGGTCGCGTCGCTGCGCTCGAGGACATCGAGGCCCACGAGATCCACATCGGCCGGGACGAGCCGCCGACGCTCGACGACTGAGCGGTGTGAGAGCGGTCGCCGGCCGGCCGGCGTCGGTCCGCTCGCGTTCGGAGTCGATCGCCCTGGACCCGACGCCCACGGTCGAATACGCTCGGCCGGCACCTGCCGACCGTCGCCTCGAAATCGGCGACTAGACGCCGCCCTGCGAGCCGCCCGAAACCGGCTCGACCGTGGCTCGTACGCCCGCGTCCGCGTAACGGAACCGTTATCGGGACAGTCAGATTTTATTATCATATTTACAGCTAACAATTAAGGTGGTGACCGTGGTCCGTCCCCTCGCATGGGACGAGATACCACCGGCGGGGACGACCGCTTCAGCGCCGGACGGCGGTCGTTCCTGACCGGGACGGCGGCCGCGACGGCGGGAGCCGTGGGGGTCGCCGGCTGCCTCAGTCGGGGCCCGGGCCCGAACACCGTCGTGATGACCGCCGATTCGGGCGTCGCGGGGATCATCCAGGGCGACGGCGACGGGCCGTCGGTCCAGCAAGCGCTCTGGGATGCGGGACTGAACGAGGACATCAACATCGAGATCCAGACCGTCGTCAGCGACTCCGCGTCACGGATGCAGACCGCCCAGTCGGCCCTCGAGGCGGGTCGAGCCCCGCCGGACATCCACATGATGGACAGCGGCTGGACGGTCCCGTTTATCCTCCGAAACCAGACGGTCAACCTGACCGAAGAGCTGTCCGACGACGTCCTCGAGCGGGTCAACAGCGACTATCTCGAGGCGATCCTCGAGACGGCGCGGGACCCCCAGACCGGTGATCTCCACGCGCTGCCGCTGTTCCCTGATCTGGGTTTTACCCTGTACCGCCAGGACCTGCTCGAGGACGCCGGCTACGATACGAGCGGCTGGGGGACCGACCCGCCCCGCTGGGAGGAGTTCGCGTCGGCGGTCCGTGACGCGCGAGACGGGGCCGGCCTCGACTACGGGTTCACGACGCAGGCGGCCGCGTACGAGGGGCTGTCCTGTTGTACTTTCAACGAGGTGATGACCTCCTGGGGCGGGGCCTACTTCGGCGGCACCGACAACCTGTTTACCGCCGGCGAGCGGCCGATTACGGTCGACGAGGAGCCGGTGATCGACGCGATCCGGATGATGCGGTCGTTCATCGAGGGCGAGGGAAGCGACGCCGACCAGTACGCACAGATCTGTCCGTCGGCGATCGTCCAGTGGACCGAACAGCAGTCACTCAGCCCGTTCGCGGACGGCGACGCCGTCTCGAACCGCAACTGGTCGTTCGCGATCGCACAGACCGGCGCGGAAGGGGCCTTCGGAGAGGACCTTGGTGTGATGACCCGGCCGTACGCGGTATCCGAAGCCGACGCCGAGTACGAGGGCACCGGCGGCACCACGGCCGCGCTCGGCGGCTGGAACCTCGCCGTGAGCCCGTTCTCGGATCGGCAGGCGGAGGCACTGCAGGTCCTCGAGGCGTTCGCCACCGAGGAGGTCATGCTGACGGTGTTCGAACTCGGGGGTTATCTCCCCCCGAACCTCGAGCTGGTCGGCGAAGCAGATCCGGCGGAGGTCGGCCCCGTTGCCCGCTATGCCGACGTGGTCCAGTCGGCCAGCGAGAACGCGGTCCCACGGCCGGCGACCGATCTCTGGCCGGAACAGTCGGCGCTGGTCTATCAGGAGGTCAACGCGGCCTACCGCGGCGCGAAAGATCCCGAGGCGGCGATGAACGACCTCGCCGAGGAACTCGAACAGAGCGAGGCGGAGGTGACTACCGATGGCGACTGACACAGATACGGACGGGATCGGCGACACCGGACGGCGCCAAGACCGGGAGCGGACCGGCAACGCCGTCGTCAACTGGATGGAGGGACTGAGCGAGGCGGCGTACGCGTACCTGCTGTTACTGCCGGCGTTCGCGCTGTTGACGCTGGTCGCGTTCTACCCGATGCTCCGGACGTTCGTCATGTCGCTGCGCGCCGATCAGACGCGAGGGCTGGACCCGCTTGGCGGGTTCGTCGGCATCGAGAACTACGTCGACATCCTCACGGGGAACGCACGGCTGGCCCGGCAGTTCCTCGACGTGGGACTGACCTCGTCGTTTCCCTTCGTCGAACTCGGGACCCCGTTCTTCCAGCAGGCGTTGTTCGTCACGCTCGCGTTCGCGGTCATCAGCGTCGTCATGGAGACGGTGATCGGGTTCGGACAGGCCTACGTCCTCGATCAGGACTTCCGGGGACGACGGTGGGTCCGCGTGGCGATCATCCTCCCGTGGGCGGTGCCGATCGTCATCCAGGGAATGATCTTCTTTCTCCTCTTTCAGCCGACGGTCGGATTCGGCTCCGACCTCATGCAGAGCCTGGGAATCTTCAGCGCGACGCCGCTTGCCAACAGCCGCGACGCCTTCATCATCATCCTCGTGGCCGACATCTGGAAGTCGTCGGCGTTTATGGCCTTGCTGATCCTCGCGGGGCTACAAAGCGTCGACCGCAGCCTGTACGATGTCGCACGCGTGGCCGGCGCCTCGCCATGGCAGCGGTTCAAACTCATCACGCTCCCGCTGGTGATGCCGGCCTTGCTCGTCGCGATGTTGTTCCGAACGATGGACGCGATGCGGGTGTTCGGACTGATCGAGTCGACGGCCGGCTGTACGACGGTGCCGTCGCTGACCTGCCTCGTCGTCGAGGCGATGTTCGGCGGCACGCGCATCTACGCGACCGCCGCCGCCGTGGCCTTCGGGACGGCGCTGGTCATCGGCCTGATCATCGGCATCTACCTGCTGCTGTTTCGCGACACCGAAGGAGGGATGTACTGATGTCCGATCCACGAGACACCACCGATCCAAGCGGCATCGACGAGTCGGGAGCCGATCCGCCACGCGATCCGACGCTTCGCCGCCCCGACGGCGGCACACCTGCGAGCGGGTCCGACGACGCCTCGATCCTCAAAGACGGCCGGGACGCGGAACTCGACCGGGGCCCGTTTCAGCAGTGGGTCGCCGACTCCATCGAGAACCCGGACCGGGTCTACCGGGCGATGTTCTACGTCGCCGCGGTCTTTTTCCTCTTTACGACGCTGTTTCCCTTCTACTGGCTGCTCATGGTCGCGCTGACGCCGGAGGGACAACTCCAGAACATCGTCTTCACGCCGAACGGCTTCAACCCCGGCGCGTTCGTCGAAGTGTTCCAGGTCATCCCCTTCCACGTCTACATGTTCAACAGCTTCGTGATCGCGCTGGCCTCGACGGCCGTCGTCCTCGTCGTCGCCAGCCTCGCCGGCTACGCGTTCGGCCGCCTCGAGTTCCCCGGCCGAACGCCGCTGATGCTGTTAGTGCTGGTGATTTCTTTCTTCCCGCCGGCGGCCTTCTTCATCCCGCTGAACGACCTGTTCAACACCTCCTTTTTCTTCCTCGAGCCGATCACTGGCGACGGGACCCTCTACAACACGCCCTTTGCCCTCGTGACGCCGCTGTCGGCGATCTTCATGCCGCTGGCGATCTTCATCCTCACGACCTTCTACGGACAGATCCCCGACGGGCTAGAGGACGCGGCCCGGGTCGAGGGGACGACGCGACTCGGTGCGCTGTTCCGGGTCATCATTCCGCTGTCGGCCCCCGGCGTCGCGACCGCGGGCGTGTTGACGTTCATCGCAACCTACAACGAGTTCTTCTTCTCGTTCCTGATGACCGACGGCCAGCCGGAGAACTGGGCACCGATCCTCGACGGCATTCTGGCCTATCAGGGCCAGTACCAGGTCCTGTACCACCTCATGGCCGCCGCGAGCATCCTCGGGGTGATCCCCGTCGCGATCCTCGTGGTCATCGCACAGGAAAAGATCGTGAGCGGACTGACCGCGGGCGCACTCAAAGAGTAACACAATGGCACGAGTACGACTCGAGAACATCACGAAACGGTACGGTGAGGAAACGGCGGTCGACGACATCAGCCTCGAGGTCGAGGACGGCGAGTTCGTCACCTTCGTCGGCCCCTCGGGCTGTGGGAAGTCGACGACGATGGAGACGGTCGCGGGGCTGACCCAGCCCACCGAGGGACGGGTCTACATCGGCGACGACGAGGTCACCGACCTCGCCCCGAAGGACCGGGGGGTCGCGATGGTCTTCCAGAACATCGCCCTGTTCCCCCACATGGACGTCTACGAGAACATCTCCTTCGGGCTCCGGCTCCGGAAGTACGACGACGAGGAGGTCCGCCGTCGCGTCGAGGAAGCGGCCGACATCGTCCAGCTCGAGGGGATGCTCGATCGGATGCCCTCGGAGATGTCCGGTGGCCAGCAACAGCGGGTCGGCATCGCCCGCGCGATCGTGCGCAACCCCGACGTGTTCCTGATGGACGAGCCGCTTGCCAACCTCGACGCGAAGCTGCGGGTCCACATGCGGACTGAACTCCAGCGGCTCCATCGGGAGCTGGACGCGACGGTCATCTACGTCACCCACGATCAGGCGGAGGCGATGACGATGTCCAACCGGATCGCCGTCTTGAACGACGGCCGACTCCAGCAGATCGCCGCACCGCTTACCTGTTACAACGAACCCACGAACCTCTTCGTCGCCGGCTTCATCGGCTCGCCGTCGATGAACTTCGTCGAGGGAACGCTCGTCGAGGACGGCCTCGAGACGAACAACTTCACCGTCGGCCTCGATCCCTCACGACTGTCGGGGGTCGGCGTCGGGGACCCCGTCACCCTCGGTGTCAGACCGGAGGACGTCCACTTGACTCGGTACGCCGACTCGCTGACCGACTCGACGGATCGGATCGAGGCCCGGACCGACGTCCTCGAGCCGATGGGCGACGAGGTCTTCGTCTACCTGTTGCTCTCCGAGGCCGCGGCCGGGTCGATGGAACAGGACCCCGCTACCTCGCCAAATCAGTTGCTGATGAGCGTTACCCCCGATACGGAGATCGAGGCGGGCGAGGACGTCGACGTCGTGCTGGACCGTTCGAAGATCCACCTCTTCGAGACGGCCTCCGGTGACGCCTTGCTCCACGGGTTGACGGACCGATCGGGACAGGAACCGGGGACGACACCGACGGAAGCCGACACCTGATCGGCCCCGCCGATCCGACTCCACCCACTCGTCGTTTGGCGACGGATCGAAGGTCTTCGAGCCCCCATATTCGATATAGCGACTATCGGTGTATCAGATCGAGACGAGACGCTCGCAGCGGCCTCCCAGACAATGACACCCGACCGAACTGACATCAAAACCGGCATCGTCGGCCTCGGAAACATCGGCCAGTACCACGCCGAGCGACTCGTCGACCTCGGCGTCCCGCTGGTCGGTGGCATGGACGTCGCTGCCGAGGCCCGGACACGGTTCGCCCGGCGATACGACGTCGACGTCTACGACGACCACCGGGCGTTATACGACGGCGTCGACGCCGTCATCATCACGACCCCGAACAAGTACCACGAGGAGTACGCCGTCGACGCGTTCGAACGCGGGTTACACGTCCTCCTCGAGAAGCCACTGGCCCACTCGATCGACAGCGCCAAGCGGATCGCCGAGGCCGCGGCGGCCTCGGACGGGGTCGGCATGGTCGGGTTCAACAACCGCTTTGCGAACACGGTCCGGATCGTCAAAAACCGCATCGAACGGGGGGATCTCGGCGACGTCTCACATATCGAGGCGAACTACGTTCGGCGACGCGGCATCCCCGGACGAGGGTCGTGGTTCACCCGCCGACAGATCGCCGGCGGCGGTGCGTTGATCGATCTCGGCGTCCACGCGATCGATCTCGCACTGTACCTGCTCGAGTATCCCGCAGTCGAGGAGGTGACCGGCGTCTCGCGCGGGGAGTTCGGCTCCCGCGAGGAGTACGCCTACCTCGATATGTGGGCCGAGGACGCCGGACCGGGCGGGTTCGACGTCGACGACTCCGCCAGCGCGTTCATCCGCTGTGGGGACAACCGGACCATCTCGCTCGAGGTCGCGTGGGCGACCAACCGGCCGGCCACCCACGAGTTCGTCGCCCGGGGAACCGACGCGGCCGCCCGCTTCGACCTCCTCGAGGGCGATCTCAGCGTCCACTCCGCGAGCAATGTCGGCCCCGACCACCTCGAGGACACGACGATCGAAACGCGGCAGAACGACACCCACTCGGACGAACAGCGGGCGTTCTTCGGCCGGATAGTCGGGGGCGGCGATGCGATGGGCACGTGTGCCGACAGCGTTCAGGAAGCGTTGACGGTCCAGCGGCTCGTCGACGGGATCTACCGCTCGAGCGAGGAGGGACGGACGGTCAGGATCGACGAGTAAAAAGGACCCACAGCCCAGCGGCGAGCGACCGGCCGCCATCGGCTGCCTGCCCCCGTTTTATTCCCTCGGCCGTGGTCGCTGGCCTATGCAGATCGGCGTCCACACCCCACCACTGGCCGACGAACAACTCGAGAGTGCGCTACCTTATCTCGACGACCTCGGCGTCGACGCGATCGAACCCGGCGTCGGCGGCCACCCGGGGCAGGATCACCTCGTCCGGTCCGAGTACCTCGACGACGAGACCGCACAGGCCGAGTTGGGGGACCTTCTCGAGGAGTGTGACATGGAGATCAGTGCGCTCGCGACCCACAACAACCCGCTCCACCCCGACGACGAGCGGGCCGCCGAGGCCGACACCGAACTCCGGGAGGCGATCCGGCTGGCCGCCCAGCTCGAGGTCGACGCCGTCACCTGTTTCTCGGGGCTGCCCGCGGGCGGCCCCGACGACGAGGTTCCCAACTGGATCACCGCGCCGTGGCCACCCGAACACGCCGACGCGCTCGAGTACCAGTGGGGGCGGGCGATCGACTACTGGGGCGAGATCGCCGACGACGCGGCCGATCACGGGGTCGACGTCGCGATCGAGATGCATCCGAACATGTTGATCTACGAACCCCACGGGCTGGCACGGCTCCGCGAGGAGACCGGCGAGCGGATCGGGGCGAATTTCGATCCATCCCACCTCTACTGGCAGGGAATCACCATCACCGACGCGATCCGCTATCTGGGCGAGCGCGACGCGATCCATCACGTCCACGCCAAGGACACCAAGATCTAC
>AOIR01000036.1 GCA_000337115.1 Natrinema thermotolerans DSM 11552
AGAGATGTGTATAAGAGACAGGCGAGGCCCACTGGAAGGATATCGTCTCGACGCTCCGGCTGGTCGGCTACGACGGCACCCTAAGCATCGAACACGAGGACTCGCTGACGAGTTCACGGGAGGGCCTCGAGAAGGCGATCGAACTGCTCGATCGAGCGGTCTTCGAGACACAGCCGGGCGAGGCCTACTGGGCCGACTGAGGCGACTTACTCCTCGATAGCCCGGCTAACCGACTCGTCGGCGGCCCGATCGCGGACCTCGACGCCATCGGCGCGAACGACGATCTCGTAGCCCTCGTACTCGAGGGAGACCACCGCGTTGCTTTCGGTTCCCGCGGCGGTTCGGAACAGTTCGTCGAGCGCCTCCGGGTTGACCGCGGTAAACAGCGGCTCGTAGGCCGGGGGCTCGATCTCGGTGACGTCGACGCCTTCGTGCGCGGCGATCGCCTCGATGATCGCCTGAGAGGGCGGCACCTCTCCATTCGGCGTCGACGGTTCGTCCGGAGAGGACATACTAGCCGCTAAGAGAGTCCGCCGGATAAGGGTGGTGGCAAACATGGTTTTGTGATGCGTCCCCGTAATGTCAGCGGTCAGAACCGATTACCGTGCGGAAGACAGCGGGTAAACGATATCGCCGCCCGACGTTGACTAGACGCTTCAATTGTCCGGTCTCAGCTGGCCGATGGCAGCGGCGAGTTCGAAAGAAATGACAACTTATCTGAGTTCGGATTCGTCATCCTACTTCTCGACGTTGTTTTTATGATTCGAAAGGTCGTATCGGACACGAGAGACGATGCGATCGAGGACGGACTCGAGCCGACCGAGCAACGACCGACGGGCAGTACCCGTGCTGGTCCTCGGGCTGCTCGTAGCGGCGGGGCCGGTTCTCGCCCTCCCATTCCCGGGAGACGGAGGGCCGATTACGTTCGCGATGCGGGCGCTGCAGGTCGCGACGGCCCTCATCGGGGCCGGCGTCGCGTGGACGGGGTACTACTCCTATCGAACGGGACGGCTCCGACCGTCGGTCGCCGTCGGCGCGACCGTGCTGGGGTGGATGTTCGTCGGCGTCGCCGGCGGGCTGATCGAGACGGCGACGGCGTTCTTCGTCCCGATCTGGGTATGGGTAGTCGGGGCGCTCGCCGTCGCAGGCGTCTCGGTCCTGCTCGCGTACAGCGACGCGGTCACGCCGTCGTGAGCTGTCCCGGTACCGATCGCGTACGCTCGAGGGGCGAGACCGGCGTGGTCTCGGTCGGACCGCCCGAACTACGACTCCTCGCCGCGTGCCCGTTCGAACATCGCGATCGCCTGCTCGCGGCGGGCCGCGTGGTCGACGATCGGGGCCGGGTAGTCGGGGGCGATTCGCTTTCGCTCCGCATCGGACAGTTCGTGCCAGCCGTGGATCTCCGCGGGGCTCGCGTCGGCGAATTCGGGGACGTACTCGCGGATATACTCGGCATCGGGGTCGTACTCGCGGCCCTGTTTCATGGGATTGAACACCCGGAAGTACGGCTGGGCGTCAGTGCCGGTCGAGGCCGCCCACTGCCAGCCGCCGACGTCGTTTGCGGTGTCGTGGTCGGCCAACTTCCGACGGAACCAGTCGTAGCCGGCCCGCCAGTCGAGCAGGAGGTCCTTGGTCAGAAACGAGGCCACGAGCATCCGCACGCGGTTGTGCATCCATCCCTCGGCTTGGAGTTGTCGCATCCCCGCGTCGACGATCGGACACCCCGTTTCGCCGGCCCGCCAGGCCTCGAGCGCGTCGGGATCGTCGCGCCACTCGATGTCGTTCTCGTAGCCGCTGAAATCCTCGGTGACGGTTTCGGGATTGAACGCGAGGACGTGGGCGTAGAACTCCCGCCAGGCGAGTTGGCGCTGGAACTCGCGGACGCTCTCGCGGTCGTCGTCGCTTTCGGCCCGTTCGGCGGCCCGCTCGGTCGCCACGTACAGCTCCCGCGGCCCGATCGTCCCCCACTTCAGCTGCGGAGAGAGTCGCGAGGTCCCGCTCTCGGCCGGGTAATCGCGCCGGTCCGCGTAGTCGTAGATCGGCCCCGAACAGAAGTCGGCGACCCACTCTCGAGCCGCCGCCGTCGTCACCGTCGGCGGCGTCGCCTCGGGTTCGTCGAATCCGAGGTCCGAAAGCGTCGGGATCGGCTCGCCCGAGACGGGCGCGAGGTCGTCGGCGTCCGGTTCGGCCGCGGGCTCGCGTTTGTCCCGGTCGCGCCACTTCTTCCAGAAGTAGGAAAACACCGAGTAGTGATCGCCCTGATTGGGCGTGATCGAGCCCGGTTCGTGGTGGATCGCGTCGTGGACCGACTCCGCAGCGATGCCCTCGTCCTCGAGGGCCGCCCGGACCGCTCGATCGCGCTCGCGTGCAAGCCCGCTGTAGTCTTCGTTCCAGACGACCGTCGTCGCGTCGTACTCGGCCGCGACCTCGGGAACGACCGCGCTCGCCTCGCCGCGGACGACGAGCAGGTCGCTCCCGCGCTCTCGGTACTGCGACCGCAGGTCCTCGAGGGCCTCGAGCAACGTCGCGACCCGGACGGGCGAGGCGTGGTCGAGGACCGTCGGATCGAGGACGAACAGCGGAACGACCGACTCGTTGGCGGCCGCGGCGCGTGCCAGTCCGCGGTTGTCGTCGGGCCGGAGATCCCGGCGATGCCAGAAGACGTTCACGGTCGCAGTCGGGGCTCGAGGACCGAAAGCGTGGGGATGGCGGCGACGTGGTCGCGGCCTTTCTCCACGAGATCGATCGGCGATCCGAACGGTCACGAATTGATGATAGTAATCGATCGCTGAACGTGTTCACTAACGAAGGGTAGCGGTTCGATGACTGTCTTTTCCTCAGGTATATGTCGGCCATAACAATGCCCGATGCTGTCGACGCTCGAGCCGTGGAACCCGTTCCCATTCCGGTCGCGGCGGCCGATCCCGAGTGATCGGTCGCGGCCGCGCCGGGGAACGGCCACGACAGACAGCTATGAAACTCGCACTCATCGGCTTCGGTCAGGCAGGCGGGAAGGTAGTCGACGAGTTCCTGGCGTTCGACGAGCGGACCGGCGGCGGCTTCGTCGAGTCCGCGATCGCGGTCAATTCCGCGACGACGGACCTGAAAGGGCTCGAGCGCGTCCCGGAACGGAACCGCGTCCTCGTCGGACAGGCCCGGGTGAAAGGCCACGGTGTCGGCGCGGACAACGAACTCGGTGCCGAAATCGCCGAGGCGGACATCGACGAGATACAGGGCGCGATCGATCGGATTCCGGTCCACGAAATCGACGCCTTCCTCGTCGTCGCTGGCATGGGCGGCGGCACCGGGAGCGGCGGCGCACCGGTCCTCGCGAAACACCTCCGACGGATCTACACCCAGCCCGTCTACGGGCTCGGGATCCTCCCCGGGACCGACGAGGGTGGGATCTACACGCTCAACGCGGCCCGGTCGTTCCGCACGTTCGTCGACGAGGTCGACAACCTGCTGGTCTTCGACAACGACGCATGGCGCAGCGCCGGCGAGTCGGTCGCGGGCGGCTACGACCGGATCAACCGCGAGATCGTCGAGCGGTTCGGGCTCCTCTTCGCCGCCGGCGAGATCGACCAGGGCGATCACGTCGCCGAAAGCGTCGTCGACTCCTCGGAGATCATCAACACGCTCTCGGGCGGCGGCGTCTCCACTATCGGGTACGCCAGCGAGACGGTCGAGACCGACGACGGACTGCTCTCGTCGCTGACCGGCGACGATGGATTCGACGAGGGCGCGGCGACCAACCGGCTGACGAGCCTCGTCCGCAAGGCCACGCTCGGCCGGCTGACCCTGCCCTGTGACGTCGCCAGCGCCGACCGCGGGCTGGTCGTCGCCACCGGCCCGCCGAGCCGGCTCAACCGCAAGGGCGTCGAGCGCGGCCGCCAGTGGCTCGAGGACGAGACGGGAAGCATGGAGATCCGCGGTGGCGATTACCCCCTGCCCGACCGGAGCGAGGTCGGGACGATCGTCCTGCTGTCGGGAGTCACCGACGTGCCGCGGATCGACCAGCTCCAGCAGGTCGCCATCGAGGCTCAGGAGACGACCGAGGACGTCCGGGCGCAGGCCGACGAGGCGTTTACGTCCCTGATGGACACCGGCGGCGAACTCGACGCACTATTTTAGTTGCCCGAGGGGCCGCGGCGTTCGTCGACCGTGTATCTGAAGCGAAGACTCTCACGGCCCGACACGGACGGCGTCGGACGGCAAACGACGGGGAACTAAGACGCCCGCCGCCTGAGAGTCGCGGGAATGACTGCCGACGAGATCACGCGCATCGACGTTGGCGGGGACGCGCCGGAAGGGACCAACAGCGCGTACCTCGTTGGCGATCGGGCCGTCGTCGACCCCGGACCGCCGACCGACCGCGCGTGGCGCGACCTCCGAGCGGGCCTCGAGCGAACCGGCGTCGAGCCGGCGGCGCTGGAGTACGTCCTCGTGACCCACTGGCACGCGGATCACGCCGGCCTCGCGCCGCGGCTGGCCGCGGCCGCGGACGCGGCGCTGGCGATGGGGGCCGGCGACGCGCCGCTGGTCGCCGACTACGCCCGTGAGCGCGAGCGCCGCCTCGAGCGCGACGCCGCGACGATGGACGCCTGGGGCGTGCCGGCCGACGCCGTCGGCGAGGTCATCGACGGCGACGCCGTCTCGGCGATGCCCGACGAGACGCCCGTCGAGCGACTCGCGGACGGCGACCGGGTCGCGGGGCTCGAGGCGATCGCGACGCCGGGGCACACGCTCGGGCACACCGCCTTCGCCGGCGACGGATTCGTCCTGGTCGGCGACGCCGTCCTGCCGACAACCACGCCGAACGTCGGCGGGAGCGATACCCGGACCCTTCGCCCGACGGCGGTCAACCCGGCCCGGTGCGACGATCTGGCGGCCGGCGGCGCGGCGATCGATCACGACCCACTGGCGGCGTTTCGGCGGACGCTCGAGCGACTCGCCAAGCGGTCCGAGCGACTCCTGCCCGGCCACGGCACCGCCGTCGAGTCCGGACGCGTCGCCGAGATCCTGACCCACCACCGGGATCGCTCCCGTCGGGTGTTCGTGGCACTCGAACGACGCGGCACCGCGACCCCCTGGGACCTCGCCGGCGACCTGTTCGGTGACCTCGCGGGGATCCACGTCAAGTTCGGGGCCGGCGAAGCGGCGGCACACCTGCGGACCCTCGAGCGGCGGGGAGTGGTCGACCGCCTCGAGGGGACGCCCCGTCGCTACCGGCCCATCGATCGGGAGCCGAGGACCCGAGGAACGGGCGTCTAGGGACTGATTACCGCCGCGGGAGACCACTGTGGGTCATCGGTTATCGGCCCGGGTAACATCACCGTTCGTGTCAGTTCGGATAATCAGACAATAACGAACTGTGATATGAGTGACCGAACTGCTATGGGTGGACAAGCGGGGAGCGATTCCACGACCGGATCGACCGTACGAAAGACGCTCGAGGCGGTACTGCTCCGGAGCGACGATCGGACGGTAATCGAGGAGTGTCGGCGGTGTGGGACGACGCTCGAGTCGGCCGCGACGTGTCCGGCCTGTGGCTGTGACGACATCGTCGAGTATCGGATTCAGTGACGGCTACGGAGTCCGCGGAAAGCGCCGACGACGGCGTCGTCAGCGGGAGTCGATCGGGAGGGAGGCAGTCTCGATGTCGTCCCGCCGTCCGTCGAGGACGTCGAATCGATCGCCGCGTCGGCCCTCGAGCCAGTAGAGCAGTCGCTCGGCCCACTCGAGTTTGTGCGATTTCACGTCATCGACCGCTGGATCATCGAAGTCCCAGCCGACGAAGACCAGATCGGCGGCCCCGAGGTGATCGGCGAGAAAGGCCGCTCGGTCGCCGTCGGTAAAGCCCCCGAAGTTCCGGACCGGTCCTGTCGGTGCGGCCTGGGTCGTCGGCAGGACGTACGCGTGGTCACACGCCGGAACGACGTCCCGAATAGCCTCGCGGTTGTCGCCGTGGCCGTGAACCGCGACCGGGACCCCCTGGTGGGTGAGCCGCTCGACGGTCCCGGGATTCTTGTCGAGGTCGGTCACCATACAGTCGGCGTCGATCCCGTGGCTCGCGAGCGTGTCGACGGCGGTCGATGCGGCGAGGACGACGTCGGCCTGGCGCGCCTGCTCGAGGCTCCGATCGTCAGTCAGCGACGGACCGGCCCCCGCGATGGCCACTGTCGCGTCCGGCCCGATCGGGAGTGCCGTCGGCTCGAACGACATCTCGAGCAGCGATGCCAGCAGGTCGCGGCCGCGCTCGTCGCCGGCCCGACCGTAGCCGAAGTCCTCGAGGATGGCCTCGTAGACCGGTTCCCACTCGTCGAACTCCATGCGGGTACTCGCGGCGCGACCGGTTTGGTCCTTCGGGATACTGCCGGTCGACCCACAGCCGTCGCTGGTCGATGTAGGGCCACAATAATTCCGTGATGTGGGCCGGGGGTCGCCTCCAAAGTACCCCTACCCGGGAGGCCGACCGGCGTCCACTCTTCCATTTTGAAGCATCCGGTATAAGCTTTCTCTTAACGCAGCAGTTCTGACAGCTTCTCACCGAGTGTGCCCAAACGGCCGTCACGGGACGCGAGATCCGTTGCAACGCCGGAAACCGACGTCGTCGATCCGACGAGCAGCAGTCGGGCGTCTGACGTGCGTTGGACGACTGCCCCGTGGTCGGCCGCGACCGCCGTCAATCGCTCCCCGGCGTCGACATCGAGCCCGTCGATCTCGAGGAGTTGGGCCTGCCAGTCGTCGGCGAAGTCGGGGTCGATACCGCGCTCTCGGAGCTGGGCCCGGAACTCGGCCGTCGAGTGGACGTCGAGTTGCGAGACGTCGATCCCCCCGACCGTTGCGGCCCGTCGCTCGGTGAACGCTTTCCCGATCAGGGCCGCGTCCCGCGTTTCGGCTACGTCGTGGGTCCGGATCACGTGTGCCCCTCGCTCGACGGCCATCGAGGTCGCCGCCAGACTCACCGGCAGTCGTTCCTCGGTCTCGCGGCCGGCGATCTCCCCGAGGAAGTTCTTCCGGTTGATCGAGACCAGCATGGGCCGCTCGAGCGCCCGGAACTCCCGGAGTCGGCGGAACGTCTCCTGATCGTCGGCGACCGTCTGGGCCTCGCTCCAGCCGCCGAACGCGGGATCGACGATCGTCTTGTCCGTCAGCCCGTTCTGTTTCAGCGCCTCGTACACCTGGTCGACGTAGTCCGCTCGTTCGGCCCAGTCCGGCGACTTCCGCTCGGCCCAGTCGGTCTCCTCGACCGCGCCGGGGCGCTCGAGGTCGGGCGGACTGGCCATCTTCGCGACGGCGACGTCGTGGTCCTCGCAGACGGTCGGCATCTCGGGATCGGCAAAGCCCGCGATGTCGTTGACCATGTCGAACCCCTGCGAGAGCGCCTCGTCGGCGACCTCGGCGTACCGGGTCTCGATGGAGAAGACGGCGTCGCCGGAGACGCGCTCGATCGTCTCGAGCGCGATCGGTAGCCGCTCGAGTTCCTCCTCGGCCGAGAGGACGTCGAAGCGCTTGTTCGCGGACTCGAGACCGATGTCGACGATGTCGGACCCTTCGCCGATCAGTTCCTCGTCGACGTAGCGGGCCGCGTCGCCGGGGTCGTCGTAGACGCTGGGATCGTAGGGAGACTCCTCGCTGACGTTCAATACGCCCATGATCCGGGGCGGATGGTCGTCACCGATCCCCAGGCCGGCGGCGTCGACGTTGTGCATACCCGGTCTGAGGAAGCGAGGCAAAAAGGTATCGTGGTTCCGGCGAGCCGCTATCGGTCCGCGGCGGAACGAACGGGCTCGGCCTCCGTCCGGCGACGGATCACGCCGTCTTCGGAACGCGCCGGGACGCCCGTCCTGACCCAGCGCGTGCCGTCGATCGTCACCGCTCGCTCGTCGGTCGGCGAGGAGAGGTCGGGGGAGTCGTCCGCGACCGCCGCGCTGGTGACCGCGAGTTCGTCACCGGCCCCCTCGTCGACGACTCGCACCCGGACCCCGGAGAGGGGGTCGCCGATCGAGCCGGACGCGACGTCGGCCGGCGTTCGCACGTGTGTCAGCCCGGTTTCGGGGAGCCCACACAGCCGAACCGCGTCGCCGGGGTCGCCGGCGTCGCCGTGTTCCGCCCCGAACGTCGCCCGCGTCGATTCGACGACGCGGAGTCCGCGGTCGTCGATGCCCCCGTTCGCACGGAGGTCGCGGTACTGATCCGGAGTGATGAACGTCCGATCGGCCTCGGTCGTCACGAGCAACGAGCGCAGCGTCGTCGGATCGGCGGTCGTGATCGGCCGGTATCGCCCGCCGTCGGTAAGCGTCGCGTTCGCGCCGTACATGAACTCGATCGGGTCCGAGAGGGGCACCGTGCTGCGGTGGGACTCGAGAGGGTCGGAGCCGTCGCCGGGAGCGTCCGGCCGAGCGCTTGCGGCCGCGTGCAGGGATGCGTGCGTGTAGACGGCGGCGACGGGCGGGCGCTCGTCGCGATCGACGTAGGCGATCAGCGCCGGGTCCTCGTCCGCTCGCCGCACGACATCGATGCCGGTCCGCGAGTTCGAGCCGTTCATCCCGCCGTTGTCGAGGAAGTCGGCGAACGAGACGCCCATCCGGGTGTCGGAGTCGACGGTCACGGCGACGCGCAGCGATTCGCTGCCCGTCAGGAGGGGCATGATCGGGCTCGAGTCGGTCACGAGCGCCGTCGCCTCGGTGTCACTCAGGACGTGTCGCACGTCTCGGTTCCCGTAGGTCACGGGGAGCGTGACGGGAACGCAGCCGGCCCTGAGCGCGCCGTAGGCCGCGACGAGAACCGAGCGCGGATCGGCGACGTGAATCGCGACCCGATCGCCGGCCGTGATCTCCCGCTCCCCGAGACCGCCCGCAAACGAGTCCGTGGCGGTCCAGAGCTGCGAAAACGTCATCGGATCCTCGCAATCGATAGCCGTCGCTCCGGGGTCGTTTCGCATCGCCGATCGGAGTTCGGTTACGAAATTCGTCATCTATCCGAACGGACGTAGTAAATATTCATAAGTATTTACTGCTGGCTAAATTCCTGGCCAGACATATGGTTTTAGATGTTTTTAATGGAGATACGACTGGATATCTACCAGATATGTGGCGACAATCGAAAACCGTCCCAAAACCGCCGCTCACCAGTAGTCACGGTCCGCACAGGTCGCGACGATCGAGGGACCCGTTGTCACTCCTCTTCGAGGACCGCCAGCCGCGAGTCACGCAGCAGCACCTTCTTGACGATCGAGGGGTTCTCGAGCAGGCGGTGTTTCGCGTGAGCGCCCCGGCCGCGTCCCCGGCCCTCACGTTCGGACTGGATCACGTTGAGGAAGTTCTGCTCCTGGAGGATCTCCTGGACCCGGCGCTCCGAGAGGACGTCGAAATCGAGCCGGCGGGCGATCTCCTTGTACTGGTTGTAGATGATCTTCGTCGGGAACTCCTTTTCCTGGCTGTTCTCGGTCAGCAGGGTCAGCGAGTAGAGGATCGCCTTGGCCTGCTGGGGCGAGCCCTCGATGAGTTCGTTGAAGCGGTCGGCCTCGGTCTTTTCCTTAGCGTCACGGACGTGATCGGCCGTCACACGGGTGTCGTTTCGCTTCTTCGCGATCCGGCCGGCGTTCCGAAGGATGTCGATCGCCTTGCGTGCGTCGCCGTGTTCCTGTGCCGCGAGCGCGGCGGTCAGCGGGATCACGTCGTCGGAGAGGACACCGTCGTGGAACGCGTCGCGGCGCTTCTCGAGAATCTCGACGAGCTGGTTGGCGTCGTACGGCGAGAAGACGAGTTCGTCCCGCGAGAGGCTGGACTTGACGCGTTCGGAGAGGTGATCCGGGAAGTCGATCTTATTCGAGATGCCGATGATGCCGATGCTCGAGTCCGAGATCCGGCGGTTCTCGCCGGCCCGGGAGAGCTTGCGCAACACTTCGTCGTCCTCGAGCATGTCGATCTCGTCGAGAATGACGATCGTCACGTCGGTACAGTGATCGACGGCCTGCCAGAGGCGCTTGTAGTAGTCGCCGGTCCCGAGCCCCCGGTCGGGGACGGTGACCCCGCTCGCGTCGGGTTCGTTGACGATCTGAGCGATCGTCTTGACGATGGAGGCCTCGGTGTTCTGTTCCCCGCAGTCGATGAAGGCGTATTTCACGGTGACGTCGTCGTGTTCGGCCTCGGTGATTACGCGCTGGGTGACCGACCGCGAGATGAGCGACTTGCCGGTACCGGTCTTGCCGAAGATGAACAGGTGGTTGGGCTCGCTCCCAAAGATCGCCGGGTTCAGGGCGTCCGCAACCCGTTGCATCTGTTCGTCGCGACCGACGATCCGGTCCGGCCCGGGTAGGTGCGTGATCTCGAGCAGACGCTCGTCGGCGAAGACGGGGTCGTCGTACCGAAAGAGCGGATCTCGATCGTCGTTGGCGGCCATTGCAGTGGCCGGCCTTTTCAACTCGACTGAAATAAAGCTGTGGAGATCGATCGCGGATGTAAACACGTCGGGTAAGCGACTCGAGCGCCCGTTTTCGACCACCTGGCCGTCCGTCCGGCGATCCGCCGCCCTCGCGCTTCTAACGCCGAAACCGGTCGATTCACAGGACGGGCACCCCCATCGCGGGTGTAAAACCGGCGCGTTCGGTCACGAAACCCCCAGTATCGACCGATTCCGAGAGCTGTGTCGCGGTCACTGCGTGTGGTCCGAATCCGAGACTGCAGTCGAAACCGCATCGCTACAGCGGTCGAACGTTCGAATCGGGATTCGCTCGAGGGGGCACACCCCGGTCGCGTTTGTAACGGGAAACGAGTGGGGTGGTCCGATCAGTATTGCCCGATTTGGGCCGTATGAGACGAACTATCGAACGGTCTTTCATCCGCGATGGTGGTGTGTTCACGAACAGAACCCCCACTCGCAATCACGGTTACAAACGCGAGGGGGGTGTGTCCCTCTCTCACTAATTCCAATCCAACCCGTACAGAGCGATACTGGACGAGAACGATCCCATTGTACCGGCACAGTCGACGGGGAGTCGACGGGGCCACGACTTCGATGGAGTCCACAGTCACGGAACCACACTGTCGGAACACGACGATGGGGATACCGTTCTATCGGACTACCATGTCTCTAGTCTAGTAGTCTCTAGTCTAGTAGTGTTTCTAGACTAGTGTATCTAAGCTAGAGTAGTTGTCCTGAAACGGCAACTGGTCTGGCTCGAGCCACCACACGACAGCCGGTCGCGGCCAGTCACGAACGGACTCCTTTTTGCGGTCCCGACCACTACTCCGGCTATGAACCCGCGTCTCGCTTCCGTCGCGTCGGTCGCATCCGTCCCGTCCGGCGGTCTCGGAACGGAGTCACCATCGAACTCGACGACAGCCCCCCTTCGACGAGGCATCGAACGATTTCGCGTCTCGGTCGTCCGCTTTCCGAACCGATGAGTGAGGATATCCCACCTACCGCGGACGCGACGGCGCGAACCGTGCCGGCCGTCGCCGTCGTCGACGCCCAGTCGCCGGGGAACGTTGGCACGATCGCCCGCTCGATGAAGAACTTCGGCTTCGAGGAGTTGCTGTTGATCGACCCGCCCGAACTCGATCCCGACGGCGAGGCCTACGGCTACGCGGGCCACGCTCGAGAGGACGTCCTACCCGAGGCCGAGGAGATCACGTTCGATCACCTCGTCGAGAACTACCACACGATCGGCTGTACGGCGGTGACCAACGAGGACGATCGCAGCCATACGCGATTTCCCTACTCGACCCCCGCGGAGCTGGCCGACCGACTGCCGACCGTCGAAGCACCGACCGCACTCGTGTTCGGCCGCGAGCGCGTCGGGCTGACCAACGCGGAACTCGCCCGGATCGACGAGATCTGTTCGATCCCCGCGAGCGCGGCCTATCCCGTCCTCAACCTCGGGCAGGCCGCGACCGTCACGCTCTACGAACTTCGGTCGCTCGCGCTCGAGGCGACGCAGTTACCGGACGTCGAACGGGTTCGTGCCCCCGAGGCAACCGTCGACCGGCTCTACGGCCAGTGGGACGACCTGCTGACCGAGATCAACCACCCCGACGAGAAACGCGACAAGACGATGCGGATGCTCAGACGGGTGTTCGGTCGGGCGGACCTGACCGAACGCGAGGCCAACACCCTGCTCGGTCTCCTCCGCCGCGCGACCGAGCGGCCGGCCGAGGACTGACCGTTGAGGTGGCGCTCGGGCTGTCAACGCTGCTAAATATCGGCGATAACGGCCGGTACAATAATACGGTTTCAGTGACCATCACCTGACCATGACTACCTATCGCCGACGAGCGACGCTGGGACTACTTGGAACGGGGATGGCGTTGCTGGCCGGTTGTTCCGGCTCGTCCGACGACGGTAACGGCTCCGACGACGACACCGAAGACGAGTCCGACGAATCGACCGGTGACGCGGACATCGACGGTGAGAACGGTGACCTTCCCGCCTACGCCTCGATTCTCCCACAGAGCGACGACCCGTCGTACTTCTACGGTGCGATCGACGGCGCGACGCTCGATACCCTGCTCAACGACGAGGGTGCAGCCGAAGGCAACGAGCCGACGGATCCCCTGCTCGGGAACCCTGTCATCATGGCAGTTCTGTTCGGCAACTTCGGCAGTCGCGCCTCCCGCCAGGCCTACGTGAACAACGATCAGACGGCCGCCGACGAGGGCGTGCTGGTCGACGCCAACGGCGTCTACGCCGTCAAGGGCCAGTACGATCGGGACGGGCTCGCCGCCGACCTCGAGTCGGCCGGCTACACGGCCGAGAGCGACGCCGCCGCGTATTCGGTCTACAGCGACGCCGACACCGGCGAGGCCGTCGGCGTCTCCGAGGAAGTGTTCGCGGTCACCTCGCCGAACCCGAACGACGACGGCTTCGAGCCGGTCGCCGCCGTCGAACGCGTCCTCGAGACGGCCGTCGGCGATCGGGAGCCGAAACACGCCGTCGACGAGGACTTCGAGTGGCTCCTTCGTGCCAGTTCGACCGACGGCATGGCGCTCTGTCGGTACACGGAAACCGAGGCGTTCGATCCCGCGACCCTCGGCAACGAACAGGTGTCCTCGGACAGCCTCGAGTTCGCCTTTGGCGCGTTCGAGGGGGCAAACGGCGCACATCAACAGCTCTCGCTCGGCGACGGCGACGCGACCGCAAGCGCCGTCGTCACCTACGCCGACGAGGCCAGCGTCGACCGCGACCGCCTCGAGTCGGCGCTGGGAACCGACGCCGATTCGGTGACGTTCGAACAGGACGGATCGGCCGTCGCGGTCGACGCCGAGTACAGCGGCGATCTGGTCGAGGAGTAAATCTGCGAACGCGACGGCGAGACGGCGTCGAATCCGTCGCGTTCGCGACCAAAACGGAGTAGTTGAGGGTACTGTTACTGCGGGGTACTGTCACTGCGGGGTACTGTTACTGCGGGGTACTGTTACTGCGGGTCCCTATGACTGCGGCGGCGTCTGCTCTTCCGCCGTCGTCTTGGACGCCGTCACCTGGGCGACGTACCGCCCGGAGTCGGTCACCTGCCCGACCCAGCCGCAGTCGCCACAGGCAAACAGCCCCTGGCCGTCGATCAACTCCCCGCCGCAGTCGGGACACGGGTCCGAGATCGTCCCATCCGGCGCACCGTCGGCGTCGGTCGCTGCTCCGGTATCGACCGGCTCGAGCGGGGTCGGCACCGCGTCGGTCCGAAGCGTCGCGATCGCCTCGTCGGTGGTGTAGGTCTCCTCGGTCCGCTCGTCGGTGTGAGGGAAGACCCCGACCAGATCGTCGTCCTCGTAGATCTCGAGACACAAAAGCGGCGTCACGAGCCGCTTGCGGGTCTCACCGGTGATCTGCGAGGTCGTTTCCCGCTCCCGAAACGGCGGGCGGACGCTCACGCCGCGGCGATCGGCCCACTGCTCGAACCGTTCGTAGTTCTCGAGGACCTCCTGATGGGGGCTCTCTTCGGAGAGCGCGACCTCCTTGGGCCAACTCCGCAACAGCAGGTCGTCGATCGCTCCCTCGTCCTCGCAGGCTTGTAGCGTCTCGATCTGCTCGTCGATCGGCTCGAGAAGCAGGGGTGCGCGCACGTGACACACCACAGTACGGTCCGTATGGTCGGTTTTGCGCTGCATCGTTCTCAGTCAGGTTGTCGGGCAACGTGCGTGCTAATAACTGTTTCCGACGGTGCAGATACGGCCAAGACCCGATCGACCCGACGAGGCTGTCCGTACGGTGGCAAACCGGTTAGTGCCTGCCTCGAGACGTGGCCGATCACGGGGTCGTGGAAGACGCTCCGTCGAGCGCCGAGCGAAGCACGGACCGCAGCGCCTTGCGTTTGATCATGACGAAGCCCGCGAGGATCGTCACCAGGCCGACGAGCGTGAGCGAGTCGACGAGATATCCCAGCGCGACCCAGCTTACCCCCATCGCAACTACCGGCTCGGCGTAGCTGACCAGGATGACCTGCGTCGCACCGGTTCGCTCGAGCAGTTCGAAGTAGAGGAAGAACGCGAACACGCCGGAGACGAGCGTCAGGTAGCTAAACGAGAGGACCGTCGCCGACGTCAGTTCGATCGCTGCGACCGACTCCCCGCGCAGGAACGCCCAGCCGAGCAACACGCCGGCCCCGATGAGCATCGCCCACGCCTGGAGCGTCTCGATCGGGAGCGCCGAGTCGATCGGGCGCACGAGGACGCTCCCGAGCGCGAACGCGACGGCCGAGCCGAACACGAGGACAGCGCCGACGGTCACGTCGCTCCCGAGCGCGGCCGACGACGGCTGGACGACGGCGATCACGCCCACCAGACCGAGTAGGAAGCCAGCGATCCCTGCAGGTGCCAGCCGCTCCTCCGGGAGTACCACGCCGGCGAACCCTGCCGTCAGGATCGGTGCCGTGCTAACGATCGTCGCCGCGACCGCGCCCGACACGTACAGTTCGCCGAGATACAACAGGCCGTGATAGAGCGCGATGACGAACGTGCCGGCGACGGCAACCGCCGCCCATTCCCCTCGGCCCGCCGGTCGAACCCGATCGTTCGTGACGGCCGCGTATGCGAAGACGATCGCGCCCGCGATCGCGTAGCGAAAGCCGGCAAACAGGAGCGGCGGAACGTACTCGAGTCCGATCTCGATCGCGACGAACGAACTTCCCCAGCATAGCGCGAGTATCGAAAAGAGTGCCGCATCACGGCACCCATCTGGAATCCAATCGATTGTACTCATATCTCCTTCGAAAATCACGGTCGTATTTAGACCCTTCTACAATCGAGCGGTGTTTTGAGAATCAAGAACCACACATATGAATTCATTTCGAGTTGGGTGCCGATAATCGGTCGATAGTTGAAGAAATATACAATTACATAAGCCGGAAAACACATGTCGGTCGGGGTCGAACCCCGTCCATATGGACGAACGCGACGTGCGCCTCCTCAAGGCAATCGCCGAACTCGAGACGGGAAGTCCCGAACGGCTCCACGAGGCGACCGACATTCCGATCTCGACGATCCACTACCGTCTCAACAACCTCCGAGAGGAGGGCATCATCGAGAACGACCGCTACGATATCGATCTCGAGGCACTCGGGCTGGGCGTCACCGTCCTGATCGAGGTTCACGCGGACTATCGGGGCTCCTACGAGACGTTCGCGGATCGGCTTCTGACCGTCGAGGGGGTCACGAACGTCTACTTCACGATGGGTGAGACGGACTTCATCGTCGTCGCACGCCTGAGCGACAGCGGCATGGTCGAACGCCTGATCGCCGAGTTCGAACAACTCGAGGGCGTCGAACGGACCGACTCGACGTTCGTCATCTCGGCGATCGAAGAACGGGACGCACTCCAGAGCTACGAGTTAGAGACGCTGCTCGAGGAACTCGTCGATGAGTGAGAACCGCGGCGTCGGTAGCACTGCGCCTCGAGCGAGTTACGCTCGTTTCTGAATCTCCTCGCGCAGGAGTTGGCTCACGAGGTCGCCGTCGGCCTTCCCGCGGAGCGCGCCCATGCACTCGCCCATGAGTCCGGAGAAGGCCTGCATGCCCTCCTCCTCGACTTGGCCCGCGTTGCGTTCGACGACCTCGACGACGGCCTCGCGGACTTCGTCCTCCTCGGCTCCGCCGAGTCCGGCGTCCTCGGCCGCTTCTTCGGCCGTCCGGTCCGGCCCCTCGGCTAGTGCCGCGAGCAGATCCGGCACGCCCTCGTTCGGCAGGTCGCCGTCCTCGACCAGCCGGAGAACGCCCTCGAGGTGGTCGTGGGTCAGGTTCTCGACGGGCGCGCCGTCACGACGGACTTCGGTCAGCGTCGACTCGAGCGTCGTCGCGGCCAGCGTGGGATCGATTCCGCCGCCGACGACGTCCTCGAACAGCGGCATGTACTCGCCGTAGGCGACCTGTTCGGCCAGCCCCGCGCCGAGGTCGTACTCGTCCTGATACCGCTCGACCTTCTCGGTCAACAGTTCGGGTTCGGGCACCTCGCTCGGGTCGGGCTCGACCGGCGGCACGTCCGTCTCGGGGTACATCCGCGCCGCGCCGGGCAGGGGGCGCAGATAGCGGGTCGTCCCGTCGTCGTTCGCGCCGCGGGTCTCCTCGGGGACGCCCTCGAGGGCGGTCTCGGCACGCTCGGCGGCGGCTTCGATCGCCGATTCCGCAACCTCGGTGTCGGCGGCGACGATGGCGACGGCGTCCTCGGGTTCGGCACCGACGGCAGCACGCAGGTCGGTGACCTCGTCCTCGGTGACGCCGTACGCCGGCAGTTCGTCGGTGTGGAAGATCCCGCCCGCGCCGTGGCGCTTGGCGTGATCGGAGAGTTCGGTCCCGAGCCGGCGGTCGGGGGCGATTTCGCGGCCGACGATCCCGTCGAAGCCATAGAGCGGCACCGCCGTGACGGCACCGCCTGAGTTCAGTGCCCCCGAGATGACGCCGCTGTCGGTGTCCTCGAAGACCCCGGTCACGTCCTGTACCTCGCCGACCGACGCCTCGCGCTCCTCCAGTTCGGCCGCGATCTCGACGAGTTCGGCCTGTCGGGCCACCTCGTTGCGGACGATGTCGTCGATATCGTCGAGACTCTGGACGCCCTTGATCTCGACGCGGGCACCCCCCTCGATGGAGACGTTGACGTCCTGGCGGATCGTCCCCAGGCCGCGCTTGACCTTCCCGGTCGAACGCAGCAGCATGCCGATCCGCTCGGCGGCCTCGAGGGCCTGCTCCGGCGTCGAGATGTCGGGCCTCGTCCCGATCTCGACCAGCGGGATCCCGAGCCGGTCGAGACTGTAGCGGACGCCGTCGTCGGTCTCCTCGACGCGCTGGGCGCTTTCCTCCTCGAGCATGAGGTCTTCGATGCCGACCGCTCCTGCACTGGTCTCGATCGCGCCGCCGGTGGCGATCAGCGATGAGCGCTGGAAGCCCGTCGTGTTCGAGCCGTCGACGACGATCTTGCGCATGACGTGGGCCTGGTCGACTGGGCTCATGTCCATGAGCTGGGCGATCTCGAGGACGGTCTCGAGGGCTTCCTCGTCCAACTCGTGGGGCGGCTCGTCGTCCTCCTCGACGAGACAGGTCGTGTCGTAGGCGAGGTACTCGAACTCGCGGTCGACCATGCTCTCCTCGACGGCGGCGTCGTCGAGTTCGCCCAGTTCGCTCCGGGTGGGGTGGAGATAGCGCGAAAACGTTCGCGTCGACGCCTCGGGCTCGCGAAGCTCGGTCGGACACTGACAGAACAGCTTCGTCGCCGTGTCGAGTTGCTGGTGGATCTCCAGCCCGGCGACGAGTCCGAGCTCGTCGTAGTCGTACTCGGTCATTGGCGGCCACTCGGTGGCGGAGGGGTAAAAAACCGTCCAGTCCGTGCCGCCAGCCCCGTCCACTCGGTGCCGGTGTCGCCGTCAGTCGTCGGGGGACTCCGCCGAGTCGGCCGGGGGCGACGACCGCGATCGTGACCGGGCCGAGCCGACCGTCGACACCGCCTCGAGGACGCGACTGCCCGGCACCTCGAGTCCGTGTTCACGATACCGTTCGTAGCGCTCTCGCGCTTCGCCGCCGGCGAAGTTCCGGTCGGCGAACGGCCGCGTCTCCACCAGCACGAGCGCGTCCGTCTCGTCGAGTGGGTCGAGCAGCGACTGGGTTCCAGCCCCGACGACGAAATCAGCGAGGACCGTCGCGTCGGCCGCCCGGATCAGCGACTCGACGCTCTCTAACTCCGCGTTACTCGGCCGGGCGAACGGCTCGGTTTCGACGGTTTCGACGCCGAGCGAGCGGGCCGTTTCCGCCGCCGCGTCGCCGCTCGAGACCGGGCCGACCGAGACGCCGACGCCCGCGGCCTCGAGGCGGGCGATGACGCCGGCCGCAGCGGTGCCGGTCCCCAGGACGTGGACCCGGTCCGGCAGCGGCCCCGCCTCGCGGTCGGCCNTCAGAGATGTGTATAAGAGACAGCGCGGTCACCGTCTCGGTCCCGGTCACCGGACTCGGCGTCACGACCGCGTTCGCGTCGAACGAGTCCGCGAGCGCCTCCCGCGTTAACACGCTCGAGGGCGGGCCGTCCGCCGCGACCCGCCCGTCCGCGAGCAATACGAGCCGATCGCAGTAGCGGGCGGCCAGCTCGAGGTCGTGGATCGCCGCGACGACCGTCCGACCGCCCTCGACCAGCTCCCGGACCAGCTCGAGCGTCTCGACCTGATGGTTCACGTCGAGGCTCGCGGTGGGTTCGTCGAGCAGCATCACCGGGGTCTCCTGGGCGATCGCCCGCGCCAGCACGACACGCTGGCGCTGGCCGCCGCTGACCTCGTCGATCGGTCGATCGGCTAACTCAGCAGTCCGGGTCCGCTCGAGGGCGCGCTCGACCGCGGCGCGGTCCGCGGGCGTCGCCGACGAGAACCGCGAGCGATGCGGGTGTCGCCCCATCTCGACGACATCCCGCACCGGGAACGAAAACGACAGCGTCGTATCCTGTGGCACGACCGAGACGAGCCGGCTCGAGGCCCGCGAGGAGAGCCCGTGAACGTCGGTCCTGTCGATCGCGATCGACCCCGAATCGGGCGCGAGCGCCCCGCTGATCAGCCGCAAAAGGGTGGTCTTGCCGGCCCCGTTGGGACCGACGAAGCCGACGAACTCGCCGGGCTCGATCGTCAGTGAGACGTTCTCGAGGACTGCGAGGTCGCCGAAGGAAAGCGAACAGTCCGTGATCGAGATCGACGCCGGCTCGAGATCGTCGTCTCGGTCGCGGCCGGCACCGGAGTCGCGGTCGGCCGGCATCACACCGAGTACACCTCCCTGCGCGTGAGCAGGAACAGGAAGAACGGGGCACCGAGCGCCGCTGTGACGATGCCGACGGGAACCTCGGTCGGGCCGGCCGGCCACCGCGCGATCGTGTCCGTGACGACCAGAAACGACGCGCCGGCGAGCGCGCTCGTCGGGAACAGGATCCGGTGGTCCGGGCCGACGAGCAGCCGCATGATGTGGGGGACGACCAGCCCGACGAACCCGATGACGCCCGTGACGGCGACCCCCGCCGCGGTGACGACGCTCGCGAGCGCGAGTAGAACGAGTTTGGTCCGCTCGACCTCGACCCCGAGGTGGTGGGCGTCCTCCTCGCCGAGCAGGAGGACGTTCAGTTCCCGCGCGTACGTCGCCAGCACGAGCGCGCCGGCGAGCGACACCGGGAGCGCGAACGTGACGTCGTTCCAGCCCCGGTTCGCCAGGCTCCCCATCAACCAGACGACGGCTTCCCTGAGGCCGTCGCCGCTGTGGATGAGCATGTACGAGATCATCGCGCCGAGAAAGGCCTGCACGGCGACGCCGGCGAGCAACAGCGTCGCGACCGGCGTCCGTCCGCCCTCGGTCGCGATCGCGTAGACGAGAAACGCCGTCGCGAGCGCACCGACGAACGCGGCCAGATGGAGGCTGCCGAATGGAACGAGCGCGGGAAAGGCGATGGCCGCGACCGCGCCGGCCGCACCGCCCGAGGAGACGCCGATGATCGACGGATCAGCGAGCGGGTTCCGGAAGAACCCCTGCATCACCGTCCCCGCGGCGGCGAGCGCGAACCCGACCGTCGCGGCGAGGACGATCCGCGGCAGTCGCAGTTGCACGACGATGTACTCGTGGGTCTTCTCGACGGGAAACGAGAACGCGGACGAAAACTCGAGGCCCGGAACCGGCACGGGCCATCCGAACAGGGGCAGCGTCGCGGTCCCAACTTCGATCCCGGACGGGACGGCGACGCCGTTGAGGATCGCCATCGCAACGGTCGCCGGCTCGATCCGGACCGGTCCGAGGGCGGCGCTGCCGATGACGACGGCCACGAGCAGGACGCTCAGTCCTGCCGACCACACTGCCGTTCGGAGCCGTCGCTGCATTCGTCTCAACCTCGCTTGCAGTAGGCAAATATTTGTTGAAGTAGGGAAGAGGTATTTCCGATGCAACGACAGCTAGCCGTTATTCTGACAGTTCTCCTTACAGTTTCGGCGATCGGGCCCGCCGTGGCCGGCGCCGGAACTGGGACTGGAGCAGCCGTACAAGACGCCGAGGTACAGTGTGACTATCCGCTCACGATGACCGACGCGACCGGCGAGGACGTGACCATCGAGGACGAACCCGAGTCGGTCGTCACGCTCTATCCGGGCGACGCACAACTCGCCTACTCGATCGGTGCCGAGGACACGGTCGTCGGCATGCCCGTCGGCCAGTACACCGAGTCGCTCGAGGCCGGCGATCGAACCGACATCACCAAAGACGACGGCGTGACGCCCGTCGCCGAGGAGATCATCAACCTGAATCCCGACGTCGTCCTCGCCGCGAACGTCGCTCTCTACAATCAGGATCTCCTCGAGCAACTCGAGGACGCCGGGATCACGGTCGTCGTCCTCGACACCGCGAACTCGCTCGACGACGTTCGCGAGAACGTCCGCGTGACCGGGCAGGTGACCGGCGAGTGTGACGGTGCCGAGGAGACGCTCCAGTGGATGAACGAGCGCCTCGAGATCTACGAGAACGCGCTCGAAAACGAGTCCGCACCGCTCGCGTACTACGACGGCGGCGAGAGCGGCGACACCCACGGCACGGAGACGTTCCAGCACGACGTGATGACGACGGCCGGCCTGACCAACCTGGCGGCCGAGGAGGGCCAGGTAGAATGGGGACAGATGAACTCGGAGGTCGTCGTCAACGCGAACCCCGAGTGGATCGTCTACCCCGACAGCGACCGCTGGGATGCGCCGCCGTCGACGGCTGACCTCGATGGAGTGACCGCCATCCAGGAGGACAACATCGTCGCCGTCGACGATAACGCGATGAGCCAGCCCGGTCCCAACGTCGTCTACGCGATCGAGACGATCATCGAGAACGTCCATCCCGACGTGTACAGCGAGATCGAAGGCGACCTCGAGGCGGTCGACGAGGAGTACCGCGACGACGGAAACGAGTCGGACGGCGGATCGGAGAGCGACGGGGATAACGAGAGCGCTATCCCCGGGTTCGGCACTGCCGCCGCACTGATCGCCCTGTTGGCCGCCGCCGGCTTCGTTGCCCGGCGACGATAGCGTCCGCGGTTCTTTCTGTCTCCCGTTCGGTTCGCCGTCCCCCGCACTGACGTATCGTTTTGAAAAGGGTTTACTCGCCGGACCGCACAGGAACGCGCATGGTCGAGAACGTCATCTGGCCCGCCTATCTCGATGCGGCCCTCTCACGGGCCGAGGGACGGCGCGTGGCCGAGGACCTGGCGGTCGAGGAACCGACGGTCGACGAGATCGCGAAGGCCGTCCAGCAGATCGGGTACGATGCCACGATCGAGCGGGACAAGGCCTACTCGCGGGAACACTGGGCCGACCGGGGCCGGGTCGTCGTCCGCGGGGCCGACGACTCGACGAAGAACGACCTCGTCCAAGCCGTCGCGGCGTACGTCGTCGCGATGCGCGAGTGAGATGCGCCGGGTCGGAAGCGTCGTCCGCACCGCACAGGGCCTCGCGGTCCTCCGGGCGGACGAAACGGACGGCGACGCCCACCGCGACGAGATCGGGACGACGGTCCTCGACGACGACCTCGAGGCGATCGGCCGCGTGGTCGACGTCTTCGGACCGGTCTCGCGGCCGTATCTGGCGGTGACGCCCGACGACGGCGTCCACTTGCCCGCACTGGTCGGATCGACGCTGTACGCGCGGTAGCGGTCGCTTCTCTCGGACACTCCTCGTCACCGCCCGGCCCTCGAGTGAAAAAGCCGATATAAGCGGGGTTCGAACCCCGCCGCATGAACGATCGGAGCCGGATCCTCGCGGCCGTCGGCGCGACGGTCCTGCTGTTCGTCGCCGTCCAGATCGGTGCCCTGGCGCTGGTCGAACCGTTCGACCAGTCGGGACGACAAGCCGTCGAGAACCCGCAGGATCCGACCAACAGCATCTTTTACGTCGGTATCATGCTCGTCGCGACCGCGCTGATGCTCGCCGCCTTCCGGTACGACCTCGAGGGGCTGATCAGACTCCTACTGGTCGGTGTCAGCGTGATGATCTCGTGGTACGTCTTCGCCGAACTCGTGCCCGCCCTCGTCGAGCCGATCGCCCCGGCCAGCGTTGCCGACGGACTCGCCGTCCTCGCCTCGCTGGCCGTCGGTGCCGCCCTGCTGTGGTATCCCGAGTGGTACGTCATCGACGGTGCGGGGATCGTGATGGGAGCCGGTGCCGCCGCCCTCTTCGGGATCAGTTTCGGGCTCCTGCCAGCCCTATTGTTACTCTCGGTGCTGGCCGTCTACGACGCCATCAGCGTCTACGGCACCGAACACATGCTCGATCTCGCCGAGGGCGTGATGGACCTCAAGATCCCGGTCGTCCTCGTCGTGCCGACGACGCTGTCGTACTCCTATCTCGCGGCCGGCAGCGCCGAGGACGCCCTCGAGGACGGCGATCAAAGCGCTGCGGACGGCGGCCAGCCGGTCGCCGAACCCGAAGACGCGGGCGACGACGGCGCCACCGCGGCCGAGAGTGACGACGGAACGGCCACGATCGACGACGAGGCGGCCGGGGACGACGTCCTCGAGCGCGACGCCTTCTTCATCGGGCTGGGCGACGCCGTCATCCCGACGGTGCTGGTCGCCAGCGCGGCGTCGTTCCTTGAGGCCGGGGCGATCGCGGTACCGGGGCTCGCGCTGAACCTGGCGGCGCTTGGCGCGTCGCTGGGGACGATCGCCGGCTTGCTCGTCCTGATGTACATGGTGATCGAGGGGCGGGCCCACGCGGGCCTCCCGCTGCTGAACGGCGGGGCGATCGGGGGCTATCTGCTCGGCGCGCTCGCCAGCGGCGTCTCGATCGCGACTGCGGTCGGGTTCTGACCCCAGCCGTCCCGCGACCTATCGGTCGACGACGGTGACGCCGCGAACCTCGAACCGAGCCCCGCCGTTTCGTCCCGACGTGACCCTGATCGACCAGCCGTGGGCGTCGACCACGTCGCTGACGATCGCCAACCCGAAGCCCGAGCCGCCGGCGCTCGAGTAGCCCGATTCGAACACCCGCTCGCGCTCGTCGGGCGGGATTCCGGGACCGTCGTCTTCCACGTAGAACCCGTCGTAGTCGGCCGCTTCGCCCGACCAGTCCGTGGGCCGCGTTCCGCCCTCGACCGCTTTCGCCGCCTCGTCGTCGCGGTCCCCGTCGGCGGCCGTCGACTCGAGGGCCCCGATCTCGATATGAAGGCCGTCTCCGGCGTGTTCGACGGCGTCCTGACGAGTTCGGGAGTCAGGACTCGTCGAGCCGTACTCGACGGCGTCCTGCTGAGCGTTCGAAGCAGGGTTCGTCGAGCCGTACTCGACGGCGTCCTGCTGAGCGTTCGAAGCAGGGTTCGTCGAGCCATGCTCGACGGCATTTCGAAACAGGTTCTCGAAGAGGTGTGTCAGCAGCGACGAATCGGCGCGGATCGCGACGTCGTCGACGACGGCGACGCTCGCGCCGTCCGTGCGGACGGTGGTCCAGGCGGTTTCGACGGCCCGCGAGAGCGCCAGAAGTTCGGTCTCCTCGACCGCGTCGATCGTCGTGAGGAGCAATGCCTCGTTGATGATTGACTCCATGCGCTCGAGCGAGGCGCGCAACGGGTTTTCGTCGCTGTCGTCGCCGAGGTCGACGCCGTCGTCCAACTCGAGCATCTCCGTGTGTGCCAGCGCAACGGACAGCGGGTTCCGGAGGTCGTGAGAGAGCAGTGTGGCGAACGACTCCATCCGGTCGGCCTGTTCCTGCGTCCGCCGCTCGAGGAGTTTGCGCTCGGTGATGTCGACGTGCATGACGAGGACGAACCGCTCGCCGCCGTGGTCGTACGGTCTGGCATCCAGCAGGTACCAGCCGTCCTCGCCCGGCGTGTGGCAGGGGTACTCGAGGCGGAACGACTCGCTGTCGCCGGCGGCAATCTCGCGGATCCCGCGTGCGGTCTCGGTCGCGTCGGGATCGTCGCTCGCCTCACAGACCGCGAGATAGTTACTCCCGACGCCGCCCGCGCTCCGTGCCAGTCCCTGTTCCTCGCCGAACGACTCCCAGGATTCGTTCGTGTAGACGATCGTACCGCCCGTATCGAGAATCGCGACGCGGGCGGCCAACGCATCGAAGCCGGCGGCGACCAACGAGTCCTCGCCTGAACTACTCATTACCCACTCTTGGAGCGGGATCTACTTGAGGGGTGTGCTACCGACCGACTATCGAGAACCGGTCGATCCATCCGGGCCCGCCCTCACTCGCCGTCGGGGAGCCGATAGGTCGGGCCGTCGTCCGAATCCTGTACCTCGATTCCCAGCGCCGCGAGTTCGTCGCGGAGTTCGTCGGCGCGCTCGTAGTTACCCGCCTCGCGTTCCCGTTCGCGGACCTCGAGGACGAGTTCGACGACGTCGCCGGCGAGTTCGGCCGAGCCGGTCGTCGACCCGTCGAAGGAGAGCCCGAGGATCCCGCCCAGTTCGTCGAGCGTCTCGACGGCCCGGCGGAGCCCGCGGTAGTCAGCTCCCTCGTCGCCTACCGCCTCGAGGTGGCGGTTGATCGCCGTCGCGACCGACAGCAGCGCCGACTGGGCCTCCCGGGTGTTGAAGTCGTCGTTCATCGCGGTCCTGAAGGCCTCGCGGGCGTCGGCGACCGCCTCACGCAGCGTCAGGTCTTCGGCCTTCGAACTCGCCGCGGGTGAGTCGAGCGTCTCGGCGGCGGCCTCGTAAGCGCGCTCGAGCTGTTCCCAGCGCTCTTCGGCCTCGGCGATCGTCTCGTCGGAGTAGAGCTGCTGGCTGTTGTAGGAGCCGGCGGTCAGGAAGGTCCGCATGACGTTTCCCCCCCAGCGGTCGATCGCCTCCGCGACCGTGACGAAGTTGCCCAGACTCGAGGACATCTTCTCCTCGTCCATCTGGAACAGTTCGCAGTGGAGCCAGTAGTTCGCGAACTGCTGCTCCGTCGCGGCCTCGGACTGGGCGATCTCGTTCTCGTGGTGGGGAAAGACCAGATCGCGGCCGCCGACGTGGATGTCCAGCGTCTCGCCGAGGTGGGTCATGCTCATGGCCGAACACTCGATGTGCCAGCCGGGCCGGCCCTCGCCCCACGGGGAGTCCCAGGTCAGGCCCTCGGGCGGGTCGCCGCCGTGGTCGACGCCCTCGTGGCGGTGTTCCGCGACGGCGTCGGGATCGACGCCGCCGGCCTTCCAGAGCGCGAAGTCAGCGGGGTGGCGCTTCTCCGAGCGTTCGTCCGGATCCCCCTGTGACTCGATCTCCGTCAGGTCCTGGTTCGAGAGCTTGCCGTACTCCTCGAAGCTCGTCACGTCGAAGTAGACCGACCCGTTGGACTCGTAGGCGTAGCCCTTCTCGATCAGCGTCTCGACGAGGTCGACGATCTCGGGGACGTGTTCGGAGACGCGCGGATAGACCTCCGCGCGCAGGAGGTTCAGCGAGCGCATATCCTCGATCGTCCGCCGAACGTAGCTCTCGGCGACCTCGCTTTCGTCCGCGCCGAGGTCGTCCTCGCCGACGCGGGCGACGATCTTCTCGTTGACGTCGGTGAAGTTCTCGACGTGACGCACGTCGTAGCCGAGCTGCTCGAGCCAGCGGTGCATGACGTCGACGTGGACCCACGAGCGGGCGTGGCCCAGATGTGGCGGGTCCGAGACCGTCAGGCCACAGTAGTAGAGCAAGACGTTTTCCGGGTCCTGTGGCTCGAACGGCTCTTTTTCGCCCGTCAACGTGTTCGTCACGTGCAGGGTCATTGGGCTCACTTCCCCCGGACGACAGTTAAACGGTGTGATGCACCGCGAACGCGGCGGTTACCCGGGGCCGCAGAGCGGCTCAGACGCTCGGATCGGCCCCGGTCAGACCGGCGTTCAATACGGAGTGAGAGAAATGAAGGCAACCGTTTTCGGCAGTGTCGACTGGCCAAAAACTAAGCAACAGAAGCGAGTGGGTGCCGATACGATGGGACGCAACGTCGATCCGACGGCCCTCCTCCCGGAGCGAAGCGTCCTCTCCCTCGAGGAGTACCTCGAGATGCAGGCCGCGGTCGGGAACCGAACCCGGTTCGAGATCCTCTACCGACTCTCCCACGCGGACGAACTGACGCCGACGGAACTCGATTCGGTGATGGACGTCGACGACAGCACGCTCCACTACCACCTCGAGAAACTCCGGGACGTCGGTCTCATCGAGAAACGCGTTCGGACGGAACGGGACAGTAACGGTCTCTATACCTACTACAGGCCGACGGTCCTCGGCGACGTCATCCTCGAACACGGGGTCGAAGAACTCCTCCGGCGCGAGTGGGACTTCGGCGACGCCTACGACAGCAGCGCGGCCTGACTCCAGACTGTCGGGACCCAGTCAGTCGGACCGGACGACGACTCGATCGAGCGCGTCTTCGACCGCCCGTAGCGCCGTCGCCCCCGCGCGTCGATCGACGACGACGACCATCGTTCCGTCGGCGACGGCCGCGGCGTCCGGCGCGATCCCCTCGACGTCGAGTCGCTCGAGGGCGGCCCCTGTGGCGGCCGCGTCGACCTCGCCCGCCGCGACGATGGCCGTCGAATCGCCGCCGCAGGGGCCGAAGGCCGTGCCGCCGACGGTCACGAGCGCGTCGTCGCGGTCGGCTCCGTCCTCGAGCCGTCCGACGCCGCTTTCCATCCGCACGCGAACGTCGCGGGAGTCGGTCTCGTGGGCGGGCAACTCGTCGGCGTACCGGCGCAGCGCCGTCGCGATCGCGTCGGCTTCGCCCTCGATCGGAAGCGAGCGGGCCGCGGCGGTGTAGTTGACGACGCCGGCCCGTAGGGCGGTTCGGAGGAAGGGACGCCGATCGACCGCCCGTCGCGTCTCGGCTGCCAGTGACATAGCGGGGACGGCGTCGCGAGCGATCATAAAGTCGCCGTCATCGTCGCTCGGACGGCTCGGGGCCGTTCCCCCAGTTTCGGGGAGAATCGATTCGTCCGACAGTATATACCGTTCCGGTCCCTTGGCTCTCCCATGAGCGAGTCCGAACCGGCTCAGTCCCCAGTCGACGCCGTCCGCGAAGACGTGTCGCTGTTCCTCCGCCGGAACTTCCCCCAGATCGAGGCCCACGGCGGCGAGTCCGCGATCACCGAGGTCGACCTCGAGGCGGGGCGCGTCTCGATCGCCCTGACCGGGGCCTGTAGCGGCTGTGGCGTCAGTTCGATGACCACCCAGGCGATCAAGCAACGACTGCCGGCCGAGATCGACGCGATCGACTACGTCAACGTCAGCACCGGGTTCGACGGCATGGCCAGTGGATCGTCGGGGCCCGACGTGCCCGACGACGTGCCGTTCTGAACCGGTTGCGCCACCGACCGCGACCGCGGCGCTTTTGCCGCGAGCGACCAACTCCCTCCTATGAAGCCAGCAGCCGTCGAGGACGTCATCGAATCGAATCTCGAGGACGCCGACGCCACGGTCACACACGCACGAGACGAGGGCGACGAGGACCACCTCGCCGCGACGGTCGTCTCGCCGGTCTTCGACGGGCTCCCGCTCGTCCAGCAACACCAGGAGGTCTACGACGCGCTGGGCGATCACATGACCACCGACATCCACGCCCTCGAGCTGTCGACGTACACCCCCGAGGAGTACGACGACCTCGAGAGCGAATAGAGCGGCCGCCGTTTAGTGTGGTCTCGAACGCGCTCGCTCGGTGCGGGAACGCGATCGAAGCCGCCCGCTTTCACGGCGTGAAACGACTGCACGGGCCTATTCTGGGGCGCAAGTTGAAAATGCTGGAGAGGGACGAAGGTTTTTCTGGACAAATATATTATTCTATGCCCAATACCACCGGGTATGGCATCGACGATAGGTGGAACGGACGAATCGACCGCGACAGACCGGCCGGATTTCGCGGGCGAAGCGACGACCGAGGCGGGGTTCGGCCGCGTCCTCGTCGCGGTCGACGGTGAGACGCCGGCCGCGGTGGGACGAGTGGCGATTTCGGAAGCCGCCCGTCACGGCGGCCGTATCGACGCGCTCTCGATCGTTCGCATGACCGCGTCCGTCGACGGCTGGGACGTGGTCGTCGAGCGGCGTGAAGCCGCCGCCGAAGCGGCGCTCGAGGCGGTCGAGGACGCGTCCGCCGGCACCGACGTCACGGTCTCGAAACGCCTTCGATACGGCGATCCAGCCGAGGAGATCGCCCGCTACGCCGCCCACAACGACGTCGATCTCGTCGTGATCGGCGAACCGACCCGGACCGGCCTCCGACGCTATCTCTCGCCGACCAGCGTCACCGACCGCGTCCGTCGGGCCTCGTCCGTTCCAGTGCTGACGGTCCCCGCCGACGACTGACTGTTCCGCGTCTCCGCCGCTTCCATCCGCGCGCCGACGTCCGTCGATTCGACCGCCTGCCGGTCACGCCCGTTGACCCGTGGATTTATTTCATTCCGGTTGACACGTCTATCACATGGAGACGCTTCATCCCCGCATCAGGCTTATCTGGATCGCCCGCGGCGCGATCGCGGCGGTCGTCCTCGCCGTCGCCCTCGTCGCCCTCGATCAGTGGCGAGTTACCGTCCCGCCGCTCGCGATCGCGGCCGCCGTCGCCGTCGCACTGGTTCTCGCCGTCGGCTACGCCGTCCGCCTCTACCAGGTCTGGCGGTTCGAACTGCAGGACGATGCCCTCTACCTCGAGCGCGGCGTCGTCACGTTCGTCGAGACCGCCGTTCCGTTCGTCCGCGTCCAGCACGTCGACACCCAGTTCGGCCCGATCGAGCGGGCACTCGGCCTCTCGAGCGTCGTGGTCTATACTGCCGGCTCCCGGAACGCCGACGTTCGGATTCCGGGCCTGACGCCGGACCGGGCCCGCAGCCTACAGGAGACCCTCCGCGAACTGGCCGTCGAGAGCGAGGGCGACGATGCCGTCTGAGACGAACCGACTACATCCCCTCAGTGCCGTGATGCTGGCGCTCCAGCACGGAGCAACCGGCTTCTCGGTCCCGGTCTTGCTCGTGGGGCTGGGCCCCAGCGTTCTCGATATCGATATTGGACCGCTACTGGCGTTGGTCCCGATCGGTCTCGTCGCCGGCGTCGGCTACGGCATCGCGTACTACTACCGATTCACGTACGAAGTCACCGCGAGTACGTTCGACGTCTCCTCGGGTGTGTTCGCGCGCCGCTCACGTGAGATCCCCTACCGGCGGATCCAGAACGTCGATCTCTCCCAGGGCCTCTTCGAGCGACTGTTCGGCCTCGCAGTCGTCTCGATCGAGACCGCCGGCGGTGGCGACACCGAAGCGACGCTCCGGTTCGTCAGCGAGGACGAGGCGGAGCGGCTCCGGGCGGAAATCCGCCGGTTGACGGCCGCCACGGGGGAGTCGACCGCCGACCCCGACTCCGATCGGTCGGCATCGGACGAGCCGACCGCGTCCGAACGAACGCGCGAGAACCACTCGCCAGGCGGTGGTGCGCCGACGCTGTTGTTCGACCTCGAGGTCCGGGAACTCCTGCTCTACGCGGTGACCTCGTTCCGGTGGGGTGCGGCGGTCTTTCCGATCGCGATACTCGTCTTCCTCGGCGGTGCCGACTCGGGACCGGGCCTCGTGCCCGCGTTCGTCATCGACGCCGCTCGCCCCTTCGGCGGGCCGGACGCGCTCGAGGGGGCGGCGGTCGGCCCGCTTTTGGTGTTGGCCGCGGTCACCGCCGTTCAGTGGTCGGTGTTCACCTACGTCTCGAGCGCGATCTACACGGTCGCGAACTACTACGGGTTCCGCCTCGGCCGCGCGGGCGAGGACTTCGTCTACGAGCGCGGGCTGGTCCAGCGCTACAGCGGCTCGATTCCCGTCGAGAAGGTCCAGTCGGTTTCGGTCACCGAGAACCCGCTCCAGCGACTGGTCGGCTACGCCGGTCTCTGGGTCGAAACAGCGGGGTACGGTCCCGACAGCGGGAGCAGTAATCAGTCGGCAGTCCCGCTTGCCGGGACCGACCGCGTCTACCGCTTCGCCGAGAACCTCACCGGCGTCGAGACACCCGAGTTCCGGAGTCCGCCGCGGCTGGCTCGTCGCCGATACTTCGTTCGGTATTCGATCGTCGCGGCCGTGATCGTCGCCGCCGCGATCGGTCTCTCACGGGTCTCGACGTTCGACCGCTGGTATCTCACCGCCGTCGTTTTCGTTGCTGTCCCGCCCGCCGCACACCTGAAATACGTCAATCTTGGCTACTTCGTGGGTGCGGACCACCTCGTGATCCGGAGCGGGTTCTGGAACCGCCAGACGACCGTGATCCCCTACTACCGGATCCAGACGGTCTCGACCCGGCGCTCGGTCTTCCAGCGACGGCTCGGGCTCGCGTCGTTGGCCGTCGATACCGCCAGTTCGCGCACCTTTGCGTGGGGGTCGCCGACGATCTATGACATCGACCTCGAGACGGCCCGCGAGATCCACGACACCGGCCGGGAACGGCTCCAGTCGGCGCTACGCGAGCGCGCCCGGACGGACGATCTCGGGCTTTCGGTGGATTTTACGTGACTCGCTCCGGTTCCCGCGTATTGCAGACGGGATCGACGGTGACCGGCCCGAGGTGACCGAGCGAGAGTATCGGTCGTTACTGCGACGGGATACCCCCGGCTGGCTTTCGATCTTCCAATAACGAGCCGGCCCGTTCGGGGGCACATTTGTGTTGGAAATCCCAGATCCAGATGGGAAATATTACATCAAATGGAATACATTATTATGATGTGGACTTGAAACGAATACAAATCGATCGTGGGTTCGGTGCAATAATCCTTGGAGTTTTACTGTCTTATTTGATTAGACAAAATACAAATGCTGTGCTATTAGCGGCCGGATGTTTCGCGTTCGTGTACGTAGCAGCAACAACGTACGAACCGATTGCCCGATCCGTTGTTTTTACTACGGCGATGGTCGCGGTTCTTTCTCTGACAGCTCTATCGATCGGCATTATTTGGTTCAATGAATATCGAATTCTTGCTTTTTTAGCGCTATTTGTGTCAATAATGGGGTTTCGTGTACTTCATACGATCATCTCCGAAAACCTGTAGCGAACCAAAAACCACTGTGGAACGAATGGTTGGTGAAACTGGTCAACTGGTGCGGAAACCTTTAACCAGTGAGCCACTTCGTAGCGCTCTTGCGAGCAAGCCAGATCGCCGCAGCGATCATAATAATTGTTACAAGAACCTCTTCTGCAGCCGTTCCGTCTTTGGGATGTCCTGTGTATTCTTGAAGTGTATCGCCGACTGTCTCAGCGAGTTCACGAGCATCTTCGGCGGTCTCTGCCACTGGGTTCCCTGTATCTGGTAAACCTATATCACAAATCTCTGCACATCCTGACTGGCCGAGTTCTTTATTATAATATTAGTAAACAAATTTTCTATATTTATATATCCCAGTAGAATCTGTGGCTAGGACTATCGACTTCGACTTGAGCTAGCAGCCGGCGCTACGCGAGCGCGCCCGGACGGACGATCTCGGCCTTTCGGTGGATTTTACGTGACTCGCTCCGACGCTCCGCGTATGGCAGACGGAGACGATTACCGACTCGAGGAGGACAGTCTCGGCGAGATGCAGGTGCCCGCGGACGCCTACTGGGGGGCACAGACCCAACGTGCGATCCAGAACTTCCCCATCTCGGGGATCACGTTCAGTCGGCGGTTCATCCGCGGGCTCGGCGTCGTCAAGAAGGCCGCCGCGCAGGCCAACCGCGACCTCGGTCTCGTCGACGACGACGTCGCCGGGGCGATCATCGAGGCCGCCGACGAGGTCATCGCCGGCGAACACGACGACCAGTTCCCGGTCGACGTTTTCCAGACCGGCTCGGGGACCTCCTCGAACATGAACGCCAACGAGGTCATCGCCAACCGCGCCGCCGAGATCATGGGCTCGGAGATCGGCGACCGCGTCGTCCACCCCAACGACCACGTCAACTACGGCCAGTCGAGCAACGACGTCATCCCGACCGCGATGCACGTCGCCTCCCTCGAGGCGGTGGAGAAAGACGTCATTCCGGCGCTTGATACGCTCCGCGAAGCGCTCGAGGAGAAAGAAGAGGAGTTCGACGACGTGATCAAGACCGGTCGCACGCACCTGCAGGACGCGACGCCGGTCACGCTCGGGCAGGAGTTCTCGGGCTACCGCACGCAGGTCGAGAAGGGGCTGGCCCGCGTCGACCAGGTCCGTGACCACCTCGGCGAACTGGCGCTGGGCGGGACCGCGACCGGGACCGGGCTCAACACGCACGAGGAGTTCCCCGGCCGCGCCGCCGAGTACATCACGAAAGAGACCGGCGTCCAGTTCCGCGAGGCCGACAACCACTTCGAGGCCCAGGCCGCCCACGACGCGATGAGCGAGGCCCACGGCGCGCTCCGGACCGTCGCCGGCTCGCTGAACAAGATCGCAAACGACCTCCGCCTGCTCGCGTCGGGCCCCCGGAACGGACTCGGCGAGATCGAACAGCCGGAGAACCAGCCCGGCTCCTCGATCATGCCCGGCAAGATCAACCCGGTCGTCGCCGAGGCCGTCAACCAGGTCCACAAGCAGGTCGTCGGCAACGACGCCGCAGTTTCGGCCGGCGCGGCCGAGGGTCAGATCGACCTCAACCTCTACAAGCCCGTGCTGGCACACAACTTCCTCGAGTCGGCCGAACTCATCTCGAACGCGAGCCAGGTCTTCGGCGAGCGCTTCGTCCGAAAGCTCGAGGCCAACGAGGCCTACTGCGAAGAGCGCGTCGAGCAGTCGATGGCGATGGCCACCTCGCTGAACGTCCACATCGGCTACGACAAGGCGAGCGAGGTCGCCAAGACCGCGCTCAAGGAGGACAAGACCGTCCGCGAGGTCGTCCTCGAGAAGGGCTATCTCGACGAGGAAGAAGCCGACGAGGTCCTCGATCCCCGGAAGATGGCCCAGCGCGGTATCCTCGGTCAGGACGACTAGACGGGCGGGAGTTCGTTTTCGACCCGCAGGCTGCCCTCGCTCAGGGCCGCGCGATCAGTACCGACGCGTCGACCGTTCGAACCACGCGATCGGTCGTGGTCCCGAGGAGCCGTTCTTTCACGCCCGAGCGCCCGCTCGCACCCATGACGACGAGATCGCTCCCGATCTCTGCGCTGACGGCTGCGATCGCCTCGTGTGGCACCCCTTCGCGGGTGAGCCGTTCGTAAGTCACGTCCGAGCGCTCGGCCCGCGCCGTCGCGTCATCGAGGGCCGACTCGGCCTCATCCTCGAGCGTTTTTGTCAGTTGCGGGGCGAGCGCTCCCTCGCCGGCCCCGGCCATCTCCGTCCCCGCGTCGACGACGTACAGAACGTGAACTGTCGCCGCCGTTCCGTCGGCGATCGCGACCGCCTCTTCGACCGCCGCCGCGCTCGAGTCGCTCCCGTCGGTCGGCACGAGAATATCGTCGTACACGGTCCTCGTCTCGTGTTCGGCGCCCAAAAATCAACCGCGCGCAGTCGCATGGTTACGGGACCAGCCGGCGGGTATAGACGGGTCTCAGCGATCGACCGGGTCGAGATTCGCCTCGTCCAGCGGATCCTCGATATCGCCCATTACTGCCTCGAGCAGGTCGGTGACAGTGACCAGTCCGACGACCTCGCCGTCCTCGATGACCAGAGCGAGTTCCTGATTTTCGGTCTGGAACTGGTCGATCGCGTCGCTGACGTCGGTGTCGGGCGAGAGCGTCATCGGCGGCGCGGCCAGTTCCTCGAAGTCGATGTCGTCGTCGGCCAACTCCTCGCGATGGCGCACGAAGACCGGCGTGTAGACGATCCCGCGGAAGTCGGTCAGTTCGTCGCCGACCAGCGGGTACCGCGTCTGTGGTCGCTCCTCCATCTTCCGGAAGTTCTCCGCGAGATCGGCGGTCGTCGACAGGGCGACGATCTCGTCGGCGTCGATCATTAGCTCGCGGATGGGGCGCTCGCCGATGTTGAACGCGTTCATCACCTCTTCGCGGCGGTCGGCCGGGAGGTCTCCCTCCTCGAGGACGGAGCCGAGCCGGTTCCGGAGGTCGGCACGCGTCTCGATGACCTCCTCCTCGGCCTCGGTCCACGACTGCGTCATCTCGACGCCGAACAGCCCCAGCGTCGCCTTGGCGACACTGTCGCCGAACCAGATCAGCGGGGCGATAGCTTTGGCGAACCAGTACAGCGGCCGCGCACCGTACTGACAGACCTGCTTCGAGCGTTCGACGCCCAGATAGGTCGGCGTCTGCTCGCCGTGCGTGAGATGAACGAGGTTGATGAGCAGGAAGCCGAGGATCGAACCGGCGCCCGCGGACGCCAGCGCCGTGTTCGCGAACAGCGGCTCGAACAGCGCCGCGAGCCCCGGCTCGGCGACGATCCCGAGCGCGATGCTCGTCCCCGAGATCCAGACCTGACAGGTCGTCAGGTAGAACTCGAGGTCGTCGGTCATCTCCCACGCCAGTTGGAGCGACGGTGTGTCGAACTCGGACTCGGGATACTGCCGGGCGCGAGTCAGTCCGAACTCGACCGCGACGAAGAATGCGTTCAACAGGATGAGGACGAGTCCGGCCACGATCCGCGCAGCGATCTCGATCGGTTCCATTGTTCGCCCGTTCCGTCGGCGATCACTTATGAGTCAGGGAGTCGACTAGAACCGCCGGCGGGATCCCTCGTCTCTCGTCTCACGACGGCGACGGTCGCATCGTGAAGCTACCACCCGAGAGACAACTCGAGATTACGTAAACACGGCTTCTGACCGTTCTTTCTTCCCGACCCGTCGACCCCAAATCGGGACAGTGACGCCGAATCAGTGGTGTCTGCGCCGGAATAAAAGAACCCAAGCAGTTTTGGCGAAGGCTCGCGTCAGACGAAATATGCACACCTGTCGCAACTGCAACCAGTCGTTTCAGACCGAGCTTGCCCTCGAGTTACACCGGGATACGTGCGAAGATGGCCAACTCCTCTGTGAGGTATGCGGGGAGCGATTCCAGGAGGGGTCGGCGACCCAGGACGGCTGGCACTACGAGTGCCCCAACGAGGACTGTGACGGCGACGGACTACAGGAGGACCTCTATCGCGTCGACGACGTCCGAGCCGCAACCCACTGACACCGACTCACGTCTCGTCTACTGATGGCGGGGACGACCACGGTCTCTGCCCCCGATACGTCACCCTTGTTCTTCGCAGTTGCTCTCGCCCCTACGCGTCGTAGCTCGTCTCGAGGTAGTCGATCAGTTCGCGAACGATCGACGGTTCGAACGTCCAGAAGCCGGCGTACTCGCCGGGGTCCCGTTCTTCGGCGACCAGGGCACCGCAGTGCCTGCCGTCCTCGCCGCCGTCGAAGACGACGAACCAGAACGCGCCGAGTTCCCCGGAGCCGGTGACGACCGAGACGCCCTCGAGCGGGGTCGGCCACTCCCCCGCCAGAAACACCGTCACGTCGATCGAGTCGCGGGCACCGAACTGCTCGTAGACTCCCGTCTGGGCCCGCAACGCCGCCGGTCGCTGGAAGCCAGCGTACAGCCGGCCGGCACCGACCCGCCACGCCCGCTCTTCGATCTCGCGGGAGGTCGCGAGCAACTGCTCGCGGGTCGCGGACGCAAACAGCGTGTTCTCGAGGAAGTCGAACAGGTGAGTGGGATCGGGCCCGGCGTCGGCCAACTCCCACGGCGGATGGTCCGTCGGCGAGAGGATCGCCTCGAACCCCTCGAGCCCCAGCGCGCCCCGAAACGCGCCCTCGGCGTCCCGGACGATCACGAAGCCGGTCCCGTCGAGTAGCCCCAGCGGACGATGTGTCACCTCGGCGGTTCGCGTCTCGAACCCTCGACGGAGCGCCGTCACGACCGACTCGTCGTCGGTGTATATCTCGAGGGTCTTGTACCGTTGATCCACCGCCTCGAAGGCGTCTCGGAGCGACCGCATCGTCATCACTCGACGGCCCGGAGACAGTCGAGGATCGACTCCGGGATCGACGTCTCGGTGACGTCGCCGGACTCCCTGTCGAACGCGAGCAGGCCCATGTCCTCGAGCCGCGGTAGCGTCTCGTGGTACAACTGGATCCTGATCCGGTCGCGATCGGCCGGCGACGCGATCGTCCCGTCGGCGCTGGCGGCCACGCCGGCGATCACGTCCGCGAGTTCCTCGACCGCTGGCGATGGCTGCTGGTGGCAGTAGACGATCGTCGCTCGAGCGGTCGGCGACGCAAGCAGCCGGAACACGTCATCGACCGGTCGGTCGTCGACCGCCGAACTGAGCGCAAACGGATCGAGTTCGGCACGGTCGCCTCCCATCGTTCGATGTAATCTATGTTAACGTCAGTCATATACTTATCCCTCATGAGCCCCGTTCCCCGGGCCCGATCTCCTCGCCCGTGAGGACGATCTCCGTTGCAGTTCTGTTCCCGACCACGGCCTCGAGGAAGGGAACGTACGCGTCGCGGCGATGCCGAACTGCACTTCGGGCAGCGACAGCGCCGTTCCCTCGCCGACGCTCTCGGTCGTTGCAAACTCACCGCCGCTTTCCCATGTTTTAATCGGGTCGTCCCCTCAGGATAGGTATGGAACGGCTCACGCCGCGAGTGCGGGTCGTCTGGCTGGCCCTTGCGCTGGTTCGGGCCGCGATCTTCGGTGGGATCGTCGTCGGTGCCGCGATCGGGGTCACCCGGACCGATCTCTGGGCGGGCGCGCCGGACGTCCTCGTGCCGGCCGCCGTCGCGATCGCCGTCGCCCTCGCCGTCCTCCGGGTCGTCGTCGCCTGGCTTCGCTACGGTGTCTGGCGGTTCGAACTCCGGGACGACGACCTCTACATCGAGCGCGGCGTCTTTACACGAGTTAGAACCGTCGTCCCCTACGTCCGAGTCCAGCACGTCGACTCCCGGCGCTCGCCGCTCGAGCGGACGACCGGGCTCGCAACGGTCGTGGTCTACACGGCCGGCTCCCGGAGTTCGGACGTCGCGATCCCCGGGCTGACGCCGGCCCGTGCGGAATCGCTTCAGGAGTCGCTTCGGGGTCTCGCGATCGAGAGCGAGGGTGAAGACGCCGTATGAGATCGCTGCATCCCGCGTCGGTCGCCGTCCGTTCGCTGTCACGGAGTCTCAATACCGGCTTCCTGTTTTTCGTCGTCGGCGTCGTCGTCTCGCCCGGCGGGAACGGGATCGATCTCCTGTCGGTGTTCGGTCTCGTCGCGGTCGGGATCGTCGTCGGCATCGTCTACGAGTTCGCCTACTACCAGCGGTTCCGGTACGACCTGACCGACGATACGTTCGACGTCACCTCCGGCGTCCTCGCGCGTCGGGACCGTGAACTCCCGCTCGGTCGGATCCAGAACGTCGACATCAGACAGAACGTCCTCGGTCGCGTCCTCGGCATCGCCGCCGTCCACATCGAGACCGCCGGCGGCGGTCAGACCGAAGTCAGCCTCGAGTACGTCTCGGAGGACGAGGCCCATCGGCTCAGGCGACAGCTCCGGCGTGGCGCGAGCGGGGGCAAACCGGCCGACGACGCCCTCGAGGCGGACGACCACACTACGGCGTCCGACGCCGGCCCCGACGAAACGCTCCTGTTCGAGATTCGCCCGCGAGAACTCGTGATCCTGAGCGTCTTCACCATCGACCCCGGGGCAAGCCTCCTCGGCGGTATCGCGCTGTCCTTTGCCAGCGGCTTCGATCCCGCGACGCTGCTGCCCGGGGATCGTATCGGCTGGCTTCCGGGCCCCGAAACGGGTCCGCTCGTCCTCGTGTGGGGCCTCCTCCTGTTCCTGCTCGCCGCCTGGGTCGTCAGCGCGGTGCTTACGTTCACCCGATACTACGGGTTCCGGCTCACCCGCGCCGACGACGAACTCTACTACGAGCGCGGACTCTTGCAGCGCTACAGCGGGACGATCCCGCTCGAGAAGGTTCAGGCGCTGACGATCTCGAAGTCGGTTCCGTTCCGCTGGTTCGGGTACGCCGCCCTCAGCGTCGAGACGGCCGGCTACGCGCCCGGTCAGTCCGACTCCAGGGGCACCGAGTCCGCGATCCCGCTTGCCGACGCCGACCGGGTAAACGAACTCGCACGCGCGATCGAACCGTTCGGCCCGGCCGACCTCGAGTCGCCGCCCCGCCGTGCGCGCGAGCGGTACGCGGTCCGGTACCTGCTCGTCGTCGCCGCCGTCGTCGGGACCGCGGCGCTGGTGGCGCGGTACACGGGAGTCGTCGACCGGTGGTACCTGCTGGCCGCCATCACGGTGCTGGTTCCGCTGGCTGCTCACCTGAAGTGGACCAGCCGGGGCTATCAGGTCGGCGACCGGTACTTCCTCACACGAGCCGGCTTCTGGCGGCGAACCACGAAAGTCGTCCCCTACTACCGGGTCCAGGCCGTCCTCCACCAGGCAACGATCTTCCAGCGCCGGCGGAACCTCGCCAGCGTCACCGCCGACACCGCGAGTTCGGCCTCGCTGCTCGGCCGGGCCGCGACCGCCCACGACATCGACGACCAACGGGGCCTCGAGCTACAGGCCGACCTCGAGGAACGGTTGCAGGAACGGCTGCGGGCACGCAAGCGCCAGCGGACGGTCGGCCAGTGGTTCCGGGAGGCCGACGACGGTGACTCGAGCGACGAGGACCCGTCACCGGAGTCCAACGACGATCGGTAGCACGCTCATAATCAAACGGAGATCCGCTCCTTCGTTGCATCAACGGTCACGTCTGCTCCAAGCGGAAGCGGAATACACGGGTCCGTGTGACCGTAATCGAGACCGAAGACAAGCGGAATACCCGGATTATATCGTTCGATTTGTTCGAGTATCGCCTCTCGCTGTGCCGCACAGTATTCTTCCCGATTCACGTCGGCGGCAAACGTTGCAGGCCGTCCAACTAGGACCGCATCGAACTGCTGGAGCAATCCGCGCTCACCCATGCACATGAGCGTCCATCCGATCCGCTCGGCATCCGGTGCATCGTCGGCAGTTTCCAGTACGAGAACAGCACCCTCTAGGTCACTAGTCTCCGGTACGTATCGTTCCGTCTGAAGGTGCCAACTGATGATTTCGAAACAGCCGCCCCATAGTCGCCCTTCGACTGTCGTACTCGGGCCATACCATTCCCAGCCATGGTTGTCGAACCACTCACGCGGCTCGCCCGTGTCAAAGTCATAGAAACGGTCACTCCATTCGGATGCCGGGTGGAGTTCTCCCAGTCGCTCCTCGAAGAACGCACGGCGAAGATACTCCGCAGTGTACGAATGCAGTTCCGGGTCACAGGCAAGGTCGGGCATCACTTGCCCACCTGAATAGGAGACGATTCCTAGATTCCACAGATACAACGAGAGGTTGCAGTTGTCACTGTATCCGAAAAACCGAGTTGGATTTTCTCGGAGAATATCCGGGTCGAGGTGTTTCAGGATCCGAAGTTGGTCATCTCCACCGAAGACGGCAATCGCCGCGCTTATGTCCGGATCTTCGAAGGCGCGCATAACGTCGGCGGCTCGTTCTCGTGGATGCTCGCGGAGGTATTCCCCGTTCTGCTGTGCAGTTTCGTAGAGAACCGGCTCGAGGTCAAATCGGGAGCGGAGACGCTCTACTGCAATATCGATACAGTCTTGGCTGGCGACCATCGACGAGGGCGCAAGTATCGCAACCGTATCTCCCGGTTGTGCGGGCGGGGGATGAATCGGTGATGGCATACCAATAACATATTGCTACTGTCAAATAGAGTTTGTGTTCCACTGCGGTTCCCCGTATGCCGCGACGAGGAGACAGCTCCCGCTGTTCAATCCAAGGGATCAGTCGTGGCATGCCCGGCTTCAGCAACCAGGATGGATATAGCGATATATTATTTATCACCTGGCGGCACGCACCGTCCGGCCCACCACACAACACGAGCGTCCGCCCGCCCGAGACGGACCCCTTCTCCAAGGGCACTCGACCACGAGGGCGATAGAAACCGAGAGTCGACGGCGGACTCCGGAACGACGTGAAACGGCTCAGTAGCGTTCTAAGCGGAGCGAGAGAAAGAAGATAGAGGACGTAGCTGGTGAGGAAAACGACGATTCAGGCCGTAAATCGACTGTCGTAGCGCAACTCAACACCGATGAGAGGTCTTCAGGAAGAGTACTCGTCGTCAGCCATGTCCCCGACTGCGGGGACGGCAGTGAGTCCCGTCAGTACCAGTCGAGCAATGAGCGATATCGACCCGCGGTGAGAACTGCCCGAGACAGTGTCGCGGACCGAAACCACCGCAAACGGCGAAGGAGTGAACGACCACCGCGTGACGACGAGCGACTTTCGATCGGGTTCACCTCGCCCATCCTCGAGACGACCGAACGATCGGTGCTGACTTCGCGATGATCGTTACAGGATCGTCCGAGTGACACGGGCCCTCGAGCCGAGGCCGTGACTCGAGCGAGCAAACCGACGCCCGGGCCGATCGATCGCGGTAGTTAGAGTGTCCTCGAGGGGGGGCGGCGTTCTGGACCTGAGCCTATTCGATACTGATCGGTCCTGCTTGGGGAGGGTCTCCAACCGTGGCCGGAGCGGCGTTTCACCCAGTTGCCGCAAGACGGACATCGTCTCGTCCGACTTCCCCATCTATTTTTATCTTAATCTCTGTCACTACGTTCACCATTCAATGATACTGATTCATAGGACCAGTAGGTCTTTTAATCAGGACTCATGGGGACACGTTTCGGCCAAGTTGGGTGGTATAGATCGAGATAAATTCACTTAGCTCTAATAATGGGTAGATTGAAGGTCGCGGCGTCTGACGGGTGGGGTATGGGTGATTCGACGGACTCGTCTCGGGCTGCTGTCAAGACCTACGTCCCGGCCTACCAGAAATCGGAGTGGCGATCCCACGCCGACGACCTCGATATGAGCCAGAGTGAGTTCGTCCGGACCATGGTCCAGGCCGGACGAAAGGGGTTCGACCCCGAGCCGAACGCCACAGCGGAACCCGGTTCATCCGGCTCTGACCCTGGGGGTAACGCCCTCGAAACACAGGTCCTCGAATTACTGGAATCCGACACGTACTCCTGGGACGAACTGCTCGAGGCAGTCGCCGACGACATCGAGTCGCGACTGGACGAGACCCTCGAGGAGTTACAGGCGGACAACCGGATTCGATACAGCGGTCGCCACGGCGGATACACGGTCGTCGACGGTGATGGCGATGGCGACTGAGCCGACCGCCGAGGTCCCCGAGGACGTGACCGACCCCATCGCGTACTTCCTCGACGACCAACGGTATCACGGCAAGAGCGAGCGTACTCTCGAGGCCTACGACCGGGTGTTGCGCCGGTTCGAGTCCTTCCTCGTCGAGCGGTTCGATACCGATGCGACCGGCGCGGCGGGGCGTCGGGAGTGTATGGCCTGGATTCACTCGCTGCGCGGCGAGTTCGAATCCAGTACGATCGCGACCTACGCCTCCTATCTCAACCGGTTTTACGAGTACATGACCCGCGTCGGTGTCTTCGACGACAACCCGATGGCACTGGTCATGGAGGAGCTGTCCGAATCGATCGAGACGAACCCCACGCGGCGGGACATCTCGATCGCCGAAATGCGGTCGTTCGTCGACGGGATCACCCACCCGCTCGAGCGGGCCGTCGTCGTCACGCTGTTGAAGACCGGGATGCGAGTCGGCGAGCTGTGTAACCTCGATCTGCGGGATCTCCACCTCGAGACGCCCCCAGTCGACCTCGAGTGGACCCCGCGGGTCGGCCTCGAGCAGCGGCCGGCGTCGCTGTTCGTGTCGTCGGAGCCGGCCCGCGGCACCACGGTCAACGGCGAGGAGCGGACGGCCTCGAACAAGCGAAAGCGCGAGACGGTCGTCCCCGTCGACGAGGAACTTCGCCGGGTCCTGTGTGAGTGGCTGGCGATCCGACCGGACGCGGTCTCGCCGGCGCGACCGCTCTTTCTCGACACTCGCGATTCCTGGGGCCAGCGGCTCACGCCGTCGGACGTCCGCTATCTCGTCGAGAAACACGCTCGAGAACGAGGCTGGTACCGAACCGGCGGCGGTACCGAGGAGAACGTGACGCCACACTACTTCCGGCATTTCTTCACGACCCACCTGCGGGACCGGACCGGCGACCGGGGGATCGTCCAGTATCTCCGGGGCGACGTCGCCGGCGACGTGATCGACACCTACACCCACAACTGGGGCGATCGGGTCCGCGAGACGTACCTCGACAGTATCTACACGGTGACGCAGTGACTGTCAGTGCGACGCGTTTGACGGGTCACATCGACGCTCGCGGCGGATGACGATACACCGTTTTCACTCGCGTCTCCACTCGTTCCGGCTCTGTTTACTCCGGGCTGACTCAAGATCTGTGTTGCATAGCCGACTCATGAATCCTATATCGCTATACTAATTGTCCCCGACCGTTCGAAACGACGACCCACTCACCAATCGAACAGCCAGTCGCCGCCATCGAGCCGTCGGCTTCCGTGTAGCGACGGCTCGAGCGCTCTCAGATCGGCGCCGAGTAACGTGGCCGGCTCCGATTTAGTGACCGACGGCGAGTTCGGTCTCGAGGTCGCCGCCGTTCAACAACGAGCGGACGAACGCGACCGTTTCGGTCGTCTCCGCGGTGTTTTCCAGCAACACGGTTTCGCTGGGGAATAGCTGCTCGCCGAGCAGGAGGCCGTGATCGCGTGCGGTCGAGCCGGTCACGGTCAGGTAGACGCCGAGGCCCGTCTCCGCGATCGCCGCCTCCTCTTCGCGACCCTCTTCCGGGTAGCGAAACTCGATGCCCTCGAGCGCTCGGGTTCCAAGCACTGCCTGGACGAGCCGTTCGTATCGCGGTTCGATACAGAGCGGTCCTTGGTACGCCTCGAGGAAGTCCCGATCGAGCGAGCCTTCGGACGGTGCGACTTCGGGCGTCGCCAGCAGCGTATGATAGACGGTATCGCCCATTCCGGTGACGACCTGCACGTCGGTATCCGAGGGGTTGATCCGGGCGTTGATGTCGGCGATCCGGTTCAGCGGCTCCGCTCGGAGTTCGACGACCTCCTCGAGGACCAGATCGGCGCTGTCGAACCCGAGGGCGAACTCGTGAGTCCGGAGCGACCGGAACGGTTCCTCGCGACCCACGAGTTGGATCGCCGCGCCGTCGGGTGCGCTCTCGACGTGGGAAAGCGGGATCGTGACGCTATCGAAGACGATCCGACGGGGCTTGCCGGCGCGGTCGTCACGCAAGAGCGTGTATTCGGGCGCGGTCGGATCGTCGACGGTGCTGTAGGCGGCGAGACGATGGTAAACGTCCTCCTCGTCGGGGTCGATCGTCCCCTTCGTGAGCGCCTTTTCGTGGCGAAGCGTCGACGTGATATCGTCCGCGAGGTCGGGAACGTCGAGCCGGTCGGCCAGCCGGTCCAGTACCGACTCGAGTGGTCGTCCCTTTCGCGGCACAGCGATCGGTATCGTCTCGCCCATCGAGCGACTGTCGACCGGCGACGGATAAACGAGTTGTGTTTCCGAGGCGAGACGCCGTCAGTCCGAGAACATCGACCCGAGCTGGTCGCGCCACTCCTGAATGTCGGTCACGTCCGCGCGCACCGTCTCGACGTCGTCCGCGAGGTCCTCGATATCGTCCTCGAGATCCTCGACGTCGTCTTCGACTGACTCCACGTCATCCTCGACCCCGTCGACATCGTCTTCAAGCTCCTCGACATCGTCCTCGATTGATTCCACGTCGTCCTCCACGGTTTCGAGATCGCCCGCAACCGTCTCGACCTCGTCGTCGACGGACTCGACGTCGGCTTCCACGTCCGCGAGGTCGGCCTCGAGGCCCTCGACGTCGTCGTCGACGGCGTTTACCTCCGACTGGAGATCGCCGTTCCAGTCGCTGAGATCGTCGACGTCCGCGGCGACCTCGTCGACCCGCGAGGTGGTCCCCTCGAGTCGGTCGTCGACGGACTCGATCTCGGCTTCCAGTGCTTCGAGATCGGACTGGAGATCCTCGATGAGCTGTGCCCCCGTCCCGTTCTCCTCGAGGAACGTCTCGAGGGCGTCGGTGTAGGCGGCCACTTCCTCGACGCGGGACTGGAGGTGATCGACTTTCGCGATCTCGGCACCCGTGGGCTCGACGTCGAGTTCGGCACGGATCGCCTCGAGATCGTCGTCGTCGACGTTGCCTTCGCGGATCTCGGTCGCGAGCCGGGTGGCGACGGAGCCGGTGAACTCCGGTGCCGGATTCGGGGCGGCGTCGGCCGTCGCGGCGGCGTCCTCGACCGGTGGCTCGTCTTCGATCCCGGCTGTCACACCGGTCTCATCGGCTGTCGAGTCGGCGTCGACCTCGGGCTCGGATTCGGTGGCCGGCTGCGTATCGGGCTCCGGCTGGGACTCCGCCTCGAGATCGGTGTCGTCGGTCGCTTCGCCGTCGGGTTCCTCATCCGTGTCCGCCTCGAGGTCACTGTCGGCAGTGGTTTCAGCGTCGGACTCAGCAAGGGATTCGTCGTCGGCCGCTTCGGAGTCCGGTTCCGCGTCGGCTTCCGCCGACGCCTCGAGCGCGTCGTCGGATTCCTCGGCGGCCGTGGCTTCGTCGCCGTCGTCACTCGCCGTCTCGTCGGCTTCGGTCGCAACGTCGGGCTCGGACGGGTCAGCATCGTCCGCCGCCAGATCGATTTCGGGCGCGTCGCCGGCATCGTCTTCCTCGGCCACATCGTCAGCGTCGCCTTCGTCGGCATCGTCGTCGATGTCGAGTTCGATCGCGGCGTCGTCGTCGACTGGCGTCTCGTCGTCGGCTTCGGCAGCCGCTTCGGTCGCGGTGTCGGCCGCAGGGCTCGAGTCGTCGGCCTCGTCGCCGAGATCGAGATCGACGCTGGGCTCGTCCGATCCGTCCGCCGCATCGTCTTCGTCCGCCTTGCTATCGATCTCGAGGTCCTCGTCGGTCCCTATCTCGATCCCGCCCTCGTCGGCCCCGATCGAAAGGCCGGCATCGTCGTCAGCAGCCGTGTCCTCGTCGGGCTCGGGGATCTCCTCGTCGTCGAAGCCGAGATCGATATCCGGCGTTTCCTCCGTCTCCTCGTCATCGTCAACATCGGCCGTCTCCGGCTCGGGATCGACGTTCTCGAGGTCGAGGTCTAGCCCCGCCGACTCGTCGTCCTCCGCCTCGGCGTCGGCGGATTCGGCGTCGGTTTCGGCGGCCGTTGTGGTCGTCTCGTCGGCCACGTTCTCCGCTTCGTCCTCGAGTCCCGGTACCGAGTCGGAATCGCCGGAGATCATGTCCTTGACGGCCTGATTGCGGTCCTCCGAGACGATGTTGCCGATGACTTCGTCGTCGACCTCGTCGGCCGTGTCGGCGGCGTCGTCGCGGGCGCTGAGATCGGCGATCGCGGGCTCCCCGAGAAACGCCGTCGCGCGGCTCTCGTCCTCGAGTTGGATACCGTAGACAGTCAGGAGCGTCTCGTCGGGCTCGAGGGTGGCCGTGAACTCGACGTGGTGGTCCTGATAGGCTGTCCAGTCGTCGCTGTGGTAGTCGGGATGGAACCCGACCTTGTCCATCGGGAACGATTCGGGGATGTCCTCGGAGAGTTGGAACGTGACCGGCTCGTCACGGTCCGATTCGATCTCGAACCGGATCGCGGGGACGGGGAACTCGTCCGCTGCGAACGTCTTCCGGACGGTTACCCCATCGGCACTGACCTCGATCACGTCGTCCGTATCGGCGGTGCTACTCATATGAGACCAACGTTACCATACCATTATTATAAAACGTGCGGACGGTCCGACGACTGGTTTCCCCAGCTCAGAGGTCGACGCGATCGCCGATCTCGACGATCTCGAGGTCCCGTGGGGAGTCGAAGCTTCGGGCGTGGTGGTGCAGCGTCGTCGGGTCGGCGGTCAGCCCCTTCCACATGTCCCAGTGGCTCGGGAGCAACCGGTCGGCATCGATGGCGGCGGCGCACTCGATGAGCTGGTTCTCGTCGTTGTACCAGCGGGTCCGTTTCGGCTCGCGGGTCTGCTTGTCCGGAATTCGGCCGACGGTGCCGAAAGCGAGCGCCGCGAGGTCGATATCGTACTCGTCGCCGAGGCGTTCGAACTCGTCGGTCGGTTTCGTATCGCCGCCGTGGAAGAAGGTGCCCGCGTCGTGGTCGATCACGTAGCTCACGGGGTGGGTCGCGTCGGGGTCGTTTGCCACCTCGACGTGGACGGTGAACTCACCGATCTCGAGCGTGTCGCCCTCGGCGACTTCGGTCAGTTGCTCGTCCGAAACGTCCCAGTCGTCCGTCCAGGCCTCCTCCTCGCGTGCGACGGCGACGCTGTCATCCGGGCCGTAGAAGGTCGCGTCCGTGGTCTCGAGGATCGGGGCCTGACTCGGCCCGTGGACGTGGTCGGTGTGTTCGTGGGTCGCGAGGACGGCGTCGGCGGCCGCGACGTCCGCGGGGTCGAACGGGACCGGAATCATCCGGATCGTCCGTGGCGGATCCCCTAGGCCGAGATAGGGGTCGATGAAGACCGTCGTTCCCTCGCTGCCTTTCAGAACGAAGCCGTTACAGCCGAGATACCAGATCGCCACGCCGTCGGGGGTCGCGTCCGCGACGTCGCGAACGAGCCAGTCGCCCCAGTCGCTTTCGATCATACTCGAGGATGCGGACAGCGACCCGGTAAGTGTTGTCGTCTCGGCCGATGGAGCGTCCGCTATCGGATCGGGTTCGACGACCGCGAGAGACAGTCAGAGAGACGGACGGGCGGGGTATCGGCGGACGTGATCGGACACGGTTAGAGCGGGAACGGCGAGCGGCGGGCGTCCGGCGCCGCATCGGCGTCGGTACTGGCGGTTTCGATCGCCGGCGTCCCGTCGGTGGATCGAACCCACTCGGTGCGAACGCGCGGATGGCCCTCGTAGGAGACCCGACCCGACTCGTCGTCGTAGCCGATCAGCGTGGCCTCGTGCAACAGCGGCAGGTGGACGTGAACGAGGGCGGTACGGACCTCGTCGACGCGGTCCTGTGTTACCTCGTGCCCGACTGCGTCGGCCTCCGCGGCCGCCACGGCTCGAGCGAGCGCCGCCGTCGTGACGGGCTGGTACCGATCGCCGAGTATCGCGAGGGTCCGTCGCCTGCGTTCGTCGGCGAGGGCCTCGAAGAGGGCATCGAGGGTGGTCGCCTCGAGGTCGCGGTTCGAGCCCGAGAGCGCTTCCGCGAACACGGTGTCGTCCAGCAGTTGCTCGTCGGGGACCCGAACGACGTCGTCGTCCGTCTCGAGCAGTCCCGCGTCCATCAGCCGCGGGAGCAGCTTGTGGTGGAGTTCGGCGAGCGCCCGCTGCTGGTCGTCCGCCGAGACGTCGTGGCGGCGTGTATCCGCTGTTACCGCCGCGAACTCGGCCGCAAGGTCGTCTTTCCCGATCCCGTCCGGCGATCGCTCGTGAACGAGCCGGAGGAGCGTTCGTCGACGAGCGTCGGCGAGGGCGGCGAAGCGATCGGTGTGACCGGCGGCCGCGGATCCGCTCGAGGCTGAGTTACTCATCGACTACTGGTCGGGGACTAACGGGCAAAAGGGTGCTTCCAAACAGATTTGGAATCAGTCCCTCATTATGGCCACTTTGCTTTACATTCTACCAGATACTGCTATTTAGTGCTGTACGTAGCGATCTTTTTCGAAGATAGCAAAACGAATGTCTATCACACAGTATTGTCAGACGAGCCTGAAACACGCCGACGATGTACGGAGACAGAGGAAAAAGCGTTACCAGGTGCCGTGGAACGTGTCGAAGGAGAGTTCGTCCAGGGGCTTGTTGCCGACCGCGATCTCGTACTCGCCGGGCGTGAGCATCGGCTTGTGGAACTGCGGGCCGTCGTCGGTCGTGATCCGCGGACAGCCGGTGTTGACGAACGCGTCCATGTCGAAGTTCCGCAGGCGGTCCGGCGTCACCTCGTCCATCGTGATGAGGTAGGCGTCGTCGTTATCCTCGAGGATCTCCTGGGCCTGCTCCCAGCGGCCCTGCCCGATCTTGGTACAGAAGATGACGCCCCACTTCTCGGCGTCCATCGCGCGGTGGACGGCACCGTAGCGCTGTTTCATGAACTTCTCCGTGTCGGCGACGGTGACGACGTTGTTGACGGGGTCGGCGATGACAACGTGCTTGTCGGGATACTCCATCGCCAATCCGAGCGGGTGGAACTTGCCGCCGCCGACGTAGAGGACCTGATCCGCAGGGACGTCCGCGCTCGCGTAGTTACATCCCAGGACCTGTCCCTCGTGGGTCAGCCGATCGTCGCCGCGGCGGCTGTGGACCTCATAACCCCGTTCCTCGAGGAAGGCAGCCATCTCCTCGTAGCGATTCATGTGCTGGGCGGTCGTCACGAGACCGACGTCTTCGGTCTCTTCCGGCGGCTCGAGGGTGTCGAGCGCGTCCTCCATGATCGGCGTGACCTCGACGTTCGAGAACAGCGGCACGTAGATCACCTTGTCCGTGTCCTTCATCGGCGAGTGGCCGAAGTGAACGAACACGTCGGTGCGTTTCATCAGATAGGTGTCGAGGTCGCAGGCACCGTAACAGGGCTGGCCCGAGAGCATGAACGTCACGTCGTCGTCGGCCAGCTCCCGGAGGTCGTCGGCGACGGACGGCCCTCGTCGTTTCAGTCCCTCGGGGAACTGCAGGCCGACCTTCGTGGCGTCTCGCTCCTCGATCGCGTCGACGATCGTCTCGAGTTCGTAGTCCCACTCCCGGTCGTGCTTGAGCTGCATTCCGGTGTTCCGGAGGTCCCCTTCAGTGTACTCCGACTCCTGACTCATTAGCACTGCTTGCGCCCACGAACGTATAACGCCGACGCTTCTGGTGGACCGGCTTACGACCGCTCGCGGACCCCCTCGGATCGAGCGGGCTCGCCGTACGTGCAGGTCCCGAACGCGGCCCGGAAGTCCTCGCCGTCGAAGCCATCGAGCAACGCGTCCACCGTCCCGAGCAGTTCCTCGAGACGGTTCTCGTCCGATGTGTCGCGGCCGGTGTCGGTCCCGGCATTCTCGGGAGCGTCGCCGGCCGCGAGAGCCGCGCATTCGTCGATCAGCTCGTCATAGCAGACCCGACGCAGCAGTCGATCGACGGTCTCACACAGTGTGGCGTTCGAAACCGGTTCGGTGAGTTCGACGGCCGCCGTGCGGTCACGGTCGGGCTCGTCGTCCCTGCGAAGTATCGCCATCGCGTATCCCGCGCCCCTGCGTTCGACGGCTCGCGCGACGACAGTTCCGTCGGCCGTTCGCAGATCCCGTCCGATCAGGGCCACGTCGACGGCCTCGAGTCGCGCGAGCGCGTCGGACCCATCGGTCGTCGTCTCGACCCGGTACGCCCCCGTGAGCCACGAGCGGTACTCGGCGACCGCGTCGGGGTCGGTGGCCGCGACGAGAACGGTTCGCTGTGCGTCAATCATTACTCTCGTTCTCTGCTGCCGGCTTGGATATCAAACTATGGATAAAACCAATACTATTTACATGTGTCGGCGTGTATCCAACCGGGACGCCCTCGAGAGCGATCGTGTCGGCCGATCGGCCGGGATGACGGTCCTGCCGACTTCGTTTTCCGTCCCAACAGTCATAGTACTGGAGCGTAAACAGGGGGTTAATGGCAGCGGAACAGGCCACAGACGGCTATCTCTTCGACCTCTATCGTCGATACATCGGTGAACCGGAGGACCGGACCGACGTTTACGTTGGATTCGGATTGTTCCTCGGTGGAATCGGACTCGCACTCGTCGGACTGCTGCTTTTCCTGTGGGGGAACACCTACGACGCCCGCACCGCGGGTTACGTCGCGTGGGTCGGCCCCGCGTACGCGCTCGCGATGACGGCCCTTCCCGTGACGATGCTCGGTATCGTCGTCCTGTTACCCTCGGAGCGGCGGATGCAGTACGCCTCTATCGCCGGCGTCGCCGTGACCATCGCAGCGATACTCGGCTTCCTCGTGGCCTACCCCGGCGACTGGAACGGGTACGGCAACGACTACACCGTCCCGATCATCGCCACCTACGCCGTCGGGCTGGCTGCGATCACCGCCTCGACCGGGGCGGCCCTGATCGCCCACTACCTCGATATGGCACAGCAGGCCGACGCCGTCGCGGTCGAGGCCGACGACGACGACGATGAACCGGAACTGACCGACGACGAGATCCAGCAGGACATCGACGACGCGATGGAGGGCGTCGAACTCTCGTGGGGCGGTGTCGAGAAGACCGAACACAAGCGACTGAACTTCTCGAGCGACGATCTCGGCGATGTCGAGATCGACACCGACGCCGGGACCACGACGACCCGTTCCTCGGGCGTCGACCAGCAGGTCGCCGGTCTCAAAGGGCTGAAAGGCGGCGAAACGAAACAGACCACCTCGAGTTCGACGGTCGACGACCAGACGGCGAAACTCAAGGAACTGCGCGAACAGCAACGCGCGGAGGAACTCGCGACGGCCGACGAGGAAAGCGCCACCGAACGCGTCACAAAGCCCTTCGAAGGGTTGCTGAATCGGGTTCGTTCGCTGGTAAAACGGGATTAACGCGACCGTGCAGCAGTAATTAATTCTTACTTCGGTGCCGGTAAAGAGAGGAATTAATGCACATAGATTTATAATCCGTCGGTGGCCTTCCCCACACATGGCCAAAGGCCTGGACGTCGGTACGATGAACATCCTGTCAGCACAACAGGATGGGAACGACACGGTTTTCGTGCAACAGCGTAACTCCTTCGTCGAGATCGAGTACTCGGACATGGCCGAGCAGATGCTCTCGCGAAGCGAAGTCCTCCACATTCGCAAGGACGACAAGGTCTACGTCGTCGGCGACGACGCCCTGAACTTCGCGAACATCTTCAACAAGGAGACCCGTCGGCCGATGAAACACGGGATCCTCTCGAACGACGAGCAGAGCGCGATCCCGATGATGAAACTCATCATCGAGCAGGTCGTCGGCGAGCCCGCGTATCCGGACGAGAAGCTCTACTTCTCGACGCCCGCGGACCCGATCGACTCGGACCTCTCGACGCTGTACCACCAGAAGACGATCGAGTCCTTCCTCGACGACATGGGCTACGACGCCGAGCCCATCAACGAGGGGATGTCCGTCATCTACTCCGAACTCGCGGACAACAACTTCACCGGTCTCGGGATCTCGTTCGGTGCCGGGATGACGAACGTCTGTCTGGCCTACTACGCGGTGCCGGTCATGAAGTTCTCGGTGGCCCGCGGTGGCGACTGGGTCGACGAGCAGGCCGCTCGCGCAACGGGCACGCCCGTGGACAAGGTCACCTCGATCAAGGAAGACGACTTCGAACTCGACTTCACGACCGATGTCGGTGGCGTCGAGGGGGCGCTCTCGATTTACTACGAGAACCTGCTCGACTACGTCATCGAGAACATCGTCAAGGAAGTCGACGAGGAAGACGTCGAGGAAGGCCTCGACGTTCCCGTCGTCGTCACCGGCGGGACCTCCAGCCCGAGCGGCTTCGAGGCCCTGTTCAAGGACCACCTCGAGGAGGCGAACATTCCGTTCTCGATCAGCGGCGTCACGCACGCGAACGAACCGCTGTACAGCGTCGCTCGCGGTGGTCTGGTCGCGGCCCGTTCCGACGAGGACGTCGATCACGACGACGGTGGCGACGAGGAAGCGGAAGCGGCGGCTGCGAACGAATAGCGACACCCCACAGTCGATTTTTTCGGCGACGCGGTCGAGCAGTCCCGACTCGAGTCGCTACTCCTCGTAGAAGCGGTTGAACGCGTCCCGCCAGGATTCGGGGTCCTCGCCGACCGGTTGGTGTTCGACGGGAACGTCGGCGAACCCACAGTGGGGACACGTGACCGTAGACGCGTCGCCGAGTGAGAGTTCCTCGATCGCTCCCCCACACCGTGGACAGTCGTCCATACCTGATACTTTCACGGGCCTGTCTTAACTCTATTCGAACCTCTCGCGAAACAGAGACGTCGAGGTGCCCGCTGGACAAAGCGGCCGCGGCCGCCGTCACACTGTGACGATACCGGGCCAGTCTGCGACCGTGTATTACTACTACGCATCCAGAAAGCTTTTTGTATGCAGTCTATGTATTAGTGTGTAATGAGTACGACGTCCCCCAACCCCGCAGTCGAACGCTGTCAACCCGCCGATGCGACTCCCGTCTCCCTCGAGGCCGCGACCCTCGAGTCGACCGCCCCCGAGTACCTCCGCGATCTCAAGGCCACCCTGACCGCCGAGGGGATGGTGCCGGCCGAACTGATCGTCGAGGCGTGTTTCGACGCGGACTGCTCGCTGGCGACCCAGGAGGAGGTGGATCGGATCCGGGGCTACGTCCGGGCCGGGTCCTTCCTCGGCGTCGGCACGGTGACCGTCAGCGTCGGCGATGTCGCCGACCCGGAGAAGGTCCGGCCCGCGCTCGCAGCCTGTGCCGAACGCGCCGATCGAGAGGGGCTCGCCTTCGATCTCGAGGGCTCGCTCTCGCTCGCGGAATAAATGGCCGGCCCGTCACGGCGGACGCTCGCCCGTCGGCTCGAGTCGCTCGCGGACTTCGCCGACCCTTCGCCCGCCCTCGAGCAGTATCTCACCCCGGCGGAGCTGGCTGCCCACCTCTGCCATCTCGCCGGGCTCCAGAACGATCTCGAGCGGCCGGTGATCGATCTGGGGACCGGCACCGGAATGCTCGCGATCGCGGCGTCGCTGGCCGGTGCCGACCGGGTCGCGGGGATCGACGTCGATCCGGACGCGCTCGCGCTGGCCCGGGAGAACGAACGGACCGCGCTCGAGGGCGAGGGAGCCGCCGACGGCAACGATCGAGCCATCGAGTGGCTCCGGGGGGACGTGAGCCGGCATCCGTTCGCGACGACCGGGGCGACCGTCCTCTCGAATCCGCCCTTCGGTGCCCAGCGGGGGAATCGTCACGCGGACCGGGAGTTCCTCGAGACGGCCAGCGAGATCGCCGCGGTCTCGTATACGATCCACAACGAAGGGAGCCAGGAGTTCGTCGAGTCCTACGCCGCGGACGCCGGCGGCGAGGTGACCCACGCGTTCCGGGCCGAGTTTCCGATTTCGAATCAGTTCGAGTTCCACACCGAGGCCGAGGCGACGCTCGAGGCCGAGGTCTTCCGGATCGAGTGGTCGTCTCGAGCGTAATCGGTCGCCGCGGTCGCGGTCATCGCTGCCGCGAAAGGGAAACGAACTGTCGTTTGGTCGGCGGATACCGAACCCGGAACGGGCACCGCTCTCATACTGGCAACACGGAATTTCCACGCCCTCCCCAGCCGATTCACTCGCTCCGTTCGTCGCTCGTTCATCCCTCGCGCAGTGTCGACCCGCGGTTCACCGGTGGTTCACCGCGGCCCAGCGCGCGCCACCGCAGAGGGAGAGATCAGTAGCCGTTGTACGTCTCCTCGCTGGCGATGGCGACCCGCGTTCCGTCGGCCGCCGCGTAAACCGTCTCGTTCTCGCGTTCGAACGTCAGCCCGCCCGCCGTCGCCGTCTCGTTCGCGGCCGGAATCGCCGTCGTGGCGGGCTCCGTTCCGTCCGCGGTCACTGAGAGGACGAACTCGCCGCCGTCCGAGCCGACGGTCACGTTTCGGCCGGCGATCCGGGCTTCGGCCCGCGAGTCGTTGGATTCGTGAGCGAGTCGCCGCTCCCCGCCGTCGGGCCGAAGCCAGACCTGATAGACCGTGTCGTTGCCGACCGGTTCCCAGCCGGCCCGCTCGACGTGGACGGCTTCCCGCCAGCCGGCCCCGCCGACGTAGACGGTCTCCTCGCCGGTAGCCGAGAGCCGCTGGGCGCTGACCGCCTCGAGCCACACCTGACGGCGCTCGCTGGCGACGATCACCCCGCTCGACTCGAGGCCCTCGTCGCTCTCGATAGCCTCGATGCCGATCCCCGAGACGAGCCCGTTGGGGACGCCCTCGACGTACTCGACCGTGTAGTCCTCGATCCGAACGGCCGTGTCGGTGGTCGCGCTCGCGTCCTCGACGACGAGGAAGTTGGCGGGGACGGCGACGCCGGCCAACAGCGCGAGGACGCCGACCACCGCGAGGACGGCCACCTGCTTTCGGGACAGCGCCGCCAGCGAGCCGCCGTCAGCCGCTCGGTCCCGGGTACCGCCGGCGAGTTCGCGAACCCGCTCGAGGCGGTCGTTACCGGGCCGGTCGTCGCCGTCGTCGGCGCGGGCCAACTCGAGGGGCCGGTCGATCGCGCGGTTGCCGTCCGCCGTCACGGTCGCCCCCCTCGATCCGGAGAGTAGCCCCGCGAGGCGCTCCGGGACCGCCGGCCGCTCGGAGGCGGTGATCGCCAGGGTGACGACCAGTGCGAGGACGGCCACGACGACCACGCCCGGTCCCTGATAGAGGAGATACGTGTTCTCACCCCCGAACCAGTAGATCGCCCACAGCCCCTTCGCGAAGCCGAACAGGAGGACGGCCAGCCAGAGCCGCAGCGGGTCCGGGCGTCGTCCCCGTCGCTCGAGCAGAACGATCCCGAGGACGAACCCGATGAAAAGCCCCAGTGCGTGGCCCTGAATCGCGATGCCGGCCCACGACGGTGCCGACGGCGGACTGGGTTGGGCGGTGTAGACGTAGATCGGGTTCTGCAGTGCGGAGTAGAGGCGCAAAATTGCACCCTGAATGCCGAGCGTGGCGACGATCGTCACGATCGGGTAGTGAACGATAGCGAAGCCGGCGAAGGCAAAGACCACGCCCGAGAAGCCGATCACGGGGCCGAGCGCGAACAGGCTCGTTGCCAATCCGACCGCGATGACGGCCAGGGGAAAGCAGACGAAGGCCCGGACTCGCGGGTTCCGGTACAGCGAGCCGGCCCGTCCCGCGGCGGCATCGGCCGCCGCGTTGCCGTCGGTCGGATAGTGACCCCAGGCGTACTCGGCGAGCGGTGCGACGACGATCGTCCCGGCCAGATTGCCGATCAGGTGACTCGGCCCCGCGTGGGAGAACGACGCCGTGACCATCCCCAGCGGGTAGAAATACGACCACGTCCGGAAGGGGATCGTCACCGGGTCGTCGAAGTCCGTGATCCCGCCCTGGACGAACAGATAGACCGCGAGAACGACGGCGATCACGAGCAGCGAGCCCCACGGCACGCCGAGGACGAACCGCGACCGGAGGCGGTCGCGCCAGCGTCGCGCCGGCCGGTGGAGTCGCCTGACGACCGCGACCGACCCGAGCAGCGTCGCGGCGACGAGGACCGTCAACAGGGCCGCAACCGAAACCATATCGCGTGGTTCGAACGGGGGCGTATAGTGATTTGCCTTCGGCGAACCGTCGGCGTTGCGTCGTCCGCCCCCGATCTCGAGGCGGCGGTGGGACGGCCGCGGCCGACCGTACAACGGCCGCTTCGAAAGGTACAAGCGGCCGACGGTCGGACCCATACAGCATGGAACTGCGGGTCACCGAGAGTACCGACGACGAACTCTCGATCGAGATCGCCGGCGAGGATCACACCTTCATGAACGTACTCAAGGGCGCCTTGCTCGAACACGACGACGTGAGCGCGGCGACCTACGACGTCAACCCTGAACAGTCGGGCGGCCAGACCGAGCCGATCCTGACGATCAAGACCGAGGGCGGGGCCGACCCCCTCGAGTGCCTCGAGGAGGCGGCGGTCACCGTCCGCGAGAAGTCGACGGCGTTTCGCGACGCGTTCGAAGCGGCGGCCTGAAGCGGGTCGAGGACTCGATCGAACAGTCGTCACGGCCGCGTTTTCGTATCGTTTGCGACGGACCGAGAGCCGAGTCCGAACTCAACACGCCACGTAGAAGACGTACACGTCGTCGTTTGGTGCGACGTGGATGTCCATTCCTTCGGCGTCGTACCCGGTACGGACGTTGTCGCCGAACTGCGAGGAGAGCAGTCCGTCGGCGATGTCGGCGGCCAGGGCCGACTCGTTTCCGTACTCCGCGAGCGAGAGGTCCGACACGACAAGCGGTGCGCCGACGACCCGAGCGTTGCCACAGTCGTGCCCGAACTCGTCGGGGTCTGCCGCGTCGGGCTCTCTGTCGTCGAACTCGGCGGCGACGAGTCCGCGGTTCCGGTGTTCCGCGAAGGCCGCCAGCCCGTCGTCGTATCGCCGCCCGTCCGAGCCGCCGCGCTCGTCCTCGAGTCGGTCGTGGATCGCGGCCTCGGTCGTCTCGAAATCCAGCCCGGCCGCTTCGTCGGCCTGGCCCGGCGCGTCGGGCGGCGAGGGCGGGCCGATCCCGGGGAGGATCGACGGCGAAACGATCCCCGTCGCGAACAGCGCGACGACGACGCCGATGACGGCGAAGACCGGCAGATAGGGCGTGGCGACCTCGAGCCAGCTCGGCGTCTCGAGGTCGCGTTCGACCCCCTCGTAGGTCTGCTCGACCCGCTCGAGGTCGGGGTTGCCACAGCGCGAACACGGCGGGGTGTTCCGGACGTGTTCCCGGCCGCAGTTCGTGCAGGCCCAGACGTAGTCCGGGCCGGTCTCGACGGTCCCCGACGGGATCGGTTCGCTGCCGCCGCGGTCGTCGGTGTCGTCGACCCGGACGATCGCCTTCTCGAAGGCGTTGTGGCCACAGTTGTCACAGGGCGGGTCGTTTTCCGCGTGCGGTTTGCCACACCGCGTACACCGCCATTTCACTGTTCGAACGGCAGGACTGCGAAGGCATAAGCGTACTGGGGAGTCGAGCGAGCGACTGCTGATCCCCGTTCGAGTTCGCCGATTCGACCCTCACCCGACGCACCGATACCGGATCCGTTGACATTCTCCAGTCGGAATCGGCGAGCGAACCGGACGTTAGCACGCCGCGTAGAAGACGTAGATCGATCCGTCGACGACGTGGATGTCGAGCCCCTCGCCGTCGTATCCGGTGCCGGTAACCTGATCGCTCGGGGCCATAACCACCGCGAGGTCCGCCGCGAGCGATTCCGCGTCGTCGTACTCACTCACCGAGAAGCGGACCGGTACCCTGCCGGCGGTCGGTTCGCCGCGGCAGTCGACATCGAAATCATTCGAGTCGACCGGGTCCACTTTCCTGCCCTCGTACTCGTGGGCCACGAACGCTCGGTTGTGGTACTCCGCGTACGCCGCGAGGCCGTCGTCGTACGCCCGCGCGTATTCTCGGTCCGCCTCGAGGCGTTCGTGGACCAGTTCTTCGGTCGCCTCGAGGTCGATACCGGCCGCTTCGCCGCCGCTTCCAGGGGCATCGGGTGGCGACGGCTGGCCGATTCCGGGAAGCATCGATGGCGAGACGATTCCCTCGCAAACAGCGCCGCGATCAGGACGACGACGGCGACCACGGGTAGGTACGGTTTCGCGACTCCCAGCCAGCCCGGGACATCGAGATCGCTTTCCACGGCATCGTACGTCTGCTCGGTCTTCTCGAGGGTCGGATTGCCACAGCGCGAGCAGGGCGGATTGTGTTTGACGTGTTCACGACCGCAGTCCGTACAGGTCCAGACGTATGTCGGCCCCGTGTCGATCCCCTCGGTCGGCGACTCCCTCGCCTCGTCGCTCCCCTCTCGGACGACCGCCTTCTCGAAGGCGTTGTGACCGCACTCGTCACAGGGCGGATCGTTTTCCGCGTGCGGTTTGCCACACCACGCACACCGCCATTTCATCAACCCTATCTGTATAATAAAATAATATAAATATGCCGATAGGGGACGGTGCGGACAGATCGAACGGGAGTCGCTCGGTCCCGATCAGCGCCGGACGGGAACGCCGCGCTCGTCGAGATAGGCCTTCGTCTCCTCGATGGAATACTCGTCGAAGTGGAAGATCGACGCCGCGAGCCCGGCGTCGGCACCGGCCTCGGTGAAGACGTCGTACATGTCCTCGGGACCGCCACAGCCCGAGGACGCGATCACGGGCGTATCGACGGCGTCACAGACCGCCTCCGTCAGCGGGAGGTCGTAGCCGTCCTTGGTGCCGTCCTTGTCGATGGAGTTGACGAAGAGTTCGCCCGCACCGCGGGATTCGGCTTCGGCGGCCCACTCGAGGACGTCGATCCCGGTCCCCTCGCGGCCGCCCTTCTTGGTACACTCGAACCAGCAGGACTCGCCGTCGATCTCGACGTAGTGTTCCCCCTGCTCGTCGAAGCGCCGTCTAGCGTCGACGCTGATGACGATACACTGGCTGCCGAAGGCGCGTGCCCCCTCGTTGATCAGTTCGGGGCGCTCGAGCGCGCCAGTGGTGATCGAGACCTTGTCCGCGCCGGCCCGCAGGGTCTCCTTGATGTCGTCGGTCGTTCGGATCCCCCCGCCGACGGTGAGCGGGATAAAGACCTCGTCGGCGACGCGTTCGACGACGTTCAGCATCGTCTCCCGGCCGTCCGCGGAGGCGGTGATGTCGAGGAAGACGAACTCGTCTGCCCCCGCCCGGTTGTAGGCGCGGGCCATCTCGACCGGGTCGCCGGTGTATTGCAGGTCCTCGAAGTTGACGCCGGTGTAGACCGCCGGGTTCCCGTCCTCGTCGAGATCCACGTCGATACACGGGATGACGCGTTTTGTCAGTACCATGTGGTCGTTACCCGACCGTTCGCGCCCGGGATAGTAAAGGGGTCTGGATCGGGCGAATTCCACTCGATGGGTCGCCGTCGGCAGCGCGGCCGCTCGAGACCCGTGTCGGTGATCTTAAGCGGTCGAGCCGAGAACACGCGAGTATGACGGACGACAGCGACACCGCAACGGAGGACGACACGGGAGCCGACGTCGGCCACGACCCCGCGGCCGACCGGACGACCGCACCGATGAGCGACTTCTCGGCGGGGGAAGCGCTGACCGGTGCGCTCGTCGCACTGGTCGGCATTGCGATCGCGTTCGGAATCCCGCTCCTTACGGTCGGCGTCTAGGTTAGAAGACGTACTCGTCGTCGTGGCCCATCATCCCGTCGTCTTCGAAGCCGGTACCGCCGGTTCCAGCCCCCTCCTCTTCGTCCGATGGGCCGCTGGTCTTGTACGCCTTGATGCCCGTCGATAGGAGGTCCTCGATCGCCTCCTCGCGGTTGACGAACTCGCCGCGCTCGACCATCTGGGCGATCTGCATCTCGAGGTGTTCCGGTATGGTGATCTCTACTTTCGGCATCTGATTCGGCTTTCGGCGAGGGGGTATTTAGGTTTGACGGGGACTCTACACCAGTCGAAACCGATCGGTCAGGCAGCCGAAACGAGACCGCGTTTCAGTCCCACAAAACCGAGGACGCGTGTGGGATCGGCAAGCGACGGCAGTCGGATGGCACTGTCTCGTACGGTTTGCTGTACCGAGTTCCCGGTGAGGACGGGCGGTCACGGCCCCACCGGCAATGGCGGACAGTAGACCGTCTCAGTTCGGGGATCGAGACGACCGACTCAACGGTTGCCCATCATCGAGTCGAACGCGTTCTTCAGGGTCGTACCGGGTTGGGTCAGCGTCTCCAACTGTTGGCGCATCTTGCGCTGGTTGAAGTAACTCGCGAACGCGAGGATCGTCGGGGGCCAGAGGCCGACGAACGTCCCGAGGTCGCGCTCGCCGCGGATGAAGAAGTAATACAGCGAGAGTCCGACCGAGGCGGCTGACGCGACGAACGCCGGCCCCATCGCCTGCTCGCCCATCTCTTCCGGTTCTGTGTCTGTCATTTCTCGTTCCGTTAACTGTTGTCTACTCGCCATGCGATCGTACCCTCGGCGAGACCGTACTAAGGGATGGCGAGGGTTTCGACGGAAACTATCGAGTTGCAGTCACGCCGCGACCGTTTCGATCAGTTTCGACCCCGCTCCCGTCTCGGGAATATTGCCTTTTTCGAGCGACAGCCTGTCGGCACCGACCCGCTCTCGAGTCTCGGCTCGAGTCACCGATCGACGACGGATCGGTGACCGGCCGACGCTGTCCGGCCGCAGCCGCGACGGTCATCCGCGGGGACGGCGATCGATGGCGTCACATCTACGTCCGTTCGACCGTACGGACGGATATGGACGCGACCGACGTCACGGATCTCTATCAGGAATTCGGCGACGAACGGCTGCCGCCGGGACAGCGCGAAACGACCGCCTTCCCGGTCCTCTCGAAGAGCGGGACGCCCGACTGGGACCCGGAGACCTGGGAGTTCACCGTCACCGGCGCAGTCGAGGAGGAACTGACCTTCTCGTGGGAGGAGTTTCGCGAACTACCGTCGGTCACACAGCGTCAGGACTTCCACTGCGTGACCGGCTGGAGCAAGTTCGACTGTTCGTTCACCGGCGTTTCCTTCCCCGAACTCGCCGAGCAGGCCGGCGTCGACCCGGAAGCCGTCCACGTGATGTTCTCCGGGCTGGACGGCTACACTACGGATCTGCCCCTCGAGGACTGTCTGCGCGAGGAGGTCCTGTTCGCGTGGGCGTTCGACGGCGAGCCCCTGCCCGATGACCACGGCGGTCCACTCCGGGTGGTCACGCCCCACAAGTACGCCTACAAGGGTGCCAAGTGGGTCGATGGCGTCGAGTTCCTCACCGAGCCCCAGCGGGGTTACTGGGAGCGGCGTGGCTACTCCCAGACTGCGAACCCGTGGGAGGAGCAGCGATACAGCTGATCGATTCGCCAATAGTCAGGCTGAAGTCCGGCCGGTCCTGACGTGCGATCGATGGATCGATCGTCGGGCGACAGTCGACTGGCGGGCGGGACGAACGGGGCCGACGGCGCTGCCGATCTCGTCAGTCGGAGCCGCGAACTCGAGGGGGTCGCTGCGGACGCGATCCTCGACGGCAGCGCCGCCGCCCGCGTCCAGTGGGCCACGCCCGACGGGCTGGAACTGGTCGGGCGAGGGATCGCAGCCGAGTTCACCGCCGGCGGAACCGGTCGCTTCGACCGACTCCGCGACCGGGCGAACCGGGTGTTTTCCGGGCTCGTTCACGACGGACCGGAACCGGCCCGTCCGCGGGCCGTCGGCGGTGTCGCCTTCCATGACGGCCACGAGCCGATGCCGCCCTGGACCGGGTTCCCGGCAGCGTCGTTTATCGTGCCGCGAGTGCAGGTCGTGCGGACCGACGACGGCACCTGGCTCACGGCCGTCGGCGATCGGGCCGGCGAGGCCGACGACCGACTCGAGCGCTGGCACGACCGCCTGACGGTCTCGCCGGGGACGGGGCCGAGCGGCTCGACGCCCGGCGTCGCCGCGACCCGGCGGACGACCTCGCCAGCCGAGTGGACGACGCAGGTCGACACCGCCCTCGAGCGGATCGCTGACGGCAGGCTGCGGAAGGTCGTTCTCGCACAGGCGCTGTCGGTCGAACTCGAGGGGCCGATCGACGTCGCGGCGACCCTCGAGCGGTTGGGCCGACAGTACCCGAACTGCTATCGCTTTTCGATCGGTCACGGCACCGGCGGCACCTTCTTTGGCGCACCGCCGGAGCGGCTGGTCTCGAAACGCGGCCAGCGCGTCGAGACCGAGGCGCTCGCCGGCTCGGTACCCCGCGGCGAGACGCCGGCCGAGGACGAGGATCACGTCGAGCGCATGCGCGGTGACGAGAAGTTCCAGCACGAACACGGGCTCGTCGTCGACGCGATCCGCGAACAGCTCGCGCCGTTTGCCCGCGACCTGACGGTCAGCGAGCAGACGATCCGCCGGCTGGCGACGATTCAGCACCTACAAACGCCGATCGAGGCGACGCTCTCGGGCGATCGACACGTCCTCGAAATCGTCGAGGCGCTCCATCCGACCCCCGCGGTCGGCGGCGTCCCGCCGGACACGGCCTGGGAGACGATCCGCGAGACGGAGTCGTTCGACCGGGGCTGGTACGCTGCCCCGGTGGGCTGGTTCGACGCCGACGGCGACGGCGAGTTCGCGGTCGGACTCCGCTCGGGCGTCGCGACCGACGAGCAGGTCACCCTCTTTGCGGGCAGCGGCATCGTCGCCGACAGCGATCCCGACGAGGAGTGGGACGAGGTACAATTGAAGTTCCGACCGGTCCTCGACGAACTCAGATAGACCGATGACGGCACCGAACCGCGCGACCCTGTGGGGCCGCGTGCTGGCCGACGAACTCGCCAAAAGCGGCCTCGAAGCCGTCTGTCTCGCGCCCGGGAGCCGCTCGACGCCGCTGACGGTTGCCTTCGCGGCACACGACGGGATCGACGTCTACTCGCATCTCGACGAACGCTCGGCGGCGTTTTTCGCGCTCGGACGCGCCCGACGCACCGGCGAGCCGACGGCACTGGTCTGTACCTCGGGCACGGCCGCGGCGAACTTCCACCCCGCCGTCATGGAGGCCGATCGGGCCCGCGTTCCGCTGCTCGTGCTGACGGCCGACCGGCCCCCGGAACTGCGCGACAGCGGCGCGAACCAGACCGTCGATCAGGTCAAACTCTACGGCGACGCGGTCCGATGGTATACCGAACTCCCCGAACCGGAGGCCGACGAGCGGAAAGTGAGAAGTCTACGGACCACTGCGGCCCGTGCGCTCGCCGAGACCGGCGGCGTTCCGCCCGGACCAGTCCACGTCAACTGTCCGTTCCGCAAGCCCCTCGAGCCGATCGAGGTACCCGGCGACGTGCCCGATTCCTTCGCCGAGACGACGGCCGGCCGAGGGCGTGACGGGCCGTTCGTAGAAACCGCGAGCGGCCGGCAGCTCCCGGACGACGCGGACCGCGACCGGCTGGCTGCGGCACTTGCAGACGCCGACCGCCCGCTGCTCGTGGCGGGGCCGGCCGATCCGACGACGCTTCCCGTCCTCGAGCCCGCTGCCGTCACGCGACTCGCGGAGCGGCTCGACGCCCCGATTCTGGCGGACCCCCTCTCGGGGCTGCGCTTTGGCCCGCACGTCGACCGCGAAAACGAGAACTCGCTACCGCGAACGATCTACGGCGGCTACGACACCTACGTCGGACAACTGCCGCCGCCGGACGTCGTCCTTCGGTTCGGTGCCTCCCCCACCTCGAAGCCGCTCCGCCACTGGCTGCGCGACGCCGACGCCCGCCAGTTCCTCGTCGATCCCCCCGGAAAGTGGCGCGAGGCCACCTTTACCGCGACCGATCTGTTGGCAGCCGACCCCGCCGCCGTCGTCGACGGACTGCTCGAGGCGCTCCCCGACCGGGACGGCCGTTCCGAGATCGACCGCGACTGGCGCAAGCGCCTCGCGGCGGCGGAACGTCGCCACTGGGCGATCCGCGACGAGGCGCTTGCCCCGGACGCACTCGAGACCGACCCCTTCGAGGGGGCGATCCTCGCCGACGTGTTCGCGGCCGCGCCGGATCCGGCGACGGTGTTCGTCTCGAACAGCATGCCGATCCGGGACGCCGACCGGTTCGCCCGGCCGCGGGCGGCCGAGCTGACGGTACTGGCCAACCGCGGGGCGAGTGGAATCGACGGGATCACCAGCACGGCACTCGGCGCCGGCAGCACGGCCGACGAGCCGCTGGTGCTGGTCACCGGCGATCTGGCGTTCTATCACGATTCGAACGGCCTGCTCGCGCTCGAGCGCTGTGGCGTCGACGCCACGATCGTTCTGCTGGACAACGACGGCGGCGGCATCTTTCACGAACTGCCGATCGAGGCGTTCGAGCCGCCCTTCACCGACCAGTTCAAGACGCCCCACGGCCTCGACTTTTCGGCGCTCGAGGACCTATACGACCTCGTGTTCGAACGCGTCGCGCCGGCGGATTTCCCGGCCGCCTATCGCCGGTCGCTCGAGACGCCGGGCACGCAGGTCCTCTCGGTCGCGTTCGACTCCGAGGCGAGTCATCGGCGACGTGACGCCCTCGCGGACCGCGTTACCGACGCGGTCGCGACCGACCTCGAGCACGACGTGTAACTCCCGCTTTCCGCCCGATTCCGTTCGCTACGGTTGCAGGACCCACCACAGCACGACGGCGTAGCCCAGCGGAATCCAGACGAACCCGAGCGCGAACAGGCCGAACAGCGATCCGAGCCCGACCGGCGACAGCACCGCGATCCCGAGCGGGAACAGGATGCTCCACCCGCCGAAGACGCCGATCGCCAGCCGCGGCATCGTCAACAGATACCCCACCAGCGCGAGCGTACAGCCGGCGAGGACGACGTTGACCGGCAGCGAAAAGAACGGGGTGAGACTCGCCCAGACGAGCAGCGGGTACAACACGGCGACGGCCCCGACCGACGTCGCCGTCGACCCGTCGATTCGCTGGCCCTCCCACTCGAGGTCGATCTCGTCGTCCCAACCGTGAACGGAGTAACTGAAGCCGTCATCCGCCGTCGCGTCGTCGCTCTCGGTCGAACCTGCCGACTCGTTCGACTCCGCTTCATCGTCCGCGCCGAAGGGCCAGTCGCCGGTCGCCTGCCGCGTGGCCCGTTGCTGGCGGCGTCGCGACCGCTGGCGGGCGTGGTGGCTCGAGGTTCGACCCGTCGTTCCGTCCGTGGCCGTCGTGTTAGCGGCCCCTCGAGCGCGGCCGGTCCGGCGACTCGTTCGCCGTCCGGTCGTCGCGCCGCCGGTTTCCGTTCCCGCCGTCGCGTTCGTGCGGCCGCCCGTCGGGTGCGAGCTGGTTCGCTCGGTGGTCCGGTTCGAACCGTCGTCGGCAGCCTCGCCGGTCGCGTCGTCGCGTGCGGTGCCGTCGGCGAGTCCGACGTAGGCCTCGTGACCGAGTCGGTCGTAGCGGGCCCGTTCGTCCCCGTCGGTCAATACCGATCTGGCAGTCTGGACCCGCTGGAACCGCTCGGCTGCGTCGGGGGCGTCGGAGTGGTCCGGATGAGTCTCGAGGACGCGATCGCGGTAGGCCGACTCGATCTCGTCGGGAGTGGCGTCCGGGTCGACCCCAAGGACCTCGTAGTAGGTCTCCCCCATCGGGTAGCCGATCGGTCGGACGGGTGAAAAATAACTCGGCCTCCCTGACGTGTTCGGGCTCCTGTCGGCCGGCACACGGGCGACCGGAACCGGTGGCTTTCGAACAAATAAACCATACTCCGGTATACGAAATACGACGGTCGGTCCCAGGACGACGGGAATCGATATCACACCTTCGCCCGTCGAACGGATCGAGAAGCGACCGGCGATGTTCCGGGATCGCAGCGAGTACTCTCCTCGAGTTGCGCGGCCGCTGACTATCTTCTCCCGGAATTTGGACGAATCAGGCGTTGCGGTCCGTTCCGGACTCGATGCCGGACTGCATGAACTGTGCCAGAATGCGACCGATGCTGCTGCCGGCCGTCCACATCGCCTCCTCGTCGACGGCCTCGTCGTCGGTCGCGACCGACAGCAACACCGTTCCCTCATCGATCATCAGGGCCCGGCCGGCGAAGTCGGCGGGGTTGTCCTCGCCCATCACGATCACCCGGATCGGACTCGCCGCGAAGCGTTCGCGGATCGCCTCCTCGGCCGTGACGACGGTGACGTCGATCCCCTGCGTCGCCCGCTCGCGCAGTGCCGTTTCGATCGCCTCGGTCAACGACCGGCTCGAGGGCGCAGTGAAGACGACGGCCGTCGCCGCCTCGCCGATCAACTCCGCGATCCGATCGTCGATCGGTTGGCGGCCCCGGAGGGTCGACACCGAGCCGTCGTCCGGGCGGTCCGGCGTCGCCGTCCGGAGTTCCGCGAGGTTTGCGAACGCGCGCTCGCGCTCTCGTTCGAGTCGGTTCGTCAACTGCTCGCGGGCGGCGCCGAGACTCACCGGCCGGTACCGTTTCGGTGACGACTCGGTCAGTTCGACGAGTCCGCGCTCGAGGAGATCGTCGGCCGCGCCGTAGACCTGCGACCGGGGGACCTCCGAGATTTCGCTGATCTCCTGTGCGGTCCCCGTCCCCAGTTCCTGGAGGGCGACGAAGACGCGGGCCTGATAGTTCGGCAGGCCGAGCCGTTTCAGCGCCGCGACTGCATCTCGTGTACTCATGAATACCTGCGGGTCGGTCGCTCGAGGGTTCGCGCGTCGGGCCTATCAGTAGCGGGGTTCCCCGATTGGATATATTTTGTAGTATCCTACAATACTTATGTCCCCGGGTGGGGAAACGGCTGGTAATGGATCCGGCCGATCGGTACGCGGCGTTCGTGACCGCACACAGCAAGGCAATCATTGCGGTCGTGCTGATAGCGACGTTGCTCGTCGCCAGCGGGGCGGGTAGCGTCGACTCGGAGCTGACGATCGCGAACTTCGAGAGCGACTCGACGGAGGCTGCGAAGTACGACCAACTCCGGTCCGACTTCGCGACCGAAGGGGAGAACACGACCGTCGTCCAGGTCGTCGTCCGCGACGAGAACGCCCTGTCGAAAGCGTCGCTGCTCGAGGGGCTGACCCTCCAACGGGCCATCGCCGACGACGGCAACGTGAACGCGACGTTGCGGAATCGGCAGCCGATGGTCGGGCTCTCGAACGTCGTCGCGACCGCGGCGATTCGAGAAGCCGAGGCCGGCAACGGGACTCACAACGGGTCCGCCGGCGCGGCCGACGGTTCGGCACCGCCGTCGCTCGAGGCCCAGATCGCGCAACTGGAGTCGATGTCGGAAAGCGAGGTCGAAGCGACCGTCGAACGGGTGCTGGCCCCGGAGTCGGCGGCCGCGGGCACGGTCGATCCCTACTCGCTGTTGCCGACCGACTACGAGCCGGGCGCGACGACGACCGACGGGCGCGTCCTCTACGTCTTTCAGGACACGAGCGGCGCGACCGGTGACGATCTCCCCGCGGACGTGGCCGACGCCCAGCTCGAGATCCGGGAGCTGTCCGCGGCGACGTTGACGTCCGGGGAGAGCTTCGTCTTCGGGAGCGCCGTCGTCGACGCCGAGAGTACGCAGGCGACCGGCGAGAGCTTCGCGATCATCTCGCCGATCGCGTTGCTGATCATCGTCCTCGCGCTGGGGATCGCCTACCGCGACGTCTTCGACATCGGGCTCGGGCTCGCCGGGATCGCGCTCGTCCTCGCGTGGATGGCCGGCTTCATGGGCTGGGCCGGGATCGGCGTGACGCAGATCCTGATCGCCGTTCCGTTCCTGCTGATCGGGCTCTCGATCGACTACGCGTTACACGTCGTGATGCGCTACCGGGAGGCCAGCGCCGACGATCCCGACGCGACGCCCCGGACGGCGATGCGTCGGGGGTTGGCCGGCGTCGTCGTCGCCATCGGTGCCGCTACGTTCACGACTGCCGTCGGATTCCTCTCGAACGTCGTCAGCCCGCTGGCCTCGATCAGGGAGTTCGGCATCGTCAGCGCCGTCGGCATCGTGTCGGCGTTTCTCGTCTTCGGCTTGCTCTTGCCCGCGCTGAAACTCGAACTCGACGGGGGACTCGAGCGACTCGGCCTGTCGCGTCGCCGGCCGGCATTCGGTCGCGGCGGCGTCGCCAGCCGGGTCCTCAGCGTCGGTGCCGAAATCGCCGACCGGGCGCCGTACGTCGTCATCGCCATTGCACTCGTCTTGAGCGCGGCTGGGGGCGCGGCCGCGACCGACATCGACACGTCGATCGAGCAGACGGACTTCCTGCCCCGGGACTCGCCGGCCTGGATGGACTCGCTGCCCGGTTCGTTGCAGCCCAGCGACTACCAACTGCGCGAGCAGGCGCTGTATCTGAACGACCGGTTCGCCCAGTCACGCGATCAGTCGAGGGCGGAGGTACTGATCGAGGGGCCGGTCACCGACCCCGACACGCTCGAGCGGGTCGCGGCCGGCAGGGATCGGGCGGCGAACGCCTCGTCCGCACAGACGCTGGCGAACGGCCGCCTGCAGGCGACCGGGCCGCTCGAGACCATCGAGTCGGTCGCCGCGGACAACGAGACGGTCGCCGCCGTGGTCGACGACGCCGACACCGACGGCGACGGCGTGCCGGAGGAAAACCTCACGGCGGTCTACGACGCGGTCTACGCCGCCGATCCGTCGGCGGCCGCTGAGACGATCCACCGCTCGGACGGCGAGTACCGGTCCCTCCGGCTCTCCGTGGGCCTTTCCGGCGGGGCAAACACGGTGACGATCACCGAGGAGATGCGCGCCGTCGCGACGACCATCGAGGGCGACTCCGGACTGACGGTGACGGCGACCGGCCAGCCGATCGTCGAGGAACTCGTCCAGCAGGGGCTGCTCGAGACGCTCGTGCAGGGCTTCGCGATCACGTTCGCCGTCATCCTCGCGTTCCTGACGGCGACGTTCTGGGCTCGCTACCGGACGCTCTCGCTCGGTGCGGTCGTCATCGCGCCGGTCCTGTTCGCACAGGCGTGGCTGTTCGGGACGATGTACCTCGCGGGGATTCCCTTTACCTCCGAGACGGCCATCATCGCGGCGATCGGCATCGGGATCGGCGTCGACTACGCGATCCACGTCGGCGAGCGGTTCCTCGAGGAGGAGCGAGCGCGGGGTGACCCCATCGCGTCGCTCCGGCGAACGGTCCGGGGGACCGGCGGCGCGTTGCTCGCCAGCGCCGTCACGACCGCCGCGGGCTTTGGCGTCCTCGTGTTCGCGCTCGTGCCGTCGCTGCGGCGCTTTGGCTTCGTCACGAGCGTCGCGATCGCGTACGCGTTCCTCGCCAGTATCGTCGTCCTGCCGAGCCTGCTCGCGGTCTGGGCACGGTACACCGACTACGACGGGACCGACGACGACGCCACTGACGACCTCGCTGACACGACCGGCTGACCCCGGCCGGCAGTCGACCTCGAGCGGGGAGTCGACGACGACCCGGCCGAGACGCGAATCTATTTCAGCCGTCGCCCGCCACACTCGAGCAATGGTTTCGGAACTCTTCGATCCCGAGCAGTGGGAGCCTGCGGCACTGAACGACGAGTTCAGGGACATCACCTACCACCGCGCGGTCGACGCCGGGACGGTCCGGATCGCGTTCGACCGGCCCGACGTCCGCAACGCCTTCCGGCCGGGGACCGTCGACGAACTCTACGACGCCCTCGACCACGCCAAGCGCCAGACCGACGTGGGCTGTATCCTGCTGACCGGGAACGGGCCGTCCTCGAAGGACGGCGGCTGGGCCTTTTGTTCCGGCGGCGATCAGACGGTTCGCGGCGAGGACGGGTATCAGTACGAAGGGGACGAGGAGAGCGAGGCGCAACGCGCCTCGGAAGACGCGAGCGGACAGAGTCCGCGAGCGCAAGCGTCGGAGCAGGGACGGCTCCACATCCTCGAGGTCCAGCGCCTCATTCGGCACATTCCGAAGGTGGTCGTCGCGGTGGTGCCGGGCTGGGCCGTCGGCGGGGGCCACTCGCTGCACGTCGTCTGTGACCTGACCCTCGCGAGCGAGGACCACGCGAAGTTCCTCCAGACCGACCCGGACGTGGCCAGCTACGACGCCGGCTTCGGCTCCGCGTACTTGGCCAAACAGATCGGCCAGAAGAAAGCCCGCGAGGTCTTCTTCCTCGGGAAGACCTACGACGCCGAGGAGGCCGCCGACATGGGCATGGTTAACGAGGCAGTCCCCCACGGGGAACTCGAGGAGACCGCCCTCGAGTGGGGCGAGCGCATCAACTCCAAGAGCCCGACGGCGATGCGGATGCTCAAGTACGCGTTCAACATGACCGACGACGGGATGGTCGGCCAGCAGGTCTTCGCCGGCGAGGCGACGCGGCTGGGCTACATGACCGACGAAGCGAAGGAGGGTCGGGACGCGTTCGTCGAGGGTCGCGATCCGGACTTCGACGATTTCCCGTGGCACTACTAACCGAAGGCCCGTATATCGAACCGATGCACCGACGAACGATCCTCCGGCGGACGACGCTGCCGGCCGCGCTCGCGCTCGCGGGCTGTACTGCGCCCAGCGGCGAGCCCGACGGAGAGGCCGACGCCGGGGGCGGAAGCGACGGCTCCGAGGGCGTCTCGGGAACCCCGCCGATCCCGATGCTCGAGGACCCGCCGGAGGCGGTCTATCTACCCGGCCACCGGAAGTCGATGCGCGTTCTCGAGCCGGTCGATGCCGGCGAGTACGCGCTGACCCCGATGCTGTCGTACCCCCATCCGTTCTGGATCGTCACGGCGAACTACCGCGAGTTCGTCGAACCCGCGGCCGGCCGCGGGGTCCATCTGATGGTCGTCGTCTGGGACCGGGAGACGGGACGGGTCTTGCCCGGTGCCGAGCCGAGGGTGACGGTCTCCCGCGACGGGCGCGAGATCGATTCGCGGGCGCTGTGGCCGATGCTCTCCCAGGAGATGGGCCTCCACGTCGGCGACAACGTCGACCTCCCGGCGGACGGGACCTACACCGTCGACGTCGAGCTCCCGCCGCTCTCGATCCGTCGGACCGGCTCGCTGGCGGGCCGATTCACCGACGGGGCGACCGCGACCTTCGAGTTCACGTACGATCAGGCCTTCCGCGAGGCCGTCGTCGAGGGGATCGAACTGCTGGACCGGGACCGGTGGGGCCAGCGGGGCGCGCTCGAGCCGATGACGGAACGCGGAGCCGCCGGTGACGAGGACGGCGGAGAGGGCAACGGCGACGACGCGGCCGGCGTGGGGAACGGGGAACCGGATCCTGGGGCCCCCTACTCGCGGGTGCCGCCGGCCGACGCCTATCCGGGGACGCGGCTGGTCGAGTCGGCTGCCGGTTCCGAGACGAACGGCACGGCCGGCGATGGTGTCCCCACGAGCGGCGATGCGGCGGTCGTCGTCGCGTTGCTCGAGCCCGAATCGCGACTCGCCGACGGCGACGACCCCTATCTGCTCGTCTCGCCGCGGACGCCGTACAACCGGGTGCCGCTCCCGAACGCGTCGCTGCGGGTCGTCCTCGAGCGCGACGCCCGGCAGGTCCTCGACGAACGCCTCGAGCCGGTGATCGACGGTGAGTACGGGCACCACTACGGGCGGTCCGTCTCGGACGTTCGGGAGAGTGACACGGTCCGGATCGCGGTCGAGTCGCCCCCGCAAACGGCCCGCCATCAGGGCTACGAAACGGCGTTTTTCGGGATGGAGCCGGTCGAACTCGTGGTCCCGTCGGCGTAGCTGGTTCCTCCGGTCGCTTCCCCGCTCGCCCGCGGCCGCGACCGCGGGCGGTCACTCGCAATGCCAACGTTGACACTCTCTCGAGTGGGACACTCGAACCATGAGTTCGGCCGAGGTCGAGACATCACGGACGAAGGCGTGGCTGATGGCGGCCCGCCCACAGACCTTGCCCGCGGCCGCGGCCCCGGTGATCGTCGGGTCGGGGCTGGCGGCCGCCGAGGGCGTGTTCGCGCCGCTGCCGGCGATCGTGGCCTTCGTCGGTGCGGCGCTGATCCAGATCGGGACGAACTTCGCGAACGACTACTACGACGCCGTCAAGGGGGCCGACACCGAGGACCGAGAGGGCTTTACCCGGGTCACCCAGTCGGGGCTCATCTCGCCCGCACAGGTCAAGCTCGCGACGATCGTCACCTTCGGACTGGCGATCTGCTCGGGGACCTATCTCGTCTACGTAGGGGGCGTTCCGATCCTCGTCGTCGGCCTCGTCAGCGTCTTCTGCGGATGGGCCTACACCGGCGGCCCCTATCCGCTGGGCTATCACGGGCTGGGCGATCTCTTCGTCTTCGTCTTCTTCGGCCTCGTCGCCGTGACCGGGACCTACTACGTACAGGCCGCGGCTGTCCTCGCGGAGCCGCTCGCGACGACGATCCCCGACGGCACCGTCCCGCTCGAGGCCGTGATCGCGAGCCTGCCGATCGCCGGGCTCTCGACGGCGATTCTCGTCGTGAACAACGTCCGGGACAAGGAGACCGACACCGAGGCGGGCAAACGGACCCTCGCGGTCCGGCTGGGCTACCGCTGGAGTCGCGTAGAGTACGTGGCCATGCTCGCGATCGCCTACGTCGTTCCGGGCTGGTTCTGGCTCGCGACCGACGTCGGACCCGGTGTGTTGCTCCCGCTGGTGACGCTGCCCTACGCCGCGATGATCGCGCGAACCGTCCTGACCCGAACCGATGGCGAGGCGCTCAACCCCGCGCTCGAGGCGACCGGCAAGCTGCTCGCGATCTATGCCGTCTGTTTCGCCGGGGGGCTGGTGCTGCTATGAGCGCCGCCGAGGACCTCTCGCTTGCGTATCGTCCCTTCTCGCTTGACCTCGTTGAGCCGCTCGAGACGGCCGACGGGACGATCGCGTCCCGGGACGGCTTTCTCGTCCGACTGGTCGACGAGGCCGACGACGGCAGCGACGGAGCCGGCGACGAGCCGGCCGTCGGCTACGGAGAAGCGACGCCGCTGCCGGGCTGGACCGAGTCCCGGGAGGACTGCGAGCGCGCCCTCGAGCGCGCACAGGAGGCGCTCCGAACCGACGGCCCGAGCGAGGCCCTCGAGGCCGTCGACCGGCAGGTCGCGGCCCGTCACGCCCTCTCGCTGGCACTGGCCGACCTGCAGGCGACCCGCGAGTCGACGCCGCTGTATCGCTACCTCGGACAGGGGCCGATGGTCGGGCGGGTGCCGGTCAACGCGACGATCGGCGACGGCTCACCGGACGAGACGGTCGCCGCGGCCCGCGCGGCCGTGGATCGGGGCTTTACCACCTGCAAGCTGAAGGTCGGCCTCCGGAGCGTCGAGGACGACATCGAACGCGTCCGCCGAGTCCGCGAGGCCGTCGGCGACCGGATCGAACTGCGGGCCGACGCCAACGAGGCCTGGACCTTCGAGGAGGCCCAGTCGGCCCTCGAGGGCTTTGCCGACTGCGGCGTCTCGATCCTCGAGCAGCCCCTGCCTGCCGGCGCGCTCGAGGGCCACGCCGACCTCCGGGCGGAGAGCCCGGGCGTCTCGATTGCGCTCGACGAGGGGCTGTTGGAACACGGCGTCGACGCGATCTGTGACGCCGGGGCGGCCGACGTCGTCGTCCTGAAGCCGATGGCGCTGGGCGGGATCGACGTCGCCCGACAGGTCGCCGCGTGGCTGTCCGAACTCGAGGTCGCGCCGCTGGTGACGACCACCATCGACGGCGTCGTCGCTCGCACCGGCGCGGTACATCTGGCGGCCGCGATCCCCGGCGTACCGGCCTGCGGACTGGCGACCGGCGATCTGCTCGCGACGGATCTGGGCCGGGATCCCGTCCTGATCGAGAAGGGGTCGGCCGTCGTCCCGCAGGCGAAGGGACTGGGCGTCTCGGACGTCTGGGGTGACCGATGACCGGCGGCCTCGAGTGGCCGACGCGGGACCTGCTCGCCGGTCGTGCCTCGACGACGCCGGACGCGACGGCACTCGTCGACGCCGACGGTGACCGATCGTGGACGTACAGGGCGTTCGACCGGCGGGTCGACGCCGTCGCGGCGCGACTCGAGAGCCTCGTCTCCGGCCCCGACGATCGCCTCGGTATCCTCATGGACACCCGCGTCGCGTTCGCCGAGGTCTACTTCGCGGCGATGCGACTCGGCGTCACGATCGTCCCGTTGAACGTCCGGGAAACGGCAGCGGAACTCGCCTCGAAGGCCGACCGTACCGCCGTCGACGCGGTCGTCTGCGAGGCGGCGACCGAAGAACTCGCCCTCGAGATCACCGACTCCCCGATCCGCTCGGTCGACGCCCCCGATCGCGACGGCGTCGACCCGCTCGAGCCGATCGACGGGGCGTCCGTGACGCCGGTCGCGCTCGAGCGCGACGACACGCACCTGCTCATGTTCACGTCGGGCACGTCGGGCGAACCGAAGGCCGTCCGGCTGACGGTCGGCAACCTCGTCGCCAGCGCGACCGCCTCGGCGTTCCGGCTCGGCGTCCTGCCGGCCGACCGGTGGCTCTGCTGCCTGCCGATGTATCACATGGGCGGGCTGGCACCGATCGTCCGGTCGACGCTGTACGGAACGACCGCCGTGATCCAGCGCGCGTTCGACCCCCGCGACACCGCCCGCGTCGTCGACGAGTACGATATCACGGGCGTCTCGCTCGTGCCGACGATGTGCAAGCGCCTGCTCGAGGCCGGCTGGGAACCGCCGGAATCGCTGCGGTTCGTTCTGCTGGGCGGCGCTCCGGCTTCACGGGAACTGCTCGAGCGCTGTCGGGAGCGGGGCGTGCCGGCCCACCCGACCTACGGCATGACCGAGACCGCCTCCCAGATCGCGACGGCGACGCCGGCCGAGACCGCGGCCCACGAGGGGACGGTCGGCAAGCCGCTTTCCGGAACCGACGTGACAGTTGTCGACGAGGACGGCACGGTTCTCGGACCGGGCGAACAGGGCGAACTCGTCGTCTCGGGGCCGACGGTGACGCCGGGCTATCTCGACGCCGCCGAGACCGCGGCGGCGTTCGACGACCACGGCCTCCACACCGGCGACGTCGGCTACCGCGATGCAGACGGCCGGCTGTGGGTCCTCAATCGCCGCAGCGACCGCATCGTCACCGGCGGCGAGAACGTCGACCCCGGCGAGGTCGTCGCGGCACTGCGGTCCCACCCAGCTGTCGAGGACGCCGCGGTCGTGGGTCTCTCCGATCCGGAGTGGGGCGAACGGGTCGCGGCGCTCGTCGTCCCCGAAGCGGGGGCAGCCGCATCGCTCGAGCCGGCGTCCCTGCTCGCTCACTGCGACGAGCGTCTCGCGGGGTTCAAGCGGCCGAAGACGGTCGGGGTCGCCGACTCGCTTCCCCGGACGGCATCGGGGACCGTCGACCGCGAGGCGGTCCGCGAGCGCCTGCTTACGGACGGGACTGACCTGAGCGGGTAGTCTCCCGCGTCGCTGGTCAGTCGTCGTCGGAGACGCTCTCGGAGACCGGCCGCTGACGGCGGGTCGGCGGCTCCGAGACCGGCGTCTCGTTGTCGCGAACGTAGTTTCTGGCGACGACGTAGCTGCCGTACAGGACGAGCAACAGGAACAGCGAGAACGGCAGCGCCATCGTCACCGACAGCGACTCGATGGCGCTGAACTCCTCGAGTTCGAGCGACATCATCCCGAAGACGGCGAGCAAGGCACCCCACCACGCGCGGTTTCGCGGGTTCGGGTTTTCGTCGCCGAGCGTGATCGCCGAAATCATAAACACCGCCGAGTCGAGCGAGGTAATGATGTAGCCGGCGATGATGAAGACGAAGAGTACGGCGAGAATCGTTCCATACGGCGTGATCTCGAGGGCTTTCGCGATGGCTGCGGGATTGCCCGAAGCGGCCAGTGCCTCCGCGATTGGGGCTTGATACCCCGGTGCGAGCGCCCAGCCGCCGATGAGACCGTGCTGGATCCAGGTAAACAGCGTCGGGACCAGCACGAGGACGGCGAACAGCTCCCTGACCGTGCGGCCCTTCGAGACGCGGGCGACGAAGCTCCCGACGAAGATACTCCAGGCGGCCCACCAGGCCCACCAGAAGCCGGTCCAGTCGGCCGCCCAGTTGCCCTCGGCCCCCGGCGCGGTGTACAGCGACAGCCGGAACAGGTTGCTGAGCCAGACGCCGGTCGCGTCGAGGTGGAGTTCGAGCATGTACAGCGTCGGCCCGATCACCACGAGTAGGGCCATCGCGGCGCCGATGAGGATCACCGTCGCCCGGGCCGCGTTACGGATCCCCTTCCGGAGGCCGAGCCAGACGTCACCGAGGAAGACCAGCCCGATCAGCGCGAACACCGCGTAGGTGAGTATCCGCGCCTCGAGGCCGAAGACGCCGCTGAGGATCGAGGACATCGTCTGTGCGCTGAACCCGAGCGTCGTCGCGATGCCGCCGATCGTGGCGATCAGCGCCGCCAGATCGACCAGCCAGTAGAGGCCCGGGATTCGGCCCTTGTCGACGACGCCGGCAAGCATCGAACTGATCTTGTACTCGCCGATGCCGTCCGTGTAGACCGCGATCCCGAAGGCGATCGCGACGGGGAGATACCACATCGCCAGCCCCGGGAACACCTCGTGGATGAACATGAATGCGAGCGCCATCGACTCGGTGGACGCGTTCTGGACCGGCGCGGGATCCGGCGGGGGATACTGGACGATCGAAACCGGTTCCGCCACGCCCCAGATGAGGACTGACGCGCCGAACCCGACGGTAAAGACCATCGATAGCCACGAGAAGCGATCGAATTCGGGCTCGGCGTCGGGGCCGCCGATCCGGATCCGGCCGTACCGCGAGGCCGTGAACGCGGTCGCGGCGACCAGCAGGACGAACCCAAGCAGGATGAACCACCAGCCGAAGTAGACGAGGACCCAGCTTTTCGCCCCAATGAGCGCACTACTCAATGCCGACGGCCGCAGGAATCCAACGATCCCAAGCGAGAGCATCACGCCCATCGTCACGAAAAACAGGGCCATCTCTCCCCGCGAGGCGTCCTCGAGGCCGAGGAGTCGACCGACGTTCATCGTTCGACCCCACTGCGCTCGTCGCCGTTCCGTTCGGCGGTCGTCTGCGTATCGTCGCTACTCACGATTGTGTGAGCCAGCATCAGATGTGTCTCGGATCCCACTCCTAATCGTTGAAGAACCCTTTGTATCGAACGCCGCTACAGGATCGGTACCACACTACAGGATAGCTGGGCGGAACCCACGGGATTGCCGCCGGACCCGGAGTTAAGCCGCTTGCCGCCCTACCCGGAGCCGTGTGTACGCTCACGCTCGCTTGGCAGGTCTTCGAGGAGGCACCGGTCGCCGTCGCCGCGAACCGTGACGAAGCCATCGGCCGGGCGTCGGACCCGCCGGGCGTCTACCGCGAGGACCCGCTGATCGTCGCGCCGCGTGACGCCGAAGCCGGCGGCACCTGGATCGGCTACAACGAACACGGTGTCTTCGTCGGCCTCACGAACAAGTGGGCCACCGCCGATCTCGCCGGCGAACGATCTCGGGGGCTGCTCGTCGCCGACGTCCTCGAGGCGCGTTCGGCCGCCGAAGCCCGCTCGATCGTGGCGGACGCGACCGCTGCCGACGAGTACAGCGGGTTCTATCTGGTTGTCGCCGACGCCGACGAGGCGTTTTGCTACCAGTGGGACGGCGACCTCACGCTGACCGAGTTCGAGCCCGGCGTCCACGTCGTCGTCAACGTCGCGGTCGACGACGATGTCGACGTCCCGGCGGACCGAGCGGCGGTCGGCCGAGCGCAGGCGGACAACGCTCGAGCGGTCCGGGATGCGCTCGCGCCGGCATCGGGCGAGACCGTCGGCGACTGGCTCGAGCGCGGGGCCGCGGTGCTTTCGGACCATGATTACGGCGTCTGCATTCATGAGGACGGGTTCGGGACCCGTTCGTCGTCGCTGCTCGCGCTCGGTCCCGAGACGACACGATACGAGTTCGCACCGGGGCCGCCCTGTCGGACGAGCTACGAGTCGGTCTCTCTCCCCGAACGCGTGTCGGGGGCCGTCGACGCCGACGGAGCGGACCCGGCGATCGACGGCGAAGGGCACATTTAAGCGGCTCGCACTATCTGGTATGGGTATGGACGCACTCCTGCCTGTAGCGACGCACACGGCGAGGTGGTGGCCGTGAGCGTGTCCGCGGCCGAAGCCGAACTCACCGAGGCCGAGCGCGCGGGCCTCGAACTCGTCCGCGAGTCCGGCGGTATCCACCAGAGCGACTTCTGGAAGGAACTGGACGTCTCCTCGCGGAAGGGCAGTCGAATCGTCGAGTCGCTCGTCGAGAAGGAACTGGTCGACCGGGAGGAGACCGTCTACGAGGGACACAACACCTACTACATCTCGCCGACCGCCCGCGACCTCGATTTCACCCTGCTGATGGCCGGCGACATGCTCTCACCGTTTATCGGCGAGGAGGAGGTCGACCCCAACAGCGACGCCTTCTCCCAGTGGATCATGAACCTCGCTTACGAGGAGTAACCCGTCGACCGCGTCGACGGACCACCGCTCTTTCATCGGTTGCCGGTTCTCGATCGAGAGCCGCTCGAGCGCAAGGTACTGCGTCGGGTCAGTCGTCGCGTCCGTCCGCGCCCCGCACCTGCGCGACGTGAGCGAACGTGACCAGCCCGATACCGCCGACGACGTTACCGGCGGCCGAGACGGCGATCGTCTCCCCGAGCGCGCCGGAACCGATCGCCGCGTCGAAGAGGTACCCGAAGAAGACGTGGATCGCGGTGACGACCACGTGGTCGAAGGGGCCAAGCGCCAACAGGAAGCCGACGAGATAGGCCAGCGCGAGCCGGCTTCCGACGCTGTCGGCCGCCGCCAGGAGGAACGACAGGAGGCTCACGAGCGCCCCGCCGACGATCGCGCTCGCGAAAATTCCCCTCGCCGGTCGGTTGACGATCCCCTCGGCGGTACCGGACAGCGCGTGTGCCGACTCCGGCGGCAGCACCCCGTCGACGGCGAAGACGACCGCGAAGAGGAACCCGCCGACGAGGTTGAAGACGAGCGTGACCGCCCACAGGCGACCGATCGGGACCAGCAGCCACGTGCCGTCCCGAGCGGCCGCCGCCGCGACCGGGTCGAAGAAGTTCTCGTTGAACAGTTCCGTGCGGCCGATGACCAGAAACACCATGCCGACGCCGAAGGTGAGCGCGCCAGCCACGTGTGCGGCCTCGCCGAACTGCGGTTCGACGAGTCCGTCGACGACGCCGAGTGCGACGATACCGAAGACGATCGTAAACCCCGCAATGAAGCTGGTCGCGGCGAGTTCGAGCAGCGACTGCTCGAGTCGTCGCTGGCCCTCGTCGACGGCCCGATCGAATATCTCGGCGGGATCCGGCGCGACGGACACGGGCTAGTTACGGTTCGTTGATGAATAAGAGCGGGACATGAATACGCCGGACGTCGAGATACTGTGCGTCGGGTCGGGAGCCGACCCCGGCAGCCCGGCGGAATCGATCACTCGTAGGGATCGAGCCGTTCGATGAGAACGAAGGGGTCGCGTTCGCGGTTGTAGTAGGAGACGTCGCCGTCTAACGCTTCGATGAGTCGCCGATGGACCTCTCGTGCGGCCCGGCCCTCGTCGGGCTCTAGGTGGTGCTGGCCGCGCATGTCGGTCCAGAACCCGCCGTCGAGCCACAGCAGCGTTTCGTCGTTGGACTGATAGACGACCTCGCCCTCCTCGGTCAGGCCGTCGATCGCGAGCTGTCGACCCGACAGCTGTGCGCGCGCGAGGACCGCGGTGAGTTGCCGGCGGGAAACCGGCGCGTGCAACGCGACGTCATCGATCGTTTCCCCGAAATAGCTCTCGACGAGATCACACGCCCGCGAGAATTCGTCGAATTCGACCTCCTGATCCTGTGCGATTTTCATAAGTCCCCTCGAGTGAACCGTTCGGTACGCAGAGGATTGACAGACGTACACAAAAATCTATCCGTCGTTCAGACGGTTTCCTGTCAGTCATTGCCGGCGCAACCGCGACCCGGGCAGCGGTTGCGCCGGGAAATCGGGACAGCAACCCGTCTCAGGCGAGCGCGCTCGCCGCTCGGATCAGCCGCCGTTCGCCGAATGCGGGGCCGATCAGTTGGAGGCCGACGGGGAGCCCGTCCGTTTCGCCGGCCGGCACCGAAATCGCGGGCAGGTCCGCGAGGTTCACCGGCACGGTGTTCGCGTCGGCGAGATACAGCTGCAGCGGATCCTCGAGGCTCTCGCCGAGTTCGAACGGCGGCACCGGCATCGTCGGGCTGGCGAGGACGTCCGCCTCCGCGAGGGCATCGTCGAAGTCCTGTTTGACCCACGCGCGGGCGTCCTGGGCCTTCTTGTAGTACTTGTCGTGGTAGCCGGCGGAGAGTGCGTAGGTCCCCAGCAGAATCCGCCGTTTGACCTCGTCGCCGAACCCCTCCTCGCGCGCTTTCGCGAAGGTCTCGTTCCAGTTGCCGTCGTAGCCGCCCGACTGCCCGTAGCGGACGCCGTCGAACCGCGCGAGGTTCGACGAAGCCTCCGACATCGCGATCACGTAGTAAGCCTCGACGGCGTGTTCGACGGACGGCAGGGAGACCTCGTGGTACTCGGCACCACGGTCCTCTAAGTCGGCGATGGCGTCCCAGAACGTCTCGACGACGCCCTCGTCGGCCCCCTCGAGCAGCTCCGTCGGAATGCCGATCGAGAGCCCGTCGACGTCACCGGTCGCAGCGTCGGCGTAGGTTTCGTCGGCCTCGAGGAGCGCCTCGCGTGTCTCACGGGCGTCGCTCGTTCGACCATCCGAGGCGCGTGGCGCCTCGCGTGTCGTCGCATCGCGCTCGTCGCTGCCGGCGATCACGTCCAGCAGTTCGGCGGCGTCCTCGACGGTCTCGCCGAAGGGGCCGATCTGCTCTAAGCTGTTGCCGTAGGCGACGAGGCCGTACCGCGAGACGAGGCCGTAGGTGGGCTTGATCCCGACGACGCCACAGAAGGCGGCCGGACAGCGGACCGAGCCGCCGGTGTCCGACCCCAGCGCGAGGTCGGCCTCGCCGGCGGCGACGGCGGCCGCGGAACCCCCCGAGGAGCCCCCGGGAACGTGGCCCGGCGCGGCGGGGTTGTCCGTCGCGCCGAAGTAGGAGGTCTCGGTGGTCGTCCCCATGCCGAACTCGTCCATGTTGGCCTTGCCGACGATGGTCGCGCCGGCCTCCTTCAGCCGCGAGACGACCGTTGCGTCGTAGGGCGGGACGTAGTCCTCGAGCATCCGCGAGCCGCAGGTCGTCCGGACCCCCTCGGTCGAGATGTTGTCCTTGACCGCGACCGTCCGACCGGCGAGCGGGCCGTCGTCGGCTCCCTCGATTCGCTCCTCGGTGATGAAAATGTCCTCGGACATGGTTACGAGACGTTGGGCCCCTTGAAGTAGCCGTCCTCGGTTTCCGACGCGTTCCGGAGCGCGTCCTCGCTCGAGAGCGATTCGCGTTCCTCGTCGGGCCGCATCACGTTCGCGAGATCGGCGTCCCGATCGACTGCCGGCACCTCGTCTAGGGTCTCGAAGTACTCGAGGATGTCCGCGAACTGCCCGGTGAACCGGTCGACCTCTTCGTCGTCGAGGTCGACGCGGGCCAGCTCCGCGACGTGGCGGACCTCCTCGGGACTGACGGCGTCGTCGCTCATACGTGGTCAGACCGGCCTCCGGAGAGTAAGGGTTTCGATACCGCGGGGCCGTCGAACCGTCCGCCGACCGCTGCCCGCCGCGGACTGTCTCGATCCCAGCGTTTAACTGACATGATTCCGTTATATGGGTCACGAGAACGTTTTCCAGCCACTGGTACCCGTCTCGCTGACAATGACAGACTTACCCATCCGAACGCGAAGCGACGAGCCCCGCCAAACCGAGTCCGAGACATCGACCGAGACCGCCGACGAGCGAACCGAGTGTCCCGAGTGTGGTGGCCGACTGGTTTCCGACGACGGACGTGCCGAGACGGTCTGTACGGACTGTGGCCTCGTGGTCGAGGAAGACGAGATCGACCGCGGCCCCGAATGGCGCGCGTTCGACGCCGCCGAGAAAGACGAGAAGTCCCGCGTCGGCGCGCCGACGACCAACATGATGCACGACCAGGGGCTCTCGACCAACATCGGCTGGCAGGACAAGGACGCCTACGGCCGCTCGCTCTCGAGTCGCCAACGCGAGAAGATGCAGCGCCTGCGTACCTGGAACGAGCGCTTTCGCACCCGTAACTCCAAGGAGCGCAACCTCAAGCAGGCGCTGGGCGAGATCGACCGGATGGCCTCTGCCCTCGGTCTCCCCGACACCGTCCGCGAAACGTCGAGCGTGATCTATCGGCGTGCCCTCGAGGAGGACCTGCTGCCGGGCCGCTCGATCGAAGGCGTCGCCACGGCGTCGCTGTACGCCGCCGCCCGACAGGCCGGCACCCCCCGCAGTCTCGACGAAATCGCCGCCGTCTCCCGCGTCGAGAAAGCCGAGATCGCCCGTACCTACCGGTACGTCGTCCGGGAACTCGGCCTCGAGGTCCAGCCGGCCGATCCCGAGAGCTACGTCCCCCGGTTCGCCAGCGATCTCGATCTCGCCGATGAGACCGAACGCCGCGCTCGCGACCTCCTGTCGACGGCCAAGGAACGCGGCGTCCACAGCGGCAAGTCCCCGGTCGGCCTCGCCGCGGCCGCCGTCTACGCCGCCGCCCTCCTGACCAACGAGAAGGTCACCCAAAACGACGTCAGCGACGTCGCCAGCATCTCCGAGGTCACCATCCGCAACCGCTACAAGGAACTGCTCGAGGCCGACGGCGGCGCACCGGCATGAGTGGCGTCGCGACCGACGGTCAACCCGTGATTGTCGCGTTCCAATACTGTCTTACTCGCCGAACAATCACGAGAACGATATTTTAACAGGTCGATACTCAAGGGTGGTCGTCGTGACCGTGGCCGTATGCACTGTGACAACTGCGATTCCGACGCGGTCGCGTACACGTTGACGACCTACGTCGAACCGGACGGACGGGAGTCGGTCGACCTCCACTTCTGTTCGACCGATTGTCTCCACGTCTGGACCTGATGACGCTCCGCCGTCGGACGCGACGCGTCGGTTTCGAGGTCGACTCGCGACGGATGGCGTCACGCGCAAAAAAGTCGTCCGGATCCGATCCCGCTCACGGGTCCTCGTCGTAGATGTCGCGGGTGGGGTCGCCGCTGACGTCGACGACGCCGAGTGCGCCGCGGCGGGCGGCACGAGTCAGGGCGTGGTCGACGATCTTGACGGGGCCGGGGACGGGGAACTCCATCTCGGCGGCCGCGGTGGTGCCGGGGGCGACGGGAGCGGTCTCGACGTTCAGATCGGGGTCGGTCAGGAGGTCGCCGTCGCGGTAGAAGCGACTCCAGACGTTACCGATCGCGTGCCACGAACTCAGCAG
>AOIR01000037.1 GCA_000337115.1 Natrinema thermotolerans DSM 11552
GCCACCGAGGCAGCCGGCGACTGCCAACGCGCCGGTCGCTCCGATCGCCTGCATCGCCCGTCGTCGGGTGAGATTGGATTGGGTCATTGTCCTATCTACACATAGTGGTGGACGTATGATCAACCATCACGATGCTTCCCGTCGGATAGTAATCCGATCGTCGGTTCCCCGGATATGAGGGTCCATTAAATACCCTCTTCCGTTTGATTTCGTCGACCGGCACGAATTCAGCCCCTTCATCGGTCCCACTCCCAGCGGGAGGCGACTCTCGAGCGTGGCCGACCCAAACGGATATGTTGGATCTCGGTCAAGTCGGTGGCATGGAGCCACACGGACGCGCTTCGGACGCGGTACTCGAGGCGACCGTTTCGTCGGTCGAACTGGACTCGAGTCGCCGAACGGTCAACGGGATTGACCTGCACGTCGTCGCCGCCGGTGACGAGTCGGCGCCGCTGGTGGTCTTGCTCCACGGGTTCCCCGAGTTCTGGTACGGGTGGCGGCGGGTCATCGGGCCGCTCGTCGATGCCGGCTATCGGGTCGTCGTGCCCGATCAGCGCGGTTACAACCGAAGCGAGAAACCCGACGGCGTCGGTTCGTACCGTCTCACCGAACTGACGCGGGACGTGGTCGAACTGATCGGGACCGAGGATCGCGAACGCGCGGCCGTCGTCGGCCACGACTGGGGCGGCATGGTCGCCTGGTCGGTCGCGGCCCACCACCCCGAGGTCGTCGACCGGCTGACTATCGTGAACGCTCCGCATCCGACCGCCTACCAACGCCAGCTCGTATCGAACCCGGCGCAACTGCGCCGGAGCTGGTACGCCCTCTGGTTCCAGGTGCCGTGGCTTCCCGAACGCGTCGCCCGCTACGACGACTACCGCGTTCTCGAGCGGGCCCTTCGCGGGACGGCCGCCCCGGGAACGGTTCGCGACGACGAGCTGGCCCGCTACCGCCGGGCCTGGGACCGAACGGGGGCGCTGACGGCGATGTTGAACTGGTATCGAGCGGCCGCCCGGTATCCGCCTCGGTCCCCGACCGAGCCGATCGAGCCGCCGACGCTCGTCGTCTGGGGCGAGGACGACGTCGCGCTCGTCCCCTCGCTGGCGGTCGACAGCGCGATGCTGTGTGCCGACGGGCGGCTCGAGTTGCTCCCGGAGACGAGCCACTGGGTGCCACACGAAGCGCCGACGCGGCTCACCGACGAAATCCTCGCACATCTGGCTGCTTGACCGGCTCCGGTGATACCGGGGACCGATCGGATCGGCAGAACACGTTCGGGAGAGGAACCGCATCCGACGGGAGCGTCGGCCCAAACGAGTCGCTCCGTACCGGGCCACCGGCGATCACGGCCCGTCTCGTCGGTCCGTACGGCGCTCGAGGACTAGTATGATCGAATCCCGCATACAGCCACAGTCGGTCGGTCGAATCGTCACCGAACCGTTCGTCCTGTCGGTAGCCGTCGTCGACGCGCTCGTCGTCGTGGCGTTCATCGGCGTCGGCCTGTTCATGCACGCGATGGAGCCGTGGACGTTCCCGGCCTACACCCTTCGAACGGCGACCCCGTTCGTGATCGGCTGGGCGATCGCTGCGCCGCTTCTCGGGGCCTATCGGGGACGAGTCCTCGAGTCGGTTCGGCGCACCCTCGCAGTCGTCGCCGTCGCGTGGATCGCCGCGACCCTGATCGGCGGTCTCATTCGCTCGTCGTCGCTGTTCCTCGGCGGCGCACCGCCCGAGTTCCTGCTGGTCAACGCCGTCCTCGGGCTCGGTTTTATTCTCCCGTGGCGGCTGGCGGTGACGGCCGGCCACCGCTGGCGGGCGGGCCGCGAGTGATCCCGCTTCGATCATCGGCCGCTAACCCGAACTCGTTCGGGACTACGGCTTCCCCGACTCGTCGACGACGTTCGACCGTGAGATGAGTTCCTGCTCGCTCTGCGGGCTGCCGATCCCCGACGAACCGGTGACCGCGGCCGACCTCGAGGGGACGTTCTGCTGTCGCGGCTGTCTCGAGGTGAGTGCGACCCTCGACGACGTCGACGGGCTCGAGCGCGAGGCAGTAGTCGATCGCGCGCGGGAGTCGACCGACCGCGAGGTGCCGGCGGGGGCCGAGGAGACGTTTCTGGCGGTCGACGGGATGCACTGCTCGACCTGCGAGGGGTTCGTCTCGCTGCTGGGCGAGGACGAGCCGGGTATCCTGACCGTCGAGGCGAGCTACGCGACCGACACCGCCCGGGTCGTCTACGATCCCGACCGGCTCGAGCGGGCCGATCTCCCCGAGCGGCTCTCGGGCTACGGCTACGAGGCGCGGTTCCGCGACGGCGACGGCGGCCGGCGAGACGAGACGGAACTGGTCCAGCGGCTGCTGGTCGGCGGCTTTCTCGCGATGTTGATCATGCCGTGGTACCTGTTCTATCTCTATCCGAGCTACGTCGGCATCGAGACGGGGATCCTCTCGGTCGACGCGACCTCACCGGTCGGAATCTACCTGCCGATGGCGATAATCGGGCTGTTGACGACCGGCGTCCTGTGCTATACCGGCTACCCCGTCCTGCGGGGCGCGTACGTCAGCCTGCGGGTCGGCCAGCCGAACATGGACCTGCTGATCGCCGTCGCCGCCGTCTCGGCCTACGCCTACAGTACGGTCGCGCTGGCGACGGGCAGTACCCACCTCTACTACGACGTGACCGTCGCCGTGATCATGATCGTCTCGCTTGGCACCTACTACGAACGCCGGATCAAGCGCCGGGCCACCGATCTGCTTGCGGACGTGACTGCCGCGCAGGTCCGGGAAGCGACCCGCCGCATACCGGAGGGGACCGAAACGGTCCCCGTCGATCGGCTCGCGGCCGGTGACGAACTACTCGTCAAACCGGGCGAGCGGATTCCGGTCGACGGGATCGTCCGTGAGGGGACGGCGGCGGTCGACGAGTCTGTCCTCACGGGGGAGTCCCTGCCGGTCACCAAGGAGCCGGGCGACCGGGTCGTCGGCGGCGCGATCGTGACCGACAGCGCGCTCGTCCTCGAGGTCGGCGAGGACGCCGAGAGTACGCTCGACCGGATCGCGACGCTCATGTGGGAGATCCAGAGCGCGACCCCGGGCGTCCAGCGGCTGGCCGACCGGCTCGCGACGGTCTTCGTCCCCCTCGTCGTGACCGTCGCAGTCCTCGTTACGGCCTGGCGGCTCGCGACGGGGACGCCCGTCGGCGACGCCGTGTTGACGGGGCTGACGGTACTCGTCGTCTCCTGTCCCTGTGCCATGGGGCTGGCGACGCCGCTGGCGGTTGCATCCGGACTGCGCGACGCCTTAGAGCGCGGGATCGTGGTCGCGAACGCGGCCCTGTTCGAGTCGGCGTCGGCCGCCGAGACGGTCGTCTTCGACAAAACCGGCACGCTGACCGCTGGCGAGATGTCGGTCCGTGAGGTCCACGGCGAGGACTCGGCGATCGCGTTCGCCGCGGCCGTCGAACGCCGCTCCGAACATCCGGTGGCGGACGCTATCGTCGCCCACGCTGCGGCCGAGAGGGCCGAAAACGGGGGCGCGGAAACCGGCGGCCCGGTCGCGTCCGACGGCGGCACCGTCGACGCCGCGGCGGCCGGCGACTTGCCACCTCGCGATCACGATCTCGCGGTGACCGACTTCGAGCGACACCCCGGCGAGGGCGTGAGTGCGACGGTCGGTCTCGAGGCGTCCGATCGGCCCGCGCCCGAGGAGCGGGCGCCCGAGCCGTCGGGCACGTCCCCTCGCCGAGTCGTGGTGGGGACGCCCGACCTCGTCGAACGGCTGGTCGGTCCGATCCCGGCGCCACTCGAGACGACGATCGACGAGGCGCGAGCCGACGGCGACCTTCCCACGGTCGTCGGCTACGACGGGCGGGCGCGGGCCGTCGCGGTCGTTGGGGACCGCCGGCGGGCGGAGTGGCGCGAGGTCCTCGAGTCGGTCGCCGACCGCGAGGTGATCGTCCTGACGGGCGACGACGAAGCCGCGACGGCGACGTTCCGCGACCATCCGGCGGTCGATCGGGTCTTCGCGGGCGTCCCGCCGGACGGCAAAGTCGAGACCGTCCGGCGGCTCGCCGACGAGGGGACCACCGCGATGGTCGGCGACGGAACCAACGACGCGCCCGCACTGGCGGCCGCGGACGTCGGGATCGCCCTCGACAGCGGGACCGCTCGCGCGACCGACGCCGCCGACGCCGTCGTGACCGGGAGCGATCTCCGCGCCGTCCCCGCCGTGTTCGATCTCGCAGCGGGCACGCGACGGCGCATCCGTGAGAACGTCTGCTGGGCACTGCTGTACAACGCGGTCGCGATCCCACTGGCCGCAGCGGGGTTGCTCAACCCGCTGTTCGCCGCCGTCGCGATGGCGACCAGCAGCGCAATCGTCGTCGTCAACTCCTCGCGGCCGGTGCTGTCGGACGATCGGTGACCCGGGGCCCGCGACGCCTCGAGGGCCAACGCCGGGGTCTCACCGCCTCGATACCCGTTCCGGATAACTGAAACGGCCGTTTTAGCTCGAGCCGGGTTTATGCAGTCGGATCTCCAACACGTTCGTATATGAACCGACGAGCGATGCTGTCGACGGCCGGCGCGGTAACGGGGGCGGTCGCCGGCTGTCTCGATGACGGTGCCGACGAGGGTCGAACCGGGAGCGAAACGGATCGATCTGACGACGATGACGCGGACCGGTCCGATGACGACGGTTCGGACCGATCCGAAAGAGGGGGTGAGAAGGCGACCGTCCGGAGTCAATTCGAAGACGGGCTAGTTCGTCCCGAGTGCAAGCGGGAGTCGGAACGGATCACGGTCGACGAAGGCGGCGACACTCGCGAGTACGAGACGGCGGCGACGATTCCGTATCCGGAGCCACCGACCGAGTTCGGTACGGACGCGGTGGTCGATTTCGTCCGCGAGTTCGAGAACGCGTACGTGACCCACGAGGAACTCTGTGACCGCTCGGGGTCCGGCCGCGTCCTCAGCGTCTACTACGGCGTCCAAGACAGCGAACTGTGGGCCAAGAACCCGCACATCGTATTCCTCTCTCGAGTCGGTACCGTCGGGTCAGTACTCCACGAGGATGGTGCAGTTTCGGTCGCCGACGCTGCGCCCAGCGGCGTCGTCTACGCAGTCGACGAAACCGGCGCAGCCAGGGTCGAATACGGCGACGCGACGACGGTGGAGCCGAACGAGCGGGAAGCCAACGCCCCGGACCCGCTCGCGGCGGGTGATCTCGTCACGGTCTTCGATTGAGCCGTTCCGGCGATCGGTGACGAGTTAGGCTTCGGACACCGACGCCATGGACCGCCGGTACCGCCGCAGCGTCTCGCCGTCCTCGTCGCGGAGTTCGACGATGAACTCCTTCTGACCGACCGTCTCCTCGAGGTCGGCCTCCCGGAACGTGACGTTGTACGGCGGTTGCTCGGTCCGTGTCACCTCGCTTCCACCGCTGGTCACCACGACGCTGTCGATCCCCTCGGAGTCGGAGAGTTCGCAGGTGATCTCCCCGTCCGCCTGCGTACAGGTGAGATCGGGGTTTACGTCCGCGCTCGAGCCGGCGTCGGAGGCTGGCTGGAAGTCGAGTATCATCGGCGAGATCGGGGCCGTCCCCAGAATCAGGACGATCGCGAGGAAGATCGAGAGGTTGATCTTGGACCCGTTACGGGCGATCGTCCGGACGATGGACCGGTTTGCGGTCCGCCGGAGCCGGATCACCAGCGGGACGACTACGGCGTGAGTCAACGGCCCCCACAGGATGAGGGCGAAGCCGTAGGCCCGCACGTACTCGAGGATCGTCCACTCGACCCCGTAGGAAAACAGGAGGTTCGACGCCGTCCAGCAGAAGAAGCCGAAAAAGAGCAGGCCGACGCTCTTGAACAGCCGCCAGATCGGCGTGTTCGCGTAGTACACGCTCAAGATGTCACGCCAGGCCTGTTGGACGACGTGCCTGACGTACTCGAGCGGCGATGCGGTCGCGTCGGTGTCGGATGCTGTCATTCGTGCGTCGGTAATCGGTGGGTCGAGAGTCGATTCGCCCGCGAGGGGCGGTCGGTTCGTCAGGGGTCGGGGCCGATCGGTTAGGCCCCGATCGACCAGAGTTGCGTGAGCAGATACCAGTTCAGCAGGTAGGTGATCACGAACGCCGCGAGAAAGACCAGACAGAGGACGAACGTGCCGCGCATCTCGTAGGCGTGGACGGGGTCATCGGGATCCTGTGCCATCCCGAGGCCGCCGTCGGCGACGAGGTCGGCGTTGTCGCCGTTCTCGACGCGGTCGCCAAAGACCAGCGAGCCGACCGCCACGAGGACGAACAACACGCCGCCGGCGATCGCGAGCAGGGCGAAGATCCCGAAGACCGCAAACAGCGGTGCGGCGGCCGAGAGGCTGAACTCGGTGCCGGGGATGTTCTCGACGACCTCGGCGGTTCGGCGCGGGATCCCGTAGAGGATACCCACGTACATCATCATCAGGACGGCCACGCCCATCGCGGCCGAGTAGAAATACGGCTGGATCGCGGCCAGCCGCTCGGAGATATACTGGCGCATGAACATCGTCCGGATCACGAAGAAGACCAGGCCCATGAACGCGACCGTGGTCCCGAGGACGACGGTGCCGTGGAAGTGCCCGACCGTCGCGAACGTGTTGTGCCAGGTCATGTTGAGTTGGAGCTGGCCCATCATGACGCCCGTGATCCCTCCGAGGAAGCCAAAGAGGATGATCGAGAAGATCGTCGAGGAGAACACGGGATTCGACCACGGCGCGGACGTCAGCCAGCCGAACAGGCCGCCGCCTTTCCCGCGTTTACGCCGGCCTGCCTCGAGCCCGGCAGGGATGGTGAACGCGTGGATCAGGCTCGCGAACGTCGCCCCGTAGAACGCGTAGGACGTGTTCCAGATCCGCCAGCCGGTCGAGACGGCGGGGTCGGACAGCAGGTGGTGTGCCGCCCCGAGGTTGATGAAGAACAGGTAGAGGATGAAGGCCGTCCGCGAGATCTTCTCGCTGGCGACCTCCGCGCCCGCGACGACGTGTGTCACGAAGTACCAGACCGCGATCATCGCCACGAGGTTGATCTGCTGGGTGCCGTGGCCGATGATCCAGTACATCTGGCGGTACCAGGCCGCGTCCCACCACTCGATGATCTCGAGACGCCACAGCAGGGCGGGACCGAACGCGAGCAGGCCGCCGACCAGCGCCTCGACGGCGATGATCGACGTGACGAAGGCGGCGAAACTGACCAGCGGCAGCGTCTTGCCGGGGTTTTCGCGCTTCTCGAACCACATCGTTGCGAAGAACGGCAGCGCTGCGACGACCGTGCCCAAGATGAAGACGATCGCACCCGCGTAGAACAGCGGCGAGATCGGCATCGGCACGTAGGCCGTCAACAGCGGTGCCTCGTTGGGTGCTTCCGTGGTCCAGATGGCGTAGTTGACCAGGACCGCCCCGGCGGCCATGACGAGCCAGCCGGCCTTCGCGATCTTCGTGAACGGCAGCCGTCTGCCAAGCACCATCGGCCCGCCGACGTAGAGGATGGCGATTTCCATGAACACCATCCAGAAGATCAGCAGGTTCCAGGCGTGCAGGCTCAGGTGGGTATAGAAGGCCCCGGGCTCGAGCAGCCCGATCACTTCCCAGCGGGTCATCGCGACGGTGAAGGCGAAGATCCCACCGTACAGCAGGGCGACGACCGCCGTGAGCCCGAACAGTTTGATATGGTTCTCGGCGGAGCGGTGGACCTCGAGGCCCGTCACGGAGCAGGTCCGAAAGCCGTCCTCACGGTACTCGTTGTCGAACAGCCCGAGAACGTCTAGTTTGTGTGCCATCGTTATCCCTCCTCCACGACGATGGTGCCGTGCATGCTCCGGTGGCCCTGCCCGCAGAACTCGTTACAGATGATGTGGTAGGTACCGGGTTCGTCGAAGGTCATCGGCACGACCCACTCGTAGCCGGGCAGCACCTGCAGGTTGATCTGTTTGCTCAGTGCGTCCTCGGGACGAAGCGAGAAGCCGTGTTGGACGTCCATCGAGTTGAGGTGGAAGTCGTACTCCGTTCCCGTCTCGAGGACGACCGGTGCGCCGTCCCACTGGAACCGCATCGCCTGGAGATAGACGTCCTGTTCCGGCGGAACGAGGCCGTCGTCGGTCTCCTCGGCGCGCTCTTTGTAGTCAGTCAGTTTCTCGCGGAACTCCTCGTCCTCGACGCGGAACGTCTCGCCGATGGGGTTCTGGTCGCCGACCCGGGTCCAGGCGCTCATCCAGCCGAAGAGGATCAGCGACCAGCCGACGCCGAGCCCGAGCCAGATCGATTCGCGCCTGTTGACGGGTTGGTCCCACCAGTTTCCGTCCGGGGGTTTGATCGGTGACGTCATCGAATCACCCCATGGGAACCGAGAAGACGTCTATCCAGCCCCACGCAACGTACGACAGCGCGAAAAACAGGAGCGCTGCCGCTGCGAGTAGCCAGATGCGGTCGTACAATCGTTGCATCGTCGGTTCTGATTCGGTTCGTTGTGATGGTGCCATAGCTCCGTTCGACCCGATCTCCTTGTGGAACTTGCATATCGATTCCCCCGCACATATTCCCATCAGAGCCGCTGAAGAGCCGAATAAACTGATGGCAGGTGCTAATGGTGACAGGACGGAGAAATGATCGCGGCCGAGGTGGCGTCAGACTGCGGCGACGTACAGCTGGCCGAGGCCGGCCACGACCAGCACGACCCCCGCCAGTCGGACCACGCGGTCGACGTAGCCGGCGATGCGGCCGGCACCCAGTGCGTAGCCGAAGGCCGTCGCGACCGTGATCGCGACCGTCAGTGAGCCGAACCCGACAGCGTACGTCCCGAGTACCAGTGCCGTCTCGAGCGGCGGCATCGTCAGCGACCGAAACGCGAGCCCGAGGAACAGCGGGAGGACACAGGCGACCGCCGCCAGCGCGTACATCGCGCCGAAGAGGCCGAACCCGAGAACGGTCGACCGGCGCTCGGGCAGGAGGACGTGGACGGCACCACTGCCGCCGTACGCCACCCAGATCCCGAGTACGATCAATCCGACGCCGACGCCGTACTCGAGTAGCGGTAACGTCTGGCCGACCGTCTCGCCCGCGACGACCGCGGCGACCGAGAGCGCGCCAAGGACCCCCACCGCGCCGGCGGCGGCAGCGAGCCCGCGGGCGAGCGTCCCCGACAGCGGCGGCGCGGTCTCGTCACCGGTCGCGGCGACGTAGTAGCCGACATACCCGGGCAAGAGCGCGTACGCACACGGTGAAAAGAACGTGGCCATGCCGGCACCGAGGGCGAACACCACGGTGCCGAGGAGTTCGCCACTCGCCATGTCACCCACCCCCGGCAGCGTCGATCGCCGATCGGATCTCGTCGGCCGATTTGCGCCCGCGACCGGACCACGTGACCGTGTTCGATTCGTCCAGCACGAACGCGTACGGAACGCCCGAGGCGTCGAGGGCCTCCGTCAGTTCGAGATCGGTATCGAGTGCGACGGGCCAATCGCCGTCGTGATCGCGCCACCAGGTCGCGATGTCGTCTCGAGTGACGGTGTTCCCGACGGGTTCGCTCGTCGCGGAGACGAACTGGACCTCGTCGTCGACCGTCCCGTGGACCGCCGCGAGCGGCTCCATCTGGCTCTCACAGACGCCACACCAGGTGGCGAACAGTTCGACGAACGTCACGCGGCCGCGTTCGGGAACGCTGGCGGTGCCCGCGGTACTTCCGGGCGCGTCGATCGTCTCGAGTTCGATCGGCTCGACGGCGTCGCCGCTCTCGAGGGGGTTCCATCCGCCGACCGCGAGCGCGCCGCCGCCGAGGGCGGCGAGTCCGGTGACTCCCACGAGGACCTCGCGACGGCGCATCGGTCACCACCCCTCCACGACGGTCCGTGCGTCCTCGACGATATCGTTGCCGTCGGGCGAGCCGCCCGTGTAGGCCCGCTCGACGACGCCGTCCTTGTTCACGAGCAGGATCAGGGACGTGTGGACGAACTGTCGGTCGTGATTCATGTCATCGTGATCCGTCTCGTCGTCCCCGCCGTCGGACGACTCGTCGCCCTGCTCGAACGCGACGCCGAACGTGTCCTGAACGACGGCCTTCGCGTCGTCGGGCGTGTCCGGCCGGAGGAAATACCAGTTCCCAGCGTCGAAGTCGACGCCGTAGTCCTTGCCGTAGGCCTCGAGGACGTCCGCCGTGTCGTATTCCGGATCGAACGTCGTCGGGAGGAACGCGATCTCGTCCGCGTAGTCGCGATCGGTCGCATCGGCCTGCACTCGCCGCAGGGCGGCGGTCAGTCCCGTACAGACAGTCGTACAGCTGGTGTATATGAACGTCAGCATCAGGTGACGGTCGCCGGTGAACTCCGTAGTCGTGATCGAGCGCTCGTGGAGCGGTGCCGGGGCCGTGGCTTCGGGAATCTCCTCCCCGTAAATCGGGTGCGGAAGCCCCGATTCCTTGATCCGCTCGTGGTTTTCGGGCGCTGACAGGACGGGCCTGTCGCCGTCGCTGTCGGCGCCGTTCCGGGACAAACACCCCGCGACGGACGCGCCGAGGGCCGTCGCGCCCACTGTCTGCAGTACCGTTCGTCGATCGAGAGTCGGATCTGGGCGGTTCATGATAGTTGCTCCTTGCGGCTATCGGTGGTAAAGCGCTGTTCGGATTCCCGACCCGATAGAAATGAGCGAACATGTTCGCCAATATCCCACCGAGCGGCGCGTCCGACGGACGGCTCGAGGCGTGCCGGCCGACCCGAGACACCGTCGTTCATGCCTCCTCGAGTACGGGACGGGTTTTCTCGTTGAACAGTTCGATCGCGTTGACGACCTGTAACGGGAGTTCCGGCTGGGGGTCGACCATCGCAGGCTCGTCGGCGGGGTCGGGCCAGCCGACGACGATGCGGCCCACGTTCCCGGCGACTTCGTGTGAGGTACAGACCTGCTGCGTGTCGACGTAATCGTAGACGCCCTCGGTATCGAAGGTGTGTTCGTACTCGGAGCCGACCCCGGTCAGTCGGTCGCTCCCCCACGGTTCGACGCTTCCGGGAGTTCGGTGAGGACCATGGCTATCCTCGTGGTAGCCGGTGACGTCGTGGCGACCGGTCTCGACGAGCCACTCGACGGTCCCGCCGGGAACGACGTGGATGATCTGCGGGTCGAACTCGGGATACGGCCGGGAGTTCGCCGTGATCGTGACCGCCTCGGCAGGGGTGCCGAGTTCCCCGGCGTTTTCGGGCGGCTGCTCGTCATCGGACTGCTCGTCGCCTTCGGCGAGACAGCCCGCCAACGCGAGGCCGACTGTACAGGCGGTCGATCGAAGGACGGTACGGCGTGAGAGGTGTGTCATGGGTCTATGATGCGGTGTGGCGATCGATCGAACTGGTCTCGAGTCGTTGCCCTCACGCTCGTCTAGCTGGGCTAGCCGGTTCAACCGGTACGACAGTTCTCGGGCGGTAAGAGGAGGGGCGTACATGTTCAGACGATCAATAAAAAGAAGCCGTTCGTCGCGGCGGGACTCGGCATCGGGCGTTCGTTCGACCGTCGGCGACGCCCCGTCGAGGGCGACGCCGGTCAGCCCGCGACGACGAGCGTCTCGAGGACGATCGCCAGCAGGATCGCCCCGAGGTAGTAGTTCGAGACGTAAAACGACCGCAGCGCGACCTCGTCGGTCGGCTGCCGGAACTGGCGGACCACCGACCGCAGGAAGACGGCGCCGAGGGCGACTGATGTGATGCCGTAGACCCAGCCTAAGCCAGCCACCCAGCCCAGGCCGCTGGCGGCCAGCAACGTTGCGCCGAGGTAGAACGCGATGTGGCGACGCGCCGCCGCGACGCCTTCCGCGACCGGGTACATGGGAAAGCCCCCACGCGCGTAGTCGTCGCGGTACGCGATGGCGAGACTGTAGAAGTGGGCGGGCGTCCACAGGAAGATCACCGCCGCGAGGGCGACGGCGGGGAGCCCGACGCGCCCGGTGACGGCGACCCAGCCGATGACTGCGGGCAACGCCCCTGCACCGCCGCCCAACACCGTGTTCCAGGCCGTGTTCGGCTTCAGCACGACGGTATAGAGGACGGCGTAGTACCCGATCGCAGCGAGGGTAAACACCGCTGCGAGCGCGTTGACCCACGTCAGGAGAACGGCCATCGACACGGCCGTGAGCCCGACCCCGAACGCCACGGCGTTGCGCGCCGGCACGAGGTCGTGGACGAGCGGCCGATCCGACGTTCGATTCATCCGTCGATCCCGGTCGCGCTCGTAGACGTGATTGAAGGTACCGCTCGCTCCGATCGCGAGGACGCCGCCGGAAAGCGTCGCAAGCGCCGTCGACGGCTCGAGCGCCGCGCCGGAAAGCGTCGCCAGTCCCATCCCCGCCAGCGCGACCAGACAGAGCAGCCACATCAGTCGCGGTTTGGTCAGGGTCAGATACGCGCCGATCGTCCGTTTGAGCCGGGCGCTCCGGCCGGTCGGCTGCGGGGCCGTCGCCGGGTCTCCGCCCGCGTCATCGCCGCCGGTCGGCGACTCGGGCGTCGGCGTCAACCGGTCCGTCTCCTCCTCGAGCGTGCCGTCATCGAGGGTGAACACGAGCGCGACGAGGAGACAGGCGAAGATGGTCATCGCGAGCGCGAGGTGGACGGGGCCGGCGACCGACGGCCCACCGACGGCGATGGTCGCACCGAGGAGGACCTGAATGGGAAAGAGAACGAGCGCACAACCGATGAGGGCGGCCACACGGCGGTTGACCTCGACCCGGCGGGCGGCGAGCCCGGACGCGAGGACGAGGCAGCCGGCCACGAGCGCCGCCACGCGATGGCCCCAGTAGAGGAGGGTGTCGCCGGTGGCCGAGCCG
>AOIR01000038.1 GCA_000337115.1 Natrinema thermotolerans DSM 11552
GCCTCCCTCGCGCCATCAGAGATGTGTATAAGAGACAGCCGTCGCTGTCAGTAGGTCCGCGAACCGTCGTTGACTGTGTTCCGTTGTCATCCGTGGGTACACTCCCAGCCGTTACCGTCCCCGTTTCCGCGATCCCGCGACCGGTCAGTCGCCCGATCCGTCGGTCGCCCGGCGGCCTTAGACACGCCAGATGACCGTCACGACGTCGTCGTCGCGTTCGACCGTCTCGTAGCTGTAGCCGCGGTCGTCCAGTTTCGGGAAGAGGAACTGGGGAACGCGATCGTTTCGCTGGACGAGAACCGTCTCGTCGGGCAGTTCGACGAGCGTCTCGAGCGTCCGCTGGAGCGGCTCCGGCGGCCCGGCCGATCGGACGTCGATCGTCTCCGTTTGTCGGTCGTCCGGTGCGTCGGTTCGGTCGACGATCGAGGCTGGCGATTGCATAGGTGTCGGTTCGAGCCGGTATCGGCTATCTCTGCTCCCGTACGTGTTCGGTCACCGGCCGGCTCGATCAGGCCTCTACTTTCGGGAACGTCGCGACGAATTCGTCGGGTGCGACCTGTTCGACCTCGTAGCCGTCGGCGTCGAAGCTCTCGACCTCGGCCTCGAACTCGTAGAACAACGGCTTGGGTTCGTGATCGTTGACGATCGTCAGCGCCTCGCCCGGCTCGAGGGCCTCGAACTCGTCGTGGATGGTCGGATGGCGGTTCACCGGCGGGATGTCCCTGACGTCGAGTCGCGTCATGCAATCCGTACTCGGATCGAGTCCCGCATCGGCATTTGCACGAATATGTTCGGTACCGGTTCGGAGGCGGACCCGCGGGGCCTACGCATGCTCGATGAGGACGTGCCAGACACCGCCCTCCCGTTCCCGACTCTCGTGGGTGAACCCGCGATCGTCGAGGACCTCGTAGAGCGGCTTCGGCTCGAACGGGGCGATCAGCCGGAGCCGTTGGTCGGTCTCCAGTTCCTCGAGGGCGGCCATGATGTCGTCGAACGGTGGTCCATCGATCTCGCGGACGTCGAGCGTTCGTTCGGTGGATTCGGTCGCCATCGGTTACACGTTCCGGCCGCGGACCGATGGTCGTTCGTCCGAACGTGTTCGAGCAGGACGAACTTCCCAGTCGGTAGGAAATGGGCGAACATATTCGTAACTACCGGGATATAGATTCGAACGGAACACGTTCGTATGGCCCAAGCAACACTCAGTCTCACGATGCCCGAGGAGGTCTGGATCCAACAGATATCGACGGATTACCCCGAATCGACCTTCCGGGTGCTGGCCGCCGTCCCCGGCTCCGAGTCCGGGTTCGCTCTCGTCCGGATCGCCGGCTCGTCGGTGCCGGAGGTGATCGAGGACATGAACGATCACCCCCAGCTCACCGAACTCACGCTGGCCCAGTGGAGCGACAACGAGGCGACGGTCCACTTCGAGACGACGGCCCCGTTGCTGCTGTTTTCCTCTCGAGAGTCGGGGATGCCCATCGAGCTACCGGTCGAGATCCAGGACGGCGAGGCGAAAATCGAAGTGACCGGTTCCCGCGAACGCCTCGCCGAACTCGCCGAACAGCTCGAACACTTCGGGCTCCAGTACCGGATCGAACACGTCCGCGAACGACTCCACGAGAGCCAACTGCTCTCCGAGCGCCAACTCGAGGTCGTCGTCGCCGCGGTCGACGAGGGCTACTACGACACCCCGCGGCGCTGCTCGCTGACCGATCTAGCGGATCACTTGGACATCGCCAAGTCGACCTGCAGCGAGACGCTCCACCGGGCCGAGGAGGCGATCGTCAAGCGGTTCGTCGAGGACCTCCCGGGACTCGACGACGAGGAGGAACTCGAAGAGCAACTCGCGACCAGCTAAGTCGGATCGTCTGTTCGTTATATGTCTATGCGCGCGATCCGAGTCTCCGATGCTCGGGCCAGCCGTTAGTATAGTACCCTCCACTTATACTCACGAACATAGTCGCATTGATTCTCAGCCGTTGGAAATCGGCTCGATACTTCATCCGAGTAGGGTTGTGAGTCCCGGAGTGAGGATCCACAAATGAACGATTTGAAGTGCATGCCGTCGAGTAGCCCCGGCATGACACCAGTGTCATATACAGAGGTGTTCTGATCTAATGAGTACGGACGACGAATCATTCCACCCACTCGGTGAGGAGTGGGAAGACGAACTCGAGTCGATGCTCGACGATACCGAGTACGACAGCGAACTCGGTATGAAGATGGCCCAGGACGCGATGCGGGTCACCGAGGGCGAACTCTCCGAGGCCGAATTCCACGACCGCTACCACGAGGAGGTCATGGAGGAGTTCGGCGAGGACGAGCGCCCGACCAAGGAAGCCTACGAGGCGGCCCAGGAGGAGGCGAAAGGAACCGCCTCCAGAATGCTCGACAAGTTCGACGGCGACGGCGACGAGACCCGTCGTGAAACCATGAAGAAGATGGGGGTCGGCGCTGCGGCCGTCGGGATGGGCGCGTTCGGTACCGTCGCGGACGGCCCCGAACAGAGCCTCGCGGCGGAGAAGGGGCCCCGACAGGAGACCACCGAGGAGAGCGACACCCAGTGGGGGATGACGATCGACCTCGAGCGCTGTGACGGCTGTCTCTCCTGTATGACCGCCTGTTCCCAGGAGAACGACCTCGACCAGGGGGTCAACTGGATGTACGTGATGGCCTGGGAGGACGAGAACCATCACGGTGCCAGCGAGAGCGGCAATACCGACGTCAATAGCGACTTCAACCGACTCAGCGACTTCAACATGCTCGTGCGGCCGTGCCAGCACTGTACGGACGCTCCCTGTGAAAAGGTCTGTCCGACCACGGCCCGTCACACCCGCGACAAGGACGGCCTCGTCCTGACCGACTACGACGTCTGTATCGGCTGCCGCTACTGTCAGGTCGCCTGTCCCTACGGCGTCAACTACTTCCAGTGGGACGACCCCGACGTCGCCTACGAGGACATTGACGGGTTCGAGGACCCCGAGGATCCCGACGAGATCACCCACGCCAAGTACGAACACGGCGAGCGCTGGGTCGACAGCCGAGCGCCCCGTGGTGTGATGAGCAAGTGTACGATGTGTCCGTCCATGCAGGACGGCAAACAGGGAGAGGAGAAGGTCGGAACGACCGCCTGCGAAACGGCCTGTCCGCCGAACGCGATCCAGTTCGGGAACGTCAAGGACGAGGCCAGCGATCCCTCCCAGCACCGCGAGTACCCGACCAAGAGCCGCGCGGTGATCAACCTCAACACCGACATCCCGTCGGCCGACGTGGTCGACAGCAACGTCAGCGACGGCGACAGCCTCGAGGACGCCATCGAGGCGATCGACAGCACCGAAGACGCGGACCTCGACGCGGACATGGTCGCGATCGCGAAGGCGATCGAAATCCGCAGCCGGGAGAGCGAGACCGAGCCCGGTGACGGGGAGAACAACAGCATCCTCGAGAAGCAACAGACGGTCCTCGAGTTCGTCACCGCGCTCGAGGAGTACGTCGACCTCGAGAGCGAGGAGAGCCTCGCGACGCTGGATCTGGACATGACCGACTCCCTCGAAGACTCCGCTCAGATCCGGCTCGAGCAGTACGCCGGCGACCCGAGTTCGTTCCAGCTGCTCGAGGACGTCGGGACGAACCCGAACGTCACCTACCTCGGGACCCAGCCCGGGCCGGAGGCCCACCAGGTCGAGGGGCCGACCAAGTACGAGGACGTCGACCTGCTCGACAAGCGCCAGGAGTACCTTGACAAGGAGACGGTCGGACACGTCGACGGGGTGTCCCTATGAGTACGAAGGAGCCGACCGAAGCGGACATTCTCCGCCCGATCAACACGTTCACGAAGAAGTACATCATCCTGTACGGGGCCGCTGCACTGGGCCTCGTCGCCTTCCTGATCGCGTGGGCCTACCAGCTCCAGAAGGGGCTGATCGTTACCGGCCTCGGCGACTGGGGGAGCGGCGGTGGCTCGACGTGGGGCCTGTACATCGGCGCGTTCATCTGGTGGGTCGGTGTCGCACACGGCGGCATTATCCTCTCGGCTGCCGTCCGACTGCTCGGTATGGACCGCTATATGCCGATCGCCCGACTCGCGGAGATGACGACGATCGGGGGCCTCTCGGCCGCCGGCTTCTACATTCTGGTCCACATGGGTCGTCCGGACCGGATGGTTACGAGCGTCATCGGTCACTACCACATCACGGTCAACAACTCGCCGCTAGTGTGGGACGTGACGGTCATTACGGCCTACTTCGTGCTGTCGGCGACCTACCTCGGACTGACGCTTCGCTACGACATCAGCCGACTGCGCGATGATCTGCCGGACATGTTCGAGCCGGTCTACAAGATCATGACGATCGGCTACTCCGAGAAGGAAGACGAAGTCATCGACCGGATGGTCTGGTGGCTCGCGGCGGCGGTCATCATCATGGCCCCGCTCCTGCTCCACGGCGGCGTCATCCCGTGGCTGTTCGCACTGCTCCCGGCGATGCCCGCCTGGAGCGGTGGGATTCAGGGGCCGATGTTCCTCGCCATCGCACTGATGTCGGCGATCAGCGGCGTGATGATCATCTCCTATGCGTTCCGTCGTGCCTACGACTGGGACCACATCATCACCGACGACATCTTCCGCGGGCTGCTCCTGTGGCTCGGCTTCTTCACCCTGCTGTTCCTCTGGTTCCAGCTGCAGGCCAACATCAACGGCGTCTTCCTCGGGCCGACCAACAGCGCGGTCGCGGCCGAAGCGAAGATGGCCCACCCGCTGTATCAGATGGCGATGGCGATGGCCTTCCTCACGCTGGTCTATATCTTCCTGCAGGCGATTCGCCCGTCGCTGTTCAGTAAGAAACGGGCGCTGGTCGCCAGCTGTGCGATCCTCACTGCGACGCTGACCGAAAAGATCCTGTTCGTCGTCGAGGGGTTCCTGCACCCCACGTTCGACATCTACGCCAACACGCCCGGGACCTACTTCCCGAGCGCGATCGAATGGCTCTCGCTCGTCGGGACGGCCGGATTGGTTGCACTTTTATTCCTCAACCTCTCGAAGCTCGTTCCCGTGGTCGAACTCCACGCGGTCGAACACATGCGCGGCGACCACGAACACAGTGACGACGCGACCGAACCGGAGGTGGAAGCATGAGTTCAGCACTGGCACTCTCGTCGACGCTGCTGTACCACGGCTACGACGGGACCAGCGGCTTCACCGGCTTCGCCAACGAAGGGACGTGGGTGATCTTCGCGATCATCCTGGTTCCGGTCTACATCATGCTCGCAGCGTGGTTCCTCGGTGAACCCCGCGACACGAAGTCCGGACTGATGGGCGTTGGCTATCTCGTCGGTCTGACGACGTCGATGTGGGTCGGGATGTTCATCCTGACCGTGCTGATCGGCGTCGTGTTCTACGGTGGCCCGCCGGAGCCGATCAGCAGCGTCGGCCCGCCGTAACCGAGTCGTATCGCGTTCGAACGTCCGTTCCGCTTTTCGCATTTTTCTCGTGTCCGCATCCCGATAGCAACGGCTTCGATGGCCGAACCATCACACGTATCCCGTTCGATCCCCTTCATTCGTATCACACAGCCACTATGAGCATCACTGAACACGAACTCGAAATCAAACTCGAGGGGGTCGAGGACCCCGACATCGGCGAGGACATCGTCTCGCTGGGGCTGGTCAACGACGTCCGGATCGACGACGAGACCGCCCGGATCTCGCTGGCCCTCAACGCGCCGTATGCGCCCTCGGAACTGGAACTTGGCAACCGAGTCCGTGACGTCATCGAAGACGCCGGCCTCGAGCCCGACCTGCGGGCACACGTCGACGAGGAACACGGCTTCGATCAGGAGGTCCTCCCGCGGGTTCGCAACGTCATCGCCGTTTCCTCGGGGAAAGGCGGCGTTGGCAAGACGACGGTCGCGGCCAACCTCGCTGCCGGCCTCCAGAAACGCGGCGCGATGGTCGGGCTACTCGACGCCGACATCCACGGCCCGAACGTCCCCCAGATCCTGCCGGTCGAGAGCGACCCCGGCGTCACGCCCAACGAGGAGATCGTGCCGCCGCGGTCCGACGGCGTCCGCGTCATCAGCATGGGGATGATGATGGAAGACGAGGACGACCCCGCAATCTTGCGCGGCCCGATGGTCAACAAGTTCATGATGAAGTTCCTCGAGGGCGTCGAGTGGGGCCGACTCGACTACCTCATCGTCGACCTGCCGCCGGGGACCGGCGACGCGACGCTGAACCTCCTGCAGTCGATGCCAGTGACCGGGTCGGTCGTCGTCACGACGCCTCAGGAGATGGCCCTGGACGACACCCGCAAGGGGATCCAGATGTTCAACAAACACGACACGCCGGTACTGGGCGTCGTCGAGAACATGAGTTCGTTCGTCTGTCCGTCCTGTGGCGACCAGCACGGGCTGTTCGGGACCGGCGGGGCCGACACCATCGTCGACAAGTACGACGTGCCGTTGCTGGGTCGGATCCCGATCCACCCCGACTTCGGGGCCGACGGCAGCGAAGGGGCCCTCGTCAAGGACGACGACAGCGAGGTCCAGGACTCCCTCGAGGACGTCGTCGGCGAGATCGCCGACCGGATCGGCGAGCAGAACCGCCGCAAAGTCTCGGAGAACGTCTCCCACGAACCGACGAACAAGCTGCCGACCGAGACGGAAGACTGACGCCTCGACGGCCGCCGCCAGAGTGTGGCGCCTTCCTGTTCTATCGTGGTCTTCCCCGAGCGTTATAGTGGACTCGAGCGAACCGTCCCACATGCTCGATAGCTACGCCGAATCGATCGCCGACCTCGAGCCGGCCGACGGCGAGGTCGAGACCGCGGAACTGGCCGTCAGCGACGACGTCCTCGTGAAGGCATTTGCCCTCGGCCCGGGGGCGGAACTCGAGGCCCACGACCACCCCGACAGCACGAACGTCTTTCACGTCCTCGAGGGGACGGTGACCGTCGTGCAGGACGACGAACGCGAGGCGATCGAGGCGCCCGGCGTCGTCCACCACGAGCGCGGCGTCGTCCACGGGGCGAGCAACGAGACCGACGAGACGGTGATCTTCACCGCGAGCCTCTGTCCGCTGCCGTCTTAAATCTCAGTCGCGTTCGGTCGGCCCGTCCGAACACAGCGCGGCGACGTACTTGTCGACGTGGTCGTCGATCCGGCGCTTGTAGCCGGCCTGTCGAGCGAGCCGGTCGAGTTCGCGGGCGACGAGGCTGCCGTACTGGACCGCTTTCTTGTCCCGCTGGGCGACTTCGGCTGGGAGATAGTCGGCCGCGACGCGGCGGAAGCCGCGTTTCCGTTCCTCGGCGTCGGCCAGTAGCTCGTCGGGGAGCCGAAGCGCGGCCTCGATCACGGCGTCGTGGAGAAGCGGCGCGACGGGCTCGAGCCCCGTCGCTTCGATCGTCAACACGTCCCGCGGCAGCTGCTCGGGGAGGCTCCGGATCCCCTCCCGGACGGCCCCCCGAACCGTCTCGGCCGCAACCCGGTGGTCGAGTCGGACGACCTTCTCGTAGCCGCCGAACAGTTCGTCCGCGCCCTGCCCGACCGCGAGCGCGTCGAACCCGTCGGCGGCGACGCGTTCGCCGACCAAGTACAGCGGCAGGGCGATCTGGACGTCCATCGCGTTCGTCCGGCCGGTCGCTCGCACGACCTCCGGCACCGCCCGCTCGAGGTCCGCGGGCTCGAGGTCGACGACCGTCAGCTCGCGGCCCATCGCGTCGGCGGCCGTCCGCGCGGCTTCGACGTCGTGGCTGTCGGGGAAGCCGACGACGTACAGCGGTGCGTCGAGCAGTTCGGCGACCAGCGCCGAGTCGACACCGCCGGAGAAGGCGACCGCGATATCGCGGTCGGTCCCCAGCGCGGCGTCGGCCGCCGTCTCGACCACCCGCTCGAGGGACGTGAGGGCGCGCTCGGGGGCGCGTGGCTCGGGATCGGGAAGGGACCAGTGCGATTCCGGCTGAGGAAGCGGCTCGTCAGCGGATGCGGCCGCGCCGGCCGGGAAGAGGACGGGGTCCTCGAGCGGGGCCGGCTCGAACGCCCACGCCCGCCCCTCGTCCGCGGAGTCGTCGGCGTCGACGAACAGCGGCTCCCGGCCGAGGATATCGCGGACGAGGCGGCCGTCGACGCGCCCGGCGAACCCGGTGCTACCGGGCAGCGGATCGGTCCGTTCGATGGCGTCGCGGACGTTCGTTCGGTCGCCGCGGAGGTCGTCGGTCATCGGAGGATACTCAGAACGCGGCTCAGTCGTCGCGTGACCCCGCCAGCGAACTGCTGGACACTGATTCGCCACGGCGTTCGCTTCCCCTCGACGGTCGTCCGGCCGTCGGCGATGGCCGCGAGGATCGCATCGGCCGAGCGCTCGTCGGCGTCGACTCGGGTGACCGCCTGCCCGACCATCTCGCTGATGTGGGCGTCGCTGCCGGCGGTCATCGGTAGCTCCCGCGACCGGGCGTAGCGCTCGGCCTGTCGGTTCGCACGGCCGGTAAACAGCCGCGAGTTGTAGACCTCGATCGCGTCGCCCAGCGCGAGCTGGTCCCGGGAAATACGGGCCATAACGCCGTGGCGGGCCTCCTGAAACGGATGCGGGATCACCGCGAGCCCACCCTGGTCGTGGATCGCCTCGAGCGTCGACTCGAAGGAGAGTCCCGGCGGGACCGCCTCCTCGAGTCCCAGCCCCAGTACGTGGCCGGCCTTGCTCGAGATTTCCATGCCCGGAACCCCGACCAGTCCGTACTCGGGGGCCAGTTCGGCGGCCTCGAGGCTCGCGTCGATCTCGTCGTGGTCCGTCACGGCGATCGCGTCTAGCCCGACGGCCTCGGCCTGCTCCAAGATGAGTTCGACCGGGTCGCGACCGTCGTAGGACAGCGACGAGTGCGTGTGGAGTTCGACCGACAGCACGAGCGTACGTTTAGGCGGCCTGATCAAAAACGACTCGGTCCGTCGGTTGCGATCGTCGAATCCGACCGACAATATGCATAAACGTGCATATAGAAACCCATTTACCGGCCGACTTTCACCACCTAGGTGAATGAGTCTTGCCGATTCGGACCGCGAACTCGTCGTTTCCGAGCTGGGGCGGGAACCGACTCGAGCGGAGGCGGCGCTGTTCGAGAACCTCTGGAGCGAACACTGTGCGTACCGCTCCTCGCGACCGCTGCTGTCGGCCTTCGACAGCGAGGGGGAGCAGGTCGTCGTCGGGCCGGGCGACGACGCGGCGGTCGTCGCGCTCCCCGGCGAGGAGGGCGAGGACGCGACGTACGTCACGATGGGGATCGAGAGCCACAACCACCCCTCCTATGTCGACCCGTTCGACGGCGCGGCGACCGGCGTCGGCGGCATCGTCCGGGATACGCTCTCGATGGGGGCCTACCCCATCGCGCTGGCCGACTCGCTGTACTTCGGCAAGTTCGGCGACGACCACTCGAAGTACCTCTTCGAGGGCGTCGTCGAGGGGATCAGCCACTACGGGAACTGTATCGGCGTCCCCACCGTCGCCGGCAGCGTCGACTTCCATCCCGATTACGAGGGGAATCCGCTGGTCAACGTCGCCTGCGTCGGCCTGACGAACGAGGACCGGCTGGTCACTGCCGAAGCACAGGAACCGGGCAACAAGCTCGTCCTCGTCGGTAACGCCACCGGCCGGGACGGGCTCGGCGGCGCCTCCTTCGCCAGCGAGGACCTCGCGGAGGACGCCGAGACCGAGGACCGGCCCGCGGTCCAGGTCGGCGACCCCTACGCGGAGAAGCTGCTGATCGAGGCCAACGAGGCCCTCGTCGACGAGAACCTGATCGAATCCGCCCGCGACCTCGGTGCCGCCGGCCTCGGCGGGGCCTCGAGCGAGATGGTCGCCAAGGCCGACCTCGGCGCGCGAATCGAACTCGAGCGAGTTCACCAGCGCGAGCCGAACATGAACGCCTTGGAGATCCTGCTCGCGGAGTCCCAGGAGCGGATGTGTTACGAGGTCGAGCCCGACAACGTCGAGCGGGTCCGCGAGATCGCCGACCGGTTCGATCTGGGCTGTTCGGTCATCGGCGAGGTCACCGACGGCAACTACACCTGCACCTTTGAGGGCGAGACTGTCGTCGACGTCGACGCCTACTTCCTCGGCGAGGGCGCGCCGATGAACGACCTTGCGAGCGAGGACCCCGTCGAACCGGAGACCGACCTGCCCGACGCCGACCTCGCGGCCGCCTTCGACGCCGTCGTTTCGAGCCCGAACACGGCCTCGAAACGGTGGGTCTATCGACAGTACGACCACGAGGTCGGCGTCCGCACGAGCGTCGGCCCCGGCGACGACGCAGCAATCGTTGCGGTTCGGGAAGCCGAGCAGGGACTGGCGCTCTCGTCCGGTGCCGCACCGAACTGGACCGCCGCCGCGCCCTACGAGGGCGCTCGCGCGGTCGCGCTCGAGAACGCGACCAACGTCGCGGCCAAGGGTGCGACGCCGCTGGCCGCTGTCGACTGTCTCAACGGCGGCAACCCCGAGAAGCCGGACGTCTACGGCGGCTTCGAGGGCATCGTCGACGGCCTCGCCGAGATGTGCGAAACGCTGTCGACGCCGGTCGTCGGGGGCAACGTCTCGCTGTACAACGATTCCGTCGCCGGGCCGATCCCGCCGACGCCGACGCTGGCGCTTGTCGGAGCGAAAGAGGGCTACGACGCCCCACCGCTGTCGGCCGCACCGGAGGGCGACCTGGTGCTGGTCGGCGATCTGGGTCTCGCCGACGACGCCCGGCTGGGCGGTTCCGAGTACCTCGCGCAGTTCGGCGGTAGCGACCGGTTCCCCGAACTGCCCGACGACCCCGCGGCCCTGATCGAGACCCTCGCCGCGGTCGCCGACGACGACGCGACGCTCGCGGTTCACGACGTCAGCCACGGCGGCCTCGCCGTTTCCCTCGCCGAGATGGTCTCGCCCGACGCCGGCCTCGAGGTGTCGCTGCCGGGCGACGACCCCGCCGGCGAACTGTTCCACGAGCAGCCGGGCCGCGCGCTGATCCAGACCGAGTCCGTCGAAGCGGTCCGCGAGGCGTTCGACGGCGTCGCCCCCGTCGTCGAACTCGGCGCGGCGACCGACGACGGGACGCTGTCCGTCGACCTCGGCGACCGGACGATCGAAACCGACGCCGCCGAGATCCGGGAGCGGCGCGCGACGATCGAACGCGGCCTCGAGTGACGGTCGCGGCGTGATGATCGGCGGGGACCGCGATCGACGTCCACCTTACTACCGCTACTCTCCGGTATATTGATATTCGTTCGGCACGGATTCTCCGCGAACGGCACAGCCGGAGGAACATCGATGTCCGATACCCCATCCGTCCTGATCGTCGAAGACGAGCCCGACCTCGCGGATCTCTATGCCGCCTGGCTCGAGGAGGAGTGTCGCGTCCGCACGGCTTACGACGGCGCCGAGGCGCTCGATGCGATCGATGAGACGATCGACGTCGTATTGCTCGATCGGCGGATGCCGGGGCTCTCGGGCGATACCGTCCTCGACACCATGCGGGAACGGAGCCTCGATTGCCGGGTCGCGATGGTGACAGCGGTCGAGCCCGACTTCGACATCGTCGAGATGGGGTTCGACGATTACCTGGTCAAGCCGGTTTCGGGCGACGAACTCGTCGACGTGATCGACCAGTTACTGCTTCGTTCGACCTACGACGACCAGCTCCGTGAGTTCTTCGCGCTCGCCGCGAAGAAGGCGCTGTTGGACGACCAGAAGACCGCGGCCGAACGCCAGTCGAGTCAGGAGTACGCCGAACTCGAGGACCGACTGGCCGTCCTCCGGGTCCGGGTCGACGACACGATGCAGGAACTCTTAGCGCAGGACGGCTACCGACAGCTCTGGCGGGACATCGCGGGTGAGTCGTTCGAAACGGAGTAGCGTTTACGCGGGGTCCCGCTCGAGGGTCGTTATCTCCCTGATTTCGATCCGGGTGCCGCCGTTGTCGCCGTTGGTGACCGTACACGTCCAGTCGTGGGCCTCGGCGATCGCCCGGACGAGCGCGAGCCCGAGGCCGTCGATCGCGGTGTCGTCGTCGGCAGTCGGATCGAGGACGCGATCGTGTGCGTTCGGCGGGATTTCCGCGGCATCATCGAGGAGGAAGAACCCGCGGCTGCCGTCGTCTTCGAACCCGACCAGTCCGATCTGGATCGTTACGTCGTCGTTCGCCCGAGCGACCGCGCTGTCGAACGCCGTCTGGAGGAGGTGGACGAACCGGTCGGGATCGGCCCGGAGCGCGGCCGGCGCGTCCACGACGACGTTATCGGGGTCCAGCCGGGAATCGGCGAGCGCGTCGTCGATCGCCGACTCGAGCCGGAGCCGGCTGCGCGGGCCGACCGCGGAGGCGTTGCGGGCGAACTCCCGGACGTCGTCGACGAGCCGTTCGGCCCGGTCGAGCGTCGTCTCGACGGTGTCTTCCGCCAGCGGGAACTCCCACTCGTCGGCTCCGTCGTCCGCGAGGGCGTCGGCGACGGCCTCGAGCTGGTTCTGGAGGTCGCTCGAGAGGATCTCGGCGACGGCCTCGAGGCGTTCGGTCTGGCGCTCGAGTTCGGCCGTCCGATCCCGCAGGACTCGTTCTCGGTCCGCCCGATCGAGGGCGGCGCGAGTGTTCTCGACGAGCGTCGAGATGAGGTCGACGTCGGTTTCGTCGAACCAGTGGGGGTCGTACGAGCCCGTCATGAGGACCCCGTGGGTCCCGATCGGGGCGATGATCTCCGAGCGAAGCGGCGTCTCGGGATTGTAGAGTCCGTCGGTATCGCCGAGATCGTCGAACAGTTGGACCTCGCCGCCCTCGAAGACCTCCCAGACCAACCCCTCGCCGGGGTTGAACCGCGGGAGGCCGCCGAACTCGTCGTGGGCCCCCGCGGTGCCGGCGACCGGTTCGAGGTAGCCCTGTTCCTCCTCGAGCAGCCAGACGCCGCTGATGGGGAGATCGAGCAGGTCGCTGCCGGCGTGGACGGCGATCGCACAGATCTCCTCGGGATCGTCGGACTCGAGCAGCCAGCGAGTAACCTCGTGCAGCGACGTGACGACGCGGTCGTACTCGTGTTGATCGGTGATGTCCCGGACGATCGCGGCGACCGTCGCGGCGTTGTCCTCGACGGGGACGAACCGGAACTCGCCCATCCGGTCGTCGCCGTCGGGGCCGACGTAGGGCAACTCGAGCTGGCGATGGGCGGCGTTGCCGACGTCGACGTCGGTGATCGCCCGTCCGATCTCGACGGCGTCATCGTCGTCGATCCCCGCTACTTCGGTCAGGGTCTCGACGTGTTCGCCGACGAGCGTCGAGCGGCCCGCGCCCAGCACCGACTCGGTCGCGCCGTTGACGGTGATGATCTCGCGGTTGCGATCGAGCGTGACGACGGCGTCGCGGATCGCCTCGACGACCGCGGCGTGTTGGGCGAGCGTCGTCTCCTGGGCCTTCCGCTCGCTGACGTCGCGCATGAACACGGAGAGGCCCGTTTCGGAGGGGTAGGCCCGTGCCTCGAACCACGTCTCGAGGGGGGCGTGATAGATTTCGAAGGAAACCGGCACCTGTTCGTCCATCGCGCGGTGAAAGCCCTCGGGGAACTGCGTCTCGACGGTCTGGGGGAACTCGTCCCACATGACCCGCCCGATCAGGTCCTCTCGGGAGCGTTTCAGCAACGTCTCCGCCCGCTCGTTGAGATAGGTGAACCGAAAGCTCGTATCGAGAGCGAAGAAGGCGTCGGTGACGCGATCGACGATCGGTACGGAACGCATCGTCACGACTCGCCACCCCACACCCGTCTCGGCGGCGTAGTCCCGCCCCCACACCCGAATAGATAACCGCTCGCAACCGTTGGAATCATCGACGGATAGTTACTGGATAGTTAGTAAACCCCCTATTTCAGTGTCGTGGCCGAGCGCCGGTGTGTGTCTGAGTGACATGGGGTGGCGCCGAGCGGAGTCGGGTCGTCCGGTCCAGGCAGGCGAGTTATCCCGATCGATCGGATAGGAACGACGCCATGGTCGACTTCTTCGAACGACTCTCGATCCTCCTCGGCAGCGCGACCGTCCTCGCGGTCTGTCTCGTCCTGCTCGCGAGCGGCCTCCTCGAACTCGGGCTGGACCGCCGGCTGCGATCCGGCCTGCTGCCGAGCCTCGGTCTGCTCGTCTCCGCCGCCACGCTCGCGGTCTGGGACGCGTCGAATGGCGATGTCGACGACCCCTGAGGACCCTCGAGCCGGGGGCTCGCGACGGGACTGCTCGTCTCGGCGACTCGGCCGACAAAACGATACGGGTCGGCGATGCCGGCTCAGGCGTTGTCGGCGACGAACGCCTCGATCCGGTTCAGCGCCTCCCGAAGGTCCTCGAGGCCGGTCGCGTAGGAGATCCGCAGGTGGCCCTCGCCGCCGGTCCCGAAGACGTCGCCGGGGACGACGGCCACGCCCTGTTCGCGCAGTACTTCCTCGGCGAACTCCTCGGCGGTAAAGCCCTCGGGGACCTCGGGGAAGCAGTAGAACGCCCCCTTGGCCTCGAAGACGTCCATCCCGATCTCTCTGAACCGCGAGAGGACGAACTGTCGGCGGCGGTCGTACTGATCGACCATCTCCCGGACGTCGTCCTCGCAGGAATCGAGCGCCTCGAGGGCGGCGTACTGGGCGGTCGTCGGGGCCGACAGCATCGTGTACTGGTGGATCTTGTTCATCGCGCCGATGGCGTCGGCCGGGCCGAGCGCATAGCCCAGTCGGAGGCCGGTCATCGCGTGGGCCTTCGAGAAGCCGTTGAACACGATCGTCCGCTCGCGCATCCCCTCGAAGCTCGCGATCGATGTGTGATCCCCGTCGTAGGTCAGCTCTGCGTAGATCTCGTCCGAGAGGACCATCAGGTCGTGTTCGCGGGCGAACTCGGCGATCGGCTCGAGGTCCTCGGCGGGCATGATCGCGCCGGTCGGGTTGTTCGGATAACAGAGGACGAGGACGTCGGCCTCGTCGGCACCCGCTTTCTCGAGGCCCTCGACGGTGAGCCGGAAGTCGTCTTCCTCTTTCGTGGGGACCGGCAGCACTTCGCCGCCGGCGAAGATCACGCCGGGCTCGTAGGAGATGTAGGAGGGCTGGGCGATCGCGACCGTGTCGCCGGGATCGACGAACGCCCGGAAGGCGAGATCGACGGCCTCGCTGGCCCCGGCGGTGACGATGATCTCCTCGTCGGGGTCGTAGCCCAGATCGAACCGATCGGCGACGTAGTCGGCGATCGCCTCGCGGAGGTCGCTCTTGCCGCGGTTGGCGGTGTAGGAGGTCTTGCCCTGCTCGAGCGAGGCGATGGCGGCGTCGCGGGCCGCCCACGGCGTCGCGAAGTCGGGTTCGCCCACGCCCAGCGAGATGACATCGTCGCGCTCGTCGGCGATCTCGAAGAACCGGCGGATGCCCGACGGCGGCACCGTCTGCACCCGGTCTGACAGTTCGAAGCTCATGGTCAGGGCGAGAAGGAAAGCCGGTCGTCGTCCTCGCCGTCGCCGAGTTCGATCCCGTTCTCCTTGTAGGAGGTCATCACGTAGTGGGTGACCGTCTGGGTGATCTCGGGGACGGGTGCGACCTTCTCGCTGATGAACTGCGAGACCTCGCGGATGGAATCGCCTTCGACCTCCATATCGAAGTCGTAGTCGCCGCTGATCAGTCGGAGGGCTTTGACCTCCGGGAACTGTGCGAGGCGCTGGGCGATGTCGTCGTAGCCGGTCTCGCGGTCGAGCGTGACGTTCAACTCGACCTCGGCTCGGACGCGCTCGTCGGCGAGCTTGTCCCAGTCGACGACCGCTTGGTACCCGCGGACGACGCCTGCTGTCTCGAGTTCCTCGATGGTGGCTGCGACCTCGTTCTCGTCGAGGTCGGTCATTCGCGCGATATCGGCCGCGGAGTATCGCGCGTTCTCACGAAGCAACTCGAGCACCTCGCGTTCGCTCATACTGCCTGCAAGCGCGAGCGCGAGTAAAGGTCTAACGTTGTTCGTTCGTGAACGATCGTTCGGGATCCGACTACCGGTAGTTCTTGAACAACAGCGCCCGCACGTCGTCTTTCGTCTGGACCTGCTCGGTCGAGCCGTCCGGCAGATCGACGCTATACCGGTAGTCCGCCGAAGCCGCCTCCTCCCACTTGTCGTCGTGGGTCTCGAGCAGGCTCATCATCTCGTCTAACATGTCGTCGTCGTCAGCGGAGCCGTCATCGTCGGATCCGTCGTCTTCGTCGGTGTCGCTCTCGTCGTCCGCGTCGCTCTCGTCACCTCCCCCGTCCTCGCCGTCGTCATCGGCTCCTTCGTCCGCGTCGCTCGCATCGTCGTCGACCGGTTCCGCGGGATCGTCCGACTCGGACTCGAGGTCCTCGTCCCCGTCGGTTCCCGGCGCCTCGCCCTCGATATAAGAGACTTCCTCGAGGTCGTGGGGATCGGCCTCGCCGTCGATGGCGGCCCCGACCGAGGCCGCGACGTCGTCGGTCGCCGATGAGTCGAACTCGCCGTCGGCCTCGAGTTCGATCTCCTCGTCCAAGTTGTCGATCAGGAACTGCACCGCGTCCTGCTCGCGGACGAAGCCGTACTTGCCGACGACCGATTCGGAGATCTCCTCCCGGAGGTGCTGGATGAACGCGTACTGTTCGTCGGTGACCTCGAGCGTCTTCATACCCAGTCGATGCGGCCCGGGGTACAAATATGTAAGTCGTTGCGTGGAACTCGAGGGATCGGATCGGCCGGAACGGCGCCGGAATTAAGTGGCTCCGGGAGCCAGCCCCGAACGGCTATGGACGAGGTACTCGAACTCGCCGACGTCGTCGCCGATTCGGAACTCGAGGGTGCTGTCGTCTGGCTGCTCCGACTGGTCGGCCTGTTGGCGATCCTGGGCGGGCTCGGGCTCTGGCTGCTGACCGACATCGGCCTGATCGTTCCGCTCGCCCTGATCGCCGGCGGAATCGCCCTGCTAGTCGTTCCCGGCTTGCTCCTCGAGTTCGCGGAGCTGTTCGGCTAGGCCGCTGTGGCAGTCGCGAGTCGACGGGACGCGAACCGACCGCCCCGAACGTGAGACCTAAGGCCGAACGAGCCGAATCGACGACCATGGTTCTCACAGAGTCCGAGTCGGAACTCGAGGCCGGCGACCCCGCCCCTGAGTTCGACCTCGAGGGCGTCGACGGCGAGACGTATTCGCTCGACTCCTTCGCCGACGACGAGGCGCTGCTGGTCGTGTTCACGTGCAACCACTGCCCGTACGCGCAAGCGAAGTTCGACCTGCTGAACGAACTGGCCGCCGAGTACGACGACGTCTCGGTCGTCGGGATCAACCCCAACGACGCCGCGGAGTATCCCGACGATTCGTTCGAGACGATGCAAGCGTTCGTCGAGGAGGGACGGATCGACTACGATGCCTATCTCCGCGACGAGAGTCAGGACGTCGCCCGTGCGTACGGTGCGGTCTGTACGCCGGATCCGTTCCTCTTTGCGCGTGACGGCGACGAGTTCGAACTGGTCTACCATGGCCGACTCGACGACGCGCCCAACCCCGACGACGAACCGAGCCGGTATCAGATCCGCGAGGCAATCGACGCCGTGCTGGCCGGCGCGGACGTCGACCTCGAGTGGCAGCCCTCCCGGGGCTGTTCGATCAAGTGGAAAGAGGACTGAGTCGGTTCGACCCCCGAACGCCGCCCGCCGCCGCCCGTTCGTCCCCGGTCTTTAGTCCGTGGCCGGTGTAGTCGGACATGTGAGTCAGCATCCGCGAACCAACGCGCTTCGGGAGACGCTCGAGTCCGGCGACGTGGCGCTGGGCGTCCTCGAGAACACGTACAGCCCGACGGTCGTCGAACTCTACGCCGCCCTCGGCGTCGACTTCGTCTGGATCGACCTCGAACACGGGGGCCCCAGTCCCGTCGACGGCGGCCGGCTGGAGGAACTGCTCCGGGCGGCCGACGGCACGGACACCGAGCTGCTCGTTCGGCTCCCCGATACCGATCCCGCGCTCGTGCGGAAGACCCTCGACGCCGGCGTGCGGAACGTCTTCCTCCCCAGAGTCGGAAGCAGCGAGGAACTCGAGGCGGCGGTCCGGGCCGGTCGGTTCGAGTACGACGGCGAACCCGGTCGCCGGGGCATGGCCAACCCTCGAGCGAGCCGCTGGGGACTGACCGACGACTACGTAACCAGCGAGGACGAGTCGGTCGTCGTCGGGGTCACGATCGAGACGCAGTCCGCGCTCGACGAACTCGAGGACATCCTCGCCGTCCCCGAACTCGGCTTCGTCTTCATCGGCCCGCTCGATCTCTCGGTCTCGCTGGGTCATCCGGGCGAATTCGACCATCCGGAGGTCGAGGAGGCCGTCGAACGGATCCGATCGGCCGCCATCGAGGCGGACGTCCCGGTCGGTGGTCTCGGCTTCGGGATGGACGACGTCAACGAAAAGGCGGAGAACGGCTATCAACTGCTGAACGTCGGGACGACGACCGGCGCGTTGCAGTCGGCGGTCACGGGCTGGCTCGACGGCTACGACGGAGAGTGACCGTCGGGGCACCTGCTTGCGGACCCGTTATCGCTGGGTTGCGCGTCGGTACTGGACCGGCCACGCCTCGGCGACCGCGTCGGGGTTTCGCTCGAGGTCGCCGGTCGCGCGGAGCCCGAAGTACGGGTCCCGCAGGAACTCGCGGCCAACGAGGACGAGGTCGGCTCGCTCGTTGCGGATCAGGGCGTCGGCCTGTTCGGGCTCGGTAACGCCGCCGACGGTGCCGACGGCGACATCCGCGCCCTCCCGGACCTGCTCGGCCAGCGGCACCTGAAAGTTCGGACCGCCCGAAATCGACTGGTCGGGGTGGAGCCCGCCGGAACTCACGTCGACCAGATCGACGCCGAGATCGGCGAGGTCGTCGGCCAGCCGCACCGACTGCTCGATGTCCCACGACTCCCGATCGTCGAGCCAGTCGGTCCCCGAAATCCTGACGAAGACCGGCTTGTCGTCGGGCCAGACCTCGCGGACGGCGCCGACCACTTCGCGGACCAGTCGGGTTCGGTTCTCGAAGCTCCCGCCGTAGTCGTCCTCGCGACGGTTCGTGACCGGCGAGAGGAACTCGTGGAGCAGGTAGCCGTGGGCCGCGTGGACCTCGGCGATCTCGAACCCGGCCTCGAGCGATCGTTCGGCCGCCGCGCGGTAGGCGTCGATTACGCCCTCGATGTCCTCGGTGTCGGCCTTCCGCATCGCCGGCCGATCGCCGTCGAAGGGCGGATAGGCGTCGGGCGACGGCGAGAGTACCTCCCAGCCGGCCGCCCCCGAGGGCCCCGTTTCGTCGGGCTGGATCGGGACGTGGCCCTCCCACGGACGTTCCTTGCTCGCTTTGTGGCCCGCGTGGGCGAGCTGGATCGCCGGCACGCCGCCCTGATCCCGGATGAACTCCGTGATCGGCTCGAGGGCCTCGGCGTGGTCGTCGCTCCAGATGCCCAGATCGTGGGGCGTGATCCGTCCCTCGGGAGAGACCGCGGTCGCCTCGGTCATGACGATGCCGGCCCCGCCGACGGCTCGGCTCCCGAGGTGGACGCGGTGCCACTCGGTCGGCAGCCCGTCGGGGTCACAGGAGTACTGACACATCGGCGAGACGGCGATTCGGTTCCGCGTCTCGAGGTCCCGCAACGACAGTCCGGCAAGCAAGTCGGTCATCGACCGGTCGTATCCACGGCAGGAGCAAAACGGCCGCGGAGGGAGCGGGGCTTGCCGGCTCGCGTCGGCCCGACCGAACGCGGTACCGGTATTGTCGTCGCGGTTCCAACGCCGATATGGAAACGGTATCCGCCATCATGGACCGATTCGACGCGTCCCACCCGGTGATCGGTATGGTCCATCTCCCGCCGCTGCCCGGCGCGCCGGGATTCGGCGACGGAGACGAGAACGACCGTGCGGCTATCCGTCGCCGCGCGCTCGCGGACGCCCGCCGGCTCGAGGCCGGCGGGGTCGACGGAATCATCGTCGAGAACTTCGGGGACGCCCCGTTCTATCCCGACGACGTACCGAAACACGTCGTCGCGGAACTGACCGCGATCGCGACGGCCGTCACCGACGCCGTCGACGTTCCGGTCGGGATCAACGTCCTCCGCAACGACACCGCGGCCGCGCTGTCGGTCGCCGCGGCCGCCGACGCCGCGTTCGTTCGCGTCAACGTTCATATCGGTAGCGCAGCGACCGACCAGGGCGTCCTCGAGGGCCGGGCCCACGAGACGCTCCGGCTGCGCGACCGGCTCGCGACCGACGTGTCGATCCTCGCGGACGTCCACGTCAAGCACGCGAGCCCGATCGGCGACCGGGACATCGAACGTGCCGCGATCGAGACCGTCGAGCGCGGGCGGGCCGACGGTGTGATCGTCTCCGGACCCGGAACCGGGGCCGAAACGTCGCTCGCGGACCTCGAGCGCGTCGCCGACGCACTCGGCGATGCCGCGGGCGAGTCCCCGGTGTTCGTCGGCAGCGGCGTCACGAGCGACACGGTCGGCGACTGTCTCGAGTCGGGTGCCGACGGCGTCATCGTCGGCACCGCGCTCAAACGCGGCGGCGAGACGACGAATCCGGTCGCCGAGGCGCGGGTCGAGCGACTCGTGGCAGCCGCTCGAGCGGCGCTCTCGAGCGACGAGTGAACGGTCAGTAGTCAGAGTCCAAGCATCAACGGCCCGATGAGGACCCCCATCAGGTGAACGCGGCGACACCGCAGGCGTACCGGAACCATCCCGATCCCCGTCGCGACGGCGAAGATCGCGATTCCGATAACGCCGGTAAACAGGTACGAGAGCGCGAGCAGCACGGCGAGGACGGCAGCCGAAATCTTCCAGTAGGACACGTGCCCGACGGCGTCGAGATACGCATCCCCCAGCGCGATCACAGCGACGAACCCGACCAGTCCCGCGACGACGACGGCCGCAAGCAGGATCGGCAGCTCGAGGGGCGCAGCAGTTCCCTCGAAGGCGACCAACACGCCGGTCCGGGGCTGGCCGATGGCGACCAGTGCGAAAAGCGCGAAGATGGTGTTCGACGTGTCGACGCCACTGGTCGCGACGACGTAGCCGCGGTCGCTGGCCCCGTTCGGCACGACCGCAAGCACGGCGACGGCAGCAATAGCGGCCGAGATTCCCGGGAGGTAGCCGACGACGGCACCCGCGAGCGCGCCGGCGACCGCCGTCGTCCCGACGAACCGTCGCGAGGTCGTGACCGCCGTACCCTCCTGGCGCGGGACGCCACCCCCGCAGACGGCGTCGATCAACACCGGCGCGCCGAACAGCCCGGCGAAAAGCGGTGCGAGGGTGCCGCCGGCCTCGAGCGGGGCGTCCGGCGAGAGATCCAGCGCGACCGCGCCGAGTCCGGTCGCCAGCGCGAAGGAGACGAGGCCGCCGATCCGACCGCGCCGGGTGGGTTCCGAGGCGATCAGCGCTACTGCTACCATCGCGAGGACGAGCGAGAGGTGAGCCCGAACCGTCGGATACGCCGCCGTTACGACCGCGGTCACGGGAAGCGCGAGCGGGACCGCCACGAGGACGGCAAGCAGGCTCCCCAGCGCCGACAGACGGATCGCCTCGTAGCCCCGCCCCGCGAGGACCAGTCGATGGCCGGGGAGGGCGGTGACGGCCATCTCGGCGTCGGGGACGCCCAGCGCCATCGCGGGGACGGCGTTCAGAAACGTGTGAACGACGCCGGCCGCGAGCATCGCACAGCCGACGAACAGCGGTGGGCCTGGCACCGACGGCACGACGCCGGCCAGCAGGAATGCGAAGTTGTTGGCGTGCAGTCCCGGCACGAGCCCGCTACAACACCCCAGTAGGGAGCCCGCCAGCACCCAACCTAGCAACTGGAGGGTTACTGCCGGCTCGCTCACGGCTTCGATCGGCGCGGGCATCTCCGGCTCTGGCCGCGGCTTCGTTTATATGATCTCGGGCATCGCCTCACTGTTCCGGATCGTGATCGACGATTTCCTGGGGGAAGCCGGTCTCGTCGTCGGTTGGAATCGCGCTATCCGCAACGACGAGAGCCGCCGGAGATTGCTCGCTTGCGACGTAGCCGCGAGTACGAACGCGTCGAGCAAGTCGTCACGGTTGGACCGTGAATCCGTCGTTTGTGTTGCTCGAAGCCGTCGATGTGGGTTTCCTCGAGTCCCCCGTAATGCTCGCCGAGACCACCCTCCCACGGGCTCAAAGCAGTCTCGCTGAGCGTCGACAGGGTCTCAAGGCGGGCCGCTCGCTCGCCGGTCGTCGCTGCTGTTAATGCACACGACCTGATATGGTGGTACCGGTCGGACTGAACCACATTATACCCTCAATTTTGGACGACCCTCGTGCCGTGACTTGGTTCTGGCACGCTATACAAAAGCAAGACATTTAATATACCCAATACTAATTCGAAAATATGTTGGGGTCGAATGAAAAGAGAGTCATCGTGGAACAGGGATTGATTCTTATTGTCATCTACTTTTTGGTGAATTTTATATTTGATCGGGGCAGTATATTTGAGCTGGCAGCCGAAAGTTTCATTATAGGGGTTGGGTTCATACTACTCGTAGCTTCTTACAACTATTGTCGAGGAGTTCTATAGAAATAAATACTATAATGACAATTAATAAATAGGTGATTGTGGGATGTTGAACTTATAGAACTGCGTCACAGAGGTCGAAGTTCTTGTTGCAGAACTTCTGGGCTGCCAGACTACCGCAATCCCAACTCGATGTTTCTTTCCTGCACACGGTTCTTGCGATAGTCGCACACGTGAGACTTCCTGGGATACCGCCAATATCAAGTACTGCGCAGATAGTTGAAGCACCTCCCCAACACCCATGCTTACAGACATGTTTGTATATCTGAACACAGAGACTGCATTTCAATGTGCATCCACAACCGTGCCCCTGTATCGTCACTTCCGAGGGGTCGGTTGGGTATACCCCCTTTGAGGGATTGACTGTTTCAGTCGTCGATTCTAATCTAACGCCTCCTTGGTTACTCGCTCGCTGAGCAGTAACCTCGTTGGTCGTTACATCAAGTTGTATTGTGATATCACCGTCTTCACCATCCTTGAAGCGTGTCGCCTTGGCTGAGACCGAACCATCCGATTCGAATACTACGTTGACAACTGTATCTCCGTCTTCATCGTCTGTTGTTCTTCCTTTTCGACCGCGATCTGGAGAAGATTTCACAGGGAATTCGACGATGTGCCGTGGGCCGCTTTCTTTTGAGGACTCTTTCCACTCCGAACGCACTACTCTGGAATCATCGAGTTGGACTGACCGGCGAGAAACTATCGACGACTCTCGCAGTAACGTTTTGTATTCAGGAGAGGCCGATGCCTTCAAAATGTATTTTTTCTTTTCATCGCCGGATAGCTCTTCTACATCTGGAAGGGGGACATCATCTGTATCTGATTGGCTAGCACCCCCGGTTCCTGAGAGTCCAGTTAGGGCGAACATTCCCCCACTGATTGTTTGTAATGCGTTACGTCGATTGAATGATGGGGTACCGTCACTACCATTATCGTCTTCTTCTCGTGTCATCAAAGCTAAGTCTAATATGTATTGTATTAATACTTTCTATATAAAATTATGCTTGGATACATAGATTATCTATCGCGAGTCTTCAAGAGACGGTGACCGCTAATGTCCTCGGGGACGCACCAGTACGTGTCCTGAGATTGATCTTAGCAAGAAATACAAGATCTGAAGAAGGGATACGAGGTGGTAGTCACAGAGAGATGTGGCCTTCATCGCACTCAAACGCGTTCTTACCGTCGACTCAACCCTCAATCGTCCCATCAACGTCGCCGGGTGTATTGGTCTCGGCCCCGTAATTAATCGTCGCTCAGTAAGTAGCCTGACCGCTACTGTACTCACCATCGCCACTCTCGGAGACAATCTGATTCCGGTTTCGGCCTCGATCGGCGTCGCCACTCGATCTCGAGTCGAAAGAAAATTCGGGATTGCAACTCGTCGGAACCGAACCGACGGGACGTTATCCGAAGAGTTCGCCGAGGCCCTCGCCGTCGGCCTCGTCGTCATCGTCGTCGTCGTCCGTCGTGTCCGGCACGTCGCTGGTCTCCTCGGCCTCTTCCTCGTCGTCGCCGTCGTCGGCAGCTTCCTCGGCACCTGCAGCGCCGCCCGCGGCGGCCCCGCCGGCGGGGACGGCTGCGGCCTCGGAGACCGCGTCGTCGATGTCGACGTCCTCGAGCGCGGCGACGAGGGCCTTGACGCGGGACTCCTCGACGTCGACGCCCGCGGCGTCGAGTACGTTCGTCAGGTTGTCTTCGTTGATCTCTTCGCCCGATTCGTTCAGGATGAGTGCAGCGTATACGTATTCCATTGTTGGGTCCTCCGTTAGTTATCCGAACATCTCGCCGAGACCGGCCGCGCCGTCACCGTCGTCTTCGTCGTCATCGTCGTCGGTGTCGGCGTCTTCGGTCTCGGCCTCCTCTGTCTGGTCGTCTGCCGATTCGTCGTCAGCGTCGCCCTCATCGGCGGCCGCCGGCTGGGCGGCCGCGTCGACGTCCTGCAGTTCCTCGGGCAGGGCGTCCTCGTCGTCGATCTGGGCCGCGAGCGCACGCAGCTGTGCGTCGGCCTTGCTGACGAGGTCGGGCATGAGTTCTTCGTCCTCGATGGCGGCCTGCAGGCCGAGGCTCTTGGCCTCGCCCGTGGCCTTGGCGATGAGCGTCGGCGCCGTACTCGCGGTCGGGAAGCTCGCGTTGATCGCGAGGTTCCGTGCGCGGGCGGCGGCCGTCGACACGTCGCTCTCGTAGGCCTCGACGTCGATGTCGAGGTCCTCGGGGTCGAAGCGAACGCCGTCGGCGACGACGGCGCGCAGGTCGAGCCCGACTTCCTTGGGCTCGATCCCGAGTTCGTTGAGGACGTTCGCCAGATCCGCGGAGACTTCCTCGCCGGCCTCGAGGACCGTCGAGTCCTCCATGACCTGAATCGAGCCGTCCTCGATGCGCGCGTTCGCGCCGATGCTCTGAAGTTCGCCGACGAACGGCCCCGGATCGACACCGGTATCACCTTCGGGGATCACGATGTCGTTCGGCGCGACCTCGCCCTCGTTGATCGGTGCCGGCGTCTTCGACGCCTCGAGTTCCTTGTACAGCGAGAACGGGTTCTCGTTCGTGCCGACGATACCGACCTGGCCCTCGACGTGTTCGACGAGGTCACCGAAGCCGGCGTCTTCCAGCGCGCGGGACTGCAGCGTGTTGCGGCTGACCCGCAGCTGGGCCGTGCCGTACAGGTCCCGGCGCATGTCCTGGAGCTGTTTCGAGGGGATGCCGGCGATGCCGACGATGCCGACGCTGTCGTAGCGCTCGATGATCTCCTCGAGCTCCGCGACTTCTTCTTTCTTCCACTGGGGAAGGTTCTCGGTCTTGCGTTCGGCCTGTGCGCTCATTTAGGCCACCTCCACGGACGGCCCCATCGTCGTCTTCACGTAGACGGCGTCGATGTTCTGGGGGCCCTTCTCGAGGTCGGCGTGCAGGCGTCGCAGGATGACGTCGATGTTGTCGCCGATGTCCTCGGCGTCCATGTCCTCGGCACCGACGAGGGTGTGGAACGTTCGTCGGTCGCCGGAGCGAAGCTGCACGGTGTTTTTGAGCCGGTTGACGGTTTCGACGACGTCGTCGTCGGGCGAGAGCGGGTCCGGCATCTTCCCTCGGGGACCGAGAATGGTACCCAGGTGCCGGGCGATGTCTTGCATCATCGCCTCTTCGGCGATGAAGAAGTCCGTCTCGTCGGCCATGTCTTTGGCCTCGTCGTCGTCCAGATCCGCGACGTCATCGGCCGAGAGAACCTCGTCCGCCGCCTCCTCGGCGCGGACTGCGGTCTCTCCCTCGGCGATGACGACGATGCGGGTCTCCTGGCCGGTTCCGGCCGGCAGGACGATCGACTCGTCAACGCGGTTCGACGGTTCGTTCAGGTCTAAGTCGCGCAGATTAATCGCGAGGTCTACCGTCTCGGTAAAGTTCCGGTCCGGCGAGTCCTCGAGTGCGCGGGCTACTGCTGTTTCAATATCCGAATCTGCCATCGTTCACCTCCGTAGTACGCAGGACTGCTCCTACGGGTCAGTGAAACAGGCGATGCCTGTCTCTTTTGAACCAAGTGCGATGCTGGACTTAAACCCGTCGAACTACCCGCGCGCTCGCGTCAGGGCCGAACGCGGCGATCTCCGATGCGTACTCGGACCGTAGTCGATGAACGGGCCGCGAGTCCGTTCCGTCAGCGCAGCTATCAGTTTCGTAAGGAATCATTACAGTCCATTTCACCGAAAGTTCTATTATGCGTTGTCGTATACCATTCGTCTATGTGGCCATTAGACTTATATACCAGTATCGGGCCGGCAGTACTCGGCTCGATCGCCATGCCGGCGGCCGGCGGTGAACTCGAGGCGTATCGATCGCTCGACCCGCTCTTGCGGGCGGGGATTCAGTTCGCAGGGACGGTCCTCGTCGCGATGGTCGTGCTGGGGCTGCTCCAGAACTTCGGGACGCGAGCGATCGCGAAGTCCCGCCGCAGTCCGGTCATCTCGATCTGTCTCGGACTGCCGAGCCTGCTCGTCGTCGCCGGGCTCGCGGGGACGGGGTATCTCATCGTCGACACGAGCGTCGGGACGTTCTTTGGCATCCCGCTTGTCATCCTTGGGGTGACGGTCCTGCCGGCCGCGATCGCGATCGGATTCACCGCGCTCGGGCGCAACGCGGCCGCGATCGTCGGCCGCGATCGTCTCTGGACCGGTATTCTGGTCGGCGGGCTCATCCACGGGGCCGCCGGCCTGGTGTTCCCGGCGACGGTGGCCGTCGCCGCCCTCGCCGGCGCGCTCGGCATCGGTGCCGGCGTCCGCGTGCTGGTCGGCGGCGTCGGCGCGGCCCGCCCCGACGACCGGACCGTCCCGCCCGCGAACAAGATCTGAATCGGCCCGCCCCCCCCGCCGGCGCTTCGCGTCCTCTATACCGTTCCGACGACTCGTAGCCTCGCGTGAACGCCTGCTACAGAAGATAGCACTGAAGGGTTCGCAACGACGCGCGCGGCTACGCACGCGACATCGAGAAATGACAAAACTCGGTCGGCCCGTGATTACGCTGCCGCTTCGTCGACGAGTACGTCGTCGTACTCGCCGTCGTCGACGCGCTCTTTGAACTCTCGAGCGTCGTTGCCCTCGATGGTGACGCCCATCGAGGCACAGGTACCGACGACTTCCTTCGCCGCGTTGCGGAGGTCGTAGGCCAGCAGGTCGGGGTGTTTCTGCTCGGCGATCTGTTTGACCTGATCGACCGAGAGGTCGGCGACGAAGTCCTTCTGGGGCTCGCCGCTGCCGGTCTCGAAGCCGGCCTCGTCCTTGACGAGTTCGGCCGTCGGCGGGACGCCGACGTCGATCTCGAAGGAGCCGTCGTCGTCGTAGTCGACGGTGACGGGGACTTCGGTCCCGTCGAACGCTTCGGTCTGGTCGTTGATCTCCTGTACGACGGCCTGCACGTCGACGGGGGTCGGTCCAAGCTCGGGACCGAGCGGCGGGCCAGGATTGGCCTGGCCACCCGGAACGAGCACTTCGATGGTTCCAGCCATATCCGTCACAACCCGTGCGCGAGTTTTAAGGGTTGCTAATTCGTGCAGTCATCGTCTGTGACCGTCTCACGTGCGGGTCCGATCGCCCGTCACTACTCGACGCTATCGGCGCGCCACGTCGCAAATGACTCGAGGACGTCGCTCTCGTCGAAGCGTTCGATACAGGGCACGTCGTTGGGATGCAGTTGCAGGACGCGGTCGACGAGGTCGTCGTAGGCGTCGTCGGTGGTCTTCGCGAGCAGGACGACCTCCTCGTCGCGGTGGATTTCTCCCTTCCAGCGGTACGTCGAGGTCGTCTCGAGGCGATTGATGCAGGCCGCGAGCCGTTCCTCGACGAGCGTCTCGGTGATTTCCGCAGCCGCCTCGGGCGGCGCTGTGACGTAGACGGTCGGCATATCCGACGCTACGCTCGAGGTGGGCAAAAACGTCCCGTCACGGGACACGTTGCCCGGGCTACCCGTCGTCGTTGACCGGATTGAACGTACCGTTGATGTCCCACTCGTGGATGCAGTGTGGGTTACCGACTTGCTTCTCGTCGTCCTCGAGCGCGAGTTGCCAGGCCTCGAGGTTCTCGTCCCATCGTTCGACTCGACTGCATTCTTCGCAGATTCTCGCGGTCGGTTTCCGTACCTGTGTACTCATTATTGGTCCGTGGGAACTCGACACATATAACGGTATCCGTGCGCGGCAAGTGCTGCCTCGCCGCTCGAAAATCGGGCGCCAGACGGTTTTCCGTGCCGATTTCCCGGTGGAACCGCAGGACGGTCGCGGTCCCGCCGGCAATGACGGACGGGAGACCGTATCAGTCTGAAGTCCGGGGACAGTTGGTTGTGGCCGGTCCGAGACCGGAACTGGCGATCAGTAGACGGCGTCTTTGATCTCGTCGCGGAGTTCGTCGAACTGCTCTAGGTACTCGCGGCGCTCGGCGCGCAACTCGGCGAGTGCGTCCTCGTAATCGTCGACGTGGTCGGGGACGTAGTAGTCCTCGATGTCGAGTTCCGGGATCGACTCGGGGACGGTCAGGCCCATCCGCTCGTCGTCCGTCCACTCGATGGTGCCGCGAGCGGCCTCGGTGAGGATCGTCACTGACTCGGTGACGCCGATATCCTTGGATTTGTCGCCGAGATACCCCGTGTTGATGACGTAGCAGTCGACGTCGAGGATGTCGATCAGTTCGTGGAAGATGTTCCCCTCCTCGCCCGCCGGCCCGACGATGAAGGGGTTGGTGCCGACGACGCGGATCGACTCGCCGGCGCGGGAGGGGTCGCCCGCGCTGGTCTCGATCGACTCGCCGAGCATGAACGCGACCGCGGCCTGTTCCTCGTCGAGTTTGGCGACCGGCGGCATCAGGGGGTTCCGGGTGATGAAGAAGGCCTGATCCATGCTCCCGAGGTCGATCTCCTCGTCGGCGCTCTCGAGTTGGTCGCGCTGGATGATCGCGCGGGAGTTCGAGGTATGGCGGTCCTCGTCGAAGTCGACGGTACCGTCGTCGTCGACCGCGACGTTCTCCAAGATCGCCGACTCGTCGGTCGCGGCCGCGTAGAGTTCGGGCTGTTCGTCCTCGCCGAGGCCGATCGTCTTGATGAACAGTCCCTGGCCTTCGCTGCCGGCGACGGAGCCGTCCGAGAGCAGTCCACAGACGTCGTCCTGCAGCATCGAGGCGTCCTCGGGGTCCTCGAGCCAACAGCCGTGGGAGGTAAGCGTCGACTTACCGGTCGCGGACAGCCCCATGAAGACCTGCCCGACGGTCCGGAGGTCGCCGTCCGCGTCGCGGACGCGGACCCGTTTGCTCCCCGCGTGGAGCCCCAGACCGCCCTGCTGTTTGATCCGGTACATGAACAGCCGGAGGAACGACTTCTTGGCTTCGCCGGTGTAGTCGCTGCCCAACACCGCGGTGAAGCCGGTGTCGGGAAGCACGCGGATGGCGGTCTCGTCGTAGTCGGGGAGCTGGACCGTATAGAGGTCCGGGTCCCGGCCGTCGGCGGGCTCGAACAGGTTCGCCCACGCGTAGGCGATGCGAGCGTGTTCGACGGGGACGAAGAGCCGACAGCAAAACGACGCCTCGGGATGGCGGCCCATCAGTCGGTCGACGCAGACGAACTCGGTCTCGTCGGTACGATCGACGGCGTCGTCGATCAGTTCGTGATCGCGCTCGTCGAACTCGTCGTCGACGGCGTTTTTCGTCCGATCGGCGCTCCGCGAGCGGAACTCACTGACGTAGGATGGCGACCCGAACTCGGTGGTCGTCTCCTCGTGGTCGGCGAGTTCCCGTAGTTCCTCGAGCGACGGGTTATACCGGACGTTCGACGCTGTGGTTGGATCCGGAAGCTGTCGGACCAGCGGACGGGACTCCGTCCCGGTTTCAGACATACACCTAAGTCACCATCTTCCTGATGCATAAGCGTGAAGGATTTTCGTCGTCGTGTGTCAGGACCTACCCAGTGACCGAGTAACGTATGGCGGTTCCTAGCCCGGAGACGGCCGTGTGTAACGATCTCATTACTAGGGCCGAAAGAGTACCAGATCTGGTAAGAACTAATGAGTACTCGAGTCAGAAATAATTCTAATCGAGTCGTATTCCGTCGACAGCGGGAGTGTCCAGTGGTGGCGGTCAGCGGGCGCCGGCAGCGCCGATTTTCACATCTGGTACTGGGGGGCAAACTTCCAATAGGGCGGTCGAAGTTGCCGGGGGCATGGCATACGGTCTCGACATCGGCCCGGGGACGGTACGGGCCGCTACAGACGCGGACGGAGGGGAGGGGATCGACGCGGTCCCGCCGGTCGTCGTTCCAGTCGACGACGCCGCCCTCGAGGCGGCAGGGATCTCCGAGGAACGGACGATCCGTGCGGAGGGTACGACGTACGCGGTCGGCGACGACGCGCGGGCAGTCGCCGACGAAGTCGACGACACACCCCGGTCAGTGTTCGATGGGGGCGTCCTCGCGGCGGAGACGACGGCGTACGCGACACCCGCGCTGGATACCGTCGTCAGCGACCTCCTCGAGGGGGAGTCCGACGGGCAACTCTGTTATACGACACCCGGGCCGCTGATCGACGCGACGGCCTCGGCCGATGCGCATCGCGAGGCGGTCGAGACCGCGCTGGCCGATCGTGGCCTCGAGGTGACGCCGATCAGCACGGGGTTTGCGGTGATCTACGATCAACTGGCCGGCGACAACTACACCGGGCTCGGGATCAACATCGGAGCCCGGACCACGAACGCGACGCTCGCGTACTACGGCGTCCCGGCGATGACCTGTTCGCTCTCGAAGGGCCGGGAGTGGCTCGTCGAGCGGGCGGCCGCCGAAACGGGCCACGAACCGGCACAGGTCGCCGGCGTCCTCGCGGAGTTCACGCTCGATCCGGACGCGGCGGCCGGCGAGATCGAGAGCGCGCTCGCCGAGGCGTTCGACGGGCTGATCGCCGCATTGACCGAGGCGATCCGCGAGGAGGCCGACGAGAGCGACGTCCAGGAGGGGCTGTCCGTCCCGATCGCCATCGCGGGGGCGGGTGCGGTCGAGGGCGTCGAATACCTGTTCGGCGGGCGGTTCGACGCCGCCGCGCTCCCGTTTTCGGTTCGCGGCGTCCGGCTCGCCCCCGCACCCGCGGAAAGTGCCGCTAGAGGGGCCCTCGCGGCGGCGAAAGACGACGTCGACGCCGACGAGACGATCACGTGGGAGGACCCGACGGCCGGCGGCGACGAGGGAGACACCGTCACCGACCCGAGCGCCGCTGCCGACGAATCGGGGGGCGGCGAGGCGTCGACGACCGGCGATCCGACCGAACTCGCGTTCGACGAGCCGTCACACACCGATCCCAGCGACGACGCCATCGATCAGTTGTTCGACCGACTCGCCGATCGCGACGCGGAGATCGAGTCGGTCCGGGCGGACGTCGAGGGGCTGATCGAGGACCTCGAGTACGTCGAGGAACGGACTGCGCCGGCCGAGGCGGTCGACGAACTCGACGAGCGCCTCGAGTCGTTCGCCGACGAACTGACCGATCTCGCGGACGAGAGCGAGACCCACGCCGACGAGTCGACCGTCGCGGCCGTCTCGGACGACGTCTCCCGGCTCGACGACGATCTCGCGGCGCTGTCGGACGCGCTCGCGGCCCTCGAGGGGGACATCGAGGGCGTCGACGACGAACTGGCGGAACTGGACGCGACCGCGGCCGACGAACGGGCCGCCCTCGAGGAGCGGCTGGACGACCTCGGAAGCGATCTCGACGCGGTAACCGAACGGACCGAAACGGCCGAGAACGGCCTCGACGACCTTCGGGACGACCTCGAATCCCTCGAGGAAACCGCGGCGACCGAGACGGATCTCGCGGCCCTCGAGGAGACGACCTCGGAGTTGGCGGCGGATCTCGACGCCCTCGAAACGGCGACCGACCGCGCCGAAACCAGACTCGAGGGGGTCGCGGGACGACTCGAGGAGCTGCGTACCCGGATCGACGGCGTGTCGGGCCGACTCGAGGAACAGTCCGAGCGGACCGACGCGCGGGTCGACGAGGTCGAGGCCACGATCGACGAGGAGATCGCAGCCGTCGAGGCCGATCTCGACACCGTTCGCGAGCGGCTTGACGAGCGGGCCGAGACGCTCGACGACGATCTCGAGGCGCTCTCGGACACGCTCGCGACCCTCGAGGAAGCGGCCGCGACCGACGAGCGAGTCGCCGAGATCGCGCACGATCTGACGGCCCTCGAGACGGCACTCGAGGAAGTCGACGGAACGGTATCGGCCGTCTCGGACTCGCTGGCCGATCTCGAGGACCGGGCCGCTGACACCGAGACGGTCGAGGGAATCGCCGACGATCTGTCGGCCTTCGAGTCGGATCTCACGGCCCTCGACGAGGATCTCGCAGCGCTGACAGCCGACCTCGAGTCGCTCGACGATGCCCTCACGGAGCGGGTGGAGGCGACGGCGTCGGAGCTAGAGGGGCGGATCGATCGGGTGGAGTCGACCCTCGAGGGTCGACTCGAAACTACGACCGACGAGATCGCTACGGATCTCTCGGCACTCGAGACAACGGTCGACCGGCTCGACGACGAGGCAGTCACGGACGAGGCGCTCGCGGCGGTACGGGAGTCGGTGACCGAAACCGCCGATGGGATCGAGACGGTGGCCGACGACGTGGAGTCGATCGACGCCGATCTCGCAGCCGTCGAGGGTCGGTTAGACGGCCTCGAGGACGAACTGGCGGACGTAGCCGACGTTCGGACAACGCTCGAGGACGAGATCGACGACGTACGGGCGTCGTTCGACGACCGTGTCGACGATGTCGAGACCTCGCTCGCGGACGACGTCGCCGCCCTCCGGGCCGACCTCGAGTCCGAAACCGCATCGTTGACCGAGACGGTGGCGGCGCTCGAGGCCGAGTCCGACGACGCCGACCAGCGGCTGGCCGACCACGACGACCGACTCGCGGACGTTTCGGCGACACTCGAGGCGGTCGAATCCGAACTCGAGGCGATCGGTGGCGATCTCGACGGGCTCTCGGAACGGGTCGACGATGCTGCCAGCGAGCGTGATCTGTCGGCCCTCGAGGACGACGTTTCCGCGACCGCCGATCGTCTCGAATCGTTACAAGCGGCGTACGACGACCTCGCCGAATCAGTCGAGTCGATGCCGACGGCGTCGGCGGTCGCGTCGCTCGAGGACGAGGTGGCAACGCTCGGAACCGACGTCCGAACGCTCGAGGGCGAACTGGAACCGCTCGAGAGCGACGTTCGGGCGCTCGAAGACGAGACGGCGACGCTCGGAACCGACGTACAGTCGGTCGAAAACGAGACCGACGCGATGAACGAACGGTTCGAGACGGTTTCGACGGGGCTCTCGGATCTCGAGGATCGGGTCGAAGCCATCGACGCGCGACTCGACGATGTCGACGAGCGGGCGGACCGCACCGACGATCTCGAGGCGCTCCGGACGGACCTCGAGGCCGTTCGCGAGGAGACGACCGACGGTACGGCCCTTTCGCCCGCGGTGGCTGCGGGCGGTGGCGGCGCGGGCGTCGTCGCGGGCGGCGTCGCCGCCCTCACCGGTGGGACTGCCGTCGGGGCCGGCGCCATCGTCTTCGGCCTCCTGCTGGTCGGCGTCGCAGTGGCACTCGACCGTTGACTACCGTCCGCTACCGATTCCACAGGCTGACGGAACTGCCGGGAGACGGGGCGTTCGAACGTCCTACTGAATCAACTCGACGTTGCGCATCTCGCCCCCGCAGTACGGACAGGTGCTGACGAGCGCGTCGCCGACCGTTTCCCGCCGCCCGCAGTCGACGCACTCGTACTCGCGTTGCTCCTCGAATGCCATGTGTTGCCATACTTCACGAGTCGGGTTAACTCTTGGCGTTGTAAACACGTCGGGAACCAACCAGTTGAACGACGAATCGGGGTACGGGACCGGTATCGTTCGAACCACCAACATCCCAACCAATGACATTATATGGCATACGAATTGTAATAGATCCTAACGGGCGAGACTTATATGATAGTTCCTGATAGATATCGGTACATGGCTGTGAACACGACGACGGACTGGTCCGACCCTGTCACGTGCCCGTTCTGCGGAGACGAACTCGCGTCGCCCGGTGCCGGCTTCGTCGACCATATCGACGAGAAGACCGACTGCGAGGAGGGGTTCGAACAGTGGCGACAGAACATCGCCGGCGACCTCGCCGGCGAATGGGCCGGATAGCGACCCGGCGACGACCGACTCGAGTATCGACCCCGTCGACGGCCGCGAGTAACTGCGTTTTCCGATCCACCGACTCCCGACCCGACTGAGCGTCGCGGAACCCGTTTCGCCACCGTCTGCTGTCGCCGACGACGACCGATAAGGACCAGACCAACGGTCGCGCAACACGAAACGATCGGCGACTCTCACCGTCGACCGATCAGCTGACGGCGACGGCAGCTCCGGGTATTCAAGCGTCGAGCGATTCGCGCTCGAGGTAACGACGGACGGCCCAATAGATGGACGAATGTGCAGTCCTAAACCGCATTCCGCGCACTAGTATTGTCCCTATCGACTCATACTGTCTTCTCGTACCGTTCTTCCGTGGTAGCCAATCACGGGCCAGCATGCACCCAGCGCCACACGCGGACGACAGATCGTACTACGAATGCCGGAACTGCGGCCACCGCGAGGTCGCGGACTCGCTCGGTCGCTGTCCGAAGTGCAACGGCCGTACACGGAACATCGCCGTGGCTCGCGAGTAACGCCGTTGCGGGCAGTCATCTCCCGTCCGGACCTGCTCGAGTCGCGGTCGCAGCGTCGGTCGGCGCCGTCCGGACCTGCTCGAGTCGCGGTCGCAGCGTCGGTCGGCGCCGTCCGGACTCAGTCGAAGTCCGGCAGGTCCTCGGGCGGTTCGTACTCGGCCTCCCAGTCGACGTACTCCTCTTTGAGCGTGACCGAGACGATCTGGCCGAACTCGGTGAGTTCGGCGTTGATCGAGGAGACGGTCCCCCAGGTGTCGAGTTCCGGGTGGTACTCCCGGGCCTGCCAGTCCTCGGGAATGCCGGGCGCGTGATACCCGACGCGGTCGGCGAAGTCGTCCCAGAAGAAGTCAAAGCCAGCGAAGAGATCGAGGTCCCGCGCGATCCCGTACTCCCGGTCCTCGAGATCGGTGTCGGCGCGCCACTCGTCGAACGCCTCCGTCCAGGCTCCCTCCTCGAGGAAGGCCTGTAGCTCCTCGCGGCGGTAGTCGATCTCCTCGCCGTCGGCGCTGATGGTCGCGTCCTCGTACTCGTTGGGGTCGACGAACTCCAGTTCCGGCGGCTCGGGGGGCTCGACCTCGAGTGTCATATCCGGCCGTAGGTCGGGTTCCCGGATAAGAATTCCCACCGCGGTCGGTTTCGAACCGGGAAGCGACCGAGCCCGCGGCCACGCGGTCGGTCGCTACTCCCAGGTATAGCCGAACTCTTCGCCGTCGCGGTGGATGTAGTCGGTCTCCAGTACCTCGCTGACGATCCACCCCAGCGACTCCAGTTCCTCCTCGATGGTCTCGATGTCCACGTCGTCGAGATCGTCGTGAGCAGCGACCGCGTCCGTCGGCACCGACGGCACTCGGTAGCCGACGTCTTCCGCCGACTGGTTCCAGTAGAAGTCGAACGCGTCGAACAGCCCGTACTCTCGGACGAGTCGGAACTCCCGGTCGGTCAGGGACGTCTCCCGCGCCCACTGGCTGAAGGCGTCCTCCCAGGCGCCTCCCTCGAGGAAGTCGGCAAGCGCCTCGCGGCGGACGTTGTCCCCGGTTCGCTCGTCGGGTTCCTCGACGGCGTCGTAGTCGCCGAGGTGCTGGGAGCCGTGAAGCGACGGGGGATCGGGAACCTCGACATCGAGTGACATACTGGGCTTACGTCGAGTATCCGGATAAGGATTCCCCGCCGTCGACTACCCCCAGAGTGTTCCGAGCAGTCGACCGGTTCCCCAGCCGAGTAGCCCGACCGCGAGGCCGACGGCGACGGTCGCGACGAGCCACGTCCGGGGGTCCGAATCGAACCGGGAGACGCCGACGGCCGCCGACGCCAGAAGGGCCAGCACCGCGCCGACGGGGGCGGCGAGACCGAACAGCATCCCCTGCGGCAGGCACTGGCCCGCATATCCCGTTCCGGCTGCAACGAGGAATCCGAGGGCGGGAATCGCGTACAGAGCGAGTTCCGACAGCGCGTGGTACCCGCTCGCGTCGACGGTTCCGGTCACGTAGGCCAGACGCAGTCCGCCGGCGATCGTGCCGCCGGCGAGTGCGAGCAGCGTCCAGCGGAGCGCGACGAACTGGAAGCGATCGCCACCGAGTAGTACCGAGGGGACGGCCGATGTCACGGGGCGGACGACGGCCGCTAGCCCGATAATCCTACCTCAATACTCCTCTGTGAGAGACGCTGACAGTCGATCCGGTACGGAGCGATATTATAAAATTACGTTACAGTCCCAGATGGAAGATGATCTGGATCATGGACGCGAAAGATCCGACACGATTCGGGCGGCGCGGATTCCTCGCATCGATCGCGAGCAGCGGCCTGCTCGCTGGACTCGTCGGCGTGGGAAGCGCCGCGAGCGACGACGACGCGGGGCCGGTGACCGTCTCCGGTCGCCGCATCCACAAGTACCGACCGGACGGCGACTTCTTCGAACACGAACAGCGGTTCGTCAGCCCCGAGCTTCGGGACTACTACGGGAAAGCGACGCTGGTCTACGACGAGGGAACGATCCACCGACGTGCCGTCCCCGACGAGTACACCGACCCCGATCGCGCGTTCACCCTGAACTATCGCGACACGGCAGTGATCGGCCGGTTCCGGGAGTTCGATCGACTCGAGACAAAACAGCGGGACGCGGGAAGCGCGGACGCGGCGGTCGGGACGGCGTCGATCCCGGACTACACCGGACCGCTGTACGTCTACAACTCCGACGTCGATAACCCACAAGAGGATGATCTGGGCGAGGCGACAGGTCCGATCAACGTCGGCTGGAACCGCGACCTCGATCGCGACGCCGCGTCGATCAACTCGCAGATGGAGTCGTGGGGGTGGACGTCGCTGTACGCCGGCAGCCCCGGTGACAGATACGTCATCATGGACGAGGACGCCTCCCTGCCCTACGTCACGAAACAGGACGAACACATCGTCAAGGGGCTGTCGACGCCGACGACTCAGTACCACGTCCGCGCGTACGACCTCCCCCAGTACGAGGAGGAGAACATCGCGGTCGCCGGCCAGGCGCACAAGGATCCCGTCCTCCACGACGGCCCGCCCTGGAACTTCGCCGAGGCCCGCGAGGCCGCCTCGAGCGCCTGGGACGACAACAGGTACTCGACCGTTTTCCACTACGTCGAGAACGGCGAGGGATACGACACTAGCGACGGATTCTTCGATCAGGTCCGGGCGGACTGATCGCGGGCTGTCTGCCGGTCGCGGCCGACCTGCGATCGCGGTCCCGTACAGTTATTTCAGCCGCCACACAACTAGCGCGTATGGCCAGCGGAAACGCCGGCGGCCGGGAGTATTCCCTCGTCGAACTGTTCGCCATGAAGTTCGTCCTGGCCGACGTCCTCATCATCGCTTTACTGCTGTTGGCGGGGCCGATTTACGCCATCCTGGCTACTGCCGTGATCATCGTTGGGGGACTGCTCCTGTGGTATCTCGCCGAGGGCGGGGGCGACGAGCCCGCCGTTTCCGAATCGTCCGCCTCGGCCGCCGAGTCCGATGCGGCCGCCGCTGAAACCGACCCCGTGACGACCTTACAGGAGCGATACGCCGCCGGCGAACTCTCCGACGCCGAGTTCGAGGCGAAGCTGGACCGACTGCTCGCGGCCGACGAACGGGCTGCTGATGCCGACGTCGAGACGGCGGACCTCTCACTCGAGCGCGAGCGCTGAGGCCATCCCAACACTCAATCGCCGGCCGGTCCTAGGGACGGCCGATGACCGACTACGAGGCGGCGATCCTCGACGTCGACGGGACGATCGTCCGGGGCGAGGAGTTGCTCCCCGGCGCGACCGACGGCTTACGCGCGCTTGAGGCCGCGGGCTGTTCGCGACTGCTCTTCTCGAACAACCCGACGCGGGGAAGCGATCACTACCGCGAAACGCTTGCGCCCCACGGAATCGATGTCGATCCCGAGACCGTCCTCACCTCCGCGACGGTGTCTGCCGAGTACCTCGCCGCCACCCACCCCGGCGAGCGCGTCTATCTCGTCGGCAGCGACCGTCTCGAGTCGATTCTCGAGGACGCGGCCGTCGAGTTGACGACCGAGCCCGACGAGGCCGAGGTCGTGTTGGGTTCGTTCGACGATACCTTCTCGTATGGCACGCTCTGGTCGGCCCTGCAGGCGCTCGAGGGAGACGTGCCGTTCTACGGCACTGCGATCGCGGTCCCGTACAGTTATTTCAGCCGCCACACAACTAGCGNGGGCGGACCTCGCCGACGTCGGGGCCGACGCCGAACCCGATCACGTCCTCGAGTCGCTGGCCGCCGTCGACACGCTTCTCTGAGACGATCTGTCCCAATTTGCCGGTCCAACCGCAGGGCGGTCGCGGTTGCGCGGGAACGACTTCCGGCGGGCCGTCTGCGACGCCTCGGGAGGTATATTTATCCGTGACTGTATCCATGTACGACACATGAGAGAACGAATCACAGCAGTGTTGTTGCGCGCTCGATACGCGGCCATCGGTGCAGCCGTCGGTGCAGCGATCGGCGGACTGTTCAGCCGCAACGCCGCGAGTACGGGCGGTGCGATCGGCGGGCTCGTCGGCGCGACCGTCGCCGACACCCGCGGTACGCTCGAGGGAACCCTCGAGGACCTCGGCGAACTCGACCCGCGGTCGACCGACGGCAGCGAGGAGTAACGCGACCGGGGCGGTCCTCGTTTCGGGGGCCCACGGACCCGTTTTTCGTTCGCACTGGATAGCGAACGGCGTTGTCACCGCGTGATAGACGAGAGTGTGGAGAACCGAGACCGGAACTGGTTCCGGCCGCCCGGCTCAGTCCGCCCGGCCCAGATCGTCCGCCAGCGCTTCCTGTCGGAGCTGTTCGCCCTCCTCGGTACTGACGGTCAGTTCGGGGACGGTCGTCGGCGTGTTGTCGTCGTCGATCGCGACGTAGACGAAGTACGACTCGGTAGTCCGTTCGCGCTTGCGGGTCTGGAGGTTCTCGCGCTCGGCGATCAGCCGGACTTTCACGCTCGAGGTCCCGGCGTCGTAGACGTAGGCGGTGATGTAGGCGGTATCGCCGACCGGGATCGGTCGCTCGAAGTTCATCTGGTTGACGCGGGCGGTGACACACATCTCGCCGGCAAACCGCATCGCCGACATCGCGCCGACTTCGTCCATCCACTTCATCACGTTGCCCCCGTGAGCGACGTCCAACATATTGGCGTGGTTCGGCTGGACCATCTCCCGGTTCTCGATTACCGTCTCCATGAGGTCCGTCATCGGCGGACGTTTTCCCACGGCGACAATCAGTCTTACTTTCGGCGGACCGCGGACGACTCGAGCGACGTGTCGCCGGTTCCGGAGCGCTCATCGTAGATATTTTACAGGGGTTCGTGGTCCGATACTGGTAAAAGTCGCCGCCGAGTTGGGGCGAGTAATGAGCGATGCAGGCGAGGCCGACGTGCCGGAGCCGCCCGAGCCACCCGACCGCGAGCGTGGCTCCGTCCAGGTTCTCGGGACGGCACACGTCTCGCAGGCGAGCGTCGACGAGGTACGGGACACCATCGAGCGCGAGCGACCGGACGTGGTCGCGGTCGAACTCGACGAGGGCCGGTACAACCAGATGCAGGGCGGCACGCCCGACGACGTCGAGGCCGAAGACCTGCTCTCGGGCAACACCGTCTTCCAGTTTCTGGCCTACTGGATGCTGTCGTACGTCCAGTCGCGGCTGGGCGACCAGTTCGACATCGAGCCCGGAGCGGACATGCGTGCCGCGATCGAGGCCGCCGAGGAACACGGCAGCGGCGTCGCCCTGGTCGATCGCGACATTCAGGTGACGATCCAGCGGTTCTGGAGTCGGCTCACGTTCACGGAGAAGCTAAAGATGGTCGGCGGCCTCGCGCTCGGCATCACCGATCCCCGGACGCTCGGGCTGACGTTCGGCGCGATCGGCGGCCTGCTCGTCGGCTTTCTGGTCGCCGCGTTTATCGCCCCGCTGCTCGGGGTCGGTGACGTCTTGCTGCTCGGGATCACCGACGCCGCGACGCTGCAGTACGCCGGCGGCGCCGCCATCGGCGCGCTGGTCGGTGCCGTCGCCGGCCTGCTCGTCCTCCCGCCGCTCGAGTCGGCCGAAGAGTACACCGGCGGTCTCCTCTCGGGGTTCTCGATACGAGTCCTCGGGGGGATCGCCCTCGGCGTCGTCGCCTGTCTCGGGCTGGTCGCGACCGACACTTTCGTCGGCCCCTTCTCGGCGGCAAGTGTCGAGAGCGCCGGCATCTATGCGGTCCGCGGGAGTGCCGGAATGCTGGCGGGGCTCGGCGTCGGCGTCACGATCGGGGCGGTCGTCGGCCTCTTCCTCGACGCGGCCGGTGCCGACGTCGAGGAGATCGACGAGATCGATATCGAGGAGATGACCGACGGCGACGTGGTCGCCGCCATGATGGAGGAGTTCCGGCAGTTCAGCCCCAGCGGCGCGAACGCCCTGATCGACGAGCGCGACGCCTACATCGCATCGCATCTCAATGACCTTCGCGAGCAGGGGTACGACGTCCTCGCGGTCGTCGGGGCCGGCCACAGAGCCGGCATCGAACGCCACCTCGCGAACCCGGCGGAGATCCCCTCGCGGGAGTCGATCTCGGGGACTGCCTCGAGTCGCCGGTTCTCCCCGCTGAAGGTCCTCGGCTATCTCGTCATGGTCGGCTTCCTCGCGTTCTTCTTCCTGCTCATCATGGCCGGCGTCAGGAACGTCTTCCTGCTGAAGGTGTTCGCCGCCTGGTTCCTCTTTAACGGGATCTTCGCCTTTACGCTGGCGCGGCTGGCCGGCGCACGCTGGACCAGCGCGGGCGTCGGCGGCGCGGTCGCGTGGCTAACGAGCATCAATCCCCTGCTCGCGCCGGGCTGGTTCGCGGGCTACGTCGAACTCAAACACCGGCCGGTCAACGTCCGGGACATCCAGACGCTAAACGAGATCGTCGACGACACCGAGCGGCCGATCGACGAGGCCATGTCGGCGATGTTCGACGTGCCGCTGTTCCGGCTGATCATGATCGTCGCGCTGACGAACGTCGGGAGCATGATCGCGACCTTCCTGTTCCCCTTCGTCGTGTTGCCGTGGCTGGCGCCCGAAATCGGCGGCGTCGACGCACTCATGGGGCAGCTGATACAGGGGGCGGAGAACAGCCTCGAGCTGCTCCGGGGGCTGCTATGAGCCACCGAACGCGGGCCAGTTCCGAGCCCGAACTCACGTTCAGCGACCGGGAGCAACGCGATCTCGCGATCGCATGGGTCACCCTCAGCGTCGCCTTCGCCCTGATCTTCGCGCCCGTCCACCGGGGCGAGGCGGTCGGCCTCTTCCTCACGATGGTCGTGTTGAGCCTCGTCACGGTCGGCGTCGCCTTCCTGCTTCACGAGATCGCCCACAAGGTCGTCGCGGTCGAGTTCGGGCAGGTCGCCGAGTTCCGGGCCGACTATCAGATGCTGTTTCTGGCGCTTATGGGCGCGCTCGTCGGCTTCCTCTTTGCCGCGCCCGGGGCCGTCTACCACCGGGGCCGGATCACCCAGCGGGAGAACGGACTGATCTCACTTGCGGGACCGGTGACGAACCTCCTGCTTGCGCTACTCTTTCTCCCGCTGATGGTCTTCCCGACCTACCTCGGGACGATCGGCCAGATGGGCGTCGGGATCAACATCGTGCTCGCCGCGTTCAACATGATCCCCTTCGGTCCACTCGACGGAAAGTCCGTTCTCAAGTGGCACAAAGGCGTCTTTGCGCTGGTGTTCGTTCCCAGCGTGTTGCTGGCGGCGATCATCATCTTCTACGTCGGGTTGTTCTGATCGCCGACGGCTCGCTCGAGCGGACCGGTGATCTTTTGCTCGCCCCGGGAGGTCGTTGAGACATGACCGACTCAGCCGACGACGCGGACGACGAGGGGCTCACCTACGCGGAGACGGGCGTCGACATCGAGGCCAGCGAGGACGCGACCGCGGCCTTGCTCGAGGCCTTCGGGAGCGGCCTGCGGACCGAGTACGCTGGGATGATCGACATCGGTGACCGGTATCTGGCGCTGGCGACCGACGGCGTCGGGACCAAGCTGTTAGTCGCCGAAGCCGTCGAGGACTTCTCGACGATCGGGATCGACTGCATCGCGATGAACGTCAACGACCTCGTGGCCGCGGGCGTCGAGCCCGTCGCGTTCGTCGACTACCTGGCGATCGACGAACCCGACGAGGACCTGACCAACGGGATCGGCGAGGGGCTCGCGGTGGGGCTCGAGCAGGCGGATCTCACGATGCTCGGCGGTGAAACGGCAGTCATGCCGGAGGTCGTCAAGGGGTTCGATCTGGCGGGCACCTGTGCCGGCCTCGCGGCCAAAGACGAGATCTTCGCCGGGGAGGCCGCGGCCGGCGACGCGCTCGTCGGGTTCCCCTCGAACGGCATCCACTCGAACGGGTTGACGCTGGCCCGCGAAGCCGTCACCCGCGACCACGAGTACACCGACGCGTTCCCGCTGGACCCCGAGACGACGATCGGCGAGGAACTACTGCGGCCGACCCGGATCTACACCGATCTGCTCGAGCCGATGCGCGAGTGCGGTGTTCGGGCGGCGGCCCACGTCACCGGCGGCGGCTGGACGAATCTGCTGCGGATGGGCGAGTACGAGTACGTCGTCGACGATCCGCTGCCGGCCCAGCCGATCTTCGAGTTCGTTCAGGAGGAGGGCAACGTCTCCGACGAGGAGATGCACCGTACGTTCAACATGGGCACCGGCTTCGTCGTCGCGGTTCCTGAAGACCGGGCCGCCGACCTCGTCGCCGAGACCGACGGACGGATCATCGGCCGCATTACGGACGGCGACGGCGTCGAGATCCGCGGCTGCTCGCTGTCCTGAACTCGGGCGGACCGTTCGAAAAGCGCGGCGGTGTCCCCGGTTGGGAGGGAAGACGCGGCGCGGACGACACGAAATCAGGGGACCGACGGACGGCCGTGACGGTCAGACCGCCTGAACGGGGATATCGGTGTGTCGCATCACCCGGTCGGCGACGCTTCCGAGCGGCGTTCGTCGGTCGTCAGTCGCCCCGCGTCGCCCCATCACGATCAGATCGGTGTCACGCTGTTCCGCGAGTGACGTGATCTCCTCCCAGGGGAGCCCCCGGTGACACTCGCGGTCGACGTCGAGTCCCCGACCGCGGGCCCGGTCCGCGATCTCCTCGAGCATTTCGATGGCCTCGTCCTCGACTTTCACGTGTTCGATCTCGGTACTACCCAGTGCCGGCGGCCGTCCGTGCCGGCGTTCGTCGACGACGTAGAGCAGCACGACGTCTGCGCCGTAGTTCTCGGCGAGGCTTAACCCCTGCTCGACCCCGCGGTTCGCCTGTTCGCTTCCGTCGGTCGGAATGAGGATCGTATCGTACATCAGCTATCACTCATCTGATGGTTCGACGGCAGCAGTGGTAAAACTAGCAGCCGTTCTCAGTACGTCGAAACCATCCTCGACGTTCCTACCCCCGCAGCTGTCGTTCACTGCGTGGCAGTCCGACCGAGCGGGACTCCCCGGCGCGGTCGGAATCCCCGTCGGCCGAGTGTTCCTGTCACCGGTCCGCGTCGCTCCCCGTGGCCGTCGCCGCACGAACCGTCTCGTACTCCTCGTCGCTGTAGGCGATGAACCGGACATCCGCGAGTGAGTCGGGGCCGTAGCGCTCGAGTGCCGCACCGATGATCGCGGCCCCGTCTGCGAGGTCGAAGCCGGCGACGCCACAGCCAAGTGCCGGGATCACGAGCGATCGACAACCCAGTTCGTCGGCCGTCTCGAGGCTGTTGTACGTCGCGTCTCGAATGCTCTCGGCGGTCGCCCGTCCGTCCCCGCCGTGGGGCATCGCGGCGGCGTGGATAACGTAGTCGGCATCGAGGTCGTAGGCGTCGGTGACCGCGACGGCACCGAGGTCGACCGGCCCCTTCGCCATGGCCGCCTCGTTGATCTCCTCGCCCGCCCCGCGCCGGAGCGCGCCGGCGACGCCCGATCCCATCCGGAGGGTCGTCCCAGCGGCGTTGACCACGGCGTCGGCTGACTGTGCGGCGATGTCTCCCTGAACGACCTCGTACTCCATATTCGGGCGTTCCGGATCGAGCGCAATGAAACTGACCGTGGGTGCGAGGTGGGCTCGACTCAGTCGGTCCGGCCCCACTCCGGGCCCGCCGGCTCGGTCGGGAGGTCGGCGTCCGCGATCCCGTAGAACTTCTCGCGGCCGACCGGTGAGCGCAGTCGGACGACGCAGGTGTAGTCCGTGACCGAGAACGCCGTTACCGTTCGTGCGGACCGGCGGTGTTCGAGCGCGAAGAGCCGCTCAGCGTCGGCCTCGACGGTGACGCGGTTGCCGAGCGACCAACTCAACGACTCGATGCGGCCGGTATCAACATCGAACAGGTGAGCGATCAGTTCGCGACCGCGCCGGTCCCGTGCCCCCTGTGATCGATCCCCGTGTAAGCTCATGAGAACAACGTTTCACTCGAGCATGAAAAAGGACACTATATTCGCGTGGCGGTACTGTGGTCGTCCAGAAACGCTACGATAGGCCGCCACAGCGTCGAATTCTCGATCGCGTTCGAGACCGGGAACCGATCGCCCCGCTTCCGAGATCTTAGGCCGACCAAAACCTTTTTAGATTTAGGCTCACCTAACTCCTCGTGATGGACGTACCCGCCCGCAGGGAGGAGCCCGAACTCGACGAGGACCAGGAGGAACCGGCGGCGGTCGTGACGAGCCACGAGACCCGCCCCGGAAAGACCGTCTTTACCGAACGTGACAACAGCGACGGCTGGATCGCGACCGATCTGACCGTCGACCTCGAGCGGTGAAGTCGTCGACGCTCGGGACCGACGATCGGTATCGACTACTGACTGCTCTCCGTTCTTCGTCGTTGGAAAAAACGCGGCTCCCGGTCCGATAGCCGTCGACGCGTCGGAGCCGTCGTCAGTGCGTCGCTTCCTCGAGGACCAGCGTATCGTCTTCGAGGTAGTGTTCGAAGTGGTGGCCGTCCTCCTCGAGGTCGACGAGGATCTCCCGGAGGATCTCGGCGGTGGCGTGGTCGCCGAGGTTCTCCGCGAGTTCGATGCTATCGCGCATCGACTCGATGATGTCGCCGTACATCTCGAGGTCGTTCTCGAACATCGTGCGGACGTCGTAGACGTCCTCGCCCTCGAACTCGACGGTGGCGCGCTCCTCCTGGTTCGCCGGCCCGGAGACGGGGACGCCGCCAAGCGCCTGCGCGCGCTCGGCGATGATGTCCGCACCCTCCTCGACGTGTTCGTAGGCCTCCTCGAGGAACTCATGGAGCGGGAGGAACTCCGCGCCTTCGACGGTCCAGTGGTGCTTTTTGAGCTGGTGGTAGAGGACGTAGGCGTTGGCCAGTTCCGTGTTCAGTGCGTCGACGATCTGTTCGGCCTTCTCCTGCTCGAGGCGAAGCTCGTTCTCCTCGACGGTGTCGGCCGACTGGCGAACGGTCTTTTGGGTACTCATCCTACTCCCAAGTACGGACGCGTTCCACTTAAAGACTTCCCTTGAGAAAACATTTCTTTGGTATACCTAAAGATCTGTTTTTGATTAGGGCACTACGATTCCCTCAGTAGCTACGAAACGTATCATCGAACGACACCGTCAAGCGAATCTCTATTTTTTCGAGCCTGAGTAAACATTTTCAGTGGGGAGGGCGAATGGACGCGTATGGCAACCGGAATCGCACAGCGGCGGGAGCGGCTCTACGTCGACGGCGAGTGGATCGAAACCGAGAACGCACTGTCGGTCTCGGACCTCGCCGACGGCGGGGCCTTCGCACAGGTAGCTGCCGCGGGGCCGGACCACGTACGCACCGCACTCGAGGCCGCCCACGAGATCAAACCGCGCATGCGGGAGACGACCGTCGTCGAGCGCGCCGAGTGGTGCGAGACGATCGCCGACCGGCTCCGCGAGCGCGAGGAGGAACTCGCGGAAGTGATCGTCCGCGAGGCGGGCAAGCCGATCTCGTCGGCCCGCGGCGAGGTCGGGCAGGCGGCCGAGCGGTTCGACCGGGCGGCCGAGGAGGCACGCACCATCGTCAGTAAGGGCGAGTACCGCGAGGGCTCGACGGCGGGCCACGAGGGCTGGCAGGCAATCGTCAAACACGAGCCGATCGGTACGGTGCTGTGTATCACCCCCTACAACTATCCGCTGGCGACGACGGCCTTGCAGGTCGCGCCCGCGATCGCAGCCGGCAACAGCGTCCTGCTCAAGCCCGCGAGCAAGACGCCGGTCTCGGCCGCGATCCTCGCCGACGTCATCGCCGACGTCGACGGGATCCCCGACGGCGCGTTCAACTTCGTCCCCGGCGAGGCGAGCGAGATCGGCGACCTGCTGGCCGGCGACGACCGCGTCAACGCGATCGCGATGACCGGCTCCTCGGGCGCGGGCAAACACGTCGCCCGCGAGAGCGGGATGGTCAACCTCCACATGGAACTGGGCGGCAACGCCCCGGCGATCGTCTTCGATGACGCCGACCTGACCGACGTGGCGGGGGACTGCGCCAAGGGCTCGTTCAAGTACGCCGGCCAGCGCTGCTCGGCGATCTCCCGTGTCCTGGCTCACGAGTCGGTCCACGACGACCTCGTCGACCTGATCGACGGCCAGATGGACGCCTGGCAGGCCGGCGACCTCTTCGACGAGGACACCGCCGTCGGCCCGCTCATCAGCGAGGACCAAGCTGACTGGGTCGCGGAACTCGTCGAGGACGCCGTCGAAAAGGGCGCGGAGATCGTCCGCGGGGGTAGCCGTCGCGCTCCCGAGGGCGTCCCGGACGAACTCGCCGACCAGTTCTTCGAGCCGACGCTGCTGGCGAACGTGCCCCACGACGCCCGCATCGTCGACGAGGAACAGTTCGGCCCCATCGCCGCGATCACCACCTTCGAGGACGAGGCCGAGGCCCTCGAGATCGCGAACGGCTCCGATCTCGCGCTCGACGCCGCGGTCTTCACCAGCGACTACAAGCGCGCGATGCGGATGGCCGAGCGCATCGACGCCGGCGCGGTCCGAATCAACGGTGCGCCGAGCCACGGGCTGGGGGACGTGCCCTTCGGCGGCAACAAGGACTCAGGGATCGGCCGCGAGGGACTGGACGCCTCGATCCACGCGATGATGCGCGAGAAGAGCATCGTCCTCTGAGGCGGGCGATTTCGCTATCGATTACCGTCGAACCGTGTCGGCTCCGTCCGCGTCGCCCGCATGTTCAAAAGGAGTACGAGTACGTCGCGACGACGGCCTCTTCCCCGTCCCAGACGGCGACAACGGTAATTTCGCCCGACGCTCCGGACTCGTACTCGAACACCGTCGTCTCGCCGGCCGCAGTCATTTCACCGCTGTTGCCGTGGTCGTCGCTGATCTCGAGTCGCTCCGCCCGTTCCTTCGACGTGTATGTCACGGTCACCGTCCGGTCTGCGTAGTCGGGATCGAACGTGACGCCCGCTCGTGGTGTCGCCGGTCGACTGCTCCCCCGTTCGGCGAACATATCGAAGTACTCGTACTTCTCGGTCGGGAAGCTTCCCGTCGCCACGGCGACGTCGTCGTCGATCTCGATGGTCACGTCGTCCTCAGTCGCCAATCTGCTCTCGAAGCCGTCGGCCACCTCGGCGTCCGCATAGACGCCGACCTCACGGTAGGTCGTCGTCTCGGCGTCGACCGCCCACGAGAAGGCTCGTCCGGCCCCCTCAGTCTCTGCGTACTGGCCCCAGAGGAACGTCGTGTCAGTGACTCGATCGACCAACGAGGCGAAGTTCTCGCTCGCTTCGATCCGCCGATCGGTTCCCTCGACACCGGCCGCGAGGATCGCCTCGAGGTCCGCGCCGTCGGCCGGGCTCACGACGATCGTCGCCTCGGAGACGGCGACCGAGACATCGTCGCGCTCGAGGGTCTCGAACTCGCCGACAGACGAGCCGCCGTCCGTCTCGAGCGCGTCGGGGTCGAACGAGCCGCTGACGACGACGTTGCCGACGACGCCCTCCGAGCCGAACCGGAGGACGGAGTCGATCGCGTTCGTCCCGTCGGCGGCGTCTTCGATCACCGCGGCGCTATCGCCGTCCGGTAGCGTCGGTACGGCCTCGATCACGGACGCCTGCAGGGCGTCCTCGTAGGTCTCGAGCGCAGTGAGATCGCGGTAGTGAAACAGCAGTTCCTCGCTTCCCGACGTCGGAACCCATCGCTCGAGCGGCGTCGCGGTCCCAGTCGAGTCGCCGTCCTCGGTCGGCGACTCGGCGTCGTCGCTCTCGTCGTCTTCGTCGCCGAACCCGCCGAGACACCCGGCACCGAGCGCTGCAAGTCCCGTGCCGGTCGTCGCGAGTAGTTTCCGTCGGTGAGTGCGTTCCATACTGATGACTACGAGTTGAAATCATTGGCATATATAACTATCCCGATCCCGCCGACGAACGGCGAAGGAATTACCCCACTGCGGATGAAGACGCGGGCATGCCCCACGACGTCCTCGTCGCCGGCGAAACACTCATCGATTTCGTCCCCGAGCGAGCGGGATCGCTCGAGGAGGTCCCCGGCTTCGAGCGCCGACCCGGCGGTGCGCCGGCGAACGTCGCCGTCGCGATCGCCCGCCTCGAGGACCCGCCGCTGTTCTGGACCCGGGTCGGCGATGACCCGTTCGGTCGGTATCTCGAGCGGACGCTGGTCGACCACGGTCTCCCCGACCAGTTCCTCGAGCGCGACCCCGCGGCGAAGACGACCCTCGCGTTCGTGACCCACGACGAGACCGGCGAGCGCGAGTTTACCTTCTACCGGGACGGGACCGCGGACACCCGCCTCGAGCCCGGGCGGGTCGACGATGCGACGCTTTCGGACTGCGAGTGGGTCCACGCCGGCGGCGTGACCCTCTCGAGCGGTTCCGCGCGTGAGGCGACGCTCGACCTGCTCGAGCGGGCCGCGGCCGCCGACTGTACCGTCTCCTTCGATCCGAACCTGCGGAGCGAACTGTGGCCCGACGAGGGGGCGTTCGCAAGCGTGGTCGGCGATGCGCTCGCTTACGTCGACGTCTGTCTCGCTACGGGGACGGAACTGGCGGCGCTGGGGTTCGACGGTGACTCCCCGACGGCGATCGCGCGGGCGGCGGTCGAGCGGGGGCCGGTCCACACGGCGGTCGTCACTCGGGGCGCGGCGGGGGCTGTCGCCGTCGCGAGCGCGGACGCACCGTGGCCGGCGGCGACGGTCGAGCATCCGGGATTCGCAGTCGAGACGGTCGACACCACGGGTGCGGGCGACGCCTTCGTCGCCGGCGCGGTCGCTGCCCTGCGAGACGGCGACGACCTCGAGGCCGCGGTAACCGTCGCGAACGCGGTCGGGGCGCGGGCGACTACCGCTGCCGGTGGGATGACGGCGTTGCCGACCCGCGCCGAGGTCGCCGCGCTGCTCGAGGCGGAGTGAGCGCCGGTGCCGTGTGGTTGCAAGCCGGAGTGGTATCCGGGATTGTGTCGGACAACGAGTATGGGTATCAACGTCCGCGGTGCGGTCCCGTTCGCGAAGTCGGTCGTGACGGGCATCAGCGAGAAGAACGTGACGTTCATGGCCGCCGGTATCGCGTATCAGGCATTCATCTCGCTGATCCCGTTGCTCGTCCTCGTGTTCTTCCTCGTCGCCTTCGTCGGGGACGAGGCGCTGGCCCAGCAGGTGTCGTCGGTCACCGAGGGCTTTCTCCCCGAGAGCGGACAGGTGATGCTCGAGCAGGGGATCGAGGGCGACACCGGCAGCGTCGGGACGTCGATCATCGGACTCGTCGCGCTCCTGTGGGGGTCGCTGAAGATCTTCCGGGGGCTGGACACCGCCTTCTCGGAGATCTACGCGACGACCGACGAGAACTCGCTGGTCGATCAGCTCCAGGACGGGGCCGTCGTCTTCGGGGCGATCGGGATCGCGCTGGTCGCCGCGGCGCTGACGACCATCGTCTTCGCCGTCTTCCCGACGATCCCCTTCCTCGGGCTGTTGAACCCGCTGTTGCTCGTCGTCGGGCTGACACTCGCGTTCCTGCCGATGTACTACCGCTTTCCCGACGCCGACCTCTCCGTCCGGCAGGTGCTGCCGGGCGTCGTCGTCGCCGCGGTCGGCTGGGCGCTCCTCCAGTCGCTGTTTCAGGTCTACGTCGCCATCTCGAGCAGTTCCGACTCGGCCGGCCCGATCGGCGCGATCCTGCTCTTGCTCACGTGGCTGTACTTCGGCGGGCTGATCCTGCTGGTCGGGGCCGTCGTCAACGCGACGCGCTCGGGACACCTCGAGATTGCCCCCGATGGGATCGAGGCCGAATCCCGCGAGGGCATCCCCGAGGACGCCGAGCGCGAGCCGTTCGTCGACGACGGCCGACGCGAACGCGAGCGCCTCGAGGCGCGACTGACCGAGCTACGGCGGGAACGCGATCAGCTCCGGAACGACCGAAAGGCCCAGCGCAGTCGTCGCTACCGGCTGGAGGACCGCGTCGACGCCCTCGAGGCGAGAATCGAGAGTCTCGAGACCGAAAACCGCAACCTCGACGCGGAGAACGAACGGCTGCGGCGCGAACTCGCGGCCAGCCGCGGCTCGTCGTGGCGGGGGCGGCTGCGGGGCGTGCTTTCGCGAGTCCGAACGCTGAACGTCGGCGTTCTCGAGGACCGAGGCAAATAGGGCCGACGGCTGGGGCCACAGTTCGAAAGTGACCGCCGTCTCGGTCCGGACTGACCGAGCCATATGCGGTGGCGCGCGCTGTCGATCGACCGGAGCGCTAGCGAGGCCGAACGCAGTGAGGCCTCGAAACGCGAACGGTGACCGGAGGGAACCGTGAGCCTAGCGAGGTCGACCGACGACGCCGTGCGAGGGATGAGCGAACGAGCGTAGCGAGTGAGTGAATCGGTTGGGGAGGGCGTGGTCACTCCCTGTTGCCACGATAGCAGGACACCTCGCCGATGTTCATCGATCGAAATTACTACTTAAACAGTCATATTTGGTCGAGAGCGGAGTCGAGACGCATTAGTGGCTCCCCGCCCCACCGCAACCCGTGTCCCATCCAGTCCGGGCCGCTCGCCGCTACGTCCAGCGCGACCACGCGTCGATCGTCAGCGGGATCGACGCCTGTGCCGACGCGGTCGCCGAGCCCTGGGATACCGCCCGCACCACCGACGCCGACGCCGTCGCCGACGGACTCCACCGGGCGCTCGAGGAGACCGGCATCCTCGAGTCCCTGCCCGGCGTTCTCGCCGGTGCCGTCGACGCGACCGGCCACGAGCTGCGGGCCCGTCCCGTCGCGGGGCCGCCCTACGTCGTCGTGACGAGCCGCGGCCCCGTCCTCCGGGCGACCATCGATCCCGGCCGGCTGGTGATCCGCTTCGACGCCTTCGAGGTCGTTCGCGATCCCGAACCGGGTCACCCGCCCGCCTACCGCCGCCGCGACGGGGTCGAACTCGCCGTCTCGCTCGAGTGAGACGGTTCGCTGTACCGATGTACCGGTGCGACCGCGACACGGCTTGCGGTGGCACCGGAAATGACATACAGCGGACCGTATGACCGACGCGACGCTCACCGCCCTCGATTCGCACCGTCCGCGACTCGACGCTAGTAACTCAGACCGCTATTCCACCACGATTTGTTAACAGACGTCGTCACCGACGCCGCTTGTTAATAACTTTGGCCAGTGAGATAATAACTCTTATACCCCGACGGACCGACGTTCGGGTATGAAGCTGACACGACGCGCGCTGGTGAAAGCGGGAGCCGGTGCGGTCGCGACGGGTGCTGTTGCCGGCTGTCTCGACGATATCGACCCGGCGAGCGCCGAGACCGACGACGGCTACGCCGCCTTCTTCACGCTCTGGGACTGGGCCGAACAGGTCAGCGGCGACGCGATCGACTTCGAGAACCCGGTCGGCACGGGCGAGGCCGGCCACGGCTGGCAACCGAGCGGGGACCTCACCCGGAACGTCGCCGACACTGGGGCCTTCGTCTACCTCGATACGCCCGAGTTCTCGTGGGCGCAGGACCTCGCGGCGACCCTCGAGTCCGACTACGACACCGTCGCCGTGATCGACGGCCTCGAGGGACTGGAAGACCGACTCCTCAGGTGGGGCCACGAGGTCGACACCGGGGGTCACGACGGGAACGATCACGACGAGACCGAAAGCGACGACCACGAGGGCCACGATCACGACGAGACCGACTACGACCCCCACGTCTGGCTCGATCCCGTCATCGCGGGGGAGATCGTCGACACGATCGCGACCGGGCTGGCTGACGCCGATCCGGACAACGCCGACACCTACGAGGAAAACGCCGCGGCGTACGTCGCCGACCTCGAGTCGCTGGACGAGCGACTGCAGGATCTCTTCGAGTCGGCCGATCGTCGGACCGCCGTCTTCGCCGGCCACGACTCCTTTACTTATCTGCAGGAGCGATACGGGTTCGAACTGCACACGCCCGTCGGCGTCTCGCCCCAGGAGACCCCGTCGTCGGGGGAGATCTCCGAGACGATCTCGCTCATCGACGACGAGGGAATCGAGACGATCCTTTACGACCCCTTCGAAGCGCCCACCGACGAGTACCCACAACTCGTCGAGACGCTGCTGCGGGACAGCACGGCGACCGACGCGATGCCGTTGAGTCACCTCTCGGGGACCCTCTCGGCGTGGGAAGACGAGGGGTGGGGGTACCGCGAGCAAATGGAAGAGATAAACCTCCCCGCGCTCAGAGAGGTATTAGACGCACAGTGACCGTCGTCGACCTCGAGAACGTGACCTTCGCCTACGGCGAGCAGCCGGCCGTCCGCGACGTCTCGCTGACCGTCGCGGAGGGCGATTTCCTGGGACTGATCGGCCCGAACGGCTCGGGCAAGACGACGCTGCTGCAGCTCATGCTCGGGCTGCGCAGCCCCGATAGCGGCTCGATCGAGCTGTTCGGCGAGCCGGTGTCGTCGTTCGAGGAGGGCGAGCGGATCGGCTACGTCTCCCAGCAGGCGACCAGCGGCGGCGGCTCGATGCCGGTCACCGTCCGCGAGGTCGTCACCATGGGCCGGTTCGCCCACGCGGGCCACGGCCGACTGACCGACGCGGATCACGCGGCCGTCGACGACGCCCTCGAGACGGTCGGCATCACCGACCTCGCGGACCGACAGATCAACGCGCTCTCGGGCGGCCAGCGCCAGCGGGCCTACATCGCGCGGGCGCTGGCCTCCGAGGCCGACCTGCTGGCGCTTGACGAGCCCACCGTCGGCGTCGACGCCGAGTCCCGCGACGCCTTCTACCAGCTGCTCGAGTCGCTCAACGAGGACGGAATCACGATCATCCTGATCGAACACGACATCGGCGTGGTCACCGACCGGGCGAGTCGGATCGCCTGTATCAACACCGAACTCTACCACCACGGTGACACGGAATCGTTCGTCGAAAGCGACGCGTTGACCGAGGCCTACGGCGCGAGCGGCCAGGTCGTTCACCACCACCACTGACGATGTCGACTCGCTCTTCCCTTCGCCGACGGCTCGAGCGTATCGGGATCGGTCTGACCGCGGTTCTGGCGGTGGCGATGGTCGGCCTGCTGGCGATCGATGCGCTCCGTTCGTATCCGGTCGTGGACGTGATCTACGAGCAGGCCCGGATCGCGGGCTGGTGGCTCGATCACTACCTGGAGACGAACGTCTTCTACCATCCCTTCATGTGGCGCTCGATCGCGACGGGGATCCTGATCGGCGTCGTCGCGCCGCTTGTCGGGACCTATCTCGTCCACCGCGAGATGGCCCTGATCGGCGAGACGCTGGCACATACTGCGTTCGCCGGCGTTGCCGTCGGGCTCGTGGTGAGTTCGATGACCGGCTGGAGCGGCTCACTGATGCTCGTCGCACTGGTCGTCGGCATCCTCGGGGCGCTGGGCGTCCAGTGGTTGGCCGAGCGGACCGACACCTACGGTGACGTCCCGATCGCGATCATGCTGACCGGGAGCTTCGCCGTCGGCACGCTCATCATCAGCTACGGCCGCGGGATGACCGGGTTCAACGTCGAGGGCTATCTCTTCGGGAACATCTCGGTCGTCACCCCCTCGGGGGCGCGGCTGATGGCCGTCATCAGCGTCGTCGTCGTCCTCGTCACCGTCGCGACCTACAAGCAACTGCTTTTCATCACCTTCGACGAGCAGGCCGCCCGCGTCGCGCGACTCAACGTCACCTGGTACAACACCTTACTGATCGTGATGACGGCCGTCGTCGTCGTCGGCGCGATGCAGATCCTCGGCGTGATCCTCGTCGCCGCGATGCTGGTCGTTCCCGTCGCGACCGCGACGCAGGTCGCCCACAGCTTTCGCGAGACGCTGACCCTGTCGATTCTCGTCGGCCAGGTCGCAGTCATCGGCGGCTTCGCCCTCTCGATCTCGCAGGGGCTGCCCACCGGCGGCTCGATCGTCGTCGTCGCGATCGCCTGCTACCTGCTCGCGATCCTCGCCTCGAGTCGCTCGACGGCCGCGATCTCGACGCACTGAGCCCGTTCACGAACCGGATTTCGCGCGCACCTCGTCGACGAGCTGTGCGAGCGCGCCGACGCCGGAACAGAGGATGCCGATCGGAACGAGCAAGAGCCCGATCCCGAGCCCGTATCCGGGAACGAAGACGTCGAACACGTGCGCGATCAGCATGGGGACGATCAGCACGACGACCGAGAGGCTCCCGACGACGGCCCCGGTCGTGAGCAACTGTCGCGACCGTTCCGACGGCTCTCGGACGCGGTCGACGAGGAACAACAGTCCCGCTTCCGCGAGCGTGACGATCCCGACGGCGACACACAGTAGCACGAAGAGTCCGGTGAGGCCCGCCGCGAACCCGTCACCGGGCGGGTTTTCCGGGATCGTTTCGACGTACAGTACCGCGGTCACGAAACTGAGGACGGCCAGCAATGCGGTGATGGCGGCGATCGGTCGGGAACGTGGCTGATACATCGGAGGGACATGAGTCCATTTGACATATCGAACTGATAACTGTACCGACCCGATCGGTCTCGATGTATCGCCCGCTCGAGACACGGCATCGATTCCGACTCGGGAGACCGGCCCGAACACGGTCCGTCACCGGGGCTCAAGTCGGCTTCGACCCCGGTAATTACGTGATCCTGCGCCGATACGTTCGTATGCGCAGTCGATCGACCGGCGTCCTCACGAGCGCGGTCCTCGCGTTCGCCGTCGGCTACGTTCTCTGGCCACCCGGGTACGTCTACTGGACTCGAGTTGCGGACGTACTGGGTGAGCCGCTGACCCTCGCGCTCGTCGCGTTACTCGCCGCGGCCGGCGGCGCGGTCACCACCCTCCGTCTGGCGGTCCCACTCGCCGAACTCGTCGCCGGCAGTGTGATCGCCTACGCGGTCGGACGGTCACCCCACGACGATGAGCCACCAGTTCCGGCCGCGCCGAGTGAGGGTCGCCTCTCGAGCGCGGCGTTCCGACGCCCGGTACCGGATGGCGGGAACACGCCATATGCTTAACACGCTACCCGGACAACCATCGAGCGATGGGACGGTTATCCGCACTCTTCGATCCCGAGACCGTCGCCGTGGTCGGCGCGACCGACCGCGAGGGCGCGGTCGGCCGGGCGATCCTCGAGAACCTGCGAGACGGGTTCGATGGCGAGGTCGTTCCGATCAACCCTTCGCGCGAGACGGTTCTCGGACTCGAGTGTTACGAGGACGCGACGAGCGCGCCGCCGATCGATCTGGCGGTGGTCGTAGTACCGCCCGACATCGTCATCGAGGCGATTCGGGACGTGGCCGACGCCGGCACCGAGAACGTCGTCGTCATCACGGCCGGCTTCTCGGAGACGGGTGGCGAGGGTGCCGAACGCGAACGGCGACTGCGCGAGATCGCCGCCGAACACGACCTCAACGTCGTCGGCCCGAACAGCCTCGGTATCATGGCCACCGAAAACGGGATGAACGCCACTTTCGGCCCCGAAGACGCCCGGGAGGGCTCGATCTCCTTTATGAGTCAGTCCGGGGCGTTCATCACCGCCGTGCTGGACTGGGCCAACGAACAGGGGATCGGCTTTCGAGACGTCGTCTCGCTGGGCAACAAGACCGTTCTCGACGAGACGGACTTCGTCCGCGAGTGGGGGTCGGATCCGAACACCGACGTCATCATCGGCTACCTAGAGGACATCGACGACGGGCAGGGCTTTCTCGAGGCCGCCCGCGAGGTCACCGCCGACACCCCGATCGTCCTCGTCAAGTCCGGCCGCACCGATGCCGGCGCGCAGGCGGCCTCCTCACACACCGGCGCGATCGCCGGCAGCGAGCGGGCCTACGAGGCCGGCCTCGAGCAGGCCGGCGTCCTCCGGGCACGGTCGGTCCAAGAACTATTCGACTCCGCGCGGGCGCTGGCCGGCCTGCCCGAACCCGAGTCCGACGGCGTCGCCGTCGTCACCAACGCCGGCGGCCCCGGCGTCCTCACGACCGACGCCGTCGGCGACTCGACCCTCGAGATGGCCAGCTTTGCCGACGAGACGATCGATCGACTCGCCGCGGCGATGCCCGACGAGGCCAACGTCTACAACCCGATCGACGCGATCGGTGACGCCGACGTCGAACGGTTCGGCGAGGCCTTGGAGATCGCCCTCGAGGACCCCAACGTCGGTAGCGCGGTCGTCGTCGCCGCGCCGACCGCCGTTCTCTCCTACGACTGTCTCTTATACACATCTCTGAGCNTGGTCATCGAGAAGCTCGAGACCCACGATACGCCGGTCGTCACCTGCCTGATGGGCGGCAAGCGGGCCCGCGACGCCGAGGCGACGCTGCGCGAGTCGGGGATCCCGAACTACTTCGATCCCTCGCGGGCGGTCTCGGGACTCGACGCGCTCGCGCGGTTCCGGGATATCCGCGAGCGGACGGCCGACGAGCCGGCGACGTTCGACGTCGACCGCGAGCGCGCCCGCGAGATCCTCGCCCGGACGAAACGCCGCGACGACAACCGCCTCGGCGTCGAGTCGATGGAGTTGCTCGAGGCCTACGGGATTCCGACGCCGCGGAGCGAGATCGTCGACGATCCGGACCGCGCCCGCGAGGTCGCCGAATCGATCGAGGGCGATGTCGTCATGAAGATCGTCAGCCCCGACATCTCCCACAAATCCGATATCGGCGGCGTCAGAGTCGGCGTCAGCGACGCGGACGTCGCCGACACCTACGAGGACGTGGTCGCACGGGCGCGAAACTACCAGCCCGACGCGACGATCGTCGGCGTCCAGATCCAGGAGATGCTCGATCTCGAGGCGTCGACCGAGACGATCGTCGGGATGAACCGCGACCCGCAGTTCGGTCCGCTCGTCCTGTTCGGGCTCGGCGGTATCTTCGTCGAGATCCTCGAGGACACGTCGGTTCGGGTCGCCCCGTTCGGCGAGGCCGAGGCCCGCGAGATGGTCGACGAGATCCAGGCCGCGCCGCTGTTGCGCGGCGCACGCGGCCGCGAGCCGGCCGATATCGACGGCGTCGTCGAGACGATCCAGCGGCTTTCACAGCTGGTAACCGACTTCCCGTCGATCCTCGAACTCGACATCAACCCGCTCGTGGCGGGCCCCGATGGCGTACAGGCGATCGACCTGCGGCTCACGGTCGATCCGGACGATCTCGACACGACAGACCCATGACCGATCCAGACTCCGATCCCACGACCGCTGACAGCGAGACGACCACCGACACCGACGACGNCCCAAGGGGACCCGCCTCCAGAGCAACGTCGGGAAGACCTTAGACGAGGACCCGCTGCTCGCCCGCGACCTGCTCGAGCTGGCGGCCGAACTCCACGACCTCGAGCCGGTCGTCTACTCGCCGACGTTCATCGAGCAGGCGATCCGCGGCCGCGAGGACCCCGACGAACTCCGCGAGCGGGTCCAAGAGGCGTTCGAGACGCTTGCGGCCGACCGCGACCGCATGTTCGTCGAGGGCGGCGGCCGCTACGACGTCGGCGGCATCGTCGACCTCGCGGACCCCGACGTGGCGGAACTGCTCGACGCCCGCGTCCTGTTGGTCGCCCCCTACGAGATCCCCGCGGACGTCGACGATATCATCGCCGCCGCCGACCGGTTCGGCGATCGGCTCGCCGGCGTCGTCTTCAACGGCGTCTCCGACGCGGCCTACGACGGGCTCGAGACCGACGTCGTCCCGTTCCTCGAGGGACGGGGGATTCCGGTCCACGGCGTCCTCCCGAGCGAGCGGGAGCTGTCGGGTGTGACCGTCGCGGACCTGGCCGACGAACTCGGAGCCGAGACCCTCGTCGCGGACGGGGCCGAAAGCTACGTCGAGCGCTTTACCGTCGGCGCGATGGGGGCCGACAGCGCCCTGCGACACTTCCGCCGGACGCGAGACGCCGCCGTCATCACCGGCGGCGATCGAGCCGAGATCCACACCGCGGCGCTCGAGGCCCCTGGCGTCCGCTGTCTCATCCTCACCGGCGGTCACCGGCCCTCGAGCGCGATCACCGGGAAAGCCCGGGAAAAGGGCGTCCCGATCCTGTCGGTCCGGACGGACACGCTGACCACCGTCGAGCGCGCGGAAGACGTCGTCCGGAGCGGCCGGACCCACACCGCCGACACCGTCGACCGCATGCAGCGGCTGCTGTCGGACCACGCCGACGTCGACTCGGTTCTCGAGTAGAGCCGGGGAACCGAGCCGTTTCCCGCCACTGGTCGCGACTGCTCGGCGATTCGCTTTTGTCGCTGGCTGAAGTCGTCCCCGTACGGATGACTGACGTTACCGTTTCTCACGCTGAGGCGGAGCAGTACGCGACCGTCGCGATCGACCGACCCGATACGGGCAACGCGATGTCGCCGGCCGTTATCGCTGCTCTCGGAGACCGCATCAAGGCGACCGCGGCGGACGACGCCGTTCGATCGATCGTCGTTACCGGCACGGGCGGGACGTTCTCGGCGGGGGCCGATGTCGACGTCTTCGCCGCTCGAGCCGACGACCCCGATGCCGTGATTGATTACCTGGACTCCTTCTCGGCGCTGTACGCCCGCATGGAGGCTGTGTCCGTCCCGATTATCGGGCGGGTGAACGGTCCTGCCTACGGTGGCGGCTACGAACTCGCGATGGCCTGTGATCTCAGGATCGCCGCGACCGACGCGACGCTCTGTCCGGCCGAGATCAGGATGGGGGTCGTCCCGCCGTTCGAGCGACTCTGTCAGGAACTCGGCGAGGGACTCGCCCGGGAACTGTGTTTCACCGGTGGTGTCCTCGAGGCCGAGGCGGTCGCCGACACCGATCTCTTCAGCCGCGTCGTCGCCCCCGACCGCCTCGACGACGCGGTCCGCGACGTGGCCAGTCGAATCGCCCGGCGGAGTCCGAACGCGGTCGCGCAGACGAAGCGGGCGATGGTGCGACACCGGGCCGACGAGATCGCCCGCGGACGGGCGTATCGGCACGCGCTCGACGAACAGTGCGTGCGCCATTCGGACTTCGTCGAATCGATCGCCGCCTTCCGCGAGGGCCGGGAACCCGACTACGAGTGACGACGGACTCGAGTCGGCGCCGTCGGGTTCGCTGCGGTGACTGTCACGTCTGACCAAGAATTAAGAGTCCGCCACGCATGCACCCTGACATGGACGACACACCCCAAGAGATCACCTCCCTCGTCGGCCGCGAGGTCTACTCGAACAACGGCGTCTTCGTGGGCGAAGTCGAGGATCTCCGACTGAACATCGACGGCGAGGCCGTCTCCGGCCTCGCGCTTGCGAACCTGAACAGCGAACTGTTCGCCGAGGAAGCCCGGACCGGACAGGGCATCATCGTCCCCTACCGCTGGGTCCGCTCGGTCGGCGATATCATCCTGATCAACGACGTCGTCGAACGGGTTCGCGAACCGGACGAGGAAGAAGACGAACTGCTGGCCTGATCGGATTCCGTTTCGCGGCGCTTAGCTCCCGTTCGAGCCTTCGCTCCCGCCGCCCTCGACGCCCATCGCGTCGAACAGCGTCCGTTTGACTGCTTCTTCGGTCAGCTCGAGTAGGGTATCTCGCGTGTCCTCCGAGATCTCGATCCCGGTGAAGATACCAAGCGGGATCTCCGCGCTGGCTTGCGTCGAGTGGCCCGCGGTCTCGCCCATCTCGCCGTAGGCGTCCTCGAGTACCTTCCCGATGTTGATGCGGATGTCCTTCGAGCGGCCGGCGAGGAAGATCGTCTCGTCGGCGATCCCGAAGACCGCGGTCGTGGTCACGCCCTCGAGGTTCAGCAGGTGGCTGGCGGCCTGGGTCAGTGCCTCGCGATCGCGGACGATGCCGGCGTTGGAGATGAGGTGACTCCCCTGAACGTCGCGGTTGGTGATCGCCTCCGCGAGGACGTCGAGGGTTTCGGGTGACATCGACGGCGACTCGACCTGTTCTAGGGTGTCGTGGTTCGCGAAGGGGTAGAGATAGGCCGCGGCGGTCAGGTCGGCAGGGGTGGTGTCGCGTTTGAAATCCAGGGTCTCCGCGCGGATGCCGTAGAGCAAGGCGGTGGCGACCTCCTCGGAGACGTTCATGTCGAACTCCTGGATGTACTTCGTCATGATCGTCGACGTCGAGGACATGTTCGGCCGAATGTCGACGAACTCGGGTTCGGACTCGGATTCGGACTCGTTGTGGTCGATGACGATGTCGACGGGCAGTTCCATCTCGCCCGCGGTGCCGTGATCGACCAGGGCGACGGTGTCGTAGACCGATTGGTCCTCGATCTCGTCCCACTGGACCAGATCGATCCCCAGCAGGTTGACGAACGCGCGGTTCTCCTGGTGGCCCACGTCACCCAGATAGATGATGTCCGACTCGATGCCGAGGTGGTCGGCGATCGCCTGCAGGGCCGCCGCCGACGCGATCGAGTCCGGATCGGGGCTGTCCTGTGTGACGATCGCCAGCCGCGTCGCCGTCTCCTCGACGAGATCCGCCAGCTTGCCCGCGTTGTACTCGAGTTCGCCCGATTCCAGCGCCCGCAGGGCGGATTCGGCGATCACCGAGGAGGGGTTGATGACGATGTCGGCCCCGAGTTCGGAGAGTTCGTCGCCGGAGACGGGGTCGCTCGCGCGTGCGACGACGAACTGACTGTCGTCGGCCGCGCGGATGTGTTCGACGGCGCGTTTGTTCGATTCGACGTCGGAGGCCAGAATGAGGACCACGTCTCGATCGGCCACCAGTTCCGCGGCCTCCGGCTCGCGGATGTCGGCCCGCCGGGCGTCTAAGTCCTGATCGCGCAGCGACTCGACGCGGCTCTCGTCGCGGTCGATGATCCGCACGTCCTTACCCTGTTCGACGAGTTCCTCCGCCACGGCGTATCCCACGCTCCCGCAACCCAAGATAGCGTAATCGGAGATGGACGAAATCGTAACCCCCGTACTCATTGCCCGAGTGGTCGGACCCACCGCACTTAACCCTCCCGAAGAGTGGTACGTCCTGAGAGCCGACCTGCACGACTCGAGGGGCGTACGCTCGTGGATCACTGCCACGGCACCGACCAAGGGAAACGTATTTGAAGGACCGACGGAAAGTCGGAGGTACAGGGCCGGTAGCTCAGTCCGGCAGAGCGTCTGACTCTTAATCAGACGGTCGCGTGTTCAAATCGCGCCCGGCCCGCTTCTCGCCGCGAGCAAACCCGTGAGCGGCGAGCATCGGAACCGCGGGATTTGAACGCAGGGAGAGCGCAGTCTCGCGAACGACGTGAGCGAGGAAGCGATCGACCGTGTGTTCAAATCGCGCCCGGCCCGCTTTTGCGACGAACACTTTCGTGAGGAGCAAAGCGGCCAGAGCGATTTGAACTAGACGAGTCGCAGCCCGTGAGCGAGCGCAGCGAGCGAACTGGAACGTCTCGGCGTAGTTCATAATCGCGCCCGGCGACAGCGACTCGAATCCGTGTACGCCGATCGAGCGGGAATCACAACTCCGCGTAGACGGCCGGCTCGTCGCCGGAACGGAGTTCGTACACCTGCCACGTGCCGCGTTTCTCGCCGCCCATTCCCGGAGACCCCGACGGCATTCCCGGCAACGCGATCCCGGCGATCTCGGGTTCGTCCTCGAGCAGCGTGGCGACGGTCGCGGCCGGGACGTGACCCTCGACGAGGTAGCCGTCCAGTTCCACCGTGTGACAGCTCCGAAGGTCGGCGTCGATTCCGCGGTCGTCTTTCACCGCCGTGAGATCGTCCGCGACGACGGTCTCGAGGTCGGTCTCGAGGGACNTGTGACCCTCGACGAGGTAGCCGTCCAGTTCCACCGTGTGACAGCTCCGAAGGTCGGCGTCGATTCCGCGGTCGTCTTTCACCGCCGTGAGATCGTCCGCGACGACGGTCTCGAGGTCGGTCTCGAGGGACGCGTCGAGATGCTCTCCGTACGAATCACAGCAGCGACAGTTCGGGCCCTTGTACATCGTCGCGGTAGTGGCCGGAATCGGTTCGTCCGGCGTCCGTTCACCGGCACCGTCGGTGAGACACCCAGCGAGGGCGAGCCCGATCGTACTCGCACCGGCCGTCAGCAGCGTCCGTCTCGACGTATGAGTCACGGGTACTCGGACCGTCGCGCCGCGGGTTCGTTTCCGTAGTGGTCGTTCCAGACTGGTGGGAACCGGTCTATAAGACGACCCGCACTGTACTCTCGAGCCACGATGACCGTCACCTACGAGGGACTCGAGTTCGAGCGACCCGGCCACGCGAGCGTCCGCATCGAAACTGACGACGGGACCGTGATCTACGTCGATCCGTGGGGCGAGGTCCTCGCGGGCGAACCCGCGGACGGCGACGTGGTCTTTGTCACACACGACGACATGGACCACTACGACGCGGCCGCGATCGAGGCCGTCGCGGGGCCGGACGTGACCGTCGCGGCCTACGAGGAGATCGACACTAGTGACCTCGCGTTCGACGTCGTCGACCTGCCCTACGAGGGCGAGGCGACCGTCGACGGGATCGACGTGCGGACGGTGCCGGCGTACAACGACCCCACGGGCGACCACGTCGACGAGGACGGGAAGCCGTTCCACGCAGATGGGGAGGTGATCGGGGTAGTGCTTGCCCTCGAGGGGACGACGGTGTTTTTCCCCTCGGACACGGACTTCCTGCCCCATCACGAGTCGGTTACGGCCGACGTGTTCGTCCCGCCGATCGGCGGGCACTTCACGATGGATCGCCACGAGGCCGCCGCCTTCGCCCGGAGCGTCGAACCCGAACTGGTCCTGCCCGAACACTACGACACGTTCGACCCGATCGAGACCGATGCCGAGGCCTTCGCCGACGACCTCGAGGCCGACGGGATCCGGGTCGAACTGTTCTGATCGGCCGTCGTCTCACTCGGTCGCGTCGGACGGCTCCGGCTCGGGTTCGTCGGCCATCGCCCGGAGATGCTCGAGCAGGAGGCCGAACCCGTCCGGTTTGATCCAGGTGGTGACGGCACCCTCGTCCTCGAGTTCGGCCAGGAGTCGATCCTCGTCGCGGACCGGCACCGAGAACTCGACGGGCTGGTCGAACCGATCGTCGTTGCCCTCGATCAGGCGCTGTGCCTCCGCGAGTTCCCGTCGGACGTACTCGTAGGCGTGCATCGACTCGGTGTCGTCGCCGACGACGAACCGGCGGGTTCGCCCGTCGTCCAGCCGGAGCCTGACGACGCCCGACTCGATCCGGCCGTCCGCGAGGTACTCGGTCAGGACGTCCTCGAAGAAGTCGGTGGTCATTCGATCGCCGCGGGGTTTCGACTCGGAACTGTCAGACGTCATGGCCTCAACTATCTATTACCTTATAAATGTCTGTACCGACGAATCCTACGGGCTGGGAACCGAAATCGAACGCTACCGATCAAAATGGGGTTTAGAGGCCGTAAGGGGCAGGTTTTCGCCGGGGGTTCGACATGCTTTCACGACTGAAAAAACCCGCTACGAACATCTTCCCGTGACCTCTCGCGAACTCGAAACGTTGCTGCCGGGTTATAGGTGTGGGTCCCAGACGTTCGACCGGAGAGGTGCCCAGTATGTCACGATCCGAGTCACCGGCCGAGTCGGTTGCGGAACACGAGGAACGAATCAAGCGTCACTTGAGCGCTTCGAGGGAGATCGCGGAGACCCTGGAGTTCGATGACGACCTCAGTTTCGAAATGGGGTTGCCCAGTCCGGGCCGCCGGACGTTCATCAAGACCAGCGGCGTCGTCGCGGCGTCGGCTGCGCTGGCGGGCTGTGCCGGCGACGATGACGATGACTCGTCGGACGACGGGGAGTCCGACGGAGAGACGCCGTCGGCCGAGCGGAGCGAAACCGTCCAGTTGGCCGCCAAGCAATACGAGTTCGATCCCCAGGAGATCCGGGTCCCACCGAACACGGAACTCACGATCGAGTTCACGCAGTCGACCTTCGAGGAGAACGAGGACTTCGCGATGCACACGTTCTACCTCGAGGACCCCTACGACGTCGGGCCGGTCGAACTGCCCGAGAGTACGGACGACGAAGTCATCGATTCGGTAACGTTCGTGACCGACGAGGAGGGGACCTTCGACTTCGAGTGTTCGGTCTACTGCGGGGACGGCCACGCCCAGATGAACGGGCAGCTGTACGTCGTCCCCGAGGGTGAGTCCGTCGACGAGGTGGACTTTACCGACATGGAGACGCTGACGGAGCGCCACGAAATCCTCAAAGAGGAGAGCGAACTGGCCCAGGAGCCCAGCCACGACCTCGACCTGCGCGATATCATGGTCGTTACCGAGCGCAACAACGGCTCGGTCGCGATGATCGATACGGTCAACGACGAGTTCATGGAGCGGGTCGAGAACGTCGGGAAGGCGATCCACGTCCACGACTTCCACCCCGACCTGCCGGAGCAAACGCGCGAGGGCGCGTACGTCTACACCCAATCTAGACAGGGTGAGATGTACAAGATCGATCTGTTCGATTTCGAGCGGGTCGCCGTCGCCGACGCCGGGACGGACGCCCGGGACATCGCCGTCTCTCGGGACGGGGACTACGTGATCGGCGGGTTCTACAACCCGAACCATCTGGTCATCTGTGACGCCGAGACGATGGAGCCGATCAAGCGGATCCCGACCCACACCGTCAACCCGGACGGTGAGAGTCTGGGGAGCCGCGTCTGCTCGCTGTACGACGTCCCCGAGGAGGGACTCTTCCTCGCGGGACTGAAAGAGGGCGGCGAGGTGTGGCTCATCGACTACACGCAGGACGACTTCCCGGTCGTCGCGACCATCGAGTGCGGGCGTACCCTCCACGACGGCTTCTTCACGGAGGACGGCCGCTACTTCATGATCGCCTCGCAGACGGACAACCAGATGGACATCATCGACACGCAAGAACGGAGCCACGTCGCCGCGATCCCGATGGACGGGGTTCCCCACCCCGGCCCGGGCGCACTGTATCCCGACGAAGACCTCGCCTTTACCACCCACGCCGGTGCGCCGAGCGTCGGCGTCTGGAACACCGAAACCTGGGAAACGGAGGAGATGATCGACGTCAGGGGCTCCGGGCTGTTCATCCGGAAACACGAGAACAGCGACTACGTCTGGGCCGACGTCATCCTTACCGACAGCGAGGACGACGCCTACGTCTATACCATCGATCCCGAGACCCTCGAGGTCGATCAGGAGATCGACTGTAGCCAGTGGGGTGCCGCGGCCGCGATCCACCCCGAGTTCAGCCGCGACGGCGAGAAGGTCTACATTAGCGTCTGGCAGGGCGAGAACGAATCGATCCTCGTGTTCGATCCGAACACGGGCGAGCTGCTGACCCAGATCGAGGGCCTGCTGGCACCGACCGGCAAGTTCCTCGGCGTCCGCGCGGAGGGGCACTGACTGCGATCGACCGTTCCCACAGGCACATGTCCGATACCAGTAACGCGACCCCGCGAACGCGGACGGACCGACGACCGGCGGGACCGCTCGCACTCGTCAAGCACCTCCGCGGGGAGGGGCTGACGGTGATCGACGCGGCTACCCACGAGCCGCTCGGCCGGATCGGCGACGGCCGCCAGCCACACGCGCTGGCCGTCCGTCCCGGCGGCCGCTGGGCGTACGTCCCCTACATGGGGTCGAACGCGCTCGAGATCCTCGATTGCTGGACGCTCTCCGTCGCGGATCGCGTCGACGAGGTCGGGACTGCGCCCGTGGGAGCGGTGCTGAGCCGGACGGGACGGTACCTGTTCGTCAGTACCTACGGCGGGCTCCCGGGCGACGACCGCCCGGGGCTGGCCGTCTTTCGGACGGCCGGCGAGCGGATCGAACCGGTCGCCGAACTCCCGATCGGGAAGGCCGCTGGCCTCGCCGTCGACGCCGACAACGACGTGTGGGTCGCGCTACGAGACGACGACGAATTGCTCCGGATCGGCGCAACGCCCCCGTTCGATGTCCTGGATCGGTTCGCGGTCGGTGCCGGGCCACAGGACCTGGCCCACGAACCGACCCGGGGATTGCTTGGCGCGAACAACGCCGACGGGGACAGCGTAACCGTCGTCGACACGCTCGAGGCGACGGTCCTCGGGACGGTCCCGGCCCCGAACCCGAGGGGCGGGACCGCCGTCCCGGGCAGCGACCGCTGGGTCGTCGGAGACACGGAGGACGACGGCCTCACGGTCGTCGACCTCGAGTCGGTCCGCCGCGGCGAGACCGATGCGACAGCCACGGATCGCGTCTCGCTGGGAACGCCCACGGCCTTTCCCGACGTTACCCCCGACGGCTCCTTGCTCGCCGTCGACGCGTACGACGACGACCGCGTCGCGTTCCTCGACCCCGCGAGCCTGGACGTCGTCGCGCGCGTCGAGACCGGGTCGACGCCGCGTCACCCGCGATTCAGCGCGGACGGCCGGGTCTGTTACGTCCCCAGCGTCGACGCCGACACCGTGACCGTCGTCGACGTTGACGGCGTTCGAGCCGGCGACTCCAACCCGATCGCGGCGACCATCGACGTGCCCGACGGGGCGGCCCCTGCGGGCTGTTTTCGTACCGATAGAGGGAGCTACCAATGACACCAGACACCGACACCGCGAGCGCCCGCTTGTCCGGTGTGCCGACGATCGTCAAAAACGCCGCCAGCAGCCACTTCAGCGCGGTCGATCTCGCCGCTGGCGAGGTCATCGCGGACCTCGGCGAGGGTCGATACCCGCACACGGCGCTGTTTCACCCGACCGAGCCGGTCGCCTACCTGTTGTACATCGCCAGCGCCCACCTCGAGGTGGTCGATCTCGAGGCGCTCGAGACCGTCCAGCGGATCGAGCGGCTCGGGACGATGCCCGTCGGGAGCGCGCTCGGTCCGGCCGGCGACGTGCTGTTCGTCGGGACCGCAGTCGACCTGCCGGCGTCGTCGGATCCCGGCGTCCTCGCGTTCGCGATCGGCGAGGACGGCCGGCTCGAGCCCGCGGGAACGCGCCCGCTCTCGCGGAGTTCCGGGATGCGAATCGGGTCGGACGATCGGCTCTACGTGGGCCAGAAGACGGAAAACGAGATCGCCGTCCTCGGTGCCGATCCCGGGCTCGACCTCGAGGCCGAGATTCCGGTCGGCGCGGAGCCACACGACCTGTACGTCCTCGCGGAGGGGCTGGTGGTCGCCAACCACGCCGGCGGGTCGTCAGCCTCGTTCGTCGACCCGGCCACGGAGCGGGTCCGCTGTACCGCCGAGACGGGAGTGAACCCCCACGGGTTCGCCGTCGCCGACGGGCCGGACTACCGGTACGGCCTGTTCCCGGCCCGCGAGGACGACCGCGTCGCCGTCGTCGACCTCGAGGCGGTCGCGGCCGGCGACGACTCGCCGACCGAACGGCTGCTCGAGGTCGGGACGACGACCGGCTTCGCCGCGACGACGCCGGACGGTCGCTACGCCGTCGTCGACTCCTACGAGGAACCGTTCGTGACGATGCTGGACCTGACCGATCTTACCGTCGCCGGCCGCGTGGAAGTCGGTGGCGAACCGCTCCACGTCGTCTTCGGGCCCGACGGCCAGGAGTGTTACGTCGGGAACATGGAACGGAGCGATCTCGCAGTACTCGACACGCGGCCGCTGGCCGACGATCGGCCGACGGATGTTACCGTCGGCCGCCGAATCGACGGACTCGGCGCGAAACCGAGCGGCATCTTCCGCCCGGAGGTGGACCAATGATCGATCTCACACGACTCATCAGAGGACTCGACAACCGACCGGAACAGATCCGATACGAGAAGCGCCACGCGAGCGACGCGCTCGTTCCGCTGGTCGTCTGGAACACGACCCCCGCCTGTAACCTACAGTGTAAGCACTGCTACTTCGGGGCCTGCGACGAGCGCGACAGCGAGGAACTGTCGACGGCCGAGGCCAAATCGTTCATCGACTCGCTGGCCGCGGTGAACGTCCCGGTACTCGTGTTCAGCGGCGGCGAGCCGTTCTTTCGGGACGATATCGCCGAACTGACCCGATACGCGTCCGAGCAGGGGATTCGGCCGATCGCCTCGAGCAACGGGACCTTCCTCACCGAGGAGCGCGCACAAGCGGTCGCCGACGCGGGGATGCAGTACGTCGGCGTCTCGCTTGACGGCGTCGGGGCGACCAACGACGAGTTCCGCGGCGTCGACGGCGCGTTCGAGCGGGCCCGGAACGGGCTTCGCAACGCTCGCGACGCCGGGATGGGGACCGGCATCCGGTGTACGATGACCGAGGGGACTGTCGATGACGTCCCCGACGTGATCGACCTCGCCGTCGAGGAGGGGATCGACCGGGTGAACGTCTTTCACCTGATCTACTCCGGGCGCGGCGGTGACATCACCGACGCCGACCTATCGTTCGAGCGCACGCGGGAGGTTGTCGACTCCCTCTACGAGCGCACCAAAGCCCTCGCCGACACCCATCCCGACATGCAGATCCTGACCGCCGGCAACTACGCCGACGCGGTCTATCTCTACCACCGGATTCGGGAGGACATGCCGGCCCACGCGGACCGGGCTCGAAAACTCCTGTTCGACGACGGCCCCGGTCGTGTGGTCAAAAACGGCGACGCGGGCCCCAAGGTCGTCAACGTCGACCACCGCGGCGACGTCCACCCGAGCATGTTCCTCTCGCAGTACACGCTCGGGAACGTCCGCGAGCGCCGACTCGACGAGATCCTCGCCGACAGCGACCTCTGGGACGAACTGGCCGAACCGACCGACCACCTGAAGGGGAAATGCGGCCGCTGTCCCTGGAAGGAGGTCTGTGGCGGGAACTCCCGAGCCCGCGCCGCGGCGGTCCACGACGACCTCTGGGCCGAGGATCCCCGGTGTTATCTCACCGAGGCCGAGTACAGCACCGACGAACTGCCGACCGATCACGCGCCACCGGTCGACGCGACCGCAGCGCTCGAGTAGGCCCATGTACGCCCCCGATTCAGCGCCCCCGGACGCGCGGACCGAGCCCGAGCCGTCGCCGGTCGCGGCGGTACCGAAGAGCGTCCGCCGACTCGCGTGCTATCGACTCGATCACGGGAGTAGTTCGACCGAGGAACTGGGCGCGGTCGCTCCGGACGACCCAGTCGCCGCCGCCCGGCGGATCGCGGCCCACGACCGCGTCACCGAGGCGGTCGTCCTCTCGACGTGCAACCGCGTCGAGGCGTATCTCAGCACGCGCACGCCCGCCGACCGAGACGCGGGGATCGAGGCCGCACGCGAGGCACTGGGCGATCCCGACGGCGCACGGACCGAGACCGGACTCGCAGTCGTCGACCACCTGTTCCGGGTCGCCTGCGGCCTCGAGAGCGCCGTCGTCGGTGAGGCACACGTTCTCGGCCAACTCCGGCGGACGTTCGATGCGGCGCTCGAGGCGGACCTCGCCGGCGGCGTGGTGACTCGGGCAGCGGACGCGGCCGTCTCGGTGGGGCGGCGCTGCCGCGACGAGACCGACATCGACGAGGGAACGGTCGGCTACGGGAGCGCGACCTGCGAGGCCATCGCCGAGGCGGGCGGGGTCCCGGACCGGCTCGTCGTCGTCGGTGCCGGCGAGATGGCGACCGAAGTGGCCAGCGCCGCCGGCCACCGCTGGGACTGCCGCGTCGACGCCGTCAACCGCTCGGCCGCGTCCCAACTCCCGACCGAGGATGGTCGGTACTGGCCGCTCGAGGCCCTCGAAGCCGCACTTTCCGACGCCGACGCGATCGTAACGGCGACGGGCGCGCCGGACCCAGTGGTGACGCTCGAGGCAATACAGGGAGTCGCGTCCGAGACGCCGGTCGTGGACCTGGCGACCCCGCCGGACGTCGCCAAACTCGTCCGCCGATCGGCCGTGCCGGTCGTGTCCCTCGACGCGATCCAGCGCCGGATCGCGGCCGCCGTCGCGGGTCGGCGGGCGGCGGTGCCGGCGGTCGAGGACGCGATCACTGACGCGGTCGCGGCCTTCGTCGATCGGGAACGCGAGAACCGTGCCGAAGACACGCTTCGCGAACTCCACCGGACGGCGGCCGCGATCCGCGAGAGCGAACTCGAGCGGGCCCGTGACCGGCTCGCGAGCGGGGCCGACGCCGAGGCGGTCCTCGAGGACTTCGCGAGCGCACTGACCGGATCGCTGCTTGGCACGCCGACTGAGCGCCTCCGGGCGGCCGCCCGCGACGGCGACGACGCGGTCATCGAGGCCACCCATCGGTTGTTCGACCTCGACTGCGAGGGGTCGGAGTGACTGCGGGCGCTGGTGCCCGCGGCAGCGTCGGTTCGCGGCCGCCGGTTACCGCGGGCGGGTCGTCGGAAGGGTGGGCCACGCATTCTCGCCCCACTTGAAGACCCCTCATTAGCGGGATTCTGGCGGTAGCGTCCCCAACGCGTGGGAACAGGCGGACCGGGTTAAAGAATCGAGTAGCAACGCCGTCATGTATGCTATCGAAACGCTCCGCCACACGAGGTGGTCGACGATGAGTCTCTCGCGTCGCGATTTCCTGGCGGCTGCCGGGACGGGGACGGTCGGTGCCCTGCTCGGCTCCGCGTGGGGAGCGACCCAATCCGTCGACTCCATCACACAGGTCGACAACCCGCTCAAGGCCTATCCCAACCGTGACTGGGAGGAGGTCTACCACGACATCTACGAGTACGATTCGGTCGATTGGACCGTCTGCCACCCCAACTGTACGCAGTCGTGTGCCCTGAACTTCTACATGAAAAACGGGGTCCCGATCAGGGCCGAACAGATCTATCACGAGGAGGAGGGCAGCCCCGGTCCGGGCGGCCCCGGCGGCTACGAGGAGGCGGGGGTCACCCGCCACTGGAACCCGCGCGGTTGCATGAAGGGGCTGACGCTGCACCGCCGGACGTTCGAGCCCAGCCGGATCAAGTATCCCATGGTCCGCAAGGGGTGGAGTCCCGACGATCCCAACCCCGAGGGTCGCGGCGAGGACGAGTTCGAGCGCGTCTCCTGGGACGAAGCGATCGACCTGATCGCCGAGAAGATGGCGAGTCTGGAAGACGAGAAGCGGTTCCACATCTTCAACGCGATCAAGTCCGACGGGCTGATCACCCGCCACGGGGCCGGCCGGCGGCTGGCCTCGATCTTCGGCGGCTGCGAGTGGACCGAGTACGACTGGTACGCCGACCTCCCGCCGGGCCACGTCATCACGACGGGCTATCAGACCAGCGACGCCGACGCGTCGGCCTGGCGGGCCGCCGACTACACGATCATGCAGGGGAAGAACCTGATCCACAACAAGCTCGCGGACAACCACTTCTTACAGGAGACCCGCGAGCGCGGCGGCAAGATGGTCGGCGTCTACCCCGACTACTCGCCGACGGTCCAGAAGTGCGACCGCTGGCTCCCCGTCCGCCCGGGCAGCGACCCCGCCTTTGCCCTGGGCGTGGCCCACGTCATCATCGACGAGGAACTCTACGACGAGGAGTTCATGCGGAAGTTCACGACCCTGCCGCTGTTGATCCGGCAGGACGACGGGAAGTACCTCCGCGCCCACGAGGTCTTCGAGGACCACGAGCCGCCCGCCGAGGACAGCGAGCAGCGCCACGAGGAAAACGACTGGGGCGACTTCGTCGCCCTCGACGAGAACGGCGATCCCGTCCCCGTCACCCGCGAGGAGGTCGGCGAGGAGACGCCCGCGACTCCCCAACTCGAGGTCGGTGTCGACCTCGAGCTGGCAAACGGCGAGTCGGTCGGCGTCCACACCGACTTCGTCCGCCAGAAGTCGAACATCCTCGAGAACTACGATCCGGAGACGGTCGAGGAGATCACGACGATCCCGGCCGACGGGCTCCGGAAGACCGCCCGCGAGTTCGCCGACGCCGAGAAGGCCCAGTGGTTCACCGGTGAGGGGATCAACCACTGGTTCCACTCCAACGACTCGCTCCAGCGGACGATCTTCTTCATCCAGTCGATGCTTGGCAACATCGGCGAGCGCGGGGCCGGCTACTACAACTACTCCGGCCAGTACAAGATCGAGCTGCTGGACGGCTACCCCGAGTACGTCAACCCCGACGGCAATGCAGCCCACGGGATGTATCCCGGCTACGCGTTCGCCTTCTTCGGGGGCGAACAGCTCGACGCCCACGAGATCCGCGGGGACTTCGACCGCGAACTCGACCTCGTGCCACAGGGCGACGCCGAGGAGCCGGTGATGCCGACCAACGCCGAGTCGTACACGATGTCGAAGCCGACGATCCTGTGGACGATGAACTGCAACCTCCTGAATCAGACCAAACATCAGGAGCACGTCATCGAGAACTTCGTCAAACATCCGGACACGAGCAACGAACTCTCGATCGTCTCGGACATGCACATGACCTACTCCGCGCGCCACGCGGACATCGTGCTCCCGGTCCCCTCCTGGCTCGAGTGCGAGTATCCCGACATCACGGTCGGCCCGGAGAACCCCTTCATCCACATGGATCACGGGGTCATGGACCCGCTCTACGACACGAAACAGGACGGCGAGGCCGTCGCGATGGTCGCGGAGAAGTTAGACGAGAAGATCCCGCCCGAAGAGCGCAACGTCGACTCCTACCGGGCGTACTTCGAGAAGTTCCTCGACGACGACGAGGACGTCCGCGACTACATCCAGGAGACGCTGGACGCGGGGATGACGACCCGCGACATCGACGTCGAGGACATCGAGGACGGCCCCGAACGCCTTCAGCTGAAGACGTATCCGCGGATCCCCTTCTACTCCCAGATCAACGAGGATCGGCCGTTCTACACCAAGACCGGCCGGATGGAGTTCCACAAGGAGGAGGACCGCTTCCTCGAACTGGGCCGGGCCGACCTCGACCACATCGAGAGCCCCGAAGGGACGCCCTACGGGGTGAACAAGAAGTGGGACGAGGCCAAAGACGAGGAGAACCCGCTGTATCACGACGAGGAGTACCAGTTCTACTACAACACACCCCACCCGAAGTACCGGACCCACTCCTCGTGGGGGATGACCGACTGGAACCTGATCTGGTCCTCGCGTGACTTCGGCTCGACGAACGCCGATCCCGAGGGGACCGAGCGGCTAGTTGATGACTTCTCGTTCCCGCAGGGCGAGGGCGAGACCGAGGAGACCCCGCCGCTTGGCGAGGCGTTCGTCGAGATGCACCCCGAGGACGCCGCGGACATCGACGTCGAGAACGGCGACTACGTCCGGATCACCGGCAAGCGCGGCGACCTCGTCGTGCGCGTGATGGTCAGCGAGCGCCAGCGCCCCCGCTCGGCCGGCGACATGGGCCAGCTGACCATCTGGCACGGCTGGTGGCCCCAGCACTTCCCCGACGACGAGGAGCAAGGCGACGGCGTCAAGGGATACAACGTCACGACGAACATCTGGCTCGACCCGGCCCAGGAGACCGACGACCTCGTCCACAAGTCCGTCTTCGGCGATCCGAACATCTCCGAACACGTCGAAGACGACATCGCGTGGAAGGGGGCCGAACTCGAGCACGGCTACGAGGAGACCGTCTGGGCACCGACGGGAACGAACCGCGACGACCTCGTGGAAGTCGAGAAATACGAGGAGGCGGACTGGTGGCCCGGCGACGCGCGGAAAGACGAACTGTTCCAGGACTACGTGAGCGGATCGCTGCAGGGAGGTGACAGCTGATGCCGGAGACCTACAACCCACAACTCGGCCGCGAGCACAGCTACCCCTACGAACACCGCGAAGAGGAACGCGACTGGCACTGGGGGATGATCATCAACATCAACCGGTGTATCAACTGCAACACCTGCTCCTTTGCCTGCAAGTCCACCTGGACGAGCGGGGAGGGCGAGGAGTACATGTGGTGGATGAACGTCGAGACCGAGCCCTACGGCGGCTACCCGATGGGCTGGGACATGCGCCTGCTCGACGACTTAGGCGAGAACGAGACCATCTTCGAAGCCGCCGAGGACGGCGAGGCGGCCAAGGGCTACATCGCCCAGAAGGAAGAATGGGAGTACCCCGCCCTGGGCGACGACCAGGTCCACGGCGAGTACCCCACCGGCGACGTCGTCGAGAGCGACCTCGAGGAAGACGAGTACCACGACATGTGGCAGTTCTACCTGCCGCGGCTCTGTAACCACTGCAAGAACCCCGCCTGTCTGGCTGCGTGTCCGCGCAAGGCGATCTACAAGCGCGAGGAGGACGGGATCGTCCTGCTCGACCAGGAGCGGTGTCGGGGCTACCGCAAGTGCGTGAAGTCCTGTCCGTACCACAAGCCGATGTACAACCCCGAGACGGGCGTCTCGGAGAAGCCGGTCGGCTGTTTCCCCCGTATCGAGGAGGGCAACGTCCCCCGCTGTGTCTCCTCGTGTATCGGGAAGACGCGCCTGCACGGCAACATAAATCGCGGTCCCGACGCCGGCCACCCAGGCGGAAACACGTCGGCGGCGGCCGGCCGGAGCCCGGTCAACTACCTCGCGAAGAGCGACGAGAAGATCGCGCTCCCGCTGTACCCGCAGTTCGGGACCCGGCCGCAGGTGTTCTACATGCCGCCCTACCACGTGCCGCCGGAGTTCCTCACCCAGATGTTCACGCCCAACACCGAGGACAAGCAAAACGAGTGGCCCGGCAGCACCTTCGAAGAGTCGGTCAAGATCGTTCAGGATCGGGTCCGCAACCCGAGCCACCACACCCTCGGCATCCTCCAACTGTTCGGCGCGACCACCCGCCTCATCGAGACCTACACCGTCAAAGAACACCGCGTGAAGGGGTGGGACCGCAAGGGGAACAAGGTCGTCGACATCCCCTTCGAGGAGGAGATGGAGGTCCGCGAGGGCGAGATGTGGACTAATCAGCCATAGACCAATGACACCGAACGACACACCCGATTCCGAGTACCACGCCGCGCGGGCCACCCTCTACTGTGGCGCTGCCGCGGCGTTTACCTATCCGAGCGAGGAGACAATCAGCGAACTACTCGATCCCGCGGCCCGCGAGGGGATCGAACGCGCCGCCGAGACCGTCGGCGTCACCGAGGAGGCGACCACGCTGCTCGAGGCCCTCGAGGAAACGGGCCTCGAGGACTTGCAGGTGGCCTACAACAACCTGTTCGGCCTCCCGAGCGACGACGGCACGTACGCGGTGATCCCCTACGAAGCCCACTACACGACCCGTGACGAGATCAGCAGCGAGCAGCGCCGGATCGCGACCGTCGTCGGGCTGCTGGAGGAGTTCGGCCTCGAACCCAGCGACGACTTCGCCGAGCGACAGGACCACGTCGCCGCCGAACTCGAGTTGGCGCAGGTCCTGGCCGGCCAGCGGGCGGTGGCTCTCGAGTCGGACGAGCCGGTCGCGGCCGAGCGGGTCGCGAAGGCCGAGGCGACGGTGCTTGCCGATCACCTCGTCGAGTTCGTCCCGGCGCTGGCACATGACCTGCGGCAGGCGACCGACGAGGACGCCTACGTCGCCGCGGCGGATCTCGTCGAGGAGTTGGTGACCTACGACAACGGGCAACATCCCGAGCCGACCGTCTCGACGGAGGCGGCGAGCGGAGGTGAGGCTCCGTGAGCGACCGCACCGAGATCGGGCCGATCTCGATCGAACACGACGCTGCACGCGGCGCGACGAAGCTGGCCGCGGTCGTGCTGTGTCTCGTGCTGGTCGTTCAGGTCGCGGTCGTCGCGGTCCTGACGATCGGCCCGCAGCCGATGGACTCGGTGGACTCGGTGCCCGCGGAGCCCGACGCCGACGCGTGGGACGATGCTGACACCGAGACGCTGTCGCTCGACGCCCAGCAGATGGCGACCCCCTACGGCGGCGGGAGCATCGACGAAGTAGACGTCCAGGCCGTCACGAACGACACGCACGTCGCCTTCCGTCTGGAGTGGGAGGACCCGACCGAGGACACCGAGATCAACGAGCCCAACGCCTACAGCGACGCCGCGGCGGTCATGCTCCGCAGCGGGAGCGAGCCGCCGATCGTCATGGGCGCGAACGGCGACCCGGTCAACATCTGGTACTGGCGCTCGAGCTGGCAGTTCTCGGAGTCCGATCCGGGCGGCGACATGTACGCGTATCCGCATCCGGACGACCGGACGAAGCCGGGACAGGCGGCGGGGAACCCGCTCTCACAGTCGAGCTACACCCGATACGGGCAAAACTACTACGCGACCGGGTACGGCTCGCTGACCCACGCGGAGACCCAGCCCGTCTCGGCCAACGGCGAGCGGACCGACGACGGCTGGGCGGTCGTGTTCCAGCGCGAACACGACGCCAGCGGTGAGTACGACGCCGAGTTCGAGGACAGCGAACAGATGTATCTCACCTACGCCGTCTGGAACGGCAGCGCGGATGAGGCGAACGGCCAGAAGTCGCTGTCGTACCAGTACCTGACGCTGGATACCGACGACGGCACGCTCAGTGCGGCCGACGACGAGAGCGACGACGGCGACACCGACGCGAGCGACGGCGGTGCGGTGGCCAGCGTGACCGAGACGGCCGGCTGGCTTGCCAGTTCCGCGACTAACTGGCCCGCCGTGACGCTGCTCGCGACGGTCGCCGCGTGGCTCGTCAGCTACTGGAGGCTCCGAGAATGACCGACTACGCGAACCGAAGTGCCCGCGGCCGGGCACCCGACGACGACGAGGCAACGCTTCGAAACCGGCTCGAGTCCGACCGGGAACGCGATCGCCGACGCGGGGCGCTCGGGCTGGTCGATCCGGCCGCCGACGGCGGGCTGGAACCGGCGACCATCGGAGCGCTGGCCGAGCGGGCGACCGGCGACAGCTCCGAGGACGTCCGACAGTTCGCCGTCGAAGCCCTCGGGTTGGCCGCCAGTTCGGGCGACGCCGAGCCGGCCCGCGAGGCGATCCGGGCGGCGCTTTCCGACGACCACGAGTGGGTTCGCTCCGAGGCCGTCGTAGCACAGTCGCGGGCCGAACCCGGCAACGAAGAGCCGCTTCGGGCGGCCCTCGAGGACGACAGCGGCTGGGTGCGGCGCAACGCCGTCATCGCCCTCTCGAAGACCGGGGCGGCCTCCCAGGAGCTGTTGATCGAACGGATCAAGAACGATCCCCACTCCGGCGTCCGGGAGTACGCGGCCGACTACCTCCGGGAGTACGCCGACGAGATCGAAGACGCGGTCCGGATCCTCGCGGCCGTCCTGGCCCGCGATCCGGAGGCGTTCGTCCGCGCCAAGGCCGCGACCAGCCTCGGGGATCTCGGCACCGACCGCGCCGAGGCAGTCCTCGAGCGCCACGGACTGAACGACCGCAGCGACGACGTCCGTCGGTCGGCAAAGCGGGCGCTCGCGACGGCCCGTGGCGTCGACCCCGACCAGATCGACGCCGGGCTCGAGGACGGCGCCGCACCCGGCGGCGGGCCGGGCTCCCGACGGGAGCAACAGGGCCCCGGCCCGGGTCGGGGACCGGCCGGCTCGATCGACGGCCTGACACAGGGACAGCGTGATCGACGATGACCTACGAACTCGACAGCACACCCACGGGCGAGGAACCGCACGCGACCACCGACTCGGAGTCGGCCAGCGAGGACGACGGCTGTACGACCGACGGCAGCGCCGCCGGCGGTCTCGAGGAGTCACTCGGCGTGACGATCCCCGACGACCACGTCGGCGCGTTCGTCGCGCAGGCGTTCGAAGACGTCGAGCGCTCGACCGAGTGGGAGGAAGCGATCGATGCCGTCGTCGCCGACGAGGCCCGCGACGCCTGGAACCGGCTCGAGCCGCGGAAACAGGTGATCGAGCTGTTGAAGATGGCCGATCAGTTCGATCGGAAAGCCACCGCGCTGCTCGAGGAGATCCCGCTGGATCGGGGTGGCCTCGATGACGACCTGCGCGAGCAGTTCGACGACGCAAAGCGGCTCCGTCGCAACGCCGACGTCGTCCGGGACGGCATCGCGGCGGGCTACGCGGAGGGCCGAGTGAGCGACGACGAGTTGGTCGACGCCGTCGAGACCTTCGAGTTCGATACGGCGGCGATCGCCGAGCGCGAGGACGCGTTGGACGACGTTGCGAACGCGTACAACCTCGATTTCCGCCCCTACGGCGGGACCCTGATGAACGAGCGCGACCCCGACGACGACGCAGAAGAATTCGAGGCCTGGTAACATGGCAAAAGACGATATCGTTCCCGACGAGGTACCGACCGACGACCTCGCGGCCCGCGTCCGCGAGGGGCTGCGCGCCGTCGACGACCCGGATCTGGGGACCGACGTCCTCGAGTCCGGGCTGGTGACCGACGTCTCGGCCGAGGGCGGGGCCGTCCGGATCGCCGCCGATCTCGCGGGGTTCGACGAGCCGACGGCCGAGGACGTGACCGAGGCAATGCGCCGGCGGGCGCTGTCGACGCCCGGCGTCGAGCGGGCGACCGTCGAGGGTGAGTCGACTGGCGCGGCAGACGATGACATCGACGGCGCGGCCGGCGTCGACACCGTGATCGCCGTCGCCAGCGCCAAGGGCGGCGTCGGCAAGACGACGGTCTCGACCCAGCTCGCCCGGGCACTGGCCGCCGATCCCGACCGCGACGTCGGGATCTTCGACGCCGATCTCTACGGGCCGAACGTCCCGGAACTACTGGACCTCGAGGGGCCGGTGTCGGCCAACGCGGACGGCGACGCCGAGCCGATCGAGGCCGGTGGCCTCACCGCGATGAGCGTCGGGCTGATCGCCAACGACGAGCCGCTGGCCTGGCGGGGCGCGATGGCCCACGAGGCCGTCAGCGAACTGTTCGAGGACACCGCGTGGGGCGACCTCGATACGCTCGTGATCGACCTGCCGCCGGGGACCGGCGACATCGTCCTGACGGCGCTGCAGTCGCTGCCGATCGACGGCGCGGTGCTTGTGAGTACGCCACATCCGACGAGCGTCGGCGACACGTCCCGCAGCGCCACGCTGTTCGAGGAGAACGGCGTCCCGCTGCTGGGCACGGTCGTCAACATGCGCGGGTTCAGCTGCGAGTGTGGCCGCGAACACGACCTCTTCCCAGAGACCGACATCGAGGCCGAACTCGATCAACCCGTCCTCTGTGAGTTTCCCTTCGACGAGCGCGTTCGGGACTTCGACGACGTGCCGTCGGAGGCGCTCGAGCTGGCCGCGGCCGTCGACGAGCGACTCGAGGCGGTCGGGGACCTCTCGGTGCCCGACCACGCACTGGACCTGCGCGGGCTGCCAAAGCGGATCCGCCACGAGCAGGCCACCGAGGAGTTCCGCGCGACCGAGCCGGGCGAGACGTTCTACCTGATCAACGACCACGACCCGTCGCCGCTCGCGAACGAACTCGTCTCGGCGGTCGACCGGGAGGGCGCGCCCGGCGACGCCTTCGCGGAGTATCAGGTCCGCAGGCAGGCACCCGACGAGTGGGTGATGGCCGTCGCCAGGTAGCCGAACCGGGCGTCGCTTCGGCGGCGGTCCGAACGGGGCTTGTATCCACGTCCGAAACGAACTCGTATGAATCAGGACTCGAGACTACGGGTGGTCTGTCTGGCGGGCCCGAGCGACGCGGGGAAGACCTCGCTCGTCGAGCGACTGGTCCCGCGACTGGCCGCTGACGACCGCGTCGCGACGGTCAAGTCGATCCACCACGACATCGAGATCGATACCCCAGGAACCGACACCCACCGCCACCGGAGCGCCGGTGCCGAAACCGTCGTCGGGGTCACGCCCGAACTCACCTTCGACATCACGGCCCGCGGGAAGCGGAACCCGCCCGAACCGACCGTCGACGAACCGCTGCTCGAGACCGACGACCCCGAACTGCGGGCGCTCTCGCGGACCCTCGAGCGCCTCGCCGGTCGGGGCTACGACACCGTGATCGTGGAGGGCTTCGCCGACGCGCCGCTCCCGACGATCCTCGTCGGCGATCGCGACCCGGAAGCGGTCGGCGGGACCGTCATCGGTCGCGGCGACGACCCGATCGACGACCTGTTCGCGGCGATCCGCTCGCTCGAGGGGCTCGCAGTCCCGGCGGGCGGCGGACGAACGGACGAGTCGTCGGACTGACCGGGAGACGGCGGTCGGCTCGCCGACTCGATGGGGCGATCAGAGCCGGCGGGTTCGTAGTCGCCGTCCGCCCCGCCGGCATCGCGTAACCATATTCAATTGCTCTCCCACGAAATAGGAATGGAAACCAGTTTTCTTTGTACGGCCGTTCGAAGGGAACGCATGCGCAGTCACGACGGCAACGGGACGGACCCGACGAGCCGTCGGGAGCTACTCGCTACGGCCGGCGGCCTGACGGCGGGACTGGTCGGGACGGCGGGCTGTCTCGGTGCCACCGACGAGGTCCGCGTCCTCGCCGCCGGCAGCCTGGCCAGCGCGTTCGAGAACGGGGTCGGACCGACCTTCGAGTCCGACGCCGAGTTCGGCTACGCGGGCGAGTACTACGGGACCAACGCCGTGTTGCGACTGGTCGTTGATGGAACGAAGCACCCCGACGTCGTGATCGGGGCCGACGCCGCCCTCCTCCGGGACCGACTCTATCCCGATCACGCCGACTGGGACGTGACGTTCGCGGCCAACGAAGTCGTCATCGCGTACGCCCCGGAGACCGCGCTGGGCGAGCGCCTCGCGGCCGGCGAGCCGTGGTACGACGTCTTCGCCGACGCTGACGAGGGCGAGATCGCGATCAGCGACCCCGATGTCGACCCGCTTGGCTACCGGGCGCTGCTCCTGTTCGAACTCGCCGAGCGCGAACACGGTCTCGAGGGGTTCCGGACGGCGATGGCCGACCGCGTCGCCCACGTCGCCGACGAACCCAGACTGCTCGCCGGACTCGAGAACGGCGACCGGGCCTGTGTCGTCGCCTACCGCAACATGGCGGTCGAGCGCGACGCGGCCGTGCGGCGGCTGGATGACGCCTACAACTTCGGGAGCCGCGCGAACGCCGACCGGTACGCGCGGGCGAGTTACACCACCGAACGCGGCCACACCGTCACGGGGTCGCCCGTCGTCTACAACGCGACGGTCCCGGCCGATGCCGACGATCCGGACGCCGGTCGGGCGTTCGTCTCCTTCCTGCTCGAAAACGAGGACCTGCTGACCGATCACGGGCTGCGGGTGGATGATGCCATCCCCCAGTTCCACGGCGATCCACCGGAGGAGATCGCGCCGTGACCCACTCGAGCCGCGAGCCCGAACAGGTGTCGGGCCCCGATCGCAGTCACGAGGACACCTCGGACCGCGGGCCCGAGCGCGCGTCGGACGCCGACCGCGAGCGGCGGACCGCCTCGAGCGGCGGCCGCGGCTGGTTCGGCGTCGATCGACCGTGGACTCCCGGCGGTCTGGCCGTCCCCACGTTGCTCGGGACGGTGTTGCTCGCGTACTTCGTCGTCCCCTTCGCGGCCTTTCTGTTCCGGAGCCGGCGAGTCGACGTCGTCGCCGGGCTCGCCGATCCCGCGGTCCGCGATGCGATCGCGACGTCGCTGCTGACGGCACCGGTCTCGACGGCCGTCGCGACCGCCTTCGGCGTGCCGCTGGCCTACGTCCTCTCGCGGGCCTCGTTCCGCGGGAAGCGACTGGTCGAGGCGCTGGTCCTGTTGCCGCTGGTCGTCCCGCCGATCGTCGGCGGCGTCATGCTGTTGACCGTCGTCGGCCGCTATACGCCGATCGGGGCCGCGGCGGCGGCGATCGGACTGCCACTGACCGGCAGCGCCGCCGGCGTCGTCCTCGCCCAGACGTTCGTCGCCGCGCCGTTTCTGGTCGTCACCGCCCGCGCCGGCTTCGACGGGGTCGACCCCCGGCTCGAGGAGGCCTCGCGGACGATGGGCTACGGCCGACTGCGGACGATACGACTGGTTTCCCTGCCGCTTGCCCGCAACGCCATCGCCGCCGGGATCGTCCTGACGTTCGTCCGGGCGATCGGCGAGTTCGGCGCGACGATGATGGTCGCGTACACGCCGCGGACGATGCCGACCCGGATCCGCGTCGCCTTCATCGCTCGCGGGGTCGACGCCATCGTCCCGATCGCGCTCGCCTTGCTCGCGATCGCCGTGATCGTCGTCGTGGCCGTTCAGTTGCTGGTCGGCACCCCTCGTCGGGGCTGATCGACGGTGGCGGCGGCGCTCTCGACGAATCCGAACGAAAACAAATCAGATCGCGTGTCATTCGCTCTAACCGCTTCTAAGTGCTTTGGAAGTGCGGTTATGGACATCGTCGCTGTACGGAGAAACGAGACTCATGACATCCATCGCAGACATCGAGATCCCGGCCGACGGCACCGGAACCGGTCAGCTGTTCGAGGCCGTCCCCTCCCTGACGTGTGAGATGGAGCGGGTAATCGCCTCGAGCGGGCACGGCCTCTGGCTGGCGGGGCCCTCCCAGTCCGAGATCGAAGCGGCGCTCGACGAGGCCGACGCGATCGGAACGTACTCCCAGATCAGCAGCGACGAGGACCGCTGGCTCTACGACATCGAGTTCGAACCGGACACCGTCGACCCCTTCGAGATCGTCCTCGAGGAGGGGGGGACCGTCCTGAGCGCCTCGGCCTCGGACGGCACGTGGCTGCTCAGCATTCGCGTCGTCGACCGCGAGAGCGTGAGTTCGCTCTATGACCGACTCGACGACAACGACGTGACGCCGACGATCGTTCGCCTGTTCGACCTCGCGGAGGAGAGCCACTCCCAGTGTGGCCTGACGGCTCGCCAGTACGAAACGTTGGTCGCGGCCATCGATCACGGCTACTTCGAGATTCCCCGCGAGGTCTCGATGCAGGAGCTCTCCGAAGAACTCGGTATCTCCCACCAGGCGCTGTCCGAACGGCTACGCCGGGCCTACCGCGCGCTCGTCACCGCCGAACTCAACGTGACCGAGGAAGACGCCGCCGCGCCGCCGATCCCTACGAACTGATTCCACTCCGACCGCGTCGTCCCGTGACGGCCGACTCGATGTTTTCAACCGCCAGCAGCAGCGAGATCGCCGTTCGAGTGGCGACCTCGAGCGCGCGACCACCGATCCGTGCGCCTCGAGCGACGCTACACGACCGCGAACCGCCCACAGTTACTATCCGGGGGGCCCATGTGTGACGCATGCGAATCACTGACGATGACGGCGTGTTGCGACTCACGTTCGACCGACCGGACGCGCTCAACGCGATCACCGGAGAGGCGGCCGTCGAACTGGCCGACGCGATCGAGGACGCGACCCCCGCGGAGTACGACGCGATCGTCCTCACGGGCGCGGGCGATGCGTTCAGTGCCGGCGGCGACCTCGAGATGCTGGCGGAGACGCCCGACACCTCACAGGACGCCTACGAGGAAGCCACCGCGAGCTTCGGCCGCGCCGTCGAGGCGATGCTCGAGTGTCGAGTGCCGATCGTCGCGAAGGTAAACGGCGACGCGATCGGTGCCGGGCTCTCGCTCGTCGCCGTCTCCGACATCGCCTACGCGGCCGAGGACGCGACCTTCTCCTGTGCGTTCGTCAGAGTCGGGCTCGTCCCCGACACCGGTGGCACGGTCATGCTACCCCACATCGTCGGCTTGCGGGCGGCCAAGGAACTGGCCTTCACCGGCGAGTTCTTCGACGCCGAGCGAGCGGCCGACCTCGAACTGGTCAACGAGACGGTACCCGCCGACGAACTGGACGCTCGCGTCGCCGACACCGTCGACGCGCTCGCGGCCGGCCCGACGGAGACGATCGGGCTGATGAAACAGGCCATGCACGAGAACCTCGGGCGCTCCTGGGACGAGGCGCTTGACTACGAGAACCTACTGCAGGCCCAGGCCCGGACGTCCGAGGCCCACGAGGAGGGCGTCGCCGCCCTTCTCGAGGACAGGGAGCCGGAGTTCTAACCCGCCCGAAGGCGGCTGCGGACCGGTTCCGTGCCTCGAACCGACCGCAAGCACCCGCAAGCACCACGGCCTTGCGCGAACCGACCGTCAATCGAACCGCAATGTCCCCACAGTTTACCGACGACGACATCGGCAAAGACGTCGTCAACGACGCGGGCGACGAGGTCGGCATGGTCGTCGACGTCGACCACGGCACGGCCCACGTCGAACCCGACCCCGGCATCACGGACTCGATCAAGGCGGCGCTCGGTTGGACCGACAGCGGTGAGGATACCTACCCGCTGCAGGAAGCCGCGGTCGGTCACATCACCGACGACGCGATCCACCTCGAGGGCGACCGCTCGAGCGGTCGCTCGGCCGGGACGGGCGGCACCACCGACACGGACCCCGACGTCGGGATGACGGATACCGGAACGGGCGATGCCGACACGGACACCCGGACAGGCGAAACCGAACCCCACTCGAAAACCGGTGGTTCCGGGACGGAGAGCGACCGCGGCATCGATCGGGACGAGGACGACATCAGCGGGGTCGACGACGAAGGGGCGGTCCGTCGCGACGAGGACGACCCGCTCATGGACGACGATGACGATGACGGGCTGATCGACGACGACGATGACGACCGCACCAGCAGCACCCGCTAATATCGGTCCGCGTTCCGCCCGCCCACGAAGCCGGCCGTCTATCGGACGGTAATGACGACGAGCGTTTTCTCTTCCGTCGTTCGACAGCGTCGCTCTCGAGTATGACTCACCACTGCCGGGTGCCCGCGGCCGTTTCGCGAGCCACGAGCCGCGAGTTCTCACGCCGGCGGGGAACTCACTCCTCTTCCGGCGGCTCGTCGGTAGCCGCCCGCTCGGTCGGCGGCCGGGGCTGGTCGGGCGGCACGTCCGTGTCCGCCATCCCGCGTCGCTCCGACGACCGATCCGGTTCGGTCCCCTCGCCGCGATCGATACCGCCCTGCTCACGCTCGCCCCGATCGGTGTCGGCCCGTCGTGCGTACTGATCCCGAATCCGACCCTGCTCGGTCCGTCCCGGTCCCGGCCCCGACTGTCCGCCCTCCGTCGGTCGGTCGCCCGCTCGAGCGGCGTGTGATCGATCGCCGCCCGCCATCGACTCGCCGGACTGGCCGTGTCCCCGCTGTGAGTCGGCCGTCGGTCGTCGCTGCGGTTCTCGCGGCTGTCCCTGCGGTCCCCGGTCGGTCCCGGTCGACGACGGACCCCGCTGGGACTCCTGTGGGTCCCCGGTTTCGCCCCCCTGTGGCCGCCCCTCGGGCGCTCGAGAGCCCTCCGACGGCGACGGATTCGGCGCGGCCGACAGGGGCCGCTGCTGGTACTCGGCCGTCCCCGTCGATTCGCCGCCGTATTCCTGTGGCGTGACCCATTCCCCGGTCTCGGGATATGCCTCGCCGGGTCGGGCGGACTGCTGGGGCCACTGTGACTGGGAGTGACCGCTTGAGGCCTGTCGGCCGCGTTGCTGTTGGTTCGATTGCTGTCCGGCCATCGACTGGAACGGGCGTTGCTGGCCGCTCATGGGCTGTTGGGGCGACCGTTGCCCGCCGGTGGGCTGCCGGTCGGTCGGCGGTCGGTTGCCTCCCATCGACCGGTGCTGGCCGGTCGGCTGGCGTCCGCCCATCGACTGCTGACTCGGCTGTGGCTGCTCGCCTATCGACTGGTTGGTCGGCCGCTGGCGTCGCTCCATCGTCCCGCCGCGTTCCCCGCCTCCCTGCTGGCCCTGATACGCCTGCCCGCTCGAGTACCCCGTGCCGGCGACGCCGGGGGTTCCGGGATGGGTGACCGCCCGGGTTCCCGCTTCCATCGCGTCTTCCATCTCCGGCACGATCGCCTCCATCCCCTCGAGATAGCGCTCCATCATCGAGGCGGTGAACTGCGGCCCCGGCGCGCTCTCGAACATCGACTGGGTCATCTCCATCCCCTGTCGCTGGGCGCTTTCACCCCACTCGAGGGCACTCAGTGTCATCTCCGCCATGTTCCGCTGGAGGTCGATCAACCGCTCCATGGTCTGTTGACTCCGTTCGATCGTCGACTCCGCCATCCGCTCCCTATCCGTGGATTGCTGGCTCTGGTGGTCTCTCATCGTATGCACCTGAGGACGCGGTTACCGTCGGCGCTCCTCGGTCACGGGAGAGCGCGACCGAGACGCAAATAAAGGGCGGCGTCAGTTCCGATCCGAAGCCCGACCCCAATCGTTCGTAACTCCGAAACTCCGGCGATTGGCGACGTAATCGCGAACGACCGGGAGACGCGACTAGTGTGGCGTAATAGCGTCCAACGGTGCTGTACAAACGCGTAATAGTTCGTTAGGAGTGGCGGGCCGAGCGTCGTCGCCCCTCTGACTCGAGCGGAGTCGCCGGTTACGCGTCCGGATCGCCGGGTTCGCCGTGGGTCACACCCTCACGTTCGTCGGCCCGCATCCGGCGCAACGCGGCGCGGCCCTTGCTCGCGTCGTAGCCGAAGAAGACTCCCTCGGCGTACTCCTCGGCGACCTCGAGGGCGTGAATCAGGTTCTCGACGTCGACGTTTACGGCGTACAACTCGATATTAAAGGGCGTCTCGAGGGCGCTCTCGAACCCCTTCGCGATCGTCTCGAGCCAGTAGGTCGTCCCGTAGGCGGTGTCGTACAGCGGGACGACGAACTCGTCGACGTGTTCGGCGACGGCCTCGAGGTCGATGCCGGCGCGCTCGTAGAGGTGGCCGGGATAGGGATCGGGATACAGCGTCATGTAGACGGTCCCGGGGATGCGGTCGGCGGCTTCGGCGACGAAGTCCGTGATGACGCTCGCCCGCCAGTCCATGCGGTCGTCGTACTCGCTTTCGGCGAATGCCTGCTCGCAGACGCCACACCGGCAGTACTCCGCGCGAGGAAAGCCGATGTCGTCGAGGCGGACGTCCTCGTTTTCGGCGACGCAGTCGTCGATGACCTCGAACAGGCCCTGCCGGTAGTCCTTACGGGAGGGACAGATATACGCCCAGTCGAAATAGGACCGTTCGCGGTCGGCCGGCCGACCCATGTCGTCGACGGGGACCAGCGACGGGTCGGCGTCGGCGGCGGCGTTGTCGCCGAAACACGAGACCATGTTCACCCCGTCTTCGATCGGTTCGGCGGACCGGCCGGTCACGTCCTTGACTTCGTAGAAGCCGCGGTCGAACTCCGGCCACCGTACTTCCTCGGCGTTACGGGTGACGACGCCGTACATACCTCAGTGTCCGGCCCCGCACCCGTAAGCCGTTCGGAATCGAGCGCTATTCTTCGGTCGGTTCGTAGTCGACTTCGACCTCCGAGGAGCCGCCGAAGGCGACCTTGTAGAGGACGGCGATGACGAACAGGGCGAGTACGACTTTGACGGTACGTGACATGTACGGGGGAGAATACGCCCGGCGAATACTTAGGTATTCTGGATAGTGATCCGGACGTGAAAATCCGACGCCGAGCGGGCAGCGGTTACGTCTCGATCAGCGAGGCGATTTCCTCGCGGACGATCGTCTCGCAGTACGAACAGCGGACGCCGTCCTCGAGGACGGTAAACCGTGAGGTGACGGGCTCGTCGCCGGTCGTAATACAGCCGGCGTTGGGACACGAGAGGACACCTTCGACGACGTCGGGGCGTTCGACGCGGTGTTTCTCGACGACATCGTAGTCGCGGACGATGTTGATCGTCGCGTCGGGCGCGATCAGCGAGAGAACGTCGACCTCGTCCTGACTGAGTTCGCGACCCTCGACCTTGACGATGTCCTTGCGTGCGAACCGGTTGGAGGGAACGTTCATCCCGACCGAGACCTCCTCGCCGTTGGTCCCGTCGATGCCGAGTATCGCGAGGACGTTTAGTGCCTGTCCGCCACGGACGTGATCGATGACGGTCCCGTCACGGATCTTGCTGACCCGCAGTTCGTGGTCGTCGTTGCCGTCGTGGTGATCGTGATCGTCACTCATCGGTCTCACCTCGAATCCCCCGGTCGTCGCTCAACAACAGGTCCAACAGCGCCATTCGGACCGGGACGCCGTTGTGCGCCTGGTCGAAGTAGGCCGCGTAGTCGGTGTCGTCGATCTCCGGGGCGATCTCGTCGACCCGTGGCAGCGGATGCATCACAGTCAGGTCGTCGCTTGCGGCCTCGAGCGTCTCGGCGTCGATCTGGTACTCGCCGGCGACCTTCTGGTACTCGTTCTCGTCGGGGAACCGCTCGCGCTGGATCCGGGTCACGTAGAGGACGTCCAGCGAGGGCAGGACCCCCTCGAGCGATTCGTGTTCTTTGATCCCCGTTCCGTCCTGTCGCTGGTGGAGGTCGTAGACGACCTCGCGGGGCAACTGGAGACTCTCCGGGCTAATGAAGTGTTGCTGGGTCTCGAAGTTCGTCAGCGCGTGGGCCAGCGAGTGGACGGTCCGGCCGTATTTGAGATCGCCCATGATGCCGATCGTCAGGTCGTCCAGGCCGGCGTTTTCCCGGATGGTGTAGAGATCGAGCATCGTCTGGGTCGGGTGATGACCCGCGCCGTCGCCCGCGTTCAGCAGCGGCACGTCGACGAACTCGCTGGCCATCGTCGCCGCCCCCTGCTTGGGATGACGCAGAACCAGGGCGTCGGTATAGCCCTCGATGACACGGACGGTGTCGGCCAGCGTCTCCCCTTTCTTCACGCTCGAGGACTCGACCGAACCCATGTCGACGACGTCGCCCCCGAGCCGTTTCATCGCAGTCTCGAAGCTCATCTTCGTCCGCGTACTCGGCTCGAAAAAGAGCAATCCGAGCAGCGTGTTCGCGTGGCGATCGGCGACCGCCGACGGGTCGGCGTCGATCTCGGCCGCGCGGTCGAGTACCGTCTCGATGTCCGGCCGCGAGAGTTGTTTGCTCGTGATGAGGTGATCGTGGCGCATTCGTTCGTGTAGGCTGTGGCGTGCCCCTTGAATCTCTCCATTCGACGACGGGCCCCGAACCGGTCGGGAGACGCTCGCGTCGGCGGTTGTTTTCGAGTCAGTAACCTAAGGAAAAGTGTTATACAGATACTACAGCAATTGGTCACAACTGTATGGTCGGCCGGCTAGACACTGGGATCGACGTCCTCGACCGGAAACTCGACGGTGGGCTCCCCCCGGGGTGTATCGTCGCGTACACCGCCGAGCCGGCCAGCCAGTCAGAACTCCTCCTCTACGAACTCACGGCCGCCCGCGGCACGCTGTATCTCACCACTGAGCGCGACGACGACGCCGTCCGTCACGCCATCGAGACCTCGCCCTCCTCGGTCGGCAGCCCGACGGTCAGACACGTCAGCGGCGAGGACACCCTCGAGGAGGCGACCCGACTCATCGGTGCCTTGCCCGACGGGGCGAACCTCATCATCGACACGATGGACGTCCTCGAGCGCTGTGACACCGACGAGTACATCGAATTCCTCAACGAACTCAAGTCGCACATGCTGGAGACGGGCAGCATCGCCGTCCTCCACTGTCTGAAAGGAGAGGACGAGCCGCCGAACCGGTCCCGGACCTACCACGCCGCCGACGCCGTCTTCGACCTGCGGACCGAGATCTCGGGGACCGAACTCGAGAACCACCTCACGATCCCGAAGTTCCGCGGCGGGAGCCAGCCGACCGACGCGATCAAGCTCGAGTTGACGGAGGAAGTGGCGATCGACACGAGCCGCGACATCGCCTGAGTCCGGCTGCCCGGCCGATTCCGTTACCCCTCCTGTTCGGGCATCGTACTGTACCTCGGCTTCGCTCGTCGATTCGACACGCCGCCCTCTCTTCGGCGGTTACGCGCGCAAAAAAGTCGATCCGCACATGCTCGTTGTCCGTCGGTAACGACCGGTGAGCGGTCGGGTCCGCAGCGTCGGCTTACTCTTCCGCGCCTTCGAGTTCGTCGACGATCTCGTCGGCGTCGACGTCGGCGTCCTCGAGGGCTTCCTCGATGTCGCCGCCGCCCATGCCGCCCATCATACCGCCCATGCCCATGCCACCCATGCCGTCGATGACTTCCTGGACGATGACGCGGTCGACGCCGACCTTCTCGATGATGTCCTGCCCGATCTGCTGTTTGCCCATCATCCACTGCTGGTTCATGGTCATCTGGGGCGTGGCCTCGAGGTAGAGCGTCTCCTTCTCGACGGTTTCGGTCTCGAACTCGGGCTCGGCGTCCTCGTCGTCGTCATCGGGTTCGACGGGGACCTCTTCCTCGACCTCGTCGGTCTCGATCCAGAGTTCGGGCTCCATCCCGAGGTACATCTCGAAGAGACCGGCGGCCTGCTGTTCGCGGTCGTCGACTTCCTCGACGATCGTGTACTCGTACTCGACGTCCTCGCCGGCAAGCGGGTGGTTGAAGTCGACGCGGGCGCGGCCGCCGATGATCGTGCTGATGTAGCCCTGCTGGCCCTCGATCTGCACGTTGGCACCGGGGTAGCGGTCGTCCTCGTCGATCTTCTCGGCGCTGACGGTCTGGACGTCGTCGGGGTCGTATTCGCCGAAGGCGTCCTCGGCGGGGACGGTCACGGTGCCGGAGTCGCCGGGCTCGGAGCCGACGATGTCGTCCTCGACGGCCTCGAAGATGTGGCCCTCGCCGACGACGATCGTTCGGGGCTTGAACTCCTGGCCCTGCTCGTCGACGCCCTCTTCCTCGGCGACCTCGGGGTCGGTCGTGTCGACCAACTGGTCGTCCTCGACGGTGTAGGCGGTGTACTCGAGTTCGACGAAGTCGCCGGTCTGGAGTCCGTCGGCGGCTTCGTCGGCTACTTCTTCGTCGACGTCATCGGCCTGCTCGTCTAGCTCGGCCTCTTGTTCCTCGGTCATACGTTGTACGTCCGGCCGTCTACATTTAAGTACGACGTTTTCGGGCGAGAGCGACCGATACTTACGATCCCCCCGCGTCGACTCGAGCATGTACGAGGTCGAAGCAAAGGTCCCCGCCGACCTCGCGGCCGTCCGTGAGCGGCTCGTGGCCCTCGAGGCGACGCCCGAGGGTGCGGTCGTGCAGGTCGATACCTACTACGACGCGCCCCATCGGGCGTTCGTCGAGACCGACGAGGCGTTGCGGATCCGGTCGGAGCGACCCGAAGACGGCGAGGCGGAGACCCACATTACCTACAAGGGGCCGCTCGTCGACGACGAGTCCAAGACCCGCGAGGAGGTCGAGACCGCCGTCGCGGACGGCGAGAAGGTCGATGCGATCCTGACGAACCTCGGCTTCGAGCCCGCCGCGACGGTCCGGAAAGAGCGCGAGCGGTTCTCGCTCGAGGGGTATACCGTCACCCTCGATTCGGTCGCCGACGTCGGCGACTACGTCGAGGTCGAGACCGAACTCGAGTCCGAAGCCGAACTCGAGGCCGCCCGCGAGGGGGCCTACGACGTCCTCGAGCGGCTGGGGCTGGATCCCGACGAGCAGCTCCGAACGTCGTATCTCGGCCTGTTGCTCGAGTCCTGAGAGAGTGCGAAAGCGACGCCGGCGAATCCATAACTTACAGGCATTTTACGGCCCGTATCTGTTTCCGCAAGTTATACGAACGCGGTCCGTCAAGAACCGCCAATGAGCGAGCGGAACATCCGTATCGAATCCATCGACCGGCAGGCGGTCGAGGATCAGGAGGTCGAAATCGTCGAACGAAAGGGAATCGGTCACCCCGACTCCATCTGTGATGGCATCGCCGAGAGCGTCGCCGGGGCGCTTGCCCGCGAGTATCTGGACCGCGTCGGCGAAGTGCTGCACTTCAACACCGACGAGACCCAGCTCGTCGCGGGCGAGGCCGCGCCCGCCTTCGGCGGCGGCGAGGTCGTCGACCCGATCTATCTACTGATCGTCGGCCGCGCGACCAAACACTACGAGGGCCAAACGATCCCCGCCGAGACGATCGCCCTGCGAGCCGCACGGGAGTACCTCGAGGAGAACATCCCCCAGCTGACCGTCGGCGAGGACGTCGTCGTCGACGTCAAACTCGGGGAGGGCAGCGGCGACCTGCAGGAGGTCTTCGGCGAGGACGAAGTCAGCGTCCCGATGGCAAACGACACCAGCTTCGGCGTCGGCCACGCGCCGCTGACCGAGACGGAGCGGATCGTCCTCGAGGCCGAGCGACGGCTGAACGGCGAGTACGCCGACGAACACCCCGAACTCGGGCCGGACGTGAAGATCATGGGTAAACGCGAGGGCGACGAGATCGACGTCACCGTCGCGGCCGCGATGGTCGACGAGTACGTCGCCGACCTCGACGAGTACGTCGAGGCCGTCGAATCGGTTCGCGAGTTCGTCGACGGCGTCGCGCGCGACCACACCGACCGCGCGGTCGACGTCCACGTCAACACGGCCGACGACTACGACGAGGGCTCGATCTATCTCACGGTGACGGGCACCTCCGCCGAACAGGGCGACGACGGCTCCGTCGGTCGCGGCAACCGCGCCAACGGACTCATCACGCCGAACCGCTCGATGTCGATGGAAGCGACCAGCGGCAAGAACCCGGTCAATCACATCGGGAAGATCTACAACCTGCTCTCGACGGCGATCGCCGAGGAGGTCGTCGGCGAGGTCGACGGCATCCGCGACCTGCGCGTGCGACTGCTCTCCCAGATCGGCCGGCCGATCGATCAGCCCCACGTCGCCGACGTCCAGGTCGTCACCGACGACGGCGTCTCGGTCGCGGACGTGGAAGACGATGTCGCGGCCATCGTCGACGCCGAACTCGCCGACGTTACCGGAATCACGCGCAGCGTGATCGACGGCGAACTCTCGACGTTCTGATCGGGCCTCGATCCGAACTGCGGCCCAGTCCCGAAACCGATAGCGCCACGTCGGATGGGTGACGTTTTGTCCACGGATCGCGTGCCGTCCGGTAATGGCCCTCCGCAAGCCGTTCGACGAGCGCGCGGCAACCCACCGGGTCATCACGCGGCAACCGTCCGGCGTCGCCGATGACGACGAGACTGGCTGGATCACCGTCGAGAATCGCGTCGTCGACGCCGTGACGTCCTTGGGGACCGCAGTCCATCTGCGTCTCGAGGACGGGGCGGCTTCCCGATTGGACCCCGACGGGCGATTGGAGCGCGTCCGCGGACCCGATCGGGTTCTCACGGGTTCTGGACCGGAGTATCGGGTGACGCTCCCCGACGACGCCGACGTCGTCCGGTCGGTGCTGGCCGTCGATCCGGACGATACCGACGTGTGGGTTGATCGCGTGTTCTCCCTCGAGGAGTTCGTCGTCCGTACCGACGCCACGTGGTATTATCGGTCGGTTCCCCATCACGCCCATATTCGAGAACTGCACGCGGACGGCTGTGACGCGCTCCTGCAGGCCGTCACCGACGCACTCGAATCGATTCCTCGCTCGACCGTCGTTCCGGTCGACGGACTCGTTACGTGGCGATCGAACGGCGACCGGTACGAACTGTCGTGGGACGTACTACGCCGGCGTGAGAGAGACGCCGATCGAGACCGCTGGTCGGCGTTCGAACTAGATCGACTCCAACGCGTTCGTCCCGTCCCGAACCGCGAGGAACTCGTCCTCCGGTGGGCTCCGTCGGCCGCGGATACGTGGCCACGCCGGATTCTGCGGTACCTGCTCGATCCCGAATCGGTGGCTCCCCCGACCCGAATCGCGTTCCCCGACCGAGACACGATGCGCGCGGCTACCGACGCCCTGAGGAAGCTGCGGGAACGTCTCGAGTATTCGTACGTGATCGCCGACTCCGAGAGCGAGCAGGGCTGACCGCTCGGTGCTACCGGCCGAGAGCCGCCACGTCGGGTGATCACCGGGTTCGACAGACCCTTTGGCGACGACAGTGTGTAACACTGATAGCACGTTACGAATCGGAATCCCTCGAGAACGATCATCCGTGAACCTCCCCTCAAGCGGTTCGAATCGCGTGGTCTACGCCGTCGTCGCGAGTACCTTCTTCGTCGGTTTCGGCGGCGGCGTCGTTTTCCCGATCCTGCCGAACCTCGGCGAGGTACTCGGGATCTCGGCGTTTATGGTCGGCGTCATCCTCTCGGCCAACCGCTGGACGCGGCTGGTGGCGAACGGGCCGGCCGGCGCGCTCGTCGACCGGATCGGGACCCGGAAACCGTTCGTCGCGGGGCTGGCGATCGAGGGGGCCGCGACCGCGGGCTACGTCGTCGCGATCACGTCGTCGGTGCCCGAGTTCTGGTTCGTCCTCGCGCGAGTCTGCTGGGGGGTCGGCAGCGCCCTCGTGTTCGCGACGGCCTACACCATCACCGCCGACGTCAGCGACGCCGGATCGCGGGGCGAGAGCATGGGGATCGTCCGCGCCGGGATCACGTTCGGCTTCCCCGCGGGCATGGTACTGGGCGGGATCGTCAGCGAGGTCTACAGCAACGCGACGGCCTTCGTCCTCGCTGCCTGCTTTGCCGGGCTGGCGAGCGTCATCGCCTACTTCATCGTCCCCGAGACCCACGTCGACAGCCCCGACGCCTCGATCAAGCCGTGGGACCTCGAGACCACCCTCCCCGCGCTGACCGTCGGCCTGGTCAACTTCGGGCTCTACTTCGCGTACTTCGGCGTCCTCTTCTCGACGCTCGTCTTGTACCTCGACGCGGAGTCGACGGTCCTCACCCTCGAGTTCGCCGGCGTCGGCCTCGAGTACGGCGAGCAGGGGACCTCCGGGCTGCTGATGGCCGTCTCGGCGCTGTCGGGCGCGCTCTTTACCATCCTCGGCGGAAAGATCAGCGACGCCGTCGGGGCTCGTGTCCCGGTGTTGCTCGTTTTCCTCGTGACGAGTTGTCTCGGGTTCGCCGTCCTGACGCTCGCGCCGTCGCTCTCGATCGTCGTCGGGGCCTGCGCCCTGATCGGCGCGGGACAGGGCGGGGTCGGCGGCCCGCTGACCGCGCTGTTGGCCGATCTCACGCCCGAGGACCGAATGGGGCGGGCGATGGGGACCAACAACGTCTTCGGCGACGTCGGCGGCGCGGTCGGCCCGCTGCTCTCGCTGCCCTTCGCCGAGGCGATCGGCTTCGACGTGCTGTACGCGCTCAGCGCGACCATCCCGCTGCTGGCCGGTGCGATCCTCGTTGTCGGGATCTACACCTACACCGGCAGCCTGAGCCCGACGGTCGAGGAATCCATCGTCTGAGACCGTCCGCGACTCGTCGGGATCGCTCGAGGCCGAGACGTACCTCGCAACCCCCTTATAGCTCCGATCATCTATCACAGTCCATGCATCCCCCGGGAGCCGACACCGTCCTCGTCCGTCACGGGGACGTCAACACGAAAAGCAACACCGTCAAGCGGTACATGGAGGACCTCCTCGCGGAGAACCTCGAGGCCCTCCTGTCCGCGCGGTCGATTCCCGGCGAGGTCGAGCGCCGGTGGAGCCGGCCGCTGATCCACACCGAGAGCGACGCCGTCGAGGCCGCCACCGACGCCGCGACCGACACCTTCGGTGTCGTCTCCGCCAGCCCTGCCCTGACCACCAGCACGGAGAAAGCGCGGATCCTCGAGGCCCTCGCGGAGACGGCCCGCGAACACTACGACGGCGGGACGTTCGCCGTCGAGGCCCGCCGAGCGGACAAGAGCCTGCCCTACGACAGCGAGGACCTCGCCCGCGAGGCGGGCAACGCCATCTGGGCGGCCGTCGAGGACGAGTTCGAGCCCGACGTCGATCTCGACGATCCCGACCTGACCTTCGGCGTCGAGGTCCGCGAGGACGCGGCCTTCCACTACCTCGAGCAACGCGAGGGGCCGGGCGGGCTCCCGCTGGGTTCCCAGGAGCCGGTCATCGCCCTGGTCAGCGGCGGCATCGACTCGCCGGTCGCGGCCTACGAGATGATGCGCCGCGGCAGCCCGATCGTCCCGGCCTACGTCGACCTCGGTGACTACGGCGGGATCGACCACGAGGCCCGCGCCATGGAGACGGTCCGGCTCCTCTCGGACTACGCGCCGAACTTCGATATGCAGGTCTACCGGATCCCTGGCGGCGACACGGTCGACCTGCTCGTCCGGCAGATGGAACAGGGCCGGATGCTTTCCCTGCGGCGCTTTTTCTACCGGGCCGCCGAGACGCTGGCCGAACGCGTCAACGCCGACGGCATCGTCACCGGAGAAGCCGCCGGCCAGAAGTCCAGCCAGACCGTCCGCAACCTCGGGGTCACTAGCCGCGCGACCCGGCTCCCGATCCACCGCCCGCTCCTGACGTGGGACAAGCAGGACATCGTCGCCCGCGCCCGCGAGATCGGCACCTTCAGCGACTCGACGATCGACGCCGGCTGCAACCGCGTCACCCCCGATCAGGTCGAGACCAACGCCCGCCTGAAGCCCCTGCTCGAGCACGAGCCGGACGACCTGCTCGAGCGGGCCGAAGAAGCGGCGAAAAACGCGACTCTGGTCGAACCCTGAGTCGGCTTCGAACCGCCCGTTTTCCCGCCGCTCGTAGACACCTCCCCTACCCACGGCCGGGTGGGACTGAAAGGGGCTGGCGCGCTTTCGTAGTCGTGGCGTCTCCGACAGCAGATTTACTCGTGTCTTCATCGCAGAGAAGCCGAAACCCCCATTACGCCGTCGGACACACCACGAACCAGTGACCCGCGTCTGTCTCATCGGCGAGGCCGGGAGCGACCTCCAGTACGAACTCCTCTCGCGGGAGACGGCCCGCGAGGCGCTCGCGACCTACGACTTGGAGCGGCCGTTCGAGAACTCGCTGGCCCTGCGGACGGTCAGCGTCGGGGCCGCCGTCTCGCTGCTGAACGACCTGAACTGGTACTGCACGCGGTTCGTCGACGAGGCGTTCGTCCAGGAACCGAGCATCAGCGACGACGAGTGGCTCTCGCGAGCGCTCGCGACGCAACTCCGGAACGGCGAGATCGAGGCCGACGAGACGGGCGAGTTCTGCAAGATCTACGGCCTCGAGCGAGTCGCCCCTGCCGTCGAGGACGAGGGCACCGAACCCGATGCGGCGGCCTCGAGCGAGACTGACGAGTCCGCGGCCGCGAGCGAGGGTGAAGAAAACGGAGCCGCTGCAGCCTCGAGCGGAGCCGGCGGGGAACCAACCTATCGGCTCGTCGAGCCGCTGTACGTCCGGCGAACGGACGGTGATCTTCCGGAGTACGACCTCCGGGACGTCGCGGAGACGCTGGTCGTTCGCCTGACCGAGACGGAATATACGCCGTAGCGGGGCCGTCGTTCGCTCGAGCGGTTACGAGCCGTCCTCGGCCGTCCCGTCGTCCGACTCGACGCTCGTACTCTCCGACGCGCTGGCGCTGTCGCTGCGCATCGAGGCACCGCTGGTATTGCCCTCGTGATCGACGACCGTCGCGGAAAGCGCCGTCAGCGGCTCCGATTCGAAGGTCACCCGAACGAGCCGGCCGACGGTCGTGATCACCGGGGTACAGGCCTCGTTCTCGTCCGCCGTGTCCCGTACACCTGCCTCGAGGACGAGTTCCTTGTCGGCGCTTCCGTCCGTCCCATCGCTATCGGTCTCGCCGTCGCCGCCGGTACTGCTGCTACTGGGTTCGTCGTCGCCGTCGGTCTCGCTCCCGTCGTCGGTTTCGTTCCCCTCGTCGGTCTCGTCGTCCTCGATCGGTTGGACATCGATCGACTCGAGGACTAACTCGTAACAGGGGTTCGGTGCCTCGGACTCGAGCGAGACCAGGATCGACGTCTCGAAGTCGGTGTCGTCGACGAAGCTGGCGAGGGGGTCGACGTTGGAGAGCGTACGCGTCTCGAGCCACTCGGTCGCGTCGTCGGCGTCCCGGACGAGGTCGACAGATGACGTCTCCGTATCCGTGGAGAACTGGTAGTTTTGTGTCTCGTAGCCGGTCACCTCCTCGGGGAGGTCCTCGCTTCCGTCGTCCGATCCGGGGTCGTCTTCGCTGGGATCGTCACTCTCATCGTTGTCGTCGGGCGAGTCGTCGGTCCCGTCGGCGATACAGCCGGCCGAGAGCGCGAGCAATCCTGCAGTGCTACTCAGTAGCGTCCGCCTGGAGGGGCGTGTCATTGTACCTGACCGTACGAAGGGGTACCTAAAGGCGGTTCGGCTAGGTCAAAGAATCATTTTTACCAGACCGATTCGGGGAACGGGTCGACGAAGACACGATGAGCCGGGCGAAATCGCGCTGCTCGAGCCGGTCAGTCGAAGAGGCCGGTCGAGAGGTAGCGCTCGCCGCTGTCCCAGAAGACCGTAACGACGAGCGGGCAGTCGTCGACCTGGCCGCCGTCGGTCTCGGGCGAGGCCGGTTGCGTGCCCTCGTCAAACGCCGTCGGGACTTCGGGACACTCGAGGGCGGGATCGGCGATCTCGCGGGCGACCCGCTGGGAGACGAGACTGGTCGCGCCGCTCGATTGGCCCACGAGGATTCCCTCTTCGCGCGCGAGGCGGCGACACTCCGCCTCGGCGTCCTCGAGCGCCACCGTCTCGACGCGATCGAGCAGGTCGAGATCGAGGTTGTCGCTGACGAAGCCCGGCCCCATCCCCTGAAACTCGTCGTTGCCGGATTCGCCGGTCGAGAGGACGGCGTTTCGTTCGGGTTCGACGGCGACGATCTCCATCTCGGGGTACTCCTCGCGGAGTCGTCGGCCGATCCCCGAGATGGTGCCGCCGGTGCCGACGCCGGCGACGAAGGCGTCGATCTCGCGGTCGCCGACCTGCTCGATGATCTCCGGCCCGGTCGTCTTGTAGTGGGCCTCAGGGTTCGCGGGGTTCTCGAACTGGCCGAGCTGGACCGCACCCTCGGCCTCGAGTTCCTCGGCGCGGGCGCGGGCGTCCGCCATGTCGCCGTCGACCAACTCGAGGTCGGCCCCGTAGGCCGCCATGACCTGCTGGCGTTCCTTCGATTTGTCCGACGGCATGACGATCGTCAGGTCGTAGTCGCGGGCGGCCGCGACGAGCGCGAGGCCGATCCCCGTATTGCCGCTCGTGGGTTCGACGAGCCAGTCGCCGGGTTCGATCAGCCCGTCGCGTTCGGCGGCCCGTACCATCTCGCGGGCCGGCCGGTCTTTGGCCGAGCCGCCGGGATTGAACGATTCGATCTTGGCCGCGACCGTCGCGCCCTCCGGCGAGTCGACCTGGACCAGCGGCGAGCCGATCGTGTCCAGGATACTCCCTTTCATTGACCCACAATATGGATTCGAGACGTAAACCCGTGCTGGACAGAGGCAGGACGTGCCGGCTACTATAGAGGGTGGACCTACAGATGCGATTTATTCGTCGTACTCGTGGTCGACCGCCTTGAACGCATCTTCGGCCACCTCGAGGGCGCGTTCGATTTCGTCCTCGGTGTGGCTATACGCAGTAAAGAACCGCTCGCCTTGCGGCGGAATGCCGAAGAGAACTCCGCGAGCAGCGGCCTCGACGAACCAGTCGTTGAACTGGTCGCCGTTTGCGCCGAACAGATCACGGAACCCGTCCAGGTCGTCATCCATCATGAGGACCTGACCCGCCGAACCGATGTACTCGACGTGGGCAGGAATTCCGACGTCGTCGATGACGTCCTGTAACCCATCGAAGAGCAGTTCCCCTTTTCGATCGATGTCGGCGTAGACGTCCTCCTCCTCGAGGACCTCGAGAGTCTTTAGCGAGGCGGCTGCCGAGACAGGGTGGCCGTTGTACGTTCCACCGTGGAACGCCGTCGTCTGCCAACTCTTTTGTGCGTTGGATTCTTCCGGAGGGATAATCTCGTTCATGATTTCGGCCGTTCCGCCGAATCCGGCCATCTGATATCCCCCGCCGACCGCTTTCGCGAACGTCGTCATGTCCGGTTCGATCCCGAACCGCTCTTGGGCGCCACCCGGAGCGAGACGGAAGCCGGTCATGACTTCGTCCCAAATCAGGACGATGTCCAACTCGTCCGTCAGGTCACGTAGGAATTCGTGGTAGCCGTCCTGCGGTTTCAGACAGCCAGCTGAAAACATAACCGGCTCGATGATGACTGCGGCTAAGTCATCGGCGTGTTCTCGGAGGATTTCCTCCGTCGCTTCCTTATCGTTGAAGGGGAACGCGACAGTGAGATCGCTGATTTGGTCTGGAATTCCCGACCCGTATGACACCGTATTCGGCCGTTTTTCGTCTCCCAATGCGTCTTCGTCAGCGAGGACGCTCTGGAGAAGATAATCGTGTGCACCGCCGTAGCCACCTTCCGGTTTGGCGATCTTGTCGTTGCCAGTATACGATCGAGCTACGCGGAGAGCGTGCATGGTCGCCTCCGAACCGCTGTTTGTCAAACGGACCTTCTCGATACTGGGAACCCACTCGACGATTTTTTCCATCAGTTCGATACTGATGACCTGTGGAGTGGCGGTTAGATCAGCCCTCTCTGCTTGTTCTTTCACTGCTTCGGTAACAGCAGGGTGATTGTGACCCAAGATTTTGGGACCAAGAGCCATCAAGAAGTCGAGATATTCGTTCCCGTCGACGTCGTAAACGTACGATCCTTCCGCGCGATTCACGTAGATCGGATACGGATCGAAATGTCGCACGTTGGATTCGACACCGAGCGGCGTCACTTTCTTCGCACGTTCGAAAAATTGCTTGTTACCCTGTGTGCGTTCACGGTACAGTTCTTTGTGGTCAGTATTGTCCAGGCCCATACGCGTTATCTGGACTCAAATATAATAAAACTTTCTTATATAGGATATTGGACGAGTAATAGGATTTTAGTTGGACTCTGTTCAAACGAGATGATCGGCTACGGCCAGACGGATCGAGGGCCGACTAACTAGCTCTCTGAGATGCGTCAGTCATCACCGGCCTCCAAGCTATGCGTTTCGTGATTCGTGACGGTAGCCGAGATGTTCTTTCGCCTCGCGTCCCATCCCGAGAGGAAATAAACGATACCGGTCAGGAGGACGCTCCCAACGAGAAGTAGTGCGACGGCTGCCCAGATCGAGCGTCCCCAAATGGGGGAACCGTATCCCCACGTCAGGAGTAAGACCGTGGAAACTGCGACGACGGTGAGCGCGTAGTAAACCTGCGTTCGGACGTGGTCTATCAGGTCCGCTCCGGTGAACGTCGCTGCAAGTACTGTCGTTGGAGCAACTGGCGAAGAGTGATCTCCGAAGATGGCTCCTGAGAACGTTGCGCCGACGACGACAGCGACCATCGTGTGACTGGCGGTAAGCTCCCAGGCGAGCGGAACTGCGATGGGAGTCAGAACCGCCATAACGGCCCAAGAGTCGCCCATCGTAAACGCCATGAACGATCCAATCAGCAGAACCACGATGGGGAGCGTTTCAGGCGTCAATACCATCGTCGCGTACGTTGCAACGTATTCGCCAGTTCCCAGCTGTTCGACGACAGAGCCAATAGTCCACGCCAGCACGAGGATCGTCAGCGGCGTCAGCATAATTTTAAATCCTTTCACGGAGGTGTCCACGCTCTCACCGACTGACATATAGTCGTAGAAGTATGCGTAGTACCACGTCGACCCGACCATAGCGAACGAACCAACGACGATGGTGAAAATGTAGTTCGCATTGATCAGTATCTCTCGCAGTGTTCGTCCGGGTTCGTATCCCGTTATGATTGCACCGATCGTGACGACACCCAGAAGAACGAGGACGGGAGCGAAAAACGTCCGGAGCATTCTCGGCGCTCCCTCGATGGGCTCTCCCAGTTCTCCTTTTATGTCCTGCATCGGCTGCGCCTTTTCCCCGTTGACCTTCCCGGTTTCACGGGCACGATGTTCCGCGGACAGCATCGCACCGAAGTCGCGCTGGGTGACCACGATAATCCCAACCATGACGATCGCCAAGATAGAATACATGTTGAACGGGATGGATTTGATAAATATTAAGAAAGAAGACGGGACTTCACTGGCCGGAATATCCGTTGCTTCGTAGCCGGTGTTGATCATTGACATCTGGAAGGCGACCCACGAAGATAATGCAAGAGTCGAAACCGGCGCGGCCGTAGAGTCGACGATATAGGACAGCTTTTCGCGAGACATATTAAGCTCGTCCGATATGTCTTTCATCGTCGTCCCAACGATCGCCGCGTTGGCGTAATCGTCGAAAAATAACCCGATTCCCATTAGCCACGCTGCCAGACCGGCTTTTCGTTTGCTATCGACGTACTCAGTGACCTTCTCTGCGGCGGCGAGTGTCCCACCCAACTTCCAGATCATCGCAATAGCGGAACCTAAGAACAGAACTAAGAGGATGATCTGCATGTTGAACACGCTTTCACCGACTGACTCCGAGATCCACTGAAGCGCGTCGATCGAACCCCAGAATCCAGCGATAATGATACCAACGACAATATTGAGCGGTTCGTAGGACGGGAGTCCGACCCCACTAAAGAGACTTGCGGCGAGATCGACCCCGTCGAAGTAGCGATAAATCGCGCCTCCGGACCAGACACCTAAAAACAGCCCGATAATCGCTTTCCGAGTTTTGATGGCGACACCGATCGCGAGTATCAGTGGCAACAGAGACCATGCACCGTATGTCGTGGCTGACATGGTCCAACATATGAGAGTTTCACACTATATAGTTTACTACTAGCGCACAATATGTGGTCTATATTCTACAAACCTGATTCTATCTGAACAGTATACAACAACGGGGCGGTCGGGGACCGTCCCTCCACGACTTGCTTCGTCCGTCAAGCGCCGATGGGGCCGACGGTGATCGTAGTACGACACCAACCGTTCGATCGTCCTCTCGAGTCCTCGTCCGGTCGTCTACCCCGGAACCGTCCGATCCGAATTTGACGGTGGGGAACCCCGTTCGACGCGTTTCGGTCGATATCGTTGGGTCGTCCGGATCGGCTCGAGGGCAAGCAGTCCGGGAACCGGATCGGCCGACGAGAAACCCGACGACGGGGAAACCGTGTTTCTCGCGGTGGTCCACTCACTTCTCGAACGGACAGCGCCCGACGTTCCTCATGCCCCACCACATAGGCGGGAGATTTCCGACACAGTACCGCTGCCATCGGTTTCTATTTCACCCACATTATCGACCCAGAGTCAACTTAATAGGAGAATTATGAACAACGTTTAATAAGATTGGAAACAATCACACCGTGTATGGATAAAGAGGAATCCCACGGAGAGATCCGGCAGCGACACCGCCGCGCGATCGACGAAGCAACTGCGGAGATCACCTTCGGTGCTTGGATTGACGGCGAAACGCGATCGGCAAGCACCGGGGAGACCTTCCGGACGACGGACCCGGTGATCGACGAAGCGATCGCGGAAGTCCCACGATGTACCAGCGAGGATATCGAGACTGCCGTCGACGCTGCACAATCCTCTTTCGAGGGCGAATGGGGCGATATTGGAGTTTCCGAACGGTCCGCGCTACTGAACGAGTGGGCCGAGGAACTTTCGGCACACCGTGACACACTCGGTCTTCTCGAGAGCCTCGACACGGGGAAACCACTCGAATACGCAAAAGAAGAGATCGACGGTGCGATCGCTTTCCTCTCGTATTATGCGGATATCGCACGGTCACACGGCGGAAAACAGATTCCCGTTGACGGGGATTCTCTGGTGTATACACAACGCGAACCCTACGGAGTTTGTGGACAGATCACGCCGTGGAACTTCCCCCTCTATCTTCTATCGTGGAAAGTCGGCCCCGCGCTAGCGACCGGGAACACCGTCGTGATAAAACCCGCAGAACTCACACCGCTGACTGCTCTATACGCTGCTCAACTGTCCGAGGGCATTCTTCCTGACGGCGTTTTGAACGTCGTTCCCGGATACGGCGAAGAGGCCGGCGCTCCACTGACGGAACACGAAGACGTTCGCAAGCTCGCGTTCACTGGCGAGGATCTGACCGGGGAGACGATTATGAAGGCAGCCGCGGCCAACATCACACCGGTGACGCTCGAACTCGGTGGGAAGAGTCCCATGATCGTGTTCCCCGATGCAGATGTCGAAACCGCTGCCGAAGCGGCCGCGGACGGCATCTTCTACAACACCGGGCAGGCGTGTGACGCCGCGTCGCGTATCCTCCTCCACGAGGACATTAAGGCGGAGTTCACGGAGGCGTTCCTCGACCACGCAGCCGACTACACCGTTGGCGATCCCCTCGAAGAGGGGACCATGATGGGCCCCCTGGCACATCAGGGCCAGTACGAGAAGGTCACGGACTATATCGAACTCGGGACGGAGGAAGGCGCAACCTTACTGACTGGGGGGAGCGCTCCAGACGATCCGGACCTCGAGGACGGATGGTTCATCGAGCCGACGATCTTCGACGACGTCAGTAACGACATGAGAATTGCACAGGAGGAGATCTTCGGACCAGTCGAGTGTCTCCTCACGTTCTCCGACTACGACGAAGCGATCGAGATGGCTAACGATATCGAGTACGGTCTCGCGGGATACGTGATCACCGAAAACGCATCCCTCGCCCATCAGGCTGCTTCGGATATCGAAGCTGGACTGATCGCAGTTAACAAATACCCCGGCGATGACCTCGGTGTTCCGTTCGGCGGGTACAAACGCTCTGGAATCGGCCGTGAATGCGCTGAAGAAACGCTCGATCACTATACGCAGACGAAAACGGTCAACATGCGACTCGACGAGCCCGAGCTATAGCGACTGTGTCCGACAGCCACGATTCCGTCTTTTCACGGCTCAGTATACCGCTATTCGAGCAGGGAGTCGATTGCGGGGGATATCGGTTGCTTTCGTGTGGCCAGAAAGCGAGCCAACGGCCGGATGGCGAAGCGTGGATTCGAGTTGTACTCCCCCGATCGGCGTTCGTTCAGGGACAGTCCCGGCAACGTCACCAAGGCGGGGCCGCCACGGAATGCGGGAGCCGACAGTCGGCACCTGAAAATACGCGCGCTGGGATCCCTGCCGAAGCAATCAGTCAATACACACATCGCGCTTCGTTCGAGGCGGGAGTTGTCCAATAACTGTACTTCCAATAGTGCCGATCAGTGGGACGGACCCTCGAGCGAGTCTCCCGTCGGAAACACCGCCGTTAAGCCCACCGACCGACAAGTCGTGCGTATGAGTCTCGAGACCATGCGGCCGAACCCTACGTGGGACGCGGCGTCCTACGAGGAGGCGGTCGAGACGCTCGAAGCGCACAACGACGAACTGGTGTACAAGATCTGGGGCGGCGACTGGTGCAAGGACTGTCGCGCCCTGCTGCCCGATTTCGGTGCGGCACTCGAGGCAGCCGAGGTCCCCGACGACCGTATCGAGGAGGTCAACGTCGATGAGGACAAGCAGGGACCGGGCGTCGAGGCGTACGACATCGAGTACATCCCGACGATCGTCGTCGAGACCGACGACGGCGAGGAGATTGTTCGGTTCGTCGAGGAAGAAGACGTGCCGCCGGCAGTCTGGCTGGCCGACCAACTCGAGAACGAACTCGCGTAACGAGGGCGGGTGCGGAGTCGGTCGAATCGTCCGTCTCGGTCGGGAGTCCCCGATACTGACTGCGAACCGACTGTACGACAGCCCTAGAACGGACTCCCCGATTCGTCGGCGGTCGGCTCGGCCGAACCGACGTCGGCGGTGTTCTCGCCGAGCCACTCGAGCGCCTCGTCCACGTCGTGGGTCGGCGGTGAACACGTCCGATCGCGACAGACGTACAGCGTCGGCTCGCCGTCGCGGGCCTCGCGGCCGGCCCAGATCGGGGGCGCGTCCGCGAGCCCCAGCGTCTCGAGCCACGTCTCGAGGCCCGCCTCGGTCGGCGGCCGCAACGCGAACAGCCGATCGGGCAGGTACTGCGACGCGAACGCCTCGCGCCACTCGGTCGGCAACTCGTCGGCCGCGACAGTCACCTCGAGCGCGCCGGCCGCCAGTCGATCGGCGGCGAGACACAGCGTCGCGTGTTCGAGCGCGTTTGCCTCGAGTTTGTTCGCGTGCGTCTCGAGGACGGTCGCGGCGATGTCGCCGAACTCGCTCGCTGCGAACTCGTCGAGCGCGAGCAGCGTTTCGACCGCCACGCCGGTCGACGAGGGCGTCGACTGGTCGCCCAGTTCCTGCGGTCGCGTCACGAGCGACTCGCCGCTCTCGGGCGTGAAATAGAGCGTTCCGCGGTCGGCGTCCCAGAACTCGGTCTCGATGACCCGGGCCAACTCGAGCGCGAAGGCGAGGTGGTCGACCTCGCCGGTGGCCTGATAGCAATCGAGCGCGCCACGAGCGAGGAAGGCGTAGTCCTCGAGGTAGCCGTCGACTTTGACGTCGCCAGCTTTGTAGCGCCGCGAGAGGCGCTGACTCTCGTCGTCCCAGAGCCGATCCCGGACGAACTCGAGGGCGTCGACGGCGGTTTCGGCGTACTCGTCCTCGCCGAGTACCAGCGCCGCCTCGGCGTAGGTCGAGATCATCAGCCCGTTCCAGCCCGCCAGTATTTTCTCGTCGCGGTCCGGCCGGGGCCGCTCCTCGCGGGCCTCGAACAGCCGCTTCCGGGCCGAGTCGAGTCGCTTCAAGACCTCGCTCTCCGCGAGGTCGAACTGCGAGGCCAGCTCAGACACCCGGGCGATACGGTTGGGCTGGTTCTGCCCCTCGAAGTTGCCCGATTCCGTGATGTCGTACCGGGCACAGAACAGCGAGGCGTCGGTCTCGTCCGCGATGACGTCGTGGACCTCCTCGGGGGTCCAGACGTAGAACGCGCCCTCCTCGCGCTCGCCCGTTTCGGGATCCTCGCTCTGGGCGTCGAGGGTGCTGAAGAAGCCGCCCTCGTCGTGGGTCAGCTCCCGATCGACGAACGCCAGCGTGTCCGCGACGGTCTCGGCATAGCGGTCCTCGCCGGTGAGCTGGTAGCCCGCGAGGAAGGCCCGTGGGATCTCCGCGTTGTCGTAGAGCATCTTCTCGAAGTGGGGAACCGTCCAGTCCCGGTCGACGCAGTAGCGATGAAAGCCGCCGCCGACGTGGTCGGCGAGTCCACCGGCGGCCATCGCGTCCAGCGTCTCCGCGAGTACCTCGCGGTACTCCTCGCGGCCGGTGCGGTCGTACGTCCGCGCGAGGACGCGCAGCCGCGAGGGCTGGGGGAACTTCTGCCCGGTCCCGAACCCGCCGTACTGGCGGTCGGCGCTCCGGAGGACGGCGTCGGCTGCCGCCTCGAGAACGTCGCTCGAGGGTGGTTCCGCGGCGCCGCCGGCGTCGACCCCCGCGGAATCCGGCGTCTCCTCGAGGCGGTCTGTCGCGGCGTCGGTCCACTGCTGGGCGCGGTGTTGCATCTCCTCGCGGTCCTCCTCGCTTTCCCAGGAGTCGCTGATCCGTTCACAGAGGTCCAAAAACCCGGGCTGGCCCCGCTTGCCCTCCCGCGGGAAGTAGGTCCCGATGAAGAAAGGCTTGCCCTCGGGCGTGAGCCACGCCGAGAGCGGCCAGCCGCCCTGTCCGCGGACGAGCTGGCAGACGGTCATGTAGATGCTGTCGACATCGGGACGCTCCTCGCGGTCGACCTTGATCGGGACGAAGTTCTCGTTGAGTACCTCGGCGACGGCCTCGTCGGCGAAGCTCTCTTCCTCCATCACGTGACACCAGTGACACGCCGAGTAGCCGATCGAGAGGAAAATGGGCACGTCACGCTCTTTCGCGGCCGCGAGGGCCTGCTCGTCCCACGGTTGCCAGTTGACGGGGTTGTCCGCGTGCTGGCGCAGGTAGGGGCTTTCCTCCTCGTCGAGCCGGTTGCGCCGCGTCGGGTCGGTCATGGCTCGCCCTACGGCCGGCCGCTGTAAAAGGCCGGCGTGCCCGCTGCTCGTCGGCGACTGGCGGACGGCATCGCTATCGGAGCCACTGAAACGATTCGCCCACCGATCACGACTCGCTCGCACAAACATCGCCAGTTCGGCGCCCGATACCGACCGGCTCCGAAACGGTGCCGCTGCCTCCGTTCGCGGCCCCGCGCTGGACGTGTCGGATTCGGATCAGGGATCGTCCGATTCGGAACCGTCGTCGAAACCACCGCGACGCATCACGTCCGACGGATCGAACGGGACGAGGGCCCCGGCGATTTCGCCGCTGGGATGCGCTTCCGTATGAACGTTCACGTACGCCTCGCCGGCCTCGAGCTTGCCGAGCAGATCGTCGACGGTCTCCGATTCGGCCTCCGACACGCGTCCCTCCGCGACGGCCTCGTCGGTGATCGTCCCGGCGTCCAAGATCCCGGAGAAACGGCCCTCCTCGAGGCGCTCGTCCTGCGTCAGGAAATCGTACAGCCAGACGGCGATCGGGCCGAGGGTCTCGTCCTCGTGAACGTGGCCCATAAACGCGTTCTCGAGGTTCGAGACCTGGAGAACGAACTTCAGCCCGTCCTGACGTTCCTGGACCAACGCCGTTCCTCGTGCGTCCGTCTCGACCCCCTCTCGGGGCTCGAGAGTGGCGACGAAGAGGCCGGAGGGGGAAGACCGCTGGCCGTCTCCGGGGTCGTCACCGTGGTTCCCGTCGCCGTTACGGTGGTCCTCGGCCGCTGCGACGCCGATACCGGTCGTACCGGCACCGAGGAGGGCGAGTCCTTTCAGCGCTGTCCGTCGAGTGGAATCGGGTTCGTGCATCGCGTTGGCACCTCCCGGCAACGAACGACGTGGGACACCATAGTACTCACACACCGACGCGATACGTCCGACAGTAATCCGACGGTCTCCGCGCTGCAATCGCCCGTTTATCGCCGTCTGCGGCCAGACGGGCCACTACGGTCACCGAACGGCAAACTGAAGACCGGATCCGTCGGTCTCGAGGTCGCTACTGCGTCTTTTCCTGCAGCAGTCGTCGGAGTACGAGGTGGAGAACGCCGCCGTTCTCGACGTATTCGACAGCCATCGGCGTGTCGACCTGTGCGGTGACCTCGAACTCGGTGACGGTGCCGTCGTCGGCTTCGGCGGTCACGGTCAGCTCGGCGTTGGGCTCGAGGCCGTCCTCTAAGCCCTCGATTTCGAAGTACTCGTCGCCCTCGAGGCCGAGTTCCTCCCAGCCCTCGCCGTCCTGGAACTGCAGGGGCAAGACGCCCATGCCGATGAGGTTGTCACGGTAGATCCGCTCGTAGCTCTTGCCGATGGTCGCGCGGATACCGAGCAGGTCGGTCCCTTTCGCGGCCCAGTCACGGCTCGAGCCGGTCCCGAGTTCCTCGCCGGCCATGACGATCAGCGGCGTGTCTTCCTCGCGGTAGCGCTCGGAGGCTTCGAAGACGGTGGTCTCTTCGCCGGTCGGGTGGTGGACGGTGTAGCCACCCTCCTTGCCGTCCAGCAGTTCGTTTTTGATGCGGACGTTCGCGAAGGTACCGCGCATCATGACCTCGTGGTTCCCACGGCGCGAGCCGTAGGTGTTGAACTCGTAGGGTTCGACGCCGCGCTCTTTGAGCCACTGGCCGGCTGGCAGGTCCTCGCCGAACGGTCCGGCGGGGCTGATGTGGTCGGTCGTGACGGTGTCACCGAGCGTCAGCAGTGCGCGGGCGTCCTCGACGTTGTCGACGCCGGGTTTCTCGAGCGGGAAGTCCTGGAAGAACGGCGGCTCGCGGATGTACGTCGATTCGGGGTCCCAGTCGTAGACCGCGCCGGTCGGTGCGTCGAGTGCCTCCCAGCGCTCGTCGCCCTCGTAGACGCTGGCGTACTTCTCCTCGAACATCTCCGGGGAGACGCTGTCGTGGATCGTGTCGCGGATCTCCTCGGTGTCGGGCCAGATGTCCTCGAGGTAGACTGCCTCGCCGTCGTCGCCGGTGCCGATCGGCTCGTTCTCGAGGTCGATATCCATCCGTCCCGCGAGGCCGTAGGCGACGACCAGCGGCGGGCTGGCGAGATAGTTAGCCTTGATTTTCGGGTGGATACGGGCCTCGAAGTTCCGATTGCCGGAGAGGACGCTCGTCGTCCAGAGGTCGTGTTCGTCGATGGCGTTCTCGATCGGCTCCGGGAGCGGCCCGGAGTTCCCGATACAGGTCGTACAGCCGTAGCCGACGACGTGATAGCCCAACTCCTCCAGATCGTCGAGCAGCTCCGCGCGCTCGAGGTACTCCGTGACGACGCGGCTCCCGGGCGCGAGGCTCGTCTTGACGTAGTCGGGCACCTCGAGTCCCCGTTCGGCCGCGTTACGGGCCAGCAAGCCGGCACCGACCATCACGGACGGGTTCGACGTGTTCGTACAGGACGTGATCGCGCTGACGAGGACGTCGCCGTGACCGATCTCGATCTCGGTGCCGTCCTCGAGTTCGACGGGTACTTTCTCGTCGAGCGGGAGTCCGGGTCCAGCGTCGGTCGCGTCCGCCGCGCTCGCGCCGCTGCCGTCGCCGATCGCCGGCTCGCCGCCGGGACCGATGACGCCCTCCTCCTCGAGCAGGGCCGGGAAGTGGTCGTCGAGGTCGCCCATCGGGATTCGGTCGTGGGGCTTCTTGTGGCCCGCGAGGCTGGGTTCGACGTCGCCGAGGTCGAAGTCGACGGTCTCCGTGTACTCCGGTTCCTGTTCGCCGAACAGCCCCTGTGCCTCGAGGTACTCGCGGACGAGTTCGATGTGGTCCTCGTCGCGGCCAGTGAGTTCGAGGTACTCGAGGGTCTTTTCGTCGACGGGGAACATGCTGATGGTCGACCCCTGTTCGGGCGCCATGTTCGAGATGGTCGCCCGGTCCGCCACGGAGAGTTCCGAGACGCCGGGACCGTAGAATTCGACGAACTTGTCGACGACGCCGACCTCACGGAGCCGCTCGGTAATGTGCAACACGAGGTCCGTCGCGGTCGCGCCGTCGGGGAGGTCGCCCGACAGACGGACGCCGACGACCTCCGGCAGGCTCATGTTGATCGGCTGGCCGAGCAGCGCGGCCTCGGCCTCGATACCGCCGACACCCCAGCCGACGGATCCGATACCGCCGATCATCGGGGTGTGGCTGTCCGTGCCGACGAGCGTGTCGGGCACGAGCCACTGCTCGCCGTCGACTTCGCGCTCGTGGACGACGCGGCCGAGGNGTTCCAGGTTGACCTGGTGGACGATCCCGGTTCCCGGCGGGACGACGTTGAACTCGTCGAACGCCTGTTCGGCCCACTTGATCGCACGGTATCGCTCCTCGTTACGTTCGTACTCGATTTCGACGTTCTTCTCGTATGCGTCGTCGCTGCCGAAGTGGTCGACCTGGACGCTGTGGTCGATCACGAGGTCACAGGGGACTTCGGGTTCGACGACCGTCGGGTCGACGCCCTTGCGATCGGCCGCGGAGCGCAGCGCCGCGAGGTCGACGACCGCCGGCACGCCAGTCAGGTCCTGCAGGACGACCCGCGAGACGGTAAACGGCACCTCGGCGTCCGGAACGTCGGGTTCCCACGAGGCCGCCGCCCGGACGGCGTCGTTGTCGATCGTCTCTCCGTCGGCGTTACGCAGCACCGACTCGAGCAGGATCCGGATGCTCACCGGCAGTTTCTCGAGGTCACAGAGCCCCTGCTCCTCGAGGACCGTGAGATCGGCCATCTTGTACGTCTCGCCGTCGTGTTCGAACTCCCGGATCGCGTCCGAGAAATCGTCGGTTGCCATGACCGGAATTGGGGCCCCCGTGATTTGAATCCGTCGAGAACCGCAAGTATGTCGGCCTGGACCCGTTATTTGTCGGTGTGCCGGTTGACCACTGCCGGACGGTGGCAACGGGAGTCGCGAGTCGCCGGGACGGATCGGTCGGGGAACGAATCGAATCGGAGTCCGCCACGACAGCTCCGAATCGGCTGTGTGACACCCGTCGCGTTGACACGAACGTACGCGAATCGGCTCCCGCAGAGTCGTCTCACCGACTCGTCGAGTGCCGGGGTGAAACGGGCCGTTTCTTCGAAACGATGGCGATCGCCGGCTGCTCTATCGTCCAAGACCGGGCGCTCGACCGAACGTGGACTCGGCATCGGCTTGGGCTCTCGTCTACGGAACTCCGCGTCGAGAGCGACGGCTGGAACCGTTACCGACTGTGAACAAAAGGGAGTGAATCGAAAAACGGGCGGTTTAGTTGCCGCCGCCGTTACCGCCGTCGGTCTCGTTGCCGCCGCCCATCCCGCCGTCTTCTTCGTCCGCCGCGGGTTCGCCGCCGTCGCCACCGTCACCGCCGTCGCCGCCACCGCCGGTTTCACCTGGCGTGGCCTCGACCATGTCCAGTTCGGCGTTGCGGAACTGGCCGTCCGCACCCATCGTCTCGCTATCGCCGGCACTGAGGTCGACGTCTTCGGTCATCAGGAAGCCCAGCGACGGCGCGGATCCGCCGACGTCGTAGTTGATGAGGTAGACGTCCCAGTCGTCGGGCGTGTCGAACTCGTCTTCGGCACCGATCTCCTGGAACAGTTCGTCTTTCGTGCCGTCGTTCAGCGCCGACGCGACGGTGAAGTCGACGCCGGGCTCGTAGTCGTCGCCGAACACGACCACGCTTCCGCTCCCGCCATCGTCTTGAGCGGTCGCAGTCCCCGCGCCCGCAGTCCCGAGCGCTACTGCGCCCGCCGTGAGCGCACTCTTTTTCATGAACGATCGCCGCGAGTCGCCGAATAGTCCGCTGTCAGTTTCTTCTGTCATGTCTCTCACTCTGAGTCCCCTGTTCGGGGTAGACGTTCCTTGGCCCGATTTTCGCATAAGTCGGAACCATCGTTTCACACTCTATTTCGAATTTTCTACGAACAGACCCGCTAATACGGTATTTAGTGGCCTATTTCGCCGGGTTACGGGACGCGGCGGGGAACCTATCAGAAATGATTGTTTATTCATCGCAACGGAATTCCGATGGCGTCGTTCGGTTTCGTTAAACCCGTCACGTGTGAGGTTGTGAATGACACCTCACTGGGTGCCGGTCACCGTCGTTCGTTCCAAGAGTCGACGGCGATAGCGTCGCCCTCTCGTGGTTTTGCGATAGCGAGTGGCGACCTGAAACTGACCATATAGCGAAACAAACGCTTTCCGTGGACTGTTCGGCAGGAAGTCAGCAGCCGCTACTCCTCGCGCTTCGTGACTGTCAGTACTGGGTCCCCGATCACGACCGCTCGGACTGTTCACAGTCGTAGCCGTCGACCGTGACTACTGTGCGCTCGATTACATCGGCCGGTGACAGGGCGAAAGACGCGAACTGGCCCGCGAGAGACGGTGTCCGGGATTCCGCTCGTGTACTGTCACGCGTCGTGAACGCGGTCCCGCCATGCCCCCCTCATACGCCGCTGCCATCGACCAAACCCGGATTACGGCGATAGACGCGGGTCAGAAACAGCTGTGTGACGGTTCCGACGGCGCTACTTCCCTTCCCGACGCGCGTACTCGAGGAAGGAGAACCCGTCCCGATCGTCTCGGGAGACGACGTCCCACTCGGACCGGTCCCACTCCGGAAAAGAGGTATCGCCCTCGGGGTCGTCGTGGATCTCGGTCACGATCAGTCGGTCGAGCGCGGGCAGGAACGCCTCGTAGACGGTCGCGCCGCCCGCGACGAAGATCCGGTCGGCGTCGTCGTGGCGCTCGCGCGCGGCCGTCTCCGCCCGCTCGAGGGCCGACTCGAG